>DASPIW010000040.1:0-104465 GCA_035628915.1 Symbiobacteriaceae bacterium | reverse complement strand
AACTCCTCTGCTCGGATGCTACGGGTCATGCCGGATTCCCCCTCTCCTAAGTAGAGCATAACGCAGCAATGTTCTCTCAGGAATAGAACATACCCCCAAACGCAAAATTACATAAACATTGCAATGGCCAAACTAAAGAGGACCGCTGCCAGCGCAGCGGTCCTCGTTCATCTCCGTTACCGGCCCACCAGCCCGGACCGCCCAATTCGCTCTGCTGCCTCGGCCAGCCTGGCCTCGCTCTGGACGAGGGCGATGCGCACGTACCCCTCGCCGCGTTCGCCAAACCCGCTGCCCGGCACAACCGTAACTCCGGTGCGTTCCAAGAGTTCCATGGCAAAGTCGAGGCTGGAGGCGAAACCGGCCGGAATCGGCGCCCAGCAGAACATGGTAGCCTTGGGCCGGGGAATCTCCCAGCCCGCTGCCCGCAGACCGTCGACCAGCACGTCCCGGCGCCTCTGATAAGCCGCCGCCATGGCGGCGACCGCCCCCTGCGGGCCGGTCAGGGCAGCAATCGCACCCTCCTGAATCGGGCGGAAAATGCCGTAGTCGAGGTGCGCCTTCACGTCGCGCAGGGCGCCGACGATACGCCGGTTGCCAACGGCGTAGGCGACGCGGGCGCCGGCCAGGTTGAAGGTCTTGGAGAGGGAGTTGAACTCGACGCCGACTTCCATGGCGCCGGGGGTCTCCAGGAAGCTGGGGGGGCGGTAGCCGTCGAAGGTCAGCTCGCTGTAGGCGGCATCATGCAGAACCACGACTCCGTGGCGCCGGGCGAAGGCTACCACCTGCTTAAAGAAGCCGGGTTTGACGACTGCCGCCACCGGATTGCTGGGGTAGTTGAGAATCAGGAGCTTGGCCCGCCGCTTCACATCGTCGGGCAGGGCCTCCAAGTCGGGCAGGTAGTCGGTTTCGGCCGTCACCGGGACGGGATGGATCTCGGCGCCTGCCAGTACGGGGCCGCCCGTGTATATGGGGTAGCCGGGGTCCGGCACCAGCACGAGGTCGCCCGGGTCCGTCACAGCCTGTGCAATGTGCGCTAGCCCCTCCTGGGAGCCCATCAGGCCGAGTACTTCGGACTCGGGGTCGAGCTGCACGCCGAAGCGTCGCTTATACCACCCGGCAACAGCCTCGCGGAATGCCGGCAGGTCCCGCATGGGGTAGCCGTAGTTGCCCGGGTTGCGAATGCCGGCGATCATGGCCTCCGTGATGTGTTCGGCCGGGGGCAGGTCCGGGCTGCCGATGGAGAGGTTGATGACGTCTAGTCCGGCAGCCAGGACACGGCGGCGGGCGTCATCCATGGTGGCGAAAACGGCTGCTGCAAGGCGTTGCAGGCGCTGGGGCTGGTTCATGTACGTACCTCCGTCCGCGGACCGTTTTGGTCCGGCGTTTTCGTATTGTGGTCGATCATTATTCGGCATAACGTTGGCAGAACCCTAGCTTCCAAGTATGGAAGTCTTCGACTTCAACCAACGTAGATGCTTCGGGTCCCAAAATAATGCCGAAGTGCCAGTCGGTCTGACACCAAATAAGTCCCAAACCGGTTCCGGTCACGATCTCGGCCTCGCACGCGTCGTCGGTCGGGTGGCGCTCACGCTTACTGCCTACGCGACCGTCGTCGCATCCGGATTCATGATCGGCATTGGCGGAACCGCTTCGGAAGCCGGGCCACTGGGAACCCTCTCGTACTGGATCATCGGCGGGCTCTCGACGTTCGGCGCCGCGTTTGTCTTTGCGGAACTCGGCGCCATGTTCCCCAAGAGCGGCGGCATTTGGGAGCATACCAAACAGGTCTTCGGCCCGAACAGCCCCTTCGCATTCATGGTCGGCTGGATGTACTGGTTCGCCCTCGCCTTCGGCCTCAACTGCGAAATCGTTTCAGCCGGCTACTACACCAACTGGCTCTTCCCGGCCATCCCCCAGTGGGTCGGCGGGCTGGCAGTGGTCGGGGTCCTCCTTGCCCTCAATTACTTTGGTGTCAAGGCATCCAGCGCCGTGGAGGCGATCTTCGGCGCCGTCCTGATCATGTCGTTCAGCGTCTTCATCCTCTTCGGCCTCTTCAAGTTCGACCCGACCCTCTACAGCAACTTCTCTTCCAACGGTACGGTCGTTCCGTTCCTCAAAACCCTGCCTTACGTGGTAATCGCTTTCTGCGGGTTTGAAATCGTCACCACCATGGCCGAGGAATCGGTCCATCCCGAACGGGATATTCCGAAGGCGCTCATTGGGGCGGCCACCTTCCTGACCATTCTGTTCGGCGCCTTTTCCACCGTCGCATTCGGGCTGGTCCCGTGGACGGAGTGGGGCCTCTATACCTCAACGACGGCGCCCCTGCTCTCACTTGGCGCTGCTGTGCTGGGCGGCTTCGGCATCATCTGGCTCTCGATTCAGTCCTATACCGGCTCGCTCAGTACCATCAACGGCGGCGTAATCGGACAGGTCCGCATGCTCTATGCCATGGCGCGTGAGGGCTGGTTCCCCAAGTCTTTCACCCGTGTCCACCCGAAGTACCGGGTGCCGGAGGTGCCGCTCTGGGTGACTGGTGCGTCCATGGTGATCATCGCCGTACTGCCCATGTTCTCGGAGACGGCCTGGACGTGGGCCGCGTCCTCGGCGTCTTCGGCTATGCGCTCATTTACATGCTGGCGGCGGCGCTGGTTATCTACCTGCGGATCAAGCGGCCGGACCTGGCGCGCCCCTACCGCTGCTTCGGCTACCCGGTCACCCCGGTGCTGGTGATCATCCTCTTCGGCGCCACCCTGTTCTACTCCGGTGCCAACATCATTATCGTCGGCGGCATCTGGATCGTGCTCGGCTTCGGTTTCTATTTCGTGGCCCGCTCCTTCCGCAATAAGTGGCTGGCCGAAAACGGCCAGGACGCGCAGAAAGCCTCGGAGACAGGAGGTGCGATGGTGGAAGCAATCGAGGTCCGTCCACGGGACGAGCCGACCCGGGATTGGGCCGTCAGCATTTTGGAGCCGTACTTCGGCGGCCTGACCAACACCCGGGCGACTTACACGCTCAATGCGCCCTTGCCGGAGAAGGTCTGGATCTACAAGCTGAAGGACGGTATGTTGACCTACAACGAGCGGCTGAGCTTCCCGTGGCGACCATTCATGGGCACCATCGGCACCGCCCCCGAGATTGAGGCGCTCTCGGCCCTCACGCCATTAGACCACGGCGGCAATATGGATGTGCCCGATATCAGGCCGGGCAACACCGTCTATCTGCCCGTGCGGGTGCCCGGGGCGCTCTTCTTCACCGGCGACTGCCACGGGGGTCAGGGGCAGGGCGAACTGTGCGGCGTGGCACTGGAGATTTCGGCAAAGGTGACGGTCCGCTTTGAGCTGATCAAACGCAAGAAACTTGACTGGCCGCGCATCGAATCGCCGGATGAACTGATGTGCGTCGGCAGTGCGCGGCCCATGGAGGATGCGGCACGGATCGCTTACGGCGAGCTGATCAAGTGGATGGACGAGCTGGGCTGGGACCGGATTGAGGCGTACCAGGCCCTTACGCAGATCGGCAGCCTGTACGTGGCGAACATGGTCGATACCTACTACTCGCTGGTAGCGAAGGTGGAGAAGAAGTACGCGTACCGGCGCTCCTGAGAAATTCGGTGCGGGCAGGGGGTTGATCTCGCTGCCCGCATCCCATCTTTATCGGTCAGGCTCGCCGGCTCGCATTGCCGCATGCCAATGGGCCGCATCGGGCGGCAGAGCGAGACCAGTGATCGCCTTGCCCGTCACCAATAGGCCGTCAACACGGCGCGGGACGACGGCGCGGTAGGGAATCTCCGCCTCATAATTGGGCGGAATCAGGCCCATGCGGAGCCAATCCGACGTGTTCTGCCCCTTGAGTCGTGGTTGCTGAAGTGAACGTTGATCACATCCGGCCAATGCCGCCCGCGTCTAGTCAAAGCAGTCCCCGACGTCGACGGTGCTGCTAAAGTTGTTCCGGCTGGCGCCCGGGCGCGGGTACGGGGCGAAAGCGTGGCGGAATTGCGTGGAAACATCTATACACAAGAACTGATTGGTTGAAGGGCAGGTGGCGATGCAGCCGTCAGGTCCGCGTGCCCACGAATGCGCGGACGGCGTGGGGGAAGGGGTGCGTAGCCCCCAGTAGTCGGTGAGGCGAATAATTGTTAAAATGATTCTGACCAAACTCAGCAGCCGGAACCGGGAGACTAAGAAGGGAAGTCGGGATCGTGAAACCAGCCTTTGCCGTCCTGATGGCCGCCCTGCTGGTCTTTCTCCCGCAGGCAGCGGTACGAGATCCGGCGGTGGTGGAATTCGCCGCCGGGACGATCGACCTGCAAGAGTGGATGCCGATCTGGTCGGACGAGTTTTCCGGCTCAGAGATCGACCGGCGCCGCTGGACCTTTGACATTGGCAACGGCTTTACCACAGAGGACGGCATCTACATTTGGGGTTGGGGGAACAACGAGCTGCAGTTCTATACGGCTCGGCCGGAAAACGCCCGCATCAGTAACGGGCACCTGGTGATTGAGGCCCGTCGGGAATTGTACGAGGGACTGCCTTACACGTCGGCGAAGCTGAAAACGAGCGGGCTGTTCAGCATGAAGTACGGCAAGGTAGAGATCCGTGCCAGAGTGCCCGCCGGAAAGGGTCTCTGGCCTGCGCTCTGGATGCTCCCCGAGCAGAACCGCTATGGCACGTGGGCCGCTTCAGGCGAAATCGATATTATGGAGGGGCACGGCAGCCAGCCCGAGATCATCAGCGGAGCCATCCACTACGGTGGGCCGTGGCCTGAGAATACGTACACCGTTGAGGAGTATCGCTTCCCCGACGGAAGCACGGCCGGCGACTTTCACGTGTACACGCTGGAATGGGAGTCGGACGAGCTGCGCTGGTATGTGGACGGAGTGCTCTATCACACGCAGACCGACTGGTACAGCCGGGGCCCGGGTGCTTCAGTCAACCACCCGTACCCTGCCCCGTTTGATCAGCCGTTTTACTTGATCATGAACCTGGCGGTGGGCGGGACCTTCGACGGCAACCCCGATGACACAACGCCCTTTCCCGCGATCATGGAAGTGGATTATGTCAGGGTGTACCGGTTGCACCGGTGAGACCGCACTGCGACTGCCGTTTTCTAGTGGTCTGGTACGGAGCGCATGCGAACACTTGCCCTGGTGTGTAAGCCCCTAGTCAGGTCTCCTGGGAAGGATTTGCTCCCGCTCTCATGGAAACATCGCGAAGTAACTGCACATAACCCCTTCGAATGACTCGCTCGTCGAAAGGCGGTAATCGCATGAACCCCTGGAAGTACCACATCGTCACCTGCGCTGACCTGACCCATCTCAATCCCATCAATCCTGCAGGGTTCGACGAACTGGTTGACCTGCTAGATGTGCCAGCGGGTGGCCGTGTTCTCGACATTGCCTGCGGAAAGGCAGAATGCCTGATCCGAATCGCGTCCCGCTACACGATCACCGGCGTGGGGGTTGATCTCTGCCCCGAGTTTCTCGCGGCGGCTCGCACAGCGGCTCGACAGAGCGTTCCATCGACCTCAACCCTCTCTTTCGTGGAGCAAGACGGTGCCAGTTACGCGGCACCGGACGGCAGTTTTGACCTGACCGTCTGCTTAGGAGCCAGCTGGGTCTTTGGCGGGTACCAGGGCACGGTGCGGCGGCTGGCCTCCCTTGTCAGGCCAGGCGGGCAGATCATGGTGGGGGAGCCCTTCTGGATCCGGGAACCAGACCTCGATTACCTGAATGCAACCGACATGCACCGGGAGGCTTTCCGGACCCACGCCGGGAACGCAGCGGTCGGCGAGCAGGAAGGGCTGTCGCTTCTGTATACCCTGGTCAGCAGCCCTGCGGACTGGGATCGCTACGAGGGCCGCCGCTGGCGTGCTGCGGAGCGGTATGCCGCCGTCAATCCCGATGATCCCGACCTGGCGAGCATTTTGGACAGATGCCGCCGCTGGCGAGATGCATACTTGCGGTGGGGTCGGGACTGTCTGGGTTGGGCGGTCTACCTCTTCCAAAAGGCGTAGACGACACGGTTTCGCCGGCGGTTGTGTTTACATGGTTTATGCAGTCGCCCCTCGGTAGTGCAGACCTGAGTGACGCTCGTGTCCGCTGGAACGATGGAGGGGATGGGCCGGCTTCTGCAGGTCTGGTCGCCAGGATTTTGATTTGCCCATGGGAGGCATCGGCAATGACGGATCGAACGGCACTCGCCGAGTTGGAGCGGGTATGGAATGAGAACGGAGCCGTAGGACAGTTGGGATATGAGATTTCTGGGGATACCGCCATGGAGCTGCGGTTGGCCGAAACGGGGTTGATGTCCCTTCCGGATGCAGTGTGGCAGTTGGAGCACCTGACCCGCCTTTACATCTACGGCAACCCAATTACCGAGATTGCCCCTTCGGTCGGTCGAATGCAAGGTGTGCTCGTGCTAGACCTGGGCCACAATCGGTTGCTTACCCTTCCGGAAGCAGTGGGCCAGCTGACCAGCCTGACCTTCCTTTATGTGCACGATAATCAACTGACTGCTTTACCCGACTCGCTGGGGAATCTGACTAAACTCATCTACCTGAATGTGGGCGAAAACCCGATCACAGTACTGCCCAAGGGAATCGGCAATCTAGCGAGACTCAGAGAGCTACGTGCCGGCAACTGCCGCCTAACCTACCTGCCCGAGTCGATGGGCGAGTTGGCCTGCCTCAAGGAGCTGCATCTGCAGAAGAACCAACTGCAGTCACTGCCGGAGGCGATCGGGAACCTGGGCGCCCTGCGGAGGCTGATTTTGGAATCGAACGCTGTGGCTGCTCTGCCTGAATCCCTGGGCCAGTTGGAGCGGTTGACAGAGCTGAACCTGCGCAACAACCAGCTCTCTTCATTGCCTGACGGCTTCAGTCAGCTCAGGAGCCTGGCCTACCTGGATCTGCGCGCGAACCGCTTTACGTCACTGCCCGCAGTGATCCGCGACTTGCCGCTGCTCGAGAAGTTGGATCTGCGGTGGAACCGGCTATCGGCCCTGCCCCCGTGGCTGGGAGAACTTGAAGAGCGCGGCTGCTCCATCTACCTGTGACTACACTGTGTGGGATCTTCCTCATCGAGCGTTTCTGGAGAATGGTCGTGTCCGCCGCCCGGACGTCAGACCTGCGGCACTCGCTTGATGTGCAAGAGCCCGTGTTGCCAACGATCGCTGGCAACACGGGCTTTCTTCATGCCGGTGACTGCATCTGCGCTGGCTAGAAGTGGTCGTGCTTATCCTCTTCCGGGATGTCGAGGCCCTGCACTTCAACCACATCGGACTTGACCGGGCAGTGCAGGGGGTGAGGGGTGCAGTCGTGCCCATGCACGTCGAGGTGGCGCATGCGCACAACCTTCGCACGTATCTTAACTACGACCTTCTCAAGTAGCTTGTTGAACGTTCCATCATCGTTCTTGTCGATGAGCTTATCAAACTCACCGGCGATGATGGCATCCTCGACCTCGCAGCAGTCGCCGTCGCGGGCGCCTTCCACTTCGACAAAGAGGTGGAACGGGATCTCGACCGTGCAGTGGCGCACATCGCCGCAGACCCGGTTTAGATCGCCGTGGCAGTCCCGCTCCTTCAGCGTCTTGAAGGTGATATTCTTGATCAGGCGCCCGTTGATGATCACCTTGTCGCAGACCGCTGCACAGTCATCGATCTCGGGTCAGATAGGTGTTAATGTTGCTCCGTAGAGTGTGGCTCGGATGCGGCCAAGACGCATACCGTGATCCAATTCGATTCGGAGGAGTAACCATGGGCACGGGAAAGCGGAAGCCCGAGACGCCTACCAGGGTCATTCTCGGCGTCCTGGTGAGCGAATTCCAGCCGGAAGAGCGCTCCAAATCCGACGCCACAATCAGGAGGCGACTTCGATATCACCGGCTGGGTCCGTATGATCAGGATCAAGTCGAGGTGGTGCGCCGGTTCAAGGACGCCCTTCAGCGTGAAATCGGGCTCTTACATCGCTCACAGTATTACCTTGGGCCACACGGCAAGTTTGCCGCTCCGGAAGACTTCGACGTGGCACGAATGGTATCTGACTATCGAGCGGCATTTCCGGAGATTGGGAAACCCGACATAGAGTGGTTCATACCCTGGGCCTTGTACGTGTACTACCTTCGCTAATCTCTAGATTTGCGGCCACAGCTCACTGGAAAGCGCCCAAGAGGCCATGCTCCTCTTGGGCGCTTTCACTGTCTGCGGATATGTTAGCCAAGGGTTGCCTTCAGCAGGGGTAGAAGGCCGGGAATGTCTCGCCTGAGGGTTACCCAAACCACATCCAAGTCGACATCCCAATAGTGATGGATCAGAATGTCGCGCATCTTGGCCATGAAAGACCAGGGAATAGCAGGGTACTGCTGCCGGAACTCCGGACTTACCTTCTTGGCGGCTTCGCCGATCACTTCAAACTGCCGGACCACCGCATCCTGCACCAGGGAGTTGGCCACGAACGCCTCTTCCGTCAGGTTCCTGGTATATTCCTCCATGCGGTCGATCGCCTTCAGAATGTGCTGCACGTAGACGAGGTCACTGTGGTGTGACATAGATGACCTCCCGCTGAGCAAGCACTTCGTCGCGGAAGAAGGGGCTCAACATCCCCTTGGTGACAAGATCGACTTCCCGCCCGAGGTAGGTGGACAGCTCTTCCTTCAGGCCTATAAGGTCGAACAGGCCGATCTGCGCGTCAGGCGCGAAGTCGACCAGCACATCGACATCGCTGTCGGGGCGGAAGTCGTCGCGAGTCACGGACCCGAAAAGGGCGACCTCGCGGATATTATAGCGCACACACAAACCTGCGATCAGTGCCGGGTCCAGCGTGATGCGGGCCATTTCTCACCCCTCCTTGACGCGTTGGTAACCTTGAATTTCGGCACCGGAGGCGTACATCCTCTTGCGGGACGTTGTTTCAAGTTCCCGATGCCCGCGCGGCCATCGGCCGGGGAAACCCCTGCGCAGTGACCACGGACGACCTGGTTCCCCCGGACCTGCGTTCACCAACCACTCCCTTGCCGCACCGGGACCCCGGTCGGCGGGCCCGCAGCGGTGGCAGGTCAATTTCCCATTCCCTCCTCACGCTTGGTCCAAAGTCGCGCAGGCGCACTTGGAGGACGATGGAATGGGTCACAACCTCCTCGATCAGTGAGGCCCATACGCGCTGCTTTTCCCGCACCGAAGGGGCACCTTCATACGCCGCTTCCCAGTTCCGTAGAGTGTCCCACCGACGAATCAGGTCTAGCGACGACGGCCCGGCCGAGGCCAGCTTGGCCTCCAAGGCCGCAACCTGCATCTCCAACTCACGGCGCCGGCGCCGGTACTCGTCCAGGTCCTCGTTGTACTCGCCCAACTCGAAGAGTGTGCGCTGGCGCTTCATCTGGTTCTTGAGCCGCTGGATCTCCTCCTGGAGGCTCTCCCGGTGTTCTTCGGTGAGGCTCGCCGGTGGCACGTCAGGCAGAGCGCTGACCACCTCATCAAGGATGCGCTGGATGGCCATGTGAATCACCCATTCCCGGCGGCTCCAGTAAGGGTGGTCGACCTCGTGCTTGACCGCACCGGCACAGTTGTAGTGGTATCCCCCATCACTGGTGTAGGAGTGTGCCAAGACAGGCCCGCCGCAGAGGCGGCATCGAATCAGCCCGGCCAGTTCACACCGGGGGTGACTGTGCGCCCGCCGCTGGCCCATCCTGGAGTTGGTGGAAGCCTGGACCTTCATCCACTCTTCGACTGTGATTAGCGGAGTATGATGACCAGGATACCATTCGGCCCGATCGTATTGCCGCTTCATCCGCCCGTGCATCCGAAGATGCCGGGCGAACGGCACATACCCCGCGTACGTCTTCGAGATAAGCATCAGCGTTAGCGCCTCGGTACTCCAGGGCGCCCCCCCACGCCGCCGACAGCCGGCGGCGTTTGCCATGTCCACGATCTCCACCTTGCGGTATCCCGCAAGGGCCCAATCCCAAAGCTGGCGGGCAACCGGCCATTCCTTCTCGTCGGGTTCCAGGCGGCCAGGAACAGCAGTTGTGCTCTTCCGCCCCCGAGTCTCCCGTACTGCCTTGACGTATTTGTACCCGAAGGGAGGCGCCCCCCCTGGCCATTCCCCCCGCTGGGCCATGGCGAGGTTATGGTCTCGGATCCGCATGCCGGTCAGCTGCCGCTCAAACTGGTTGATGTTGCCCAGGATGCCGTCGATCAGTTCCCCCATCGGCCCCTGGAGGTTGGGGTCCCGCACCTTGAGGATCTGCACCCCCAGGCGCTTCAGTCGATTGAGAGCGACAGCCTGCTCCTCCGCGTTGCGGAACGCCCGATCCAGCCGGTAGAAGACGATGCAGGCAGGCCGCAGCCTCTCCGCCTCAGTCAGCATGGTCAGCATGCTCGGACGCTTCTCAAGGGACCCGCCCGACTTGCCGAGATCGAAGTATGTGCGCGTCCAGGGGGGCAGGGTGTTCTGCTGAAGGAAGTCACCAGTATGCTGCCCCTGCGTCAGGGGGCTGTCTTCCTGCTCCTCCGTCGACATCCGCAGATAGACCCAGGTCTGACCCTCATGTGCGCTCAGAGTCGATTCCCCCATCTGTTGTAGTCAAGCTCATCTTACCATATTGAGGGAATCCGGCAAATATCAGGCATCATCTCGCCGTTCGACAATTACCGACATGTGCCCTTTCCGCTCAGAGGTAATATGCAACTACTGGAAAGGAGTAATGCGCTTTTCTTCGTATGTCTCAAGTAGGGGGCCCATCGTATGTGGTTGAACCCCTGCAGTCTGCATAGATTGAGCCATCGAAAGGAGGGAGAAGGTGAGTGCCGATGGACCCCAACCACCCCAACACCCGTCACTTCGTGAGAGTGATTGGGGACATCTGGGCCGACTACGTGCGGACCCACACCTTGGAGGAGTGCGAGGAACTGAACCAGCAAGTCATGCGAAACAAAGCGATTCGGCAGCGACTCTTCGGGGCGCCCAGGGCGATCAACCAGCGACCGCAGGATTAGGACACAGCACGGGAAGGAGGAGCAGCCTATGACAGTAAAGCGATACGATTATCGGCCGTCTCCTCAGGGAGGCGGCCATTTCCTTTGCTGTGAGCGTCACTGCCCTCGGAGCCGGCGCTGTGAACATGGTTGCCACCCTGGCGGCCCCCAAGGACTCTCGGTCCAAGCGAGACAAGGCATCCGGACATCCGAACCCCTCACGGGCCGTGTCCCACAGCCCGTAGGGCAGGGATAAGGAACGCCTGCAGCGTTCTTTGGAGCCCAACGGGCTCAAGGAATCTGATGTACCGCAAGTAGACACCACGATCCGGAGAATGCAGTACCCAGGCGACAAAATCCAAGCGGGAGAAGGTGGGAAGCGTAGTGCATGTCAAACAGGCGACTAGTCTGAGAGTGGACCAGCGCCTATATGAACGAATGGCCCGTCTGGCCAGGGAGAGGGGGACGAGCATCACACGCCAACTGGAGATGGCCATCCAGCAACACCTGGAATCTGCGATCATGGAGGATCACCTGCCGGTGGCAAAGCCAGCCCTGGAAAGGGTGATCAGCGAGACTCTGGAGGCCACGGTGACGGCCAAGATCGAAGAGGTCAAGCAGCGCCTGGCGGGGTTGCTCGCCAAGAATGCGATGGACACCGCGGCCCTGTATCTGCTGGAAACCCGCCGGATGGGCGACGAGGAAAAAGGGGTTCTGAAAAAGCTGGCGGCAGACCACGTCCGCGGCCGCCTGGCTGAACTCCACGCCGATGTCGTAACCTCGGACCAACCGACCAAGCTTAAGAAGAGGGTCGAGCAGTTGGAGACGGAGCTCCGGGAGTCTGAACGACAGCGCAGGATCGAAGCGGCCCGGAGCGAGGATCGGATCAAGGACGCCGTGGACGAGATCCAAAGGGAAAAGGGCGTCGTGAAGTGGTACAAAGGTCTCCTCCAGCATCTGGAGGCCGAGTGGGAGAACACCGGGGGCCTCCTGAGGCGCCGTAAGCCCTTTCAGACCTGCGTTACCGACTTCCAGCGGCAGACCGATGGCCTGGAGAGGTAGGCCGTGGCGCTGTACGTGAGGGTCCAGAGGAGCAAGGACCTGGGGAAAGCGAAGGCGCACGTGAATTACATCGCTTTCCGCAGCCGGGAGACTCCGCAGGAGGAGCGCGGGGCCTCCAGTCGGAGTAGTGACCATGCGGATGTGGCCAAGTTCCGGGACAATCTGGAAGACCACATGACACGTCATCCCATGGCGACGAAGGCCTACAAGATGACCATCAGCCTGTCGGAGAAGGAGTTTCGGGAGCTGGGGCTCACCAGTTGGAAGCCGATCGTCCGTGAGGCCATGGCGAACCTGGAGCAGGAGTGGGGGCGGAAGCTCCAGTGGATTGCCTGGAGCACATGGCGAAGGGGCATCCACATGTTCACATCGTCATCAAGGGAACGGCATGGCACGAAACCGGACGGTATGGGCAGTTGCGGTTGGACAAGCAACACATACAGGACATCAAGAAAGAGTTTGGGCAGGTCATCGAGCGGCACCGGGAGCGCACGAAGGAACGGGACCGAACTCCTGAGCGGTCGTACGCACTTACGCTCCTCCGAGCAGTGGAAGTGGCCCTCAGGGCTCTGAGCCGCTTGGATCGGGATGAGGATGAGCATGAGATTGAGCGGGCGCATCAGAGGTGGTTACGCCAGTCGCGATCGCGGGACGACGATGGTCGGGGCAGGTAGACAAAGAGTAAGAGGAACAGGGGCAGTTCCCGACTGCCCCTGTTGATGGGAAAGCACCACGGCCCGGGTGGATCGGTCAAGGGCGCCAGGGCTGAGCCTGGCGCCCCCGCCCTCACCCATGGAACAATCCTCGAACACTGCGTTGGAGAGGGGCGTTAGGAAGGGGATTCGATAGTATTGGTGGAACTAAATTTCCGATAGTCGTGACTATAGGCCCTTGTCAGGGAGTGAGAGTTTCCTGTGCTGGCAAACTCGGATTCTAACGGTGGTTCCGATCTTGGAAGGGCAGTTATCCTCACCGCCCTAGCGCTGGAGTATTCAGCTGTACGGTTGCATCTCGATGAACTTACCGAGGTTACCCATCCACATGGAACCGTCTACGAAGTCGGGCACTTTCGTGGACATGACTCCCGGTGGGAGGTCCTCCTCGGTGAGATTGGTCCTGGAAACCCAGGCGCAGCACGGGAAGTTGAGCGGGCAATTGGCTTTTTTGGGCCGGATGTGGTCTTTTTCGTGGGTGTAGCTGGAGGAATCAAGGACGTCAAACTTGGCGACGTCGTTGCTGCGAACAAAATATACGCCTACGAATCGGGCAAGGCAAGTGAAGAGTTCCTCCCCCGACCCAATATTGGGCTCGCCGACTACGGACTTGAACAGAGGGCGCGAGCAGAGGCTAGGAAAGGTGACTGGATACAGAGAATCAATGTGCCGATCGACTTCCGCCAACAACCTAGAGCCCTAGTAGCACCCATCGCGGCAGGAGAAAAGGTAATAAGCTCCACCAAGTCTCGTGAGTTTGAAGTTATCAGAAAGTTGTATAGCGATGCGGTCGCGGTTGAAATGGAAGGGGTTGGGTTTCTCCAGGCTGCTTACGCTTCAAATGTTCCTGGGCTTGTTGTTCGCGGGATTTCTGATCTGATCGATGGCAAGACGGAAGCGGATGCCCTTGGAACTCAAGTTCGGGCAGCATCATATGCCAGCGCATTCGCTTTTGAAATCCTGTCTAAGTGGGCGCCGGCTCTTGGACAACGGGACATCGCACGGCCAAAGGTCGCCTGGAACATTCATCTTGATGCAACGGTGGAGAATCTCAATGATGACGGAATCAACGCCCTATTGGGCGTCCTGAGAGGTGTCAGCCACGATGCAACCCTTACCGTCTCTAGGGTAGAGAAGGGGAGTGTCGTTTTGGTGCTATCAGGAAGCGTCGAAGGAGCACACCGGACACTCTACCTCTTTGACACCGGACGCTTGGATACGGTTGGCTCGTATCATACTCGGTCAGTAAATATCGATCCGGAAAGCTTACTGGGCAAAGCCCTTGCTCTTAGAACCAAAGGCGTAGTTGAAGTGATCGAAGGTAATGTGCAAACTGCCATAGCTTTGTTTAAGCAAGCCCTCCGCGAGTTTGATGCGATTGGCGATCACCTAGGGCAGGCCGAGGCTCTGACTAGCCTGGCAGATGCCCTCTTGAGGCAGACGGAGTATGCACAAGCAATCGGGTATTGCATGACAGCTGTCGAACTCGTCCGCACCACTGACGACCATCTGATTCATGCTGATACTCTACTCGCACAGGCACGGACGCTAGCACTTTCTAGACAACTGCAGTTGGCCTTGGAAGCGTACATTCAGGCGGCGGCTATCTTTCAAGAGTGCCAAGATAATCGTGCCTGGGCCTACGCGATTGCTTACCAAGGGGAGATCAACCTGGCGCTCGGCAACTCCGAGAAAGCTGAGGCCCTGTTCCGAAGGGCCCATGTCTTCCTGTCAGAAGAACGTGACGGGCCGACTCGCTCAATTATCCGGAAGTATCTTCAGGAGGCTGAGGGCAAGTCAGTAGGCGAACTCCTTGTTGGGGGAACTGAGCGGCTAGGTGACATGAGATCCGGACCGGCAGCGGCGAAAGGGGCATCCGCCAAGGGCAGAGACGCCCGGTCGCCGTTGAAATAGAGACCAAACAAGCAGGCTGATCCAGAACCCAGACGATCCCCGTAGAGATATAGGGTTGGTTCATCGGCGAGGCTATTCTCATGTTCTTGCCGACGAACCAACCCCTGTGTGTCTTTCTACTAGCTGACCCGATATCGAGTCATCGATCTCAATGACCTTGTGGATTTCGTCGATTTTGAAGGCGGGGGGAGTCAGCGGGATTTCCGTGACCACCAGGACCTGGGCCGTATTGCTATTGACGATAACCGGTACCTGAATCTTGAAGCTACCCACAGGTAGGTAACCCTCCTTTGGCATTCCGGTCCATCACCAGCCTATTCAGGCCAGGGGCATAAGGTCACATAACGCCGCACGACTCCTGCAGCCCCTAGCGGCTGAAGCGCACCAAGTTCGTCGTCAGCATCCGCCGGGCGCCCGACACGGTGACCACCGTATCCCTCGTCACCCGCACACGGACATGAATGTCGATCGTCTCCTGCAACCTTTCGAACAGGCCGTCGCCGTCATCGTCGATCAGCGTGTCAACCTCGCCCAGCACACAGGCCTCAATTACGTCACACGTGTCGCCTTCCTGCGCCCCGGGAATCTCCACAAACAGCCGGAACGGAATGAAGAGCGTACAGTGGCGGAGATCGCCGCACACGACCCTCACCCGACGGCGCCCTTCACCCGGCAGGAAGCTCTCGCCCGAACGGGTCTTGAACGGGATGTTCTTGATCACCCGGCCCACGATAATCACCTTGCCGGGAATCGCTTCACACCGGATGATCTCAACCCGCTTGGTCGGTTCGTCAATCTCCACCACCGGCGTCGGGAACGTGACCTCGACATCCTCCAAGACCTGGCTGGAATCCTCACCTACCAGCAGCGGCAGCACAGCGTCAGGCATGGGTTGACCTCCTCGCGCCCTGGCTACTGCCAGCCTATGCTCTCCAGCATGATTTGACATAATATCTTGACCGAAGTCCCAAATACACGACCTATTTCGCGGTAATTCCGCAGGATTTTCGCAGTCGCCCGGGGAAAGTAAGCCTACCACGGGCAGCAATGACGATCAGTCTGACGAATGGTTTGAGGAGGATGCTTGTGAAGCATTCAGATCTGGGCCCGGGTGTCCTTGACGATAAGGTACAGAAGAATATTGCCAGCCTTGAACGGGCGCGGGAACGCATCGTTCGCATTGCGGACGCCGCCCGGGACCAATACAGCGCGATTACGCGGCAGACCAGCGCGGTCGAACAGAACATCGAGACTGCCCGGGAGGCACGGGCGGGACTCGTCCAGCTCATCGCTGACGAGACCGACCAGCTTACCCGGCTCATTGACGAGGGCGCCGACGCCCCCAGCTTGCTGGAGGTGGTCAGCCGGCTGGCAGACCGGAAGGCGGAGCTCCAGACCGGCCTGCAGATCGAACAGCTGTGGCAAGAGCAGCTGACCGACCTCAGGGAAGGGGGCGAGGCGCTCGGGCAGATGGCCGCCGAAGGCCTGAGCCTGGGTAGTGAAGTGGGCGCCTCCATCGACTTCTTAGCGGCCAACTTCCGTGAGCTGGGCTCCTGGGTCGAAAGCGCACAGCAGACCCGCGCACTGGGCCTGCATATCATTCGCGCCCAGGAAGAAGAGCGCCGCCGGCTGGCGCGCGAAATCCATGACGGTCCGACACAGCTGCTGAACAGCGTCGTTCTGCGCATCGACGTCTGCCAGCGGTTCTTCGATTCCGACCTGCAGCGCCTCAAGGATGAACTCCAGCAGTTGAAGGAGCTCGTGCGCCTCAGCCTGCAGGACGTCCGCAAGATCATCTTCGACCTGCGTCCCATGGCCCTGGACGACCTGGGCGTGGTGCCCGCCCTGCGTACCTTCCTCAAGGATTACCAGGCCCGGACAGGCGTCGAAACGGACTTCTCGGTCTTCGGAAACGACCGGCGCTACGACCCGGCTTTTGAGATCGCCATTTTCCGGATTGTCCAGGAAGCGCTGACCAACGTGTACAAGCACGCCGGCGCCGCCCGGGTGTGGGTCAAAGTCGAGACCGCCGGCGGCCGGGAGATCAAGGTTCAGGTCAAGGATGACGGCGCCGGGTTTGATCCGGCTGAAGTGAAGCCCGGCGTTGCCGGGAGCAAGTTCGGTCTGGTGGCCATGCGGGAACGGACAGAACTGCTGGGCGGTTCAATGGAGGTTCAAAGTGCTCCGGGCCAGGGGACCAAGCTGAACTTCATCTTCCCGCTGCCCGAGTGACAGGAGGGAGCGACATGGCAATGCCCGAGGTTCGCATCATCATCGCGGACGACCACACGCTGTTTCGCCAGGGGCTGAAGCAGGTTCTGGAGCTGGAGAAGGATTTCCGCGTTGTGGCGGAAGTGGGCAGCGGCGAGGAAGCATTCGAGCAGTGTCAGGCCCTGTCGCCTGACGTGGCAGTGCTGGACGTCTCCATGCCCGGTGGTGGCCTGGAGGCCTGCGCCCGCATCAAGCAGGCTATGCCGCGCATCGGCGTGGTGATCCTCACCATGCACGAGGACCAGGAGTATCTCATGCGCGCCCTCAAGTACGGCGCCAACAGCTACCTGGTCAAGGATGTGGATTCGGCCAATCTGGCCGAGGCGATCCGGGCAGCCAGGGAAGGCAGGCCGTACCTGCATCCGAAGCTGGCGGGGCTCGCCCTCATGCAGGTCGCACGGGGGCAAGAGACCCGGAGCCGCAGCAGCAGCGATCCCGGCCTGACCGACCGGGAACTGGAGGTCCTGCGCCTTGTGGGGCAGGGCGCCTCGAACCGCGACATCGCTTCGTCGCTCTTCATCAGCGAAAAGACGGCCAAGAACCACCTGACGCACATTTTCGAGAAACTGGGCGTCTCCGACCGCACGCAGGCGGCCCTTTACGCCGTGCGCGCCGGCCTGGTGAAGTTGGACAAGCACACGGACTAAGCAGGCCCAGACAAGAATACTATTGCCACGAGAACCAACCGCACTTTATACTTGAAACCGACAACCGCATAGGACGCCGATCAGGTGCTTCCGAGCCCCGTGAGGGTGCCGGAAGGTAATAGGGAAGCCGGTGCGAATCCGGCACGGTCCCGCCACTGTATTCGGGTAGCTTGCCCTCCATTTTGCGTCACTGGCAAGAACGCGCCGGGAAGGCCGAGGGGGCTTGCGATGACCCGTGAGTCAGGAAACCTGCCTGTTTGGCCTGCGCTACTTCACCTTCGGAGGAAAGGGGGAGACGATTATGCATGGCGTGGCTGTGCTGAATCTGACCAGGTCCTTTCCCCCCGGCTAAGTAGGCCGGGGGCTTCTTGTTTCTATGACAAGGAGGGACTTGCATGGCTACTGGCTCCCATTCCCGACGGCTGACCCTGGCCGGCATCTTTACGGCCCTGTGCGTCATAGGCTCGTACATCAAACTTGGTCCTTTGTCCACCGCCTTCGATTCCGCACCGGGTTTCCTGGCGGCACTCCTGCTCGGCCCTGTCCCAGGGGCTGCCGTCTGCTTCATCGGACATCTCACTGTCGCGACGCTGACCGGCTTCCCATACGGCCCGGGCTTCCATCTGCTCACAGCCCTGGCCATGGCCGGCGTCGGCGCACTTGGCGGCTTCATGGCCCGGCGCGCCGGCCCCTGGGCTGCGGGCGCCGCCATGGTGGTGGCCAACGGTGTTCTGGCCCCGGCCCTGCTCTCGTTCGTTCCGAACCCGCTGGGCCGCGGTCTGTTCGCATTCCTCCTCTTGCCCCTTACAGTGGCGGCAGCCGCCAACGCCCTGGTGGCGGTGCTGGCGGCAAAGGTCTTGAAGCGGCGGGGCTTTACGGCATGAAACACCGTGACCTAACCGTGATCGACCTGCCCGGCGGCACCAAGGTCCTGATCGCCTGCGACGCGCTGGGCGGCATTGGGCCGAAGGAGCATGACGCCGTGCCGGCAGAGGCCCACGTCGTAGGACGTTTCGGCGCCCGCGTCGCCCTCATGGAAGTGATCGCCGCCGGGGGCCGCCCTGTCGCCCTGGTGGACAACTGTTGCGTGGAGCCGGACCCGACCGGCGCCGAGATTCTGCGGGGCATCCGGGACGAGGCCGCCCTGGCAGGACTGGGATCCGATCAGATCACGGGCTCCTTTGAGAAAAACGTGCCGACCTGCCAGACCGGGCTGGGCATCACGGCCCTGGCGATCTCCGAACGGGAACTGCCCCGGGCGCTGCCCGGCGACCTGATCGTCGCCGTGGGATTGCCCAAAGTCGGACCGGAGGTGGCTCTGAGCGACGGCGAAATCGCCGACCTGCCGCTCGCCATTGGCCTGGCGCAGAACCCGGACGTTCATGACCTGCTTCCCGTGGGCTCACGGGGCATCGCAGCCGAGGCGGCGGAAATCGCTGCCACCGCCGGATTGCCGATCGAACTGCTGCCCCCCGAAGCGGGGTGGGACCTGGCCAAATCAGCCGGACCCGCCACGTGCTGCCTGGCGGCCATCGCTCCGGCGGTTCTGCCGGCGCTGGCCCTGACACTGGACCGCCCCTGGGCCGTCGTGGCCCGCATCTCCGTGGAATAATGCGTGGGAGGAATCGCGATATGACCCGTCGGATCTGGCTTTCACTCATCTCCCTGCTGCTTGTCGTCTCGGTGATCGCCGGCTGCAGCGGCAGCACTGCCTCGAAGGAGGCGAAGCCCGCCCAGCCCGCCGCTGAAGAGAAGAAGCCTGAGGCTCCCAAGACCGGCAAGGAGACAACTTATCCCGTCGTCGTAAAGGACGCCCTCGGCCGCGATGTCACCATCCCCGCCGAGCCCAAGCGCATCCTCTCCGTCGCGCCGGCCAACACCGAACTCGTCTTTGCCCTCGGCAAGGGCGCCAGCCTGGTGGGCCGCTCAGACTTCTGCGACTACCCGCCCGAAGTCAAGATCATCCCGTCCATCGGCGGCTTCTATCCGCCCAACTACGAGAAGATCGTCGCCACGCAGCCGGACCTGGTGCTCATGACCAGCGGTTCGGATGAGGAACGCAACAAGCTGGTGGGCGAGTACAAACTGAACGTCTTCGTCGTCAGCCCCGAAACGTTCGACGCCGCGTACGCGGGTATCAAGAACCTGGGCATCGTGCTGAACGCACAGGATGCAGCCGAAAAGCTGGTGGCGGATATGCAGGCCGCTGTCAAGGAAGTGACCGACAAGGTCGCCAAGGCCCAGTCCAAGCCCACCGTTTACTACGAAGTCTGGGATGAGCCCCTCATGACCGCCGGCACCGGCACCTTCATCAACGACATGATCACCCTCGCCGGCGGCGTCAACATCGGGCGCGAAACGAAGGGCTGGGCGACCATCAACGCCGAACTGGTGGCCAAGGCCGACCCCGACATCATCATCGGCTCGAGCAAGGCCGATTTCGACAAGATCAAAGCCCGTCAGGCGTGGTCCTCCTTCAAGGCGATCAAAGCGAACAAGGTGTACGTCATCGACGACCCGAACGTAGTCTCCCGCCCCGGGCCCCGCCTGGTGCAGGGCCTCAAGTGGTTCGCCGAGACGCTGCATCCCGAGCTCATCAAGTAGGCAGGTGAAGCGTCATGCGGGCGATCAGGGGGCGCCGGGTGATCTGGATCTCCGCCATCGTTCTGCTCGTCACCCTCATCCTCGCCGGCGGTGTAGGCGCGGTGCGGATCCCGCCGTGGGAGGCGATCCGCATCCTCCTGTCCCGGCTGCCGGGAGTCGATCTCACCGCTGACTGGAAAGCCACCAGTGCCGTGATCTTCTGGGATATCCGGCTGCCCCGGGTCCTGATGGGCGCCCTCGTCGGGATAGCCCTCTCGGTGGCGGGCGCCGCCTACCAGGGACTGTTCAAGAATCCCCTGGCCGACCCCGGTATCCTGGGCGTCTCGGCCGGCGCCGCCCTGGGCGGGGCCGTGGCCATCGCCTTTCTGAGCCGCCTGCAGGTCAGCGGTGTGGGCACGGTCCCGTTCTTTGCCTTTCTCGGCGGCATCGCAGCGGTCACCGTCGTCTACCGGCTGGCGGCCGTGGGGCGGCGCGTGCCCGTGGTCGGGCTGCTGCTGGCGGGCGTGGCGGTCGGGTCGTTCAGCGTCTCGCTCGTCTCCCTGATCCTCTTTTTCACCGACCGGCAGGCGCGCGACGCTATCGTCTTTTGGATGATGGGCGGACTGGGCGGCGCCAACTGGGAGAAAGTCGCCTGGCTACTTCCGTATATGGCCAGTGGAATCGGGGCGCTCCTTTTCTACTGGCGGGAGCTGAACGCCCTCCTGCTCGGCGAAGAGTCGGCGCTCCATCTGGGCGTCGACGTGGAGCATCTCAAGCGGGTGGTGCTGGTCGCGGGCACGCTGCTGACGGCGGCCTCCGTGGCGTTTGCCGGAACCATCGGGTTTGTGGGGCTGGTGGTGCCCCATATCGTCCGCTTTCTCGTCGGGCCGGACCACCGTTACCTGCTGCCCGCCGCCGGCGTCGTCGGTGCCATCGTTGTGGTACTGGCGGACACCGTCGCCCGGTCCACGCTGCCTACGGAGATTCCGGTGGGCCTGGTCATGGCGGTGCTGGGCGGTCCGTTCTTCCTGTGGCTGCTGCGCCGCAGGCTCAAACCCGCCGAAGCCTGACGAAACGAGGAGGAGTGGGCATTGTACCTGAGTGTGGAGCATTTGACGTGCGGCTACGGCGGCCGCCCGGTTCTCCGGGATTTTTCGGCCGGCCTCGATAAAGGCGCCTTCGTTGCCATCGTCGGTCCGAACGGCTGCGGCAAGAGCACGCTGGTCAAGGCGCTCAGCCGCGGCCTGCGGCCATCCTCGGGGCGGGTCGTGCTCGACGGGCGCGACGTCTGGTCGATGAAGCCCCGCGAGCTGGCCCGGCAGATGGCCGTCGTCGCACAGGAGACGGGCATTGACTTCGACTTTACCGTCGAAGAGATCGTGGCGATGGGGCGGCTGCCCCATCTCGCTCGGTTCGGCCGGGAGACGGAGGCCGATGAACGGGCCGTAACCGAAGCAATGGCCGCTACCGATCTGCTTTCGATCGCGGGGCGCCTGGTGACCGGCCTTTCCGGCGGTGAGCGGCAGCGGGTGATGGTGGCGCGGGCCCTGGCCCAGGAGCCCCGGATTCTGATTCTTGATGAACCCACCGCCCATCTGGACATTGCCCATCAGATCGAACTGCTGGACCTGACGCGCCGGCTCAATCGGGAGCGCGGGCTGACGGTCCTCGCGGTGCTCCACGACTTGAACCTGGCCGCCCAGTACGCGGGGCGGCTGCTGATGATGAAGGACGGCTGCCGGTACGCAGAAGGCGCACCGCTGGAAGTCGTCAGCGAAAGCAACGTGGCCGCGGTATACGGCAGCCGGGTGCGCGTGACGGTCCATCCGGAAGAAGGAAGCCCCCATGTCATCTTGCTCTCCGGCGAAGGCAGGCGAGACGAATGGGCGTGCTGACGCTGGTGCTGGGCGGCGCCCGGAGCGGCAAGAGCCGGTTTGCAGAAAAACTGGCGGGCAACTACGAGCGCGTGACCTACCTCGCGACGGGTCTGGTGACCGACGGGGAGATGGCCGAGCGCATCCGGCGCCACCAGGCTGACCGGCCGGCCCACTGGGTGACGGTGGAGGAGGGGTACGCACCGGCCGCGGCGCTTGCCGCGGCGGGGGCCGCAGGCCCCGGTTTGGTTGTCGTGCTGGACTGCGTCGGCTTCCTGGCCACCAACCACCTCCTTCGGGATGAAGCCACCTGCGAAGCGGCCCTGCTGCAGGAGTTAGCGGAGCTGCTCCTGTTGGGCGTCGACATTATCGCGGTCTCCAACGAAACCGGGATGGGCGTGGTCCCGGAACATCGGCTGGGCCGCCGCTTCCGGGACGTGCTCGGCCGGGCGAACCAGTTTCTGGCGACCCGGGCTGAGCGGGTATACGTCTGCTTTGCAGGCATTCCCGTCGACGTGAAGCGGCTGCAGGAGAGACTGCCATGAGGACGGCGCTCTCTTTCTTGACCCGGATTCCCGTCAGTCCTCTTGACAGGTTCCACGTGGAAAATTATTACAAGATGCTCGGACGTCAGGCACCGCTCTTTCCCGTGGTCGGCATGATTGTCGGCGCAGCCTCGCTGGGTGCAGGCCTTGCCGCAGACGAGGTTTTCGGACCGGCTGTGCGGGCCGTGGCAGCCCTGGCGGCGGGCGTCTGGATCACCGGAGCCCTGCACTTCGACGGCCTCATGGACACCGCCGACGGCGTCGGGTCGCACCGGAGCCGGGACCGCATGCTGGAGATCATGAAGGACAGCCGGGTGGGCGCCATGGGCGTGGTCGCCGGGGTGCTGTCGCTCCTGGCCCGCTACGCACTGCTCCAGGAATTGGCGGGCCCTGCCTTCTGGCAGGCCCTGCTCCTGGCGCCGGCCCTGGGCCGGATGGCCATCGCCGGCGCAGCCGGGCGCTTCCCGACCGCAGGCAGCGGGACGGGGGCGGCTTTCGCCCAACATGTGGGCCTATGGCAGGCGGCAGGCGCACTGGCTTCCGGCGCGGCCTGCGCGTGGGCCATCGGCGGGGGCCGGGGCGCGGCCGCGTGGGTGGTCGCCGTCGCCGTTGCGTGGCTTACGGGACGGGGGCTGGCGGCCAGGCTCGGGGGGTTGACCGGTGATACCTACGGAGCGATCAACGAAATCACGGAGATTGCCGTATACTGCACCTTTGCTGCCCGAATATAGCTCGGATGGCCGGCGTAGGAGATCGCCGCTTGGAAGGCCGCAACCGCAAGGGGGTGGCCTTCTTTCCGTTTTATGTGGGTACCTTTCATGGGACCATTGTCTCAACTTTCGCCCGGGCACTGCGGTCGCGGTCCCGGCCGGGAGGGTCCCAGGTCATGGATTTCGGGCCTTCCAGATTGAGCCTGCAGCCCGATGTGGCGTTTTTCGGACGGTGATAGGATGAGATCAAGCGATACGGGAAGCGACAAGCCCCCCGCCGGACGCTTCACCCCCCGGAAGCGACCGGGCCGAACCGGGCGGACGGCGCTGACCGAAACGCCAATCACGAAGGAGGATGCTGCTATGTTGAGTCTGTACGTCAAGGTCCGGAACCTCCTGGACAGTGAAAAAGGCCAGGGCATGGTCGAGTATTCGATGATCATCGGCCTCGTGGCGGTCGGCGTCCTGCTGCTCCTCGGCGCCATGGGCACCCAGGTTGCCACGATTTTCCAGAGAATCGTCACCTCTCTCGGCGGGGCTGTTCCCGTAACCCCTGCTGGTCCCTAGGCGCCACACGAAATGTTGGGAGGGAGAACGCGGCAGCGGATCTCAGTTACCCTCCGCAGGCGGGCGATCGAGGAAGCGGGGCAAGCGTTGGTTGAGTACGCCCTGCTGTTCGCCCTGGTCATCATTGGGCTCTTCCCCTTGGTCGCTCTGATCTCAGGGCCGGTGAACGGGGTTCTGCAGCGGGCCGCCGCAGAACTTGCCGTCATGGCTCCAAGGTAAACGTAAGCATCGGAAAACCTAAGCTCCAACAAATCATACGGACTCAATCTATTGACAAAGTACTTTACGAGTAACCCACGGAAGGCCGGCCGGCAACAGGATGCCGGCCGGCCTTCTCGGCGGTAGATGCAGCGAATCGAGGTGATTCCTGTGAAGAGACGCCGCCGGGGCCATTCCGGCCAGGCCACCGTGGAGATGGCGCTGGTCCTGCCCATTTTGATCTGGCTCCTGATCGGACTCGTGGATATCGCCCGCATGGCCAACGCCTACCTCATCATACAGCACGCTTCCCGGGAAGCCGTCCGTCTAGGCATCACCGGGGCGTCCGACACCCAGGTGATTGAGCGGGCCGTGGCGCAGAGCACCACCCTTGATGCCACCCGGCTTACCGTCACGGTTACTCCTGCAGGGACGCGCACGACCGGATCCGACATCAACGTGGCCATCCAATACCAATACCGGGTCTTGGCCCTGATGGGGATCATCGGCACCGACGTCCCTCTCGCCACACGACTCACAGCGAGAGTGGAATAGGAGGCGATGCTCCATGCCAAACCGCTTCAGGCATGACTCGGAGCAAGGTTCGGTTACGGTTGTGGTGGCAGCGGCCATGGTGGCCATCATCGGCCTGGTCGCACTCGGCACCGACGTGGGGCGCATGTACATCGCCCAGGAGCGCATGGCCACGGTGGCCGACGCAGCGGCGCTCTCCGGTGCCCAGTTCCTGCCGCATGACTACGACGGTGCGGTTGCGGCCGTACAGACGTACCTGACCCGCAACGGGGTCGATCCACAAAGCGTCACGTTCGCCGTCGATGAGGCGGCGAGTACGCTCTCCGTGATCGTGGAAGACACCGTCTCATATACCTTCGGCCGCATTTTCGGCCGCGCAACCGGCAGGGTGGAGGCCAGCGCCGTAGCCCGGGTTGCCAGCGTCAGCGGATACAATAACGTGGTGCCCCTGGGTGTTGTCCAGGCAGACTGGACGCTCGGGGACCCGGTCGTACTGAAAGCTTCCCCCGGGGGCGGCGGGCAAAACAGCCCGGGCAACTACGGCGCCCTCTCGCTGGGCGGACGGGGTGCCAGCGCCTACGAGGAGAACTTGGCCGAAGGATACACCGGTTGGGTCCGGGTGGGGGATCTGATCCCCACGGAGCCCGGCAACATGGCCGGCCCCACGCAGCGAGCTCTGCAGGCCCGGCTGTCCGCGAATCCGGACGTCACTTACGGCTCCGTCCGCAAGGGATCCCCCCGGATCATGATCGTCCCCGTGCTGGAGTCGTTCGACGTCAACGGCCGGGGCGAAGTCCGCATCGTGGGTTTCGGGGCCTTCTTCCTCGAAAGCGTCGGCACCCATGGCAACGATCGCGGCACAGTCTACGGCCGGTTTCTCCGGTACGTGGTAACCGGTGAATCCGGCGGCAACGCTGCAGACTTTGCTGCCTATACCATCAAACTCACGCACTAGAGGTGAGACGCCATGGCCCGAAGGGTGCGCAGAGAGAGCGAGCGTGGCTCGGTTGCCATTATTGTGGCAGGGGCCATGGTCGCCATCGCGGGTCTGACCGCCATGGGTACGGACGTCGGGCGCCTCATGGTCGAAAAGCAGCGCCTCTCCGTGACCGCCGACGCAGCGGCGCTGGCCGGCGTCACGAAGCTCCCGGGCGACCCGGAAGGTGCCGTCGATGCCCTCAATACCTACCTGAACAAGAACGGCATCAACCCGAACACTGCCGTTGTACAAGTCTCGGCGGATCAGCGCCAGATCAGCGTCTCGCTCTCTCGACAGGTCGACATGACTTTTGCGAGGGTCATCGGTATCCCCCAATCCCCCGTGCAGGCGGGCGCCGCTGCCCGTATCGCACCGATCAGCGGGGTTCACGGGGCCGTCCCCCTGGGCGTCCCCCGGGCCGCCTGGAACGTGGGTGAGCGGGTCTATCTCAAGCTGGACGCCGACGCGGGCACCATCTCCCCCGGCAACTACCAGGCTCTGGCCCTGGGCAAGAGCGGCGCCTCCGCCTATGAGGCGAACCTGATGAACGGCTACCAGAGCTGGATTCGGGCTGACGACTGGGTCGACACGGAGACCGGCAATATGGCCGGTCCAACGATCCGAGCCATCAACCACCGGATCAGCGCCGATCCGGCGGCCGTGTGGGACACGGCCACCCGCCAGTCGCCCCGGCTCGTATTGGTGCCGGTCCTTGAAGACTTCAACGTCAACGGACGCGGTCAGGTCCACGTGATCGGATTCGCCACGTTCTTCCTTGAAAATGCGTTCGAGAACGGCAGCAACCGGGGCGAGATCGTCGGGCGGTTCGTGAAGATGATCGCCGAAGGCGAGAGCACCGGGACGGCGCCCGATCTTGGTCTCTATTCGATCAAACTGGTTCAATAGACGGAAATGGACCCGGAGGTGGGGCCTGTGGACAAGGGCAAGATTGTTCGACTCATTCTCATTCCGATCGTCATCGGGCTCGTCGTGACGCTGATTGTGCGCCAGGTGCTGGCCCCGTCAGAGGCGGCGTCAGGCGGAGCCGCACAGGTAGAAATGTCCTCCGTGGTCGTCATCGCCGCCAAGACACCGGTGGAAAGCAGAACCCGTCTGACTGCAGAGCAATTGGCGCTCAAGCCGGTGCCCCGGGCCATTCTGACCGGGAGCGAATTCACGGCGGTCAGGGACGTGGCCGGCCAGATCACTCAGGTGGCGCTGGAGCCCGGCGAAATCGTTCTGAAGAGCCGCGTGCTGCCCGAAGGCAAGGGGACGATGGCGTTCCAGGTCCCCGAGGGCATGCGTGCCATGACGATCCGCATCGACGAGCTTTCCGGCGTGGCGGGCAACGCCAATCCCGGCGACCTGGTCGATCTGATTCTGGTGCTGCAGGAGAAGAAGCCCGACCGGCCCAATGGCACTGCCCGCCTCATTTACGAGGGCGTCCTGGTCCTGGGCAAGGGCCCGGCCATCGATAAGGGTGATGCCGCCAAGGGCGGCACCGAGCCCCAGAAGCTGACTTCCCTGACGCTGGCCCTGCGGCCGGAACATGCCGTGGAGGTTGCCCTCGCCGAGCAGGTCGGCCTGATCAAGGTGATGCTGCGGCCCGCTGAGAACAAAGAAAGCGACCGAGGCCGCTTGCTCTTCTCGGAGCAGAGCTACAAGTAGGCGGGGGTGGGTAGGCATGTCCGGCACCACGAAGGTGATTCGCGTTCTGTTGGTCGATGATTCGTACCTGGTGCGCCAATCCGTCAAGGCGATGCTCGAGTTTGAGGCGGGCGAGTTCGAGGTGGTCGGCGAAGCCGACAACGGCCTGCAGGCCGTAGCGGAGGCTGCCCGCCTTGAGCCTGACGTAGTGCTGATGGATATCAACATGCCGCAGATGGACGGCATCAGTGCGACGGCCAAGATCATGGAGCAACACCCGGTGGGCGTTGTGATCATCTCGGTCCAGGGCGAGCAGGACTACCTGCGCCGGGCAATGAAGGCCGGCGCCCGGGATTACCTGGTCAAGCCCTTTACCTGCGAAGAACTGGTCAATGCCCTCAGGAGCGCGGCCGTCAGCGGGCCACACCCCCTGGCGGCGGTGCCGGCCCCGGCGCACAAGCCCCAGGGCAAGGTCGTCACCGTCTTTTCAACCAAGGGCGGCGTCGGCAAGACTACAATCGTGGCCAACCTGGCCGCCGGACTTGCGGGCGGCGGGAAGACCGCGGTGGCCGCCATCGACCTCGACCTGGAGTTCGGCACGCTCGCAACCATGATGGGCGTCCGTCCCCAGGGGACGATGGTCGACCTCTGCCGGCTCCATTCGACCATTACGCCCGACCACCTGGGCCGGGTACTGGCCAAACAGCAGACCAGCGGGGTCGGGGTCCTGGCGGCGCCGCCGCTGCCGCACCTGGCATCGGAGATCGACGGCGACGGGCGGGCGGACCGCAGCCGGGCCTATGTGGTGGAGATCATTGAGGCGCTCCGGGCGACCCACGATTTCGTGGTGATCGACACCTCCGTCTCGTTCCGGGAGTGCAACCTCATTGCCTTTGACAAATCCGATCTGATTCTGATGGTGACCCAGCCGGAGATCACCGCCCTCGAGTCGACGGCCAAGGGGCTCG
Source organism: Symbiobacteriaceae bacterium (assembly GCA_035628915.1). Classification (GTDB taxonomy): domain Bacteria; phylum Bacillota; class Sulfobacillia; order Symbiobacteriales; family Symbiobacteriaceae; genus JARBUG01. The sequence goes on along the minus strand of DASPIW010000040.1, from coordinate 76,280 downwards.
ACGTGCTGCTCGACCGGCTGGAGTACCCACGTGATAAAGTCCAGATCGTGCTGAACCGCTCCGACAACATCGTGGGACTGAGCCACGAGGATATCGCCAACAGCCTGGGCGTCCCCCTGACCTACCTGATTCCCAGCGACCCGCAGGCCTGCGTGGTGGCGGCCAACACGGGCGTGCCCATGGTGCTCAAGCGCGGCAAGGGCAGCCCGATTACCGATGCGCTGCACCGCATGTCCACTCAGGTCGCCGGCGGCGGCAAGGAGATCGCGACAGCGGTGCCTGCGCTGAAGGCCGCGGCTAACGGCACGCCTCCGGTTCGACGCCTGTTTGGGTTGTTCTAGAGACTGTCCCAAAAAGGGAAGTGAGCCGCGTGTCATCCCTATACGAGCGGATCAAGAGCAAGGAGAAGGAGGCGGCCCGGCCCTTCCGGGCGCCGGAAGTGGTTGCCGTCCCCCGCAGTCCGACCGCGGCCAGCCTGTCAGGTGGCAGCTTCGCCCCGAGCCCGGTGCTCAAGGTTCAGCCGCCGGTGGAGACCCCCGAGAGCAAGGCCCGCAAGGAGCTGAAAAACCGGGTCCAGCAGCGGCTGGTGCAGGAGATCGACGCCAAGCTGCTGACCAACACCCGGGAGATGAACGACTCCCAGCGGGCCGAAGTGATGCAGAAGATCCTGGAGGCGCTGGCCAGGGAAGAGAACGTGCCGCCCCTGGAGCGGGACGTCATCGCCGGCGACCTCTACGCAGAGATCATCGGGTACGGCCCCATTCAGCCCCTGTTGGACGACCCGGAAATCAGCGAAGTGATGGTCAACCGCTACAACCAGGTTTACGTTGAGAAAAAAGGCAAGCTCGTCCTGACGGACGTCCAGTTCGCCGGCGATCAGCAGGTCATGCAGGTCATCGAAAAGATCGTGGCGCCTATCGGGCGCCGTATCGACGAAAGCAGCCCCATGGTCGACGCCCGCCTGCCCGACGGCAGCCGCGTCAACGCCATTATCCCACCCCTGGCCCTAAAAGGCCCGTCCATCACCATCCGTAAGTTCGCCCGCAAGCCGATCACCATCGAGCAGTTAGTCGAGTGGGGCACCCTGACCAAATCGATGGCCATCTTCCTCGAAGCCTGCGTCAAGGCCCGCCTCAACGTGGTGGTCAGCGGCGGCACCGGCTCCGGCAAGACGACGACCCTGAACGTGCTCTCTTCGTTCATTCCGGACGACGAGCGCATCGTGACCATCGAGGACGCCGCCGAACTGCAGCTGCGCCAGGAGCACGTCGTCTCCCTTGAGACTCGCCCCACCAACATTGAAGGCAAGGGCGAGATCTCCATCCGAAACCTTGTAAAAAACGCCCTCCGCATGCGCCCCGATCGCATCGTCGTCGGCGAGTGCCGCGGCGGCGAGGCGCTCGATATGCTGCAGGCCATGAACACCGGTCACGACGGCTCCCTGACCACCGGCCATGCCAATAGCCCCCGGGACATGATCGCCCGCCTGGAAACCATGGTGATGATGGCGGGCATGGAACTGCCCGTCAAGGCGATTCGGGAGCAAATCGCATCGGCCGTTGACCTGATCGTGCAAGTGGCCCGCCTCAAAGACGGCACCCGCAAGATCACTCACATCACCGAAGTACAGGGCATGGAAGGCGATGTGGTCGTGCTGCAGGACCTGTTCCTCTTCCGGCAGACCGGCATTACCCCAGAAGGCAAAGTCGCGGGCCACCTGACTTCGACCGGCATCCGGCCCAAGTTCTACGAGCAGTTGGAAGAGCACGGCTGCAGCCTGCCCGACGAGATCTTCGAGGAGTGATGACCCGTGTGGGCCCTCATTGCCGCTCTGATCGCCCTGGCCATCAGCCTGATCCTGTCGCTGCTCGACCACAACCAGCGTGAGACGGTGGAGCAGCGCCTCAAGCGCCTCGTCCAGAAGCGCAAGGACCTCGAATCCTTCGTCACCCGCGATCTGCCGGGCCAGCCCCTGGACCCGGATCCCGAAGCGGAGACCAGGCAGAAAAAGAACGCCGCCCGGGACGCCCTGGTGGGCATCGTTGAAAGGGCGACGAACGGGCGGAACTTCTCCAACAAGCTGGCCGTCCGGCTGCAGCGGGCCGACTGGAAGTGGCGCCCCGCCGAGTTCCTGGTCGCCCAGGGGCTGGCGGCGGGCGCCGGCCTCGGTCTGGCGGTCATCGGCGCCAAGACGATGTGGTGGTTCTTCATGCTGGCCGGCTGGTTTGCGCCGCACTTCCTGCTGGCCCGGTCCGAGAAGGCTCGTCTGAAAGCCTTCAACGGTCAGCTTCCGGACGCACTGGCGATCGTCGCCAACGCCCTGCGCTCGGGCTACTCGTTCCTGCAGGCCATGGATGTGGTCAGCCGGGAGATGCCCGATCCCATCGCCAAGGAGTTCAACTACGTTCTGCGTGAAACCCGGGTCAATATTCCCGTGGAAGATGCCCTCCTCAACCTGGTAGGCCGGGTCAAGAGCGCCGACCTCGATCTCGTGGTGACGGCCGTTTCGATTCAGCGCCAGGTGGGCGGCAACCTCGCCGAAGTGCTGGACAAAATCGGGGGGACGATCAAGGACCGCATCCGGCTGCAGGGCGAAGTCCGGACGCTGACAACCCAGGGCCGCCTCTCCGGCTGGATCGTCAGCCTGCTGCCCGTCGGCCTGGCCGTGCTGTTCCAGGTCATCTCCCCGGGCTACCTGGGGCCGCTCGTCACCCATCCCATCGGCTGGCTTCTCCTCCTGGTCGGCGTGGTCATGCAGGGAATCGGCGTCTTTATGATCAGAAACATGGTCAACCTGGAGGTGTAGCCCGTGACGGCACTCATTCTCCTGCTCGTCTTCGGGGCTACGGCGACCGCCACGTATCTGATGATCTCTCCGTCCTCGCAGACCGTACTGGTGCGCCAGCGTGCAGCGGCCATCCGCCGGTCGGGGTTTATCCGCAAGGCCGACGGCACCTTGGTCGACGAGGAGATGGAACTCCCTTTTGCGCAGCGGGTGCTGGGGCCCATGATGGACCGGCTCTCCGAGTTTATCATGCGGCTCACGCCCGGGCGGGTGCAGCACTCGATTCATCTGAAGCTGCTGCAGGCGGGCAACCCCATGGGGTCGAATCATTTCCTTGGGCTGCAGACGCTGGTGGCAGCCGGGCTCTCGTTGGCCGGGCTGATGCTCTCGGGGCCGTTCCTGGGCGAAAAACCGGCGACGTCCGGCGGGCTGATGTTCGTGCTGCTGATCCTCGGATGGCGCCTGCCCGAGTTCTGGCTTTCCCGACTGGTGGGCGAGCGGCGTCGGCTGATGGACAAGGCGCTGCCCGACGTGCTCGACCTGCTCTCCGTCTCCGTCGAAGCTGGTCTGGGCCTGGACGGGGCGATTCAGAAAGTGGGCGAAAAGTTCCCCGAGCCCACCTCGGGCGAGTTCCGGGAACTCCTCAAGCAGATCCGGCTGGGCACGCCCCGGGCCGATGCCCTGCGGACGCTGGCGGACCGTTCCGGAGTGCCGGATATGCGGACGTTCACCGCCGCCATCATCCAGGCCGAGCAGTTGGGCGTGGCGATCTCCCGGGTCCTGCGGGCCCAGTCGGAGGCTCTGCGGATCAAGCGCAAGCAGAAAATCGAGGAACGGGCCATGGCGCTGCCGCTGAAGATGCTCTTCCCGCTGATTCTCTTCATCTTCCCGACGGTCTTCATCGTCGTGCTGGGGCCCGTCGTCATCGACTTCGTGACGACGCTGGCGAAATAGCGATGGGCAGGGGGTGGTGGCCGGTGATCGTGCGCAATGCGACCCGCGGCCTGGTGCTGGGGTACAAGGTGTCGGGCGCCGAGACATTCCGCCTGCGGCTGCTGGGGCTGATGTTCCGCGCTGGACTATCGCCGGGGGAAGGGCTCCTGATTCGCCCGTGCCGAGCGATTCACACGCACTTCATGCGGTTTCCCATCGACGTGCTTTTCCTGGATGGCGACAACCGGGTAGTCCACATGATCCCCGCCATGGCACCCTGGAAAATGAGCCCCGCCGTGCGGGCCGCCGATGCAGTGCTCGAACTGCCTGCAGGCGCCGCAGGGGCGACGGCGCTGGGCGATCAGCTCGAAGTGATATAGCGAGGGCCGGGAGATGCTCCCGGCCCCTTTTTCGCGCCCTTTTTCCCACGAAGCGGGGAGGGTTTGTTCAATAGGCGAAGAAAGGTTCATGGTCGAAAATGAAGCGGAGTGAAGTAAGTGGAACTGCTACAGGCCATGGTGAACACGGTGCTGCCGGTCTTTCTGCTCGCGGGGTTAGGCTGGGTGGCCCGCCGGGTGCTAAAAGTCGACGTGAAGGATCCTGCAACCATCGCAGTCTATCTGCTGACCCCCGGACTGATGGCCAATTCGATCCTGCGGGCTGAAATTGTGTCAGCGGAGATTGGCCGGATTGTCGCATTCGGGTTGCTGTTCACCGGGGCCATGATCCTGCTTACTCTGACAGTAGGCCGGGTTTTGGGCTGGCGCCCCGTGGAGCGGAATGCAGCCGTGCTTTCCACGTGTTTCATGAACTGCGCCAACTTCGGGCTGCCGGTCGTGCTGTTTGCTTTCGGGCAGGACGGCTTTGACCGGGCAGCCGTCTTTGTGGTGCTGGAGTCGCTGCTGATGTATACGCTTGCCGTCTACTTTGCCGCCCGCGGCCATTTGGACTGGCGGCAATCGCTGACGGCGGTCTTCAAGCTGCCGATGGTCTGGGCGGCGGGGGCGGCCTTGCTAGTGCGGCTGACCGGCACGCAGCTGCCGGAAGTGGTTACCAAACCGATCGAGCTGCTGGCCAACGGCGCACTGGTGCTCTTTGTCATCATCCTGGGCATGCAGGTCGCGGGCATTCAGTTGAAGGGCGCCCGCGTCAAAATCGGATTGGCGACGGTGCTGCGGCTGGTGGTGGCGCCCGTCATCGCGATGGCAATCGTCGCCTGGCTGAAGCCGGAGCCCCTCACCGGGAAAGTTTTGGTGCTGGAATCGGCCATGCCGACCGCCGTCAACACCACCCTGCTTGCCGTCCAGTTTGGCTCCGAGCCCGACCAGGTCTCGGGCGCAACTCTGGTCAGCACGCTCGCGAGCCTCCTGACTCTCACATTCTGGGTATGGTTCCTCAGGTAGGGGTCGATGCCTAGAGCTCGAGGATGCCACCCAGCTTCTTGTACCCCTCGACGCCGCCCACGACGTTGTGCAGCTTGGTGTAGCCCATGTTCCGAAGGATGGTGTAGGCCTGGGCGCTCCGGTTGCCACTCCGGCAGATCAGGTAGATCTCCTGCTCCTTCGGGTACTTCTCAATGCCCTGCTCAATGGTCTGCAGGGGCACCAGCTTGGAGCCGGGCACATGGCCCTCGCCGTACTCTTCTTCCGTCCGGACGTCGATGACCAGCATCTTTTCCCCGGCTTTGAACTTCTTCAGGAAGTCTTCAGCCGAGATATTGACACCATCGCCCTTGGGGCCGACCGGCGTCGAGGCAGGCTGAGCCGGAGCGGTCGTCGGCGCCGCACTCCCGGGTTTCTGATAGGTGGCCGATGGCTTGCTGCAGCCCACGGCAGTCAACATCACGATAGTCAGTGCAGCGGCGAAGAGACGCTTCATAGATGTCAGCACACTCCTTTTCACGTATAAACTCTACAAACTAGATCGTACCTCATCAGTAACGTTCCGGACAAGGAGGATGGTTACCGGTGTCGTGGCTTAGTCACCTCGAATGCGCCCGCTGCGCGGCAACCTTTGATGCCGACCGGGTTCAGAACCTGTGCCACTGCGGCGGCCCGCTGCTGGTCCGCTACGACCTGAAGGCCGTTGTCGCCAGGCTCACCCCGGGGCGGCTGGCCGGGCGCCCCGCCAGCATGTGGCGCTATCGTGAACTGCTGCCCGTTCGCGATGACGCCAACATCGTCACCCTGGGCGAAGGGATGACGCCCTTGCTGCGCCTGCCCCGCCTGGGCGCCGCCCTGGGCCTGGCGGAGCTGCTGCTCAAGGACGAAGGGGTCAATCCAACGGGCACCTTCAAGGCCCGGGGCGCCGCAGCGGGCATCAGCCGGGCGAAGGAACTGGGCATTACCGCGGTGGCAATGCCGACCAACGGCAACGCTGGCGGCGCGTGGGCGGCCTACGGCGCCCGGGCCGGCATTGAAGTCACGTTGGTCATGCCCCTGGATGCACCGGCGATGAGCGTGCTGGAAGCGACCGCCGCGGGCGCCCGGGCCTACATGGTCCGCGGCCAGATCACCGATGCGGGCGCGATCGTGGCAAAGTCGGCGGGCGCCCACGGCTGGTTCGAGGCCGCGACGCTCAAGGAGCCGTATCGGATCGAAGGCAAGAAGACGATGGGCTACGAGATTGCGGAGCAGCTGGATTGGACGCTGCCCGATGCGATTCTCTATCCGACGGGCGGCGGCGTGGGCATCATCGGCATTTATAAAGCGCTTCTGGAAATGCAGGAGCTGGGCTGGCTGCCTGACGGCGTCAAGCTGCCCCGGCTGGTCGCCGTCCAGGCCGAAGGCTGCCAGCCGATTGTGAAGGCTTTCCGGGAAGGCAAGGACGTGTCCGAGAAGTGGGAGAACGCAGCCACGGTGGCGCAGGGAATCAGGGTGCCCAAAGCGCTGGGCGACTTCCTCGTGCTGCACGCCGTCCGTGCGACGGGCGGCACCTGCGTGGCCGTTTCGGATGAAGATACCATGTGGGGCCTGGAGCGCATCAGCCGGCTGGAAGGCGTCTTCATCTGCCCTGAAGGGGCAGCGCTGTTCGGGGCGGCCCGCAACCTGCTGCGCGAAGGATGGCTGCAGCCTGACGAACGGGTGCTGCTGCTCAACACCGGCGCAGGCATCAAGTACCCGGAGATACTCCGGCCCGACCTGCCCTTGTTGGACGTCGGTGCGGCGATATGAAGATCCAGCCCCCGCCGGGCGGCGGGGGCAGAAGTTTCCTGCGCACCAAGGCAGGGATCGCTGCCTGGGACACAGAACCATTAGGCAACAATTGTTAGGCATTAAGGGGAGTACGTAATGATGCAATGTAGCCACTGCGGCGCGGCGCCGGCACCTGGCGCGAAGCACTGCCCCAACTGCGGGCAGCCGGTGGCGGCCGGCGGGGCGCCCGGGCAGGCGCCACCGCCACCACCGGGCAGCGAGAAGGCCAGGCAGTTCCAGGACCAGGCGGCGGCGGCAGCCCAGGTAGCCTGGGTGCGCATCCGGGCCGCCGGTCCCGCAAAAGTCGGGCTGGGCCTGATGGTGCTCTCAGCGGTCGTGGGCCTGATTTTCAAGGGCCAGCGGAGCATCTGGGCGTCCGGCTGGCCGGAGATTATCCTGGCGTTGGCGGTCATGGCGTACGTGGGCTATCGGGAGTTTACGGGGCAGGATCCCCTGGCCAGGTTCTGGTACGCGCCCCTCGTCGCCGTGGGGTATCTGGCCCTGTGGGGCGTATCGGAGTTCCGGTTCCGGCTGGGCAGCCTGATCTTTCTCGCCGGCGCCCTGCTGCTGGCGTGGACTTACATCTGGCCCCTGCGCGACTACGCGAAGTCAGTGGGGCTGGACTGGCGCTATACGCTGTACGGCTACCGGCGCCCCGTGGCCCTCGGCTCGCTGATTGGACTCCTCTCGCTGATTCTTACTTGGATTCCGGACCGCTCGACCTCCGGCTGGTGGTCGGGTGGATACTCCTATAGTTCGTATTACGGCGGGCCCACCTGGGACTACCTGCACACGTATAACCCCGGCCTCTACCTGCCGTCGTTTCAGGGATACTCGCTGACCGGGTCGGTGCTCCTGATGGCCGGCCTGCTGGCCTGCCTGTTCTTTGCGGCCTTTGCCCCGCAGTTCGCCATGCCCAAATGGTACCGGCATCTGCCCTTTATCGTTCTGGGGTATAGCCTGCTGTTTTTCCTGTACACCGGGTCGATTTCGTGGGGACAGCCCATCTTCCTGATCGGGGCCGGATTGATCGGCTGGGGCGCTTACCAGCTGAGCGTCAAGGGCGTTGCCGAGGGAAAGGGGGATCTGCGGGAGATACCGCTGCAGCAGTGGCTGGGGCGCTGGATGTAACACCGAATACGCCCGCACTGCCGGTTGGCAGGGCGGGCGTATTCGGTCATAGCTCTTCCCGCTCAAAGCGCCAGAGGGCGATGACGAGGAAGACGGCTGTCCAGAGAAGCGCAAGCGCCGCGGGAAGCAGTGGCACCTCGCTCAGGGATGCCCCGCTGGCCAGGGCGGCGCCCAGGTCGGGAAGGCCATACGGCGTGACGGTCGCCAATCGCGGGAAGACGTCGACCGCAATCGGTTGGGCGAAGAGCCAGCCAAGGGCCACCAGCAGCACCAGGCTGCGGGTGCGGAACAGCGTGCCGAGCATCAGCACCATGGCGGTGTAGAAGAGGAGGTTCAGGCAGACCAACCCGACTGCCGCAAGGAACGGCAGCACCTCCAGGCTCCGCCCCGCCAACACGAAAATTTGCCCGTAAGCGATGACCGCCTGAAGACCGACGGCAAGCACGGCAAGGCTGATGCCCTGGGCGGCAAATTTGGCCAGCACGAAGGCTGTACGGGCCACCGGCTTGGAGAGGATCCAATCCGCCGTCCCCATTTGCCGCTCGCCGATGATCGCATCTTGCCCGACCACGACCGCGCCGATGGCGACCGCCACGCCGCCGAGCAGGAAGAAGGCGTCCGTCAGTTCCCGCATCAGGTCCAGGCTCAGCTCCGGGTGAGCCTGCACCACGAAATAGACCGGCACCATGAACCCATTCATCAGCGCAAGCCAGAGCAGCGCATGCACCCACCAGCGCCGGGTGGACCACCAGGCGCCCAGTTCCTTGCGAAAGAGTGTGTTGAACCCGGTCAGGCTGCCCCGGGCAGGAGCTTCCTGCAGCATGGCTAATTCCCTCCTACCATATTCACGAAGATCTCTTCCAGGCTGAACTTCTTGCGGCTGAACTCGGCCACCCGGACGGACCCGGTGTTCAGTACCAGCGACAGCAGTTCCGCTTCGGCGGCTTCCTCGCTGGTCACGCGGACGGTCCAGCGGCTGTGGCCGTTCTCCGGCACCACGGTCAGATCAAGCACCCATGGCTGTCCGGCCGCGGCGCGGCGGGCCTCGGTATCATCACCCTTGACGGCCAGCGTGTAGACCGCCTGACCGTCGCCGGCAAGGAGCTCCTCAATGGGCGCCTGGGCTAAGAGCCGGCCGCGGTTCAAAATCGCCACGGTGTCGCTGACGCGCTGCACATCCTCAAGAATGTGGGTCGAATAGAAGATGGTGCAGTGCTCGCGGAGACGTTCCATGATCGCCAGCACGTCCCGGCGCCCCAGCGGGTCCAGCGCAGCCGCCGGCTCGTCGAGAATCAGCAGCTCCGGATGGTTGATCTGTGACTGGGCGATGCCCAGCCGCTGGCGCTCGCCGCCGGAGAACCCCTTGACGGGCCGGTCGGCTTTGCCCGCGAGGTCGGTCAGCTCAAGGCTCTCGTTTACCCGCGCTTCGATCAGACCGGCCGGGCCGGTGTAGAACAGCCTGGCGGCGAAGCGCAGCGTCTCCCGTGCCGTCATGTGCTCGTAAAAGCGGGGCTCCTGCGCAAGGTAACCGACTTTCCGGCGCAACTCGACGCTCTCGTGGACGATATCGTAGCCTGCGACCGCCCCGGTGCCGCCGGAAGGCCGAATCAGCCCCAGCAGGAGCTTGATGGCGGTCGATTTGCCGGCACCGTTGGGGCCGAGGAAGCCGAAAATCGAATGCCTCGGCACCCGCAAGTCCAGGGCCGTAAGTGCTTCCACACCGCCGAACTTCTTGGTCAGTCCCCTGGTTTCGATGGGATATGGCTGTATCATGTTGGTGCCAACCTCCTTGTGGTCAGGGGCGGCCCACCGGGCAAATAAAGCGCCCCCGCTGCAAGTACCATGCTAAGGTCACAACCTTACAGGCACTTTAACGGGGGCTTACGATCACGAAGCAGATCGCTTACGTTCCGCCACCGGCACTTCCACCCAGAAGCAGGCGCCGCCGCCCGGGGGGCTCTCCACGCCGATGCGGCCGCCCAGGTGCTCCACAATCCGGGCGGCCACCGCCAGCCCCAACCCGGTGCCGCGGCTGGTGCCGGAGCGTGAGTTCTCCACCCGGTAGAACCGGTCAAAAATGCGTCGCTCTTCGCCCGGTGGAATCCCCGGGCCGTGATCGGCCACCTCGATGCGCACGGATCCTTCCTGCTGCCGCAGCGCTACCCTGAGCCACCTGCCCGCAGCTCCATACCTGAGCGCGTTGGTCAGGAGGTTGTCCAGCACCCGCTCCAGCTTGCCCGGCGGCAGATCAGCCGGAACCGGTTCGTCGGGAATCTCCGGTTCTAGGTTCATGCCGGCCGCTTCGAATTGGGGCAGCAGCCCGACCACGGACTCGCGGACGATCTCCGCGACATCTTGCCGCCTGGTTTGCCAGGAACTGCGGTCGGCATCCAGCGCGGCCAGCTCGAACAAGTCGTCGATCAGCCCTTGCATGTGCTGCGCCTTTTCCTGGATGACGGCAAGCGAGCGGTCAGCATCCTCCGTCACACCCGTCCGGACCGCTTCGGCGTGAGCCATCAGTGCGGTCAGCGGCGTGCGCAGGTCATGCGAGATAGCCGCTACCGTGTAGCGCCGGGCCGCCTCTGCCTCAGATGCCCGGGCCCGGGCCTCCTGGAGCCGCTCTGCCATGCTGTCCACGTGGCGGGCCAACTGCCCCAGTTCGTCGTGGCGCTGGTCCAGGCCGGCGCGCACGGTCAGGTCGCCTTCGGCGATGCGCCCCACCACTTCGGAGAGCCGCCGGACGGGGCGGATCAGGTGGCGCCCGAACGTCCAGAAGAGGAGCAGGCTGACCAGCAGCACAAAGAGCTGGCCGGCGAGCATCACCCCGCCGGAGACAGCCTGGAGGGACCTGTCGGTCGGGGCGGGCGACTGCCGATCCCAGTGCGGCGGCTGATAAACGTAGTAGCCCCAGAGCAGGCCGTCCACTCGGAGCGGCTCGGTCAGCAGGCCCCCAAGCCCGGCTGCCCCGCCTCCCGGCAGCCAGCCAAGGACTTCGGCGGGGGCGATGATCCCGCCCGTTTGCCCGGCGGCGTCCGTATCCAGCCAGATGGTGCCATCCAGCGCAACCACGGTCACCCGGGCGCCCGGGGGCAGACCAACCCCGAGTGCCGCTTCCCGGACCGCGGCCGGTTCGGCAGCCGCGCCGCCTGCCAGGACCCGGCTCACCGCCTGCGCTTGCGCCTGTACGGCGGGCACCATTTTCAAAGAGCCCCACGGGTCCCCGTTCTCCAGGGAAATCAGCCAGCCCGCCAGACCCACAATCGTCAGCACGGTGACGCCCAGCGCCAGAGCGACCGAACCCAGGAAGGTGAGGAGGAGCTTACCCTGCAAGCTGAATCGGAGCGGCATGGTCAACCCCTCCCGTCAAACCGGTAACCAAGCCCCCGCACCGTCAGCAGGTACCGGGGGACGGCCGGGTCTGGTTCGATCTTCTCGCGCAGGCGCCGGATATGTACCTGAACGGTATTGTCGTCGGCGTAGAACTCCTCGCCCCAGACGCTCCGGTAAATCTGCCCTTTGGTCAGCACCCGGCCCGGGCTGCCGGCCAGGAAGCGGAGCAGTGCAAACTCGCGGGCGGTCAGCGGCACCGCCTCACCCTCCCGCCGGACTTCGCAGGCGGCAAGGTCGATTTCCAGGCCGGGAAAGCGCAGAATCTCAGGCTCCCCGGCTGCCCCGGGCGCCTGTTTCATCTCCCGGTAGCGCCGGAGGTGAGCCTTCACCCTCGCTACGAGGGCGGCGCCCGAAAACGGCTTCATGATATAGTCATCCGCCCCCAGCCCGAGACCCAGCACCTGGTCAATCTCGTCTGACCGGGCGGTCAGGAAGAGAATGGGCAGGTCGAGCCCCCTGGCCCGGAGCTTGCGGCAGACTTCAAAGCCGTCGGGGCCGGGCAGCATTACGTCCAGCAGCATCAGGTGCCACTTCCCGGTCTCCGCCATGGCAAGCGCCTGCAGGCCGTCGGCGGCGCGCCCGGTTTCCATGGCCTCCCGCCGCAGGTAGGTCGCAACAATATCAGCGATCGCATCATCATCATCGACAATCAGCACCCGCGTCTCCTGCATGGTATCCGACCCTCCGGCCCGGGAGCAGTATGCGAGTGAATATTCACCGTTCACGACGCTTCTCCTTGCGGGCGGCGAAGATTCCGACTCCGGTCATAGTCCGGCGGACCGGCGTATCATAGTTAGCAGGAAAGTTTTCCCTCCTGGCGAACAGTACGGGGTATGAGAGATGGGGGAAGGGAGTGTTGCGGGTGCCAAAGGGGTATATGGGGAAGGTCCTGTGGGTGGACCTGACCTCCCGCCGTGCTGTCGAAGAGAGCCTGCCGGAATCGGTCTACCGCGGGTTCCTGGGCGGGTACGGCCTTGGCGTCAAGCTGCTGTACGAGCGCATGGAGCCGGGCGCCGACCCCCTGGGACCTGAGAATATCCTCGGGTTCGTCCCCGGCCTCCTTACGGGAACGGGCACACCGTTTTCGGGCAGGTTTGCCGTCGTCTGCAAAAGCCCGCTCACGGGCGGCTGGGGCGACGCCAACTGCGGCGGCTTCTTCGGGCCGGAGCTTCGCCGCTGCGGCTATGACGGGCTCTTCGTCACCGGCGCCGCCGCAGAGCCGACCTACCTCACGCTGCACAAGGGGCAGGTGGAGTTCCACAGCGCACAAGACCTCTGGGGCAAGAACGCCCCGGATTGCGAGGAGGCGCTGCAGCGCCGCCACGGGGCCAATTGGCAGGTCGCCTGCATCGGGCCGGCGGGCGAGAACCTGAGCCTCATCTCCGGCATTGTCAACGACCGGGGGCGCCTCGCTGCCCGCTCGGGCGTCGGGGCGGTCATGGGCAGCAAGCAGCTGAAGGCCATTGCGTGCAAGGGCCACATGCCCGTCACCAAGGCGGAGATCGAGGCGTTCAAGCTCTCCACGCAGGCGATCATGAGCCGCATGCACCCCATGGAGCCGGAGCCGGAACGCTTCATCGACCGCCTGCTCACAAAAGTCCCGGACTTTGCGGGCAAGTGGATCGCCCGCCTGGGCCTGCACATCAAGGCGCCGCATCCCACGGTCGTCTGGGCAATGGCCAACCAGGGCACCGCCTCATCGCTCGCCATCTCCACCGAATCGGGCGATACGCCCATCAAGAACTGGAAAGGCGTGGGCATGCGGGACTTCCCGTACGACAGGGCGGTGCAAATCAGCGGCACCGGCGCGACGCAGTTCAACACGGCCTTCTACGCCTGCAGCGCCTGCCCGCTGCACTGCGGCGCCGAAATCAAGCTGGATGATCCGGAGTTCCGCATCGAAGAAGGGCACCGGGTGGAGTACGAGTCGCTGGGCGGCCTTGGCGCCAACCTCCTCATCGACAACATCAAAGCGATTCAGTACGGCCATCACCTCTGCAACCTGTACGGGCTGGACGTCATCTCGACGGCGGCGACCATCGCTTTTGCCTTCGAGTGCTTCGAGCACGGCCTGATTGCCCGGGAGGAGACCGGGGGCGTGCCGCTCGTCTGGGGCGACGCTCGGGCGATGCTGGCCCTGATTGAGATGATCGCCCACCGCCGCCATATCGGCGCCGTATTGGCCGATGGGGTCAAGCGGGCCGCCGCGGCGATTGGCCGGGGGGCGGAGGCCTTCGCGATGCACGCGGGCGGCCAGGAGCTGCCGTTCCACGATCCGCGGCTGACGCCCAGCTACGCCACAACCTACGTGGCCGACCCGACCCCGGGGCGGCACACGGCGGGCGGTGCCCATGTCGTGGAAGTCTCCCACGCCAACCCGCCCTTCCCCGTCGACGTCCCGAAAGTGAAGCGCTGGGACTACGCCGGCAAGGGACCGGCCCACGCCCTCCTGACCAAAACGAAGCAGGTGCAGGCGGCCGCCGGCCTCTGCGAGTTCTCCGCTTTCGTGGGCACCTTTCCGTATGAACTGATGATCAAGGGCGCCTGCGGCTGGGATCTGACCGCCGACGACCTGCTGACCATCGGCGACCGGATTCAGACGCTCCGCCACGCCTTCAACGCGCGGGAAGGCATTCTGCCCGGCGACTGGCGCCTGCCCGACCGGGTAGTGGGCCGCCCCCCGCTCGAAGAAGGACCGACCAAAGGCATCACCGTCGACGTCGAGGCGATGGCCCTGAGCTATTTCCGGGCCATGCAGATCGACCCCGCCACGGGGCGCCCGGCGGAAGGGAAATTGCGGGCCCTCGGATTGGACACGGCGGCGGATGATCTCTACCATGGAGGGAAGGTGCAGACGCGCACCGCCGATCATGCTTGACCGCTTGCTGGGCCGCCGGGTGACCGTCACCGTCCGGATTCTCGGCCAGGTCGGCGGCCGTATGGTCCGCTGGGATGGGCAGGTCCGGCTCCGAGAACCGGCCTCGGTCGGCGCCGTCCTCGCCCGGGCGGGCAAGGCAGCGGGCGCTGACCTGCTGGGCGCCCTGCAGCAAGGCGATCAGCCGGCGCTGCTGCTGAACGGCCGGCGGCTCGACCTGCCGTCGGGCCTGAGCAACCCGGTCCCCGACGGCGCCCTGATCTCCTGGCTCATGCCAATGGCCGGCGGCTAACCTGCCTTCGGCGGGCATATTCTTCTGTAGTACGACAATTCCCCAGCCGAGGAGCGAGCGATCTTGCCGGCAGCCCTGAGCCACTGGTTTCACGCACACTACTACATCGCCATCCTGGTGGCTACAGTCATCGAAGGGCTTGGATTTCCGCTCCCGGCCGAGGCGCTCTTCGTCGCCGCAGGCATGGTAGTTCACCGCGGTGAAGCGTCCCTGGGCACGATCGTCCTGCTCGCCGCCCTGGGCAACCTCGCGGGCGCGTCCATCGGCTTCGGCATCGCCTACGTGGGCGGCAAGCGGCTGATGGACCGGGTGGCGCGCATGCTGCGCCTCAAGCCGGAGGCACTCTTCGAAGTGGACCACTTCTTCCGGCGCTACGGTGCCGCTACGGTCTTCCTCAGCCGGTTCATTGGCTTTATCCGGGCAGCGACCATCTACAGCAGCGGCGCCGCCCACATGTCGCCCTGGCGCTTCGCCGTCTACACCTTTTCGGCGGCGCTGCTCTGGAACGCCGGCTGGGCGTTCCTGGCCTACCAGTTCGGGGCGGCACTGCCGCACCTGCTGCACCGCCTGGCCTCCAGCCGGATGCTCTGGCTGGCCGTTCTGGTGCTTTTTGTCTGTGGGGGCATCGCCGTTTTGCTCATCCGGCGTCGCCGCGACGCTGCCGATTCGTAATAGATCCGTATGATTCGCTTCGAAGACAGAAGGATTTTCCGGAGGAGGACAGAACTCCAATGGAGGTCGCATGGGTAGACAGTTGGATAGAACTACATACCGCCGGATGAAGACCCCCGGGAGAGTCCTGCCGTAGTCGAAATGAGTTCGTATGGCAGGCGCCGAAGGAGCAACGCCTACACCGCCCAGGTGGGGGCTGAATCTCTCAGGCAGAGGTGACCGGGGTCTGACGGAACTCTGGAGAGCGCTCCGGGCCGGTGCCCGGGGACACCAAAGGGGAAAGTGGCGGGGCTCGCCCGCGTGCTAATCTCTCAGGTCAAGGGACAGAGGTAACTTGGGGATGTTTATCCCATGTTACCTTTGTCCCTTCATGTTTTTCCTGCTCGGGCAAAGACTATCGGAGAAGACGTTCGGAGGTGTTTGAAGAGTGGAAGAGACCCTGAAGCGTACGCCACTATACGAGATGCATCTGAAGTACGGCGGACGCATGGTCCCCTTCGGCGGCTGGGAAATGCCCGTTCAGTACTCAGGCGTGATCGAAGAGCATCGTGCGGTCCGGGAAGCGGCAGGCCTGTTTGACGTCTCCCACATGGGCGAGTTTGAGTTGAAGGGGCCCCAGGCCCTGGATCTGATTCAGCTCGTATCGGTCAATAACGCTGCGAAGCTGGAGATCGGCCAGGTCCAGTACAGCCTCATGTGCTATGAGAACGGCACCGTCGTCGATGATATCCTGGTTTACCGGCTGGGCGAGTTCCACTATTGGCTGGTCGTCAACGCCGGCAACATCGACAAGGACTGGGAATGGGTCAACTACTGCGCCGAGCGCGCCGGCCTGAAGAACCTGGAACTGCAGAACCTCTCCCCGGAGATCGGTCAGATCGCCATTCAGGGCCCCCTGGCCGCGAAAATCATGCAGCCCCTGGTGCCGAACGTGGTCCTCGATGAGCTGAAGTTCTACTGGGCCAAGACCGGCGTTACCGTGGCGGGCTTCAAGTCCGTCGTCTTCTCCCGGACCGGTTACACCGGCGAGGACGGCTTCGAGATCTACTGCAAAAAGGAAGACACCGCGGCCCTCTGGGAAGCCCTGCTGGAAGCCGGCGAGGAGTACGGGCTCGTGCCCGCCGGGCTCGGCGCCCGCGACACCCTGCGCTTTGAAGCCAAGCTGCCCCTGTACGGCCACGAAATCAGCGACCAGCTGACGCCCCTGGAAGCCGGCCTTGGCTTCTTCGTCAAGCTGAAGAAAGGCACCGACTTCATCGGGCGGGCTGCGCTGGCGGCCCAGAAGGAGAAGGGCGTGGAGAAGAAGCTGGTCGGCATCGAAATGATCGACCGCGGCATTCCCCGCCAGGGCTACGAAATTGCCAAGGACGGCACCGTGGTCGGCGTCGTCACCACCGGTACCTTCTCGCCCACCCTGCAGAGGAGCATCGGAAACGCTTACGTGCCCGCCGCCCTGAGCGGGCTGGGCAGCGAAGTCGACGTGATCATCCGGGGCAAGGCCCTGAAAGCCAAGGTTGTGGAGACCCCGTTCTATCAGCCGCGCTATTATCGGTAGCCGGGGCTTACCCCGGCCGGGCCCGTCGAAATAAGAGGGAGGTACTCACCTATGTCTGGCAACGTTCCTGCGAATCTGCGCTACACCAAGGAGCATGAGTGGATCAAGGTTGAAGGCAACGTCGGCATCGTCGGCATCACGGACTATGCGCAGCATCACCTGGGCGACGTGGTTTTCGTCGAAGTGCCCGCCGTCGGTCGGGTTCTGAAGGCCCATGAGCAGTTCGGCGTCGTCGAGTCAGTCAAGACCGTCTCGGACATTTACTGCCCGGTCTCCGGCAAGGTCGTGGAAGTCAACACCGAGCTGGAAAACGCCCCCGAGACCGTCAACCAGAGCCCCTACGAGGGCGGCTGGATCATCAAGGTCGAGCTCGCCAACCCCGCCGAACTCGACACCCTGCTGGATGCAGCGGCTTACGCGAAGCATATCGAGGAGGCCTAGCCGATGCGCTATATCCCGATTACGCAGGCCGATAAGGCGGCCATGCTCCGGGATATCGGCGTTAGTTCCACCGAGGAGCTTTTCGCTGCCAATATCCCCGCGGACGTGCGCCTGACCAGGCCCTTGCAGCTTCCTCCCGCCATTACAGAGATGGAGATTCTGTCCCACGTCGCGGAACTCACCAAGTCCAATGCAAATCTCCAGGACTATGCCTGCTTCCTTGGCGGCGGAGCATATGATCACTATATCCCCTCGGCCGTGGACACCTTCCTGCGCCGGGGCGAGTTCCTGACGGCCTACACGCCGTACCAGCCCGAGATCTCCCAGGGCGTGCTGCAGGTGATTTACGAGTATCAGTCGATGGTCTGCGCGCTGACGGGCATGGACCTGTCCAACGCGTCGATGTACGACGGCGCCTCGGCCCTGGCTGAGGCCGCCGGCATGGTTGTGGCTCAGACGGGCCGCAAGAAGGTCGTCATCGCCGGTTCGGTGCACCCGAACTACCGGCGGGTGGTCAAGACCTACATGCACGGCATCGGCGTCGAGGTGGTGGAGGCCCCCCTCGACCACTGCGAGCTTGACTTGAACAAGCTGGCCGGGCTGATTACCGAAGAGGTGGCGGGCTTCATCGTCCAGCAGCCCAACTTCCTGGGCCACGTCGAGCAGGTGCGAGCCATTGAAGCGATGGTCCACGCCAAGGGCGGCCTCTACGTCGTCTGCGCCGACCCGATTTCGCTGGCCCTGCTGGAAGCCCCGGGCAACTACGGCGCCGACATCGTCGTGGCGGAAGGCCAGTCCCTGGGCAACGCGCCTTCCTTCGGTGGTCCGTACCTCGGCGTGATGGCCACCCGCGAGAAGTTCGCCCGGCGGATTCCGGGCCGCATCGTGGGCGCGACGCTGGACACCCGCGGCCAGCGGGCGTTCGTCCTGACCCTGCAGGCCCGTGAGCAGCACATCCGCCGTGAGAAGGCGACTTCCAACATCTGCTCCAACGAGGCGCTCAACGCCCTGGCCGCGACCGTCTACCTGACGCTGGTGGGCAAGGAGGGCTTACGCGAAGTCGCCAACCTCTGCGTGCAGAAGGCCCACTACGCCGCCGCCCGGATTGCGAAGCTGCCCGGCTACCAGATGGCCTGCAAGTCGGCCTTCTTCAAGGAGTTCACGGTCAACTGCCCGAAACCGGCCGACGAGATCAACAAGCTGCTGCTGGGCAAGAAGATCCTGGGCGGCATTCCGTCCTCGGTCGACTACCCGCATATTCCCAACGCCATGACCATCGCCGTGACGGAAAAGCGGACGAAGGGCGAAATCGACGCCCTGGTCGCCGCCCTCGGGGAGGTGAAGTAGATGAGCACCGTTCCTCTCATCTTTGAGAAGTCCACCAGCGGCAAGCGGGCCATCACTTTCCCCCGGTGTGACGTCCCTGAAGTCGCCCTGGAGTCCCTGATTCCCTCCGAGCTGCTGCGGCAGAAGCCCGCCGCCCTGCCCGAAGTCTCCGAAATCGAGGCGGTCCGCCACTTCACCCAGCTCTCCCGCCGCAACCACGGCGTCGACGTCGACTTCTATCCGCTGGGCTCCTGTACCATGAAGTACAATCCGAAGGTGAACGAGGAAGTCTGCCGGATGCCCGGCGTCGGCTTCGCCCATCCCCTGCAGCCCGCCGAGACGGCCCAGGGCAACCTGAAGATGCTGCATACCATGGAGCAGTGGCTCTGCGAAGTGACGGGCATGGACCGGATGACCCTGCAGCCCGCGGCGGGCGCCCACGGCGAGCTGACCGGTATTCTGCTGATCAAGGCCTATCACGAGTCCCGCGCCGACCTGGCCCGCAAGAAGGTGATCGTGCCCGACTCCGCCCACGGCACCAACCCGGCGACGGCGGCCATGGCGGGCTTCGAGGTCGTCTCGGTCAAGTCGAACGCGGACGGCTCGGTCGACCTGGCGGCCCTTCGCGAGGTTGTGGGCGCCGACACCGCCGCCCTGATGATGACCAACCCGTCCACGCTGGGCCTCTTCGACCCGAACGTGACGGAAGTCGCAGCCATCGTCCACAAGGCCGGCGGCCTGGTCTACTACGACGGCGCCAACATGAACGCCATCATGGGCTATGCCCGTCCGGGCGACATGGGCTTCGACGTGGTCCACCTCAACCTGCATAAGACGTTCTCGACGCCCCACGGCGGCGGCGGCCCCGGCAGCGGCCCCGTCGGCGTCAAGAAGATCCTCGAGCCCTTCCTGCCTGTGCCGGTGGTGCAGATGCAGGGCGAGCAGTACGTGTGGGACTGGAACCGGCCGCAGTCCATCGGCAAGGTGCACGGACACTACGGCAACTTCGGTGTCGTGGCGCGGGCGTATGCATATTGCCTCGCCTACGGCCCGGAGCTGAAGGAAGTCTCCGAGTACGCCGTGCTGAACGCCAACTATATCATGGCGAAACTGCGCGACTACTACGATTTGGCCTTCGACCGGTTCTGCATGCACGAATGCGTGCTGTCGGCGAAGACGCTCCGGAACGAGCACGGCGTCAAGACGCTCGACATCGCCAAGCGGCTGCTGGATGAGGGCGTCCATCCGCCGACCATTTACTTCCCGTTGATCGTCGAAGAGGCGATCATGATCGAGCCGACCGAGACGGAGGACAAGGCGACACTGGACCGGTTCATCGATGCGATGCAGCGGATTGCCAAAGAGGCGAAGGAAGACCCCGAGCGGGTCAAGTCGGCGCCTCACACCACGGTCGTCGGCCGGTTGGACGAGGCTTTGGCTGCCCGCAAGCCCAACCTCCGCTACCGGGGCGATTGAATCTTAGCTTTCTGAAGGGGCAGCGGCCTTTATGGTCGTTGCCCTTCCTTTTCGGGACAGGGAAATCAGCCACGGAGGACACGGAGGACACGGAATATGGATCGACGCGGAACAAAATATTATAATGTGTTTTATTCCGTGTTTCCGATTCCGTGACTTCCGTGTCCTCCGTGGCTAATGCCTTCATTGCCGGAAAACTCTGATCATTTCACCTATATTCCAAGGCACAGGAGATCAATGGCGTGACAGTGAAAGAGAAGGAATGGCGTCTGCTTGATAGCGGCTATCACCCGGGGCCGGAGAATATGGCCATCGATGAGGCGATCATGCGGGCACACGGGCGGGGCGAAGTGCCGCCGACCTTACGGTTCTATGGCTGGGAGCCGGCGGCGGTCTCGATTGGCTACTTCCAGTCGATGGAGAAGGAGATCGACCTGGACGCCGTTCGGGCCGGGGGCTGGGGCTACGTGCGCCGGCCCACGGGCGGGCGCATGATCTTCCACCACATTGAGCTTACTTACAGCGTGGTGATTCACGAGGAGCTGCTGCCCGGGGGCGTGGTCGAGACTTACCGAGAGCTGTCGCAGGGCCTGCTGGAGGGGTTCCGCTGCCTCAGCGTGCCTGCGGAGCTTTCCGGTGGGGAGATGGACCCCCGGCGGTCCGACCCCGGCGGCGTGCACACTGCCTGCTTCGACACGCCTTCGGCCTATGAGCTGGTGGTGGACGGCCGCAAGGCCGCGGGCAGCGCGCAGACCCGCAAGGATGGCGTGATTTTGCAGCACGGTTCGATTATGCTGGATATGGACGTGCCCCTCCTGTTCACCTTGATGCGTGTGCCCGTGGAGCTGCGCCCGAAGCTGACGGAGCGGATGCACAAGAAGGCCGTCACCCTGCGCGAGGCCCTGGGTCGCCATGTATCGTATAACGAAGCCCGCTCAGCCTTCTCACAGGGCTTTGCGAGGGGTATGGAGCTGCACCTGACGCCCGGCGCCCTGACGGCGTCCGAGGAGGCAGAGGCTGCGGAATTGGTCCGCGACAAGTATGGCAACGACACCTGGAATCTGAAGAAATAGCAGCCCCGTCCCCGCCGGTCGGGGGAACACATCAGGGAGGCGACAGACTTTGGCCGATCTTAGAACCTATGACCCGGAAGTATATGAGATCATCCAGCGGGAAGCGGCCCGGCAGCTGAACAACATCGAACTGATCGCGTCGGAGAACTTCGTGCCGCAGCCCGTCCTGGAGGCGGCGGGCAGCGTTCTGACCAACAAGTATGCCGAGGGGTACCCCGGCAAGCGCTACTACGGCGGCTGCCACGTGGTCGACGAAGTGGAAGACCTGGCCAGGGAGCGGCTCAAGGCTGCCTTCGGGGCAGACCACGCCAACGTGCAGCCCCACTCCGGCGCCAACGCCAACACAGCCGTCTACTTCGCCTTCCTCAACCCCGGCGACACGGTGCTGGGCATGAACCTGGCCCAGGGCGGGCACCTGACCCACGGTTCGCCGGTCAACTACAGCGGCAAGACCTACAACTTTGTCGCCTACGGCCTGGATCCGGAGACCGAGCGGGTCAATATGGATACCGTCGCTGAACTGGCCCGGCAGAACAAGCCGAAAATTATCGTCGCCGGCTATTCTGCCTACCCGCGGGTCCTGGACTTCAAGCGCTTCCGAGAGATCGCCGACGAAGTCGGCGCCCTCCTGATGGTCGACATGGCGCACTTTGCCGGCCTGGCCGCCACCGGGTACTATCCGAACCCCATGGAGCATGCGCACATCGTCACCACAACGACGCACAAGACCCTGCGCGGGCCCCGGGGCGGCGCGATCCTGTGCAAGGCGGAGTTCGCCCAGGCCATCGACAAGGCCGTCTTCCCGGGCATGCAGGGCGGACCGCTGATGCACATCATCGCGGCCAAGGCCACGGCGTTCAAGCAGCTGGCCGACCCCGCCTATAAGGAGTACTGCGGCCAGGTGGTCAAGAACGCCCAGGTGCTGGCCGGCGCCCTGATGGAGCGCGGCTTCCGCCTGGTGACCGGCGGCACCGATAACCACCTGATGCTCGTCGACCTGCGCCCCAAAGGCATCACGGGCAAGAAAGCTGAAGCCGTGCTGGACGAAGTGGGCATCACGGTCAACAAGAATTCAATTCCCAACGACCCCGAGAAGCCGTTCGTCACGTCCGGCATCCGGGTCGGCACGCCGGCATCGACGACCCGCGGCATGAAGGAAGCTGACATGGCCGTCATCGCCGACTTGATGGATCGTGCCCTGACCGCCAAGGGCGACGAGGCCAAGCTTGCCGAAGTCCGGGCCGAAGTGAAGGCCTTGACTTCCCGCTTCCCGCTGGTTCAGTACTAGGCGCTGGAAGCCGCACAGATCCAGGTTGCTAACAAAGTCGTTTTCGACTCAACAAAGTCACGTTAGAAACAGGATCAGGGCGATTGCCCTGGTCCTGTTTGCGCATGGCCCGCCATTTCTCAGCGGTCTTCGCCTGATGTGTCGATATTTAACAAGAATTGAAGGAAAACTAATTGCAGGGGAGTAATACCTACGATGCCGAGTTCTGCTCCCACACCATTCAGGAAGTGTGAGAAACGGACAACTCGCTCTATTCTCTACCACGTGAGGAACAGGTATGACCACAGCACGACACATGCAAGGCAGCAGCTCAACTCACATACGGCGGGAAAGTTCCCAACCCTGGGCGTGGCTCGGCCGGCATCATGCCTGGATGGTCGCCCTGGCAGGGGTGTACCTGCTCCTCTGGTACGCCTGGTTCATCGCGCAGTACGGGGGGCCGGACTTTCAGACAATCATCCGAAAGTATGGGCTGCTGCCGATGGAAGTGGCGGTTGGCGTCGTGACCTACGCAGGCGCCCGGAGGGCGAAACATCCACGCCTGAGAGCCGGTCTCTCCCTCGTGGCCGCCGGCTTTCTGGCCCACTTCACCGGTGACATTCTGTGGATCCGGGGAGACTGGCTGAGTCGCTGGCCGACCTTCTCCCCTGTAGAGCCTTTCTTCGGGCTCTCCTTCGGACTGCTTCTGGCTGGCCTGGTGCGACTGCGGAGCCCCGACCGATCGGTGGAAGAGGCGGTCGGCCTTTGGTTGGACTCCGGTCTGGTGATGGCGCTAGGCGCCATGGCGATGTGGCTGTATGTGGTGGCGCCCGCCCTGAAGGCCAACCTGAACCTGCTCACCAAGGTGGTAACGATGGGCGGCCCGCTCTTGACACTGTCCCTGCTGCACGCCACCACCGTCCTTCTGCTCGAGTCCCGAAGTCCCCGGGCCCGGAGAGCCTACTTGCTCATGGGCCTCGGAGTGATGCTTGAAGTCTTCTCCAGCGTGATGTTTCTGGGGCCGAGCCTTGGTGGCACCTACATAAGGGGCGGTCGTTCGGACGCCTTCACAATCACTGCATTGTACCTGTTTTTGTTGGGGGCGCACCTGGCGCCCGCAGAGCCTGATCAAAGCCAAGGGGCCGACGAAGAACCCCGCGTTAGTATCGCGTCAGCGCTGCCCTACGCAGGTGCGGCCGGTGCGTACGCCCATTTGCTGTGGGTGGCATATGTGAGCCCCGTCGCAACGTTTCGGGCGGCCGCATGGTTTTCGGGGCTCGTGACAGGCATCGTCCTGCTGCGTCAGGTTCTGGTCATTCGGGAGAACAGGTTGCTGCTCCGGCGCAGCGTCAGCCTGAATCAGCAGTTGTGCACCAGCGAATCGCGCTTTCGCAGCATGCTACAGCACTCATCCGACGTGATCTCCATCCTGGACAGCGACGGGACCATCCTCTACCAAACCCCTTCCGGCAGCCGGATCTTCGGCGATGACCTCGCTGAAAAGCTGGGGACCCCCTTCATTCAGTGGGTTCATCCGGGCGACCAACCCCTGGTTGCCGACCTATTGCGGGGACTGCGGGCTCACGCCGGCGACGTAAGAATGGAGCGCTGGCGGATGCTCTCCACGAAAGCGAAACGGTGGAGCCACACGGAGAACGTAATCACCAACCTGTTGTCCGACCCCGACGTGCAAGGGTTCATGTTGAACACGCGGGATGTAACCGACCGGACCCGGCTCGAAGAGGAGATGCGGCGGCGTGCGTACACGGATCCGTTGACCGGTCTGGCAAACCGACGCCTGTTCCGGGAACGACTGGAGCAGGCGATTGCCAACGGGCCCTTTTCCGTACTGCTCTTAGACCTCGATGAGTTCAAGAACGTCAATGACAGTCTCGGGCATGATGCGGGAGACCAGTTGCTGGTGGAGGTGGCGGCCCGGCTATCCCGGATCGCACGGCCGAATCGGGATACGGTTGCCCGCCTGGGCGGCGATGAGTTTGCGGTGATCCTCGCAGGAAGCGGTGACGCAGATGGAGTCAGGCTAGCCTCCGATATTATCACTGCGCTGCTGATGCCGGTCCGGATCTCCGGCAAGGAGGTCTCGGTCTTCACCACGATCGGCGTGACCAGCAGCGACCGGTCGGGGCAGAGTGCCGATGGAGTGCTCCGGGACGCCGATGTGGCCATGTATGCCGCCAAGGCGCAGGGCAAGGGGCGCTACTGCCTGTTCGAACCGCACATGCTGGCAGCGGCGGTCCGCCGGATGGAGATGGAGGCGGACATGCGTACTGCGGTTACCCGCGGCGATTTTGTAATCCGCTTCCAACCCGAATTGGCCTTCGGGGAGAACCGAGTACTGGGGTTCGAAGCGCTGGTGCGCTGGCAGCACCCCGCCCACGGCCTGCTCTCTCCCAGTGAGTTCATCCCGCTGGCGGAAGAAGCCGGCCTGATCAGAGAGATCGACCGGTTGGTGCTACAAGAGGCGTGCGCCTTGGCCAGCCGCCTGCAGCTTCATTTTGATGGGGAGGAGCCCCCGTTCATCGCCGTGAATCTATCCGGAAGCCATTCTTTGACGCCCGACCTACCGGAGCTCATCGCCCGGGTCTTAGGCGACAATGGCCTTCACCCGCGGTCTCTGGTCCTGGAAATTACGGAGAGCAGCCTCATAGGGGAGTCAGCCCGGACCGGCCCGCTGCTGGCGGCCATTCGCCGGCTGGGCGTTCGAATCGCCGTAGACGACTTCGGAATCGGCTATTCTGCCCTGAGCTATCTAAACGATTTACCCATTGATATCCTGAAGATCGACCAGTCCTACATACGCGCCATGACAGACGGTGTTCGTCAGCAGGCCCTGGTCAAGGGCATCATCGACCTGGCCCACGCGCTCGGCATGTGTTCGGTGGCCGAGGGCATTGAGACGGAAGAGCAGGAGCGGCTTCTGAAGGCGATGGGGTGTATGGTGGGGCAGGGATACCGCTATTCGGCGCCCATTTCGGGGGCGGCGGTGATGGCGCAGTGTCGGAACCTGCGCCTGCCGTATGCCCACAGGCACCTGGTGCACGCTGGTGTGGGCGATCTCCCCTCCTGACATAGGATAATCAAGCGGCGCCAGAACCCCCAAAGGTCCTGGCGCCTCACAACTCTAATGCTCAGCAGGTGGGGCGTCGTGGGTCTCCCCGGGAATGCGGCCGACCGGGTCGCCGGAGCCCAGCACGTTGTGGCGCAGGAAGTGGACCAGGTCCCGGAACTGGTAGGAGACGTGGTTCAGCGCCTCGCTGAAGGTGTAGGTGCGCCGGTCTCCGTCCGCCAGGACCACGTAGAAGCGGAAGTGGATGTCGTCATCCGCGCTGATGGGGTTGTTCAGGACCTCCCGGCTCCAGTCCACCTTCTCATACAGGCTGATGAGCTGTGCGCGGTCCCCTTCGGTCAGGTGTCCTTCAGCGTGCTCCACGGAGCGGCTCTCATACACCCAGTGGCCCCGGTCGTCCACTTCCACCGTCCAGAGTTTGACCTTGCTCGAAATGCCGGTGGCAGTCAGGGTCAAATGCACTGCTGCGGCCTCCTTACGGGTATCATCTTGGCGCTTTAGCATTGCCCCCAAGTCCCCGCCTTATTCGCCGAAAAGTTGTCAAAATAGGGCGAAACCGCTATAATGGAAGCGGTTGACGCTCGACCGAATCTGACTACGGAGTGTGAGGGGACGAATGGCCAAGACCCTATATGTTGGAAACTTGCCGTGGGCCGTGACGGAGGAGGACCTGGTGCGTGCTTTTTCGCAGTACGCCGAGGTCATGTCCGCCCGCGTGGTCACCGACCGCGAAACCGGCAAGTCCCGTGGCTTCGGCTTCGTCGAAGTGAAGGAAGAGACTGCCGCCGCCGCCATTGAAGCGCTCAACGGCGCCGAATGGGCAGGCCGATCGCTCACCGTCAACGAAGCGCAGCCAAGGCCCGAACGGCGGGGGCCGCGCCGGTAGGGCCGCTACTGTCTCACTCATACACACGGCGGCGGAGGGGCTGGGAATGGCCCCTCCGCTTTCATCATTCGCGTTTGAGCAGGGTTTCGATGATCGCCTGACCGCCCGCCACGGCGAGCAACAGCAGTAATGGCCGGCTGCCGGCGGGCCAGATCAGATGCAGGCCCACCAGCGCTCCGGAAACCCATACGCCGGCGCACCAATAGCAGCCGATTAACTCGCCGATGAAGGGCACCGGCTCCAACCGGTGCCGGACCGGCTCCATAATCGAATCGAATACGATCAGATGCGTCAGGCGATAGCTGGCGAGCATCAAGACAGCCAGGTCCAGCCAGTTCATGTGCGATCATCCTCCTCGGCGGCTATGTTCAGCATACGAAACGGCCGCCAAATCGGGACATAATAAGAGCGTTCCCGAAAGCGTACGATTTACGAGGAGGTGGCTGCCCGATGCCTAGCAACAAGATCGGGGGGCTGCAGACGGGCCAGGGCCTGCGCCGCATTCAGGCCCAGAAGCGGGGCAACTGGCGCGGATACGGCGCCCAGTCCAACTTCGAGATCGGCGCAGAACTGAAGCCGCAGCCGGCGAGCCCGGACCGTCCGACCCGCTCCAGCCGGTATAGCGGCGCCAACGAGTAACCGGCTTGAGATGGGGGAAATGGGCCGCGAGCACCACCCAGCCTGGCAGCGAATTCGCCATTGGGGGTTGCAATTCCAGCGTAAAGCGGGTACACTCCGTATGGTTAGCCGTTTTGGTGAGCGGTCGCGCTGGTTTGCCTGGGTAGGTGAGTCTCGCGGTTCCTCCATGACAGTTGACCCAGAGAAAATCATGATGGGAGAACGAGAGACATGACGAAGACCCTTTACTTCGGCAATCTGCCCTGGGCGGTTACCTCCGAAGACCTCACCAACGCCGTCAAGCAGCACGCCGAGGTGATTGGCGCCCGCATCGCCACCGACCGTGAGACTGGCCGCAGCCGTGGCTTCGGTTTCGTGGAGGTCGCCGCTGATTCCGCTCAGGCCGTCATCGACGCCCTCAACGGCGCCGAGTGGGGTGGCCGGGCGCTGACCGTCAACGAAGCGCAGCCCCGCCCCGAGCGTCCCGCCGGTGGCGGCTTCCGCCGGTAATTCGCACAAAAAACCCGGTGCCAGGTATTGGCACCGGGTTTCTTACTGTCCACTCAGCGTCAGGGCGATGTGTTTGGCGGCCACCATGGCCTGACCGGCGGCCGTCGCAAGGCTTTGATAGCGGGGCGGCGTGCAGACGTCGCCCACGGCGTAGATGCCGGGCAGCGAGCTTTGCCCGTCCCTGTCGATGATCACATAGCCTTCGGGTAATAGCGCCACCTGCCCCTCGACCAATTCGGTGTTGGGGCGGTTTCCGATGTAAATGCACAATGCGTCAACGGCCAGCGTTTCGGGGAGGGACCGGCAAACAAGGTCCAGCCGAATGACGTCGCCGTGGCAGTGGATGGCGACGACTTCGGTTTCCAGGCGCAGGTCCACCAGGGGACCTGCGGCGATCGCTTCCTGAAACGACTGCCGGGCTCGTAAGCGATCGCCCCGGTGCAGCAGGTGGACCCGCTGCGCCAGAGCAGTCAGGAGCAGGGCGTTCTCGGCAGCCCGGTCGCCGCCCCCGACGACGGCCACCCGTTTGCCCCGGAACCAGCACGGCTCTTTCGTGGGGCGCCGCCGCAGCCCTCGGGGCACCAAGTCCGCTTCGCCGGGAACGCCGAGACGCCGCTCGGCGAGGCCGGTCGCGAGGACCACTGCATCGCCGGTCACGGCCCCGGTCGCGGTTTCACAGCGGCGGGCGGCGGCATCGATGCGCAGGACCCGGGCAGCGGGGCGGAGGAGGGCGCCGGCGGCTTCCGCCTGTGTGCGCAGACGCTCCGCCAGAGTCGTGCCCGTCTCGCCGTGCAGGCCCGGGTAGTCAACGATCGGCTGGACGATGGAGCGCAGCTGACCGCCCGCCTCGGGTCCATCGTCGAGGACCAGGGCGGAGAGCCCGAGCCGCCGTGCCCAGATTGCGGTGCTCAGCCCGCCGATGCCTGCACCGATAATAACCACGTTGTACCGCTCTGCATCGCCCATGGCCATCACCGCCCTTCTGGAAGTATGCCGATTATTAGTCAATACGTATGTGTTCTTGTAGCAAAAGCGGCAAGCGAGGTATACTACTACGTGTTGCTTGCCCGGTCTCTGTCCGCACTGCCTAGAGAGGTGAGCTGCGCTTGCAGTATCCGCTTTCGCCCGATGTGAAGCCCGAGTTTTGCAGCCTGGGAAGCTTCATGCGGCTCCCTTCGTCCCGGGAAGGAGCGCGCCTCGCGATTCTCGGGATGCCCTTCGATACAGGGGCCTCTTACCGGGTCGGCGCCCGGTTTGGGCCCCAGGCGATCCGTCAGGCCT
The DNA here is from genome assembly GCA_035628915.1 of Symbiobacteriaceae bacterium. Lineage (GTDB taxonomy): Bacteria > Bacillota > Sulfobacillia > Symbiobacteriales > Symbiobacteriaceae > JARBUG01. The sequence continues at coordinate 47,487 of DASPIW010000040.1, read as the reverse complement.
CCATGCTCCTCTTTCCGTATAATCCGGTCTATAAAGTCTACCCGTTTGAGGAGACCCGGGCCATTGATGTGGGCGATCTGTCGGTGATTCCCCACAATATCCACCGCAGTTACGATATCATTTCGGGTCAGGTCGAGGAGCTGCTTCGGGCCGGTACGGTGCCCGTCGGGCTGGGGGGCGACCATTCGGTCACCCTGGCGACGCTCCGGGCGGCGGCCAAAGTCTATGGACCTGTGGCCCTCATTCACTTTGACAGCCACACCGACACCTGGGATACGTACTACGGCGAAAAGTACTGGCACGGTTCCCCGTTCATCCGGGCCTATGAAGAGAAGCTGGTGATTCCCGAGAAGGTCTTCCAGGTAGGTATCCGCGGTACCCTGAACCACCCCGGCGACGTGGACGCCAGCGTTGACTTGGGCTTCCAGGTCATCACGATGCGGGAACTGCGCCGGCGGGGGATGGAGGACGTGGTGGCAGAGATGCGCCGGACGATTGGCGACACGCCGTGCTTCCTCTCCTTCGATATCGACTTTGTCGATCCCGCCTTCGCACCCGGCACCGGCACGCCGGAGGTGGGCGGTTATTCCAGCTTCGAGACGCTGGAGTTGATCCGGATGCTGACGGATTTCAACTTTGTCGGCTTCGACATGGTCGAAGTGCTGCCCAACCACGATCCTGCCCAGGTGACTGCCCTCCTGGCCGCCACGCTGGTCCACGAGTACGCGTCCCTGGTCGCCGTTCGGCTGCGGACGGCGGAGCGCTAAGGCGGAAAAGACGGCGGCCCTGACCACGGTCAGGGCCGCTTTTCGCTTTGCTTCACTACCAGGCTGGAGAGCAGGGCCTTGCGGTTGGCGACGCCCAGCTTGTGGAGGATGTTCCGGACGTGGAACTTGACCGTGTGCCGGGTGACGACAAGCTCATCGGCAATCTCCCCGTCGCTGGCGCCCATCACCAGCAGTTCATAGACTTGCCGCTCCGTCGGCGTGAGATTGGGGGGAGCGGATTGCAGAGCGGCGGCAGCGTGGGCCTGTCCGGCAGGCTCCGGTGGCGGCTCGGCCGCGGGAGGCAAGGGGGGCACGGGCAGCCGGTAGACCAGCGGGAGCACCAGGAAGAGCAGGGCGGCACCGGCCAGGAGGAACGTGGGGCCGGGGCCGGTGGGTCCCCCCGGGCTCAGGCCGGCCGTCAGGTTGGCCAGCCCGATCAGGCAGAGCGAGAGGCCGAGGCCGCCGCCGTAGGCGCGGCGGGCGCCGAAGATGGCCCCGGCCGTCCCCAGTTGGGCCCAGTAGAAGAGGTCGCCGGCCACCAGTCCCATAAGCAGCAGTCCCCGGAAGAGGGGCACCCACTGGCCGGTTGCGGCCAGCACCAGTCCAAGGCCCATCAAGCTTAGGCTGTAGCGGGCCAGGATGCCCGGACCGGGGCGCCGCACCAGGCGGGCCAGCAGCGCGATGGAGACCGCCGAGAAGAGCGCTTCCGCGGCCGGCTGCCACGCCCACCCCGTCGCGAAGGTAGCCGTGACCGTGCCGTACCAGAGGCCGCCCACGAAGTAATCTGCCAGGGCGAAGGCGCCCATGGGCAGGAGCAGGGCGAGCAGTTGAGCCCTGTTAAGTGGCGCAGCCAGGGCTCCGGGGCGCTCCGGCGGCGGCGCAGGTAGGAGTACGGCGCCCGAGAGGGCCAGGGCGGCCAGCAGCGGCAGGGTAAACGGGGCCGGGGGTAAGCCTGCCATCGCCACGATCAGATTGGCGCCGGCCATGCCTATGGCCAGGGGTGTAATGCGCTCCGAACCGGCGACGTAGGAGGGCGCCCAGGCCAGGACCAGCAGCGCGGCGAGCAGTCCCATCAGGACAAAGAGCGTGGCGGCTGCGGGGAAGGGGAGGGCGAATGCAAAGAGGAGGGTGAACAGGGCCAGGAGCCCGCCGGCCATCCGGAGCAGGCGCGGGTCCGTGGCCAGTCGGTAGGGCACCGGGTGTAGGAGGAGCATGCCGGCACCGTGACTGAAGAGGAAAAGCAGCCCGAGCTGCGGCGCCGGCCCCGGTGCCACGCCGAAGAGCGCCGGGCCGAAGAGCGGGAAGGAGAGCAGCCACCCGAAGAGGGCGCCCAGAGCGAGACCGAGCCGCGTGGTTGCTGTCACGGAATCTGCCTCCTGTGCAGAATACGGTGCGAAATATCGGAACATAGTGCATTTCGACGATGTGGATGGAATCCCTTCTGTGTCGAAACAGGTCGGGGTAGGTAGCCTACCCGTCAGGGGAGTACCCCCGAACAGCGGCTCCCCGGTAGCCGGCAGTGATCTGCTCAAGCTCCTGTCCGCGCAAGGCAAATCCCCTCACCGGGCGGTGAGGGGATTTGCGGTTATGAGACGCTCAGCACCAGGCCCCAGCCGAAGGGCGGCTCTGCGCACTCCACCCGGGCGAGAATCTCGTTGGCGCCCCGCCTGAGCCGGACTTTCACGCAGCGGGTGTCCAGCCTGATGCGGCCGTCGCCCTCCGGGGGGTTCCAGCGGGTCTCCCCCGTGCAGACTTCCTCGCCGCCCAGGGTCAGCAGCAGTTTGTCGCTGAAGCCCACCGACAGGGTGGCTTCGCGGTCGGCGGGGGAGTCGATGGTCGCCCTGGCGTAGGCCACCGCATACCCCGTATCCATCGCAAACCACCGGTTGAAGCAGAGTGTCCCGTTGGCTTCTGCTTTGACACGGCGCCAGGGGGCAGCAGGCGCCAGGCGGTCGGCGATTTCCCAGTCGGTGACCACCCCCTCGGGCAGCGGCGGGTGAGCCGGGGCGGGAGCGGGCGGTGTGTCACAACGGGTGATGGTGAACCGGCTGACGTAGGTCGGGCAGTAGCCCCAGAGGCCGGCCCGGGGCGCCCGCGCACCGGGGAAGAGGGGAGGGACCACCAGGTGGGGCGCCGAGTCGCCACCGACGTAGACCTCCGCTAGCTCCGGCCGCACGACGACTCTGAGATGGGTCCATTCGCCGGGCGTCATGGTGATGCCCGGGCGCCGGTACTCGGGCTGCTGGAAGACCTGCCAGGTCGCCGAGCCGTTCAGGCAGGCTTCGTACTGCACTTCGCCCCCGCCCTGCCCGTCCGTCGGGTAGATGTAGATGAGCTCAAAGTTGGCGGCGTCGCGGGCGCCGAAGGCGAAACCCACGTAGCCGCTGTTCCCCTCCGCGGCGACGTCGGCTTCGAGGGTGTATGCTTCCCAGGGCACGGGCTCCTTCAGCAGGACGGCGCCGGCCCGGGAAAGGAAGAGGGCGGGGCGCCCTTTGAAGGCAGAGAGGGTGGCAGTCGGGTCGTGGAGCTCCCACCGGGCGAGGTTCAGGGGCGCATCGAAGGCGGTCATGATCGGGTCTCCTTTCGCTGTGTACTGACAGACACAGCGTAACACCCTACCCTGACACCGTTCTGTCAGGGAGTGTGTGGGCGGCGATCGCTTTTTTTGCGCAGTCCAGGAGCTGGTCGATCAGCCACGGCGGCTCGAGGACGACTTCCTGCCCGCCGAAGGCCAGCAGGGCCGCCAGGAGCGAGGGGATGCCGGACTCGGGGACTTGCAGCTGCACCGTGCCGCCGTCGCACTGGGTCTGCTCCCACCACCGGAAGACCGGATGCTCCCGGTACCAGCGGGCGTTGGCGGCGGACATGTGGATGCGGACCGGCGTGACCGTTTCGGCGGGGGCGCCGGTCTCCGGAGCGGGGGCCGGGGGCGGGCTGTCGTCCGTCAGGCGGCAGGCGCTGATTCGGTCCACCCGGAAGGTGCGGTACTCGCCGGAACGGGAATCGGGACCCTGTATGTACCAGGCGCCAAACTGAAAGAGGAGCCGTTCGGGTGCGACGAGCCGCTCGCTGGTCTCACCGGAGATGGCGGTGTAGGCAATGCTGACAGTACGGCGGTCGAGTACGGCCTGGCGGAGCAAATCGAATACCTCGCCCTGGAGCGCTTCGGAGCCGCGGCGCTCCAGGCGGACAGCGAAGTGCTCGCTGAGGCGCCGGGTCTGATCGACCTTATCGGGCGCGGCCATGGCCATGATTTTGCCCAGGGCGCTGCGCAGGGAGTCGTTCAGCGCCGGCAGCCGCAGTTCGGCGAAGGCCATGCCTGCGACCCAGAGAGCTTCAACTTCGTCGGTCCGGAAAGCGATCGGGGTGACCTTGTAGCCGGGGGCGAGTTCGTAGCCGCCGTCGGTGCCGGGCAGGGCGACTACCGGGACGCCCGCTTCGCAAAGCGCCTCGACGTCGCGATAGATCGTCCGCACAGTGACGCCGAATGTCTCGCCCAGTTGGGCCGCCGTCAGCCGGGTGCGGGTGCGCAGGAGCCAGACGATTGCCATCAGCCGGTCGGTGCGGTTCATCCCCCATCGCCTCCCGGCGCATATGTTCGCCGCCGGGCGGCTGCGGTCCTACCAGACGCCGGGGAGGAGGCGGCCGGATGGGCTGTCCATCGGATTGGGCAGTGACGACACCCCGGCTGGGAACGGATGACCCCCCGGTCCGGACGGGATAACACCCGGAAGGGGAAAGGATCATCCCCCGGTTGGGACGGGATCACCCCCTGGTAAGAACGGGATGACACCCCGGTTGGAATGGGATCAATCGGATACACCGGTAGCAGGCGCCTTGCCTTGTCTACGTGCTGTTCTGCATCCGCAGGATCTTTAGGGCAACCTGCAGTCTCAATCGGTCTTTGGACGAGTCCAAATCGACGCCGATCATTTCCTCAATTCGGGAGACCCGGTAGCGCAAGGTGTTATCGTACACAAAGAGATTGCGTGCTGCTTGCTTCAGGTTTCCGTTGGTTTCAAGAACAGCCTCCAGCGTTCCGAGCAAGTCGGCTCTGGTCTGCCGGTTCGCTGTCAGCAGTTCGCCGCACGCTCCACAGCCGGTTCGACCGGAGTGTCAACCTTCTGGCCGGCCGGTCCTTGTGGCTGACCATTACCAGCCGGTCCCTGGGGATGAGCCCATTTGGCCTGGCCTGTGATCAGGAACTGACCCCGCTGATTCCCCTGGTGGAGCAGGCGGGGGGCATACGTGTGCGAGATGGCTTGTCTGGGCGGGCCATGAACCCATTCTGAGGCTGTCCATGGAAACCCCCTACTCAACGGCTTTGTGGCCGAAGGCGTCTCACCCTGCATGGAGCGGGGCAACTTTCCACCGGCTCCTCGCCCGAGGCCCCAACCCTCGTGGCGTAGCCGCACTCCTGACCGATTGGCAGGAAGGGAAGCCTCCGCATCGTACCTGCGGCACGGTTTGCAGGGGCGATTCTCGACTCCTCTGATCGGCCTGCTTGACACGATCCACGGGGCCGATGCAGCCGCCTCGGCGGTGGTGGACCAGATCAATCAGATGAGGGGCATGGGCAGCACGTCGGGCGACGACACGTTGATCGGTGTAGTGGCTGGACTCTATCGGCACGATCTGCTTGACCGTAACTAGCAGGTGGATTGGCTGCAGTGCGTCGAAACGAGGACCAGGCATCTCTCGTCTTACTTCAGTAGTGCACTATTCCCACGCTGGTATCGTACGTTGCGCCATACTATGCCTATAAGATGGAGACATTCACTATGCACAAGCATAAGCCAACGCGCAAAGCGCTGCTCGCAGTCGCCGCAATCGCTCTCATCTCCGGATGCAGCGCTCCTGTGGCCGACCTGCCCAAGCTCGTCGCGCCGCCGGCGGAGAACACGATTCCTGCGCCATCTCCCGCACCTGCCCCGACCACTGCCGGGACTGCGAACAACCAGGCCGCAGTCGAGAAAGCTCCAACTGGAAGAGTCGTCGCCAATCCCGACGACGTCACGCTCATCGTGAACAAGAGCATCAAGCTTCCCGACAACTATCGGCCTGCCGATCTGGTGGTACCGAACGTGGCGTTCATCTTCACGGAACCGGACGACAAGCGCCTGATGCGCAAGGAAGCGGCACGGGCGCTGGAGCAAATGTTCGCCGCCGCCAAGCAGGACGGCATCCACCTGGCGGGCGTTTCCGGATACCGCTCCTTCGCGACGCAGTCCGCCCTGTTCGATTACTATGTGCGGACGCAAGGCGAAGAAACGGCGCGCAAATACAGCGCGGAGCCCGGGCATAGCGAGCATCAGACCGGCCTTGCCATGGATATCTCCGGCAGCACCGGCAAGTGTGCCGCCGACGACTGCTTTGCGGGCACCCCCGAGGCGCTCTGGCTGGAGCAGCATGCGCCGGAGTATGGGTTTATCATCCGCTACCCCAAAGGCAAGGAGAGCATCACGGGCTACGCTTATGAACCCTGGCATGTCCGCTATGTGGGGGTAGCCACTGCCAAAGAGACTGTAGCCAGGGGGCTAACCCTGGAAGAGTATTACGGTCCGGGCCGTTAGGCGAGAGTCATGCTCCTGATCAGGAAGGGCCATGCGTTGCACGCATCAGCGACATCGGCTGCCCGAGCAAGACAACTCGGGCAGCCGTTTCCTACGCTGGGGGATTCGGCCACGAGCAGCGTTCGTCTTTACAGGAGGAGGCCGCACTGCTCCACGGATCCCAGTTCTCGTACTTGACGCGAAAGCCCTCGTGGTTACCGGCGTCTTCCGCGTGGCACCGGTCTGCAGGAGACTCGCCTTGAGCAGAAAGCGCGGGCCTGATCGCTGCACGCTTGTCACCTTCACACGGCAACTGCTGCGCCAACGGGCTGGTCCGCCCGCCCGGCGTCAAGGAGAAGTTCGACCTGCTGCCGGCCGAAAAAGAGATCGAAGGCGGGCCGGCCCTTTGCATATATCTTGACAAGGCCGTAAAGAAAGGCACCTTTGCGACGACAAAAAAGAAGAAGACCACGGCGACTGCCGATAGACCGGAAGGGAAAGCAGGGGCCGGGCAAAAGTAGCAGGCACGGCCAGCGAGGGATACTACACTCGCCGGCTGCCGCTTTTGCATGAGCCCAGGAGGGGGGATCCTTTTGCGCGTCGTTCAGCTGGGGTGGCTGCTAGTCCTGGCGGCGCTGGCGGTCGGGGCGCCCGCCCGGGCCGGCGCCGCCCCGGCCGCACCGCCCGGGTTTCAGATCGAAGCGGCCGTCAGCGGGCTCCACCACCCGACCCGCCTCGTCTTCGGGCCGGACGGCCGCCTTTACGTGGCGCAGCAGACTGGCGAGGTCATCGCCATCACGCTGGTGGACGGGCGAGAGGCAGGCCGGGCGCAGGTCGCCAAAGTCGGGCACGACCTGTTGGGTATCGCGCTGGCCGGCGACCGGCTCTGGATCTCCGAGACCGGCAAGGTCGCCCTCCTCAGGCGTCAGGCAGACGGGACGTACGGTGAGCGTGTGGAGTTCCTTCCTGACATTCCTCACGGCCGGCACCAAAATGACGGGCTGGTCTTCGGGCCCGACGGGCTGCTCTATCTTGGGGTAGGTTCCACGACCGACCGGGGGCCGGAGCGGCACCCCTGGTCCGGCACCATCGTGCGCTTTGATCCCGATGACCCGAGTTCTGTCACCGTCTACGCCCGTGGCTTCCGCAACCCGTATGGGCTGGCCTGGGATGAAGCGGGCGTCCTGTGGGCGACGGACAACGGCGCGGATGATCCGGTTACCTCGGACGAACTCAACCGCGTCCTGCCGGATCATGATTACGGATACCCCACCGTCTACGAGAATCCGCCGCCGGGGTCGACGACAACGGGGCCGACGGCCCTATTTGGCAAACACAACTCAACCAACGGGCTCGCGTACTACGGCGCCGGTCCCTTCCCAGAGCCCTACCGGCACGGTTTCTTTGCGGCCATGTGGGGCAGCAGTTTCGATGAGACCACAGGCAGGGGCGTCGCTTTTGTGGCCGGTGGAGAGCGGATCATGCCGTTTGTGACGGGCCTGCAGCGCCCGCTGGACCTGACGGTCGGACCAGATGGCGACCTCTGGGTGGGCGACTTCACGGCTGGCACGGTCTACCGCATCTGGTACGCCGGCGGACCGACCGCGCCGCCGCCGGTGGCAGAAGAGACCGTATCGGGGCCGTGGGGATGGATCTTCGGGCTGGTGCTCCTCGCCGCTGCCCTGGCGGGGCTGGTCGCCGGGAAGTTGCGCCGCGGGACGCGCTGAAGCGGAGGCGGAGCAGGGAAGCACCTTTTCATGTAGAAGGAGAAGGAGTGTCGCATCCGGCTCCACCCCACAAGGAGTGTTTACGCACCATGACCGGTCTTGGGATCTTCTGGATTTTCAACATGCTGCTCGGGACGGCTGCCGGCCGGCTGATTCTCTTCGCAGCGGTGCTCTGGTATCTGGACAACCGGTACTTCGGCCTGCTGGCGGCCCTGTGGGCGCCCATCCGGCGGGCCCAGCTCATCGCGGGCTTGCGCAGAAACGTCGAAGTCAACCCGTCTGACATTCGCTCCATGGTGGAACTGGGGGAGCATTACCTGCGGGGTGGCAACTACCGGCTCGCCGCAGAGTACCTGGAGCGAGCCTTTGACCGGGGCGAAGACGCCCCGCGGGCGACGTTCCTCCTGGGCGCCGTGCTGGTCAAACTCGGCAGACATGCCGAGGGGCGGGCCCGGCTGGCGGAGGCGCTGGCCAAGCAGCCAAGCATTGCTTACGGCGAGCCGTATGTCTACCTGCTGGAGGCCGCTTTTGCCACCGAGGGCCCCCAGTCGCCGCAGGTGGCCGAACTGGTGGCCCAGTTCGAGCACTTTGACGGCGTGGAAGTGCTGACCCGAGCCGGACAGCTGTGCGCCGGCGCTGGGCGCCATGACCTGGCCCGGGACCTGCTGGAGGCGGCCATTCACAATTACAGCTTCACGCCGCCGAAGATGCGGCGCCGTGAGCGCCGCTGGATGGTACGGGCCCGGCTCGGTCTGCTAAGAATCAAATAGCAAACGAGTCCTCCTCGAAAGGTGCAGTACCCGACGAGGAGGACTCTTGTCATGGGACTGCAAGGTCGACAGAAAGAGCAGAATATAACCATAACGGATAGTTGTCAGATGATCACACTCCCCTTACGTTATTAGGTGTGTGCCAGCAGAACCTGATCACAGGCTACACCGGAAACGTAAGCAGAAGGAGGATCTCGCAATCACCATGGCAATACTCGAACGCCTTTCCCGGTCCCTGCAGGACCGGGGCATCGTAAATGCCCGGACTGTCCGGCTCATTCCCGCCGGCATCCTCCGGCAGCTGGGCACGGCCAACGCTCTCACTACGTTCCGGCGAGCCGCGGCCGAAGTGCCCGCGTACAGTGCCTTCCTGGCCGAACACGGGGTTGAGCCCGCCGCCGTTCAGTCAATCGAAGACTTCAAACGGCTGCCCCTGACCGACAAGGCCGGCTACATCCGCCGCTACCCGACGAACCAGCTCTCCGGCAAGGACGGGCTCCACGGCGCCTGGGTGCTTCAGCGGAGCTCCGGCTTCTCGGGCCAGCCCACATACTGGCCCCGCCTGCACAGCGACGGCGTTGGAAACGTCTGCCACGCCAAACTCCTCTGGGACCTCTGCGTCAACCCGGAAAACCTGCCGACTCTCTGGGTGATCACCTTCTCCTTGTGCTCCTGGACCGGCGGCACCGATCTCTTTCACGTGGGCGCCGCCCTGGCGCTGGAGAAGAAGCGGAATATCACAGTGATTGCCCCGGGCGAGAACCTGCCCGAAGCCGTGGAAGTGATCCGCAGCCTCGGGCCGCGCTATAAGCGGGTCTTTGTGATGGGCAACCCGCCGTTTCTCCGGCGGCTGCTCGAGGCCGACCTGGACTGGCCGGCGCTGCATCTGCAAATTGCGACCGGCGCTGAGCCGACCACCGAGGCCTGGCGGGACTGGGTCGCGGGCCGGATCGGGGCCGACCCGGAGCGCGAGCCCATGCGGATCTTCAACGCCTACGGCGCCTCGGAGTTCGGCCCGGACTCGGCCGTGGAAAGCCCGCTGACGATCCTGCTCAAACGCCGGGCGATGAAGGACCCGGCCCTCGCCCGGGCGATCTTCGGGTGCGAAGGTCTGTTGCCGAATCTCTATCAGTTTGATCCTTCGCACACGTACCTCGAGGAGGTGGGCGGCGAAATCGTCGTCACCATCTGGTCCGGGGTGCCGCTCATCCGCTACAACATCCACGACCGGGGCGGGGTGATCGACTACGACCGCATGGCCGGATTGCTGGCGGAGCATGGGTGCGATCTGCTCGAGTCGCTCAGGCGGCAGGGGCACGGCATCATTCGCTTGCCGTTCCTGTGGGTCGGTGGGCGAACGGACGGCACGGTCTCCATCGGGGGGGCAAATGTCTACCCAGGGAACATCGAAACCGCCGTCTTCGAGGACGACCGGCTGAGCCGGGCCGTGGAGCACTTCCAACTCTCCGTTACCATCGACGGCGACGCGGAGAGCCGCCTGACAGTCTATCTCGGGCTGCGGGACGGAGCAGAGATCGCGCCGGAGTATGCCGAGGAGGCGATTCTGAAGGTGCTGCTGCGCGACAGCAGCGAGTACGCCGCCACATATTGGGGCAACGAAAAAGCCCGGCCCCGGGTGGTGATCGAAAGGGCGGAGAGTCTGCTGGACGGCTCCCTCAAGCGGCGGTACATCCGCCCGCAAGGGTAATCGGTGCCGGCCCGGCAAGGCGGATGCCTGTGCCGTCAGGTCTGCCGCCACCGGAACAGGCCGTAAAAGCCGAGCCAGAGGAGCAGGTGCGCCACCACGGACCAGCCATAGCTCCACCAGTTGCCGTAGGTAATATTGCCTGTGAAGAGTCCCGCGGTCTCCGGAACCATCGCCAGGGCCGTGGTGCCTACGATGCGCCCGATCGGAATCCGTGACCCGGGCCTCAGACCTTGTGCGAAGTAGATGCCGAACAGCGGAGCGGCACTGAGCCCGATCAATATGGAGATCTCCGTGTGGGTGTCCAGCGGCCCGGTGTCCCTGTATTGCCACAGGCGGTGCATGAGCCCGAGTTGGTCCTGGACGATACACACCAGAGATGCGAAAAACCCGTAGATGAGCAGCTCATGAATTCGCCGCCAATCAACAACCCAAATGGCTGCGATCCACGCAGCGATCGCCTGGGGCAGGTAGAACACCGAACGTCACCCTGATTCTTGCGGAAGTGAACAACTCCAGTAGTTTCTGCACGAGATGGGCCGATTAATCCGGTCGGTCAGCAATAGCACCCCAGACACCGCGCGGGCGTATGTTGGACAAGGCGGCATGGACCGCCTCATGCGCGCCGTCGGTGCGCCATGCCTGACTGAAAGCGGCAGGGGGAGATGCTCGTGCTGCGTGCGAAAGGTGCCATTGCATGTGCAAGGCTGGCTGAGATCGTCGACGGAACTCCTGCACTGGTGAACGGTGTCTGCCTGATTCAGCTGCTGCGAGCCGACCTTGAGCCCACGATTCTCGGTCGGCGGACCCGGTCGCCGTTGGTATTGCCCGTCTTCTTCTCAGTTGAGTCACGGGGTGAGAGCGGGCGCACCCTGAACCTCGGCGAGGCCGTGCTCACGCAGGACGAGGTCAATACGGTCATGCGGGTCCTGCGGGAGAATCGCATTATCGTGACCGCCGTTCACAACCACTGGCTCTTTGAGGAGCCGCGCTTGATGTATATGCACTGGGAGGCCGTGATGGATCCGAAGCAGTTCCTGCGCGCCTCCAGGGCTGCATTGCGGGCGGCGGGCGTGCGGACGCGTCCGCTGTAGTGAACGGGACCCGGGGCTGGCGGACCTCCGCCGACCCCGGGTCTTTCCGTCCTGCTTCCGCCTGCATACGGGGGCCGCGGAGCAGGGAGGCTATAAAATGCCAGGCGCAAGGATCGGCTGTTCGCGTACGGGTCATGCGTTGGGAGCGACACTGTACACGATGCCGCGGTTGGGGGGACAGTCGATCAAGCTACGATCTTCGCTGACAGGCATCCAGGCCCAGATGGCCGATATCCTCCATTGGCCCGAAAACATTGGGGTCGAGTTCCGCCCGCTTTCGCTGCCGACGCAGCCCGTAACGGAACTGCTTGCGGTCTTCCTTCCGGGCCTGGCCGACGAGGCGCTGGTCCGCGCCTGCGTCATCGAGCCCGTAGTCAACCTGGATATAGGCACAATCGGGAATCAGAGAGTCACAACTGATATACTTTTGCGGCGGCTGCCGGCCCCCGGGCTGTCCGAAGCCGATGACCTGTCGCTGGCCGTGAAGGGCGTGCTGGAAGGCGCCACCGCCCTGTTCCTGGATGGGGCAAGGTCGGCGATTCTGGTCCGGACCGTCGACCCGGGACCTTCTGACAGAGTGAGGGCTGCCTTGACCCAGCAGGCGCGGTTCGAGACGGGCATGCTCGAGAACGTGATCCTCCTGCGCAGGCGTCTGCGGGATCCGGCGCTGGTAGCCAGGCGGATTGCGCTGCCCGGGAGGCGGGCCTCGGCGGCAGCGATCGTCTACATGGAGGGGCGGGCCTCCCGCGATTTGCTGAAGCAGGTGGAGGCGTTTCTGCAAGCGCATGCGGGGGAAGAGACGTTCCGCCGGGGATTTGCCGCCGGCCTGCGCGGCAAGTGGGGCCTCCTGCCGGTCCTGACGTCCACCCAGTGGCCGGACAAGGTGGCCGTTCTGCTGGATGCGGGGTATGTGGCGATCCTGGCCGACGGAGTTTCGCAGGCGTTTGTGGCCCCGGTCACCGCCAACGCGATCCTGTATTCCCCCCAGGACGTGACGCTGATGCGCCCGATCGCAAAATCCCTCCGCCTGTTCCGGGCCGCCCTGGCGGTAACCGCGGTCACGGCAGGGGCAAGCATCGTGGCCCTGATGAACTACCACCAGGAGATGATGCCCACCCCCTTTCTTTTCGCAATGGCAGCCACGCGCGAGCAGGCCCCGTTTCCAATTGCTTTGGAAGTGCTGCTGCTCGAAGTGATACAGGAACTGATCCGGGAAGCTGCCTTTGAATGGCCACTCCGGCTGTCGCCCGGGCACGTGTTGGTCGCCGGCCAGCTGCTGCTGCTGCTGCTGGCGCAGGCCGGCCTCGTGGGCACCGGACCGGCCGCGATTTCGACGGTCATCATGTTTTCCACATACGGGTTCTTTGGCGTGGAACTGATCTACCTGCTCCGGCCGTGGCGGTTTCTCCTGCTGGTCGGCGCTGTGGTTTTCGGGTTCTTCGGGATCGCCGCCGTCTTTTTTGGGCTTGCGCTGCACCTGATGACGGCAGAATCGTTCGGTGTCCCCTTTTTCGGGGAGTCCGGGCTCAGTTTTGCTGCGGCCGATCGCATGTCTGCCCGGCGAAAGGGGGGAGAGCTGCCTGCGGACCCCACTGAAATTCGGTAGCCGGTCACTGGCCGCAGCCGCGGGCACCGTGCTGCTGGCGCAGAGTTTCCACCCGGTCATGCTGGGCGCGGTCCTGGCGGGACAGACCGGTGCGTGGCTGGCGGCACTGCTTTCAGGTGTGCTGGCATCGGCGGCGTTCTGGGCGGTGACCGCCAGCTTGCGCACCCTGCCCGGAGGAGACCTGATGAGCCTGGCGAGGTTCACCCTGGGGCGACCGGGGGCGATCGGGACCAGTCTCCTGGTCGCGGGAGTGCTGGTCTACCACAGCGGGTTTGTGGTGCGTCAGACTGCTGAGATGGCGGTGAGCGCCGTCTACCCGCTGACCCCGCAGACCTTTGCCGTCGTTGCGCTGCTGGCCTGCGTGCTGGGCGGCGCCTACGCCGGGATGAACGCACTGGTGCGGCTCTGTCGCGCCTTCTTTCCCTTCCTGCTCCTGGCCATTCTCTTTATTGTGCTGGGCGTGTTTGGCTGGGGTGAAGTGCGAAATCTCCTGCCGCTCTGGGGACCCGGTCCCGGTCCCCTGCTGGTCCGCTCCGTCATGCTGCTGGCCCTCTACACGCCCGGCCTCTTCCTGCTGATGACCGCCGGACAGGTGCAGGACCCGGAAGGGCTATGGCGGGCCGCCGCCATGGCCGGAATCGGCTCAGGCACGGTGTACGCCCTGGCGCTGGCCATGTTGATCATGACCTACACCTATCCGCTGGCCAATTCCGTCGCGTTCCCCCTGCACGAGATGGCGCGACTGATCCTGGGCGGGCGCTTCTTTCAGCGCGTGGAGGGATTGTGGGTACTGATATGGGTGTGGGCAACCGTATGCCACGTCGGCGTTGTCCTGCATGTGGCCGCAGCCGCCATTGCCGATGCATTTGAGATGGACACCCACCGGATCGCGGTCCCGCCGCTGACAGCGATGGTGCTCACCCTGGCCTATTTTCCGGTGGACCAGGCCCAGGCGGTTGATTGGCACACTGCCGCGGCACCTTTTGGGCTGCTCGCTGGATTCGCTGTGCCGCTCCTCCTGTCGCTCATCGCAATGTGGCAGAGGAGGCGAAAGAAACGTGCAGCGTAAGATGGCCTCAGCGATTGCCCTGCTCTGGGTGATACTCCTCCTGGGCGGGTGCTGGGACCGGGCAGAGGTCGAGGATCAGGCATACGTCGTGATGGTAGGGATTGACCGCGAGCCGCCTGACTCGTTTCGAGTGACGGCTCTGACCGCGATTGTCCAGCAGCTCGGCTCGGGCACCCTGCAAGCCCCGGTAGTGCCGGAACGGCCCCGACTCGCCGCAGAGGTGCTGACGGCGCGCTCCCGGACGCTGGGGGAGGCGATCCAGATTCTCAACGGAGGCATGACGCGCCGTCTGGATCTCCGTCACCTCCGCGCGGTTATGGTCGGCGAGAAACTGGCCAGGGACGGACTGGAACCGTTGGTCATGGAGCTGCTCCGAAGTCCGCTGGCGCGCACTTCCGCCATTTTCCTGCAGTCAAGAGGAACGGCCGGCGCCGTTGTGGCTTCGCTCAGACCGGTGGCCGAGACCAATCCGGCCCGCATGGCGGAGGGCATTACCCTGCAGGCCAAGCAGCTTCACCTGGGTCCGCCGGTCCTGCTCCACCATTTCCTCAACCGCCTGGCCGGCGGGGGCGGGGACTCCTACCTGGCCGCGGTGGCCGTCAATGCGACCGTCGCTGATGATCACGGACTTCCCGAGCCGACCGAATCGAGTACGGCGCTGCCCGGGGAATTACCCCGGACGGGCGGGAACCCAGTGGAGGTGGTCGGCACTGCGGTCTTTCGGGGCGACCGGCTGGCCGGCTATCTGAACGTGGATGAGACGCAGATACTGCTCGCCCTGCGAGGGAAGATGGGGAAGGCGGCGGTCACAATGCCTGATCCGCTTGCCCCCGCGTATGCGGTCACATTCCGCTTTCATCAGGAGAACTTTCCCCGTTATCGCGCGTCCTTTCAATCGGGCAGGCCCCGCGTGGCGGTACACATGCTCTTTGAAGGGGAGGTGCTGGCCATCCCGAGCGGCGTTGATTACAGTGCGCCCGCCGCCCGCCAGCGGTTGGAGCGGGCCGCCGCCGAATACGTACGGCAAACCGGCGAGGGGATGCTGGCCAAGCTTCACGATTGGCAGGCCGATCCGGTCGGGTTCGGACAGTTATACCGGGGGCGCTTTGCCACGTGGCAGGCGTGGGACGATTTCAACTGGCACGGCCGCGTGAAGGACCTGGAGGTCAAGGTCACAGCGGAGATGCGCGTCCGGCGATACGGATTGATGATCGGGCGCCCCCGTGCCAACGGAGGGAGATAGAAAGCCCGTGCAAAACTGGGACCTGGTTGTCATGGTGTTGCTCGGTGGAGGCGTGGCTGCGCACTCCGGGTATCTGGCATGGGCCGCCTTTCGGCGGAAGCAGCCGCTGGCGGCCGCCGGCAGCCTCCTCCTCGGCTTGTGCACGGTCATCTTGCCGCTGTTGCTCACCATGCTCCGGGGCTGACCGGCGTCGTCGGGATCGCATGCGGAGCAGCAGGCATCGGTGGCACAAAGGGCCACCTGGCAATCCGCTGGCCCGGACCAGCACACATGTGGTTCCACAGGTTCATATTCTACCTTTGTGCGTAGGAGTGATTCGAGCCCCCTACCCGGAGGTGGGATGTTGTATAAACCGGAAACGAGACATGGGGACATGGTGTTCGACTTCATCGTGGTCGGAACGGGTCCGGCTGGCGCAGTGATTGCCAAAACTCTGACGGATGACAAAGATACGTCTGTGCGGGTCCTGGAAGCGGGAGGAAACAGCGATTCGGACAGACCAATCAGGGACTCCTCATTAGCGGCTTCACCCATCTGGAAGATGCCGACAAGATGGCCATCATGCAGGTCGACCCCGCGTCGGCCAGCCGCATCCACGGCAAGGAGAACCCGCGGGTCCATATCGAGACCTACGGCTGCCAGATGAATACCAAAAACACGACAAGTCCCTTCCTGGACCCCGTCAGGAAGGGACTTGTCTATTTGCGTCAGACCTCGCTGCTACCCGTCGTCAGGTGTTGCCGCCATGTTCCAAGGTGATTCCTACGTTTCCCTTCTTGTGCCCTGCTTCGACATACCGGTGTGCCTCGACAATCTGGTCGAGCGGGTAGACTCGATCAATGACTGGTGTGAGCGCGCCTGCCTCGATCAGTTCTTTGACCACCAGCAGCTCTTCGAGCTGTTCCCGGAGGTCTGCGTCGACGAGAACGTGTAGATATCTGCCGGAAGGCTTGAGTGCCTTTTTGCCCTTGGCAGGGTCACATCCGCCCCGGTGTACATGATGGCTTTCATCACTCAGCCTCCTCTTGCAGCGGCTGGGCGGACGTGAGGGCCGTCGGGTTGAAGCCTTTCCCAATCAGCCAGATCGCCATCACCATTTCCTGAACCAGAATGGGGAGGCTGATGATGCTCATCAAGTCAGAGTCCAGGCTGCGGAACATCATTAAGACGGCTGTGGAAAGATGCACCCCGATGGCGATGAAGCCCCAAACCGAGATCCAGCGCGCGATGAGTTGGGATCGATAGAGCAAGGAGTCGAGCATGAGGGAGCCCAGGCTGAAGACGATGACCAGGATGCTCATGATGGAGTCGTTGCCATTGAGGAATACCGCGCCCAGGGTCTGGAGGTAGGCCGCCGTGGATGCCCCCGCCGCCGCAGTTTCGCGGCTGACTTGGATGAGAAAGAACCAGCAAATGGCCATCGCGATATAGCACACCGCCTCCAGCGCTCCCCGGAAGACCACATACCCCAGGGCCAGCGCAAGGCCCATCGTCAACACTAACAGAGAACCGAAAATGATGGGGGTTTCGTTTGCTGAAACCTGTGCCAGGTAATCTGGAGTCCTGAGAACCGGCCCTGTGATCAAACCGCTGAACACTCCCGCAACCGTCCCGATGATGTACAACACACCCACAACAACGGCAACCTTACGGTCCCTGGTTATAATCTTGCCTCCGATTTGTCGCACCGGCTTTCAGCCAGGCCAGTTGAGCTTGGCCCTTGCTGTCCCCATACTAGCCGGTGTGACCAGGGCGCAGCTTCATCCGAAGGTCGTAGGGCGGGGTTGTAATAGGCGGCCCCGCTACTCACAGCAGGCGCAACTCCCGCGCCCGGGCCAGCGCCTGCGTCCGGTGGGAGACGCGCAGCTTGTTATACGTATTGGAGATATGGCGCTTGACCGTGGGCAGTGATATGTAGAGACGGTGAGCGATTTCGTCGTTGGTCAGCCCGGCGGCCATCATCTGCAGCACTTCCAGTTCCCGGTCCGACAGGGAGACGCGCAGGGCCGGCGCGGCCGCAGGGGGCTCAGGGCACTGCTGAAGCAGGTGCTCGGCGTAGGCGGCCAAGGCTGTTTGCCCGGCGGGCGCCAGCCGCTTCTTGATAAGATGCAGCAGCGCCGCCATCGGTGCCCCCTCGTCGACGAAAACCCGCACATATCCTTCAGGCTCCGCCAGCGCAAGGGCCCTTTCCAGGGCGGCCTGAGCTTCCGCCGGACGGAACTGCGCCTGCCAGGCCAGCGCCTGGAGCGCACCGATCTCGATCAGGGTGCCCTGCCGGCCGGCCGTCGCCGCCGCCATTGCCAGGGGCGCCAGAATCTCAATCGCTTGGGCCGGCCGGCCAAGGGCGAGGGCGACACGGGCCCGGGCCAATTGTTCCGGGGTCCCAGCCGACCCGGTGTACAGGTCTGCCTGACTGGTTGCCCAGCGTCCGGCGGCTTCCGCCTCGCCCCATGCCAGCCGGAGCCTGGCCCGCACGGCCGCAGCCTGGCTGCGCACCAGGGGGCGCAGGTTGCGCCCGCTCAGCCACTGCTCGGCAACCGCCAGGGCCGCTCTGGCCCCGCTTACATCCCCTTTGGTCTGCCGCACCCTGGCCAGCATCAGGTGGCCTATGACCAAGTCGGTCGGCTCCTGAACCAACAGCATGTGCTCCACGCCTGCATTTGCGTACCGCTCGGCCGTTTCCAGGTCGTTCTGCTCCAGGGCGATTTCGGCCAGCCCCACTTCGGCGGCGCCCAGGGCCGATACGACCCGCATGCCCGTTTCCACGGCCCTTTCCGCGGCTGAACCGTACAGCCGTGCGGCCGCGCTGAGGCGCCCTCGGGAGAGTTCGAGCCCAGCGACGTCACACAGCGCCTCTGCCGCAAGATAGATGTGGTCCGCTTTGCAGGCAAGCCCGACGGCCTCCGTCAGCGCGGCGATTGCCGCGTTGAGATCATCGGCCAGGGTGTAGGCCCTCCCGATCAGGTAGGTGGCCACGGCCCGGTTCAACCCGTCTTCCAGGGGCAGCAAGGTAAGCGCCTCCCGGGCCAGTGCCAGGGTGCGGGGCACATCGCCAGCCAGCACGGCCACATAGGCCCGGATCGCCGCCACATTGCCCAGGAGTGCGTTCCGGTCGGGGTGGTCCGATGCGGCCAGGTCAGGCAGCGCCCCGAGAACCGGTTCCACCGCCCTGGGATGGCCCGTGAGCAGTTGCCCCCAGGCAGTGGTGACCGCAAGCCATGGCCGCTGGCGGCGCAGGGCCGCAGGTATGGCGTCCGTCCAGTGCTGAATCGTCGTGACCTCGCCGAGCGCCAGCCGGGAGACGGCCGCGCGCTCAATCAACCTTGCCGCCCGCTCAAAGCTCCTGGCCGCCAGGGCATGCCGGACGGCGTCGGCGTCAAGGCGGTTTTCCTCATACCACTGGGCCGCCCGCTCGTGCAATGCTGCTACCTGGACGGGGTCGGACTGCTCCAGGCGGCTGAGCATCACCTCGGCAAACAGGTGATGGTAGCGATACCAGTGGTGTTCCTCATCCAGCGGCACCAAGAAGAGATTCGATTGCTCCAGTTGCCTGAGCATCGCCTGTCCGCCGCTCTGCCCGGTGACGGCTTCGACCAAACGGCCTGTCATGTGGTGCAGAATCGACGTCTGCAGCAGGAAGTCCCTGACCTCGGGGGGTTGGCTCTGCAGAACCTCTTCGACCAGGTAATCCAGCACGAAGGGGTGGGCGCCCGTGAACCGGCTGATCAGCCCGGCAGCGTCCTCCCGGTCCCGAATGGTAAGGGCAGCCATCTGCAGCCCGGCGATCCAGCCTTCGGCGCGGTCGGCGAGCGTCTTAACGAGGTCGGTCTGCAATCCCAGGTGCATGACATCGTTAAGAAAGGCTGTAGCTTCGGCCAGCGTGAACTGCAGGTCGGCGGCCCGGATTTCGACCAACTGGTCGCGGGCTCGGAGCCGGGCCAGGGGGAAGGGGGGATCCGTCCGGGTCACAATCACCAGGTGGAGCCGTTCCGGCAAGTGCTCCAGACAGTAGCTCACAGAGCTGTGTATGGCCGGCGCGGTGATCAAGTGATAGTCATCGAGGGTGAGGATGAAGTCCCCGACAATCTCTGCTGCTGCGTTCATCAGGGCCGTGGGCACGGACAAGTTCGCCTGCGTCTCAGGCGACTGCAAGATGCCGCCCAGACCGGGCGTCGCCCTCGCCAGGGCAGCGGTGATATGGAGCCAGAACCGCGCCGGGTCGTTATCCTCCTCGTCGAGGGAGACCCAGGCCACGGGCAGGCCGTGATCCGCGATCCACTGGGCCGCCAGGGTCGTCTTCCCGAACCCGGCGGGAGCCGAAATCAGCGTGAAGGGCCGGCTCAGTCCCGAATGCAGCTTGGCGAGCAGGCGACGGCGGCCCACCCGCGCCTGTCGCAGCGTCGGCGCCCGGAGTTTGGTGGCGAGCAGCCCCGGACCCTCCTGATAGCCCTGGCCGGCGATTGTGGCTTCCGACATTGGCGATTCCCTCCCCGGTTCGTTCGAGCCTATCACGTATAGAGTAACATTCTGAGCAGTGTGGCAAAAGACAGGGGCTGTCGTTATCGCTCATAGTCGGTCTTGCCAAGCTGAAGATCGACGGCGGCGCCGTATTCTTCGCACGCGACACAAAAAAGGCCATCGAGAATCTACAAAATCGTCTTCGTAGACTCGATGGCTTACTAACCGGGTTGAGCAGGCACCAAACCAAACGACCCCAGTCAGCAAAGCCTGCACTGGGGTCGTTCTGTTTCGACGATCCGACGGTGGCCCGTTGGGCCTCTTGGGCTCACTGGCTACCCGCGCACGTCTCCCGCCATCCGAAGGCCGTCCACATAATGTACAGCATGACGATCACCTCAACTGAAGCAAAGAAGACATAGTGCAGCGAGCCTGAGCCTGCTCCAACGACGAACAGTATCGTGATCACACTTGCGAGGATATTGGCCACCCTGTTGATCGAGCGACCAAGTACCCTTGACAGCAGTACCATGATGATTGGTACTTCAAGAAGCAGTGCAAAGACCAGCAAGAGGCTCTGGGTGATCTTCATGGGCAGATTCCCGGATACGATGTCCTGCAATGTACCAGGCAACATGAAGGTCAATATGTCTGCAAATATCATGTTCATCATAACCACGATCCATAGCACGGAAAGCTTCTCCCGTGTATTCATTCCATGCACACCGATCACTCCTCTCCGGATGATTGGTCGATGCCTCGCGCCTTGTCGACACTGTTGCCTTAGGCGCCTTCAAGGCTTGAGCGGCCGGGCATCGGGACTCCCCTGATCAGTAGCCAGAACATGAAGAAGAATTCCGCCAGAATGCCGGGCACGAGGAGAATCGTCTCCATGGATGCGTTGGGTGTCACGAAGTGCACGATGACCGCCATGAGTCCGAACACCGTTTCCGCCACGAAGAGAATCCCCAGTACCTTGGGTATGAGTGTGGATCTCATAATCAGAATCCCCAGGGGAAGGACCCACAGTGCGAAGAAAATCTGACCGATCATGTAACCGTGCTCGTAGGCGGTGTAGTTGAACATGACCATAGACTGGAGCTGCTCTTTGCTGAATGCATTCAGATGTACGCTTTCATTCAGGACAAAGAGCGGTGCCATCTCGTTGAGCACATTGACCATGAGCAGTACACTGCCTGCCAGGGCAAATACGACCATCATAGCAGATAGGTGCTTGTCTACCTCCACAAGAAGCCGATAAAGCACCAGGGCGGTTAGCAGATAGAAAAGTGACATGAGCAGATCACTGAAGATTCCTACCCTGAAGGCAAGTCCATGGGCTGTGATGTTTGCCACCGTTATCGCGGCATCACCGGGAATGATCAGACCCTGTCGGAAAAAGATCTCGGCCCCGATGCCGAAAACCACCATGAGTAGGAAGCAGACCCCGGCCAAACGTGCCGTCCCGTTGTTCTTCATGATTCTAAGACCTCCTGAGTAAGAGTGCGCCGAGAATGCTGGGGTTTTCGTGTTCCCGCAGCCGTTCCGATGATGTACAAGACATCCACATTCAAGGCTGTCTCAATTCTAGCCGCTCTGACCAGGGCGCAACTTCAGCCGAAGGTTGTAGGGTGGGGTTGTAACCTGCGCACAGCGACTCACTCTGCACGAGACGGAGCCGTCATCGGCGGCCCCTCATCGCCGACCAGCAGCATCATCCACCGCATCATCCACCAAAGGCAAACCAGAGCAGGGGCAAAGGCAAACCGGCGCCCTTTTTACATAGCAGCCATCCGGAGCCGGACTTCGACGCCATTCTCGACCTGGTGCGCATCGCCCTGGAGCAAGACGCCATGGGCGGCTTCGAGCACCTGGACGGGGCGAAGCCGGCCACCATGAAGCTCGACCCGGAATCGGCCGAGCGCATCCACGGCAAGGAGAGCCCGATGGTACATATCGAGACCTACGGCTGCCGGATGAACACCAAAAACACGACAAGTAATCAAACCCTCCCGGACGTGAACGACATGGTGATCGGCACGACGGGAGGGTTCTTTGAATTTGGGGTAGAGCCGCGCAGGACACACGGCGCCTGATGGCTGTGTCTTCGGTAATGTTGCTGAACTCATGTCAGTTGGCGGGCAGTCGAGCAATCCTGTCCAGGGCTTCGGCCTTGCCTCGCTGGGCTTGGACCAAGTTGGGCGCCAGGCTTATTGCTAGGTCAAAGGCCGCGATGGCGGCGGTGCAACTGGCCAGGGCCCTCGGGTATACGACGAATCGGACGGGTGATGCATGTGCCCCTCCACAGCAGAACAGGGTGGAAGTCTACTGTGTAGTACTATTCAGACCACTTAGGTTCCTGCTGACAGCCTTTGTTGCGCCCAACGAACAGGAGTACCTCCCCACGCCGGTGATACAGCGGCGCGAAGGAAGCACTCCCTTCAGGCGATCTGGCAGTATGCCGTCGAAACTGGTCGACAGGGTAGGGGGAGCGAGGTCGAACACAAGTTTGGTAAAATCTGGATGGTGGCCGCCCCCCGGCGGAGGTGGCAACATCTTGAAGTTCACGGTGGAACTCACGCTCAAAGAACTGTTGGCAATCCTTTTCCTAACCGCGGCAGCAATGCGGCTCTCGCAATAACATAGTCCCAGTCCCACAACTCGCTCCGATGTAGCAACGCACTTATGGGGCGGCTGCCACCGTTTTCATTCTGCCCCAGAACGGTATGGCCTATGAGGGCACGCCTGCCTTTTTTTATTTAGCACCGATTTGTGGTACACTACTGAGAGCAACTATCGGCCATATTCGCCCAGCGGGAGTATCTACATACATGAGTGAGCGGCGCAGGCGGCCTTTTCGGCCGAGTTGCTGTCCGGCCGGCTGCCGGCAGAGGCTGAAGGAGTGTTCACCGATGCGGGGGTGCGGTTGTTGCCGGTTTCGGCCCGTGAGCTTACGACCACCTGCTCCTGCCCTGACTGGGCCAACCCCTGCAAGCATGTCGCAGCCGTGTTCTATCAACTGGCTGCCGCCTTTGATGCCGATCCCTTTCTGCTGCTGCAACTGAGGGGACGGGACCGCGAGGCTTTGCTGGCCGAAATCAGGGCGCACCGGGCGGCGGCTGCTCAGCCGGCGCCGGGGGCTGTGCCTGCAGGTGAGCCGGGTGGCCTTACCGATGATCTGTCCCGATTTTGGCAGGTGGCAGTCCAGGCGCCGCCGATTCGCCTGGAGGTCCGCACCGCCCAGCCGCAGTTTGGCACTCCGCCCGAGTTGACACGGGTCCTTGCGGCAAAACTTCATGGATACTACGCTACGATTGGCCTGTGCGCCGCCGAACTGGCGGGTGCGGCACGGGAAGAGGGCGAAGCCTGGCCGGTGTTTGATCCGCTTCGCCTTTGAAGCGGGACTCAGGATCGCCAGCCCTGCGCTCCTTTGACCGAAGTTCATGACGCTTGTATACTGAAACCAGAGACGACTCAGCCGAAGGGGGGAGAGCATGTCGCTACCTGGACATTACTTTACGTACGAAGACTATAAGTTGATGCCCGAGGAGAAGCGGTGCGAGATCATCGAGGGGGAACTGCTCATAACGCCGTCGCCGACTCATCGCCACCAGTCGCTTCAGATGCGCTTGAGCCATGAACTCTATTCCTTTGTGATGAAGCACGGCCTTGGCGATGTGGTCACCGCCCCGATGGACGTCATCCTATCACCTGAGAACGTCATCCAGCCCGACGTGCTTTTCGTCGCAAATGAGCGCTTGAGTATCATCAATTCCAACGGTGGTATCCATGGCGCCCCCGACCTGGCAGTGGAGATCCTGTCGCCGTCCACGGCGCCCAGGGACCAGGTCCTGAAGCGCAAGCTATACGCTCGGTTCGGCGTCAGAGAATATTGGATTGTCGATTCGGAGTCGCAGACGGTCGAAGTCATGACCCTAGCCGGGAGTACCTTCGATACCTGGCAGCGCTTCACGGCGGACCAGTCCCTCGCCTCGCCGCTGCTGCCCGGATTTGCGATCAAGCTTGGCGATATCTTCAAACTGTAACCAGCGACGGGGACGGTCAGCCGCCCCCGTTCTTCCTTTTTACATAGCGCCGATTTGTGGTACACTACTGAGAGTATCTATCGGAGAGTTGAGCCCAACGGGGGTTGACATAGAGTGAGCGACGACAAGAAGCATATTCACCCTGAGCCCGACTTCAACGCCATTCTCGACCGGGTCGAGCAGGCGATGAAGGACGGCACGCTCGAAGAACTGCCCATGTACAAGCCGGGTCATAACGACGCGGCCGACCTGGCGCGCATCGCGATCGAGCAGGACGCCATGGGCGGGTTTACCCACCTGGAGGAGACCGAGAAGGTCGCGATCATGAAGGTCGACCCGGCGGCGGCCAGCCGCATCCACGGCAAGGAGAGCCCGAAGGTACATATCGAGACCTACGGCTGCCAGATGAACGAGCACGACAGCGAGATCATGCACGGCATCCTCGGGCAGATGGGCTACGCCAAAGCCGCCGGCCCCGACGACGCCGACGTGCTGCTCTTTAACACCTGCGCCGTCCGGGAGAGCGCCGTGGAACACGCCTTCGGGCGCATCGGGCAGCTGAAGCCGCTCAAGTACACCAACCCCGACCTGGTCATCGGCGTCTGCGGCTGCGTGCCACAGGTCGAAGGGCAGATCGACCGCATGAAGCGGCTCTTCCCGTACCTTGACCTGATCTTCGGCACGCACAACATCCACCGCTTGCCGGAGCTGATCGACCGCGCCCGCAGCGAGCGGGAGACCGTGGTGGACGTCTGGGAATCGATGGGCGAGGACTTCCCGGAGATCCTGCCCGCCGCCCGGGAAGGCGACCTGAAGGCCTGGGTCACCATCATGTACGGCTGCGACAAGCACTGCACCTACTGCATTGTCCCCACCACCCGGGGCGAAGAGCGGAGCCGCCCGCACGACGTCATCCTCGCCGAAGTCCGGCAGCTGGGCACCCAGGGCTTCAAGGAAGTCACCCTGCTGGGGCAGAACGTCAATGCGTACGGCAAGGATTTGTACGGACGGCACGGCGAGGCCGCCTTCGATTTCGGCGATTTGCTGGCGATGCTGGACCGGGAGACCCCGGGCATCGACCGGATCCGCTTCACCACCAACCACCCCAAGGACTTCAGCCGCAAGATGGTCGAGCAGATCGCGGCGTGCAGCAAAGTCTGCGAGTGGTTCCACCTGCCCGCCCAGTCGGGCGCCGACACCGTGCTGCGGCGCATGAAGCGGTCGTACAACCGCAAGCAGTTCATGCAGCTCGTCGGCTGGGTGCGGGAGCTGATTCCCGACGCCGTCCTGACCACCGACATCATCGTCGGATTCCCTGGGGAGACCGAAGAAGAGTTCGGTGAAACGCTCTCGCTGATGGAAGAAGTCCGCTTCGACGCCGCCTTCATGTTCATGTACTCCGAACGGGCCGGCACGGAAGCGGCTGGGATGGAGGACAGGCTGACGGTCCCGGAGAAGAAAGAACGCCTGCAGCGGCTGATCGAGCTGCAGAACCGGATCTCCCGGGCGAAGAACGAGGCCCGGGTCGGGCGAACCGAGGCGGTCCTGGTCGAAGGGCTGGATAAAGGCAAACCGGACGTAGTCTTTGGCCGGACTCGCGGCAATATCCTCGTCACCTTCCCCGGCGACGAGTCGCTGCGGGGGCAGATTCTGCCCGTGACGATCACGAAGGCCGGCACCTGGACGCTTGAGGGTACACAGGCGGAGGCGCTGGCCCTCCAGGGTGGGAGGTAAAGCAAGGGTGCAGATACAGACGTCGCGGAGCGTGTGGGAGATCGCCCGCGAGCTCGCGAAGGCCATCGAGGAGACCGATGAGCTGGCGGAGTACCGGGCGACGGAGGACGCCGTCCTGACGGATCAGGAGGCGCTGGATCTGATTCGGGATTATGAGGCGGCCAAGCGGGCGGTCAAGAAGTCGAAGACGGCGCCGCCCGAGGCGCAGATGCTGCTGGTCACCCGCTTTATGGAGATCGAAGAGCGCTTCAACGCGCACAGCACCATTCAGGCCTACTGGGATGCCCGGACCCGGCTGGATGCCTTCCTGGACCGCATCAACGCCGTGGTCACTTTCCCGCTGACCGGGCAGGAAGAGCCGAAAGGCAAAGGCGGTTCGTGCGGCTCCGGCGGAGGCGGCTGCGGCTGCGGATAGCCTGATCGCGAGCGAAAAAGCGCCGCCCTGTGTCGTTGATGCGGGGCGGCGCTTTGCTTATGGGTGCAGTGCCGGTGCAGCCGCCACCACCCGGTTCCGTCCGCCGGTCTTGGCCGCATAGAGGGCTGTATCCGCCGCAATCAGCAGGTCGACGTGGGAAAGGCCGTCCCGCGGGTAACAGGCAACGCCGATGCTGACCGTCAGTTGGAAATCGAGCGGGCGCCCGGTCAGGGTGGTGAACCGATGGCCGCCCGCCTTCTGGCGGATGCGCTCAGCCACGCGGACGGCGGTCTCTTCTGAGGCCCCGGGCAAGATGACGCTGAACTCCTCGCCGCCGTACCGAAAGACCAGATCATCCGCCCGGCACGACTCGCTCAGTACCCGGGCGAACTGCTGCAGCACGGCGTCGCCCGTCGGGTGCCCGTACATGTCGTTGCAGCGCTTGAAGAAGTCCAGGTCGAGCATGAGCAGCGAAGTCTGCGTCGCCATCAGCTGGGCATCGCGCACGGCGAGGGCCAGCCGGTCCTGGAAGTGGCGGTAGTTGAAGAGACCCGTATGCGGGTCGGTGATGGCCAGATCCCGCGTCTTTTGATGGAGCCGGGCGTTGCCAATGGCCGCCGCCGCCTGCTCGGCCACGGTGGTCAGCACATCGAGATCGGACTGGCCGTAAGCGTTCAGGTCTGTGCTTTCGACATTGAGCACGCCCACCGTGCGCCCTTCCCAAATCAGCGGCACGGCCAGCTCGGAGCGGGCGCCCGGAATGCCCGGTATATACCGGGGGTCTATGGTGACATCGCCGACGATTTCGGGCCTGCCCGTCTGAAAGACGGTCCCGCAGATGCCCGCATCCGCCGATCCCCGCGTCCCCACGGGAACGCTGTACTCCCGGGCGGCGGCGATGACCAGCTCGCCCGCGGCATCATCATAGAGGATGACGGCCCCGTGGTGGTACCCCCACAGCTGTCCCAGCCGTTCCAGGATGATCTCCAGCAGTCGGGTAACATCCAGGGTCGTCGAGAGGGAGAGGGCGATCTGGTGCAGGGCGGTCAGCTGCTGCTGGGCGTGCCGCAATTCGGCGTTGACCTGGTCGAGGCGGCGCGCCTGACTGCTCATGCTGCTGACGAAGATGACCAGCAGCACCATTGCCAGCCATGAGACGGTCAGCCCACGGATCATCCAGGTCTGCAAAAACGCCTGGTGAGGGACCAGGTCGGCGGGAACAGCCAGGGCCGAGTAGCGCCAGCCGGCGAAAAACAGGATCGGGATCATCGCCGCTACCGTGATGGCGCCGCCGCGCAGCTGCCATTCCCGAGCAGCCAGGCCAACGGCCAGTACGGGCAGCAGTTGCAGATACGGCGAGGGCCCGACGGAGACGTGAGCCAGGTAGAGAAGCATGAGGCCGGGGACCACGAAGCGGGCCGGGAGCCATTTCCATATCCCGCGCATTCGCTCTCTCCTCTGGCAGGAGTTCTTTACTTAGAAAACGCCGATGGGGCGGAAATTTGACGAATCGCCTGCAACATCCTGCCGGATCGACCGGCAAAATCGTCTGTGTTGCCCGACGCAGGAAGGTCGCCGGCCGCTGCCGAACGAACATCTGTTGTCGGTCTGAAAATGGCCTGTTCCAAGGGAGGTTCTTGCGTGGACGCCGCCGCCACGACCCCGATGTTTGCGCAGTATTTGGAGATCAAGCAGCAATACCAGGACACCATCCTGTTTTACCGACTGGGCGACTTTTACGAGACGTTCTTTGACGACGCTGCTACCTGTGCCAGGGAACTGGAACTGGTGCTGACGGGACGCGACGGGGGCAAGGAGATGGGGCGGGTGCCCATGGCGGGCATTCCGTACCACGCCGCCGACAACTACATCGGCCGGCTGATTGAGCGCGGCTTCAAAGTCGCCATCTGTGAGCAGATGGAGGATCCCCGGAAAGCCAAAGGGCTGGTCAAGCGCGATGTGACCCGGGTGATCACGCCGGGCACCATCGTCGAGCCCAAAATGCTCAAAGAGAAGCAGAACAACTTCCTGTGCGCCGTCGCCTATGGCAAGAGCGGCTTCGGCCTGGCCGTGACCGACCTGTCCACAGGCGAGTTCGCCGCTTGCGAAATGGCCGGGGCGGACGGCCTGAAGCAGCTGGTGGACGAGCTGAGCCGCCTGGAGCCGTCCGAAGTGCTGCTGGAGCCGGGGCTGGAGAACGAACCCCGGCTTGCGGCGATGCTGAAGACCTGGGGCATCGCCCAGTCGGTAGGCGCCGCCCGGCCTTTCAGCCACAGCGAAGCTTACGGGCGCCTGACGGACCACTTCGGCGTGGCCTCTCTGCACGGCTTCGGCTGCGAGCACCTGCACCTGGCGACCCAGGCAGCGGGCGCCGCCCTCGCCTATCTGGCGGAGACGCAGAAGACGGGCCTCGGGCACATCTCCGGCCTGTCGGTTTACTACCCCGGCCAGTACATGACCGTGGACACGTCGACGCGGCGCAATTTGGAATTGACCCGGTCGATCCGGGACGGCGGACGCAAGGGCACGCTGCTCTGGGTGATGGACCGGACTGTGACCAACATGGGCGCCCGCCTGCTGAAGGGCTGGCTGGAGCGACCCCTGCTCAGCCTGCCGGAGATTCAGGGTCGCCATGAGGCAGTAGGGGAGCTGGTCGGGCGCCCCGTACTGCGGGGCGACCTGCGGGCGCTGCTGGGCGACGTGTATGACCTGGAGCGGCTGGCCGGCCGGGTGGCGTACGGCAACGCCAACGCGAAGGATCTGGTGGCGCTGAAGAACTCGCTGGTTGTCCTGCCGTCCATCCGGGTGCTGCTGGAAGATGTGGCTGCCGGCCGCCTGGTGGAATTGCGGTCGCTGCTCGACATGCTCGATGACGTGCGGGACTTGATCGAGCAGGCCATTGACGATGAGCCTGCCCTGTCGGTGACGGAAGGCGGCATCATCAAGCCGGGCTACAATGCGGAAGTGGATGAACTGCGCCAAGCCGCCCGGGAAGGCAAGGGCTGGATCGCAGCGCTGGAGGCCAAGGAGCGTGAGCGGACGGGCATCCGCAGCCTCAAAGTCGGGTACAACAAGATCTTCGGCTACTACCTGGGCGTCTCCAACGCCAACCTGTCGATGGTGCCCGACTCCTACATTCGCAAGCAGACGCTGGCGAACGAAGAGCGGTTCATCACGCCGGAGTTGAAAGAGATGGAGTCCAAGGTCCTCGGCTCCGACGAGAAGTTGATGGCCCTGGAGTACGAGCTCTTCGTGGGTGTGCGCGGCTCGATTGCGGCAGCCGTCCCCCGAATTCAGCAGAGCGCCCGGGCGGTGGCGGAGCTGGACGCCCTGTGCTCCTTCGGCGAAGTGGCGGCCCTGTACGGCTACGTCCGCCCCCTGGTCGACACGTCGATGGTGCTGGATTTGAAGAATCTGCGCCATCCGGTGTTGGAGCGGGTGCTGCCCGAGGGCTCCTTTGTGCCCAACGACGTGCTGCTGGACACCCAGGAGAACCGGATTTTGCTGATCACGGGGCCGAACATGGGCGGCAAGTCGACGGTGATGCGGGCCGCCGCCCTCGCGACGATTCTGGCGCAGGCGGGTTCGTTCGTGCCGGCGTCGGCGGCGCACATTGGCCTGGTGGACCGGGTCTGGACCCGGGTCGGCGCCAGCGACGACCTGGCGACGGGGCAATCGACCTTCATGGTGGAGATGACGGAGGTCTCCAATATCCTCTACGGTGCGACGCAGCGCTCGCTGATCGTGCTGGATGAAGTGGGGCGGGGCACCGCCACGTTCGACGGGCTCTCCATCGCCTGGGCGATCACGGAGTACGTGCACGAGCGGCTGGGCGCCCGGACGCTCTTCGCCACGCACTATCATGAACTGTGCGAGCTGGAAGGGATGCTCGGCGGGGTCAGGAACCTGTCGATGGCCGTACGGGAGAAGGGCGACGAGATCGTCTTCCTGCGCAAGCTGGTGCCCGGCGGGGCGGATCGATCCTACGGCATTCACGTGGCCCAATTGGCGGGGCTGCCGAAAGAAGTGGTGGAGCGTTCGCGGGAGATCCTGCAGACGCTGGAGGAAAGTGAAGGGGAGCGGAAGAGCCGCCGGGAGCAGGCGGGGCAGAAGCTCCGGCAGAAGCCCGTGGTGCAGTTGACGTTCTTCGAGGAGAAGCGGCATCCCGTGGTTGAGGAGCTGCTGGGGCTCAATGTGATGGCGCTGACCCCGATCGATGCGCTCAATCTCCTTTACAAGCTCCAGGCGAAGGCGAAGGAGACACGTTAAGACACGGATGAGGCCATGCCACCCGGAGCAGTGGCATGGCCTCATTTGCTCGTCATGTACAGTCGCTGCTGCTTGAGCTGTCGCTGCTGCTTGAGCTGTCGCTGCCCGAGCTGCTCGAAGAGCTGGACGAGTCGCTGCTGCAATCGAAGTTCTCGGTCGACACCTCGCCGCACATGGCGCCCTTCATCCGGCACTCCACGTCGGCGCCGAAGCGGAGCGGCACGGCCACGCATATCTCCTGATGCACGACAAACCGGCAGGACTCGCCGGGCTTGAGCGGTCCGTCGCAGCGCTCCGGCCCCTCGGAACACGGACGGCACGTGACGGTGATCTCACCGCAGGTCAGCGTCGGCGTCACGGTGATCTCGGCGGCGACGCCCAGCTTCTGCAGCGCCACCAGCGTGCAGTCGGAATCCCCGTGCCCGCACTTGCCGGCTCCATTGCCCACTTCATCATCTCCCCGTTGGCTCTCCCATTACATTATGTTCCCGCCGCCCAGTGCGTTCTGTCACCCCGGGGCATAGGATGAAGCGGAGGGAGGCTGGGTAGCATGCGCATCGACTTCGGCTGGCAGCCGGTCGGGGAGTGGAGTGCGCCCCGGTCCATTTCGGTGGCGAACGGCGGCGACGCTCCGCTGCGCATTCGGCGGGCGGCCCTGACGGGCCCGCACGCCTCTGAGTTCCGCCTTACGGCGGAGGACTTCTCCGGGGTGGACTTTTACCCCGGCCGCTCCTGCAACATCGACGTGCGGTTTGCCCCGCAGGGAGCGGGGTTGCGCCGGGCCTTTCTGCTGCTGACGAGCAACGCCCCGGACAGCCCGTGGGTGGTGGAACTGCAGGGCAACGCTGCGGCAGTCAGCCACATGCAGGCGCACTGCCGCCCCCAGTTCTGGCGGCGGCAGCTGACACTGGCCCTGCCCGTTGCCATCGAGGCGACGCCGAAAGCGGGAAAGGCCCAGGTCCACTTCGGCGCCCGCCGCGTGACAGGCCAGGACTGCGACCGCAAGATCATCCAGGAACTGGACATACTTGTGCCCGTCACGGTTGATGTCACCGGCGCGTGCGGCGACGAAGAGCCGCAGCACCGCCGTGTCACCTGCACTGCCACCCGGCGCATAGCCGTCGAAATTCCCATACATGTGGGAGCAGAAGTGACCGTGGCGCAAGAAGGGGCGGCATGCATGGAGGCCGGGGTGCGGTGACGCAGCCCGGCCGCTTTCATAAGCCTGGCAGTTCCGGCAGTACGAGGCTCTCTTCGGGGGAGAAGAGCGGCACGTCTGTCTGATCCGGCGGGTCGCGGTAGAGCGGATAGGGCGAGAGCACCAGGGCGCCGCCCCGGGCGACCTGTGCGAGCACGGCGTTGTGAATGCCGTCAATCAGGGCGATGGCAATCGCCGGCCCGCCTTCGTAGCGGACGGTCAGCACGTGGGCGCGCCGCTCCGGCTCGAAGTGCCAGGCAGCTTCATAGGCGGTCGGGCGGGTGCGGAGGGCAGCGAGCACGGCTGCGCTCCAGTCGGGGGTATACAGCACCACGGCATGCTTGCCGGGGCCGGAGAACTCGGCGGCCTGGGTCGGGGCGGAGGCGAAGTCCACGGCGGCAGCTCCCTTGCGGCTGGATTGGTCCTCATCCCAGTATAGCGCATGTCCGCCGTTTTTCTCCCGTCCTGATGCGGAAGGACTTGCCTGCTCGCCGCGGGCATGCGACAATGCGGGAGTGGACATATCCCTGAGGAGTGAACATAACCCGTGACTGGACAGACGTGGATAATCATCGGCGTCTCAGCCGTAGCCGGCATCGCGCTCGGTGGCTTCATCGTTACGCGGCTCCCCTGGTACCAGATCCGGAAATATGCGGTCGATCTCAAACGCGTATTTGACAGACATAAGGTTCAGGAGAAGGTTGAAGCCGTGCAGGCCCTGGGCGAGAACCCGAACCCGGTGCTGGTCAAGAAGCCGCTGCGTGAAGTGATCTCCACCTATCAGGCGCTGATCGCGGACCTGGAGAAGGTGAAGGTGCCTGCCAAGGCCAAGGACGCCCATGAAGAGACGCTCACCATGCATAAGGAGAGCCTTAGCCTGTACCAGATGGCCCTGACGGGCGGCTTCCGCCAGCGGGCGATGGTGGAGAAGCAGAAGAAGCTGATGGCAATGGAGCGCTCGCTGACCGCCAAAATGGAGAAGCTTTACGGCCCCATGAAGAAGCCCGCTGACAAGAAGAAGTAGCCCTTCTCGGCGCTGACGCGCCATTTACGGGTGCCGTGCGGCCCCGCCGCTGCGCGGCGCCGCACTAGATGTTGCAGTCGGCCGGCCGCCTCGGGGCCGGCCCCCTTCATATCCGCCGCAAGCGGGGGGAGAAGTATTGTCCAAAATACTCGTGCTCGACGAGAAGACGGCCAACCAGATCGCCGCCGGCGAAGTGGTGGAGCGCCCTGCCAGCGTAGTCAAGGAGCTGGTGGAGAACTCGCTGGACGCCGGGGCGAAGCGCATCGTGGTCGAGGTGGAAGGCGGTGGGCGGGACCTGCTGCGCATTTCGGACGACGGCTGCGGCATGTCGCCGGAAGACGCCCGCCTCAGTCTGATGCGCCATGCCACTTCCAAGATTCGCTCGGCCGATGATCTCCTTGCAATCGCCACCATGGGATTCCGGGGCGAAGCGATTCCATCGATCGCCTCCGTCTCCCGGTTTGAACTGGTAACGCGGGAGCATGATCAGCTCGCGGGCTACCGCATCTTTGTCGACGGCGGCAAGACGGTGGAGGAAGGCGAGTTCGGCTGCCCGCCGGGCACCCGGATTACGGTACGGGACCTGTTTTTCAACGTGCCGGCCCGCCTCAAGTACCTGAAGACCAACGCCACGGAGCTTGGGCAGATCGGCGATATGCTGACCCGCCTCGCCATGGCCAATCCGGATGTCGCCATGCGCTTCCACTCCGGTCAGATGCAGGTCTTCGCCACCCCGGGTACGGGCCAGCTGATCGATGTGATCGCTGCCCTATTGGGGCGGGATGTCGTCAAGGAACTGCTGCCCGTCACGTACCAGGACAGCAGCGCCCGTATCTGGGGGTTCGTGGGCCGCCCCGGGGCGGCCAGAGCGGGCCGCAATCACCAGTACTTCTTCGTCAACAAGCGGGCCATCCGGACGATGCAGGTCCGGTACGCCATGGAGGAAGCCTACGCCCACCTGCTGCCGAACGGGCGATATCCGGTCTGTGTGCTCTTTATTGAGGTCGAGCCGCGCGAAGTGGATGTCAACGTGCATCCGGCGAAGGCGGAAGTCCGGTTCGAGCGGGAGCGCGAAGTTCGGGGCGCCGTCTATCACGCCACCCGGCAGGCGCTGGGCGCCCACCTGCTGATTCCGGGCACCACCATCAGCGAAGATGGCGAAGTGACGGTGCCCAACCGGGCCGGCGAGAAGGCCGCCATCGAAGCGGAGGCGGAAGCGCGCCGGAACGGCCCGGCAACCGCCGGCGGCTGGATTCCCCCAGGGGCTACCCGCCCCGGGCAGGGGGGCGGACGGGCCGCCCCGCCGCCGTGGCTGACCCGGGCGCCCGAGCCGGCACAGCCCTCGGGCCCGCGTCAGGTATCTTTCCGCCTCGACGGCGGGAAGCTAACCCAACAGGCCCATGAGGAGCCTCAGCCATTCACCCTGCCTGCCGGCGGCCTACAGTCCGTGCTGGAACGGCGGGAGCGGGAAGGGGCAGCCCCTGGGGCGCCCCCCGCCGAAGAGCAACACTGGGCGGAAGCGCATCCGCCGTCCAGCGGCGCGGCGCTCATCCGACAACTGCGGCCCCTGGGGCAGGTGCACCGGTCCTACATCCTCTGCGACGGGCCGGAAGGGCTGTACGTCATCGACCAGCACGCCGCCCATGAGCGGGTCTTCTTCGAACGGCTGCTGTCCGCTGCGCAGGACCATGCGGCACCCACCCAGCCGCTGCTCTTCCCAATCGCCCTGGACCTGACGCCGGCGCAGATGGCGCTCTGGCAGGAGAACGCCACCATCTTTGCCGAAAGCGGCTTCGAGGCCGACCCGTTCGGCGGCGCCACGCTGCTGATCAAGGGCGTACCCAGCGGGCTGGGCGAAGCGCATACGGCCCGGCTGGTCTCGGACTTCCTGGACAAGCTGCAGGAAGAGAAAGCGGCGCCCGGCGCGGGCGTACTGGAGCGGCGTCACCGGGTACTCGCCGCAATGGCGGCCTGCAAGGCGGCCATTAAAGCCCGCGACGCCCTGCAGCCCGAAGAGATCACAGCCCTGATGGCCGACCTGGCGACCTGCGACTCGCCGCACACGTGCCCGCACGGGCGCCCGACGGTGATCTGCATCGGCCTGAGCGAACTGGAGAAGAGGTTCAAGCGGTGAAACTTCCCTTGCTGGTGCTGGTAGGGCCCACGGCGGTGGGCAAGACCGCCCTCTCCGTGGCGGTGGCGCGGCGCCTGGGCGCCGAAATCATCTCCGGCGATTCGATGCAGGTCTACCGGGGCATGGACATCGGCACAGCGAAAGTCACCCCGGAAGAGATGGCGGGCGTCCCGCATCATCTGATCGACATCAAGGCGCCGGACGAGCCGTTTTCCGTGGCCGAATTCCAAACCCGGGTCGATGCTGCCATCCGGGAGATTTTCTGCCGGGGCCGCCTGCCCATGCTGGTGGGCGGCACGGGCCTGTATGTCCGATCGGTCTTGCAGGCCTACACCTTTACCGAAATGGAGGCCGACCCCGAACTGCGGGTGCGGCTGGCGGCGGAGGAAGAGCGGCAGGGCCCGGGGCACCTGCACCGGCGGCTCCAGGCGGTCGATTCCGCGGCCGCCGCGAAGCTCCACCCCAAGGACCTGCGCCGGATCATCCGGGCGCTGGAAGTCTGGGAGACGGCGGGCGTGCCGATCTCCGAGACCCAGACTGCGGCAGAGTCGGCGCCCCGCTATGACGATGTATTCCTCGGCCTTACCATGGAGCGGGACCTGCTGTACCGCCGCATCGACCAGCGCGTCGATCAGATGCTGGCAGGGGGCCTGAAAGAGGAAGTGCTCCGTCTCCTGAAGCGGTATCCGCCGCATACCCAGTCCCTCGAAGCGATCGGCTACCGGGAGATGGTATGGCACCTGCGGGGCCTCCTGACCGAAGGGGAGGCGGCGGAACTGATCCGCCGGAATACCCGGCGGTTTGCGAAGCGGCAGTTCACCTGGTTTCGGCGTGACGAACGAATCCGCTGGTTTGATCTGACCGATTCGGCAGCTAGAATCGCCATAGTGGAAGAAATTGCTAAGCTGGTGGAAGGAAAATGGCCGGGAGGCGTAGAAAGCTTGTCCGCAGGAGTTCCCAGCCACCAACCAACAGCGACCCATCAACATAACCCAGAGACAGAGCGGGGGGCAGTCCGGTGATCAAGACACTACCGAATTTGCAGGACGGGTTCCTGAACCAGTGCCGCAAGGAGAATATCGGCGTCACCATTTATCTGGTGAATGGCTACCAGTTGAAAGGGCACATCAAGGGGTTCGACAGCTTCACCGTTGTGCTCGAGAACGAAGGGAAGCAGCAGCTTGTCTACAAGCACGCCCTCTCGACGATCATGCCCATGCGAAACATCAACCTGAGCCAGGCCATGGCGACCAAGGAAGAAGGCAGCGAAGGCTAAGCCCAACTGCACGCTGCCCCCCGAGGTACAACATGGAAAGCCCGCCGCATCGCCGGCGGGCTTTTTGTTTGCCCGCTGCGGGCTTTCATGGTACAACCTGTGGGCCGAATAAGCTTGCCTTGCGAGGTGGCAGGCGATGCGACTACAGGCGAGGCGCCCCGAACGGCTGCAGGAGATCAGCGAGTGGCTGCGGCGGGGAGAGATCAGCCCGAGCGTTGCGCTCAATATGGCCATGGACCTGCGGCGCCGCCAGGCGGCGGGGCGTCCCGATGCGGCGCCGTCTGCTGAAGCGGCGCAGCTTCAGCGCGAGCAGCGCACCGGTGCCATTTTGGCTGAACTGGATGCGCTGGTAGGACTGCAGGGCGTCAAGCGCCACGTCCGGGAGATTCAGGCGTTCACAGCGATCCAGCTGCGGCGCCGGGCCCTGGGGCTGGCCCATGAGGCGATGGGGCTGCACATGGTCTTCACGGGCAACCCGGGTACAGGGAAGACCACCGTCGCCCGGCTCCTGGGGCGCCTGTTCAAGGAGATGGCCGTGCTGCCCTCGGGCCACATGGTGGAGGTGGAGCGGGCCGACCTGGTGGGCGAGTACATCGGCCACACGGCCCAGAAGACGCGGGAGGTCATCAAGAAGGCCACCGGCGGCGTCCTCTTCATCGATGAGGCATATTCGCTGGCCCGGGGCGGCGAGAAGGACTTCGGCAAGGAATCGATCGACTGCCTGGTGCGCACATTGCATTCGTTATCCACAACAAAGTTGAGCTGGGAGCGAGTAAGTGGTCAGAGGCTGAAGTCCGTGTGCTGCAAGGCTTGTACTGGGACAAGCAGTTACCCGCCGAGGAAGTCTGCAGACAAGCTGGAGTCTCGTACAAGACGCTTCAGAAGCTCTTCAGGAAACATAACATCCCGCTGCGGACCATCAGCGAGGCCCGGATTCTCGGTGTCTCGCGCCGAGGAGGCACGCCAGTAACATAGCGAAAGCGACCGCACCCGATTCACCGGGGAGCGGTCGCTTCGCTTACTCAACGATGAAGGTGATGCGCTGGTCGTTCGAAGTGGCCAGTGAGGAACCGAACGAACCTCGCTCAATCTCTAGCACGTGCAGACCGGGTGCCACTCCGCAGACCGGTATGCTTATGACATGCCGTTGCTCATACATGAACTCCCACTGGGGATAATCGTGTGGATTCTCGGTCAATGAAACAAACGGCTTGCAGTTCCTGTCGATGTGTCTGCCATCGAGCTTTACCAAGACGGCCGCCCTCAAATTGTCTGTGCGCAGCCGGATGGCGAAGTCGGGCCCCTTCACCCTGCCGGCATGTGTTGGAGACTCCAGGGTTACGGTTGCGAAACCACCCGGCCCCGGTCTGTCGTTGTAACTGGGCCATAGGTAGCTATCGGCCTCTGCGTGTGCTGCACTGCCGAGAATTATAGCCAGGGTTAAAGCCGTGACCCATCGTCTCATGGTTGTGGCCTCCAGCAATCCTTTGGGTTATCATAACCCGGCACAAGGTTTCGGATGCTGGAGGAGCCTGCTATTCGGGTAGTAGTAGCGCAGGATCTCCGTCCATGTGTAGCCTTGATCCGCCAAGTAGATGGAACCTCGCTGCGACATCCAGTCAGAGCTCTTACCACCGCCGTTGTAGCGCCCCTGGCCATGCTGAGGCGGGAAGATCTCTTCCGTGTCGGCCCTCACCATGACGGTCCCCCACACGGCCTTCACGGCGTCTACATGCTTCTGCCGCGCCTTTCCGCGTATGTAGACCTGTGCCTTGGTGGAGTTGTCCAAGTCGTAATCCGGTTTGGTCGGATGACGGGAGTAATACCACCCGTACATGAGGACGGCAACGGCGCCAGCTTTCAGCGCCTCAGCGGAGAACTCGTAAGTCACGCCACCTACGGTGAAATCCCCAAACTCATGAGCGAGCACGTCAGCCACATAATTGATTAGCTCAACCTCCTCGACGGTGTACGGGCCCGATGTGAGCGGTTCCTCACTGCCCATCGGATAGAGGGCAACCCGAAGCGTACAGGGCATTTCCATGTCGTTAACGCTACCCACGAAAGCCGGTCGGGAGGTACGACTCAGGGCAGAGCAGGTGGCGACGGCAAACACCAGCATCACCGCTATGACCAGGCCACCAGAGCGACGGCGGTTCAATCGCCCACCTCCCAGAGAAGAGTACGTTCGCACCCGCCCTCCGGATGAGCGCTGCATGGCCGCTATCCAGAATTCGATCCATCGGCGGTACTCTCCCCCGCAGGGTTCACCAAGTCGGCAACTTTTCGCAGCCAAGCCTTAACCTCCGGCTGTCCCTCCACGACACGCTGGAGCGCCTGTGCCTTTTCCAGCGTGTCGATGCCCAGGCGGGCCATGATCCCGCCAATCTGGATCAACTGCCTGGTCCGCTCCTTGCGCAGCTCGGCCTTCACCTGCTGTGCCAGGAGGCGCTTTTGGGCCTCCAATTGCTCGATTCGGGTTTCAGTGTCGGACATGCGCTGCTCAAGCGACTTTCCCGGCATAGATGCTCCACCTCCTGATTGTCCTCTCTGAGATGAACGCAGATCGGGCGTCAGAGGCTCGAAAGACCGCGACGTTTCATCTCAGAGCAAACCGGATGCCGGGCGGGTGCTTACCTCCCAGCGAATACGCATGCGTCCCCATTCACGCGGCGAAGCTGACGTGCTACCTTCATCCCGAGCGAAGCGAAGGGCGGCGCAATTATACATCGGCTGCGCCGATGTGTTGCGGCATGGGGCGCCGCCCCCTGCACCCCTGGCCCGGGCGTCCCATCCCGCATCTTCGATGCGTGACGGGGACCCCCGCCCGGTCCCAATGGGGCATTCGCGCATCCGAGCCTGGGAGGTGGAGCCGCGTGGCGATCTACTACATGAACGTCCAGGTCATCGGCCGCAGCGCCGGGCGTACCGCCACCGGCGCCGCAGCCTACCGGGCCGGGGAACGCATCGTCGACGAGCGCACCGGGCGCGTCTTCGACTACAGCCGGCGCACCGGGGAGATCGAAACAGAGATCCTGGCGCCCCAGGGGGCGCCGGAATGGGTACAGGACCGCTCTCAACTGTGGAACGAGGTCGAGAGGGTAGAACGCCGGGGAGACGCCCAGGTCGCCCGAGAGATCGTCGTGGCCTTCCCCAAGGAACTGACGTCAGGAGAGCAACGGGAACTGATCCGCGGGTACGTTCAGGAGCAGTTTGTGAGCCAGGGCATGGTCGCCGACGTGGCCATCCACCGGAACCCCGGGAATCCTCATGCCCACTTCATGCTCACCATGCGGGAGATCGGGCCTGAAGGCTTCTCAGCCGAAAAGAACCGGGATTGGAACCGCACCGAGGCCCTGGAGCGCTGGCGAGAACAGTGGGCCACCCATGCTAACCGCTCACTGGAGCGGGCCGGGGTTGAGGACCGAATCGACCACCGTCCGCTGGCCGCTCTGGGCTCCGAGCGCATGCCCCAGGTTCACATGGGGCCGCACACCTCCGCGCTTGAGAAGCGGGGAGTGCAGACCGAGAAGGGAGACCACAACCGCACCGTCCAGGAGCACAACGGCGTGGTCGTGGAGTTGGAAAAGGCGCGGGAAGAACGGCGAGATCTTCAGGTCAATAAGGTCGTAACCGATCGGTATCGCGCCCGCATCGGACGGGGATGGACGGAGCCCCAGGCGCAGGCTCTCGGTCATCTGGAGTTCGCCCGCGGCGGTGAGCAGTTGACTTGGCAGCGAACAACGGACATGAGGACCGAACGACACCAGGAACTCCAGGAGCTCAAGCTCCAGCTGTCTGAGATCGCCGGCGAGGAGAAGCGGCTGAACCGCGCCGCCGAAGCGCTGGAGTACCGCAGCGGGGCCGCTGCACACCTGTCGGCGCTCAAGGCTCCAATTCCCACTCTCAAGCGCTTCTTCAGCAAGGATGCCCGTGAGGAGTACCTCCAGACTGAGAAGAAGGTCACTTACTGGGATCAGGAGGCCGAGAAGGCCGGGGTCTCCTCGGACGCCGACCTGAAGGAGCAACGTGCCAGGTCGCAGCGGGAGCAGGCCAAGGTGCCGGACTTGGAAGAGAAGGTCGGGCGGATCGGGCGAACGCTGGAGCGGATCGCTAAGGCCTTGGAGGGGTTCTCTCAGGAGCACGACCGGGATGCGTTCGAGGAGTTGTCCCGGCGCCGCAAGGCCCGGGGGCGTGACAATGACCACGACAGGGGGCGCTAATCGTGCCCCTTCTCTACCCATGCCGCCCGGCTGAGAGGAGAGAATGCCGCGCAGCCCCGGCAGTCAAGCAGACGCCCACGCCAGGTGCCTCACGCTTGACGGCCGGGGCGAGGGGCGCACAATCAGCCGGTCCGGGCGGCATGGGAGACCACACTGACGTCAGGGCGTCAAGGGCGAGCATCCTGCCTGAGACTTTGGCGGCAAGGCCCTTGACCCCCTGCCGTCAGTGTGGGGCACATCAAATAAGGCGGCCCGCCAGGTGTGGCGAGGCCGCCCAGTTCACATCTTGGAGATGTGGTCCCGGAACTATCTGTTGACCTGGGCATCTATTCCAAGAGATGATCATGTAGGCCACGGACAAAAGCGCTGAGTGCACTTTCCGGCGGGAGTTCAAGGTCTGAAAGCTTGGTCAGCGCTTGCACAATCCAGTGGTTCTTCTGGCTTAGACGCGGAATACCGAACTCAACAAGCCACGACTCCAACTCGCCTACGGGAACTATGAAAAGTCCAGCCCGTCGGCCCAGGCGATCAATCGAGTCGAAACACTGCTGGGTGCTCGGAGTAAGTTCCCCTCGACCCCTGCGCTTGTAAGCACTCCACGCGTCGGACTCCTCAAGGGCCTTCTTGAGACGCCGCTTGATGTCAGACAGTGCTTCAGATTCCCGACTCGATTCACCCGGAGGGGCGCATTCCACTAGGGCTTTTTCTATAGCCTCTCGGAGGTTTGAGAGCCGTTCTGATATGGGCTGGCCCTCTATCTCCGATCGAATACTCTCCTGGTGCTTGAGCATTACTTCAATGCCCTCAGCTTGAATGGCTTGCAGCAGAGCCTTGAACTCCTGTCTGTCTCGCAACACGTCGAAATCGGGAACGACGGCGACAGGCAGGCCCAGGCTCCGGTAAGGTGCAGCAACTTTTGCCAGTGTCTGTTTGTTATGTGCCTGTACGTAGTGAATCTCGTCACCGGAACGTATTTTGGCAGCTACTCTCTGGTAGAACACGCTGTCACTGTCGGCCTCAACGACTACCACTCCACGGTAGAACAAGCCGTCGAGCACCCGAGTTGAACTGAGTAGGGGATCGTTGGCGACTCGGTTCACCGCACCGGCATTCATCACTGTGACTTTTCCAACCCCGGCACTTCTGGACAGGCGAATTAGACCAATGTCGGAAGTCCGGCTCAGTATCCCGCGCAGTACATCGGCACTGTGCGTAGCGACAATTACCTGTTGGCCCTCCTGTGCTACTTCGGCAATCACTTGGCCAATCGCCACCGCTTGGGGCGGGTGAAGGAAGGCTTCGGGTTCATCCAACAGCAGCACGGATCTTCTGTTGACCAAGAGAGAGACAGCGGTCGCCACAAAACTTCTCAGACCGTCTCCCTGGTCGTCGAGCTTCAGGTATGCCTGCATAATCGGGTTTGCTTCTCTAGCATCCGCCGGTACTCCATCGAAGGCCGTACCCACTCTGAAGAGGAACTCTGCCTTATCCGAGTAATCAAGGCGTACCTGAGTACCGAAGGCGTCATCCACCCATTTCGTAAGCCTTGCTTCTGCGGCCATGCCTTGGTCGTAGAACTCTCCCAGTATCGAGTTGACATCAGCCCTTGAGGACTTTTTCGTAAGCAGCAGGCGATCTTCAGTCCTGAGGCGGGTCACAAATCGCTGCCCGAACCAGGATGCAAATGTGCCTCGTGCCCACCGGTCATCAGGAAGCCTACCGATTGCCTGCTTAGCAACGGCCTCCCAGTCACTGCTACCGAGACCTAATGAATAAGTTCCAGCCAGGTCAGATCTGAACCCTCGAAAATGGTAGTAACCGTTGGCGTCCCTTTCAGGAGCTACACGGTAGGAGGCTTTCAGGTCTTCGAGCGACTCGGGGACCGTATGAGTTAGGCCCTTGATAACAACTGTCGGGGGGTTCTCTTGAGTGCAGAGAAGCTCGATATCCTTAAGTAGTTGGCTCTTGCCCGAGTTATTCGGTCCGACAACCACCGCCAGGCCACCGACCGCCATCTTCTCTCCGCTTTGAAACTCAATCTCCGTGAGACTGTATTTGTACACGCTAGTGCCTCCTACATGGCTGGAGTCCCGAAATCCCCTCGAACAGCCGCTATAGCTTTGGTGATGTCCATGGCAGGCTCTAATCACAAGAATATGCGCGAGTGCGAACTGTTTCAACCGTCCACGTATACACAGCGCAGGACAAGGCGGCCACGAACACGGCTGCTGTACCAAGGTAGGGACGTTCTCTCGCCTCATCTATCTCAGCGTGCCTTATCATCAGCATCGACTACCTCAGGCAGAATCGTTGCCTCTTCTGGTGTTACGCTAGTTGAAATGGAGGCGATGCCGTGGCCGGGAAAGTGAGAGACCCAGCAATCATGGTGAGGGTCACGGTCACCTAAATCTACCATCACCTAAACTAGTTGTCCCACAGGCAAAATGTTGCCCGATTGTTGGCACCTCAACGTGATTCCATTACTGTTGTAACAGACGGTACCCGTTCGTGCTTGTTCGCCGTACTTGGGACAACCGTAAGCCACGTAGGATGGGCCTGGGGAGGCGAGGATTTTGAAAGGTAAGTTCCGTTCCAGACTTGACCTCAAAGTGCAGATCATCCGCAACACCTCGCCAGAGGCCCAGGAAAAAGTGGCAGAGGTGCTGCGAATGCTGCTTAACCCTCCAGCACGGTACCTCAAGCGTGAAGACGAAAACCCGGGGGCCTAGCACTGCTAGGCCCCTATTCACTGGAATCTGCGACACCATCAGGCTCCGACAGACTTCGACCTGCGAAGTTGGCTAGACTTAGGATAACGAATGCATGGATGAGGTGAGCGCCCGAAATGCCGGTTGCCTTGGTGTACGTGAGAGTCTCAACAGAAGATCAGGCCGTCAGGGGCAATAGCATAGCGGCCCAGATAGAGGACTGCACCGCCCGGGCCCTAGCCCTGGGCTATCGAGAGCAGGACATCCTCGTCTTCAAGGAAGAGGGCTACAGCGGCGACGACCCCGAGCGCCCCGCCCTCCTGAAGATGCGCGAGGCCGTCCGCCAGCGCCTGGGTGACATCGTCATCATCTATGACCCTGACCGGCTCGCCCGGAGCCTGGCGCAGCAGCTGATCATTACTGACGAGATCACTTCGGCCGGGCTGAAGCTGGAGTTCGTCAACTTCGAGTGGAAGAACACGGCCGAAGGCCGGCTGTTCTACTCCCTGCGCGGCGCTATCGCCGAGTACGAGAAGGCCAAAATCAAGGAGCGCACCGTTCGGGGCCGAGTCCAGAAGGCCAAGACCGGGCGCCTCAACGGTAACCCCCGAGTCTACGGCTACACCTTCAACGTCGACACTGACACGCTGGACCTCAACCCCGCCGAGGCCGAGGTCGTGAAGCTGATGTACCGGTTACTTCTGGTGGGCGAGGACGGGACACCCCTCACCTGCCGGACCATCGCCAAGGCGCTGGCTCAGAAGGGTATACCTGCCCCCAGGGGCAAGGCATGGTACCCGGCCACCGTCTCCAAGATCCTACAGAACGAAACCTACCTGGGCACCTACTGGCACTACAAGTGCGACTACCACACGGGCACGAAGCGGCTGCGGCCGAGAGACAAGCAGTACCCCATCCCGGTTACGCCGATCATCGACCGAGAGACGTTTGATGCAGCTCAGGCCATGATCGCCGACAACGCCCGCACCAAGAAGGGGCGCCCCTCATCGACCTTCATGCTGAGAAGTCTGGTCGTCTGCGGCGAGTGCGGCCGCTCCCTGTGCGGCGTAACGTCCAAGAAGAAGGGCGAGAAATCCCACCGGTACTACGTCTGCCAGGGGTATGGCCATGGCAACCGAGGGTTTGAGCCAGGTGAAGAGAACGATGAGACAAAGCGCTGCACTAACCGCTGGCGGATGGAGAGGCTTGACAAGGTCGCTCTGGAGGCCATCGACGATCTGCTCTCGGAGCCTGACACCATCGCCGAGAAGCTGAAGGGGCTGGACGGCGCCGCCGAACCGTCCTTTGGGACCGAACTGCTCACCC
This sequence comes from Symbiobacteriaceae bacterium, assembly GCA_035628915.1. Classification (GTDB taxonomy): domain Bacteria; phylum Bacillota; class Sulfobacillia; order Symbiobacteriales; family Symbiobacteriaceae; genus JARBUG01. The sequence goes on along the minus strand of DASPIW010000040.1, from coordinate 3,143 downwards.
TGAACACGACCCTTGAGCAAGCCAAAAAAGAGAAGCAGCGTCTCCTACGGCTGTTCACAACCGGAAGAGTCGAAGAAGACGCCTACGACGCCGAAGCGAAGCTCATCGACAAACGAATCGAAGCGACCTCACGTCGCCTCGCACAGATCGAGCAAGAGATGGCTGCCTACCGCCAGGGACAGGAGCGCATGCAGGCGCAGGTCGACCTGATGCGCCGGATAGCAGTCAACTATAAGAACCTGAACGAAGAAGGCAAGAAGGCTGTCGTTCAGCAGCTGGTCGAGCGGATGGTCGTCTTCAAGGACGGCAACTGCCGTCTCACCATCAGGGCCCTATCCCTTGTCCCAATGGAGATAGCGGCATCATGGCAAAGTTGTGGATATCGTATGGATGGCTCGGGCCATGGAAGACCAGCGCAGCGAGCTGATGCTGATTTTGGCCGGCTATCCGGCGGAGATGGACTGGTTCCTGGCCCAGAACCCCGGGCTCCGCTCCCGGTTCCCGATCGTTGTGGAGTTTCCCGACTACACGGCCGAAGAGCTCCTGGCCATCGGCGAAGGTATGTGGCAGAAGCGGCAGTACGAACTGACGCCCGACGCCCGGGCCTTTTTGCGGCAGGTGCTGCACACTGCGGGCGGCGGCACCGGCGGCGACGAGGGGAACGCCCGGGCCGTGCGCAACCTGATGGAGCGCTCGCTCCGCTGCCAGGCGCTGCGGCTTGTGAGCCGGTCAGACCTGACGCGGGAAGAATTGGTGGCAGTGACCCGGGCCGACCTTGAGCAAGCTGCCGGTATCCGGCCGGGCCAGTGGCAGGGAGGGGGATGGTTCGCAGCGAATCATCATCGAGCTTATCAATAAAGTCGACCGGGGAGGATGCACCGGATTGGAGTATTTGCTGGTGGTCTCTGATATGGACGGAACACTGCTGCGCGATGACAAGACGATTTCAGCGCGCACCATCGCCGCAATAAAACGGTACGAGGCCGCCGGCGGGCGGTTTACCGTCGCCACCGGACGCAGCGTGGATGCCGCGTCGCAGCACACCCGGACGCTGGGCCTGCGCACCCCCCTGCTGCTGCTGAACGGCTGCCTCGGATACGATGCCGCAACCGGGGAAGACCTTTTCTGCCACGGGCTGCACAGCAGCCTGGTAGAGGCCGTGTGGCCGATCCTGAGGGATCACCGGCTGGATATTATCGTGCACGGCACCCGCCGGGGGATTGCGCGGGAGATCAACGAGACGGTGGCCGAACACCTCCGAGATGACGGCATTACACTCGACGTACGGGCGGACCTTTCGCCCGCCAACGCCGGCAGCGTGGTCAAAATCCTGACGATTGGCGAGCCCGCGACGCTCGATGCCGCGGAGGCGGAAATCGTCCAGGCCGGGATTGGCGTGCAGCTGGTCCGCTCCCACCCGATGTACCTGGAAGTTTTGCCGTCGGGCGGCGGCAAGGGTACGGCCCTGACCACGCTGGCGGAGCAACTGGCTATTCCGAGGGAACGGACACTGGCAGTGGGCGACTTCCTGAACGATCTGGATATGCTGGCAGCGGCGGGTCTGAGCGTTGCGATGGCGAATGCCCACCCCGAAGTGAAGCGGGCAGCAGACCGGTGGACGGCATCGAACCAGGACGACGGGGTGGCACTCCTGCTGGAGGCGCTCGTGGATGGGGTCCCGACATTTTTTCCGGGAAAACCCCCGCTAAGGAACGTAGTTGACATAACTGACGGGGTTTTACCCCGCTAAGCTCTGGCGGCGCATTTCTGAGTGAAAGGCGTCGCTTTTGTCTGTTCTTTTCGGTTACGATCCCAGATAATGGGGTCCCGACGTTTTAAGGGAAACTCCCTGCTGAGGATCGTTGGTGACATCCCCCCGTTGTCGACTGTGAGTTCCACGAAATTTACTGTATATTACCCTTCCGATGTCATTCCCCCGGTCGCTTAGTTGTGCACAATTGTCGAACGATTCAATGGAAACTGTGCAGGGGAAGCGCTATTTTTGATAGAATGGAAATTGCGGTATCGCTTGACACTCTCCCTAGGGAAGGGTACGCGGGTCTCTTGACGCGGGAGCCATCCACCTGAACACCACATTCTTGAAAGGAGATTGACTTGATGAAAACCCGTTTGGCCCTTTGCATCATGACTCTGATCATTGTTCTGAGTTCTGCTTCATTAACCGTTGCTGCTTCGCCAGAAACCACACGAAGCCCGGAGCAAACCCTGCAAGAATATGTTAGTTCCCAGAACGCTCGAGATTGGGACGCAATGGCGAGCCTTGAGCCCGATGATAGAGCAGTTCTTACAAGGTCGTTCTTCGCACAGAAGGATAATGCCGGACAAGGCATTTTCGATATCACTGGGGCAGAGCTGGTTCACGCCAAGCAGATTCCGTTAGGGTTCGCCGGGATTGGAGAGCGCCGCTCTCTTAAGGACGTCGCAGATGCTGATATCAAGGTCTATTACGTTGCAATCAACTACTCGATTCCAATCGAGAACAAGTACGTCCATAATGGACTCAACTACCGCCTGGCCATTCTGGTGAAAGACGGAAAGGAGTGGCGTGTCAGGGATTTTGAAGGAGCACCTGTGAACCACATCGTCGCCCGTGGCCTAGGCTTTGGCGGTGATCATGAAAAACAAGAGGCCGATCGCATTACAGCCTTGGCTAGCCAAACCAGTTCGGCGCCGTCTTCCATTAATCTCCTTCTGGGTAACGAGGAGAACTGCCAAGCATACTTCGGAGAGCCCTGCTGGTACGGCGTCCATGTGGTCACGATCCCGTTTACGGATTACCAAAAAGATGTTCTGCCAAACGAATGGTGGAATTCCCCTATCCCTCACGCCGAGGCTCAGAAAGCCGGCGCCATGGCCGTAAAGATGTACGGATGGTACCATGTCGAGGTGGCTCCGAAGTGGCCAAACTACGGAGCCGAGTGTGACGATACCACGAACTGCCAGGTATACTTATTGAATAGCCGAACATCACCCAGCAATACTGTGGGCGCTCACATTGTCTGAACCATTCTCGCTCACATTAAGTGGACCTGCCTGAACCGGGTTCTGCTCACAATACGTGACCCCGCATGGGGAAAGGAAAACCGGGGACTTTGCCCCGGTTGCTGTGTTATTCCGCCAAC
>DASPIW010000039.1:0-225112 GCA_035628915.1 Symbiobacteriaceae bacterium | reverse complement strand
ACGCCCAAAACAGGGGTTGCTCCCCTTGTTTCGTCGCTCCAACCCCTTTTCGGGCTCGTTTCGGCGTTCAAACGAGGCTTCTTGTGCCGGACGATAAACATTTGTCAGGTGTGAGGTCGAGATTTTCACCTGACTTCTAGGGGAGCTGAAGGAAGGGTCGGACCGTTTCCGTACCTGACTTTGTGGCCGACGGAAACGGTTCGAGCCTGACGAAGCGGAAAGGAGCCAATTGTGAACAACGTAGAGTATTTCTTCACGCCCCGCAACGTTGCGGTGGTGGGCGCCTCCACCAGCCCCGCCAAGGGCGGGTACCGGCTCCTCAAAAACGTACTCAACACTTTCAAGGGGCCCATTTACGCCGTCAACGCCAAGGGCGAGGACGTGCTCGGGCTTAAGACCTACAAGTCGCTGCTGGAGATTCCGGAGGACGAAATCGACCTGGTGCTTTCCTTTGTGCCCAACAAGGGCACGGCGCAAGTGGCCCGGGACGCCGTCCAGAAGGGCTGCAAGGCGTTCCTCGTCCAGTCCGGCGGGTTTGCCGACTCCGGCGGCGACGGTGCGCATTACCAGGACGAGCTGATCGCCATCGCTAAGGCGTCGCCCCAGGGCATGCGGGTATGGGGACCCAACTGCGGCGGCATGATCAAGGCCAACCCGGCCTTCTCCAACTCGTTCATTATGGTTACCGAGCCGCTCACCAACGAGCGCGGCGCCGCCTTCATTTCCCAAAGCGGCATGCTGGCGGGCGCCATCTACCTCGAAATGGTGACCAAGGGTCAACCGCAAATCGCCTCGACCAGCACCATCGGCAACCGGGCGGACATCAACGAGTCCGACATTATGGAGTACCTCGAGTCCGACCCGAACACGGACTGCGTCACCCTCTACCTGGAGTCGATCAAGGAAGGGCGCCGGTTCGTCAAGGCCCTGCGCCGGGTGGTCAAGACCAAGCCGGTGGTCGCTCTGGTGCCCGGGCGCAGCGAGATTACCGCCCAGGCCGCGGCCAGCCACACCGGCTCGCTGCTGAACAACGACCGGGTCAAGGACGCCGTCTTCAAGCAATACGGCGTGACCCGCGTCGACGACTTCACCCAGTTCCTTGACTTCACCAAGGGCTTCACCCTGCTGCGCAGCAAGCCCCTGAAGGGCAGCCGGGTCGCTATTATGACCCACACCGGGGCCGGCGCCGTCGTCGGGGCGGACACCCTCGGGGTGCACGGATTCCAACTGGCTGAGCTTTCGCCGGAGACCAAGGCCAAAATGGCCACGATTATGCCGGCGTGGGCGGCGCCCGGCAACCCGGCGGATATCTGGTCGACCATTGAGCAGGTAGGGCTGGACCGGACGCACCAGGTCATGCTGGACGCCCTCCTGTCCGACCCCGGCGTCGATGCCGTGCTGCTGCTGCCACTGATCTTCGACTACTTCAAGAACCACGACTTCGCTGCCGTGCGGGCGGTCATCAACAAGTACAACAAGCCGGTGGTGGGCTGGTTCTCCGGCATCGCCCAGGAGTTCCCCCGCTGGAAGACCGAGTATGAGCAGGACGGGGGCGTCGCCTTCTACGACTCCATCGTCTCGGCGGTCAAGGTGCTGGCTGCCTGGCGCGACTTCCAGGCGTTCAGGGCCCGGTCGGCTGAAGTGCTGGCGGCGGCCGACCGCAAGGTCGAAGCCCCGGCAGCCGTGAAGGCCAAGTTGGCCGCCATCCGGGCTGAAGGCCGCAAGACGCTCACCGAGGCGGAATCGAAGGAAGTGCTCAAGGCCTTCGGCATTCCGGTGCCCATGGAACTACTGGCGCCCGATGCGGACGCCGCTGCGAAGGCGGCAGCCGCGATTGGATATCCGGTCGTCCTGAAGATCTCATCCCCCGACATTGCTCACAAGACGGAAATGGGGGGCGTGCGGGTCGGCCTCAAGACGGAAGCGGAAGTGCGCCAGGCCGTTGCCGACATGCAGGCGGCTGCGGCGACCCGCTACCCCGGTGCGAAAATCGACGGCTACCTGGTTGCGGAGATGGTCGCCGGCGGCACTGAATGCATCGTGGGCGTCAAGAACGACCGGGACTTTGGCCCCACGGTCATGTTCGGCCTGGGCGGCATTTTCGTGGAAGTCTTCGAGGACATCGCCATGCGGGTCGCCCCGCTCAGCCGGGCCGACGCCGAAATGATGGTCCGGGAGATCAAGGGCCGCAAGATTTTGGAGGGCGCCCGGGGCCAGGCCCGGGGCGACATTGCCGCCGTGGTAGATACCCTCCTGAAAGTCTCCGACATGGCAGTGGCGCTGGACGCCGAGTTGGAGGAGTTCGACCTGAACCCGCTGGCTGTGTTGCCCGAAGGCAAGGGTGTCCGTGCGCTCGATGCGCTCATGGTGCTCAAGGGGTGATAACAGATGCGAACGATGGAAGTTGCTCATCAACGGGCGAGTGACCTCGCATACCGGCAACTGAAGCGGGACATTGAGACTCTCCGGTTATCGCCGGGGGCGGTCCTTAACGAAGCAGCGCTGATGCGTGAGCTAAACGTCGGCCGCACCCCGCTTCGGGAGGCGCTGCAGCGCCTGGCAATGGACCGGCTCGTCGTGATCATGCCCCGCCAGGGGACGATTGTGTCGGATTTGTCCATTCAGACGCTGCAGGAGATATTCGAAGTGCGGGTCAACCTGGAGGGGCTCAGCTGCCGTCTGGCTGCAGAGCGGGGCACTCCCACCCAGTTGGAGCACCTGAACACCCTTCTCACAACGATGAAGGAGGTGGCTCGGGCCTCAGACTACGAGGCGTTACTTTATCTGGACCAGCAGTTCCATCGGTACATTGCCGGCATGAGCCGGAACTCGCACCTGGAGGAGATCCTGGACCGCCTCAACTCTCAGAGCTTCCGGTTCTGGTACCTAAGCTTTACGCGTGCCGGACGATTGGACGAAACGCAGGCGGAGCACCAGACGATCCTGGAGGCGATGGCAACCAGGGACGGGGCCAGGGCCCAGCAGTACATGCTGGAGCACGTGGAACAGTTCAAGCGAAAGGTTATGGCCAACTTGTAGGGGTATGTCGGCAAAACAGGGGGAGGTAATGACGATGTTCTTGTCCCGAAAGTCGCCCCGGCGCCTGCTTGGTCTTATGGTAATCGCCGCCGCTTTTCTGTCCGCCTGCAGCGGCGGGAGCACCAGTCCCAGCACCGGCTCCAAGTCGGCTGACCCGGCTCCCGCTCCTGCTGCCAGCGCCAGCAAGCTGAAGGGAACGGAAGTCAAGCTTGGCGCCATCGTTCCAAGCAGCGGACCCGTGGCCGAGTGGGGCAAGACCAATACCGCCGTCCTCAAGCTCGTGGAGAAAGAGATAAACGACAAGGGCGGCGTCGACGGCAAACCCCTGAAGATCGTGATCTTCGACAGTGCTGCCAAGGCTGACCAGGCCGCGAGCGGCGTCCGCAAGCTTGCCGGCGACGAGAAAGTGCTGGCTATTGCCGGACCGGCGCTTTCCAGCGAAGCCGAAGTGGCCTTCCCGGTAGCCAACCAGGAAAAGATCGTCGTCATGTCCCAGAACTCGTCCAAGCCCGGCGTCGGTGCGAAGAACCGGCCGTGGGCGTTCCGGGACACCGTCGACGAGGCCGTTTTCGCCCAGAAGACCGTGCCCTGGTTCGTCAAGCAGTACAACGTCAAGACGGTCGCCATCGTTTACGATGCGGCGGACGCCGTGGGCACCTCGCTGGGCAAGAGCGTGCTCCCAGCTGAATTCAAGAAGGCGGGCGTCACCGTCCTGAACGAGAACGACCCCATCACCTTCTCCACCACTAACGTCGACGTGACCGCTCAGGTGACGAAGCTCAAGGCCCTCAACCCGGATGCGGTGCTAATCGGCGCCTTCTACAACGGTGCGTCCACGGTGCTGCGGGAAATGAAGCGGCAGGGCGTCATCAAGCCGACGCTCGGCGGTTCGCCCTTCGTCTCCTCCGCCATTTTGCAGGCGGCCCCGGAGATTCCCGTCGTCTCTGCCGCCACGTACTTTGTCGGCCTCGACCAGGCGCAGGCGCCCGACTTCACCAAGAAGGCGGTCCAGGCTCTGAAGGACGCCGGCCTCCCCGCCACCACCGAGCCGAACATGTTCGATGCCAACATTTACGAGACCATTCGCATGTATATCGACGCGATTCTCAAGTCCGGCGTCACCAACGACCCCAAGGACCTGGAGAGCGACCGAACCAAGATTCGTGACTACGTTGCCGGCCTGAAGGAGTTCCAGGGCATTGGCGGCCGCGTCGGCCTGAACAAGGACGGTGACGGTGACAAGGCGTTCTACGTCATTATGGGCCAGAACGGCAAGTGGACCGTCGTCGATAAGAACAACTAGCCGCCACATCCGAGCCGGAGCAACTGGGGGGACTGCACCCCGGGAGAGCGTCCGCTTCCCCGGGGTGCAGCCTTACCCGAACTGACAGACGACAGGGAGCGGGTGGCATGTTTTTACAGCAAATGGTGAACGGTGTGATGCTGGGCAGCATTTACACCACCATTGCCCTGGCCTACACCCTGGTCATGGGGATTCTGGGCGTCCTGAACATCGCCGTCGCAGAGACTTTTACCTTCGGCGCCTTCGTGGGGCTTGCGTTGCTCGTGGTCCGGGTCCCCGTGCCCGTGGCCATTCTGGGTGCGATGGCTGCCGGCGCCGTGCTCTCGGTGATCATCGAGCGCTTCGGATACCGGCCATTGAAAGACGCCCCGGCGGTAATGCCGCTCCTGAGCACCATCGGCTTTGCCCTGGTGTATCAGACGGTCATTGAGAACGTGTGGGGTTCGGACCCCCGCCAGTTTCCGTCCGAACTGTTTTCCGCCGCATATCACATCGGGACGGTTCAAGTTACCGGCATTCAGCTGTGGATTGTGACATCCACCATCATCGTCGTGCTGGCCCTTTCCTACTTCCTCAAGCGCACCCAAATGGGCCGGGGGCTGCGGGCCGTGGCGGAGAATCCGCTGGCAGCTGCGGTGCTGGGGATCGACTCCAAGCTGATCAACGTGATTACATTTGCGATTTCCGGCGCCCTGGCCGGTGCTTCCGGATTGCTGGTCGGCCTCAACTACTCGGCCATTACGCCGCTGATGGGCGAAGAAGTCGGGCTGCGGGGCGTGGCGGTCATGGTCATCGGCGGCGTCACGAACATTTGGGGCTCCCTGGTTGCCGGTCCGCTCCTGGGCATTGCACAGGTAATGGCCGCCGCCTACCTGGGGGCGTCGTATCAGGACATCGTGGTGTACGGCCTGCTGATCATCGTGCTCCTGGTCCGGCCCGAAGGCCTGCTTGGCAAGCCAAACCAGGTGAGGAGGAGGACGTAGTATGTTCAGCAGCTATGAACTTGGCCTCCTCTCGCAGATTGGCATCAACATTCTCCTTGGCCTGAGTGTCTATGTCATCTTGTCGGCGGGCCAGCTGTCGCTGGGCAACGCCGGGTTTATGGCCCTCGGTGCCTACACCGCTTCGGTGCTGACGGTCAACTTCAAGCTGCCGCTCACCCTCGCGCTCGTGGCAGCCGGTCTGGTGAGCAGCGGGCTGGGGTTCATCGCCGGGTTTCCCGCCCTGCGCCTGACGGGGATTTACCTGTCTATGGTCACCCTCGGGTTTGGACAGATGATCGCGGCGTTCTTCCTCGTATTTGCCTACACGGGCGCCGAGCGCGGCTTCTTCGGGATGTTGCCGGTGAAGGCCGGGACCATCTGGGCATGGACCATCGGCCTGGGGATTCTGACCTACCTGCTCGAGCGGTCAAAGGCGTGGCTCGGCGTGCGCGCCGTGGAAGACGACGAGTTTGCGGCGCAGGTCACCGGCCTGAATACCACTGTCGTCAAGCTGAGTGTGTTTGCATACGGCGCCGCTCTGGCCGGAGTGGCCGGGGGGCTTTACGCCCACTTCACGGTGTATATCGAACCGCACATGTTCACGTTCTCGCAGTCGGTAATGGTCGTGCTGTTTGTGGTCTTCGGGGGTTCCGAGACGATATTCGGTCCGGTGCTCGGGGCCATTGTGCTGACACTCCTGCCCGAGGCGCTCCGGTTCATTACGGACTGGCGCCTGGGCATCTACGGGGCCTTGCTGATTGTGCTGCTGATGTTCCGTCCGCAAGGAATTCTGACACGGGCATTCCTGCGGCGGGTCGCAAGCTTGAGGCTGGCCAAGAGAAAGGAGATGTCGTGATGGCGCAAGCCCTTCTGTCTCTGGAGAACGTCACCAAGTACTTCGGCGGCGCCTGTGCCATCATGGACCTTTCGCTGGAGGTGGCCGCCGGCACCATTCACGGGCTGATCGGCCCGAACGGCGCCGGTAAGACCACGGTGTTCAACCTGATCACCCGGGTCTACCAGGTCAGCCAGGGCAGAATCGCCATGGCCGGGCAGGAGATCACGGGCCTTGCTCCCCACCAGGTTGCCTCCTTTGGGATTGCCCGCACATTCCAGAACATCCGCCTCTTCAAGTCCATGACCGTATGGGAGCATCTGCTCCTGGGCCATGCCCTCCGGGAGCACAAGGGGCTGAGTCTGCTGGCGCCCGCCACCGGGCGGAAGTCGGCGAGCAACAGTGAGCTTGAGCAGATTCTCCACACCACCGGCCTCTGGAAAGTGCGCGATCAACTCGCGACGACGCTGCCGTACGGGGACCAGCGCCGGGTCGAAATCGCCCGGGCCCTGGCAACCCGCCCGCGGCTGCTCCTGCTGGACGAGCCCGCCGCCGGCATGAACCCGACGGAGTCGCTGGCGCTGCGGGACCTGGTCAAGTCGCTCAAGGGCGAAGGCCACACCATTTTGCTGATTGAGCACGACATGGCGTTTGTTATGGGGCTCTGCGACCGGATTACGGTCATTAACTTCGGAGAAAAGATCGCCGAGGGCACGCCGGCACAGGTCCGGAGTCATCCGGAGGTGCTGGAGGCGTACCTGGGGGCAGATGGGGGTGAGGCTTCTGCTCTCCGTTAGCGGCCTGCACTTCAGTTATGGACAGATCAAAGCGCTCGCTGGCATCGATGTCCAAGTGCGCGAAGGCGAAATCGTGACGATTATCGGCTCCAACGGGGCCGGCAAGACCACGCTGATGAAGGTGCTGGCCGGCGTAATGCCGGCGGCAGCCGGCAAGATTCAGTACATGGGGACCGACGTGTCTCGCCTCGGTTCCCCTTACCGGGTTGCGCACGGACTGGTCCTGGTGCCCGAGGGGCGCCAGATTCTGGGCCGGATGACGGTGGATGAAAACCTGCTCATGGGTGCTTTCGCCCGCAAGGATTCCGCCAGCGTGCGCCGGGAGATCGATGCCATTTACGAACGCTTTTCCAACCTCGCCCGGCGTCGCTCCTACCAGGCCGGGTTGCTCAGCGGCGGCGAACAGCAAATGCTCGCCATTGGCCGGGCGATGTTGGCCAAGCCCAAGCTGCTCATGCTTGACGAGCCCTCCCTGGGCCTGGCGCCCCTTGTAGTCAAACAGATCTTCGGCATCGTCAAGGAACTGCGCGATCAGGGAATCACGATCCTGCTCGTCGAACAGAACGCCCGCCAGGCGCTGGCGGTTTCGGACCGGGCCTATGTATTGGAGACCGGGCGGGTGGCCATGCACGGCAAATCCGCTGAATTGGCCGCCAGCCGGGAGTTGCAGGACGTGTACCTGGGCGGGCAGGCTGCACTGGCATAGCAGACAGCAAAAAACAGACGGTCTGCGGAGGGGTAACGGTGGACAACGCATACTTGGAGTTGGCGAAGCTGGCCGGGCAGGGCCGGAAAGCCGTACTTGCCACGGTGGTCAGGGGGCGTGGATCTACGTACCGCAAGCCGGGGAGTTCCGCCGTCGTTACCGACACGCACACAGTTTTGGGGGCCATCAGCGGGGGGTGCATGGAGCTGGATATGCTGGCGGTGGTGGACGCCGTCTGCGAAGGCGGACCGGCCCGGCTGCTGTCGTATGACACCGGCAGCGAGGAGGACCTGGTGTTTGGCACCGGCAGCGGCTGTGGGGGGCTGGTGGACGTATTGGTGGCGCCGGTGGCCCTGCCGGTCCTGGATTTTGTGGCAGCCCGGGTCTCAGCCGGGGCGCCGGTCGTGGTCGCGACGGCGATTTCCGGCGGCACGCGGACCCTGGGCAGGCGCCTGGCCGTAGATCGCCGGGGCCTGCGCGCCGGGGATCTTGGAGATGCGCATGCCAACGCCATGGCAACGGCTGCCGCTGCGACCATGCTGGAGCAAGGCGAACAGCAGCCAGCGTGGATTGAGGACGCCCACGGTGTGGAGTACCTGCTCCAGCCTGTGCTGACGCCCCCGCTGCTGCTGGTCGCAGGCGCCGGTGACGATGCCCGTCCGGTGGTGGAACTGGCGAAACTGGCCGGATTCCGGGTCGCAGTGAGCGACCACCGACCCGCCTGGCTCACGCCCGAGCGGTTTCCCGGCGCCGACCACCTGATTCTTGATGACGGGGCGCCTGAACTGGCACTCTCCAATGATTCCTACGCGGTGATCATCACGCACCATTTTGAACGGGACCTGCAGTGGCTCAAGCGGCTGCTGGCGGCCGACCTGCGCTATGTCGGCCTGCTGGGCGCCCGCAAGCGGTCGCAGCAGTTGGTGGACTTGCTTGTCAGGGAAGAGCCCGACCTCGCCCGGACCATGGAAGAGAAGCTCTATGCCCCGGTCGGTCTCGATATCGGGGCGGACGGCCCTCAGCAGATCGCGCTCTCGATCATCGCGGAGATCCTGGCAGTTCGGCAGGGGCGCACCGGGACTTCTCTCCGCCGTGTACGGGAAGCGCTGACCTGCGCCGGTCCGTTCCAGGTACGGAGGTGATGGCGTTGCTCCGCCGTCTGATCATGCTGGCGACGGCCCTCCTGGTGGGAGCAGTCCTGCTGCTCCCGTTCGTCACTCCGGATCCTTACCTGACTGTCTTCCTGTCGACTACATTCATCTACGCCATGCTCTCGTTGGGACTGCAGCTGACCTTCGGTGCCGCCGGCATGATCATTCTATGTCAGGCTGCCTTCTACGGCGTGGGCGCCTACGGCGGCGCACTGGTGGCTGCCCGCCTGCACGTGCCGTTCCCGCTTACGATCGCAGCCGGCATGGTGTCCGCCACGCTGGCCGGGCTGGTCATGGCGCCGATCATGAAGCTGAAAGAAGTCTACTTCGCCATGGCGACGATCTCGTTCGGGGCCATCGTCACGGTCCTCTTGCGGCAGCTGCCCTTTACCGGCGGAGTCAACGGCTTGAACGTCCCGGCGGCCGAGCTGTTCGGCTTCAGTTTCCGTGCTGCCGAGCAGTACTACTACCTGGCGCTCGTGGCGCTGGTCGTGCAGTACCTGTGCTTCCGGCGCCTGCTGGCATCACCGTTCGGCATGTGCCTGAACGCGATTCGCCAGAATGAGTCCGCGGCCCGGGCCTGCGGCATCCCCGTCGCTCAGCTGCAAATCAAGGCGACGGCCTGGGCCGTGGCCGCCGCCGGGGCCGCCGGCGCACTGATGGCCCACTTTCAGGGCTTCATCGCCCCGGACATGTTCACGACCAGCTTCTCGCTGTGGGTGCTGGGCATGGTGGTAGTAGGCGGGCTTCAGTCCATGGGCGGCGCGCTGGTCGGGACGCTGGCGCTGGCACTGGTGCGGGAGTACTCGCGGGGCTTCAAGGAATATGTCCAGCTGGTCTACGGCCTGCTGCTGGTGCTCTTCATGGTCCTGCTGCCCCGGGGGCTCTGGGGCTTCGTCGAGCGGATTCAGCAGGCGCTCTTCCCGCGCCACGCGCCGCACCGCTACCTCAAAGAGACGCCTGCAGGGCGCCCGCCCGCTTTTGCTGCCGGAACACCAGGGGAGCCGCTTCTGCAAACCGAGAAGGTCACCTGCGCCTTCGGCGGGGTGGTCGCCCTGAACGCCGTCGACATGACCGTCCGCCGGGGCGAGATTCACGGTTTGATCGGACCGAACGGGGCCGGCAAGACGACGCTGCTCAACGCACTCTCCGGTTTCAACCGCCCGACGCGGGGACTGATCGCCTTCAAGGGACGGACGGTCAGCCGCCTGCCCGACTATGTCCGGGCTTCGGCCGGCATCAACCGGACGTTCCAGTCGCCGCAGCTCTTCCCCGAACTCTCTGTCCTGGAGAACGGGCTCCTCGGCTACTACCCGAAAATGCGCCACTCGTTCTGGAGTTCGGTTGTCGATCCCGGCCCGGTTCTGGCAGAGGCCACGGCCCACGCCGTCTGGGCCCTGCAGTTCGTGGGTCTCGAGGGGCTGCTGGAAGTGCAGGCCGGCAACCTGTCGTACGGCCAGAAGAAGCTGCTGGAGATCGCCCGGGTGCTTGCCAACGCACCGGAACTGCTGCTCCTCGATGAGCCGGCAGCAGGCCTGACGCCTGCTGAAGTGACGGCGATGGGCGGAGTGGTGCGGCGGATCCGGGCGCTGGGCGTTACTGTCCTGATCATCGAGCACAACATGCCGTTGATGATGGAGCTATGCGACAGCATGACGGTGCTGCATTTCGGCGAGGTGATTGCCGACGGCACGCCGGCGGAAATCCGGGCCGAGCCGGCGGTGACAGCCGCTTACCTGGGGGAGGAAGCCGCATGCTGAAGCTGGACAAGGTTGTGGTGGGCTACGCCGCGGCGCCGGTCCTGCACGCCGTCTCGCTGGAGATCAACCGCGGGGAAGCCGTGGCCTTGATTGGCGCCAACGGGGCCGGCAAGACGACGGCGCTGCGGACGATTACCGGACTGCTGAAGCCTAGAGCGGGGCGGGTCTGCCTGGACGATCAGGATATCTCCGGCATCCACCCGCCTAAGGGCGTGCAGATGGGCATCGCGATGGTGCCGGAAGGGCGGCGGATCTTCCCGACGATGACCGTGCGGGAGAACCTGCTGGTCGGCGCCTATACCGGCTGGCAGAAGCGCATCGTCGAGACTCGCCTGCGCCGCGTCTTCGAATTCCTGCCGCGGCTCTTTGACTTAAAGGACCGGATGGGCGGGTCGCTCAGCGGCGGGGAGCAGCAGCTGCTGGCGTTGGGGCGTGCACTAATGAGTGAACCCCGGGTCCTGCTGCTCGATGAGCCGTCCATGGGGCTGGCGCCCATCATGATCAAACAGATCTTCGAGCGTCTCGCCGTGCTCAAGCAGGCCGGCATGACCATTCTGATGGTCGAGCAGAACGCCGCAATGGCCCTGACGGTAACGGACCGGGGCTACGTTCTGGAGAACGGGGTCATCGTTGCTTCAGGACCGTCGGCCACCTTGCTGCACACTCCGGAACTGAAGAAAGCATACCTGGGCGGTTAGGCGCACACGAGAGGGGGGAGTCTGCGCTTGGCACTGCAAGACCAACTTGTGGTTGGCCTGACCCTGGGCGCTACGTACGCGCTGATCGCGATCGGATTCAGCCTGGTCTTCCGGTCGGTGGGTTTGCTGAACTTCACGCACCCGGAGTTCATGATGATGGGAGCGATGGTCGGGCTGACCGTCACTTCCCGGTACAACCTGTCCCCCATTTTCGCGATTCTCGCTTCAGGCCTGGCTTCAGGGCTGCTGGCCCTGCTGGTGGAACGGACGGCGATCGCCCCGATCATGAAGCGGCAGGGGCAGCGCATCAACCAGATCATCGCTTCGCTGGGCTGGGCCACCGTGCTCACCAACGCGGCGATGCTGATCTGGGGTCCGCAGCCCATGGCCTATCGCCACACATTCGGGGGAACCGTGTGGAAAATCGGGTCGGTGCCCGTCGCGGCCCAGCATGTCTTCATTCTCAGCTCAAGCCTGGTCCTCATGGTAGCCCTGCAGCTGTTCTTCAAGTACACCCGGCTCGGGCTGGCCATGCGTGCCACCGCCGACGACAGCACCATGGCCCTACTGACCGGCATTGAGACGCGCCATATCGTAAGCGCGACGTTCTTCCTTAGCGGGAGCCTGGCCGGCATGGCCGGCGTATTGATCGGCTCTTTGTTCTACGCTTCCTTCGACCTTGGCCAGTACGGGCTCCGGGCCCTATCCGCCGCGGTCATCGGCGGCTTCGGCGACCCGGTCGGCGCCGTACTGGGTGGCTTCGTGTTGGGCGTGGTGGAGACGCTCTCGGGGACGTACGTCTCCTCCGCCTATCGTGACGCCATGGCCTTTGCCATTGCGATCCTGGTGCTCCTGGTTCGGCCATACGGCCTGGTTGGCAGGCGGCGGCGGACCGTATAAAGAGTGGGTCCGGCTCTCGGGAGAGTTACAAACAAAGGAGGGTGTCTGCGTGAAATCTGTCCGCCACATTGTGGTCCTGGTCTGCGTGCTCTCGCTGCTGTTGATGTCCGCGTGTACCTCCGCCAAGAAAGAGAGTCCCGCCCCGGCCTCAGGTGGCTCCGCTCCGGCCGAGTCAAAGCAGCCAATCAAAATCGGGTTCATTGGGGGGCTGACCGGTCCGCTGGCCGAGTACACGACAGCCGCCAAGGAACTGCTGGAATGGGCAGAGGCGGACATCAACGCCAGCGGTGGCGTGCTGGGGCGCCCGATTGACATTCTGTACACGGACACCAAGGTCGACCCGCAGTTGGCTCGCGACGCCGTGGAGCGGATGACCAAGTCGGACAAGGTGGCGGCGATCATTGGCGACTACTACAGCCCAAGTACCCTGGCGATCGTGAAGCTGATGGACGAAGCCAAGGTGCCCCTCGTCTCCCCCAACTCCAACGCCACCGACATTACCCTGCAGGGCGCCAAGTATGTCTTCCGGGTCGTCCATGCTTCCAGGGTGGAGGCCGAAGCCATCGCCGGCTACATGCTGGACAAGCGGGGCGTGAAGCGGATTGTCGTCTTCACCGGGTCGGACGGCTTCTCCCAGTCAAATGCCACCGCCTTCACGGCCTACGTCAAGCAGTCGGGCAAGGCGGAGCTGGTAGGAACCGAGACCTACGACCGGGCGAACACCAAGGACTTCACCAATCTGCTCGCCAAGTACAAGGACAAGCAGGTGGATGCGATCTTCCTGGCCGGCGGTCTGGCCGACGGCGCCCTCATTGTCAAGCAGGCCGGCGACGCCGGCATGAAGGTCTCCTTCTACGGCACCAACGCCCAGGCGCGCCCGGGCTTCAACCAGATTGGCGGTCCGACCTCCGTCGGCACCGTACTGCTGAGCGACTACCCGGGCGACGCCTCCAACTGGGAGCAGTTCGCCGACCAGGGCACGAAAGACTTTGTCGCCAAGTTCAAGGCCAAGTTTGGCAAGCAGCCCACCTATGACCATGCGCATGCCTACGACTCCCTGATGCTCGTCATCAACGCCATCAAGGCAGCCGGGTCCACTGACGGCCCCGCCGTGCGGGACCAGATTCTCAAGCTGTCGCCCGTAAAGGGTGCGGTCGGCGACCGGCGGCTCCTGCCCAACGGCGACAGCCGGACCAAGATCTACCTCGTGCGCGTGGAGGACGGCGGCAAGTTCACCATCATCGACACCGTGGTCGACGACGGCAAGTAGCCTTCACAACATCGGAGGCCGACGGGAGGTAGCCGCAGCATGCGCTTGGTGGTGGGCATGACGGGAGCGACCGGGGCCATTTACGGCATCCGGCTGCTCGAGGCCCTGAAGGATCTGGGCGTCGAGACACACCTTATCGTAAGTTCGTGGGCGGAGAAGACAATTGCCATTGAGACTGATTACACGGTTGATGAAGTCAAGCGCCTGGCCTCGCGAGTACATCCCCTGCAGAACCAGGCGGCGCCCATCTCCAGCGGCTCGTTCGCGACGGCGGGCATGGCCGTGATCCCCTGTTCGATGAAGTCGCTGGCTGCCATTGCCCACGGGTTCTCCGACAACCTGGTCCACCGGGCCGCCGACGTGGTGCTCAAAGAACGGCGCAAGTTGGTGCTGGTGCCGCGGGAGACGCCGCTGCACGACATCCACCTGCAAAACATGCTGACGCTCAGCCGTTCCGGTGCGGTGATCCTGCCGCCCATGCCCGCCTTCTACAATCGTCCCGCGAGCGTCGACGACATCGTGAACCACACCGTGGCGCGGGTACTGGACCAATTTGGCATCGAGAATTCGCTGACGAAGCGATGGGGCCAACAGGCTGCAGTTATGGCTGAGACAGGAGACCTGTAAGGAGGGGTTGGGCAGCGTGGGCTACAAGGATCTGCGATCGTATCTGGCGGCCCTGGAGGCGCAAGGGCTGCTGGTCAGGGTGGACCGGCCGATCAACAAGGATACCGAACTGATGCCGCTGGTGCGCTGGCAGTATCGCGGCCTGTCCGAAGAGCAGCGGAAGGCGTTCCTGTTCACAAACGTTCACGGTTCGGGCGGCACGCAATATGCCGGGGCGGTGGCCGTTTCCGCCCTGGGCGCCTCCCGCCAGGTCTATGCGGCGGCTTTGGGTTGCCCGGTTTCGGAGATTCGCGACACCTGGCTGAAGCTGACGGCACAGCGGACGGCACCGGTCATGGTGGACGCCGCCGGCGCCCCGTGCAAGGAGGTCATCTTAAGGGGCGACGACCTGACCGCCCAGGACGGCGGGATGGCCAGGTTCCCGATCCCCATCTCTACGCCTGGCTTTGACCCGGCACCATATATTACGTCCGGTCACTGGGTGACCAAGGACCCGGACACGGGCATCCGGAACGTCGGCAACTACCGGGGCATGGTGAAGGCGCCGAACCGGGCCGGCATTCAGCTGATTCCCACGCAGCATGTCGGCATTCACTTCACCAAGTGCCAGCAGCGCGGCAAGCACCTCGAAGCGGCCATCGTGATCGGGGCGGCGCCTGCCATCGCCATGGCGGCTGTCGCGAAGATCCCCTACGGTGTGGACGAGTATGAGGTCGCCGGCTCCCTGATGGGCGCTCCGGTGGAACTGGTCAAGTGTGAGACCGTGGACCTGGAAGTGCCTGCCTCCGCCGAAATCGTCCTGGAAGGCTACATCCGCACCGACGAGTGGGAGCCGGAGGCGCCCTTCGGCGAGTACACCGGCTACCTTGGTGAGCGGCGGTACCATCCCATTTTTGAGATCACCTGCATCACCCACCGACGCGATCCGGTCGCGCAGGCGTTTATCAGCCAGTTCCCGCCCAGCGAATCGTCGAAGGTGCGCGGCATCGCCAATGAAGCCGTGTATTACGACTTGCTTGTCAACCATGCCAACATTCCCTCGGTGACCGATGTGGCTTTCCCTGAGGAAGCGGCGGCCCAGCACATGGTCGTCATTCAAATGGACAAGCGAAACAAGGCCGAGCCGTGGCAGGCGATGCACGCATGCAATGCCCTTGACCCCACCTACGGAAAGATCGCTGTCGTGGTCGACACCGACGTGAACCCGCGTGACATTACGTCGATCGTCTGGGCGATCTTCACCCGCTCGCAGCCGAACCGAGACTGGCGGATCATCTCCAACAAGGCGTCGATGCTGGATCCGTCGGCTGCTCCGCCGAACGCCCCGCCTTCGCAACTCTGGTACCCCGACCCCGACGGCGCCGGCGGCGTCATGATTGACGCCACCCGGAAGTGGGATTATGCACCGGTATCGCTGCCGAAGCAGGCGTTTATGGAGAACGCCCGGGAAATCTGGGAGTCCCTCGGTCTGCCGCAGTTGAACCCGCGGACTCCCTGGTATGGGTACAAACTGGGCGAGTGGCCGCAGGAGTGGCTGGACGAGGCGGAGGAGGCCGCACAGGGCCGGTACTTCGCCGTGGGCGAGAAGTTGGCGAAGGGGCGCAAGCCATTCTAATTTCAGGTGGACGAAGGCCAGCCAGGCAGATCTTGCCTGGCTGGCCTTGTCAGTTTTGTTGACATCAACAAGCTGATGCCCTGATGGTTGCTGCACCTCGTCGGGGTCATGTCAGGTAATATTTTGCGATATGTTAGTTTTCTTTACATCATCTATTGCCGACTCGGGGCGGACCACATAGAATGAGCCCATCGGAACTGACTCATATGTCAGAAACTCTTACATCAGGGAGGGCTCTACATGAACACCCCGACCACGGTGGAGATCGCGAACGCTCTGAACCTTGTCTGGACCTTGCTTGCGGGCTTCCTCGTCTTCATCATGCATCTTGGGTTTGCAACCGTCGAATCGGGCTTCACCCAGTCCAAGAACACGGTCAACATCATCATGAAGAACTTCCTGACCATCTGTGTGGGCGTCTTGGGGTTCTATGTGGTAGGCTTCGGGCTGATGTTCGGCAGCGACACCTTCGGGGTGGTCGGCACCTCCGGCTTCCTGATGCTCGGAGCGATTCCGGAACCGGCGATTCCGCTGCTCGGGTTCTGGTTCTTCCAGGCGATCTTCGCCGCCACGGCAGCGACCATCGTATCGGGCGCCATGGCCGAGCGCACCAAGTTCCTGGCCTACCTGGCCTTCTGTGTTGTCATTACCGGGCTGGTCTACCCCGTGACCGGACACTGGATCTGGGGCGGCGGCTGGCTCGCACAACTGGGCTTCATCGACTTTGCCGGCTCCACCGCCGTGCACAGCGTAGGCGGTTGGGCGGCACTCGTGGGCGCCGCACTGGTCGGCCCCCGCATTGGCAAGTATGTCGGCAAGGAAGTCCGCACCATTCCGGCCCACAACATTCCGCTCGGGGCGATTGGCGTCCTGCTTCTCTGGTTCGGCTGGTTCGGCTTTAACCCGGGGTCCACGCTCTCCGGCATGAACCCCGACATTGCCAAGATTGCCGTGACCACGCTGCTCGCCGGTGCTTCCGCCACGGTCTCCGCGATGTTCACCACGCTGTTCCGGTCAGGCAAGGTTGACGCCGGCGTTACCATGAACGGCGCCCTGGCCGGACTGGTCGCCATCACCGCAGGCACCCAGGCTGTCTCGCCTGTCGGGGCCATCGCCATCGGGCTGATCGCCGGCGTCGTGCTGGTGTACTCGCTCGACCTGTTTGACCGGGTGCTGCGCATCGACGATCCCGTTGGCGCTACCTCCGTTCACCTCGTGTGCGGCTCGATGGGGACACTGCTGGTCGGCCTGTTTGCCGAACAGGGCGGCCTGCTGTACGGCGGCGGTCTCCGGCTGCTCGGGGTTCAGGCCCTCGGCGTTGCTGCGGTCGCAGGAACGGTCGTCGTGGCGAGCTATATCGCCTTCCGGCTGATCAAGGCAACGATCGGCCTCCGAGTCAGTGTCGAGGAGGAGATTCAGGGCCTTGACCAGTTCGAGCATGGCGTCGCAGCCTACCACAACCTGCACGCCAGGCCCGAGAAGCAGTACCTTGCCGCTGCCGCGGACGACTAGTCCGAACCCTGCTATGCATACAAAGGCCGGGGGCGTACCTGCCAGCCCCCGGCCTTACGTAGCTTAACGGTCTCCCCGCAGCTTGCCGTGGAACGAACTCCGGCGCCGCCCCCCGGCTGACCTGCTGCTCATCAGGAGCAGCAACAGGGCAAACCCCGCCACGCCCCAGGCGACTCTGGCCTCCAGTGGAAACCCGCCCACCCGCAGCAGCGCCCCGGTTATGCCGGCGCCCGCCGCGACGGTTGACCACGAAGAACGGCTGCCATTGCGGGCCAACTGCTCCGACACGGGACCTAAATCGACCCTGACCTGCAGGTTGCCCGCATCCGCCTTTTGCAGAACGTGTTCCAGTTCGCCCGGCACTCGCAGGGCGCTCATGCCGGCGGCGGAGACTTCGCGCCAGGCGATGCCCAGGCCGGCGGCGGCTTTCGGGCCGAGCAGGTCCGCCGCCGTCTTCTGCCAGTTGAAGCCCCCGTCATCCTTGGAATCCCCGCCGGTCTGGGTCTGGGTCAGCAGCGGCAGCGCCTGCCGCTTGAGAATGCCTACCCAGTCAATCTCCGGATCCAGCCCTGCGGCAAGGCCAGCCAGAAGCCCGACGGCCCGCACCAGGAAGATGTAGCGAGATGGGAACTGGAGCGGCTCTTCGTACAGCCATTCCCGTAATTGCACCAGGAACCGGTCGAATTCCGGGCCCACCTCGAGCTTCGTGCCGCTCAGGCGGTCGAGTATGAACCCCAGGGCCTGCTTGAGCACCGTGGCGTTGGCGTGGGGGCGGAGGACCTCCAGGTCGCGCAGGGCCGCCACGGCGCCGTCCAGGTTCCGGGTCAGGAGCGTCGTGGCCAGGTCGGCCACGCCTTTTTTGTCCTTGGCCGTAATGGAGGCGACCATGCCGAAATCCAGGAAGACGACGGTACCATCCGGGCGGACCAGCAGGTTGCCCGGGTGCGGGTCCACGTGGACAAATCCGTCCACCAGCACCATCTGCACATAGGCATCCACCAGGCGCTGGGCCAGTTGAACCCGGTCAATGCCCGCCGCCTGGAGCCGGTCCCGCTCGGTCAGCTTCATGCCCTCGACGTACTCCATGACCAGCGTGCGCCGCGACACCAGGTTATCAAACGGGAAGGGCACGTCCACTCCGGGCACCGCCCGCAGGTTGTGGCGGAACTTACGGATGTGTTCGGCCTCCTGCAGGTAATCCATCTCCCGAAGGGTGGTGGCCTCGAATTCGTCCATGACCGCGTCAAGGTCAAAGCGCTTAGCCCAGGAAGTCATGCGCTTCACCCAACCCAGCACCCGGCGCAGGGCGGAAAGGTCGATCGCTACCAGGCGCTCAATGCCCGGGCGCAGCACCTTGACGGCCACGAGCTGCCCTTCTTTGAGCACGGCTCTGTGCACCTGCCCCAGCGACGCCGAGGCCAGGGGCTGTTCGTCAAATTCGGTGAAGAACGCCCCGAGCGGGGCGCCCAGTTCGTCCTCAACCTGGCGCCTGACCGCGGTAAAGGGGGCGGGGGGAACGGCGTCCTGGAGGGAAGCCAGTTCCTTGGTGAAAACATCGGGCAGAATGTCCGCGCGGGTGCTTAAGAACTGCCCGACTTTGATGATCACCCCGCCCAGCCTCACCGCCGCCTTGCGAATCATCCGGCCCCAGCGGGCATAGGCCCGCTGCTCCGTGGCACGCTGCGCCTCGCTGCTGCGAAAGCGGCTGGTGAAATCAAGCCACAGGTAATCAACCAACAGCCGAAACGCCAACCAGAAGATCGTCAGCGAACGCCCTAGCTGCGACGGCACCAGCGGGTCCTCCCCTCATGGACGGCTCAGCCCTGCTGTTCGGCAGGGGCCTCGCCACCCTCCTTCTTCTCATCCGGCTCCCACACCGAGAACGCTTCCTTCAGCTTGGACCGGAACAGGCGGGCCTTGGACTTCATCTCTTCCTTCTTGGCGGGGTCAGCACTGCAGCAGTGGCGGCCGACTTTGACCCCCAGCACCAGCAGAATGAGGTAAAGCAGGAACGGGGGACGGCGGCGACGGAAGAACATGCGAAACCCTCCTTTTCTGGTGAAAACCGAACTTTGTTAGGTATGCGGGATAAGAAACTCACCGCTTCCAGCCCGCAATCAAACCATCCGTAACCGTTTCGTACAGCTGATCGGCCGTGCGTTGGTCGGCAATCTGGCCGGACAGCCGCAGCGCGATGACGCCGTGCGCAGACGCCATCAGGGCAGCCGCTGCTTCCAGGGGCGGCACTTGGCGCAGCAGGCCCGCATTCATGCATTGGAACAGGGCATCGCCAAGCAGGCCCCGGCAGGCGCCGGAGTGAACGTCGTCGGTCCGGGTGTCGCGGGCGCCGGCCGTGGCCAGCCCGAACATGGCCTGGTAGTGGCCCGGATTCTCCCAGGCAAACAGGCGCAGGGAACGCAGCAGCGCCCGCAGGCGCCGCTCGGGATCGGCGAGGCCCGCCGCTCCTGTGATCATGTAACGGTAGAGCAGCTGGTAGCCATCGGCGGACAGCTCGGCGTAGATGGCTTCCTTGCTTTCAAAATGCTCGTAGATCATGGGCGGACTGTACTGAATCTGGTCGGCGATTTTCCGGATGGTCAGGCTATGCCAGCCTTCCCGATGGACGATCTCAAGCACGGCCTTCAAAATGGCTTGGCGCAGTTGAATGGCCCGTTCGGCCCGAGGCCCCCGTGGTGGCATGGCCTCCCCCCTGTTGACCGATGATTATCTAACTTAGTTAGATTTTACTCTCGGGGATAGAATCCGGTCAATAGGGTGTTCTGTTGCCTTCGCTGCCGGGTGAAAATGCCAGGTTTCGTGGCCGGCTCTGCCAGCGGTTGGTAAAGTTGGAGCTAAGCGACCATTACCGGAGAGGGTGGGGGTGTTCCTTGTGGCGATTCGCGTCCGGATGATCAGCGCGGTGCTCGTCCTGACCATGCTCGCGGCCATCATGGCGCCGGCCATGGTTCCCAGGCGGTCCGAAGCCCTGATTGACTTATTGATCACCATCGGCGCCGTCATTGCCGGCGGCAAGATGGCCCAGGGCCTGGTGAATGATACGATTGACCAGGCGGAGGGCGCCGCCAAAGGCATCATGCAAGAGGCGTCCACCCAGATCCAGAAGCTGATTCAGCAGCTTGAGACGACCTACGGCAACGCCTTGAACACGACGCTGGAGTCGCTGGATGCGTTTTCCGGCCAGCAACTTGCGAAGATCGCCACGCTCTTTGATCAGATCAACCAGAAACTGATGGAAGACGTGGTTGTCATTCAGCAAGCTCTGCTGGATTTGCTGGAGCAGGTCAATCAGATGATCCAGCAGACCATCGCAGCGGTGCAGGAGACAATTGTGGTGGCGGTGCGAGGAGCTACCTTCGTGATCGACAACATCATCTCTGGTGAATGCAAGGTATTTTGGTGGACAGGCGCGCCCATACTTCTAGGTACATCTCAATCGGTAGGTCCCTTCATTAAGCGAGGGCGGCGACCCTCAGTTGCCCCATGACCGAAACGAAATCTTGCGTCTGCTGTCCCGTCTCACACGTCCAGAGAGATAGCCAGGGTCCCGTCCTCACCATGAAGGACGGGACCCTGGTTTGTGAAGGCGTACTTGAGGATCTCACGCAGGCGACAGCCGTCAGATTCTGAAACAGCAACCGACAGCTAGGAAACTGGCCCGGGTGCCGGACCTAACGACGACAGCGATATGCTCCTGGCCCGAAGGGTAGCTTCCTTTGAGGAGTAGGCTTGCAACTGGAAGATTCTCTTAAGGACTTAAGTCCTAGGACTAGGTTGTACTGAAGTAGTACATAATGATAAATTCTAATTAAATGACAAATTACGACAAACCAAATCATTATCGCTATGTAAAATAATCATGCCAGCAATGGCAGTCTCAGACCTGAAGGAGGAAGGATACGTGAAACGGTACTACCTGATTCTTGCCACGGTTGCAGTCCTGCTGTTTGCGGCCTCGACGGTTTTTGCTGCGGCACCTGGCTGGTCAAGCTCGTCTGTTACCTACCACCTAAACGGGCACTGCTGCGATGTCCTCGCCGTTCCGACCGCGTACAAGCCCAACGTCCGTGCCGCCGCCACTACATGGACCAACCAAACCAGGATCGATTATTCGGAGAGCAGCAGTAGCTCCAATTGGGTTGGTTGGGGCGATGTCACCGACTGGGGTGCCCCTTCCAGTGCAGGAGCTATAACAATGCGTTACTACAACAGTTCCAACTACCTTGTTCTTGCCAACATGATCTTCAATCAGAATGCGACCTGGGCTACCGACGGTAATGCTAGCGCCCTCGACGTTCAGAGTGTCGCAGCCCATGAGTTTGGCCATTTTGGGGGCCTGAACGATCTGACTGCTTCTGGTGACCTCGCGGCCACCATGTACATGTATACCTACTACGGCGAGACCCACAAGCGCACCCTGGAGACTAGAGATACCAGCCTGATGAATTCCCTCTATCCCTAAGAGCCCCTATCCCTAAGGGAGCGACACATCATCTGTAAGGAGGAAGATATACCGTGAAGCGAATCGTGGTCACAATCCTGGTTCTGGCAGCGTCGCTTTCCATTCCGTTTGTCGTCGCTGCAGAGGTCTTTAAGCCTGAAGCGGTTGTTGCTGAAGCGTTATATGGGGATGTGAACCTGACTGTTGAGGAGCGCGCGGATTCCAGTCCGGTCGTGGCTACCGTCATCTTCAATCGTCCGTTACAGGTTCGGTGGACAACACCTGACAAGGTAATGGCCATGACTGACTGGGAAGCCACCGTACAGGACTTCCACAAAGGTGGCCTACAATCATCCAAAATTGTAGTCAGCGTCCCGGGGGGAAAACTGGAAGGGATGACATTCCGGGCGGTAAACGGCGTAGCGCCTCGTGCAGGTGAAAAAGCCGTCGTCTTCCTGGAACAGATCGCCGCCGATCCTGAAAACACGTTCCGTATCAACGGGCTGGATAAGGGCAAGTTCACCGTTTACTCTGATGGATCGGTGGGCAACAGGACGGAGAAACTAAACCTCTCTGAACTGCTCACTGTCGTCAAGGGAAGCAAGTAAAAAGGAGCGGGGCGCCTCGTCATCGTAGAGACGAGGCGCCCAACTACAAATATCCGGAACATTCTGCTGCAATGCTTCGTCATTAAATAGGAGGTGCATGTCGTAATGGAAAGAGGCGATATTCTGAGACGGTGGACTCTGGCAGCACTCTTGGTTGCCATTTTCGCATGCTTTATCTATGTGGGCGGCTCAGTTTTCGTTAATAAGGGAACGCCTTCTCGGTATATATCAGAACGAGAAGCAATTCGTATAGCGAAGGACCGTGATGCTTCTGGCGTTTGGAGAGCCCAATTCGTATCGAATGCTGACGTGACGGTCGATGGTAAACAATCAAGCCGTCCCCTGTGGGTGCTCTACAGTGCGCAGCCAGGCCAGCCTGCCAATCTGCGGCTTTATCTAGACGCCGTGACCGGTGCTCCCCTGCAGGAAACCTTTATCAACATCGTAAGGTGACTGGGTAACGCAGCATCTATGTCATGCGCTTCTGTGGCTTTCCCGCTAGGAAATACCCCCAAAACTTATAGCCAAGGTTCGGCCTCTGGGTTATGCTTCCAACAGGACAGCCGGCTGCTGGAGCCGGCACCTTCACCTCGCACCGTGGTCAGGAATCCGTCGAGCATATCCCGATCGACCACCACATACGCAGAAGTGGGTGTCAAAAGGGGGCAGATGAGGCATGCCGGGCCACGAAGAGCTAGGGGAACGTGTGGCTACACGGAGCCGGATAATAATGCGGATTGGGTTCGTCGAAAACCCCGCAGAAGCCAAAAAGGCGCTAGACATATTAAGCAGAGGACGCCAACGGGCATTGCAGAAGCTGCTTACTGAAGGTGTTCCGACGGTAATGAGTTCGGCCTAGAAGGCGAAAAGCGGCGACCAGGGTAATGCCCTGGCCGCCGCTTTTTAGCGGCCGTTACCAATCGTGAGTGACAGCACCACCTGGCTACATTCTTGACTTGGAGCCCCGAGGTAGGTTCAATGCCCGCTTACAGGCTTCCCGTTCCCTTGGTGGCAAGGACCTAGCCCTCCGGTCAACTTGCCATCCTGCACCCAGCCCCTCGGACTAAGCCGCACCCCTGGTCAAGGAGCCGGTTTCGGCAGAGGCTCTGAGCGCAGCGCAAGCTTGGGTTTTCCATCTACGACATCCACGAATACGCGAATCAGTTGTTGGCCCACCGAATGAATATCCGGCTCCACGTCTCCCAACCGCACCCATGGCGCCAGAAATGTTTTGAACAGCATTCCATTTTGGAACGGATCTTGCCCAATGTTCTCTGCCGGATTCGGGACGTGAAAGCGGATTCCAGGGTCATTCGCCCAGCGATGGGCTACAAGCCGTTGTTCCGAAATGAAGTCCTCAATTACCACGGCAAAGTCAAGATCAGCGCCACGGTCAAACGAGAACTGAGACTGCGTCACGTGAGCAACGAATCCAAACTGAATTCGGTCAAGCTTGGCAGCTACAGTTGGGAGCCGCAATTGCCTGTACTCGGTTCCCGTCAGTACTACCTCGCACGCAGCGAGCACCTCAAGAACGTGGGGTTTGCCACCATCGATCAAGTCGACAGTTTGGCCCAAGTTCCTAAGAATTAGACCATGTACGTCTCCAAGGAGGCCAATCAGATTCGGGCCTCGGCTTCCCGTCTTAACGGAAAAGAGGTCCATATCTGGGTCCTTGGCCATACCGCTGTCGAGAAGCAGGTTAATGTGAATTGATCCTGGGTTCTCGTCAACAAGGGAAATGGCCTGGGTGTTAGGTAAGAGCACATTTTGAAACTCGGCTGCCCAAGTGTGGAGGTAGAAGAACACGTGCCGTCCTGGGTGGCCCCACTCTTGGGGGGTCAGATCACGAACAACAAACAGGTCAATACCCTTGCCCTTAGCATAGGCAACAGCGCCCTCTTCAAACCCGGTCGTAGTGAAAATAGCCCCCTTGTTAGCACCCAGGGCTTCGATGCTTGCGGCCAGAACGTCGATCCGATCTCTACCGACTGGTTCCTTCCAGCGCTTGCATTCCACTAGGGTCACAAACGTATGAAACCTAGTGCGTCTAGTGATCTTGACGTCGGTCTGGCGTTTTGCTCCATACCGATCGACTTCCGTGACATCGCGCTCAACTACAACGTCACCATCGGCCTCGTAAAGCTCCTTGATGAAAGTCTCGAAAGCTGCCCAATCATAGTACTTGTGCATGAAGCTGGCTACGTCTGTCATAGTTGAATGGCCTCCGTGGCTATACGTGTCCTCAGGTTTCGACCATCGCAATCCCCTAGCGGCAACGCTGCTTGCCCGTTTGTCGCTCTGGGCTGACATATCGTTGCCGTGGGCCATCAAACCGCACAAGGGTCTTGGTTCGTCATCGCTTCGGCTCACCAACGTGGAAATATGCTCCTCCCTCTGGCAAAGGCGTAATCTCTACACCGAGGGATCGCCAGATTTGCCGAAAAAAGCTATCGGCAGTTGCTGACAGTTGATCATGGTACTCCCTCAATTTCTCTCTGCCTTGGCTCAGCGGGGCGGATTGAATGCATTCCCACAGTGCTTGCCATGGTTCCGCCACGTAAAGCTGTGCAGCGGGGAGGCACGCCAAGTTTTCCGTGCTGAAGACGCTACTTCGATTGGACGGGTTCTCATGTGCCGCATCTAAGTAAGCCTGCGTATGGGCCAGAAGAATTGCACATTCGCCGAACGACGAGGCCAGACGTTGCCGCATGGTGTCAAGGTCAATTGACCACTCACGATAGGCTTGAACGGTGTCAGGCCAATGCGGGTGGGAGTCCCTCAGAAAAAGCTCCAAAGCATCCATATGGCCGGCCACAAGGAGCAGCGCAAGGGGAATTTGGCTACTCGCACCATCGGCTGTGGAGATGGTGACTGAAACCTTGAGTGCCTCCAGACACGCAAGCGCCAACATGTCCGCCCAGTACTCGTCCGAAAGTGTTCGGCCGAGGTCCTGAGATTCTCCGGTATCTTTTGGAATGCCGGCGTCCACCCACAATTCATCCAGCACGGGGTGCATTAGCTCATGGTTAACCACTGTCAGAGCACGCAATCGATCAGATGGATCCTGGGGTTGTTCCCACGGCCAGGAGTCGACAATCACGTTCAGATTCTGAAGTTCTGTCCCGCAGCGGCCATAAAGACACTTTGCGGTAACCCGGACAGGGCCTCGTTCCGCTTTATACGATGTACTCCCGGTCCTGAGTCGCACAGCGCCCTCCAAGTCGTCCGTCAATACCATATGAACGTTGGCCATCGGCAAATCGAACTTGGTGCAGAGCGCGGTGTAAGCCTGAAACGCCCACTCAGCATCCTGGGCAAAAACGCTGCGAGCGTCCGAAGACAGGCTTTCGGACTCAATGGATACGGTTAATGTCATCGTCAGTTCCTCCAAGACCCCGATCGAAGTCTGCCGCGTTGGGATTGTTTCAATGCTTCTTACATTATACCGTTTCCTGTATAGGAGCGGAAATACTCTGGTACTTGAAAGCAACAACAGGACACCGAAAGCGGTGACCTGTTGTTGCGTGAGTTGGTGAAGTGATGATACAGTTCGACGCCGAGCCATCAAGGAGCACTTTCCGTGTGGGGACCCACCTGCGGGTTGCCCAGATACAGCAGTGGGTCCACGGGGTTGCGGCCATAAGGGCGCACCTCCAGGTGTAGATGAGGTGCCGTGCTTCGCCCCGTGCTGCCCACAAAACCGATGACCTGACCCCGGGCCACAGTCTGCCCCCGCTTGACGGCAAAGCCTGATAGGTGACCGTAGTACGTGACCAACCGGCCCGGACCCAGCAGAATGACCAAGTTGCCGTACCCACCGGCCCATGCGGTGCTGAGGATCTCCCCGGCGGTGGCGGCCAACACGGGAGTACCGGCTTCAGCGGCGATATCTACTCCCCAGTGCCCCTCTTCGTTGTGTGGGGGAAAGGGATTTACCCGGATCCCAAACCCATCGGTGATTCTGCCATGCGTTGGCCAGAGGAGGCCACCAACGGCGGGCGCCGGCGAGCCAGCCCCCTGCCCCGCGAAGGTGGTGGCAACCGCCATCACCACGGCCAAGAAGGAAGCAAACAGCCCGATTACCCCAAGGCATCCCAGGCGAATCAGGAGCTTCATCGCCGTCCCCCCAGGTTTTCAGCGGCTTTCGCCAGGGCTCGGACAACCCGTTTTGCCTCACGCATCAGGTCAATAGCGGGGTAATCTGGCATGAAGCTTTTCCCGGGATTCTTACCATAGCGATAGCGGGAGTGGAGGTATTGCTCAAGCATCCAGCGGCGACGTGAACCCGTCTGGCTGGCGAAGTGCCCGCCGCTTTCGCTGCTGCGCGGCTGATACCTACCGCCACTTGCCTTCGGTTTGGAGGGGGTCTTGCTGGCCCTGACCGGCTGCTGGCCCGGCCGCAAGACCTGCAAGCGCCGCCCAGTCTTTGTCTCCGCCCAACGCACATTCATGTCGCGCACCTGCCGGCGTCGCGTATGGGTTCCATCGTTCGCCATGCGTTGTGCCGCTCTCGGCATCGGGGAGCGCGCCCGAAGTCCGGTAACGACGGCCCGGTTCCGGCGGAACGGCCAGACGAAAACGAGGTACGTAGTAAAGGCCATGGCGCCCATGATCAGCGTCACCGTGAGCCAGCCGCCCGGAATCGTATGTGCAGAATCGATCATCCCGTTCAGGAAGGCGATGTACAGCGCCAAGACGAAGCTGCAGGCCACCTTCACGATTGCCGAGATACAAGTCCATACAGCATACGACCGCAGGAACCCCAGCCCACGGGACCAAGGCATCGCCGCCATGAATAGGGCGACCGGAATCCCCATAGCAAAGAACACCGTAAAAGCCTTGAACCCCAACACTACGGCGGCCAGCAGGAACAGGATCGGCATGAACAGGAAGAGCGCCAAAAACGAGTCCAGGACTACCCCCAGGCGCCGTCCGAGCGCACCGTCGTCGTACCAGGGGGATAGATCCGGGTTCTTATCGCCGTCGTCATCCTTGAAAGCGGATTGTGCCGCGTCTTCAGTCAGCCCCAAGTACTTGCCACCAGGAATCCCGTTGACGGCGTACTTCTCTGAGGCGACCTCGACAGTGGAGAAATTGGCCCTCGCCCAGGGCTCCAGGATCAGCTGCTTGTAGACCGCGTCGGTCATGCTCGTGACCGTTGTCTGCTGAGCTGTGTCTGTCGCTGTCCCACCTGCAAGGAGCTTGGCGGCCACCTCCGTGCCAGCGTCCTCCACCAGGGCGATCGACTTCGAGACTCCTCCACGGGTACCTATGACCAGCACCAGGACGAGCACCAGAACAGCCACGTGACCCATGATGCGGCTTAGTTGCCCCTTTGCCACCTGGACCAGCACCCAAGCTGCAGTGATGGTAAACAGGACGCCTGCAAACGACCAGACGAGGTTGGTGTAGCGTCCTACGACTGCGTCAATGATGCTGCCAAACCATTTGGCAAGGTTCAGATTCCAGGCGATGTCCACGGTCTTGATCACAAGGGTGACCAGCGTCGCCATGAACTGGAAGAAAGCCTCGAGTACCTGATTCATTCCGTTCTTGAAGGCTTTTCTGGGTTCGTACCAGGAGGCCCCTTCGCTGTAGAAGTGGAGGGACTCGGGCGGATACTGAAGCACCAGGGGCCGGTCGGCGTTCGCCGCCGGCCCCGCCCGCAGGTCCTGGCTCTCGATCAGGATTTGATCAGCAATACCTACTTCTGCCCGCACGGGCGCCGCTGCGAAGACCGTGACCACCAGGAGCAAAGCCACAAGAACTCGCCTTACCACGGGATATCCATCCCCTCTCGGTAATCGAGGACTCGGCGGACCTTCCATGACCCGTCCGACACCTTTGTGACCCAGATGAGATGCCGCTCCTGCCGGTCGGCTATCAGAAACAGGTAGTCACCGGCCCGGTCAAATGCCTGCACCCTCAATTCCGTATCGACGGGCAGTAACTTGAGGTTGATGTCTGCCCGCTGTCTCGTCTTGTACGCAACGAACTCGTCACGATCGGTGTGTGTCCAGAAGCCCGGGGCGCCCAGATCCCACGCCCGCCCGATGTCGCCGTCGAGGTACCAGTTCCGGTAGAACTCTACGGCGACCTTTTCCGCCTGCTTCGCCTGGTTCTTGCTGGCATTGCCGCCGCAGCCTGCTACCAGGACGGCAGCCACGACCACGGCAGCCCAAAGACACTTAGGCATACACTCGCTCCTCCAGAGAAGTGGTCTTGAATGCCTCGGCCAGCTCCGAAAACAGAAGGCAGATCTGCGCCTGCCCTACCCGACCCGTCAGATCACGAATCAGGCATTGTCCCTTGGCCGGCCTCGGTCGATCATGCTCTTCATCCGGTACCTGGGACTCCTTCGGGTTCAGGCTCATCACGCGCTCGATGTTGGCCTGCGTTGGCTCGACCCCGAGGAACTCCAGGTTGTTGATCGCCTCTCGCTCGAAGTCAGCCCCAAAGGCAAACCGAAGCGTGAAGTGCTGATGCAGGTCAGGGGGAAGGTGGCTGACGTTCTGGCCGATCAGCAGAACCTGGGCGCCCATGGCCCGCCCCGTCAGCGTTTGTTTCTCGATCAAGTCCCTGCCGTAGGAGTTTGACAGGAACCAACGAGCCTCGTCGGTCACGATGAGTTTCTGAACCCTGCGATCCTGGGTCGCGAAGGCACTGGCGAAGGCAACCACTGCGTTCAGAATGGCAGCGCTGACATACTCCTCCAGGTCATAGTCCTTCACGGCCTTGTTGTCCGCGGGGCGGCGCAAGCGGTCGAGTTGCAGGACCGTAATACGGCATGTGATGTCAATCCCGGCGTTCGTGCCGTCTCCGAAGAGCAGGCTAGAGTACGCCATCGTGGCCATGTTGCGCAGCCGTTCGGCTAGTCTCGCCGCCTCGGCTCGATAGGTGTACGTGCTGTCGGCGGCCAGCCGGTCCAAGGCGGAAATCCCCGCTTGCATGCATGGCCGTTCACAGTTGTCCCGAACGGTTCGGAAGGCCTTCATCAACACGTCATAACCCGGCGCCCCCGAATCGGTCTGCGTCAAGAAACTGGCCTGGGAAATGGCGTGTACGGTTGCTTCGGCCTTGTCGCTGAAGATGACGTAAGGATCTAGCTTGCCCCTGTCCTTATCGTGGGCGCTCAGTGTAACTACCCGGGTGAAAGGCCCGAGGAACGGCAGTTTCTCAGGCCACAGGCTGCGTTCGGGCTTGGCCGAATCAATTGCCAGCACCTTCGCCCCGAAGAGGGCGCAGAGGAAGGCGATGAAGTTCGCAGCAGTCGACTTGCCGCTTCCCATCGGCCCCACAAAGGCCATGGAACCCGACGCATCCAGCTTCGCCAGCGCCCTGAGCCAGTCAAACCAGAGGGGCCGCCCATTAGGGTCAACAGCGAAGAACGTGCCGGAGGGGTCCATGAACATGTCTGTCGCACCAAACATGCAGGTGGCAAGTGCCGGGGGCAGCAGGCGGTGGATGTAGTCATCGATGAGGCGGCAGGCACCCGGAAAAGTCTCCCACAGATGCTTCACCTGGTCGGAGGCGTTGAGCACTAGCCTGATGTCGACCCGGTCGAACACCGCCGTAGCCATTCTGATGCGCTCTTGAAGCAATTCCAGGGACGGGGCTGAGACGCCAATGACCACGGACAACATCAGTGAGGGGCTGCGGGTATCCTTGATAAACAGCTCCATTTCCTCGGCCTCGTCACGGCTGCGGGCGGTATCAGCGCTCTCGCCATCCCCGTGCGTGTGCTCCTGATCCGCTGTGTCGGCTTGCTTGCGTTTCTGAGATTCCAGGTCTCTCATCGTCAGTTCGTAGCCCCTGACCGTCCAGTGCAGGTGTAGCGATACCGGCCCCACCTGCTGGAGGTCATAGGACCACTCGCTGCCCAGAATGGGCAGCGGATTAGGGGCAAACTGCTCAACCGTAAGGAAGGCCTGGTAGGCGCTGCGATGGGCGCCGTCGACGAATTGGGTCACCTGGACGTACCCCTCGTCTGTGTGCGTGATGAGCCCGCTGTACATACGCCGCATTGCCCGGTC
The DNA here is from genome assembly GCA_035628915.1 of Symbiobacteriaceae bacterium. Classification (GTDB taxonomy): domain Bacteria; phylum Bacillota; class Sulfobacillia; order Symbiobacteriales; family Symbiobacteriaceae; genus JARBUG01. Next base: position 194,813 of record DASPIW010000039.1, on the reverse strand, counting down.
ATCCGGCTGAATGCCAGGCTTGCCCTGCGCTACACCGGTCACAGTGGCGTCTGGTGCCCAGTCGTCTAGCATCGGCGGCGGGGCAATTCCTTGCCAAAGCGGCGCCCGACTGAACAACAGGCACTCCTGACGGAACAGTGCCCGGAAGCCAAGCCCCACCGATGCGCCGAAGTTTTGCAGGAGGTCTCGCAGCTTGCGTTCCTGGCGAGCCCATTCGGCCAGGTGCTCCTCTGAGATGCTCGCCCTCACGCTGGCCCCGCCCAACAGGTGGCGGATGTCGGAGGTCTTCCTCACACCGCGTAAGTCCGCCCAGGTCAGCGCCTTCTTTGCGGGGAGTCGAATCCAGAGGAGGAACCGGTACCGGCAGATGTCATCTTCCGATTCCTGCATCTCTGCGAGGGCGTCTGCCACCTGTTGGCAGTATTCGGCCGCATCCCCGTCCAACCGATGCAGTAGTTGAGCTTGGATGCCGGCCGCATCGATCTGCTCAGGCACCATCGCCAGATGCGCCTCTGCGATACCGCTTAGCTCGCGAAACAGGCGGGTAATGGCCGAATGGTACGCAGCAGCCCGATCTTCGGACAGGAAGTCGTAGTGTGTGCCAAGCAATTCGTATCCGACCCAGCACTGCCGGGGGCCATCCCGCTTAGGCGTGATTAGCATGTTGCCTGTCACAAAATCGACCGGCTGACAAAGCTTCACCGTCACTGCTCATCACCTCCAATCACATACACACGGGCGCCGTCGACCTTGCGAAAACGCTCGAAGCGCCGGGGGCCCAAGTGGTACGCCGCCTGGTGGAGCACCCAGCGATCCAGCCGTTTTCCGCGAAGGGGCGCCAGGGTGGCGCCCCATCCGATCAGGACCGGCAGACCGACATACACAGTTACCCCCCAGAACAGGTCCAGGCGAAGCCCGAACCGAGGGATGATCAGGCTCTCCAGAATCACAGCAGCTCCGCCGGCGACGAGCGCCCGTCCAGGAATAGCCCGCCAGAATGTGATCTCCCCGATCCCTCGCACCAACCAAGGGTACTTCCATACCCGTATGAAGGTCGGGACTGACCTCTGCCGGTCGTTTTCCATTGGTTAGGCGCACCCCCCGGCCAGGGCGCAGACGCCCTTATACAGCCAGGTGAAGAACGTTATGCCACCGATGAGGAAGCCAGCGAAGAAGAAAGCGCCGATCAGGATTAACCAGACCATTGAGTAGCGCTCTTTCATGACCATCTCTACGGCCTTCCACGCGAAGACCGCTGCGCCAGCGAGGCCGATAAGCCGGACGCCTGCGTTCATCAAGGTCTCAAGCGGCGACATCTTGATCTACCTCCTGTTGGTCGAAGGGTCTGTTGGGTGAAGGCTAATCCACGTCGAGGTTTACGCCGTCGGTCTGCCCGCCGCCCGTGGCCGCCTTCCGGGGCTGGCACCAGCGGGCCATGCTCTGTTCAGCCGCCTCCTGCCAGTCTCGAACCGGCTTCAGGAGTTCCGGCGCCCGGTAAGAGAACACCCCGGACGGCGCCAGCGGTATGCGGCCGTCAGGCAGCGGGTCGCCGGCGAGGAGGATGTTGCTATACCCCTCCAGAGCCGGGAGTTGGGCCAGGTCTTCCGGGGTAACCCCTCCGCCAAGCAGCCTCGCACAGGTCTTTGCGCCGTCGCCCTCCTCACGGAGGATGATCCGGGTCTGGGCAGACTTCTCCAGGGCGTCCCAGACGGAAGGCGGGAGTTGTGACGGGTACTGGCCTGCCGCACCGATACCAAGCTTGAACTGTCGGAGCTGGGTGAGGTTCTCTTTCCACTGCTTCTCGTTGTTCTCGGCCACAACCATGAACTCGTCGAACACGGCAAGGAAGCCTTTCAACTTCGCCCGTTCCGCTGGCGGAATGGACCGGGCTGCCCGACTGAGTTGGTTCAGGATTCCGCTGGCGGCCAGGTTCGCAGCGAGGTTACCGACGTTTCGCTGATCCTGGTTGAGGTTGACCACGACGATCCGGTTCTCCCGGATGATCTGGGCCCAATCAAGCTGACCGGGCTGCTTGATCATGGCGGCGATGGGGGAGGAGGTTAGCAGCGTAAAGAGCTTGTTGCGGGGGGCGGCGACTTCTGAGCCGCCTTTCATGTTGGCCAGTACTAGCCGGACCTCATCGACTGGCACTCGGGCCGCCACCCGTTGGCGGTACTGCTCGTCCATGAAGACCCGGTAGGCGTGTCCCAGGTGTCCGCCGCTGACCGCGGCGCCCCAGAACGCCGCCCGGAGCCCCTCCTTGGACCATTCCTGAACGGCATCGTCGCCGAAAAGCCTCACGAACAGGTTGAGGCACTCCTCGACCGCCCGTTCCATGTCTTCAAAGATGCCGTCGTGGGCCAGCAGGTTCAGGGGGGCCGCCCAGCGGGGGTGCCCTACCTCGATGTAGACCAGGTCTTTCAGCCGCTCTTCAGGCAGGGCCGACAGCAGTTTTTCAGCATCCTGGCGCAGCGGAAAGAACATCGCAAACCCATACCCCTTTTGCGCCAGGTGGTTGCAGATGTGTAGTTGGATTACGCCTTTGCCGGCGCCGGTGAGCCCTTGAAGTAACAGGTGCTGGAATGCTGCCTGCATCGTCAATTCCACCGGAACCCAGCGGCCCCGGTAGAGCCCGTAGCCGATACTGAAGTCCCCGGGAGGCGGCAGGTGCCGCAACTCGATCTTGCGCGGACCGATCTGATCCTCTGGCCGTGGTCCGGGTACATCCACTACCGAGGCGAGTTCCCGGCATGTCCAGGTGCTGCCCATACCGGAGGGGCTACGTTGCTGAACCACCGACCATAGCCGCAGGCTCGCAGACTTCCCCAGTTGCCGGTGTCCGAGTTGGTTCGCACCATCGAGCAGACGCCACTGCGCCAGAACGCTCTGCAATATCGAGTGGGCACGCGGTTTGGTCGGGGCGGATGTCACCACCCGGCTATTGACTTCCCAGGCGTGATCCTGGAGCTTTGCCGGAGCCTCTTTCAGGTGCCGCCGTTCCACGGCATCAATGCGGGCCGGCTGATTCTGAGGGGCAGGAGGCACGCTTCCCATGGCCCCATGCAGTGAATCGTTGATGGTGTCGAATAGGCGTTCCGCCAGGCTACTGTTGCTCACAGTCCCCGAGTGACCCAGCTCAGCCCTTCGAAAATCCTCGTGCGCTTGGTGGCGCCACTCGGCATCATGCTTCGGTACGAGCAGGAACTGAATCAAGGCGGTCTCGGTCGGCTGTAGGTTGCTGAGCGCCCGTTCCAGGGCAGCTCCCACCGGGCGATCAGTCAGGGCGTAGCAGGCTGGCCGCTTCATCCGAAGCACAGCGCCTGCGACATGCTCAGCCAGAGTGACAGGCACAGGGTTAGCCAATTCCACCACGCCAGGCCTGTACGCCGCCAGACTGTCCCGGAGGAACGCACCCAATGCGCCGGGGCTTCCCCACAGGTGCTGAATACCGCCCGCCTCTGCCCATACCTCGTAGGCGAGCCAGGGTTGCCCTTCCCGGATTCGGCGCCACCAGGACCGGAGCGAACGCCCCCAGAGGACCGTGAGCAGTTCCTGCAGGGAATCCGGGGCCTGTACCCCGCCTACGGGGGGGTAGATCCGATACGTCTGCCAGTGCTCAGCCCACCGGCGACGAAGGAACAAGCGGTTCACCCGAACACCGCCCTTCTCACGATCTCTCCCTGTTTGTTGGTGACCAAGCACGCCGCAAGTTCGAATCCTGTTGCCACCTGTGGGAGTTGCCCGCCGACCGATGGCGGGAGGTAGTAGATCTCCTCGGCGGCCACGTACCTGAACCGTCGGTATTCATCAGGGCCACGGGGGAGCCGGTTGATTTCCGCCATCAGCCGTTGTGCTCGCGTCATGCCGCCCGCCACGGCGATCACCAGACAGTCCGGCAGGTCCTCCCAATAAACCCGATACCGCGCCGCCTTGTGCAGCGAAGCATACTTGGGCAGCTTGCCGGCGAACTTCGCCGGTGCTTCGGTAGCCCGGTCGATTTCCACCGCGTAGCACCATGTACGCCCACCCTGCGAGTAGGTGAACCCTGCGTCGGGCCGGAGTTCGCCGGCTTCCGTTTCGATCACCGGTTCTCGGTACCAGTTGTGCACCTCGCCCGCGCTTCGGGCGGCATGCCACCTGAGAGCGACCTCAAACTCGGTCACGGCCAGGTAGTGCTGCACGATTCCCTCTGACACACGCCCCAGGGCGTCATGCCAAAAGGCCCGGATGGGCTGTTGGAGGTAGTCACTCACGAGTCTGGCGCCCGCCTCAGTCAGGTAGTAAATGGGCCGCCGGGTTCGGGCAGGCCGTATCGCCATAAGCGGCTCTCCACCGACTCGCCACTCCGTTAGTTGCGTCAGGCGGTGGGCGGCCGATCGTACCCCGCGGGCCGTAGGGTAAAACCGCAGGGCCACCAGTTCAGCGGTCAGGTAGCGGACCTGGGCCAACCAGGTGAGGAGATCCCAGCCCGGGCCAACGGAGGTTGTGAAGAGGGCGTTGGCCACTTCGTCAGTTGTTTGCGGATAGGCAGGTTTCCCCACGAAACTCACCTCCTTCAACTGTTTAAGCCAGCCTCGTTTCGATGTTCCAATCGCCGATGCCGGCGCTGCTCCCGCTCCGCCCGACTGGGGGCCAGCGGCCACCAGGAGGGAGGGGTCCCCGTTAAGCGGGTAGCTTGATGGGGAGTAGTCTGCGAGTGGCTGGCCGTCAGACTGAAAGCCCGGCAAGGCCCCGGCTAGCCTGCGGGGCCGCCCGAATTGCACAACACCGGCGGCTAAATCCGGCGGTCAAGCAAGACAGTCACTGCCAAGAGCTATGCAGGAGCATGATGCTGTACCTAACGGGAGTCGCCAATCTGGCCCCGGATTCACAACGGGATCTACCAAGCCCGCCAGCTTTGTCTCGTGTTTGCCATTGTCAGCTACCCGAAGGATGTGATCTAAAGAAAGGCCCTCTCGGGGTCGCAGCTGGTCTTCAGATCCGCAATCGACAGTGGACATCATCCACTGCCACCAACTCCAGCGACACCTTCTCCAGCATCAGCGGGCAGCCGGCCGCCACTATAGCCAGTTCGGACCGGAGTTGTTCACGCAGGGCGCTCAGATCCAGCACCCGGGCCCGCCAGACCCGTGACTCTTCGCCAACCTGTGCGGTGTAGCGCCACAGAACAGGGCCGACTGACCCATCAGGGTGAAGGCGCCTGACCTTGGCTCGCCGGCTGCCGCTGGTCTCGCTCAGATAGCGGTAGGTGCTGACGGCATAAACAATCTGCGCCTCCAGGTCGATGGCTTGCGCCTCGGCTTCGGCTCTTGTCACCAGCAGCCCTGTCGGCCGGACCTCGATGTGGCCACACGGACCGACCCGCGCGGTGAAGGCCCGGGATTCTTCACCTCGACACGTTGCGACGACTGCCACCACCTTGCACTCCTCCTCATCCACGAGATGGGATTATGGGCAATCCCCACGAGAAAGGGCCGTGAGTCACAGCTTCAGGAGGAAATGCACAACCGCATAGCTTGTCAGAGTCCCAGCAACCACCCGAATGGCTTGCTCCCGCTTCTGACCCTGGTCAAGCAGAGCGGCAAATCCGTAGATGCACACGATGACGGCAGCCGCACAGGAAAGCCACAGAATCATGCACCTCATCCTTTCTTTTTCTTGGGCTTGGCCATCGTCGATCTCGGGAAAGAAAATGGTCGAAACCACCGCGGCAAACGCCTTGGGGGCTACGACCAATACGAAGAGGTATGTGACCAGGGTTTGTTATTCATCTAATAACATCCTAGAAAGTCCCAAGAGATCTGTCAACCGATTTTGTTGCCGCAATGTGCCATACACGAAGTTCAATCCACAGGAGTAACGCAGCTTCCTGTTATTTAACGCATGGCATACGCTGCCGGTCAGTGGTAAAATGGAGGCACTCCCAGGGGGTGAGCCGATGTGAGCAGTTTCGGGAGCCGTCACCGTGAGTTGAGGGAAGAGGCAGGCCAAGTCATGCAGGACATTGCCGATCTGTTTGGACAGACGCGAACCGCTGTGGCGCTCTGGGAGGCCGGAAAGACTGAACCCCCCTATGACACGCTCCTCACGCTCGCGGATCACTTCGGGGTGACGGTTGATTACCTGCTAGGGCGCCCAGGTGCTCGGCGAGACAGCCCGCGCGTGGAAGCGATAAAGGCAGACCTCCACGAATACCTGCGACTCATGGAAAACCAGCTGGCCGACACCACCACAGCGGAGCGCATGGCCATCATTGTCAACTTCCTCACCAACCGTGAACAGGCGCTATTCTCTGAAGAGCGGATAGCAAGCCGGCTCCTGATAAAGCCAGTAACCCTGAGACGGGCAATGCAGGGCCAGTCCGATCCGGGACCAACCGTGATTGAGCGCCTTGCAGACTGCGTGGGTCTTCCGGTCGCATGGTTCTACGTACCCCGGCCTCGAATTCACGCGCAGGGAACAATAGGATAAGAGGTCCGGGCGCTTATCAGCGGCCACGGACCTCTTGTGTTATGTATATTTATCGGCCACTCACGGCGGTAGTACGCGCTGTGGGCAAAATTGGACCGAACCCGAAGAGACTCGTACTTGTCATGCTCACCAAAGTGGCCAGCAGTACCAATAAGGTCACCAAACCACGCCTCACTCTTCAATTCCCTCCTTTGTCCTATCCTTGCTGAGGCTACGCAGCAGCCTGATAGCACTGTCCCTCGCTGCTGCATGCTCCGGCCGCGCCTTATATGCGTAATCCACGGCTTGATATGCCGCGGTGCGCGCGGCGGACGTATTCCCCTCCGCCTTGTGGCAAAGGGCAGACGTCAAGCAGAACTCAGCCATGGTTGCCTCACTGAGCCCAGGGAAGTCCTTGACGTTGGCGATGACTGCACGGGCCCTTGATACCTCGCCGGTCAGGACGAGGCAGCGCGCCTCGTAGATCTCCATCATGGCGCGCCTTTCGACAGACCACCCGGATCGATCAGCAGCAAGGCACTCCTTTGCATCCTTGAATCGACCCAACTGAAGATAGACCCCCGTAGCGTTGCTCAACGCTGCGGCCGTCAAATCCGCCACGCCGTCGAGATGCGTGTTGGCACAGGCACGCAGGCAATCCTCATATGCGGACACTGCCGCCTCCAAGTTCATCGACCATTCGAGGCAGACACCTTTGTTGTACAGCACCCACGGAGACCACCTGCTCGCAGTAGGGTACCCCTGGCAAAGGGCCTGGTATCGGTTATGGAGGGTGTCGAACTCCTGATACTCGGGAGTGGCAGCATAGACGGTCATCAATGAAGTAAGGATCTGGGACGCCAGGACTGGGGCTTCATCCTCAACGACCAAACTGAGCGCCTCGTTATAGCAACTGACCGCGCTTCCCTGGCGGCCCAAGCCATAGTACCCGTTTCCACGCCAGAGCCGGACTGCAGCTTCAGCCTCGGGCGAAACAGCTTCTTGGGTGATGTGGTCAAGCACTACTCCAGTGTATGCCACCAGAGCGCCGTACTGGCCTTGCTGATAGAACTCGCGAGCGGCAGCGCTGAAGCTCTCCAAGTCCATCAGGTCTCCACCCCTAAGCTATTGGAATGACCCGTCAACCAATGTACTTCGCCGCCGCCCTTTGTTTTCCTTTTTAGGGTAACGTTGTATAACGAATCGGCTGTGGGCGAGTCGCCCTACCCTTACTTCTCCCTGCTTTTCCGCCGGCGCCGCTTCTCTTCCCGATCCATTTCCCGGATGACCTCCCGAGCCCCGAGAAGCTCTAGTAACGCCCGTCCGCAGCGGACCCCCAATTGGAATCCTTTCGACTGCTTGCCTATGTTGCTCGCCCTCCCTTCACTACTTGAGCCAGGACCCCGGATCCTTGAGAACTGCCTCACGGGTCCCAACCCGCCAGACTAGGCCTGGGGGGGTGTATCGCTTCAACTGTGCGACTACATGATCAACTGCACCGGCGCCGCTCGTGATCACGAGCAATCCCATTTTGAGCCGCTCCCGCCACCAGTGGCTGAGCACGTAACCCTCCTCTTCCATAAAGCGCTGATAGTCCCCGGCGTGCCCAAACTGGCCGCTGAGGTGGTGCTCGACGGCCCAGACCGCGTCCCTCCAGATCACCGTCTGGTCTGGCACCAGTCCCTGCCCCCATTCCATCTCCGCCACAGTTCGGGCTCCATAATGGCCCAGGTGGCGTACCACGGCGAGGTAGAAGTCAACCTCGGACAGGTGGTGCAGCACCTTCTGAGTATGGCTCGTGGCCGACTGCCTGCGGGTGTAGACATAGGCCCCGTTTCGGAACAGAGGGTGCGGAAGACGGCGGAGATGACCAGCTCGGGTGTAGGCTAGCAGATGCTGCCTTGCCAACCGCCCGTTGCCACCCCAAATGAGCGTTGCCAATTGGTCAGTGGTGGCGGCGGCGTACTGGCCGAGGAAGTCAAACAGTGCCCGCTGCCGCCGGCGTCCCTTCTCGGTTGTGGTCATCATTCCGTCCTACCACCTTCCGCTTCTGGATAGCAGCCAGGATCTCCACTCTCGTGGGTCCCGTTTGGGAGCGCTCGATCACAGCAGCCGCCAAGTCGGGGTCTGGCGCCGGTAGGTCCGGGGTGACTCCGTCCGTGACCACCGGCTGGCCGTGAATCCGCCTCAGCGCCCGATAGTGGCGCTTTGGCAAGTGGGTGAACTCGCTCTTCTCCCAGCGCTCCTCGGTCGCTTCAAGGGCCGCCCTCGCGTCCTCGGGCGTTTGCTGGAAATAGTAACGGTTCCCGCAGAGATGAACCGCGCCGCTGACCTCCTTACCGATGGCTTGGTTTGCACGACTCTGGTGGATGAGCACCCAGGCCAGACCAAATTCCCGGCCGGTGGCGATTCCCTTGGCGAAACTCGGGTTTGAATACTCCTGGAACTCGTCATTGAAACACCCGAAGGGGCGGGAAGCCACCGGTCGCCGACTGGTCAGCATTTGGACCCGGCTGGCGATGACAGTGCACAGGAAGCCGGCGACAGCTGGCCCCAGCAGCGCCTCGGGCGTGTCGCAGACCAAGAAGCGCTCTTCGTTCATGACCCGCCAGAGGTCGATCCCGTCTTGCTGCGACAGCGCAACCAATAGGTTTTCGCTGGCCACTGCCCGCCTAAGCTGTGCCCGGACAGCCTGCAGCGTCTGGCGGCGGATCTCGTCGGAACCGAATGCGTCACGCACCGGCTTTGGTGCAGTAGCGAGGACCTTGCCGCGGAACGCCTCTTCCTGAAAGAAGCGGTACAGCTCCCATAGCGTAACCTCGATTCTCTGGTGATCGGCCCACAGCAGTAGCGCCAGCGTGCCCATCCGAATTAGCTCGCGCATGTTTCCGGACATGGCCGAATGGAGGCGCTCAAACAGCTCTGCGGCCTGATCGGCAATTAGCTCTCGCTCGGTGCTACTGTTGGTGTAGGTGCGAAGGAAGTTGATTCCGAGGGGGTGGTCGGAGTACGGCGCAAACAGGAGGCATCGCCCCTGGGCCTCGGGCGGCAGGTAGGACAGTAGCGGCAGGCTGGACTTGATGCTGATCCAAATCCAGCCCCAGCCCCGCTGGCAAAACTCGTGAGCGAGCAGGTAGGCAAATGCCGTCTTGCCACTGCCGGGTAAGCCGGTTATGTACGTGCCACAGGCCCAGTCTTCATGGGTCGGCGTTAGCGGGCGCCGTCGGCTCTTCCACCAGGCGTATGCGAAGCCTCCGGTGATGCAGCCGGCGCCGATTAGCCGACAGGCTGGAACGATGGCGGCGGCCATGGCGGAAAACCCGGTCGGGTCGAACACGGCCCAGGCATAGCCCGAGAGGGACAGGCCCCCCACGGCCTGGAGGATCGGAACGAGCGAAGCGAGTGGAGATCCGACAGGATCTTTGCGAGGCATGCGAGCTTCACCCCTTGTCGTACGCCCTTCCTGGCAGTGGGAGCCCCGCGGTGGCGCCCACGGATCTGGCCAGGATAGTGGCTAGGGTTGTGGTACACCGGGATATTACGCTCGCATGTTTGCGTTTGTGCTAGTTGGGCGAAACTACCACCTGGTAGAGGTGGTAGTTATTGAAAGACATGCTGACGACAAAGCAGGTATGTGACCTTCTCGGAGTGGATCCCCGGACGCTTCGGAGGTATGAGAGCGCCGATGGACGCTGGTGTACGCTGTTCGGAACCCGTTTCCGGGTCTACCGGTTAGGGAATGAGCCCAACTCTCAGCGACGGTACCAGCGTGACGAAGTGCTAAGGATCGTCGAGCGACTTAAGCCTCCTTCGTGGTGATCAGGCAAAGGCACACAAAAAGCAATCGGCACCTGGAGAGTTCCCCAGGTGCCGGCGCGATGTTGCCTTGTTATCTTGGCCGGACACACATCATTTCTTCAGCAGGTTTCCCTGGCAAGCAGGGAACCGAGAGCAGAGCCAGATCGCCGTCCCCTGTGCTGTGCGTTCAACCATGTGGGCTCCACACTTGGGGCATGCTGGGTTGCCCGTTGCGGTACCCGGCTTTACTGGCAGACCTAACGGTCTTGCTGGCGCGCCGACGGGTTTCGGCCCCTCCGCTGTGGCTGACGGCTTGGGGGCAGGTTGAGTGGCACTGGCTGGTTGGGTCCCTGCCCCTCTAGAGCGGGCCAATTCCATGGCATCGCCCAGTTCCTTAAGGCCCCACAACTGTACTCCCGTCTTCCTAGCCATCTCCTGAGCCTGGTCGGTGTAGCCAGAGGTCGTCACTACGATGGCCTGCTGGCACTTGTAGTAGGCGGCGCCGCCGATCGTCTTCTGAATCTCAGGGGCGCCGACCTTCTTGCCCTTCCACCGCTTAGCCTGTACGGCGATTCGGCGGCCGCTGCCGTCCGTGAGAATGACGTCCACGCCGTAATCGCCCGAGGGCGGTGTCACTTCAGTTTGATAACCCAACGAGCGGAACAGGTGTGCCAAATACTTCTCGAAGTCCCGCCAGCTCATCCGGCGAATGTCCGATAGGCCAGCCCTGGCGAATCGCCGCTCGTCAATGATCTCTTGGACAAGGCGCTGGATGAGGGGCCACACGATCGGAACGGCGAAAAGAGCGTAGAACCACCAGGGGAAAGAGAACTCCATAGGCTGCCTCCACTCAGATTACTGCCCCAAGGAGTTCTCTGACTGGACGCGGTAACCCTGCTCTTTATCGGCTGTGAGATGTGTGACATCAAGCGCCAAGAGTTAGCTTGACTTTGCCACGGCAGAGATAGTGGCGAGGAGTGTAGTCTCCATCTCCTTCATGCCTGGGGGGGTGTAATTATAGACGATGTATCTTATGGCCTTAAGGTCAAAGGGTACGTCGGTGTTTGACTGGGTGAGCAGGATGACATCCTTACCCACGGCGTGCGCCAGACCCACCTCATAAAAGACGTTGGCGTTTTGACCGGTTAAATCTGCTATCAGGAGTCGTGCGCGGTTAATATTCTCCCAAATATCCTGGCTGATGATGTTCGTGCCCCGAATCTCGTCAGCCCGCAGGCACGTAAACCCTGCCTTCTGGACGACTGGCCGGATATGATCCTGATAAATTGGCCTGAAGGCCTCAGCGAAGGGCATCAACACAAAGCACAGCTTGGGATCAACCGTGAAATGTCCACCACCAAAGATCCTCCCAAGGTGGGCTGGCTGAGAAGTGGTCCCCTGGCCCTTTGTTGACTGCTGAGCGGCAGCGGCGGCTGTTGGTGAAGGCTTTCCGGGAGCCCGCTGGGCGGGATTGGAGATGGCAGGAGACGGTTTGCCAAAAAGCATACCGAAGACGTCATTCATTGGGTTTTCCGACAAGGCAGACTCAAGTTCTGTTGTGCATTTGCGGATGCGATCAACATCGCCCATTTCAATGGCTTGACCTGCCGCAGCAATCTTCTTGGCAATCTCGTTTCGGTTAAGGCCCAGTAGACCACTGGTATCTTCGGTTGAAAGGCGTTCCTCTGCGCGTTGAATAGCCCTCTCCGCACCCTGGATGGTCTCTATCCTGCTTACCTCACGTTCATCCTCCGCAGCATGCTCCGCAAACGTCCTAAGGAGATGCTGGATGGAGTCGACGGTAAGGAGGTCGATGTCTGGGGCAATGTCTCTCGACACCTTCAACGGTGTTCCGTCTACGCTGCCGGTCAATCGTACCGCGCAACGTTCGTCGACCTCAAAGATAACTGAGATTCTTGGCTTTCCTCTTGGAGCGGGGGGAATCCCCTTGAGTTCTACCGAACCGATGACCGTACACCGTTTGGTGAGAGGACTTTCACCCATCAGCACGCGAATTTCAACGGTGTCTTGATTATCCGCGGCAGTCGAGTACACATGTGATCGTTTTGTCGGCAAAGGTGTACCCTTGAGGACCAGAGGCGTCGCTATTCCTCCTAACGTCTCAAGTCGAATGGAAAGGGGGAGATACTTGAACTGCCTTGTTGAAAGACTCTCGCCAGTGGCCATCAATTTCACCTCAAAGATTTCTGTGTGTTCGTTTCCTTTGCGAAATTTGTTGGTAGTACGATTGTACGCCAATGCGATGTTCTGGATCAATAATGAAGCCGGCTCGGAGACTGCCTTGCAAGATGACAGCCTCCGGGCCGTTGCCATGGGCATTCTAGTTGTTCGGCCTCTACCGTGGGGAGCCTAAGCTGAGATGATCAAGCCAGCCTCGGTTGATTCAGGACCAGATCAATCTCAATGACCTCCAGAGAGATTCGGCGGTCCTCGGGGCTGCGCTCCTTACCGACACACCGGAGTGTCAGAGAGTCAATTGCATGGCGGAGGAACTGCTTCTGCTCTTCCCGAGTTAACGCGTCCCACTCATCTGCACGAGCTGCCATCTGTCTGAACTCAGTACGGACGGCGTCAAGGGATTTGAGCTGTTGGTCCAGTTGAGCCACTTGCCCCTTCACCTTGGCGATTTCGGCCCGTGCCTTCTCAATCTCCATCTCGGTGTCTTCGCTTCGGGAGCTGTAGAGCCGAGCAGTGAGCTCACCTTTGTCGTAGTCTGCATGCAGCCGGTCCTGGCGACGCCTCAGCTCCTCAATTCTGGTTTCAAAGTTGGCCATTGAGTGAATGGCCATATCACGCTGCTCGTTCAGGTTCTTTAGGGTCGATGCGACATGATCCTCTTCACCTGCAGCCCGGTAGTGGGTTCTTACCGCTTCGACAACATCGCGCTCAACATCGTCAGCTTTCATGGAAAGGGCGTTGCAGATCGCAGCGCCTCGGTTCCGCCTGATTGAGCAACTGTAGATCCGTCGTTTGCCTTCCATAAAGGCACCGACCAATGGGCCGCCGCAGGTGCATTTGGCAATTCCAGACAGGAGATACGTGGCGGACAGAGAACGCTTAGAGGCAACCTCTCGGCTTCGGTTGACTGCCTGCGCAGCCTCCCACAGCTCTCGCTCAACAATGACCGGCATCGCGTTCTCCACTTTGGCATGCCTGGGCTCATCCAGCTTGATGATGGTACGTTTGCCCGTAGTCCGGGACTTGGCGTCGATCCGTGCCCCGTATACGAGGTCGCCTTTGTAGGCCTCGTTCTTCAAGATGTACTGGATCGTTGAGATATTCCAGGGTGTTCCATACTTCCAGGGGACTGCTTGCTCGTTTAGCTCGTTGCAGATGGTCAGCAAGCCCTTCCCGCCAACGTATTCCCCGAAAATGCGACGGACGATGGCGGCCTGCTCTTCTACTACGGCCCACTCCCCGGGTGTGGCTCCCCTGGTGTATCCAAAGGGAAACTTGATCCCGGGGTTCTTACCCTGTTCAGCCCGCTTCTTCTTCCCTGACAGGGTTCGCTCTCGAATCACTGCCCGCTCCCATTCCGCGTAGCTCACCAGCATGTAGAAGAACATCTTCCCCGCTGCCGTGGTGGTGTCGATCGGCTCGCGCGTGCTCTTGATGTAGCACTTGCCTTCCCACTCCTCCAAGGCCAGGTTGACCGTGTCGAGGACCGAGCGGGACAAGCGGTCCAGCTTGTAGACCACTACGCAGCGGACCTGACCGGCGCTCACGGCTTGCCGTAAGGCGGTCATGGCCGGCCGATCCAGCGTGCCGCCCGAATAGCCGTCATCGATGAAACAGAGGTCTTCGCGGAACGCCCACCCCTGCGACTTGACGTAGTGCATACAGCTTTCCTTTTGGACATCCAGGGTCGTTCCGTCTGACTGATCATCGGTAGACCACCGAATGTAAGCGGCCACCATGTCCGATTCGATCCTGATCGAAGTAGACATATTTGGTAATCACTCCCAGTTAAGTGTACCACGGGTGATACCGTGCGTCTATTAGAGATCATAAAGACCACGTACAACGTGGCCTTCCTGATCGCCGTCATCTTCCTGGCGGTGGGTCTGATCGTGTTCGTAAAGCTGCTGTGGAGCGGCAAGGTGCCCAAAGGCTGGGTCCGAGTGGTGGCGCTGAGCTTCATGGCCTTCTACCTCCTGCTCTTCAGCGCGCTGCTCGTGCCCCAGAGTCGAGTCTATGCCATCACGATGGTGGGCCAGGGCGACAAGCTGAAAGAGATCGGACCCGGCGCCCGGATTTACACGGTCACGCCGGCCAAGGTGACCAAGGGTGCGACGGCAAACCTGACCCTGATTGGCGCCAACTTCGGCGCCGGCGGAGAGGCGGGGCCCAAGGTAGTGCTGAACGGCCAGGAGGTAATCCCGAAGGCCTGGAGCGACACGCACATCATCGTGCAGCTCACGGGGGGCCTGTCAAACCTCAACGGACCTCAGTCCATCTTCGTGAAGACTGCAGACGGCAAGCAGAGTACACCGGCAATCATCGAGTTCACGTCACCCCCGCCGCCGGCGCAAATCACTTCGTGGCGGCTTGTGCCTTCCGGTCGGGCCTACGACTACAAGCAGTTCGGGCCCGTCGCCGTCTCCTGCACGGCGCAGCAGTTCGTCTTTCACCAGTTCGAGAAGGAACTCCGGGTTGACGCCGGCTGGGAAGTCGCGACCGACGAGGCCCACCGCGGCACGTTTGACGCCGGGACACCAGGGAATGTGCCCAACCCGCCCCTGGGGTTCAGCGAAACGAATGTGAAGCGGAGCGGCAGCGGCACGATTACCCGGGTGCTGCAGTATCTCCCGGCGAACGATGCGCAGGTCAAGACGGGCATTAAGGTAGCCGGCGGGTGCCTGGGACAGCCTTTCGGGGGCTCCACCAGCTTCAGCGCCGAGTACCGGGTGTGGGGACGCAAGCTCGGGCCCAAGGACGGCCCCCCGGTAACGGGCGGCATCTGCTCGGCCCAGGGGCTGCATAAATGCGGCACTTATCCGGCCGACAAGCTGGCCATGTTCAAGGACGGGCGCCCGGACAACTACTCGCTCATGGTGACCATTCGCCCGCCGTCGGGGCAATTGGTAGACAAGTCCGCTGTCTTCACCCCCGGGACCCCCGGGCAGAAGCTGACGGTGGACAACGTGGCGGTCTGGATGGAGAACAACGACCTCTGGGTCAAGGGGCCGGGGAGCAACAAGCTCCCGCCTGAGCTCATTTTGGTGCCCATCAAGCCGCTGCCGCTGAAGCCGCTGCCGATTTTCCGGCCGTGAGGGGGCAGTTTAAAAACCAAGGCCGACAACTACGACGGGGCCGCCTGCACGCTTGACGCCGCAGGCGGCCCTCGGGCTTACTGACCGTGCTGCTACTCCGTGCGGACCACTGCCAAACGTGAGTGTTTCTACTTGAGCGGAATGGTTACTTCGAAGGGACCTGGAACGGGCACCGCGTGCAACTGAGACTGGATAGTTAGCAGTGACGGAACGTCGCCGTCGATCGTACGTTCCTCATGCCACACAGCGGGCGTACCAACCCACTGGGCATGCCCCCTGGTCACGCTGTGCAGATTTCCATCTGTGTCTGTCACCACCCAGCGTCTGAACGCAAAAAAAGCTTCGGAATCGGTACCTTCGGGTCCCGTGTTCAGGTGGATCACGGTGTTCCCGTCCTCATGAGTGATCGACTCCAACTCAAACCACAGTTCCCCATAGGTGGTTCGGACCCCGGGCTGGGACAAATCGATGACAGGTCCTCCCTCTTCCCATTTCACCACCGTTGTAAGGCGGAGAGTCACTTGCGCCGGGTCTCCTTCCAGCCGGTCGAACCTAATCTTGTACAGGCCCAGGCTCCAGGAACTCCCGGTCGCAGTAAGCAATTGTCCATCAGCTTCCAGTTCGGACTTCCTGATATCACAGTGTCCGGCGGCGGGGCCGACCATTTCCACCACTGTCTCAGTAGGTGTCAAAACGATTCGCGTGATTGTCAATCCGCAGCGCTCCCGCCAAATATCGTCTACGTACACCTTTTTTGTCAAGTCAACCGACTGCTCCGACTGGCCCGTATCAGGCAGGAGGGCTACCACCGGTTCTGATAAAGGCTGATCCGAAGCTTCTACCGCGGGGACCGAAACAGGCGGTTCGGGCTCCGCTGCCGCAGAGGGCTGCTTCGGCACCTCAACGGTGGCCGCAGGATTCGGCAGCTTGTGCTCGGTGGCATCCGCAGGAAGAGGCTCAGGGGGCTCCTGAATTCTAAACGACCTGGTCATGGCGTCCAGTTCTGCCCGCGAGGCCATAAACGAGACCTTCCAAGTTCCCTTCACGCCGGCGATCTCCCCTACTGTCAAGTTCACCAGGGAGACGGGGTGGGGCAGGGGCGGAAGCGTCTCCGTCCCGTACAGGCGTCCGTCAATGAGTGTCCCTTCGCTCCCGGACGCTCCGGAAGGGGACCTGAGATTATAGGTTGCGTCAATTATGGGCAGGTCTCCAGTCAGGTTGGGACCATCCACCACATAGTAGACCACGGTGCGAGCCGCATCGGCAAGCACACTCTCCACTTGAAAGGAGTACCCTTGATCGGTAGCCACCTTGCCAATTGGCACCACATAACCGTTTTGAGCTGCCCAGTAAGCGCCGCGGTCAAGGCCACCCCAGCGGACAATGAGCGGTCCGATCATGGGGCTGTCCGATGCCAAGCTGACCAGCACAGGCCAGCACATGACTACGCTTACCAAGGCCGCGGCGATGACTGCTGCCCGCACCCCACGGACCAGCCGGCGGGTGCGGAATTTGCGCCGCACCAACGTCGCCAATGCAGCCGATTGGGCAGGTGAGAGAACTTCTTCCGCAAGCCACGGCTCGGCGCTGTTGCTGAGCTTCTGTTCCAGGTTCATGCTTGCTTCACCGCCCCTTTCGCCCCGGACTCCAGACGCACCCGAAGGGCACTCAGAGCCCGGTTGATTCGGGATTTTACCGTGCCCTCTGGAACATGAAGCAGTATGGCGATCTCTTCCACCTTCATATCTGCCAGGAACCGAAGAGTAAGTACCTGCCGGTGATGGTCCTCAAGCGCCATGACTTCAACCCACAGCAGGGTGTGGTTGAACTGCTCCTCAGGCCCGGGCTCAGGGCTGGCGGTTTCTTCGGACATGGACTCCACCAGAGATATGCGGCTGCGGCTTATCAGAAGGTTGCGGGCACGATTGACCAGGATGTGGCGGATCCAAGGCCCGAAGGAGTCCGGCCCGCCCCTTAGTTTGTGAAACTGGCTGTAAGCCACCAGCGTAGCTTCTTGCAACAAATCCCATGCATCGGCATCCTGCCCGGTCAGAGCTCGCGCAAGGCGCAGGAGCTTTCCCTCCTCATTTCGGAGCAGGGCCAGGAACTGCTCGTCACTGTTGTACATGCGATCCCCCCTTGCCCGTCCAGCTGCTCAAATCATTGACAATCAGCAACCAGAAAACGTTCCAGTCTTACAGGAACATTGTTGAGGCTTCGACGTGGAGACGGCCCATGGGAGTCTTGCCGAGTGCTGCCCCCTCACGGCACGCTGGCATTGCTTGTGTTACAGTTTCATCACTGTCTGAACGATTGCCGGGGCCTGAGCGTCTCTCATGCGGATGAACCTTTCGCGTGAGAGGAGAACTTGAAATGTTGCAGTCCTTGAAGCGTGCGCTGGTCGCCGTGATCACCGCACTGCTCATTCTGCCCCTGGCCGGTACCGGACTGGCCGCCGGGGAACCCAACAAGGCGACCGAACCTGGCTTGGTCCCCCTGCGGCCCGTGGCCGAAGCCGCCGGGGCGAAGGTCGAATGGAATGCTGCTGAGCAGGCCGTAACCGTCACCCGTGACGATGTGGTCCTGGTTCTGCGCATTGGCGAAGGGACCGCCCGGTGGAACGGTCAGTCTGTTCCGGTCGGTGCCCCTGTGTCGCTGGACAACGGGCGAACGATGATTCCGCTGCCTTTTCTCAAGGCAGCGCTCGGCGTCGAAGTGGCCTGGGACGCCACCGCCGACAAGGCTGTCGTCGACTCGGCAGCGACCCGCGCCATGGATTTCTTCAAGGCCTTAGTAAAGGGAACGCCTGACCCGGAGACCTTTACCCCAGCCTTCCGAGCTGCCATGCCGGCCCCCCGTCTTGCCGCTATTGCAGCCCAGTTGCAGCAGGTCGGTTCCGTCGTGCAGATGACCGGCGTCGCACACACCAAGTCCGCCGTGCATGAGAACGTCCAATTCGTAGCGGCCATTGGCCAAATGGCCTTGGACGTCACCGTGCGCTTCGACCTCAGCGGCTCCCTGGTGGATGACTATTATATGAACGTTTACGCTGGGCCCACGGCGGTTGCCGGCACGCCGCGCTACGCCAACCCTGATCTCTTCACGGAAACGGAAGTCCTGATCGGGCCGGACGGTGCGTTTCCCCTGCCGGGCACCCTTGCCATGCCGGCCGGCGACGGTCCGTTCCCGGCCCTAGTCCTGGTTCATGGCTCCGGCCCTAACGACCGCGACGAAACTGTCGGCGGTGTGAAAGTCTTCCGGGACCTGGCCCAGGGCCTGGCCACCCGCGGCATTGCCGTGCTGCGCTACGAAAAGCGGACCCGGGAGCATTCACAGAAGGTCGTCATGTTGCCCAACTTCGGCCTGCAGGCCGAAACCACGGAAGACGCCCTCCTTGCGGCGAGCCTTCTCCGAGCACGGGAAGGCATTGATCCCCGGCGAGTCTTTGTCCTCGGTCACAGTCAAGGCGGCTTTGCCCTGCCGCGGATGCTCGAGCAGGATTCGCAGAAGGTGATCGCGGGCGGCATCATTGCGGCCGGTCCCAACTCGTTCCTCGACACGCTCTACGCGCAGAGCAAGCTTATGGTCGAGGCGCAGCTCCTGCCGGAAGCCCAACTGCCGTTCATTGCGCAGCAAATCGCCTTGTTGCGCGACCCGAGCTTCAACGCAGCCCAGCCGCCCAAGGAGTTTGTCCTTGGCTTCCCGCAATACTATCTGGACTTGCGGGACCCAGTGGCGTCCGTAGCCATGAAGGTGGGTGTTCCCCTGCTGATTTTCCAGGGCGCCCGCGATTTTCAGGTACCCGTCAGTCAGTTTGAGAGCTGGCAGAAAGAACTGGCCGGACGCGATGGGGTTACATTCAGGCTCTACCCCAAGCTGAACCATATATTCACGGAGGGAGAGGGGCCCCTGGGCTTCCTCGACGAGTACCAGACGAAGGCGAATGTGCCCGCGTACGTCATCGAGGACATCGCGGCCTGGATCAGAAATCATTAGGTGAAGACCCTTACCTTCCGGCTCGCCGTGGGGCGCCGGCGGTGTCCAACTTTGGGATGAAGGGGTGTTACCCGCCTGATTCCGACGATAAAACCCTGACTATAAGCCAGAATGTCCAAGAAACGCCCGCTGCGGCATCCCTGCCGCAGTGGGCGTTACCCTTTGCACGGCGCCCCCGGAGTGCGGATCTGACTGTAGGAACGTCAAGTTTACTGAAATGTAGTGTGCCATACAATATATGGAGTACATGGTTGACGTTTATACAGTTCTCCCTTACACTTAAGGACAAGGCGTAATATGGCATAGATAACAATGATCTCTTCCAACGATAAAGGCACACCCACTGAAAGGTGGGGTCGCAAAGCCACGGGGCTGTCGAACGATTTCGTTCCAAGCCGGCCGGGCCACCGAAGCAGGCGGAGGGTGAATCAGCTCACCCCAGTGAGCTCTTTTTATTTTCCTATAGGAAGGAGTTGGGGGCGCTGGAAAATACACTGACACAAGCCGATATTGATGCCCTCATGAAGTCGCTCCTTCCTGCGAACGGCGAAGACCTGTTCCAGGGCAAAGACAATACCACGCTGCGCGACTATGACTTCCGCCGGCCCACCAAGTTCAAGAAAGACTTGCTCCGGACCCTGGTCATGGTGCACGAAAATTACGCTCGGCTTCTGCAGAGCTTTTTCCTGGCTTCGCTGCGCACCAACACACAGGTGCATGTGCGCGGAACCAACCAGTACCTGTATGCGGAATACACGCAGTTGCTGCCAAGCCCAGCCGTGGTAGCCGTGTTCCGCCTAAACCCGCTGCCCGGCATTTGTCTGCTGGAAATCAGCGCGAATATCGCTTATGCGGTCATCGACCGGGTCTTCGGGGGCCCGGGTTCCGACACTCAGCCGCAGCGCGGTCTGTCAGAGATTGAACTTAGCGTGATTCAGCGCACCGTCCAGGATGTGTTCGTCCCCTTGCAGGAAGCCTGGCGCAACGTTGCCGAGATCAAGCCTGTCCTGGAGGCAATGGAGACAAACCCGGCGTTCCTGCAGACTTCTTCCCCGTCCGAGGTGCTTGCGGCCATTACCCTGGGCGTACAGGTCGGCGAGCACATCGGCAACATGACTCTGGTCTTCCCGTACTCCACAGTAGCGCCGGTCATGTCCAAGCTCTCGCCCCACCGCTGGCTGGCCGATGACCCTACCGGCGAGCCTGACGGGGAGGGCCTGCAGGGCTCCATCCAGGAGGCGCAGGTTCCCCTGACTGCCATGTTAGGCACAGCGCGGATTACGGTGGGAGAGTTTACGTCGCTGCAGGAAGGCGATGTAATTCCGCTTGAGACCCGCGTCAGCGATGAGCTGTCTCTGTATGCGGGGAGCGTCCTGACCTTCAAGGCCCGGCCAGGCATGTCGGGCAATCACATGGCGGTCCAAATCACACGGCGGGTGCCCATTGCCCAGGGCTAATCGGCCCCAAGCGGGTGGGTTTATATGAAAGCAGAGTTCCTGAACCCCTTCGTATACGCCGGCATGAAAGTGCTCTCAGCCGAAGCCGGCCTGAAAAAGTGGGTACCGGACAAGCCCTATCTGATGCGCATCGACTCGACCCGCCATGCAGTCAACGTGGTGGTCGGAGTGCTCGGGGCGGTGCAGGGCCTGGTCATTTATGGCATGGATCTCTCCGTGGCCAAGGGGCTTGTCTCCGCCATGGCAGGTGCCCCTCTGAAGCTCTCTGACCCAATGGCGCAGAGCGCCCTTGGCGAGCTTGGCAACCTGATCACCGGTATGTCGTCCGGCCTGCTGGAAGAGAACGGCTATCCCTGCCGCATTTCGCCGCCGGCGATTGTACGAGGCACAGGGGTGCGCATCACGGGCATTTCGATTCCCGTGGTGGCGGTGCCGATTCGGACCGAGTTGGGCGAAATCAAGATCTACCTTGGCCTCAATCAAGCGAGCGAACAGACGGGGTGAGTGCGCAATGATCAGGGGCATGGGGGCTTCGCGGGCGGGCATGGTCTGGGAACAGGCCCGCACTGAAGTGATTGCCAACAATGTGGCCAACGTCAACTCCGACGGCTTTCACCGCTCGGTGGCTGTTGGCAGGGAGTTCGGCCAGATGTTGCTGCGCCGCATCGGGGACCAGCAACCCGGGGGTCCCGTGCTTGGCGCCGCCGGCAGCGGCGCCGAACTGGCCGAAATTGTGCAGGATCAACGCAGCGGCATCCTGCGGGAGTCTGACAACCCCCTGGACGCAGCGCTGGCCGGGCCCGGTGAGTTTACCGTACTGGGCGCCGCCGGCCTAACCTACACGCGGGACGGCCGTTTCAAGCGTGACGCCGAAGGGCAGTTGGTGACCGCCCAGGGACAGCCCGTTCTGGTCAGTGGCGCCCCGGTCGGCGCCGGGGCCACTTCGCTGGAGATCACTGACGACGGCACCGTTATGGTGGACGGACAGGCGGCGGGGCGGTTTGACCTGCGTGGCGCCACTGCCGAAACGAAGGTGTGGGGTGGCAGGCTCGAGGCATCAACGGTGGATCTGGCCCAAGAACTGACGGATTTGATCACCGCGCTGCGCTCCTTCCAGATCAACCAGCGAGCCCTGCAAATGCAGGACCAGACGCTGGGCAAGGCAGTCAACGATCTCGCCACCCTGTAGTCCGGAGGTGAGCCCCCATGGTCGGTAAGGATTTGGCCACCCGCATTTTGGAGCGCGGCCTGGAAGCGGCTTCGCTGCGCCAACGGATTTTGGCTCACAACGTGGCAAACGTGGCGACACCCGGCTTCAAACGTTCCCGCGTGGAGTTTGAAGACCAGTTGGCCGTGGCCCTCGCAGAGGGGCAGGACCCTGACGCGGTCGTGCCCCGGGTTGAAGTTGACAAGGACTCAGAGGGCCGTCCCGACGGCAATAACGTGGACATAGAACTGGAAATGACCCGCATGGCGGAAAACCAGATCTTCTATGCCGCTCTCACCAGGGAACTCTCCAACCAGTTTGAACGGCTGCGCATGGCGATTAACGACGGGAGGCGCTAGGTAAGTGCGGATTTTCAAGTCAATGGAGACCAGCACGTCGGCCCTGACGGCAGAGCGGCTGAAGATGGACTTGATCGCCAATAACCTGGCCAATATCAACACCACCCGGGGGCCGGGGGGCCAGCCGTACCGCCGCAAGTTCACCGTGCAGGAAGAGCGTCGGGATACATTCGCGGACGTCTTCGCCCGCACCCTGGGCGCCAACCAGCAGCCTGACGAGGCGGGCAACGGTGTTCGCGTCGTCCGCATTGAGGAAGATCAGTCAGACTTCAAGCTGAAGTATGACCCTACCCACCCGGACGCCGATCAGAATGGCAACGTGCGGTTGCCCAACGTGGACATGACCACGGAAATGCTCGACATGATGATGGCCCAGCGAGTCTATGAGGCTAACGTGACGGCATTTAACGTCTCGAAGAGCATGGCGCTCAAGGCCCTGGAGATCGGCAGATAAGGAAAGGTGGCTCTCGCTAAGCCGTGAACGTGCAACGAATAAACGCACTGCTGAACATGGAGTTGCCCGCCTTGGAGCCCAAAGCAGCCCCGACACCTGAACAGCAGACCCAGAACTTCGCCAATGTGCTCTCCCAGGCGCTCGGCGCCGTTGAACAGGACCAGCAGAATGCCAAGGAGATTGCGGCCAAGCTGGCGACTGGCGAGGTCAAAGACATTTCCGAAGTCATGGTCGCATCCGAACGTGCCACGTTAAGCCTCAGCATGGCCATTCAGGTCCGCAACAAGCTGCTTGAGGCTTACCAGGAGATCATGCGCATGCCTCTCTAATAGCGTGCTGGCTTCGGTCAGCGCTTAGATGCCGGAGGGAAACCGTTTGGCGAGCTTGGCCGTGGGCGCCCTGGAACGCATGAAAGAAATATGGGGGCGGCTGAATCCGACCCAGCGGTGGCTTGCCGGAGGTCTCGGTCTGGCGCTGGCCGGGGCTGTCGGGCTGGCCTGGTACTTGAACCGCCCTGTGTGGGTGACGCTGGTGAGCCGGGCCGACCCCAAGGATGCAGCGGCTGTCGTTGCTCGCCTGCAGGAACTGAAGGTGCCCTATCAGCCTTCGGGTGACAACACCATCACCATTCAGGTCCCCAAGTCAGAGCAGTACACAGCGAAGCTGGCGCTGGCCCAGGCCGGGCTCCCCAAAGGGGATAGCGTCGGCATGGAGCTGTTTAATGAACCCAAATTCGGTGCCACGGAGTTTGACCGGAAAGTCAATTACCTGCGGGCGCAGCAGGGTGAACTGGAACGGGCGCTCCTTCGCATGGCCGAAATCGACTATGCAAAGGTGCAATTGGCCATCCCCGAACAGACTGTATTTGCCCGTGATCAACAGCCCGTAACGGCTGCCGTGCTGGTCCAGCCTCGGGCCGGCAAGCGCCTCACGCCCGATCAGGTCAACGGCATCGTCAACTTCGTGGCCGGCTCCGTACAAGGGCTGACCCTGGAGAACGTGAAGGTGGTGGACCAGACCGGGCGCCTGCTTTCTGCGGGCATCGCGAACGGTCTGGGCGCCGGCCTGGACAGCGATCAGCTTCAGCGGCAGCTCACCATGCAGAAAGACCTTGAGTACCGGGTGCAGACCATGCTGGAGCCGATTTTCGGCCCCGGCAACGTGGTGGCTCGGGTCAACCTGGAGCTGAACACGGAGACCAGCCGGGTGGAGAGCACCACCGTGGGGCAGTCGGTGCCCAAGCAGACGGAGAGTGTCAAGGAAGCCGCCCAGGGCAAGCAGACCGGCGGTACCGCCGCCACCGATCCCAACAGTCCCCCGGTATATCAGGGCGATGCGAACCAGACGGGGAGCAACGACCTGTGGAAGACCTCCACGACCACCAACTACGCCGTCAGTGAGCGCAAGGAGACCACGCTGGTCGCCCCCGGGTCAGTCAAGCGCATCTCTGTAGGCATTGCCATTAACCTGGCGGAGATCGCGCCGGACCGGCTCAAGCAGATCCAGGAGACCGTGGCCAACGCCGTTGGCACCGACCTGAGTTCCGTCAGCGTAGCGGCCATGCCGTTTAACCGGGACCTGGCCGAAAGTCTGGCCGGCTCCGGCAGCGACACCCCCAAGGTTCAACCCACAACGCTGGCCATTGGCCTGGGTTCGGCGGCTGCGCTGCTTCTGATGGGCTTTGTGCTCTCACGCCGCCGCAGCTCCGACGAGGAGGATGTGGAACGCCCGCTCGACCTCATGCCGCAGCTTGCCGGGTCCGTACCCGTTCCCCTGGCAGGCACCGCATTGGATGTGGCCCTGGGTCTTGAGCCGCCACCGGGTCTGCCGGGTGCAGCCCCTGTGGATACCATGGCGGCTGCGGCCGGTGACGCGGCTGGCGCTCCGCCGGTTCCGTCCGGTCCCCTCGCTCCGCAGACTGCCAAACAGAGGCTGGAATTGATTATGGCCAGCAAACCCAGGCGACAGATCGTGCTCGACGGCCAGCCCGTCGACGAAGAACTGATGGCGTTGGTGGACGAACTGATCGAGTCCAGCCCCGAAGCCTGTGCCGAAATGCTCCGTCAGTGGCTGAAAGGAGGGTCCTGATTAGTGGCGCAATCCGTTGCTTTGACAGGACGCCAGAAGGCCGCCATCTTGTGTATCAACGTGGGTTCTGAGCAGTCGGCTCGGATCCTCAAATACCTACGCGATGATGAGATCGAGATTCTGACCGTTGAGATCGCACAGGCGAAAAAAGTCACCTCCGAAGAGCGGGACACGGTTCTACAGGAGTTTGTGGAACTGGCCACCGCCGAGCGGTACATCCGTACGGGCGGCATCGACTACGCCCGTGAACTCCTCGAGAAGGCTGTGGGGGAAAAGCGGGCCAAGGAGATCTTGCAGCGGCTGACCGCCAGCCTCCGCAAACGCCCCTTCGACGGCGTCCGCCGGACGGATCCCACGCAGTTGGC
The DNA here is from genome assembly GCA_035628915.1 of Symbiobacteriaceae bacterium. Classification (GTDB taxonomy): domain Bacteria; phylum Bacillota; class Sulfobacillia; order Symbiobacteriales; family Symbiobacteriaceae; genus JARBUG01. The sequence goes on along the minus strand of DASPIW010000039.1, from coordinate 169,345 downwards.
AAGTTTTCTGCAAAACGAACACCCCCAGACCATTGCCGTCGTCATGGCGCACCTGTTGCCGGAGCAGGCGGCGGTCGTGCTCAGCAGCCTCCCGCCCGAGCGGCAGGCAGACGTGGTCAAGCGGGTGTCGACCATCGACCGCACCTCGCCGGAAATGCTCCGGGAAGTGGAGCGGGTGCTGGAGCGAAAGCTTTCCGCCCTGGTGACGCAGGAGAGTTCCACGGCGGGCGGCATTACCTGGGCGGTCGATGTGCTCAACCGGGTCGACCGGTCGACCGAGCGAGGCATCATGGAGATGCTGGGCCGGTCCGATCCCGATCTGGCCGGGGAGATCAAGCAGCGCATGTTCCTGTTCGACGACGTCGTCAAGCTTGACGATCGCAGCGTCCAGCGGATCCTGCGCGATGTGGATATGAACAAGGATCTGCCGATGGCCCTCAAGGGCGCCAAGGACGAAGTCTGGAAGAAGGTGCTGGGCAACCTTTCCAAGCGGGCCGGCGAGACCCTCAGAGAGTCGGTCGAGTACCTCGGGCCTGTCCGCATTCGTGACGTGGAAGAAGCACAGACCAAGATTGTCAACCTGATCCGCAGCCTCGAGGAGAAGGGTGAGCTTCAGATCACTCGGGGAGGCACTGAGGATGAGTTTATTTAAGCCAGGCCAGCTGCCGCCGGGTGTCACCATTCAGCGACCGGCGTGGGCGAAGCTGGACGGTACGTCGCTTCCTCCTCCGAGCGAAGTGGTTCCGGTTCTTCAGTCCGCAACGACCAGCGAGGACGTGTTGAACGAGGCCCGCCTCCAGGCGGCGCAGATTCTGCAGGATGCCGCACTGGAAGCGCAGACGGCCATGGAAGAGGCGCATGAACAGGGGTTCGCCGAAGGCCGCCGCCAGGGGCTGCGGGCCGCCGAAGAGGAGATGGCGCCTCAGCGTAAGCAGGTGGAAGCCGCTCTCGCGAGCGTCAAGGCTCAGGCAGATCTGATTCGGCAGAAAGCGGAGGCTGAGGCCAAAGCGCTCCTGGCCGACGCCGAAGCCAAGGCCGCCAGCGTTCTCTTGCAGGCTCGCGACGAAGCGGCCCAGCTGCGCAGCGATGCCCGGGCCGAGCAGGCCCGGCGGCTGGAAGCGTCGCAGGGCGCCCTGGTGGAACTGGCCGTGGCGGCCGCCATGCGGCTCGTGCAAGGGCAACTGGCCCTGCAGCCCGGCGCCGTCGCCGCCATGGTGGCTGCCGGCCTCCGGCGCCTCAAGGACACGGATTGCACCGTCCGGGTCAGCCCGCAGGACCTGCCCCTCCTGGAAGCCCAGCGCTCCACCCTGGAGCGCGAACTGGGCGCCGGCCTCCTGCGGCTGCAGCCTGATGCCGGACTGGCGCAGGGCAGTTACATCGTAAACAGCTCCCATGGTTCCATAGATGCCCGGATCGAGGTGCAGGAGCAGGCTTTGCGGGCCGCTCTCGGCGCCGCCCTGGGAGGGTCCACCGGGTGATTCCGTGGGAGCGCCTCATGTCGGCGGTGGCGGAAGCGAATTTGGCGCCGGTGGTGGGCAGGGTCCTGGGAGCGACCGGCCTGATCATCGAATGCGCCGGGCCGAAGGCCAAAATGAACGAACTATGCTATCTCTGCGGTGATGGCCAGACCATCCCCGCCGAAGTCGTGGGTTTTCGCGACGAACGGGTTCTGCTGATGCCCCTTGCGGAAGTGGACGGGCTCCGCCCCGGGTGGCAGGTGCACAGCTCCGGCGGTCCCCTCAAAACGCCCGCCGGCGAGGCACTCCTTGGACGGGTACTCGACGGCCTCGGCAATCCCATGGACGGGCTCGGCCCGGTCGACGCCTGCCGGCTTCGCCCCGTGACGGGCCTCCCGCCAAGGCCTCTGCTGCGCCAGCGAATCACCGCCCCCCTGAGCCTTGGCGTGCGGGCGCTCGACGCCCTGCTCACCGTTGGTCAGGGACAACGCATTGGCATTTTCTCCGGTTCGGGCGTCGGTAAGTCGACGACGCTGGGCATGATCGCCCGGGCCACGCAGGCGGACTGCAACGTCATCGCCCTGATCGGCGAACGGGGCCGGGAAGTGCGTGAGTTCATCGAGCGGGACCTCGGTCCCGAAGGCCTGCAGCGCTCGGTGGTGGTGGTTGCCACATCCGAGCAGCCGGCGCTGGTGCGAATCCGGGCCGCCCTTGTGGCGACAGCCATTGCCGAGGAGTTCCGGGACTTGGGGCGGGACGTGATCCTGATGATGGATTCCGTCACCCGTCTGGCCCAGGCGCAGCGCGAAGTCGGCCTGTCGGTGGGCGAGCCGCCTGCCACACGGGGTTACACGCCTTCCGTTTTCACCATGCTGCCCCGCATTCTCGAGCGCTCCGGCACCGGCCCGGTGGGCAGCGTCACGGGCATTTATACCGTCCTCGTCGACGGTGACGACATGAACGAACCCGTTGCCGATGCTGTGCGGGGCATTTTGGACGGCCATGTAGTACTCTCCCGAAAGCTGGCTCACGCCGGTCAGTTCCCGGCCATCGATGTTCTGCAAAGCGTCAGCCGGGTGATGCCGGAAGTGACCACGCAGGCGCATCAGGCAGCGGCCCGCAAGTTCCGGGCCCTGCTGGCCGCCTACCGGGAAGCCGAAGACCTGATCAATATCGGCGCCTATGTCGCCGGTACAAATCCGACTGTCGACGAAGCGATCCACAAGATCCCGGCCATGAAGCAGTTCCTGAGGCAATCGATAGATGAGTGCAGCGATTTGAGCGGTGCCACGGATGGCCTGTTCGCGCTGTGCGGGGAGGAATAACGCTTGAAACCCTTTCGCTTCAACCTGGAGAAGGTCCTGAAAGTCCGCCAGGTTGAGTCCATGAAGGCGAAGCAGGCGCTGGCATTGGCGCAGCTGAAGTCCGGCCAGGCCTGGGTGACGATGGAGAACTGCCGTAAGCAGCGAGCAGCCTTCGAGGCCGAATGGGAAACAAGGCGGAAGGTACGCATGACTGCCGCTGAGTGGAACCAGGCCAGCGAAAGGCTCGCCGCACTGGTTCAGGTGGAAAAGGACGCGGTGGAGGCGCTTCACCAGGCACTGGCCGTGGTGGCCGAGAAGCGGGCGGAACTGGAGGAAGCCGAACGCAAGGAAAAGGCCCTCACCAAGCTGCGCGAGCAGCAGTACGAAGCCCATGAGTACGCCGAGCAGGTCGAGGAGCAGATCATCACGGATGAGATCGCCCAGACCGTTCGCCGCAGCAGCCAGCAGCACAAGGGGGTCGGCTGATGGGGAAGAAGCCGAAGCTGCCGAAACTCCCGAGTCCCCCGAAACCCCCGAAAAAGAAGAAGTCGGCCCGTGAGCGGCTGGGTTACTGGCTGCTGGTATTCGGGACTGTACTGGGGGTTGCGGCCGGGGTCTCGTATGCGGTGCCGATCCCTGGTCTGACCGCTGCGATCGAACCCGCCAACCAGCCGCCAAAGACCGAAGACAAGCCGCCCGCGGCGGAGAACCCCCAGCCAGGCGCCGCCGAGCAGGCCAAGGCCGAGCTCGATGCCCGTGAAGCCAGGCTCAAGGAGAAGGAGGCCCAGGTCTCCACGCTCCTCAAAGACCTGACGACGCAACAGGCGGAGTTGGACCCCATCCGTCAGGCCGCGGCCATGTACGAGAATATGCCGCCCTTTAAGGCGGGGCCGATGATGGAAGGGCTCGATCCCGACAAGGCTGCTCAGATCCTCAAACTGATCGATCAAGATCAGGCCGGAGCGATCATCAGCTACATGGATAAGGACCGGGCTGCCCAGGTCATGAACGAAATGCTCGCGCCAGCCGGTAACTAAGCGACAGGAGGCATGCACATGCCGATGAACCCTCTGCCGCCTACGGGCGCTATGGGCGCCCCTCCCACAGCTCCTGCCGGCCCCGGCCACAAGGAAGAGGCCGCAACACCTGATTCCGCCTTCACTGCGCTGCTCATGGCCCTACTCGGCGCCCCGGGCATCGCACCGGCGCCCGCCCCGGAGCAGGTCCCCGCGGCTCAGAGCGGCGAAGGCGCACAGGCTCCGGCCCCCATCCAGGCACCGGCGGAGGCGGTCGCCACTCCGGCGGGCGCCGTGCTGCCGGAAGTGATCGAGACGATTCTGCAAGCCCAGCGGGTGGTGGCCGCCCCCGAGATCAAGGCCGACGCTCAGCCGCTGCCCGCCGCAGATGTAGCGCCCGTCGTTGGGACGACGCCCCCGGCTGCTCCGGCGCCGGAAGGTGAATGGGTGGTGGAGCCGCTGGCTGTCACCGATGTGGCCGTACCGGCCGCCGAAACCGGCATCTCCGGCGGACCGGCACAACAGGAGGAGAAGCCCGGGCGGGAGGAACGCAAGGCGCCCGCACCGGCCCCGGCTCCCACACCCGGTGCGCCCGAAGTTCCGGCGTTCGCTCCCGTTGACGTCGCGGCGGTTCACCGGCCCGAGGCGAAGGGGCCCGCCGCCGTGCCGAACGCCCCGCAGGCCATTCCGTCGCCCATTGAGCCCGACCGGCTGATGGACGCCATCGCCAAATCGGCAATCAGCGCCGGCGACGGCAAGTATACCGTCACCTTACGGCTCCACCCTGAGCAGTTGGGCGAAGTGCGACTTCAGCTGCACGTGGCCGGCCGGGAAGTGCAGACTTCACTCCAGGTTGCCAATTCGACAGCCCAGCAGTTTTTAGAGCAGCGGAGCGACCAACTGCGCGAAGGCCTTTCGCAATCCGGCCTGACGCTTTCCGGATTCCATGTGGCCACAGGCCAGCAGGGACGGCAGCGCCAGACTGAGCAGCCCTTCGAGCAAACGGGCCCCCGCCGGCGGAGCCGGCAGGCGGCGGGCGCCGCCCCCGTCGGCGGCGTAGCTGCCCGGCCGGTCCGGCTGCTTACGACCCGGCCCACCGTTGGGCTTGACACACTGGCCTGATCCGAAGAGGAGATGACTCCATGAGCGTATCCCCGGTTAGCTCCGGCGGCCAGACCGCAACGGACCAGGTTGCCCGCAAGGACGATATGGGCAAGGCCGAGTTTCTGCAGTTGCTCGTGACGCAGCTCCGCTACCAGGATCCCCTCAACCCCATGGACGACCGCGAGTTCGCCACGCAGCTGGCCCAGTTCACGAGTCTGGACAAGATCACCGAGCAGACCAAGTGGTCCAAAATGACCTACGGCCTCGGCCTGGTGGGGCAGACCGTAACCTATGCGGACGAAGACGGGAAGACCGTCTCCGGCGTGGTCCAGTCGCTCAAAGTCGCCGACGGCATCCCCAAGCTTTCCCTCGGCGACACGGAAATCACCATCGACCAGGTCATCACTGCCACCAAGTCCTGACGCGCCATAGGAGGACGAAGCGATGCGAGCTCTTTATTCGGGCGTTACCGGTATCCGCAGCCACCAGGTTCGCATGGACGTCATCGGCAACAACATCGCCAACGTCAACACCGTTGGCTTCAAGGGCAGCCGGGTGACGTTCCAGGATGTCTTCAGCCAGACCATGTCAGCCGGCTCAGCCTCCACCAGCCCGCAGCAGGTGGGCCTGGGCGCCGGCGTGGCCAGCACCGACCTGAACGGGGCCGCCGGCAGCTTCCAGCTGACGGGCCGGGACCTCGACCTCGCGATTGAGGGCGCCGGCCTGTTTGTGCTGAAGAGCCCCGGCGACGGACAGCGGGTCTACACCCGAGTCGGCAACTTCGACTGGGACGCCCAGGGCTACATGGTCAACCCGGCCACCGGTCAGCGGGTGCAGGGCTGGATGGCCGACAGCGACGGTACGGTGAGCAATACCGGCATCGCCAGCCTGGGAGATATTCAACTGATCCGGGGCGACGTCTCCCTGGCTCAGCTGACGACCAGCGCGGCCTTCGGCGGCAACCTTGACTCCGGCGCCGATGACGGCGATACCTATCAGACCACGTTCACCGCGTACGACAGCCTGGGCAACCCGGTTCCCATCGTGCTGACCTTTGAAAAGACGGGCACCAACGACTGGTCGTGGGAGGCGGAGGGGCCCGCGGCTGCGGGGGTGACAGGTAGCGGTGACCTCACGTTCAACCCGGACGGCACGATCCTGACCGGCGGCACCAATATCCAGGTGAATATCGCCAGTCCGCCCGGCGGTGACGACGCCCAGGCCGTGGCTCTGGACTTCACGCGAATCACGCAGGCATACGCGGGCACCCAGGGCAGCAGCGTCCTGGCCCGCACCGTCGACGGCTACCCCATGGGCGTGCTGGAGTCGATCTCCGTCGAGCAGAGCGGCCAGATTACGGGCGTCTTCTCCAACGGCTTCCGCCGGACGCTGGCCCAGGTGGCCGTGGCGAGCTTCTCGAACCCCAACGGCCTGCTGAAGGAAGGCAACACCGCCTTCGTCGAGTCGGCCAACTCGGGCGCCCCGCAAATTGGCACTCCCACCACCGGCGGCCGCGGCCGCCTGGTGCCCGGCAACCTGGAAATGTCCAACGTCGACCTTTCCACCGAGTTCACCAACATGATCACCACCCAGCGCGGCTTCCAGGCCAACACCCGGATCATTACTGCAGCGGATGAGATGCTTCAGGATGTAGTCAACCTTCGCCGATAGGAAAAGGCATTGAATCAGCCACGGAGGAAACGGAAGACGCGGAATAACACCGAATAAAAACGAAATATGAATGTCCCATTTCTGTGTCCTCCGCGTTCTCCGTGTCCTCCGTGGCTATACCCAAAAGGACCCGCGTTCCACGACCCGGATACGAAAGGAGCACACCATGAACAAGAAAGTTACCATCGCCCTGGTCGCCGCGGTGGCGATCCTGTTCCTCGGGGTCGCCAGCCTCGGCTACTGGGTCCTCATGCGGCCCGCGGCCGCGGTAGCCGCTCCGGCTGAGCACAAGGAAGAGCCGGAAACCGAGCTGGCCTTCCTCAAACTGAAAAACTTCGTCACCGACCTGGCCGACAAGGACCGGGCGCGGTACGTGGATGTCACCATAGCCATCGGCGTCAAGGATGAAGTCGCCCTGGAAGCCGTCAAATCCAAGGAACCGCAAATCCGCGACATCATCCTCAGCGAACTGCGGGCCAGGACAGCCGGTGACCTCATGGGCGCCGCCGGCAAGGACAAGCTCGCTGCCTCGCTCAAAGAGCCGCTTACCAAGTTGCTCAAAGAGAACTTCAAGGCGGTCTTCATCACTGATCTGGTCGTCCAGTAACGAAAACGAAGGAGCGAAACACCGATGAAACCGGCAGGGCTTTCCCAGTCAGAAATCGATGCGCTCTTTTCCTCCACCGGCACGGAAGAGCAAGCCCCTGAAGCCCCTGCGCCGCAGCCGGCACTCTTCCCCGCCCTGGAGCCGCGGGCTGCTGCTGCCGCCTCGCCGGAAGTCCAGGCGCCCATTGGGCTGCTGGCTAACGTGGAGATGGAAGTCGCCGTCCACCTGGGCCAGGCGCGGCGCAGCATCCGGGATATCCTCAGCATGGGGCCCGGCGCCGTGGTTGAGCTTGACAAACTGGCCGGCGAGTCGGTCGACATCCTGGTCAACAACCGCCTCGTGGCCAGGGGCGAAATCGTGGTGATCGGTGAGAACTTCGGCGTGCGTATCACGGAACTGATTCACAGCATGGGGGCGAAAACAAAATGACCCCAGGGTCGGGGCTCCTGACCTTTCTGTTTGCCAGCCTCGCCGTCATCGGCCTGACCTACTACGCCTCCCGCCTGCTGGCCAACTGGCAGGCCGTGCAGTCCCGGGGGCGGCGGCTGCGGGTGCTGGAGGGCGTGCCCATCGGCAAGGACCGCCATCTGCTGCTGGTAGCGGTGGGGAAGGAGGTCCTTGTGGTCGGCGCCTCCGGCGGCAATGTCAGCCTGGTCCACCGCATTGAGGACCCCGCGGCGGCGGCCGAACTGCTCGCACAGCAGGCGGCGGCACCCGCAGACCAGTTCGCCCCCGTTTCGCTGGCCAAGGTCGAGGAGCAGATCCAGGCCAACCTGGGCAAAATGCGCTCCCTGCTGGCCCGGCGGGGAGGCGGCCCCGATGCGTAAAACCCTCTGGATCCTCGGCCTCGCGGGCCTCCTGCTGGCCGCCGGTGCGCTGCCAGCCCACGCCGAACCGCTCCCGATTCCGACCCTGACCAACATCAAGCCCGCCACCACGCCCCAGGAAGGCGTGCAGACGCTGCAAATCCTCCTCGGGCTGACGGTGCTCTCCATCGCTCCGGCCCTGCTGATTCTGACCACGGCATTTACCCGCATCGTGGTCGTGTTCGGCTTCCTGCGCAACGCCATGGGCACCCAGCAGTTGCCGCCAAACCAGGTGCTGCTCGGCCTGGCGCTCTTCCTGACCTTCGCCGTCATGGCGCCGACCATCGGGAAGATCAATGAGACGGCACTCCAGCCCTACATGCGGGGCGAACTGGAACAGGCTCAGGCCATCGAACTGGCCGGCGTGCCGCTCAAAGAGTTCATGCTGCGGCAGACCCGCCAGCAAGACCTCGCCCTCATGCTCGAAATCACCCGGTCCCCCGCCCCACAAGGTCCGGAGGACGTTTCTTTTTTAGCGGTGGTCCCCGCCTTTGCCATCAGCGAGCTGAAGACGGCCTTCACCATGGGCTTCGTCCTCTTTCTTCCGTTCGTCATTATCGACTTTATTACCGCCAGCACCATGATGTCCATGGGCATGATGATGGTCCCGCCGACGCTGATCTCGCTGCCGTTCAAGATCCTGCTCTTCGTACTGGTTGACGGCTGGCACCTGGTGGTCCGGTCGCTGTTCCAAAGTTTCAGCGTGTAAAGGGGGGGTTGCGCATGACGCCGGATTTCGCCATGACCCTGGCCCAGGAAGCGCTGAAAACGGCGCTGCTGGTCGGCGCCCCGGTGCTCGGGCTCGGCCTCGCCGCCGGCCTGCTGGTCTCGCTCTTCCAGGCCACCACCCAGATCAACGAGGCGAGCCTCCAGTTCCTGCCCAAAGTGCTGGCCGCCCTGGTGGGCCTCGCCATCGCCGGTCCCTGGATGCTGACCACCCTGACCGACTTTGCCCGGTCGATGATCACCATGCTGCCCCAGCTGGCGAAGTAGATCATGGATCAGCTGCTGGCCCAGGTGCCCCTGATTCTCCTCGTGGCCAGCCGGGTAGCAGGCGTAACCGCCATCTCCCCGGTCTTTGCGAACCGGTTCATTCCGCCGGCACTGCGCGGCGCCTTTACGCTGCTGCTGGGTGTGATTCTGCTGCCAGTCGTGCAAGGCCAGGCCGCACCGGATGTCATGACGGGCTCCGGCCTCCTGGCCGGGTGCGTGCTCGAACTGCTCGTCGGATTGACCATCGGCTTCGTCGGGCAACTGGTCTTCGCTGCCGTGCAGATGGCCGGCGCCCTGATCGACCTGGACATGGGGTTTATGAACGCCCAGGTTTTCGATCCCGTCTCCGGGCGGGTAGAGCCCATTACCAGCACCTTCTTTCAAGCGCTGGCGCTGACGCTGTACCTGGCAATGAACGCCCATCATCAGCTGATTCGGGCCCTGGCCGCCAGCTATACAGCCATTCCCGCCGGCGGTCTCGCCATTACAGCCGGAGGGCCGCTCCACGTGGCCAACCTGTTCGGTGCAATGCTGGCCGCCGCCGTACAGATGGTGTTGCCGTTCATGGCGGCCATGCTGCTAGCCACCATGGCAATGGCCGGCATTACCCGGGCCGTGCCCCAGCTGCACATTTTCGCAGTGGGCATGGGCGCCAAGGCGGTGGCCGGCATGGCCTTCATCATGTTCCTGATGCCCTACATGCTGGCCTTTTTGGAGCGGCTGTTTGATGCCGGCAATGCCGAACTGCTGCATGTTCTGAACCTGATGCTGTAACGAGGGGGGACACCGCCTGGACCTCCAGCTCTTTTCCAGCGAAGAGCGCACCGAAGAGGCAAGTCCTCGAAAACTAGAGGAAGCCCGCAAGGAAGGCAAGGCGGCCCGAAGTACCGACCTGACCGCAGGCCTGGGCCTCGTGGCTGCCACCATGGCGCTCAAAAGCTTCGGCCCCTCCATTTACGAATCGCTGGCCAGGGCCATGACTGAGACCTTTTCGGGCCTGCACCCCATGGAACTGACCCCGGAGAAGACGGCCGACATGGCCGTCGCCTGGGCGCTGGTCCTCATCAAGACGGCACTGCCGGTCACCGCTGTCCTGTTGGCCGTCGGCGTAGCGGTGGGCCTCGTTCAGAGCGGCATGGCCTTCAGCTTCAAGCCGATCATTCCTGACTTCAATAAAGTCAATCCGGCCCAGGGCTTCAGCCGCATCTTCTCGCTCCGCACCGTCGTGGAACTGGTCAAATCGCTCATGAAGCTCGGCGTCATCAGCTACGTGGCCTATGCCGACGCGGGCGCCCTGATTCCCGCCATGCCGAACCTCATGCAGAGCAACCCTGCCGCCGGGGTCGCCGAAATCGCCTCCCGTGCTGTGAACGGGCTGCAGCGCATCGGCGCGGCGCTGGTGGCGCTCGGTATTCTGGACTACGGCTATCAGTACTGGGAGTTCCGCAAGTCGCTCCGCATGACCAAACAGGAAGTCAAACAAGAACATAAGCAACAGGAAGGCAGCCCCGAAGTAAAGCAAAAACGGCGGCAAAGAGCCAGGGAACTGGCCCGCCGCCGCAAGGCGCTTAAAGATGTGCCAATGGCTGATGTAGTCGTCACCAACCCGACGCACTTCGCGGTCGCCATCAAATACGAGGCCGGCGCCGACTCAGCGCCCAAGGTGATTGCAAAGGGCGCCGACTTGCTGGCGCAGCGCATTAAGGTCATCGCAAAGCAGAGCAGCGTCCCCATGGTCGAAAACCGTCCCCTGGCCCGGACCCTCTACGCCACCGTCGACGTGGGCAAGACGGTGCCGCCCGAGTTATATCAGGCCGTCGCAGAGGTCCTGGCCTTCGTATACAACCTGCGCCGGGACAAGCGGCGCAAGAGGTGATTGTTGACCTATGAACGGGCAATCGGGTGCACCCGCCTTCCGCACTTCCGACATTGCCGTGGCGGCTGCCGTGGTGGCCGTCGTCGCGATGATGATCGTCCCTCTGCCCACGATGCTGCTGGACGTCCTCCTGACGTTCAACGTGGCTGCCGCCCTGGTGATTCTGCTGGTCTCCATCTTCACCCTGCAGCCCCTGCAGTTCTCGGGCTTCCCGCCGCTCCTCCTGATCACCACGCTATTCCGGCTGTCGCTGAACGTCTCCACCACCCGTAAGCTCCTCCTGACCGGCGAAGCCGGCGAGGTAATCAAGCAGTTCGGCGAGTTCGTGGTGGGCGGCAACACCGCTGTCGGCCTCATCGTCTTTCTGATCCTCATCATCGTCAACTTCATCGTCATCACCAAAGGCTCCGAGCGGGTCTCGGAAGTGGCCGCCCGCTTCACGCTCGACGCCATGCCGGGCAAGCAGATGGCCATCGACGCCGACCTCAACGCTGGCCTGATCACCGAAGGCGATGCCCGCCGCCGCCGGCAGGAGATTCAGCGGGAGTCCGACTTCTACGGCGCCATGGACGGTGCTTCCAAGTTCGTCAAGGGCGACGCCGTAGCGGGCCTGATCATCTGCGCGGTCAACCTGGTGGGCGGCCTGATTGTCGGCATGATGCAGCAGGAGATGGGGTTCTCCGAGGCCTGGAGCCACTTCTCGCTGCGTACGGTCGGCGACGGCCTCATCAGCCAGATTCCGGCCCTCCTGATCTCCACGGCCACGGGCATTGTGGTGACCCGTACCGCCGGCGAGACCGGCCTCGGCGACGAACTGGGTTCCCAGCTCTTCGGTGACCCGACGCTGCTGATTATGGCGGGCGGCGTCATCGGCGTGCTGGGCCTCGTGCCTGGGCTCCCCACCCTGGCCTTCCTGACCGTGGGCGGCGGCCTCCTCGGCCTCGGCTATCTCATCAAGTCCCGCCAGACGGCGAAAGCCAGGGCGGCGGCGGTGATACCTGAGCCCCTGCCCATCACCAACGAAGCACCGCCGGAGAACGTCGTCGCCTTGATGCCGGTCGATCCCCTGGAAGTGGAGCTCGGCTATGCGCTGGTGCCCCTGGCCGAAGCCCAGAAGGGCGGCGACCTGCTCGAACGGGTCGTGGCCGTGCGCAAGCAGGTGGCCACAAACCTGGGGCTGTTGATTCCGTACATCCGGGTCCGGGACAACCTGGGCCTGGCGCCTTACCAATACGTCGTCAAGCTGCGCGGCATCGAAGTCGGCAGTTACGAGCTGCAGCCGGACCGGGTGCTGGCCATGGCGCCGGGCGACATGGACGATTCGCTGCCCGGCCAGCAAACGGTGGAGCCGGCTTTCGGCCTGCCGGGCGTCTGGATCGCCCCTTCGGACCGGCAGCGGGCGGAGCTGATGGGCTACACCGTCGTCGACCCTGTCTCAGTGGTGATTGCCCATCTTACCGAAGTGATCAAGGAGCACGCCAACGAGCTGCTGGGCCGCCAGGAAGTGCGTGCGATGGTCGATACGGTCAAGGAGAGCCATCCGGCCCTGATCGACGAACTGACTCCGGCCCTCCTGACGCTGGGCGAAATCCAGAAAGTCCTCTCGGCGCTGCTGACCGAAGGCGTTCCCATTCGGGACCTCGTGCTGATTTTCGAGACGCTGGCGGACTGGGCGGGCGTCAGCAAGGACACGGAGCAGCTGACCGAGCGCTGCCGGGCCGCCCTTGGCCGGACGATTGTGCAGCACCTGGGCCTCGGCCCCGTCGTTCACGCCCTTACGCTGGCGCCGGACCTGGAGCAGCAGCTGATCGCCGCCACCGACCGCCGGGGCGGCGGGGGCATCGACCCCAATACCGCCCAGGCCCTGGTTGAAGCGATTGCCCGGGAAGGCCAGAACATGGCCATGCAGGGTCACACCCCCGCCCTGGTCTGCGCCCCCGCCCTGCGCCCGGTCATCCGCCGCATCGCCCGCCATGCGTTCTCCCGGTTGATCGTCCTGAGCTACGCCGAACTGGATCCGAAGCTCGAAATCGAGGCTGTGGGGGTGATCCGGGTATGATGCAGGTCAAGAAGTATGTGGCCCGCACCTTCGGCGAGGCGCTGCTGCAGGCCAAGAACGAGCTGGGCTCCGAGGCGATGATTGTCGAGAGCAAGCGGCTGTACACCGGAGGCTTCTTCGGGTTCTTCCGCCAGCAGCTGACCGAGCTGACGGTCGCCATCGACGACGAGAAGATCCGGCCCGGCTACATGGCCCGCCCGGCGGAACGGGCGGCCGAGAAGGCGGCAGACAAGACCGCCGCCCATCTGGCCAACCTGGAGCGCGAAATGGCCACCCTGCGGGGCGCCATCTCCCGGATGGCCGAGCGCGGCATGGCGCCCAACGCCGGACTTTTGCTCAAGGGATACGGCCGCCAGGTCTTCGATGAACTGGTCGCCCGCGGCGTCGACGAGGAGCCGGCCCTGGCCTTGGCGCAGAAGCTGGGCACAGAGGCCGAGGGCAGCGACGAGGCACTGCGCCGCGAACTCTCCCGGCTGATCGGGCCCTGCACGCCGATTACCGTCCAGCCCGGCAAGCGCAAGGTTGTGGCGCTCATTGGGCCGACCGGCGTGGGCAAGACGACCACCCTGGCGAAGCTGGCCGCCCAGTTCACCCTGGAGCGGGGCCTGAACGTCGCCCTGGTCACGTCTGACACCTTCCGCATCGCGGCGATTGAGCAGCTGAAAACCTATGCAGATATTCTCGGCGTGCCCCTGTACGCTGTCGACACGCCGTCCGACGCGGCCCGCGCCATGAAGGAGACCGCGCACTGCGACCTCGTGCTGACCGACACGGGCGGGCGCAACCACCGGGACGCCCAGCGCATGAAAGAACTGCAGGAGCTGCTGGCCGTTTTGCGGCCCGACGAGACACATCTGGTCTTTTCGCTCACGGCCAATCCCAAAGATGCCTTTGAAGCCCTGGATGCTTACCTGCCCATGGGCGTCAACCGGCTGACGTTCACCAAGCTGGATGAAGCTTCGTCGCCCGGCCTGCTGCTCAATCTGCGGCTGCGCTGCAACCAACCGGTGAGCTATCTGACCAACGGGCAGTCCGTGCCCGACGACCTGCTCCCTGCCGACCGCGCTGACTTCACCAAAATCCTAATGGGAGCGTAGGAGGCCAACATGCTCGATCAAGCCTCAAGGCTGCGTGAAATGGCCGCTGCCTACCGCTCGCAGGCTCTAGCCGGTCACGGACGTCGAACCCGAGTCATTGCCGTCACCAGCGGCAAGGGCGGCGTTGGCAAGACCAACCTCAGCATCAATCTGGGCCACGCCCTGATCAGCGCCGGACACGAAGTCATCCTGCTCGATGCCGACCTGGGATTGGCCAATGCCGATATCCTCCTCGGCACCGTGCCGCCGTATCACCTCGGCCATCTGCTCCGGGGAGAGCGGGACATTCAGGAGTTGATTCACCGGACCCCTGGCAAGTTGAAGCTGATCTCCGGGGGGTCCGGCGTCAGCGAACTGGCCAACATACCTGAAGACCGCCTCCGCTTCTTCGTCGCCGCCCTGCGCAAGCTGGACGGCCAGGCCGACTATCTGATTCTCGACACCGGCGCCGGCCTGAGCCACACGGTCCAGGAGTTCGTGCTCGCCGCCGACCAGGTGGTGGTGGTGACGACACCCGAGCCCACTTCCCTGGCGGATGGCTACGCGACCATCAAGATGTTGGCAGCGCGGCGGCCGGGCATCGATATCCGGCTGGTCGTCAACCAGGCAGAACGCCCGGAGGAGGCTACCGCCGCCGCCGAGCGAATCATCAGCACGGCGCGGAACTTCCTGGGCCTGCAGGTGGAGTACCTGGGCACCATCCCCCGGGACCCGATTGTCTGGCAGTCGGTGCGCCGGCAGGTGCCGTTCATCATGCTTTACCCCGATGCACCCGCATCGCGGGCGGTGCAGTTCGTGGCCGAGCGGCTCATGGACGCCCGGTCCGCAGGAGCGGGAGCTGTACCGGAGCCGGCCAGGAACAAATCCGGCTTCTTTGACCGCATTGCCGGCATGTTCTCCCGGCGGGGTTCCAACGTGGGGTAGAGCAAGGGGGGCGCCCGGGTGGCTGTCAAGCACGAGGAACTGTGGCTGCGTTGGCGGGAAACCCGTGACCGGGAGGCCCGCGATCGCCTGGTGGAAGCTTACATCTGGCTAATCCGGTACGTAGCCGGCCGGCTGATGGTCGGTCTGCCTTCCCATTTCGATCAGGATGATGTCGAAGGCCACGGCTGTTTCGGCCTGCTGGAGGCGATTGAAAAATATGACCCAGGCCGTGGCGTCCGATTTGAAACCTATGCCATTCCGTGGGTGCGGGGCGCCTGCCTGCAGGGCATTCGGGCCCTGCAGTGGGCGCCGGCCCTGCGCAAGCGGGTCCGCCAGCTGGAGAAGGCGTACGGCGAACTGGAAGCGGCTCTGGGGCGGGAGCCCAGTCAGGAAGAGGTGGCGCGCGCCCTTAAGATCTCCCTGGCCGACCTTGAACAGCGCATCGCTGAGACTGGCGCCCTATCTATTCTATCTTTGGAAGAGACCTTGCAGGATTTTGACGGGGACGGCGCGAACCTCGGTGATAAGCTGGCGGACCCCAACGCCGAGGATCCCCAGCTGGCGTCACAGGCGGCGGAGCGGCGGGAGAAACTTGCCATGGCCATCGACACGCTGCCCGAGCAGGAGCGCATGGTCGTCGCGCTGTTCTACTACGAAGGGCTTTTGGCGCGGGAGATCAGCGACTTGCTGGGCATTTCCGCGGCCCGGGTGTCGCAGGTGCACAGCCAGGCGATTTTGCGGCTGCGGGGAAAGCTGTCGCGCATGAAAGAGCTGATGGTTTCCTGAGACTAAGCAGGGGAGGCGGCGCATGCTCACCATTGTCTACTTGTTGCTCGGTGTGGCTTTCATGGGCGGCCTCTTCTATGCATTGATGCAGATTACGGCCCGACAGCGGCGGCTCAACGCCGAGATGACCCGCCTCGAACGCCTGGCTGCGGAGGTATCGCTCAACGCTGAGGCGATTTTGGACCGGGTCGATGAGCGGGTGGACCGGCTGAATGACCTGCTCGCCAGGGCCGAAGCGGCGGTGGCGGCAGTCCCGGAGCCGGCGGCTCCTGAAGTGGCGCCCACGCCGGTTGCTGAGGAGGAGGCGCCCAAGAAGAAGCGGACCCGCAAGCCTAAGGAAGCAGCTGGTTCGGAGGCGGCGACGCCCGCGCCCACCTCCATCGAGAAATATCAGAAGCTGCGGGACGCCGTTCGCACGCTGTCGGACCAGGGCAAGGACCCGTCCGACATCGCCCAGGAACTCGGCATTCCGCGGGGTGAAGTCCTACTGCTGCTTAACTTGCGGGCGAAAAAAGTCACAGCCTAGCCCTATTCAGCCGAAATCCGGCGAAAACCGGGGATAGAGCGAGATATTGTTAGAAGAACAGCCGCCAGAGCACTTAACTTTGGCGGCTGTTTCTTTCAGTCATCTGACAATGGAAGAGAGAGGGGTAGGTGCTTTACATGAAAGTAGATCGCAACCAGATGCAGGGGGTAACCGGAGCCTACCGGTCCCAGGGTGCCCGCCCTGTCGCTCCGCAGAATCAGAGCCAGCCGGCGGCCAAGTCGGACGAAGTAAGCGTCTCGAAGAAGGCGACCGAAGCGACGGCCCTGCGCGCCAAAATCAAGGAGGCCCCCGAAGTCCGCATGGACCTGGTCAAGAAGATCAAGGCCCAGGTGGACGCGGGCACGTACAACGTCGCGCCCGAGAAGGTCGCTGAGAAGCTGCTCAAGTCGAAGGTGCTCGAGTAATGGGCGCCCGGGCCATCCTGACGGAGATGCGTGATCTCCTCGCGGCCCAGGTGGAGGCCGTGGTCGCCGGCGATCACCAGCGGGTGTACGCCGGCGCCATGCGTCATGAGGAACTGCTGCGGGACCTTGAGGGGGCCGATATGGACCTCACTCCCGAGGAGCTGCAGCCGCTGGATGATCAGATTGCGCTGAACAAAGTGAAATTGACCAGCCTCCTGTCGGCCCAAGGGGCTCGCGTCGATTATCTCCTGCGGCTGATTATTGGCCGCGGACCACAGAAGAGCGGGGGATATCCTCAGGGGCTGCAGGAGCGCGCTTCATCCGCCCGTCGTATTAATCGCCGCACCTGACACTCGCCGGGGGGAATCTTCATGATCACGAGCCTGTTCTCGGGCCTGAACAAGGCCGTCCGTTCACTGCAGGCGGCCCAGCATTCCATTACCGTACATGGAAGCAACATCGCCCATGCTAACGATAAGAACTATACCCGCCGCGACCCGATGCCTTTTGCAGAGTCGGTTACTTTCGGCCCGGGTGTCGTCCGGCTGCGGGACTCTTTCGTGGACGCCCAGTACCGCCTGGCCTCCGGCTCGGCTGGCGACGCACAGGTTCGCCAGAAGATCATGAGCAGGGTGGAGGACGTCTTTGGCGACCCCGTTAACGGCGGTCTCCGCAAGGCACTCGACCAGTTTTTCGACGCCTGGCAGGGTGTTGCCGAAAACCCGGGCGACGGAGTGTCACGCCTCCAGGTGCTGGCAGCTGCAAGCACTTTTGCCGAGCAAATCCAGTCCACATACCGCAAGCTGAGCGATGTGGAGCAGACCGTGAATGAAGACCTGATCACCCGCGTCGATGAAGTCAATACGCTCACAGACAAGATCTTCGACCTCAATAAGCGTATTTCAAGTCTGCACCGCAACGAAATGGACGATGCAACCGTGCGCGACCAGCGCGACGTCGCCCTCGACAGGCTGGCCCAACTGACAGGCGCCAAGTCTTTCGAACAAGAGGACGGCACCGTGCGGGTGGTGGTCGGACCAACGGTTATCGTGGAAGGCCCTACCGTTGTGAAGCTGCAGTTGACCGCTGGCGCAACGGGGCCCAACCCCACCTGGATCGGGTATATGCAGCCGACGTACGCGGGGACGGGCGAGATCGCGGGGCTCGTCACCGTCCGGGACGTGGAACTGGCAGAACTCAAGCAGGACATCGACAGCCTCGGCCGTACCGTAGCCACCGAAGTGAACAACCAGCATGCTGCTGGCTTTGCCGCAGGGGGCATTGCCCCTCCGGCGGTCTTCCTTCTCTCGCTGGCCCCGGCCGATATTACCCTCAATCCGGCCTTGACGGCCAGCAACCTGGGAGTGGCGGGAGATGCTGCCGGTCTTCCCTCTGACGGCGACAACGCCCGTCTGATCGCCCAGATCGCTGAGAAACCCGTCTTTACCTCGATCATCATTCCCGGGCAAACGCAGGCCCCGCGCACCTATTACCGGAACCTGATCGGCTGGGTCGGCAACCATGCCCAGGATGCCCAACTGCAGTTCGAGCTGTCTGATGCCCATGTAAAAGCGGCTGATCAACAGCGCCAGTCGATGTTCGGGGTCTCCATTGATGAGGAGGTAGCCAATCTGACCATGCAGCAGAAGGCCTACGCGGCGGCTGCACGGGTCATTTCGATCATGGATGAAATGATGGACACGTTGATCAACCGGACCTTGGGATAGGCGGAGGTGTTTGTGAGTGCGTGTGACCAACGCCATGCTGATGAACCAAGCCCTTTCCGACCTTGACATTCTGCGCAGGAAGTACGCCAGTGCCCAGGCCGCTGTGAACGGCAAGGTCCTGGAGCGGCCCTCCGAAGACCCCCAACGCGTCGTGGAGGCGATGGACCTCTCTGGCGCCAAGCTCCGCATGGAACGAGCCAAGCGGACGGGCGAGGATGCCCGTGAATGGCTCCAGGCGTCGGAGGCCAGCCTTTCGAACATGGTAGACCGCCTGCAAGCCGCCATGGAAGTGGCGGTTGAGGTTGGTGGTGCTGGCGGCTTCGGCGCCGACTCCCGAGAGGGGTTCGCCCTTACGGTCGAATCGATTCGGGACGCACTCCTCAGGGAGATGAACAACACTCACCGCGACCAACACCTGTTCGCCGGCTGGGCTACAGATGTCACCCCGTTCGTCCTGGACGCCGACGGCGGCGCCAACTACGTGGCGGGGAATTCCGGTACCATCAAACGGGATATTGCCCCGGGTCTCTCCGTAGAGATCAACATCCCGGGGGACGAGCTCCTGGCCAAGGGGGACTTTATTCGGACGCTGTCCGACATGGCAGATGACCTGCGGGCGGGCCGGATTGGCGCCGTTGCGAACCAGCGCCTTGACGAACTGACGAAGGAATTTGACCAGATCAACATGCTCAGGTCCGGCCTGGGCGTCCGGGTTGCCCACGTGGAGCAGTATCAGACATTCGCCGCCGAAGGCCTTGAGATGCTGGAGGGACGTTTGACCGAGCTGACGGGCGCGAACCTGGAAGAATCGGTTCTGCGCATGACAGAGGCACAGACGGCCTACGAGGCCGCCCTCGCCTCCTTCGCCAAAGCGCTACCCTCGTCACTGCTTGACTACATGATGCGCTAGGGAGGTGATTACCGTATGAAGATCCAAACGATTCCCTCGCCCCATTCCTTTCCGGCGGCCGGCGAAGGTGCGTCAGCGGCTAATCAGCCGACGGGCGGCAATTCTGCAGCACAGCTCGAAACGGCACCTTCGCAGCCTCAGCAGCCCGAGGTGAAGCGCGTGGACCTGGACAAGGCAGTCGAAAAGCTGAACCAGACCGCTCAAATTCTGAACCATAGTACACTGCGGTTTGAGGTGTCCGATACACACCGCATCGTCATTAAAGTCATCGATACCGAAAGCAAGGAAGTCATTCGAGAGATTCCGCCCGAAGCCATCATGGATGCGCTCAAGCGCATTGACGAATACCTCGGTGTTCTGCTCGACAAGCGGGTATAGGCGGAAGGAGCAGTAAGCATGGCAGGAGGACTGACGCTGGGCGGCCTGATCTCGGGGATGAGCACAGAGGACATTATCGCCCAGATCATGGATGTCGAAAGACTCAAAGTGACCAAGCAGGAGATGAAGAAGACTGCCCTTCAAGCCAAGCAATCCGCCTGGCGCGAAGTGGAGACCTCATTGACAACTTTGCGGTCGAAACTGGACACCATCCGGTTCTCCAGCCTATTTGAGTCGCGCAAGGCCACCCTGACCGACGACGATGTTGCCACTGTGACTGTCGCGTCGGGGGCGACCCTGACCGTACACACGCTGGCGGTTACGACCCTGGCCCAGGCCCACGTTGTCGCCACCAACTCGACGATGAGCAGCCCGAACGCAAAGCTCAACGACACTCTCCCTGGTGCCGCCGGCACGTTTGACATTAACGGCGAGACCATCACCGTGACCGCAACAGATACGCTCAATTCCCTGAGAGACCAGATCAACAACAACAGCGATATCGGTGTCACGGCTGATGTGGTCAAGGTTGAAGTCGGCGGCGTGGACAAATACCGCCTGGTCTTGACTGCGGACGACAAGGGGCTGGCCAACCAGGTCACCTTCAGCAACGACAGCGGTTCGGCCGTGGCGCTGGGCCTGTGGGATGGCGCAACGATCAGCAATGAACTGGCTGCGGCGACGGACGCCAGCTTCGAACTTGACAATGTCACCTACACTGGTCGGTCTTCCAACGTCGTGGATGATATCCTGCCCGGGCTCACCATCACCCTGACCGAGGGCGGCGGGGCCTCTACGACGATCACCGTGGAACAGGATGCGGCCGCGGTGTCAAGTGCTGTGAAGGGCTGGGTGGACGCCGTCAACAGTACGTTGACGATGCTGGCAGACAAGACCAAGTACGACTCCGAGGAGAAGACCGCCGGCATCCTGCAGGGCGACGCCCTGGCCAGGCGCATCCAGACTGCGATTCGTGGATTCATGTCAAACAAGGTGGCTGGCTTGCCGACCGACCTGAACCAGATGAGCCACGTCGGCATTACCAGCGGCAAATGGGGCACTGACGACTACGGGAAGATCTTGTTTGATTCCGCAGAGTTTGAGGAAAAGCTGCTGGAAGATCCCGAGGGCGTGGCGCGGGTTTTTGGCGCCCTGCGCACGAATGTGGGCCTTTCCGGCACTGCTTCTGCCAGTTCCACAGATGCTGTGGGGGGCACGTTCAACGCCAGCGACGCCATCAATGGCGATACCGACAGCGACCGGTTTGGGAGCCAGGGCGGCGGCTGGCAAAGCGCGAACCCCCCTTCTGCCGGGTCGCCGGAGTGGCTGCAGGTGGACTTTGCGTCGGCCAAGGATATCGATCAGATCCGGCTGTACATTCCGGACAACGATACCTATCCGGCCGGCACCGAAGGTCTGAAAGCCTACACGCTGATGTACAAAGACATCTCAGACACCTGGCAGACGATCGAAGAGGTCACGGCGCACTCGGGGATGTTCAAGACGTTTGATTTTGATGCAGTGGAAGCAAAAGCGGTCAAACTCGAGATCACCGAGACCTACGATGCTACCAAACCCGCCCGCGTAACCGAGCTAGAAATTCATGAAGTCAATAACGGCGCTGCCATTGAGATGTACACGTATGTGAAGAATACGCTCACGACGAGTACCGGCCCGATCGACATCCGCGACGCCGATTATACGGATAGCATTGAGGATATCGACAAGCGGATTGAGCGGCTCCAGGAGAGCTTGACCAAGAAAGAAGAGGCGCTGCGCAGGCAGTTCACCCGGCTGGAACAGGCGCTGGCGAAGCTGCAGAGCCAGGGCAACGCTATGGCGTCGCAGATTCTGGGCCTGCAGAGCATGCAGAGTTCCAGCAAGTAGACGGGAGGCGACTGGAGTGAACAGGATAGACCAATACCGGACCTATCAAATTGAGACCTCGGGCCCGGAGAACCAGGTGGCGCTTCTTTATGACGGCGCCCGCCGCTTCATTGACCAGGCGGCGAGCGCTTTGGAGGCTCGCCGGTACGACGAAGTCAGCACCAATATTGGCAAGGCTCAGCGCATCTTCGGTGAACTGGCCGCCTGTCTCAACTTCGAAGCGGGTGAGGTCGCACAGAACCTTCTGAGCCTGTATGATTACTGGATATGGCGCTTGAGCCAGGGCCTGATCCACAAAGATGCCGCGGCCTTCCGCGAAGTGTCACTGACGCTCGTCGACCTGCAGGCGGCGTGGGCCGAGGCGGCCAGGCAGGTCCGGGCACAGCGGGGAGTCCGCGCGAGTGGGTAATGAAGCGGAATTGACCACGCTCTTCCGAGATGCTCACCTCTTAGGGCAGCGGATGTTAGAGTTGCTTGCCTCAGCAGTCACCGACGGGGTTCTGGACGACGTCGACGCCCTGCTCGCTCGGCGGACGGAACTGCTCGCCCGGACCGCCGAGCTGATCGCTCAGGGCGCCGGGACGGCTGAATCAGTTGCTGCTGCGCAGGAACTGGCCGTCCAGCAGCGAGCCCTGGAATCGCAAGTCCGGCGAGCCATGCAGGTAGTTCAGCACGCACTGGAAGGTCGGCAGCTGACTCGAGAGAATATGGCGGGAGTCAGCCGTATCCTCAACAACAAGGGGCATTCCCGGATCCTAAACCAGCGCCGTTGACAAAGGACGCCGTCCCCCCGGGTGGGGGGACGGCGTCCTTTGGCCTTGAGCGGCCGCTTTATGCTTACCGGAGCAGGGAGAGGATGCCCTGGGTCGACTGGTTGGCCTGAGCCAGCATGGCCGTCGAGGCCTGCTGCAGGATCTGGTACTTCGTGAAGTTGGCCATTTCCGAAGCCATGTCGACGTCACGCACACGGCTTTCAGCGGCGCTCAGGTTCTCGGAAGTGGTGCTCAGGTTGGAGACGGTGTACTCCAACCGGTTCTGGAGGGCGCCCAGTCTCGCACGTTCCTCGGAGACCGTGTCGAGGGCCGTGTCCAGGGCCGTGATGGCCGAAGTGGCGGCCGAGGCCGTTTCGACGTCGATGTCGGTGGTGTCCACATCGAGGGCCGCGGCGGTCATCGACGAGAAGGAGACGGAAAGCGTGACGCTGGCCTCGGATCCCGTCTGAATGTTGACGGTGCCGTTGGAGGCGACAGTGATGTTAGCGGCCACGCCACTGGACGTGGAGTCAACGTCGAAGGAGAGGCCCTTGGCGGCGCCGTCCATAACCGTCAGGCTGTTGCCGTTGCCGACGACTGTGTGGCCGGCGAGGGTGCCGTTGGCGTCGTTGCCGACGTCAGCCAGGGTCCCCAGAGCTGCGGTGCCGTAGCCGCCGTTGTTCGTGGTGGAGAATGCCATGGCGGCGGTGGCGGTGGTGCTGACCTCGATGCTGTACTTGCTGCCAACGCTAGCCTGGGTGAATTTGACTTCGTCGGTATCAAAGGTCGCCGAGACACCGGTCTTGTCGCTGTTGGCGTTTACCATGTTGACGAAGCTCTGCGCCGTGGTCGCGGTGGTGACGCTATACGCATACCCGTTGACCGTAATGGTCTGGGCGACATCAAAGGTGTCACCGGAGTTGGCGAAGGCGGCGCCCTGGGAACCGGCGGCGCCCGAAGAGGCGTTCGCCATGTAGACCGTGGCGGCGGTTGCGGCGTCGATGCTTGTGAAGGCGTAGGTCGCAGCAACGGTGCTCGATCCGCCGGAGATGTTGGTGGTATACGTGCTGTCGGAGCTGGCCGACAGACCGGCCGTGCCGTCCAGCAGCGCCTTGCCGTTGAACTTGGTATTGTTGGCAATCCGCGTAATTTCCGACTGGAGCTGTTCGAATTCTTCCTGCAGCAGAAGGCGGTCGGAGTTCTCCAGGGTGCCGGTGGACGACTGGACCGCCAACTCACGCATGCGCTGCAGAATCGACTGCGTCTCGTTGAGGGCGCCTTCTGCGGTCTGTACCATGGAGATGCCGTCCTGGGAGTTCCGAATCGCCATGTTAGTGCCGCGGATTGCGGAGCGCATCTTTTCGGAGACTGCGAGGCCGGCGGCGTCGTCGGCGCCACGGTTGACCCGGTAACCGGAAGAGAGCTTCTCCAGAGCCTTGGACATGTTGTTGCTGTTCACGGTCATGTTGCGCCAGGCGTTCAAAGCAGACATGTTGGTGTTGATGCGCATGAAAGTGCCTCCTTGCGTATTCTGCGCTTTGCTGTTGCCTCGACAGCGGTTGAGCATCTTCCCTGCCGGCTGGGCCGGTGCGCCGTCTGTCGCCGCTGTTTCATGTCTGAGCGCGGCAGCAGGAAACCTTAACCGACGAATACCTCCCTGAGGGGCGGATCACAGCGATTGTCTGGGTCAATCTCCCGTTTTCGACTACGTTTAGCTAGTTTTCATATCCATTCATCAAGCGGGAGGAACAGTAAGCCTGACAACGAATGTTGAGTGTGACCTAAAGCCAGGGGGAAGGGGCGGACACGCTTGAACAGGCGGCCGAGACTCTCGGTGTGCATGATCGTGAAAAACGAACAGGAGAACCTCCCGCGGGCTCTGGAGAGCGTAAAGCCGATTGCGCACGAGATCATCGTCGTCGACACCGGTTCTACCGATGCCACCGTGGAGATCGCGCGCTCCTATGGTGCCCGCGTCTTCCATCACCCATGGGAAGACAACTTTTCGACGGCCCGCAACCACAGCCTTGCGAAGGCACTGGGCGATTGGATTCTGGTGCTGGATGCCGACGAGGCTGTAGTCGGCGGCAAAGAAGAGATGCTGTTCTCAGCGCTGAGCAGCCCGGAGCAGGATGCATACATGATCACACTGGTCAACCGGGGCGCTTCCGTCGGCCGGATACCGGTGCTGCGCATCTTCCGCAACGGGCGGGGCTACCGGTTTGAGGGGCGGATCCACGAGCAGGCGATCGATTCGATTTGTGCCGATCGAAACCGGGTGGGCACGGTCAATCTGGAGATCGAGCATTTTGGGTACTGTGAGCAGGAGGATGCCCGGAAAGGACGCCGGGAGCGGAACGTAAGGTTGTTGACTGAGGAAATGAGAGAGAACCCTAACCGGAAGGACCTCTTGTACTACCTTGGCTTTGAGCATTTCCTTATGTATGAAATGGAGCAGGGAGAGCAGTATTTCCGCCGGATGATGGCGGCGCTCCCGGACGACATGCTGAGCGACTTTGCCGGCATCACGCTGTCGGAGCTTGTGCACCGGCAGGGTCGGTACGCCGAGGCATGGGCGCTGGCGTCCACCAAAGCGAATTCGGCTGCCGCCGCCGCGGATGCGCACCTGCGCATGGCCCTGGCTGCCGCCCAGGAAGGGGATTTCGTTGTCGTACGCCGCTGCACGGCGGCATTGCGGGCGATTCCGGAGACGGCTCCGGGCATCACCCCTCGCTCAGCCGCCCAACTGACTGACCTGGAGGCCATCGCCCTTTGGGAGGAAGGCCAGCACGAGCGGGCGCTGGCAGCATGGCGCGCCGGAGTGCAGGGCGACCCCATGGATGTGACCCTTGCCAACCAGTGGGTCCGGCATTTGGAGATGGCAGCCGGGGTCCGCAGGGCGACCGTCGAGGCCGTCGAGGAGATGCCCGCGGCCACGGTGGCCGCTGCCGGAGTCGGCGTCCTGCTCCGCGCCGGCGAACTTGACCGCGCCACTACGCTGGCGCAAAGCATCGGGACCGTCGACATACCCTCAGTTTACGTACTGCATGGTCTGGCACGGGCAGGAAACTGGGAACGCGCCCGTTTCATCGGCACACTTCTGGGTGTTGACGGAGATATTCACCTGGCGACAGCGGCTATATGGCTCAATGAAGGGGCGGAACTGGGAGACGCCTTGCAGGCTGTCCCCGTACCCTGGCGCAAGACGCTGGAATCGCTGCTGAGCGGGCGGCAGGTCGCCCAGGAGCACCAGTGGATGCTCCGCTGCCTGCTCACCATGTGGGCCGAGGTCGGCTGCTGGGAGCTGTTTGAGATCGGCACGGGGTACCTGGCCGGGACGGAAGTACAGCGCAGTGCGCAGGCCGCCGCTCTACTGTACCGTACCGGCCTGCACCACAAGGCAAAGGCCCTGGCCAGCCGCGCCGCCTCAGAGCCGGACGCACAGATGGTCCTGGGGCTGTGCGCTTATGAATCCGGCGACATGCGGGCCGCCGCCAAATACTTAGAGGCGTGCGTCGATGCCGGGCCTGCCCATGTCCGGGTGTATTACAGGGGCGCCCTGGCCCTGGAGCGCCTGGGAAAGCACGCCAAAGCCGGGCGCCTGTTGGAACTAGGCCGTAAACATCGTCCCCTGTCAGCCCTTCTCAAAGAAGGGGCTGCGGAGAAGCCCACCCGGCTGCACCTGGGGTGTGGGCGCAATATTCTCCCGGACTGGATCAACCTCGATATCGTGTCGCTCCCCGGGGTCGACATCGTCGCAGACCTTGACGCCTGCGGGGAGCAGCCGTTGCCGCTGAACGACAACTCCGTGGATGAATTCCAGGCCAACCACCTGTTGGAGCATCTGCGTAACCCGCTGCCGTTCATGCAGGAGCTTTACCGCGTGGCGAAGCCCGGTGCGGCGGCTGTCTTCCGGGTTCCCTATGGCTCTTCCGATGACGCCTACGAGGACCCGACGCATGTGCGGCAATACTTCCTGGGCTCGTTCCAGTACTTCAGCCAGCCCATCTATTGGCGGGCTGACTACGGGTACCGGGGCGACTGGGAGGTCGCGCAAATCACCTTGTATGTAGACAAGGAACGATATCAGGGGAAGCCGCTTGACGAGGTCCACCGGGATGTCTACAGCCTGCGGAACGTAGTCCGGGAGATGCAGGTCGAACTCAGAGCCATCAAGCCCATGCGCGAGCCGAAGCGGGAGTTGCTGCGGGCTCCGAAGATCAGTTGCGTGCTGGTGTAACAGCGGCGATGCCGTCGGGTGCCCCTATTGTGCGACGTTACAGACCGGAGGGGAAAGAATGGACTCGAGGCAGATTCTTAGTCAGGCCGAGGCACTGTTGCAGCGTGGAGACGATATCGCAGCTGCGGAGCAGTACCAGAAGCTTGTCACCGAGGCGGATCTTGTGGAAATGGCTCCCTTGAGCCACTTTCGCCTCGGTGAGATCTTCAACAGGCAACGCAACGTGGTCAAGGCCATTGAGCACCATTTTCAGGCTTTTTCACTGAAGCCTGACCTTGCGGCGCAGTTGGTACCTGCTAATCACCGGTCGCATCCTTACGTCTTCCAGATGCCCGAAGAGACCTATGTATCAGACTGCCCCCTGTGCGGCCGACGAGGGCGTCTGCATTCGGCATTCAATGCCGTCACAAATGTCGATTTCATCCCTGGGTTTAACCCTATCCGCATCTGGATGGAGTGCGAACACTGCCACCACCTGTTTGCCCACAATTACCCGGCCAGGATCGGCGACATTCTTGCGAAAACAGCTCACAACCTAAATCCCAACGTTGCCCGGCTCCCGACCCTCGGCATGATCATGAGCAGAATACTCAGTCATGCACCTGGCTACCGGCTGCTTGAAGTCGGCGTCGGGGCCGGAGAAATGACGGCCGTGGCCAAGGAGTATCTGTTTGAGGTGACGGGGGTCGACATCAGACCCATGCAGGCAGAAGTCGTTTCACGGATGCTAGACGTCCCCGTTCACGCCGTTGACTTCCTCAAACTAGAGACTGACCAAGAGTTTGATGTCATCTGCATGGGTGATGTAATCGAGCACCTGCCCGCTCCATCAGCCGTCCTGGAAAAGGCGCGGGCCATGCTGGTGGACAGGGGTGTGCTCTGGCTTTCGACCCCCAACTTTGAAAGCGGATTTACTATGATTCTGAAAGATCGGGACCCGATGTGGCGCGTGGTTGAGCACCTAAACTACTTCTCTTTCCGCTCGCTGCATGAGCTACTCGAGCGATCGGGTTTCCGTGTCATGGAATACCATGTGTCGGCTCAGTACAACGGCTCAATGGAAATCCTCGCGATCAAAGAAGGGCCTTGAGCCGGCTGCAAACAAGCTCTGAGGACGTCAGTGGTAGTATCAGGGATTTCCCGGAGAACGGTGTAGTCGATGGCGTGACGCATAAGAAGTCTACCTGGTGCATCGAACAAGACTGACAGCCATCACGTACTTAACACCAGAACCATCTACATGGAGGTGCGTTCTGGTGGAGGTCCGTAACTTCAAGGGCGCCAAGGTGATCAGCGTCGACCCGGAGCGAATCCAACTCCCCCTATACGGCGATGCGCCCCAGTGGCGGATCGGGAGCCCGGGCACCCTCCTCGGCAACGTGGCGACGGGCGTCCAGCTAGCGGAAACCTCCAAAAAGCGCATCGCAACGCCCGACCCCACCTGGGTCAAGGTCACCTTCCGTGACGTATCGGGGCAGTACTTCCTCACCGTGGCAGCGGTTGCCCCGCCCGAGAACCCCAAGCAGAAGGAGCCCGACACCTACCCCCTGAAGTTCGCCAGTCGGGCGAAGGCGCCCGCCATTCGCGGGCTGAAGGCTCTGTTCGAGGCCTCCCGGATCGAGCTCCGCCCGGACGTCTGGTACGAGATGGATACGGAAATTGCGGAGGATGAAGGCGGGGCTTTCGTTTGCGGCTGCTGGACGACAGCGACGATAACACCGCGCATTGAGAGCCAGGAAGACGCGGCGGCTGCAAAGCAGGGGACGAACGCGAAGCACAATAACGGTGAGAGCCAGTAGAATGGGCCGGACCTGACGCACATGCATCAGGTCCGGCTTTATGTAAGAGCAACTCAGGACTATGAAGGTGCAAATCGGGGTTTACCCTGCCTCCGGGCCGGTCGCACGCAGCCAATGGGTATACGCCGCCAACTACCCAGGGCCATCGCCGCACCAGGGCGCCTTCCGCACCGCCCGTATACAACGCCACCGGCGCCGGCATGGCCTTCACTGCAGCAGCCGAGCGGTCGTAAAAATGTACAAGCTGATGGCCGAAACTGGCTTGTACCGATTGACAAATGAACCAGGCTCCAGGCCCGCACCAGCCCTCACTGGTCGCAAGCAGAGGCAGAAACGACATGATTCGATCGTTTTCGTCTACCTTCGTTACCTGGAGGGGTATCCGACAACGCTTCCTGGCGGTTCATTTGTCAAAAGCTACAAAATTTGGCACCATGCTCGACTTGTATTTCCTGACAACCCGCCACAGCGGGCAAATGTCTGGCCATCACCATGCTCATGGGGCCGCTCGGCTCCGACGCCGGCGCCGGGGTAGGCCCCAATTCGAGTGCTTGCTCGCCCTTCGCTCACTGAACCAAATGGGCACAGTCATTGGCCCCCCGCGAAGGCCTTGCTGACCTGACCGGCGTATGGCCCGCTCCGGCAGCTTCCGGACGGGCCGACCATCTGCTGTGGGTCCAACGCGCGCATGCTCGCCAGGCCGAGGCCCGGCACTTGGTGAACGATGTGGTGACTGTTGAAGCGAACACCTCAAAGACGCAACCGGTCAGGTTGCGCCTACCAATCAATTCACTATGTGGCATAGTCATGGACGGAGGACGGGCCGCTCGACCGAAAGGGGGTGGCACTCCGCTATGAACTAGCGGGGTACCAACCCCGACGATGTCTTGCTAGGCAGCTAAACCCGCCTTTCCAGGCCCCGGCAGGTCTGTCCTGCCGGGGTCTGTCCATTCGTCACGATAGCCACACGGCTGGGGGGGTATACCGCTCTTCACCTGATCTGGAACCCCCAGCACGCCGCCGGATCCACCGCCATGCCCCGGTACCGCAGCTCCACATGCACATGCGGCCCGGTGCTGATCCCGCTCGTCCCCGACCACCCCACCGCCTCACCCACCCTCACGGAAGCTCCCCGCCGCACGGCCGGCCGCTCCAGGTGGGCAAACAGCGTGCTCCAGCCGCCCCCATGGTCCAGGTAGACGGCATACCCCCAATGCTCCAGCGGTCCGGCGTGCAGCACAAAGCCCGCAGCGGGCGCCACCACCGGGGTCCCGACGGGCGCCCCGATGTCAACCCCGTTGTGTGTCAAATCATACTCACGATATCCCGCGGTAATCCGCCCCCGCACCGGCTGCACAGTAAACGTCGGCGGCTCAGGCAGCTCTCCAGCCCCCGGCACTACCCTAGAGCCCCCGTGCCACCAGTTGATATACCACGCCGCCCCCGCCAGCCCCAGGGCGGGCATAAACGGCCCCCCCAACAGCGCCGCGGCCAACAACGGCACCAAAACCAACAGCGCCGTATCCACCAGCTTCAACCGCGATAACGGCACCCGCACCCACAACCGCAGCAGCACATACGACAGTGCATACAAGGCCGCTCCAACGGGCGCCACCGCCAGCGCAGCCACCAGCGGCACCCCGCCCAGAAAAGCCGCCAGCACGGCCCACGGCGCCCCCAGGCGGGTCCACTGAAAAGAAAACCCGGCAAAGTGGCCGTACCACTGCCGGGCGAGCGAAAAGCGACTCCTATGGCCGCCGCATGACGACGACGTTGACGATGCCATCCACGCCGGCTCCTTTGCCATATCCGATTACCGAAAACCGCTCAGGCGCCAGCCCGTGCGTATTGACCAAATACCCGACCACTGCGCTGGCCCGCCGGGAGGAGAGGTCCCACGGTGCCTGCTTATCCGATGCATCCGGGGCGCCTTCCACCAGCACCGACTGCGTGGTCGCCGCCAACTGCCCGCTAATCTGATCCAGAATCTGACCGGCGTCAGGCTTCAGCACCGACTCCCCTTCGGCAAACAGCACGCTGGTCAAGACGCTCACAATCACGCCGCGGTCCTGAAGGGTAACGTCAAGCTGACCGGCCCGGGCCGCAAACGTGGCCTTGAAACCCTCTTCCACGGCGGCCATGGGGTCGACGGGCTTGGGGGCGGGCTCCGGCTCAGGCTCGGCGGCCGGCGCCTCCGCCACAGGCTCCGTGGCGGAGGGCTCCGTCGCCTCCGGCGGGACCAGCGCCGGGGCCGGGGGCGCCGGCACGACCGGTTCCGTCCCAATCGGATTGAGCGCTCCCGGTGCGGAGTCCGCATCCGGCCCGGGCTTGACCGGGGCGGTGTTGACCGGGTTGCCGCCCGTGGGGAGCGGCTGAACGCCAAACCCCTGCCCCAGCGACTCCTTGAGCTGGGCGTACTTCGAGCTGTCCAGCTTCGCCATCGAAAAGAGGACGACGAACACCACGAACATCAAGGTGACGAAGTCCGCGTAAGAGACGAGCCAGCGCCCGGCATTGCCGCCGCCATGGCCGCCGCCGCCGGGTGAGCGGTCATCGGAGTACCTCTCGTCCATACTCAGGCGCCCCCTTCTGCGGCAGCTGCCGATTCTTCCTTCCCTTTCCCCTTACCCTTCGGCTTCTCATGCGCGGCGTGGCCGGCGTAAATCTCCAGCCGCTCCCGCAGCGCCCGGGGGTTCTCGCCAGACTGCAGACCGATCAGGCCCGTGACGATCATTTCGTTAAACTGCTTCTTTTGATTGATGACTAGCTTAATCTTGGCGCCCAGGGGCAGGAAGACCAGGTTGGCGAAAAAGACGCCGTAAAGCGTGGCCAGGAAGGCGACCGCAATGGCCGGGCCCAGCGTGTCGGGCTCCGAGAGGTTGCCCATAATGGTGACCAGGCCCATGACCGTGCCCAAGATGCCCAGCGTGGGGCTGTAGCCGCCGGCGGTGTCGTACATGTTCGCGGCGTGGGTCAGTTCGCGCGTCTCGTGGGCGATCATTGCGTCGAGCACGACCTGGATTTTTTCCGGGTCGGCGCCGTCGACCGCCATGGAGAGGCCGCGTTTGACCACCGGGTTGGGCGCCGATTCGGCGTCGTTCTGCAGGGAGAGAAGGCCGCCGCGGCGGGCCTTTTCGGCCAGTTCTGCCAGGGTATCGATCATGCCCCTGTAGTCCAGCTTCTGCTTGACGAACGCCAGCTTCGAGGCGGCCGCGAAGCCCTTCAGATCCTCCATGGTGTGCGACAGCACAGTCGCGCCAATGGAGCCGCCAACCACGATCAGAAAGGCACTCGGGCCCACCAGGGATCCAAATTCGATGTGCTCAAGAACGGCCCCGAGTGCGATCAAGCCGATACCCAGCACAAACCCTACGATTGTTGATAGATCCACCGGTACCCCCCCGAACGATTTGTTTCACCGAGCGCCCCAAACACGACTAGAGCCGCCCCATTCGAAAAAAGGGGTGGCTTTCCGCGTTGCGATAGTTAATGACTGAACGGCGGGCCGGCATTCGTTAAGGCCGCAGAACGGGCGCAGGTGACGTTATGGCGCGATTACCGGCCCGTGGCGCCGATTATCTCCGCAAACAAGCCGTTTTTCGCCGGATTCTGCGGACCGACAGACCCTGTCGTCGCTGCCCTCCCCCAGAATGTGGTGGTTGTTTACGTATTCATCCATCGATAAGATGAACATACACTCACTTTTGTATGAGAAGTACCACACAGGAGGTACCTCGCTATGCAACGATTGCAGCGCTTCCTGGCCCTCGTGCTTCTCACTTTCACCCTCCTGGGCTGCCTCCCGTTCCGGGCCCACGCTGCGTCAGCCAACCGGTATCCAGTGATCTTCGTGCCGGGCATTGCCGGCACTGAACTATACAACGGCAACGAACTGGTGTGGGTCAACGTCTGGCGCCTGCTGGGCAGCCAGGTGCCCATCCTCAACCTGTTTCAAATGAGCTGGCTGCTGCCCCTGCGGCTGGCTGCCGACGGAACGGCCCCCTACTACCCGGGCGCCCGGGTGCGTACCGGAGACGTCATGCGCCACAACACGACGGATATTTACGGCGGCATGCTCGACTCCATTGAGAAGCAAGGCTACGTAGAGGGGAAGGACCTCTTCCTGTTCCCATACGACTGGCGCCAGGACCTGGCGCTGACCGGCGATCAACTGGGCCGCAAGGTCGACCAGGTGCTTACGGCGACCGGGGCCGGCAAGGTCATCATCATCAGTCACAGCATGGGCGGGTTGATCGCCCGGGACTACGTGGTCCGCGGCGGCGCAGCCAAGGTGAAAGCGACCATTGCTATGGCAACGCCCTGGCTGGGCGTCCCGATGGCCTACCGTGCGCTTGAGTACGGCTGGGATATGGGCCTGAAGCTGCCCGGCACCCGGTGGTCGGCGCTGGCGCCCAAGGATATCAAACTGTTGAGCCAGAACTACCCGTCCGTCTACCAACTGGCCCCGGCACGGCAGTACTTCGATCTCTATCCGCAAGGCTATCTGATCCGCAGCGGGCGGAGCTACAGCTACACCGAGGCCGTGGAGAAGGCGCTGGCGCCGCACAACGGGGCCCTTGCCGGGCGGGGGGCGGCCTACTACGACCGCCTTCTAGACGGCAGCAGCCACGGCGTGCTCCAGTTCGTACTGGCGGGCCGCGGCCGGCAGACCCTCGGGGAGATCACGGAGCGCAGGGACTGGCTGGGCATCACCCACAAGACCGAGCGCATGACCGACGGCGACGAGGTGGTGCCGGTTCGCAGCGCCGACCTCGGCTACAGCGAGGATCCGGCCCGGGCGGCACGGTATATTGGCGCTCTGCAGGACGTTGCTTATGTGAACGCGGCCCATACGTTCATCACCGGTGCAGCCCCCGTCCAGGTCCGCGTTGGCGAGTGGCTCGCCTTTACAAATCGACAATAGAACTGTAAAGATGTGTGAAAGCGAAGTTTCGAGAAGAGGAAAAGAGGGTCAATAACACGAATGGGTTATTGACCTGTGACATATTGGAGGTGTTCATTGTGTCCTATCCGCCTCAACCCCCTCAGCAGCCTCCGCAGCAGCCGCCCCAGCAGCCGCAATATCCGCCTCAGTACCAACAGCCTTACGGTCAACAGCCTTACGGTCAGCAGCCGTATGGGCAGCAGCAGTATCCCCAGTACCAGCCCCAGACTTCTACGCTTGCACTTGTAGGCTTCGTCATGGTGATTGCGGCCCTGGTGCTGGTCTGGATTGAGAAGATCGCGATTCTGGGCTGGATCCTGAACCTGACCGGCTTCATCGTCTCGATCGTGGCGAATAGCCAGATCAAGAAGTCGATGGGGCGGTTGACCGGCAAGGGCTGGGCTGTCGCCGGCATCGTCCTCTCCTGCGTCCTGTTCGGCCTCTTCCTCATTATTGTGATCGCCGCCGGGGCCCTCATCGGCTCCATCCTCGGCGGTATGGGCGGCTTCTAGTCCAGCTGACGAACAAACTCCCCACTGTCAAGAGCAGTGGGGAGTTTTTTTATGCGTGCCGATATACGGGCCGGATGTAGGGGTCGAGCAGGTCCCTGATGGCGTGGGGCCGCAGCAAAGCCACCGGCTCAGGCTCAGCCGCCTGATGCGGTGCCGCCTGAGGGGCGGCAACCGGGCCCGCACCTATGGCTGCCCGAACGGGCTCGAGCGGCGGCGAGCCGCCGACAGGCCGGGGCGTAGGCACACCCCGGAGCAGCGCAAACTCTGCGGCAGGCATATCGCCGCGCAGGCCATTACACTCCTGGCACGCGCAGATGCAGTTGTCCATGGTTGTACGGCCGCCCTTGGACCACGGCGTAATGTGGTCCATGGTGTCGCCCGGCGCCCCACACCAGTAGCAGATGTAGCGATCCCGGGCAAGGACCTTGAGGCGGATATACCGGTATGCAAACGGGTCAAACCGCAGACGGATGCGGTTCGGGCCAATCCATTTGGCCCGGTTCAGCCGCACCTCGCGCTCGGCCACCTTACGGCGGCAGGGCGTGAGGACGCGCCCGCGGCTATCAATTACGTCAATCAAATTCGGCAGAAAGATACCTCCCAATTCTACTATGCCCTTTCTGTTCCGGCGGCAAACCGCGCCTCGTGCCGGAACGCCAGTAAGGTAAAGAGAGCGGCTGCCAGGGCCAGGGCGCCGGCCAAGCTGAAGGCCGCCACGTAGCTTCCCGCCGTAAGCATCACCCCGAAGACCTTCGCCGCGGCGGCGGCGCCGAGGCTCCGGCCCAGCATGGAGTAGCTGCTTGCGGTGGCGCGCTCCGCTTCGGGCGAGACGCCCATGGCGAACGCGTTCCATAGCGGCATTTGCATGGTTCCCAGTACCGATCGAATCCAGAAGAGCGACAGAAAAAGCACAGGTGATGTGGCGGCGCCCATCGCGAGCAGCAGGCCGGTCTGCAGTCCGATGCAGATCACATAGGCCTTCAGGTCGCCCAGGCGGCGGCTTGTCCACGGGACCAGGACGGAGCCTGCCCACCCGACCACGCCCGCGATGGTCAGGACGGTGGCGATATCATCGGCCCCATAGGCGAACCGTTGCTTCAGAATCACGTTGTTGAAGTTGAACAGCAAGGCGAAGAAGGCCCCCGAGAGAATGCTGGCCAGCCCCAGCATTACCGCCGTGCGTGTCGGGCGCAGATTCAGCTCCCTGCGCGCCGGTCCGGCGGACCGGAAAGGCAGCAGGCCCCGGATCGCTCCCGACGCAATGCCCGCCACGCCTGCTGCCACCAGCGGCCACTGGTATTGGGTGAGCGCTCCGTGCGGGAGCCAGTTCACCAGCCAGCCGGCGAGCTGGATGCCCAGCGTGTTCCATACGAAGAAGTTGATCATCATGAAACTGAAGACCGAAGCCCGCTTGTCCGCGCCCACCTCGCCGGCCAGCAGCGGGCTTTCGTTCACGAACATCAGCGTGGTTCCCGCTGAATATACGATCCATGCGATCATCATCGCCGGGAAGGACTGCAGCCACGGCATGATCAGGTAAGGAACGCCGAAGAGCAGTGAGCCGGCGACATAGAACCAGCGGCGCCCCCAGCGGTCAGAAGCGACCCCCACGGGTATGGCGAGACCGGCCATGATCAGGGACGACAAGGACTGCAGCTGCCCGATATGATCCGGGTTGAACCCCGCCTCCAGCATGTGCAGGTTGAACAATGTGCCGAAAATGGCCTGGGAAAACGCAAAAAAGATGTCCGTGACGTAGAAGAACTTGACGGTGCGGGGGAAAGTCCGGAACTCCGCAACGAGGTCCTGAAGGTAGGCCATGTTTCTTGCTCCCGGGCGGGCGAGTTGCAGCAGTCCTCTTGATAGTGTACCATACTCTTTCCTTACGTTCGGTTGCGAACTGACGTTCGGAAGTGGTACAATTTCGTCGTCTGCATTGTGAGACGAAGTGTGCTAGAATGTCGCGTGGAGTTTTCCGCCCAACCCGTGAGGCGGAGGAGGGTGTTTATGGCCAAAGACAAAATCATCGTGAAGGGCGCTCGGGAGCATAACCTCAAGAACGTCGACCTGGAGATCCCCCGTGAGAAGCTGATTGTCTTCACGGGCGTCTCCGGTTCGGGCAAGTCGTCGCTGGCGTTCGAGACAATCTATGCGGAAGGCCAGCGCCGTTATGTCGAGTCGCTCAGCGCCTACGCCCGGCAGTTCCTCGGCCAGATGGACAAGCCGGATGTGGACTATATTGAAGGTCTTTCACCGGCGATCTCGATCGACCAGAAAACCACGTCGCGCAACCCGCGGTCCACCGTGGGCACCGTGACCGAGATTTACGACTATCTCCGCCTGCTCTACGCGCGCATCGGGCGGCCCCACTGCCCCACGTGCGACAAGCCGATCTCCCAGCAAACGGTCGAGCAGATGGTCGACACCATCCTGCAGATGGCCGAAGGCACCCGCATTCAGGTGCTGGCGCCCCTGGTGCGCGGTCGCAAGGGCGAGCACGAAAAGGTGTTCGAGGACATCCGCAAGGGCGGCTTTGTCCGCATGCGCGTCGACGGCGAAGTGATGGACGTTGCCGCCGAGCCGCCGGCTCTGGACAAGAAGAAGAAGCACACCATCGAAGTAGTGGTCGACCGTCTGGTTGTACGGCCCGACATTGGCAAGCGCCTGGCCGACTCTCTGGAGACGGCCACCAAGCTGGCGGGCGGCATCGTGACCATTGACGTCGTGGGCGGCACAGAACTGCTGTTCAGCCAGAACTTCGCCTGCCCCGACTGCGGTACGTCCATCGACGAGCCGCAGCCCCGCATGTTCTCGTTCAATAGCCCATTCGGCGCCTGCCCGGCCTGCACGGGCCTGGGCCACAACATTGAAATCGATCCCGACCTGCTCATCGACCGCCGCAAGTCGATCGACGACGGCGCCCTGCTTCCCTGGGCGAACTCGACCCAGCAGTGGTTCTATGGCATGGTCGACGGCCTCTGCGACATCCACGGCATCAAGAAGAACGTACCGCTGGATGAGCAGGACCCGAAGTTCGTCGACTACCTGCTGTTCGGCTATTCCGACCAGAAAGTCAAGTTCCGGTACGAGAACACTTACGGGCAGACCAAGACCTACGAAGTGGTATTCGAAGGCATGGTCAAGCACCTGGAGCGGAACTACAAGGAGACTTCTTCCGAGTACATCCGCGAGCAAATCGAGGAGTTCATGACCACCAAGCCCTGCCCGGCCTGCAAGGGCAAGCGGCTGAAGCCCGAGTCGCTGGCTGTTAAGGTCGGCGGCCTCTCCGTTGCCGACCTCACGGCAATGGACGTTCTTCACATCCAAAAGTTCCTGAATCAGTTGGAATTGACTGCGCGCGAACAGGTCATCGGCCGGCAGATCCTCAAGGAAGTGGGGGAGCGACTCGGCTTCCTCAATAACGTCGGGCTCGATTACCTGACCCTCGGGCGGGCGGCCGGCACGCTGTCGGGTGGCGAAGCCCAGCGCATCCGCCTGGCAACGCAGATTGGCTCGCATCTGGTAGGCGTGCTCTACATTCTGGACGAGCCGTCAATCGGTCTGCACCAGCGCGACAACGAGCGGCTGATCAGTACGCTCAAGCGCCTGCGCGACCTCGGCAACACGCTGATCGTCGTCGAGCACGACGAGGATACCATGCGCGAGGCTGACTGGATTGTCGATATGGGCCCCGCCGCCGGCGTCCATGGCGGCCAGATCATCGGGAGCGGCCCCATTGAGGCGATTCTCGCCAACGAAGCTTCCGAGACGGGCGCCTACCTGAGCGGCCGCAAGGAGATCGCCATTCCCGTCCAGCGGCGCAAGCCCAATGGCAAGTGGCTGAAGCTGACGGGCGCCCGGGAGCACAACCTGAAGGATATTGCGATGAAGCTGCCGCTCGGCACGTTCACCTGCGTCACGGGCGTGTCCGGCTCCGGCAAATCGACCCTGGTCAACGAAATCCTGTACAAGCGGCTGGCGGCGGACCTGAACGGCGCCCGCCAGCGGGCCGGCGCCCACGATTCGATCGAAGGCCTGGAGTACCTGGAGAAAGTGATCGACATCGACCAGTCGCCCATCGGGCGGACGCCCCGGTCGAACCCGGCGACCTACACGGGCGTCTTCGACCTGATTCGCGACCTCATGGCCCAGACCCCCGAGGCCAAGATGCGCGGCTACAAGCAGGGCCGCTTCTCCTTCAACGTCCGGGGCGGACGGTGCGAAGCCTGCAAGGGCGACGGCATCATCAAGATCGAAATGCACTTCCTGCCCGACGTGTACGTGCCCTGCGAAGTCTGCAAGAGCGCCCGCTACAACCGGGAGACGCTGGAAGTCCACTACAAGGGCAAGAACATCGCCCAGATTCTCGACATGACGGTTGATGATGCAGTCGAGTTCTTCCGGCCGATCCCCCGCATCTATAAGAAGATGCAGACCATGCAGGACGTGGGCTTGGGCTACATCAAGCTGGGCCAGCCCGCCACGCAGCTTTCCGGCGGCGAGGCCCAGCGGGTCAAGCTGGCGACGGAGCTCTCCCGGCGGTCACAGGGGAAGACGATCTACATTCTGGATGAGCCGACCACCGGCCTGCACACGGCTGACGTGGCCAAGCTCCTGGAAGTGCTGCAGCGGCTGGTCGACAACGGCGACACCGTGCTGGTGATTGAGCACAACCTCGACGTGATCAAGCAGGCTGACTGGATTATCGACCTCGGGCCGGAGGGCGGCGACCGCGGCGGCCAGATCATCGCTGAAGGCACGCCCGAGCAGGTCTGCGAGGCGCCGGGCAGCTACACGGGTATCTTCCTCAAGCGGCACATGGAGCGGCAGCGGCGGCTCCACGCGGTGGAGGCGGCTGCGGGTGATGACTAAGCGAGAGCGGAGGGGGGTCCCTCCGCTCTCTTCGTCAGTCAGCGAGTTGGCAGGGGGCCAAGTCCCTTCAGAGCGGGCGCCTCCACTTCGTCGGCGGCGCCTTCCAGAAGGCGGCGTACGCCTTCGACAGTCGCCTGGGCCGTCACCCACTGGCCGGCCTGTTTCGTGAACGGCTCTGCCACATAAAAGGGCTGGGTGAGGAAAGCTTCCAGCCGCTCGCCGCGCCGGTAGGTCTGCTGGTCGGGCGCCGACAACTGCTCGACCCCGCGCACCCGTGCGACCGCCAGGAGTTCCCGGTAGCGCCGCAGGAGTTTGCGGGCTCGCTGCTGCACCGCCAGGTGGGTTGTATCCAGGTGGGCGCCTTCGAGCAGGGTGGAGGTGGACGAAACGGGGTCGACCGCCGGTAGAATTCCCCGGGCCATCAGGTCCACGTCAAACCGCCAGAGCGTCTCCAGAGGTCCGTACGGCACATCCTCGTCCGGCGTGTCGCCACCGGCGTCGACCAGTGCGAAGGTGACCAGGCGGTCTCCGAGTTGTTCGCGTAGTGCATCAAGTTCACCGGACAGCGCCGTTTCCCTGTCCGCGGCAACCAGGACATCCCGATCCGCCGGGAGGGCGGCAATGGCGCCGCGGATCTCTTCCAGCGAGGAGCCGGCGGCGTCTGCTTCCGCGGCAATCTCTTTCTGCATGAACGGGTTTCCGTCGCCGGGCAGCCAGACTACGGTGCCAAGCCCGCGCTGCCGCAGCCGGCGGACCAGTTCCTGCAGCACCACCATCTGGCCCATGCCCTTGCGGGCGACCAGCCCGGCGCTGCCGCCGCGCACCAGCGGCGCAAATAGGTCAAGTACTTTGATGCCCGTCTCGATCATCTGCGCTTCGGCGCCGCGGATGACCAGTTCATCGAGCGTGCAGCCGGCCAGGTCAGCCAGGGCGACCAGGGTGCGCACTTCCGCCCGACCCAGGGGAATCTTACCGCTGCACAGGTCGGAGACCGTGGCGGAGCGGAGGCCGACGCTGCGGGCGGCTACGGTCAGGTTCGGGACACGGCGACGCAGCAGCTGGACATTCAGATGCAGTTCATCAGGCATTTTCGCCATCACTCCTTTACTTCGAAGAGTACAATGGATTACGTTGCATTGCAACAGGGTGACATCAACTTTGGTCGCTCTGTGGGAATTTGAGCACTCGGCTCCCCCTGGGCGCGCAAATTCCAGCAGAGGAATGGAAGTTGGTGCGTTTGCGGGCGCGAGCACCGCCTCCGCTGGTTTTTGCGCACCGAGGCGGGCTCCGCACCTCAAAAACCAACGGAGGGGATCACCAGCGCCGCTGCCAATCGGAAAAGCGCCAGAACGCCCGAAGGCGTTCTGGCGCATACACGTTTGCACCCGCTCAAGGCCACGTAGTCGGCAAATGCCCCCCGGTCATTCTGACCAACAGGCCCAGCAGCATAAACATCGCGAAATCCAGAACCGAGTGCGCCACCATCAGCGGCCCCAGGTTGCGCCGGTACCAGAAATAGATCGCCGTAGGTATCCCCAGCCAGAGCGCCTTGGGGAGCGAAGCCGCCCAGCCATACCCGGGCACGTGTACCAGCCCGAAAATGACAGCGCTCAGCAGAATGCACGCCCAGGCCTTGAACCCCAGCCGCTCCAGGCGGGTGATGATGTACCCCCGGAACAGGATCTCCTCGCCAATGCCCGCCTGCAGGGCCAGGAGGAGGGCGGTTGCCGTCAGGGGTCCGGTCTCCAGGTTGCCGAAGCCGGAAAAAGTGTCAATGGCGCCCTTGCTGCTTTCCGGGTCATACAGTCCGGCCAGCAGCAGAATGATCATGGTAAAGAGGCTCCCCGCGATGTGCAGGAAGAGTACGGCGGCAACGACGGCCGCATCGTAACTCTTCCAGCGCGCAAAAACGCCGAGGCTCTTGAAGCCGCCGCCATCGATCAGCGCCCAGAGGATGGCCACCAACATGATGCCGGCTTGGGTAACCGACGCGGAGGCGAGCA
The DNA here is from genome assembly GCA_035628915.1 of Symbiobacteriaceae bacterium. GTDB lineage: Bacteria > Bacillota > Sulfobacillia > Symbiobacteriales > Symbiobacteriaceae > JARBUG01. The sequence goes on along the minus strand of DASPIW010000039.1, from coordinate 128,609 downwards.
CGCCCAGTTTGAGGCGCCCGGCGATCAACTCTCCCAGCAACTGGACGGCAAAGAAGGCCACAACCAGCCCAACCAGCCACAGGGACTGCTTCAGACGAGAAACGCCCACTTGAGGTTGAACTTTCTCCTCCAATAGATGAGCCTCCGTTTACCTTATTAAGTGATATACTATATAGGATCGATTCATCGATCCTTATCACTTTCGGCGTACCGCAGTTGATCTCCTGTGACTATTGTGGATCGATCACGGACGCCTATTGGACAAGGAGCGAGTACTGTGCCAGTCCGCCCCACCTGCCCTTTTTGCGGCGCAACGCTTTCGGCGGGCGCCCGTTATTGTGACCGCTGTGGCACGCCTTTGAACCACCCGGCAGGAACCACCCCGCCGCGCCGCCGCATCCGCAAGGAGCACCGCGTGGCCGTGTGGCTCTTTCTTGTTGTCGTCGCCCTCGTTTTCAGCGCCGGTACGGTGGGCGGCTATCGCTTCCGGGCTGGCGCGTGGCCGGGGCTGCCGGCCGTGCAGCGACCCGGCAACAGTCTCCCCCTGTCCGGCTCAAAGGTGCCGCAAATCACCGGTGAAAGCCCCCAGGCCATTGCAGGCTATTTGCGTTCCGTGGTAGCCATTACAGCGAAGGATCAGACCGGGTCGGGCTTCATGATCGATGACCGGGGCCATGTGGTCACGGCACATCATGTGGTGGAGAACACGTCCTGTGTCACGGTTTGGGACGATAATGGCCGCCAGCACCAGGGCACCGTTCTCAGCTACGACCCCGTCTCCGACGTCGCCCTGCTGCACGTTGCCGGCCTGGAGAAATGGCCTGACTACCTGGAAATGGCGGCGGAGAGCCCGCCCGCCCAGGTGGGAGATGGCACTTACGTCATCGGCCACTCCCGCGGCGCGGGCAGCATCATCCCAACGTCGGCTACCGTCACCAAGCTTTCCAGCGACCAGACAGCCGGCGGTCGGTACCACAAAGGGCTGCTTGAAGTCAGCGACGTAACTGTGCCCAAAGGCACCAGCGGCGGACCGCTGGTCTCCAAGCGGACCGGGAAGGTCATTGGGGTGATGGTGCTCTCCGGCGACCCGACCGCAGTCGCCTGGGCCCGCCCCGTCAGCGATATTGCCAATCTGGTTGAGCAGTGGTCGGCGCTCCGGCCCAGCACGACCTGCGAGTTCACGCCCCCCACCCGGACCATTCCGCTGACCCTGGTGACCATTACGCCCCGCACGGGCGCCTACGGCGTAGAGGGCGAAGAACTGGCGGACGGCGCCGAACTGGCGCTGCGCGACATGGAGTCGGCCCTGCGGAGCGTGGGCTACGAAGTGACCCTCAAACGGGAGGATGACGCCGGCTCCCCGACCCGGGCCCGGGACCGGGCCGAACTAGTGGCCCAGGACCCGAAGGTGATTGGCGTGGTAGGCAGCCTGGAGACGCAGACCACCCATGCCATCGCTGAGGCGCTGTACTCTACCGGCCTGCCGGTGGTGGCGCCCACGGCCGGGGCAGATGATCTGACGGCCCGGGGCTGGCCGCATTTCAACCGGGTGGTGGCCAGCAGCCTGCGCCAGAACCCGGTGTTGGCCGGGTTCGCAAAGGATCTGCTCAAGGTAAATAACGTGTTCGTGCTGGAAGATGGTTCGGTCGATGCCGCCGCACAGGTGGAATCATTTACGGATGGCGCCGGCGTCATTGGCCTGCCCGTCTCAGGAACGATGACGGTATCGCCCTCCACCGATGCGGCCGAGGTCATCAGGCGCCTGGCGGAGGCGCAGGCGGAGGCGGTGTACTACGCCGGCCGGAGCGACGTTGCCCTTCGCCTGGTTCGCACCCTGCGGGCGCAGGAGGTCATGCTGCCGTTCCTGGGCAACCAGGCGGCCTTTGCACCGACCCAGTTCCAGCCGTATGTGGAGTTCGGCGCCCAGGGCATCTACTTCACCCGCTTGACCGCTGAACCGGTCGGTCAGTTCCGGCGCAAATATGAATCGGTCTTCGGTAAGCCCACCCGCGGCTACGCCGCTTATGGGTATGATGCGGCGTACGTCATCCTCGACGCTCTCGCCCGGTACGGCGAGACGCACGCGGTGCAGGCACCTGCCAGGCAGGACCTCGCCCGCATGGTGCGCCAAACCCGTGGCTACGGTGGCTGGTCGGCGCCCATTACCTTCACGGGCAACGGGGAAAACCAGACTTCGTGGGTACACGTGTACGAGTGGAACAGGGGGCTCCCTGTATATCAGGTCAATCTGTAGGGTCGGAGACTTGTTTCCAATCCGCCTCTTTACACAACGGTGGGCACGTGTCAAACTCAATGCTAGCCAGGTTCCGAGACGGAGGTGAGCGTGGTGGCCGACTTGGAGCCCGTTTATGGACACGATGAGGAGATACTCCTTATTGAACATTGTCAGGCCGGCGACCGGCGGGCGTTTGAGGACCTCTTCAACCTTTACCGCGATGACGTCTTTCGGTTCTCGTACCTGGTCGTACGAGATACCAACCTGGCGCAGGATGTGGTGCAGGAAGCCTTTCTGAAGGTTTTCCGATCCATTGACAAGTTCCAGTTCCGCTCCAGTTTCAAGTCCTGGCTCTATCGGATCGCGGTAAACGAAGCCATCACCATTCTCCGGCGCAAGAAGGTGAAGGAAGAGCTTGAGCCCATGCCGGACGTCAGCCGCGAGCGAACGGTCAGTTACGCCACGCGGGACTGGCAGCCGGAGGAAGCCGTGCTGGAGGGCGAGGAACGCCGTATTCTCCGGTGGGCGATTGGGCAGCTTGACCCGGTACATCGGAGCGTGGTCGTGCTCAAGTACTTCCACGAGTTCTCCGACACGGAGATCGGCGCGGTCATCGGGTGTCCGCCCGGGACCGTCAAATCCCGGCTCCATCGTGCCAGAGAACTGCTCAGGAACACAATGGCCCGCCAAATGGGCCGGCCCGACCTGGTGGCGCTATCCTACGCTCGTCTATCCAATAACCCTGTGTAATCGTGTTGGGGGGGAAACGCAGTGCGACCAAGCGACCGGACCATCCGGGACGAGTTGCGCCGGGAGGCTGCGCGAGTGCCGGTCCCGGAGGATATGTGGCAGAACATCAGCCGGCAACTGGAGCTGGACTCCGAAAGGAAGCGCCGCCGCCCGCGGGTCAGGTGGCTGAGCGAATGGCGCCCCGCCGTCATTCTCGGCGTGGCAGCAGGGTTCTTCTGGTTTGCCCTGATTCCGTCGCTGCCAAATACGGAAAACATGCCGGACAACACTACCCAGACTGCGATCGTGATTCCTGCAAGCAAGACCGAGCCGACGGTCACTACGGCCCGGTCGACCGTGAAGGAGAGCGATCTCGACCCCCCCGACAAGATGTCTCCTGCGATGGGCACCAGTACGGGCGGGGCGGCCTACAAGACCTTGCCCCAGTAAACCAAATGACTAAGCACCCCGTGCATGCGGGGTGCTTTCTACGTCTCGCCCCGGTTCTATGATAAAATACGAAAAGCGAGGTGAGGCTGGTGGACCTGGAGGAACAGCTGAAACTGCTGCCCGACCGCCCCGGGTGCTACCTATATAAGGATGAATCCGGGCGCGTCATTTACGTAGGCAAGGCCCTGAGTCTCAAGAACCGCGTTCGACAGTACTTCCAGTCTTCCCGCAACCTGACCGCCAAGGTGCTGGCCCTCGTCGGCCAGATTGCCGACATTGAGCATATCGTCACCCACAGTGAAATTGAAGCACTGATTCTAGAGAACAACCTTATCAAGAAGCACAGGCCGAAGTACAACATCCGGCTGCGCGACGACAAGCAGTATCCGTATCTGCGCATCTCCCTGGGGGACAAGTGGCCCAGGCTGCTGGTCGCCCGGTCCATGCGCAAGGACGGCTCCCGGTATTTCGGGCCCTACACCAGCACACAGCCCATGTGGGACACCATGCGGCTGGCCCGCCGGCTCTTCCCCCTGCGCACCTGCAACGACCCGTCGAAGCATCCGCGGGCCTGCCTGCAGTATCACATCGGGCGCTGCCTGGGGCCTTGCCTGGCCGACTTCGACAAGCAGGCGGAATATGCGCAGGCGGTCAAGGACCTCGCCAACTTCCTCGAGGGCAGGAGCGATCAGGTGGCGGAGCGTATCCGGGCCCGCATGGAAGAAGCCGCCGAGAACCTGGAGTTTGAGCGGGCGGCCGAACTGCGCGATCAGGTCTTCGCCATCGAAAAAGTGACGGAGAAGCAGAAGATCATCATTCACGAAATGGTGGACCTGGACGCCATCGCCTTCTCCCGGCGCCGAGACGAAGCCTGCGTACAGGTCTTCTTCATCCGCCAGGGCAAGCTGATTGGGCGCGACCAGTTCATCATGACCGGGGCGGACGAAATGTCCGGCTCGGAGATCATTTCGGCGTTTATTGAGCAGCACTACAGCCAGACGACCTTCATTCCCAAGGAGATCCTGGTCTCGGAAGAGTTGGAGGATCACGCGGTGCTGGAGGAGTGGCTGTCGCAGAAGCGGGGTTCCAAGGTGCAACTGCGGCGCCCGCAGCGGGGAGACAAGCGTGAGTTGGTCGATATGGTGCAGAAGAACGCCGAGGAAGGCATGACCGAACGGTACAGGGAGCGGGAGCAGGAACTGGCTGCCACGGAGGGCGCCATGGAGCAACTCCAGGCAGAACTGGGCCTGCAGAAGCTTCCCTTCCGCATTGAGTGCTTCGACATCTCCCACACCCAGGGTTCGGAAGTGGTCGCGTCCATGGTCGTGTTTGAGGGCGGCAAGCCTAAGAAAGACGACTACCGCCGCTTCAAGATGAAGGTCGACCGCAACGACGACTTCGCCAACATGGCCGAAGCCGTTACCCGCCGGTTCAAGCGGGGCCTTGCCGAGCGGGAAGCGGCGGTCGAGGGCCGCCTCAAGGAGCTGGAGGCGGGCGTGGCTGCCGAAGAAGGGGCTGAGTACGGCGGCGCCGGCTCGGACCCAAAGTTCGCCCTCTTCCCGGACCTGCTGATCATCGACGGCGGCAAAGGGCAGTTGGCTTATGCGCGCGAGGCCATGCGGTCGCTTGGCGTCGAGCACATTCCCACGTTCGGTCTGGCGAAGGAAGAAGAGCTGCTGTGCGAAGAGGGTCGGGAAGAGTGGATCAAGGTGACCAGGGGCTCCCAGGCCCTGTTCCTGCTGCAGCGGGTGCGCGACGAGGCGCACCGGTTCGCCATTACCTACCACCGCAAGCTGCACCGGAAGGCGGCTGCCCATTCCCGGCTGGACGACGTGCCGGGCATCGGGCCGAAGCGCAAGAAGGAGCTGCTTAAGGCGTTCGGGTCGATGAAGCGCATCCGGGAGGCTTCGGTGGAAGAACTGGCGGCGCTGCCGGGCATGACTCGGGACGCCGCGGAGGCGGTGCTGGAGCACCTGGGCGGGCAACTGAAGGGCTAGCCGAACAAAGAACAACGGCGGGAGCAATCCCGCCGTCATTTTGTTGGTGGACCCGACATGTAGCCGGCAGTGAGACGTTCTATAGACTCTTCGTGGACCACTCTTGACGGCATGTAGACAGGTTTTGACGGGTTTTGACGGTTTCAGGCGGGCTCTGGCGGCATGTAGACAGCGTCCAGACGCGGTATTGGCCTTTTCTGTCCGCCCTCAAACTCACCCTGCCGCTCCCTGGCTACTCGGGCTGCTGGGTCGTGGCTGCCACCTGATCCTGCGTCTCCTTGTCGACCTTCTCCACCCGATAAGAGGCGACCTCGATCACCAGGACCTTGACGTCACCATACGTTTCGGGCCGGCACTTGAAGACCGCCTTGTGCTTCTCGTTCACTTTCGGGAAGTTGAACGCGAGGAGGGGCGTGTACAGGCTCCAACTCACCGTCCGATGGTCATCGCTGATGGAGAGTCTGTGGGCCTTGGGCGCTTCAGGGTCGCTGGCCACCGCGTAGATCAGGCCGCCGTCCACTTTGGGGGCACAGTTGACGGCGCGGGCGACGCCTCCGGCTGACTGGTCGAGCCAGTCCTTGACGGTCGGGTTGCCATATACCTGCCAACCATACATCGTCAGGTTCCACTCCGGCCTGGGACGGTCCTCCGGCCCTACAAAGTCGGCATCCGAGAAAGGAAGAGCCTTCAGGGGTTCCGTCATGATCGAACACCTCCATCTAGCGACTACGCTTCCGTAGGACAATACGAAAATGCACGCTAGAATGTTCGATGGTGTACGACTTCTTTGCGATACCAACCGGCCACTGTATTACGTTGGCGAACAGTCCCGTGAACACGCCGGATAATGTTGTGGAGAAACTACGGTCAAGGTACAGTCATCGTTCCAGAAGCATGCGCTCCTAAACGGGAGGTCTGGCCCTTGAACAGCGTGTTCTTCGCAATGGTCGTTGCAGTCATCATGATGGTTAGTAGTCTTGGCTTTGGGACAACCACGTGGCCAGTTGCAGCAAATCCCGAACCAAGGGTGGTCATAAGAAAAAACTGGTCGCCTACGACTCTTCCGCCCTCCCCCGGGGTGGTGCCCTAGCACTGCATCACTCTCCAAGACGGACGAGTCGGACCGCAAGGATTTGATCTCCCTTATGCCCATGATCATCCCGGCCGTGTACTCTGAACCGAACCGTGATGAGTACTCGATTCAAGGCGTTGAAATGGCAGCGAACGCCGGAGAATACGGGAAAATGGCGGCAACCTGGTGCGGACCTGAAGTAGCGAATAGTACGTGGGTTGTGTTCCTGTGTTTCCCTAAGTTCCTACCGAGTGCCAGTGGTTCAGCCGGGCAGCTTTTCTTAGCGAAAACGCACGACGGATGGGAGGTATGGGCGCGTTACCACTGATTCGAACACTGCGTGCTCAACTCGGCTGCGACATGCACAGGCAGACCGACAGTCATGTCGCCCTCCACCTACTTGGCCTTCACCTGGATAGTTGCTGCATCTTGCAGAATGCTTTGGTTATTGTATTTCAGCCAGTTTGTTCGGCGGTACCGTAGTCTCGGGAGTACTTGCCTGGCGCCATGGGGTAGGGAGCCCGGGGGTGAGGAAGGGGATGCTCTTGTGCGGGCCGTTATCAGGTCAGTGGTTTCGGTCGTGGCTCTATCTGTCCTGATTCTGACCACGGTAGGCTGCGGAGGTTTCGTAAGGGCTCAGTACGAGGTGGTAGCCAAGGAGGACCTTCCGGTCGGCGTAGAGCACTGGAAGGAGTGGGCTCCGGAAGCAGCTCGGGGCCTCGTCCACAAGACTAACGACAGCGTCTACGTGGCCGGTTACATCAAAGTCCTGAATCCAGGCGCAGATTTCGAGGGAATCGTGTTTGAGCTGACCGGGAACCACGACGGGTTTCGTGTCACGTACGAGAATTGAACGCCCCAACACCGTGTTCCTTTCACCCGATTTCAACGATTCTACTGTAAAGCCGCAGGGCGTAGTCACCATCGTGGGCTTCCCCCGCAATCGTGCGGCTCATCTCACCCGCCTCGGTGATACGCACTACTCCTGCCCTGGCAAGGAGTTCGCTGAGCGAGTGGCGGTCATGGTCGCCGCACAGCAGACCGCAGGTCTGCAGATAGCCCTTCTTCCCCTTGAGGGTGGGAACAACCCGCGCTCTCGGCAGGGGCTTCACCCAGCAGTTGCGGAACAGACAGGAGAGGACGAGGGTGCTGTCCTCCGTCACCAATACGCTGACCCCGTCGCCACGGTAGACGGTGTTGCCCGTGATATGCTGTTCCAATTCCTCGTTGTAGAGGTGGAGGGTCGCCTTGGCACGCATGCCTAGCGGCACAGGTGGATAGGCAGCGGTGACAGACCGCAAAATCTCGTAAAACCGCCTGCCGAAGCCTTCTAGCACCGTGCGGTCAGCGGTGTCCACATAGATGCCCTGACAGGAGCTGCACAACAGCTGCCTGGTCTGGCAGATGTGGTGGGCGAGGGCGGTCAAGTCCTTGTCCGTGGCGTCAAGGGTGGCATAGGCGAAGCTTAACTTATGTCCCCAGGAAATGACCTTGGTGTTGCAGGGCGCCAGGCTGCGGGCGGCGGAGACCGCCTCGTCACCGCCCCACACTACCACCGCATCCGCCACGGAGGCGAACTTCTGCAGGCTGGCCAAATCGGTCGAGGGCACATCGAACACGTAGACAAAATCCGCCAGGGCGGGCTCAATTTTGCACAGCTCCGACAGGAGCAGAACGGAGATGCCACTGTCGGCGGAGGGGAGCTTCAGAATGTTGATATTGCCCGCAAGGAGCCCCTCAATGACACTGTAAGCGGGCAGACCGTCCACATTGCCAGCGGCGACGTGAAACAGCACGCCTAGTGGATAGCGGTCCCGCCGTATGTCACGGTGTCCCTCATGCCGGAGCAGTTCCGAGGTGTCACCCAACTCCAGGCGGCACTTATACTCCAAGCTTTCACGGGAGAACAGCTGCAGTGCGGCTGACAGGTGCGCCTCGCCGATATGGAAGTTCGCCATAAACCGCTTGAGAATGCGGTCGTAGTCCCCCTCCGCAACACGCTTGGCGAGGGTATCGCAGGCGGCAATCACCTGCTCCTGCGTGATGGACTGACTGCCTATGGTGCGAATACAGTCCGCCTCTAAGGTCTCCAGCAGAGCCGCCAGGGTGGAATCCTCATGTAGCCTGCCGTGGGCCAGAATCACCCGTCACACCTCCTTCAGCAGCTGCTCGGCGCCGGCCGCACAGGTGGTGATGTCCTGCACACCAACCCGTCCGATAATCTCCAAGTAGGGGGCACCAATACCGCAGTCGCAGTCCCCACGGATGACGCCCAGATCATCGGTCATCACGCTGAGGATGGGCATGCTCATGGTCATGGGTGAGAGGAGATTCACCAGTCCCACCGTGCCGTTGGGCACAGGTGCAAGGGTGTCGGGGTCACGGATGATGACACGGCTGTAGACTGGGATATGGAAGTGGTGCTTCTCACAGGTGGTGTAGAGAATGGGGTGCTCCACTGCGCCAAAGAACTCCACGCAGTGCTTTTCGGGGATACCCAGTACATCCCGCGCCAGTTGATAGAGCACTTCTTTCTCCACCTTCTGGGCGTAAAACTGCTTCCACCCGCCGCCCATGGTAATCTTCGAGCCACGGGGCAAGTTCATGTGGATGCCCTCTTCCTTCATCTGGGACAGGAGCATATAGGTGTACGCGGGGAATCCGATGGTGCGAGTGGGGAAGAGACTGCGCCCACAGCGGTGCAACTGCTTTTTCAGCCCTTCCAGGTTCAGCTCATACTTGCCGTCCTTCCACACCAGCGCATAGGTGCGAGACAGGGCGGGGGCCAGGAATGTGAAGCCGTAGCCGGTCTTGGAAAAGGCGGTCTGGCTATGCTTGGTGGGCTGATAACCGAGAATGATGTAGTGGCAGGGGACGAGGGACAGCAGCTTGTGGAAGCGTGCGACCCGCAATACCATGGACAGGCCATGCAGCAGACTGCGGGTGTCAAAACCGATCTTGCTCATCTTGCCGCTGGTGCCCGAGGAGGTGGCTCTGATCAGCGTTCTCTCCCTGGGCATGGCAAACAGCTCGTGGTGCTTGAAATACAAGGTGGGCAGCACAGGCAGCTTCGCCACATCCTCCATGGTGCGGATGCTGTTCACATCTACTCCCTGCATGTGGCAAATACGCCGGTAGTCGGCGCAGTTGGCATACTGAAACTGGGCGTTCTGCGCCATAGCCTCCACAAAGAGCTGGTCCGTGCCCTGCAAATCGTATGGGTGCTTGTGACGAAAGAGCTTCTTCCGCTTGTCCATCTCGTCACTCCTTACAGCTAGCCTTGTTGCTGAGGTCGACACAAGATGTGCCAACCATGTATTCAATGCAGGGTAGGGGTTTCCTCCCTGAGTTGGGGTGCGTCAGCAGCCTGATCCGCTTGGCCGGCGCCCTACCGGAACGTCGACCGCGAGACGGCACGGATCGCCTCCATCTTTTCTTCACGCCTTTGCCGGTTGGTACTGCACTCGTTACTTCTCCGGTTCACGAAGACTCCCGCCCCTCTTCGCAACGCGTCCGGCACGATTCCATAAATGCTGGAAGCTCGACCACATGCCAAGCTGGGTAGTGCACGTGCCGTAGCAGAGACTTTTCTTTCCTTCCTTAGCGTGGGATACGATCCATCCTTGGAGGGTGGCGTTGGCGGGACCGTTATGGGTGGTGACTGGAAAGGCATGGCCTTCAATCCACTCGGGCCTTAACATCCACCTGAAGACCCCGAGTTGTTCGAGTTCGATTAGCCACTCCTCAGTCAAGACAAATCCGACGTCGGTTTCATCATCCAGTCCAAACAGACACTCATTACCTTGCCACAGGAATAGTTCAAACCAATTCGTTCGGACCAGATGTTGAACCACCTCGGGCGTAACTGTTCCTATCGCCGAAGCGACGCCGAATCTGTCAGGATGGTGTATCTTACCTACATGGCCCAGGGGCTGAACTGCTTCGGTTCCCCAGTCACGAATCATGTACAGGTCGCAGATCCCAGCGCAAAACCGAAGTATGGTTTTGCGTACGAGTTCGAGCGTATGGTTAACCAATTATGAGTTATGTAATTGCAGACTACCGGCCAGGGGTGACATAAGATTGCAAGGCGTTGTGAGCGGCAAAGATTCGGGGTTACCCCCAAGTTAACCCCAGAAACAAACACTTCAACACTCCGTCCAAGAAACGGAGGCAGAACACTCCAAAAGTGCCCTTCTTAGCCCACAATTTGACTCCTTTTGACGCCTCTTGGCGCCGCATAGACACCATCTAGACGGCATGTAGACCGCTTTCAGACTGGGCCTGGTCCGCCACAAGCGCCACATGGCGGGCTCCAGGCCGCCTCAAGAACTCCCAAGAGGGCTTATAGCCGCCGCCCCCGAATATGGTGAGTTTACGGAGGGAGGAATTAAACCTATGAATAAGCTGCTGCCGGCGCTGCTGCTGTCGACCGTACTGCTGGGCGCCGCTCCAGCCATCCCGGCACAGGCGGCGAACGACGCGCAGTCACCGGCGATCCTGCTGGACGGGGTGCCCCTGGCGTTCCCGGTTGCCCCCCGCATCATTGAAGGCCGGACCATGGTGCCGTTCCGGGCCATCGCCGAGGCCTTGGGTGTTGAAGTGACCTGGCGCCAGGAAGACCAGTCAGTTGACGCCGTCGGGCCGGAGACGCAGGTCCGCCTGGCCATCGGCAATAACATCATGTGGGTCAACGGTGAGGCCCGGACCCTTGACGTGGCGCCGATGATTGTCGAAGACCGCACCCTGATTCCCCTGCGGGCGTTCAGCACCGCGTTCCACGCGGAGGTGGACTGGAACGCCGCCAACTATACCGTCACCATTCAATCGCCGGTCCGACCCATGCGGACCCTGGCCTTCTACGCCCTGCAAAGTTACGGGGAGCGGCACTATGTGCCTCGCTTTTCAGATGTGGCCTATGGGTGGGCCACCCTGCTGCCCGATGGCACCCTGGACACCACAACCAAAGAATACCGCTGGCCCGAGCCCGACGGCGAGGTAACCGGCGAAGTGCTGCTGGCTGAGGCGGCCCGGGCAGGCACGAAACGGCACCTCATGGTGCAGGCCACGGACCGGGACGGCGGATTGACGGCCCTGGTGCTCGACGCCGCCCGCCGGGAGCGAGCGGCCGAGCAGATTGCGGCGCTGGTGCAGGAGAAGGCGTTCGATGGGGTCGTGCTCGATCTCGAAGGGCTTGGCCTTGAAGAAGTTGGCCTTGACCTGCAACTTCTGCGTATGGGATTCGTCCAATTGGCAGAAGCAGTGGAAAGCAGGCTGCATCCGGCTGGAAAGGAGGTCATCGTAGCGGCGCATCCGCCGAACGGCGCTTACCGGGCCTACGATTACGCTGCCCTTCTGCCGCACGTCGATCTCCTGCAGATTATGGCCTATGACTATGCACAGGACGGCAACCCTGAACCGGTCGACCGTGTGATCGAGGCGATTGAGATGTCCCTGAGCGAAGTGGGCGCCGCCGACCTGAACTCGCCCCTGCGTCAGAAACTGATGCTCGGGATGGTGGCGGCTTACGAAACGCCCGAAACCATCCAGCAAAAAGCCGGTCTGGCGAAGCGGTATGGATTGGGAGGCATCTTTGTCTGGCGGCTCGGACAGCTGGGCCCCGAGGACATGGCAGCCCTGGAGGCAACGGTTTCACCATTGAGATAAGGCGATGTGCAAGATGGGATCATCTGCTCTTTGACACCCATGAATAGGGATCGTAGGATGTTGTTGAGGGTATCTCTATATGCCTCCCTGGAAAGGGTAAAACCAAATGATGAAGAGGGCGCTTCTACCGGCAATGCTTCTGGTTTCTGTTTCGCTGACGGCTTGCAGCAAGGCTGCCGTTCCGACTCCACCGGCCCCAGACCCCGTGCCGCCCGTTCCGATCTCTGACGCCCCGGCGCCTGACCCCGACCCGAAAGGGAAGAACATAACCGAGCAGCCTCAGCCCCCGGCGCCCGCCCCGGCGACACCCTCCGCCACTGCTCCCACGCCTCCGGCGCCGGCCGGCGGCTCGCAGGCCAGCCCCCCGACCCAGGTCGCCCCGAAGCCCGCCATTAAGTGGTACCCCAGGGGAATCGGGCTGCCCCTCACATCCGACGATCCGGCTGCCAAAGCGAAGAAAGTCGCCCTGCTGACCTTTGACGACGGCCCTTCGGATACCGGATCCACCGTCAGTATTCTGGAGACTCTCGCCCGGGAGAACGTGAAGGCCATGTTCTTCATTACCGGGTACGGCGCCAAGCACCGCGACCTCGTCGAACGAATTCACCGGGAAGGGCACGTGCTGGGTCCCCACACTCAGACGCACGCCAACCTGGCCCAACTATCCGTGGCAGGTATCAAGGAAGAACTGGGCCCAGTCGTCAAGGTCATCGAAGAAGTGACGGGGCAGAAGCCGAAATGGCTGCGCCCGCCGTTTGGCGCTTACAACGAGTCGGTGATCAAAGTAGCCAAACAAGAATACGGCATGGACATTCTGAACTGGACGGACGGGTCGCTGGACTGGGAAGTCAACCAGGAGGGCTACAAGGATCCCAAGGTTGTGGTGAAAGATACCATGGAGCAGCTATACCCCGGCGCCGTAGTGCTGATGCACGATACGCTCAGGCACACCGCCGAGGCGCTGCCCGAGATCATTCATCTCATGAAGGCTGAAGGGTACGAGTTCGTCGTCCTTGACTAAAAATAAGGGACTCCGGGCGTGACTTACGCTCCGGAGTCCTTTTTCATTTGCCGTTGGAGCAAGTACCAGGCGGCTGTTCCGACCAGTGCCGCAGTCACTTGCAGCGGGCTGGTGGCGCCGGCCGGCCTGGCCTGGTCGGCCAGGGCCAGGGCGCCCGCCACCCAAATGGCCGTTCGCAGGGCATCAGCGCGGGTTGCAAGCGCCGTGGCAGCGGCGATGCCGACCAGCGGGGCAAAGGCCCAGGACCCGGGCGCCTTCCAGCCGGCGAGGGCAACCGCCAGCCCGGCTGCCAGGGACGCGGCGGCGAAGTCCAGCAGGCGGCGCCAGTCCGGGCGCCGCCACAGGCCCCAGGCCAAGACAGCCAGGCCGCCGGCCAGACCGGCGGGTACGACCAGGGGCCCGTGGGGGAAGACGATCAACAGGCCCGGGTTGGCGATGAACCCCCGGAGATCCAGCAATACATAGATCAGCTTGGCGCCCAGGATTCCGCCAACCACCAGGCCGGGCACGATATCCTGGGCCGCACTTACTTCCGCCGGCGCGGCGCCCGCCCCCCGGGCGACGAGCCCGACCAGCCAGTAGGCCAGCATTCCCCCCAGCAGCCCGGTCAGGGCTACAGTTGCAAGCGGCAGCTGTCCCACCATGATCACATCAGGCAAGAACGGCATGAGGGGCTCACCTCCCAGCTGCCTCGAGGTAATCGACCATCGCTCCATAGGTGAGGGGGCCGGCAACCCGCGCTGTAATCACGCCGTCCGGGCTGATGAACAGGCTGGTCGGCAGCGAGAGCACTTGAAAATCGATGGCGGCCTGTCCGCCTGCGTCGTGCAGGACCGGCAGGTCATACCCGTGTTCCTGCACGAACCGCCGGACCACTTCGGGCGAAGCTTCCGTGTTGACCGTCAGCACGGCGGCGCCGGGCGGGGGATTCGTGGCCAGCCGCTGCACCTCGGGCATTTCCAGGCGGCACGGGCCGCACCAGGAGGCCCAGAAGTTGACGAAGACGGCCTTGCCGCTCAGATCGGCGAGGCCCAGGGGCTGCCCGGCCGGGGTTGTCCCCTGCAGGGGCGGCGCCTTCTGTCCGACCTGTACCCCGACTCCCGCGGCCTCGCCCGCGGGGCGGAACGCGCCGCCCAACAGGACCAGCGCCCACATCATCACCACAATGCCGGTAAGATATCGGCCCATGGTACGATCCCCCTTTCGTCCCTAAGACGCTTTTTTCGTGCCCCTCGATACCTTTAAGCTAGGGTTTAGAGAAATGAAAGGGCAACCTTGATGTTTTTGAGGAGACGCGCTTGACAGCAGCGGTCCGACGCGCCTATCATGCAAATTGAAAGAACCACCTTAATGTTTCTAAAGGTGAGGTTAAGAAAAGTGAAGGCAAGGGGTGAGGACGATGCGAGCCAGGCGAATGATCAGCCGGTGCCCGGTATGCAGCGAAGAATTGGTGGTGACCCGCCTGCGCTGCACGCACTGCGAGACGGCCATTGAAGGCTCGTTCGAGGTGAGCCGGTTCACACGGCTCTCCAAAGAACAGCTGGAGTTTGTGGAGATCTTTCTCAAGAGCCGCGGCAATATCAAGGAAGTTGAGCGGGAACTGGGCATTTCGTATCCCACGGTGCGTGGCCGGCTCGACGCTGTACTCGAAGCCCTGGGCTACCGGGTCGAGCCCACGGCGGCTGATGAAGTGGCGCAGGGCAAGGCCGCCCGGCGCAAGGAGATTCTGGATGCCCTCAACCGGGGCGAACTGAGCAGCGAAGAGGCCATCAAGCAGTTGCGCAGCCTGTAGGCGACATGTGGCCCAATTACCTTCGGTAGGGCGGTGGAGACCGGTGAGTGAGGAACGGAAGCTGATTCTGCAAATGGTAGCCGAGGGCAAGATTACGCCCGAGGAGGCCGACAAGCTCCTGCAAGCCCTGGACGATTCGGAAAGGGCTGCGCACAGCTCGGCGGCGGAACAGGCCCGGCGCGAGGAGCCGGCGCCCGGGTCCGAGGATTTGTCCACGATTATTAACAGGGCCGTGGGCGACAGCCTCAGAGCCCTGGAACGAACTCTCCGCGATCTGGAGATCGATCTGGACCGGCGGATGAACGATCCGGCCCGGCAGCACCTGCTCTCCCGGATTGAGGAGAAGATGCGCAGGTCGGCCGAGCGTGCGGTGGAGCGGGTGCGCGAGGCCGACGAGCGTGCCCGGCGCATCGCCGACCGGGCGCAGGAGCGGGCGCGTGAGCATACCCGCCGGGCTGAGGAGCACGCCCGCCACTTCGAGGAGCGGGTGCGGACCCAGGCCGACCGGATGGGCGCCCGCATTTTCAAGTTTGGCATTTGTATCGACAGGGTGCCCGTGGAGCGCACGAAGTCCTTTACGCTGCCGGCGCAGCCGGGTGACCGCTTCCACCTGGATAACCGGGTGGGCGACGTGCGGGTGGAGTCGCACGAGGGCGACCAGATCGAAGTGACGATCAAGAGCGTGATTTGGGGTGAAACCGAGCAGGACGCCGGCGCCCGGGCCGACGCCTTCCAGATGGAGCTGGTGCGCCGCGGCAGCGACGTCGTGATGGATGTGCTGCGCCCCACCATTACCGCCTCGGGCATCGTCAACCTCAAGGAGTCACGGCTGGATTACACCGTGCGGGTACCTCACGGCACGCACCTGGACATTCGCTGCAAGGCGGGCGATATGTGGATCGTAGGCGGCAAGACCGTTGGCGTCTGGAACCTGTCGACCAAGGTCGGCGACGTGGACGTCAAAGTGCACCCTGAAGCCGGTTTTACCTATGACCTATCGGCGCATCTCGGCAACGTGCGGGTCGCCGTGGCGGGCGACCAGCCCGGCGAGACCGAAATGACTTTCCCGAAGGGCGCCTACCGGACCGGCCGGGTGGGCGACGGCGCAGGCCGCGTGGAAGCAAGTGTACGGACGGGCGACGTCCGTCTGATCAACTGATAAAGGAGTGGACGAAGAGATGGCGCAGGAAGAACGCCTCCTCATTCTGCAGATGGTTGCCGACAAGAAGATTACCGCCGCAGAAGGCGTGGAGCTGCTGCGGGCCCTGGATGCCAAGGAGACCAGACCGGCTGCCGCGGCCGCCCCGGCCCCCGCTCTGGCGCCCGAGAAGCCCCAGGTGTCAGGCGTTACGTTCCACATGACGCCGCCTACACCGCCCACGCCTCCCGTGGCACCGGCCCCGCCGGCGCCCCCGACGATGAACGCGGGCGCCAACCTCGGCTCAGGCTTCGCTTCTTTTATTGAAGATATCGTAGAGCGGGTCTCCTCGGCCTTCTCCGAGGTCGTCGAACCCCGCTACGAATTCACCTACGAGTTGACGGGGGAGTTCCCGGTCGAAGGAGCGATCCCCCTGCGCATCCAGACCGGCAATGGCAAGGCGGAGATACAGGCCTGGGATGAGCCCGGCTGGAAGGCCGTCATTTTGGTGAAGGCCCGCGGGAATAATGAGGAAGATGCTCGCAACCGGGCGCGCGATGCCTACACCGTCAAGTCGAACAACGGCTTCGACCTGGAAGCCCGCCGCCACGACTGGACCGACCTCGCCGTGCATGTCACGCTCTTCGTGCCCCGCGGGCGGCGCTACAGCGTTGACACCCGGACCGGCAACGGGAAAGTGGACGTCAAGGGGATCGAGATCACCGACGGCCGGATTGTGACCGGTAACGGCAGCCTCACCTGCACGGGCGGCTCGGCTGACCGCCTGGCCCTGCGGTCGGGCAACGGCTCCATTGACGTGGACGGCGACATTGCGGACCTGGAAGCCGGGTCAGGCAACGGGTCCGTGCGGGTCCGACCGACGGGCGCCCGGCCCCAGACCTTCCGGGTCAACACCGGCAACGGCTCGGTCCATATTGACACGGCAGGCCTGCCGGCTGACACCGGCTTCCGGGTGGAAGCCCACACGGGCATGGGCGGCATTCACCTGTCGGTGCCCGGCCTGACCTACGAGCGGGACATCCGGACTGTCGGGCACAAGCAGATCATCGCCCGGAGCACCAACTACGAGCAGGCGGCTGTGAAGGTTGCCGTTACGGCCCGGACGGGTATGGGCTCCGTCAGCATCGGCTAGTGAGGAGGTTCCCCGTCATGAAAACGTGGTCACAGACATATCCGCTGGCCGAAGGCGCCGGTGTCCATGTCCACCAGCACGCCGGGCCTGTGCAGGTGGTAGGGAGCCAAACCCCTGAGGTTACGGTTACCGCCTCCTGCAAGGAAGAGATCGATTTCGGGGAGTTCCTCGAAATTCAGCAAACCGGCCAGGGGCTGGTTGTCGAAGTCAAAGCCCGGCGGTGGTCGTGGTCCGGCACGCCGGCGATCCGGCTCGACGTCACCGTGCCGGAAGGTACATCCTGCAGCGTCGAGTCCGGCTCCGGGGCCGTCGAGGTGGTGGGCACGGGCGCCCCGGTGCGCATCGAAACCGGCTCCGGCGACGTCAATATCGCCACCGTCGGTCATGCCGACATTGAGACGGGCAGCGGGGCGGTCAAGGGGTCGCAGATCAACGGTTCCGTCTCTGCCGAAACGGGGTCCGGCAGCGTGGATTTTACTGCCGTCAACGGCGCGCTCTCGCTGGAAGTGGGCTCCGGCGCCGTGGCTGCCCGCCAGATCAACGGCGACCTGCGGGTCGACACCGGTTCGGGCTCCGTGGTGGTGGAGGACGTCGGAGGGCGGATAGAGTTGGAGACGGGCTCCGGCAAGGTCTCCGTCCGGCGGGTGCACGGCGCTTCCCTGACCGTCGACAGCGGCGGCGGCTCCGTGCACTTGCGGGAGATCGATGTCGCTCAGTTGTCGGTGGACGGTTCGTCGGGGGGCGTGGAAGCGGAGTTGGCCCAGGTCTACCCCGGCGGGACGTATGAGATAACCACGGGCTCCGGCGGTGTCTCCGTGGCGCTGCCGCCGACCGCCGACCTGACCGTGCGGGCCGAGTCGCCTTCGGGGCGGGTCAGCACCACCGGCCTGAATTTGCGGGTGATCCACGAGGAAGCCGGCGAGTTTGAAGCGGTTATAGGCCAGGGGCGTGCCCGCCTGACGGTAGAAGCAGGCAGCGGCGGCGTCCGGCTGATGGCGCTGGCTGGCGGCAGCGGTGCGGCTCCGGCTCCCGCCAGCGACCCCACGCTGTCGGAGGCCGGCGCCCGGGTGGTCGAGTCCGTCAAGGACGACCCTGCTCTGGAGAGCAGCGAGCAGCTCCGCCGCATCGTCGAGATGGTCGAGGCAGGCAAGCTGACGCCCCAGGAGGCGCTGGACCTGCTGCGGGCCCTCGACGAGGAGGAACCGGCATGAACGACGAGCGCCTGCAGATTCTGCGCATGGTCCAGGAAGGCAAGGTCTCGCCTGAGGAGGCCGCCAAGCTCCTGGAGGCGGTTGAGCAGCCCGAAGGCAAGCGGCAGAGGCCGAAAAGCGTCCGGCTGTTGATTGTGGAGGGCGGCAGGACCCAAATGCTGTCGCTGAATCTGGGCCTGGTCCAGTGGTTGTTCCGACTGCCGGCCGCGGGGTTTCACGTCGGCGTCTTCGATAAGGAAGCCATCCTGGAGGCCATCTCCAAGGGCACCGTTGGGAAAGCGCTTGAAGCCGAAGAAGGCAACAGACGGTTTGAGATCTGGCTGGATGCATGAAGGTGGGCGCCAGGGGCGGGTTGTCCCCCCTGGCGCTTTCGGTGTACCTGACAGGAATGTCCATCCGGTTGGCGAAATAAACCAGGAATGAGGAGGCGGTTGGGGTGCGTCTGCTGATAACCTGGGTGTTGAACGCGTTGGCCCTGTTCGGCATTGCCTACTTCGCACCGCGTGTGGGCATTCTGAGCGGGTTCTACGTAGAAGGTTTCGAGGCGGCGGCCGTGGCCGTCGCAATTCTCGCCGTGCTCAACCTCACGGTCCGGCCCATATTGAAGCTGCTGGCGCTGCCGATTACCTGCCTGACGTTCGGGCTGTTCGCGCTCGTGATCAACGCCGCGATGATGTTCCTGACCGGCCAGCTGGTGCGCGGCTTCGTTGTGGGCGGTTTCTGGAACGCACTCGTGCTTTCGATTCTCTACGCGGTCATCAGCTCCATACTAAATGGGATGTTCAACGCCAAAGAGGATGACAAAAAGGATGATTAAGCTCGTTGCACTAGACATTGACGGCACACTGGTAGGGAAGGATCACCAGATTCCCCCTCGAACCCGGGAAGCCATTCGGACTGCCGGGGACCGGGGGGTCCGCTTTGCCATTGTGACGGGCCGCATGTACAAGTCCTGCGTGCCCTATGCCCGGGAACTGGGCCTGGAGGGAATGCCCCTGGTGGCTTACAACGGCGGCATGGTGTGCGAATACCCGTCGGGACGGCTGATTTACCATGCCCCGGTCCCCTTGGATGTCTGCAAGGCGATGGCGGCCTTCTGCGAAGCCCGGGGGTACCATTTACAGGCCTACGTTGGGGATGAACTGTATGTGCCGAACATGGGACCGTATACGCGAGAGTATGCGGCCAACGCCGGGGTCGCGGCGCACGACGTCGGGCCGCTTTCCGCCTGGCTGCAGAAGCCGTCGACCAAACTGCTGATCATTCATGACGCCCAGGAGATGCCCCGTGTACGCGCGGAGGTGCTGGCGCTGCTGGGCCCGGCGGTGGAGGCTGCGTCCTCGCATCCGCATTACTTGGAGTGCGTAAGTCCGGGAGTTTCTAAGGGCACGGCGCTGGAGGCCATTGCGGCCAGCCTGGGACTGGAGCGTGCCGAAGTGATGGCCGTGGGCGACGGCATGAACGATATGGACATGCTGCAGTGGGCCGGAACGAGCTTCGCCATGGCCCATGCCCCGGAACCGCTGCGGCGTGTCGCCACCCACGTAACGGAAAGCGGCCCCGGCGACGGTGTCGCCGAAGCACTGGAGCGAATGGGGCTGGCATAGTGGTGATGGGCCGCCTGGGGCGCTTGGCGCACAGGCGGCCCATCAGTCTACTTGCTAATCAGGCCCTTGCCCGAGGGAGCGTAGGTCATGGGGAGCTGCTTTCCGTATATGCCGGCGCCTGTGGGGGCGAAAGCCGTGGGGAGTTGCTTTCCGTAGACACCGGCCCCGGCGGGAACGAAGCCCGTGGGGAGTTGCTTTCCGTAGACGCCCTTGCCCATGGGCACGCCGAACTGGGTCTTGCCATAGCCGAACGGAACGCCAAGGGCCTGCTGCCGCGCCAGTTCGGGGTGGTAAAGAGTTTCGGCCCGCTCGTATGGGCCGAGGAGACCCAGGAGCTGGGGTTCGAACCGCTCCACCGTCCGGATGGCCTGGCTGGGCGTGGCGCCGGCGCAGACCAGGGTGGACATCAGTGCAATTTCCCGCAGGGTATGGTCGGCGGGCGCGCCGGACTGGAGCTCCGCAATGCCGTGGCGGACCAGGGGCTCAATCTGCCGCAGGTTCCGGGAGAGCTGCTGCACGGGAGAAACACCTCCGGGCCTATCCTATGCCCGGGGTGACATAATGCTACGGGGCCCGGCGCACTTCCCCCGTATCGCCGTCCACCTGCAGGAGCTGGCCATCCCGGAAGGTGTCCATGGCGCTGCCTACGTTAACGACCGCGGGAATCCCGTACTCACGGGCCACGATGGCGCCGTGGGACAGGTAGCCGCCCACTTCCATGACCACCGCCGCCGCCCGCAGGAAGAGTGGTGTCCACGCCGGGTCGGTGGAGGGGGCCACCAGCACCTCTCCCTTGCGGAGGGCGGCGCCCTCACCGGGATGCCGGATCAGGCGGGCCGGACCGGTCGCCTGGCCGCTGGAGACCGCTACACCCTGGAGGGTGCCCTTCTCGTCGCGCTGGGCGCGCCCCGGGGCGGTGAGCGTGCCGCTGAGCTCCGCCCCCGGTCGCAGGTTGACGATCGCCTTGTCGCCCAGGATCACATCCTGCGCGGGCAGGGCCTCAAGCTCCTGCCGGCGGGTGCGCCGGTGAGCGATAATCGCCCGGAGGCCGTGGCCGTCCCACTGGGCCGCGAGCAGGGAGGCGATTTCGTCGCCAGTCAGGAAGAAAACCTCCTCAGGCCGCTCAAGCAGCCCTTTGGCCGTCAGCCGCCGGCCAATGGCCAGGGCCGCCAGGCGGGCGGGCCGGACCAGCCGCACGAGGGTGGACTTGGCGGCTTCCCGCATCCGCATTGCTGCGCGGGCCTTGCCCAGGAGGAACCAGTAGAGGGGGGAGAACCGGAGTTTCCGAGCGACTTCGGCTTCGGCCGCTGCACGTTTGGCGCGGGCGCCTTCTTGCGGGTCATGCTCAGGCAGGCCGTCGCGGAGATAGGTGTGGATTGTCTCGAGTATAAAACTCGGCTCTTCCGACCAGCGCGGGTTCATGATCTCCATTTCATAGACGCCGCGGTGGCCGAACTCCTCCAGGAAACGTTCCAGCTCTTTCAGGGTTGTCGTTCCCCGGAGGGCGGTGTGGAAGTCGCCTGGGGCGAAGGGCTCGGCCATGAAGAAGGCCCTGGCAGTCTCTTCGCTTTGCGCCGTGCGCGCCACGGAGACCAGCCGGTAACCCTGCTCGGCACTGGTGATCCCCTCGGCGCCGGCGAGCAGTGCCGAAGTGAGCGCCGCTCCCCGCCCGGGGAACGGTTTTTCGAGCAGCTGCGTCAGCCGGGTGGTCCAGAGGCCCCCGACGTTGTGGATCATCGTTTCGGGCAGGAACTCCCGCCGCTGCTTTTCCACGGCCCACAGCCGGTGCAGAAACTCCAGCTCATGGTACCGGTCGCTGAAGCCCTGGCGTTCGAACTCGCGGCACCAGTCCCACACTTTTTGGAAGGCCCGGTCGGCCTTGCGGGCCGAGCGGCGCAGGAGGGCGCCCACCCGGGTCATGCGGGCGAAGCGCCGGCGGCTCTGTGCGGTCCAGACGGGCGCCGCCCGGGGCACCCGGATTTCGGGCTGGTGGCCGCCCAGGGCCCGGTTGGTTTCAGCGGGGGGCCAGCCAAAGGCGTCCCAGGCGGCCCACTGCAGCGCAGACAGGTTCATGTAGGCCCGGCCGTTATGGAGCCGGCTCCAGGTCAGGCCTTCCGGCAGGTCGTAGCCGCTGCGCCAGAAGATCTGGCGGAGCAGCACTTCAACGGTCAGGGAGTTGAACCACCAGCCCAGGGGCGACTGCACGCCGGGCAGGGCATCTTTGAGGTTAGCATTCGACCAAATTGTCGCCTGGCCGGCCAGGGCCGGGAAAGTGGCTTCGGGCAGGGCGGTGACAGGCCGAGCCTGCGTCACGACGAGATTCCACCCGTCGTGGCACCACTCCACGTCCTGGGGTTGGACGCCGTCGCCCAGGGTATCCTGTATGCGCCGGACCACCCGGCAGAGCTCCTCGAGCTGCGGTTTTGCCAGCACCGGCTCGCTCCGCTCGGCGTAGCCCAGTTCTTCCGTGACGGTGCCGCCGTCGATGGCCAGCCGCACGGCCTGATGCTTGAGCCCGATGCGGCCGCCTATCAGCTTGACGGGGCCGGTATGGTCGATATGCAGGTGGTATTCGTCCGCTTCCACGGAGCCGGAGACAATGGCCTCACCCAGCCCGAAGGAGGCGTTGACGACGACCCGGTCGCGGCGCCCTGTGACCGGGTCCGCCGAAAAGGCAACGCCTGAGTAGAGCGACATGACCAGCCGCTGAATGACCAGCGCCCCACCGACCTGGCGATCCGTCAGGCCCATCTTCCGGCGGTATGCAACGGCGGTGGGCGTCCACAGGGAGGCGTAACAGCCCCGGATGGCGTCTGCCAGCATGCCCGGGCCGGAGACGTTCAGGAAGGAGCGGTGAATGCCCGCGAAGGAGGCGGTGGCCGAGTCCTCAGCCGTGGCGGAGGAACGCACTGCCAGGGGCGCATCCGCCGGGATGCCGGCCAAAGCCAGCACTGCGGCGATTTCTTCGACCAGCCCGTCAGGCAGGCGACCTGCCTCGATGCGGGCCCTCAGGGCGGCCAGCCGCGCCGTAGCGGCTTCCCCGGCGGCCTCGTCAGCCGTGAGGCTGCCCAGGTTTTCGACTTCGCCAAGCAGGCCGCCCTGGGCCAGGAAGTCCCAGTAGGCATCGACGCTAACCACACAGCCGCCGGGAATGATGAAGCCGAACAGGGCCAGGCGCCCGGTGTTCCAGCCCTTTCCGCCCACCCGGGACGGGCCTGCTTTTGCTGCTTCCGTGAAGGTCAACACGTACGGCATGCGGAAATCCCTCCGATAGCCATTCTACACCGTAAGCTCAGGTGGTTGAACTTTCCTGGCCGCCGCGCCGTCTTATGTGCAGCAGGAATCAGTCAGGGGGGTCCACCTATGAACCAAATTCCGGAAGGGCGCAGGGCAGCCTACTACATCGGTGGCGGTATGATGGTGGTCGGTTTCCTTCTCTTCATATCGAACTTCTTTTTTGTCGCGTCTGGGCCTCCGAGCGGTGTGTCGCTCTTTGACTACAACCCCATGCCCGGGCTTGTAGCGCGGGGCCTCGGCGGCATGTTGTTGATGATCGCCGGCGGATTCGTCCGGAGCGTGGGCGCCCGGGGGGCCGCCGGTTCGGGCCTGGTGCTTGACCCGCAGCAGGCCCGGGAGGACCTGAAGCCCTGGGCCCAGACTGCCGGCGGGCTGGTGAAGGATGCCCTAGAGCAGGTGCAGGCGGTACCGGTGGCGGAGCCTGAAACCGTTGTGAAAGTACGCTGCCCGAAGTGCCGGGAACTGAACGATGAGGACGCGGCCTTCTGCAAGCGATGCGGGGCGCCGATGTAACAGCCTGGGTAGAAGGAGATGCTGTCCGTGCGCCTGCGGAAAGCCTGGTTTACGCTCGTGCAAGTTGCGTACGATCTCTTCCTGAAGATCAATCCCCGCAAGCTGGCTGCCCACGTTGTCATTCAAGACGAGCAGGGCCGGGTCCTGGTTCTCCGTTCCCGATACGCCAACCAGTGGTCGCTCCCCGGCGGAGGGCTCGACCGGCGGGAGAACGTCGATTCGGCCGCGATCCGGGAGTGTCGCGAGGAACTCGGCGTCGATGTGGCGCTGGAGGCCCTCACCGGCATGTACTATCACGCGAACATAAGCGCATATGTTGCGATTTTCCGGGCGCGGATTATCCAGGGGGAGATCCGGCTATCGCACGAGCACAGCGAGTGCCGATGGGCGCTGCCGGCCGAACTGCCAGCCAACCTCCGGCAAATGGCTGAGGATGCTGTCCGGTACGAGTGCCAGGCCATTTTGCGCACATTCGGGTGACACCAAGCCTGCGCATGGGGCCCGGCCGAGGCGGACAGACTATTGTCGGTCCCGTCCAAGCACTCCGACTAACAGAGGAGGGCGTCCACATGGCGAAGTTTCGCACGGGCAACGGTGTGTTGAACCTGCGAGGGATCGAACACCTGCGGACGGCCGGTGGCTCCAATGACTACGAGTTCGCCAACGAGGTCGCGGGACTTGGGGCGAACGACGCTGGTCAGGCATACACCGGGAACAAACGAAACGGTCAGCGGACGACTGCCAACCTGCGTGGGGAGTACAACCGTTAACGGGACCGGAAGGCCCTGGTTCTGCCTTTGAGGCAGCCCAGGGCCTTCCTTTTTCATCTGCCGCCAAACACTGCTGCCAGTTCGGATGAAGCGGCGTAAGCGTAGATCAGAATGGCCGGCACCAGGACGGCGAGCATTGCGTAGACGGCCAGCCGGGGCAAGTCTGCCGGCGCATGGCCCGCCTCGGGCGGGGCGCCCGCCAGATCGGCGGGCCCGAAACTGCGGACCAGCAGCCAGGCCAGCCCGCCCAACACTACCACCGAACCGATCAATACCGGAAATCCTAGTGTCGTAAGTGAAGGGATGCCTGTTGCATAGTACGTCAGACCCAGTGCAGCTGCATTGTTGACAAAGTGCATGATCATGGACGAATAGAGCGATCCCGAACGCTGAACGGTTGCCCCGAAAATCAGGCCCAGCAGGGCCAGCGGCATCAGCCGAATCAGCGAGAAGTGCATGGCGCCGAAGAGCAAGGCGGTTACGACGACGCCCGCCCGCGGACCCAGGGGCACCAGCGCCTGCTGCAAGTAACCACGGTAGGCTACTTCTTCGCAGACGGGCGGCACAATGCCCAGGACCAGCAGTGCGATGACAAACGGGACGCCGGAGACATTGTAGTATTGGAGCATCTTTCCGCCAGTCTGCTCCACCAGCAGCGTGGTCAGGGCGCCGAGCGCCTGCACCAGGGCAAGCGCGCAGAGACCCAGCAGTACGCTGCGAACTACGGCGCGCGCAGTCAGCCGGTGCAGGCGGAAGACTTCCCGGGGCGAGCGGTGTTCGCCGTAATGAACGAACGCAAGAGCCAATCCCAGAGAAAAGAGCACCTGGTTGACCACGCTCCCGGCGCCGCCCAGCGCAGCCTGCAGCGCAGGTGCAACCGTCACCAGCAGCAAAAGTTTGGCCGTGTAAAAAAGGGCTCCCCGCACCGGTGCGGGTGTCGAATCTTGCTGCAACGGATCGAACCTCCCAGCAGGAGAAATCGGCAGAGTCCGGAAGCTATAACTGGCTTCGAGATGAAGCGGTGCAAATCCCGCCGCCATCTTTCTACAACTTTTTCGCATCGTGGTGAAGGGTTACTCAGACACTCGTCGTCAAACCCAGTAGATCGGCGGTGGAGAGGTTGTGTCCGATGCCTACGTTGCGTGACGAAGAGCTCGCCTTTGAAGCACAACAAGGGAATACGCAGGCATTTGCCGACCTGGTTGACCGCCACAAAGGGCGGGTCTACCGCACGCTGTTCCAGGTGGTCGGCAGCGACCAGGACGCGCAGGACCTTGCTCAGGAAGTCTTCCTGAAAGTCTATCGCTCCCTCGCCGGGTATCGGGGCGATGCCGCCTTTACCACATGGCTGCACCGACTCACCCTGAACCTGGCGTTCGACTGGCTCCGGGCCCGCAAGCGTCGGCCTCTGCAAGTGCCGCTGGAACCGCCCCCTGACCCGGACGAACGCCCGGTCAGGGAGTTGCCAAGTACGGAGGAAGGACCGGAAGATCTGGCCTTGCGCCGCGACCGGCACCGGCAGCTGCACAAGGCGATTCAGGAACTCCCGCAGGACTACCGTGAAGTGGTGCTGCTTCATCACTTCCACCACCTGAGCTATCAGCAGATTGCCGAGCGCCTGGATTCTCCCGTAAGAACCATTGAGACCCGCTTGTACCGGGCCAGGCTTCTCCTCAAGAAAGTGCTGACTGAAGCGGAAGGAGGTGGCGGCGGTGAAGTGCGAAGAGGTGCGGCAGTTGCGGGATGCTTACTTGAATCAGGAGCTCACTGAAGACGAGACCCGGGCATTTGAGGCGCACGCTGCTGAATGCGACAAGTGCTGGCAGGAGCTGATTGAGTTGCGGGATCTCGGGATTGATTTGAACGACCCCGAACTGCAGCAGCTTGTCATGAGCGAACCTTCCCCGCTTCCTGACGACTTTACGGATCAGGTTATGGCCCGTGTCGAGGTCGAACGGCCAAGAGGCATCAACGTCGTCTGGCCATGGATCAGGCGCAGGTGGTCTCACCGCCAGGTTGCCAGTGTTGCCTATGCCATGAGCGCCACGGCAGTAGTCGTCTCTGCCGGTGAGTTGCTCTACGTGTGGAACCGCTCGACGGATCAGCTCGCAGTGGCGGCGGTTAAGTTCCAGGCGTACTCCGAAGCAGCCCACGCATACCTGGGTGGTATGGGCGCTTACATGGCGGCGGCCTGGCAGTGGATCATCAATCTGATGTAAATCGGCCAAGGAGGCTTGACTCAATTGAATTGCGCATACCACATGGAGCGGCCGGTCAACGGCATCTGCAGCAAATGCGGCCGTCCGATCTGCGACCAGTGCATTATCGAAGTCAACGGACAGGTGTTTTGCAAGCCGTGCATGGAAGTAGGGGTCAAGCACCCCGCTCCTCGCAATACAAGCGGCAACGCCCGCTTCTTCCTCTCCATCTTCCCCGGTCTCGGGCACCTGTACATGGGGCTCTTCCAGCGGGGCATGCAGCTGCTGGTGGCCTTTATCGCCGGGTGCTTTATCCTGGGAAATCTGCTGGAGGACCTGGTCGGCTTCTTCGTCGCCGCGATGATCTTCTTCAGCATCTTTGATGCCCGGGAAGCTTACATCCGCATGGCACAGGGTCTTGAAGTCGAGGACAAGGGATTCATTGACACCCACAACCTCAAGCTGACCTGGGACGCCCGGTGGATAGGCTACATCCTCATCGGTCTTGGCGCCATCGCCCTGTTTAACGTCTTCCTGGATGACATCCTCCGCCTCATATTCGTGGACAGAGAGATGTACTACGCGGCGGTGCGGTCCATTAAGGGTGTACTGGTTGGGCTGTTAGCAATCGGCGGCGGTTTCTGGCTGCTGCGCCGGAACATGGGCAGCCCGGGTCAATAAGTACGAAATATTCGACAGGCAGGCCAAAATTGGTCTGCCTGCGCTATTTCTTTCTTGGGTGCATTAACTTTATAATGGGCTCTCAGATAGCGCAGCGGGAGGTGCGGGCATGGCCGAGCAGAAGGGGCTTGCTCTGGGAATCGACCTGGGCGGGACCGCGATCAAGGCAGGCGTCGTGACACACAAGGGCGAGATTATCGGCCGGGGCGAGCGGCCAACGGAAGTTCAGACAGGTCCGGCCAACGTGATCCGGAACATGGCCCGCGCCGCCCGGGACGCCATGGACGCCGCCGGGGTGACGGCGGCCGACCTGGAAGGGGCGGGAGTCGGCGCGCCGGGCATCTGCGACGGCAAGCAAGGAATTGTGGTGGACGCTGTTAACCTGGGCTGGCACAAGGTTGAGGCGGCGGCCATGCTGAAGGAAGAACTCCGCATTCCTGTCTATCTGGATAACGACGCGAACTGTGCCGCGCTAGGCGAGCAGTGGTGCGGCGCCGCTTCCGGCAGCCACCATGCTTTTATGATTACGCTGGGCACCGGCGTCGGCGGGGGCCTGGTACTGGGCGGGAAGATATACCCCGGTTTCCGCGGCTGGGCGGGCGAGTTCGGTCACATGCCGGCGGTTGAGAACGGCACCCTCTGCAACTGCGGACACCGGGGCTGCCTTGAAACGGTTGCATCTGCCACGGCCATGGCTAACTTCGCCCGGCGCGAGATTGAGGCCGGACGGGCGCCGTACATGGCCCAGAAGGCCGCTGAGCAGGACGGGAAGGTTGACGCCCGGCTGGTGATCTATGCTGCCCGGGCCGGCGATGCACCGGCTCAGGCCGTGTTGCGTGAAGTCGGCGAGCATCTGGGCAATGTGGTGGCCGGACTGGTGACGGCCCTGAACCCGGAGCTGATCGTCATTGGCGGCGGCGGGTCGCATGCGGGCGACTTTGTGCTGGAGCCCATGCGGCGGCGGGTGAAAGAGAAAGCGATGGCGGGCGTGGCCGATGTCGTGCGGATTGTGCCTGCCGAACTGGGCAACGACGCGGGTTTGATTGGCGCCGCATCGCTGGTTTGGCGGTAATGTGACGGACAGCTTGGCCGGAGGGGATTCCCCCTCCGGCTTTTGTGTGCTGCCTGGGAATGATCACAAAATACTGCCATTCGCATATAGTTAGGCAGCTTATTGTTGAGGTGTCAGGAAAGAAGGCGGTTATCATAGATGTCATGCTTCGGAAACTGCCCACCCGGCAGGCGCTGCGCGACGTGGCGAGCTATGTGCCCGCGTGTGATCTGAGCAAGCTCGAGGGCTTCATTTGCTGCATCCGAAAGCTAACCGAGGTCTACCAGGCCATTGAGGATAACCTTGGCCGGTTCGGACTCTCGCTCGGTCGGTGTGGCGTTCTGGTCTCCCCCAGACGCCCCACTGACCTGACAACCGAAAGGAAGCGCCATGCGCATCGGAATACCAAGGACACTGTGGTACTATACGTGCGGTCCGTTCTGGCGGCAGTTCTTCAGCGAAATCGGCGCTGAGGTGGTCCTGTCGCCCTTTACGACCCGGTCCGTTCTGGATGATGGTGTGGCCGCGTGCGTCAGTAAAGCCTGCCTGCCGATCAAGGTCTTCTTCGGGCATCTGAAAGCGCTGGCCGGTAGGGTCGACTACCCAAGTTCCTGGGTCTGCCTGACCTGGTCAGGCACAGCGGTCTGGAACTGCCGCCTCTGCTGGAAGTGCGGCTGGACCGCCGCAAGAACCGGCTTCGCCTAACTCGCCTGCGGAAAGTCCCCGGCTCGATGCCACTCAGAGCAAAAGGGACACCGCACCCGGGCCCAGGGCGGAAAGTCGCCCATGTGGTGGTTGCAGCACGACACGCTGTGCAGCACGACGGCTTCCGGGGGCTCGTCTTCTTCGACGCCGACGAGGTCATCCATCGCCTCCTTGGCGGAGCGGCGGCGACCGGGCCTTTTTTCCTGGCTCCGGGGCGCCGGCCTCCGGGCCGCGATGAGCGCGTCAAGCTCCTTGATATCTGATCGAATCAAGCTCAGGAGATCGTCCGTGCTCAAATTGCGGAGGTCACGATCCGCTACGTTGCGGCTGGTCGGCCTTTCCACGGCCACCACTCCCCTGCAGGGCAGATAGAGCCACGCCGGCGAAAATCAAAGCGGCCCCGACAAAGAAATACCAGTGCAGGAGTTCCCCGAGCAGCAGCGCGCCAAAGGTTGCCGCCACCAGGGGTTGGGCGAAGAAGAAAAGCGATCCGGTGCCGGCATCGACCATAGAGAACCCAAGCACCCAGAGATAGAACGCAACAGCCGTCGCGACGATGCCCACGAACGCGATGCCCCACCAGACAAGCGCCGGCAGTGCCGGGAAGCTCCAGCCCCGCCATTCGCTGACGTAGGCGACTGGCGTCGTGAAGATGATCCCGGCGAGCGTCGCATACAAGGAGACCGTGAGACTGCTGTACCGTTCCGTGGCCAGCTTGCCCATGACGGTGTAGAGGGCCCAGGTGACGGCGGCGCCCACCAGGCACAGGTTCCCCACCCAGAGCAGGTCGGATCCGGACACGGATCCGCCGGATTCCGGACCAACCACCGCCACCACCCCGGCGGTGGCCAGGGCCAGTGAGGTGCCCCGCACCCAGGTCAGGCGCTCGCGGAGCAGCCAGGCTGCGAACAGCACGATGAACGCCGGCGAAGCCGACGTGATCAGCCCGCCGTTGTGTGCGCTGGATAGCTTCGTACCCCAGAACTGGAACCCCAGCGAAATAGTGAACCCGATCAGACCGAGCGAGGCCAGCAGCGGCACGTCCTGGCGCTTGATCCGCCACTGCCCCTTGTCCAAAGCCAGGGCGCCGAAGATGATGCCTGCGATGAGCAGGCGGATGACGAGAAGCGTGAGAGGGGGAACGTACTCCAACACGTACTTGGAGACCACGTACTGCGCGCCCCAAATCGAGGCGGCCGTGGCCAGGTAAATGGAACCCAGCAGCCGCATATGTTTCCCTCCGGGGCTTCGGTCGCCATTCTTTCCATAGTTTTTCAACAGGGTTGACACAATTCCTTTCCAGAGGGAGCGGGAATACTAGGGCGAAAGGGGGCGGAGCTGTGAAAATCATCGCTGACCTGCACACGCACACCACTTTCAGCCACGGCAAGGGCTCCATACTCGACAATGTAACTGCGGCCATGGCCCGGGGGCTGCAGGCCGTGGGCATTGCAGACCACGGACCCAACAGCGCTCCCTGGGTGGGCGCATCGCTCCGCAACCTGGAGCAGATGCTGCGCGACGTGCGTGACCTTGACCGGCGCTCGGTCGGGCTCAGAATCCTGGCCGGGGCGGAGTGCAACATCACGTCCGTACGGGGGCATATCGACGTTCCGGCTGAACTGCGCGCCCAGATGGATATCGTTCTGGCGGGACTGCATCCGGGGATTCTGCCCCGGTCCGGCCGCGATTGGATGGTGCTTACGGGTGGCAACTGGTTCGCCCGGGTCAACCCCGGCTACCGGAACCGGGCCCGGATCGCCAACACCCGGGCCGTCGTCGAAGCGGTGCTGCGCAACGAAATCGACGTAATTACCCACCCGGGCTACCACCTTGACATAGACACCACGGAACTGGCCAGGGCCTGCGCCTTCCGCAATACGGCCCTGGAGATCAACGCCTGCCACCACGAAATGACCGTCGAGTTCTGCCGGCTGGCCGCCCGGGAAGGCGCTCGCTTCGTCATCAACTCCGATGCGCATCGCCCTGACGACGTGGGCAGAGTGGACCGCGGCCTCGCCGTGGCCCGGGCGGCCGGGCTGGGGCCCGAGCAGGTTCTGAACCTCGAAGGGGGCGGGCTGTTTGAGTGGCTCCGGCACAAGCGCCGGCGCGCCGGCTGGGCCGATTGGGCGGAACAGCCCGCCCAGCCCCGGCAGAAGGAAGAGGCCGAACGGAGAGCCGGGCGCCGGCCCAGCTACTGGGCCGACTGGTCCGAGCAGGGCAAGATCCATTAGCCCCGCACGGTGACTGAGAGGAGAACCCTGCGCTTGAGGCGAAATCCACACTGATTTAAGCGGACCGGCTATTGGACCGCCGCGGAGCGTGATCTGCTATGAAACAGGGAATGCGGCTTGTGATTGTGACCGGCATGTCCGGCGCCGGCAAGACCCAGGCCATCAAGTACCTTGAGGACCTGGGCTTTTTCTGCGTCGACAACCTGCCGCCCGCCCTCATGCCCAAAATGGCTGAGCTATACGTGCAGACCGAAGGCAAGCTGAACCGGCTCGCCCTGGGCATCGACATTCGCGGAGGCCGGTTCTTCAGCCATATCGTTCAGGCGCTGGATGAACTGGAGAAGGCCGGCTTCACCTACCAGATCCTTTTCATGGACGCCTCGGATGAGACACTGGTCTCCCGCTACAAGGAGTCCCGGCGACGGCACCCGCTGGCGCTGCAGGGGCGCCTCCTGGAGGGCATTCGCAAGGAGCGCAAGCTCATGCAGGAGCTACGGGGTCGCTCTGCCAAGATCATCGACACCAGCAAGCTGAAGGTCTCCGACCTCCGGCGCGACCTCCAGGATTTCTTCACGACGGAAAGCGAAGGGCTTGGTCTATACGTCAACGTGGTTTCGTTCGGCTTCAAGCATGGGATAGTGGTGGACGCCGACCTGGTTTTCGACGTCCGCTTTCTGCCTAACCCGCACTATGTGGAGGATCTGAAGGCACTGACCGGCGAGACGCACTCGGTACAGACTTATGTGATGAAATGGGGCGTCACCCAGCAGTTCTTCAAGCGGCTGACCAGCCTCGTCGGTTTCCTGCTGCCCCAGTACCTGGCCGAAGGCAAAACGCATCTGACCATCGCCATTGGATGCACGGGCGGTCAACACCGGTCGGTCTGCATCGCGATCAAACTGGCAGAGTGGATTCGGGAGCGAGGTTTCTCGGTAAGCGTGGAGCACCGCGACACGCCCAAGGAACTGCTTGACGAGTCCCCCCACGACCTGGCCGAAGCCCTGCCGGTGCTGGAGGACGAGGCGCCGGGGACCTTGGAAGAGGCTGACCTCGACCTGGAGGAATTGGACCGTGAACCCCACCGGGGACCGGCGCAGGAGGAACCCTAAATGAGGCGATACCTACGCTGGCTCTTGCCGGGCCTGGGCCTGAAACGCTGGCTGTTTGTGTCGGTTTTCGGGGTCTTCTTGCTGGGGCTGGGCATTTCGCTGGTCATCCGCATCAACCTGTACGGCATCATCGGTGCCTGGCTGTTCGAGAACATCTCATACAGCGCGACGATGTTCTACTGGGGACCGATTGTGGCCGGCCTGATCGGTCTGATCATCGGCACACTGCTTACCATGTACGGCGTCATCCGGGTTGTCCGGGCAGTTCTGCAGACGCTAATGATTCCAGCCGAAGGCATGGCCGAAGCCTATTACCAGCGCCGGTACCTGCTGCGCGGCCCCAAGGTGGCGGCTATCGGCGGCGGCACCGGCATTCCGACGCTGCTGCGCGGCATGAAGCAGTACACGGCCAACCTGGCCGCCATCGTAACCGTGGCCGATGACGGCGGCTCGTCCGGCCGGCTGCGGACCGAGTTCGGCATACTGCCCCCGGGCGATATTCGCAACTGCCTCGTTGCCCTGGCTGACACCGAACCGTTGATGGAGAAGCTGTTTCAATACCGGTTTCACCAGGGGAGCGGGCTGTCGGGCCACCCGTTCGGCAACCTGTTCATTCTGGCGATGACCGAGACCACCGGCAACTTTTATGACGCCATCCAGGCGTGCAGCCAGGTTCTGGCCATTCGCGGCCGTGTTATGCCCTCCACGTTGGACCATGTGGTGCTCAAGGCTGTGATGCAGAACGGGCAGGTCGTTTCCGGCGAATCGTTTATCGGCACGGTGGGCAGCCCGATACGCCGGGTCTTTCTCGAACGGGTGGAGCCGGAAGAGACGGGCGGGCCCATTCGCCCGCTGGAGGACGCCCTTGGCGCCATTGAAGGTGCCGAAGTGATCGTGCTGGGGCCGGGAAGCCTGTTCACCAGCATTCTGCCGAATCTGTTGGTGCCGGGCGTCGCCGACGCCATTCGCCGGTCTAAAGCCTTGAAGATCTATGTATGTAACATCATGACCGAGCCCGGTGAAACAGATGGATACTCTGTGTCCCAGCATGTGAAAGCGCTGATTGATCATGCGGGTTACGGCATCATCAACACGGTTCTTGTAAACAACGCGTCTATTCCCGAAGGAATTCTCATGAAGTACCGCGCCCGGAACGCCGAACCCGTTGCGATTGACGTGAAGGAAGTGCAGCGCCTCGGAGTCGATGTGGTCCAGGTCAACCTCCTGGGCCGGAACGAGGAGTACCTGCGCCACGACCCGGACAGGCTGAGCTGGCACATTGCGCGGCTGTTCGTGGACCGGCGGGTGCACCTGGAGCGGACTCCGTGGGACTTCTTCCTCCTGCGTCAGCGGCTGCAGGAACGGAACTTCCGGGAGGAGATGCGGTAGATGCAGACGATAGTGGGGGCAGGGTGTTGGCCGGGCCGCGCCGAAGGCCCGGTGGTCTGGCTCAGGGGGGACCGGGCCGCCGGCCAGGGCGGCATGGCGGCGGACCGGGCGGCGGAAGTGCTGCGTTTCCGGGCCGCGCTCGGACAGGCGGTAATCGACCTTGAGCGGTGGGCGGAACGGCAGCCGACGCTGGAGGGGCGGATGCTGCTGCAGGGCTGCAAGGAGGCGCTCCTCGAAGATGCGTGGAGCCGCCGGGTCTGCGCACTGATCGATGCGGACGGGCTGTCCGCGGCTGCGGCTGCCCTGGAAGCCGGACGCGCCGTTGCAGTGGTCCTCGGGCGGAGCCCTGACCTGCGCGATCGAAAGGAGAACCTGGAGATGGCGGCCTGCTGGCTGGCGGGGCGCCTGGCGCCGCCGGCCCTGCCGGCCGATGCCGTTGTGGCGGCGGCCGCCCTGTCGGCCGTCGAACTGCTTGACCTGGGCGGTCGAGCGGTCCTGGTCGCACAGGCCGCCGAACCGCCCGTGGTGGGCGACGGACCGGTAGTGTGGGGCGTGCCGCAGTTGGGCCCCCGCTGGGAGGGGCGGCGCGTTGCCGTGGACGGCGTGCGCATCACTCTTGACATCCCGGCGCCCCACTGGTGGCCGCTGGACGGCGACATGTTGAACGGCCTCCCGATCTGTCACGTCAACGGTGACGTGGAGTCCATCAGCCGCATGACCCGCAGGCTGGGGCGCCCGCCCGTGGTCATGGTGCGCCGCCTGGATGACCTTGCGGCAGTGCCGCTGTTTGCGATGCAGACAGCTGGCGTCGCCCTGGACCTGGACAGGCTGGGGCCCGCGCCGAAGCTGAAGCATCCGGGTGTGCAGCTTCTGATCCGCCGCGCAGTGGAAGTCACCCGGGAGGCGGGCATTCCTCTACTGGCGGGCGGCGAGCCGGCGGCGAAGAACCCGAAGGCCTGGCTCTCCCTCGGCTTCACAGCTCTATATGGAAAAGGCCCATCCCGAGGAGGAGGACAGCATGCTATACGAGGAGACGCGCAAGGCGGTCTGTGAGACTGCCCGGCGTATGATGCGGGACGGGCTGGTAAAGCTGACGTCCGGCAATATATCGGCCCGCATTCCGGGCACCGAATATCTGGCGATTACGCCGAGCGGCATGGATTATGAGACCATGGTGCCGGCGGATATCACCGTGGTGGACCTGGAGGGCCGGGTTGCGGACGGGGCCAGGCGCCCCTCCACCGAGACGCCCATGCACCGGCTCACCTACTGCCGGCGCCCGGACGTGGGCGCCGTGGTCCATACCCACTCCATATACGCATCGGCCTTCGCCTGCCTGGCTACGGAGATGCCCGTCATCTCCACGGAACTCGCCATGGTGGTGGGAGCGACCATCCGGTGCGCCCCTTACGCCAAGAGCGGCACCGAGGAGATGGCCGAAACGGCGGTTGCCGCCCTCGGCGCAGAAGACCTGGTAATCTTCCTGCAGAATCATGGCGTGCTGGCGGTGGGCCGGAACCTCCGGGAGGCATACAACGCGGCCGTGGCACTGGAAGAGGCCGCGATGATCTACAATCTGGCCACGCAGATGGGCCGCCCCGTTGTGATTCCTGCAGCAGAGCGGGACCGCATGTTCCGCGAGTTCCGGCGTTCATACGGACAACCCGGGAGCCGGGAGGAATCCTAGGTGACGGAAGACCAGTCATTCTCGGCGCAGGTCAAAGACGAGCTTGCCCACGAACTGCCCACGCTGCCTTGCTGTCAGCGCATGGAGCTGGCAGCGCTGTTGCGCGCCAGCGGCCGGGTCAACATCGGGGGACCGGGGCGCCTGTCGGTTACCATGGTGACCGATTATGCCCCCGTCGCCCGCAAGGTCATCAAACTGGTCAGAGCGGTGTTTCCCAGCGTGCAGACCGAAGTCCTGGTCATGCGCCGAAGGCGGCTTCGCAAGAACCTGATGTATCAGGTCCGGCTTCCCCCACAGCCGGGGGTCATCGACCTCCTGAAGGAGACGGGCATTCTCAACCGCGAGGGCAACCTGACCGATTGGAGCAGCCTCTCCTTGCTGCACCAGGACCACTGCCGCAAGTCCTACCTGCGCGGTACGTTCCTGGGCTCGGGCTGGATCTCCTCGCCGGAGCGCCAGCATCATTTGGAGATGACAACCACGGAGACCGAAGCGGCGGATGCCCTGGGGCAGATGCTGTTCGGATACGGGCTCCCCGTGCGGGTCAACTACCGCAAGGAGTACATGGTCCTTTATCTAAAAGACGATGACCACATTGTCAGGTTCCTGGCTCTGGTGGGCGCCAATCAGTCGCTATTCCGGTACGAGGACATCCGGGCAAAAAAAGAGCTCCGCAACCACGTGAATCGGCAGGTAAACGCCGAAACGGCCAACCTGAGCAAGACCGTGGACGCTGCGCACCGGCAGATTGAAGCCCTGTCGCACCTTGTGGCGTCGGGCGGGCTGGACCGGTTGAGTCCGGCCCTGCGGGAGCTTGCCCAGCTGCGCCTGAACCATCCGGATGCCAGCCTGAAAGAGCTTGGCGAAATGTGTCACCCACCCGTGGGAAAATCGGGAATCAACCACCGCATGCGGCTACTCATGAGCATGGTTGAGCATTAAGACCAACGAATATGAACATATGAATATTCGCCTTGACAGGAACTTTCCTCCGTGCGAAAGTTAAGGGTGATGTAGTATGTTCTAAAGCGCGGATCATCCGGACGAGGAGGGACGGCGCTTTGCGGGAACGGTGGCTTGGGGCCCTGGTTGGCATGGCTTCAGTCGCCATTACCTACCTGATGGCGCGCCTTACCGCCGGGTGGGTCATTGCCGCACTCTTCCTCGCCGCAGCCGGGTGGCTGGTCGGCGGGTACATCCGGCGGATCGCAAGGCTGGCGGAACGGGACGGACTGACGGGGCTGGCGAACCGGCGGGTGTTTGAGCGTACGCTGGTGCGGGAATGGGACCGGTCCATGCGATATGACCGGCCGCTCAGCCTCCTGTTTATCGACGTGGACGATTTCGGCCAGGTGAATAAGCGGTTCGGCCACATGATGGGCGACGAAGCTCTGAAAGTAATAACCCGGATGATCCGCCACAATACCCGCAAGCTCGACCTGGTGGCGCGCTGGGGCGGCGAAGAGTTCGTGGTGCTGCTCCCCGAGACCGATGTGGAATCCGCCATGGTGTTGGCCGAGCGGATTCGCAGCGTCATCGCCCAGCACGTCATCCGGGAACGTGAGCATGCCGTTCAGGTAACGATCAGTATGGGCGTGTCAGGGGTGCCCGGCTCGGCCCGCAACCCCCGGGATCTGCTGCGGCGGGCCATTGCCGCCGAAGGTGCCGCCAAGACCCACAAGAACACGGTTCGCTGTGTTTCGTGAGGCAAGTGAAACGCCGCCCCCGGAGGGCGGCGTTTTTCTATTGGGGCAGACCCAGCAGATCCAAGGTTGCGCGCCCAAGGATCTCCAACCCCAGGGGCAGGGCGGCCTCGTCGACCGTGAACTTCGGATGGTGGTGTTCCCAGCATGCGCCCACCGCCGGATTCCGGGCGCCCACCCACAGGAAGGCGGCCGGCACGTTGTCAGCATAGTAGGCGAAGTCCTCGCCGCCCATGGTCGGGCGGGACGCAAACACGTTCTCGGCGCCCAGCACCACCTCCGCCGCTGACCGAAGCACGGCCGTGATTTCCGGATGATTGACCAGGGCCGGGTACCCCAGATTCCACGTGAGCTCAAACGTAGCCCCGTACATGCTGCATGTGGCTTCCAGGGTCCGGCGGACCTCCTCCTGCAGCTGCTTTCTGACGTCCGTGCTGAAGCTCCGCAAGGTGCCCTTGATTTCCGCGGTGTCGGCGATGATGTTGAACGCGGCCCCGGCGTGAATGGCACCGACCGTCACGACTGCCGGCTCGAGGGGGTCGACCTTTCGGGAGACCACGGTCTGCAGATTCACCACGGCGTTGCAGGCGACCATGATCGCGTCGACCGTTTGGTGGGGTGAGGCGCCGTGACCGCCCTTGCCCTGAATCCGAACGGTGAAGCCATCGGAGTTGGCCATGGTGGGGCCGGCGGCGATGCAGGCCTTGCCGACCGCCGTGTCAGACATGAGGTGCAGCCCGATGCAGGCCGTCACGCCCTCCAGCACACCGGTGGCAATGAACCCCTTTGCTCCTCCGGGCGGCTTTTCCTCAGCGGGCTGGAAGAGGAGCTTTACGCGCCCCGGGAAGCCGCGGTTTGCGGAAAGGAACCTGGCCAGGCCCAGCAATATGGCCGTGTGGCCGTCGTGGCCGCACGCGTGCATGACCCCCGGCCGGGTGGAGGCGAACGGCAGACGCGTCTCCTCCATGATGGGCAGGGCGTCTATGTCGCCCCGCACGGCAATGGTCGGGCCGGACATGCTGCCTTCCACAACTCCCACCAGTCCCGTGGGGGTGGGGCGAGAATAGGGAATGCCCCACTGCTCAAGCTGGGCGGCCAGCCAGGCAGTGGTTTCGTACTCCTCAAAACTCAGTTCAGGACGGGCGTGCAAGTATCGCCGCCACTCTGCCAGAACCGGCGCTTGTTGTCTGCATTCTGTCGCCAACCGTTCCCGCATGCTGGTTCCCTCCGTCATACGTGTGTACAGCAAAATTCGGAATCTGGCGGCATTCCTCCTGTCGGGTTACTACCAGTCCTGAACCTTTGCCAAGCCTCGGGTTCATGGTACAATAGACAGGGCGTAGTTAGAATGGCGTAAGAACGCGCCGGAATGCGTCCCCGCTTGTTCGGGGGTTCCCAATAAGCAAAGCAGGTGATGAGGTGACTTCCCAACCACTCGCCGCCCATGTTAAGACACTCGATATATTCTCCGCCATAGCAGACGACCTGCGGCACGTGGAGACGGCGATTGAGGAAGCGCTGGTTACCGAGGATACCATGCTGGGCGAAGTATCGACCCACCTCCTGCGGGCAGGTGGCAAGCGCATCCGGCCTGCCCTGGTGCTGCTGACCAGCAAGTTCCCCGGCGCCCAGCTTGAGCGTGCAATTCCGGTCGCCGTGGCTGTGGAGTTGATCCACATGGCCACACTGGTTCATGACGACGTGGTGGACAAGGCCACGATGCGCCGGGGAATGCCGACCGTGAATGCAAAATGGTCAAATCAGGTGTCTGTACTTACAGGCGATTATCTGTTTGCCAAGGGCTTTTCCATGCTGGCTCAGACGGGCAACACCCGAATGGTCCAGATCATGTCGGACGTCGTGCTCGAAATGAGTCGGGGTGAACTGGCGCAGATCGCTTCCTACTTCCAGGTCAATCAAACGGAAGAACAGTACTACAAGCGCATCGCTCAAAAGACGGGGTATCTGATCGCCGAATGCTGCCGCCTGGGCGGTGTCGCGGCCGGCGCCGAAGAGCCGCAGATCCAGGCGCTGTATAATTACGGCATGGGCGTGGGCCTGAGCTTCCAGATTGCCGACGATCTGCTTGACTTCCACGGCAGCGCCACCAAGGTGGGGAAACCCGTGGCTGGCGATCTGAAAACCGGCATTTTGACGCTGCCCGTCATCCATGCGCTGGCCAATTCCCCTCACCGGGCCGAACTCCGGGCCTTGATCGAGACCCGGGATATCAGTGACGCGGACATTGATCGGGTGAAGGCGATTTTGAACGACACCGGTTCCTTTGTCTATACCCGCGAGAAGGCGGATTTTCACCTGACGAGCGCCGTCGGCGAACTGGAGCACCTGCCGGAGCTTTCAACGCGCATGGCTTTGCAGGTGTTGGCCGACTTCGTCATAAACCGGCAGTTCTAGGCGTTTTTGTCTACGAGCCATATTTCCTCCACTCGTGAGCCGAGGAGGTACCAGCATGCGCAAGCCAAAAATTCCCGAAGCGGCGATCAAGAGGCTCCCAGTCTATTTGAGGGTTCTGGAAGAGACGGCAGCTGCTGAGATCCAGATCATTTCCTCGGCAGAGTTGGCAGAGAAAACCGGGTTCTCGCCGGAGCAGATCCGCAAGGATCTGGCCTATTTCGGAGCTTTTGGCACGCGTGGCGTGGGCTATGATACTGTCTTGCTTTCCCGCCGTATCTCGCGCATCCTGGGGCTGCACCAGGGCATTAAGGCCGCACTGGTCGGCGCCGGTCACCTGGGCTACGCCCTGGCTCGCTACAGTATTTCCCGGCATAAGGATGTGCGCATCGTCGCGATTTTTGACACGGATCCGGCAAAGATCGGGACCGATATCATGGGCGTTACCATCCGACCGATGTCTGAGCTGTTGCAGGCCGTCAAAGACGAGAACATCAAAATCGGTATTCTCACTGTGCCTGCCTCCGAGGCTCAGTCTACTGCGGAGCGGCTGCAGGAGGGCGGCGTCGAAGCCATCCTGAACTTCGCTCCCGCCAAGCTCCGCCTTGGTCCCGGGGTGTTTGTGCAGAACATCGACCTGACCATCGAACTGCAGAGCCTCGCTTATTACACCTCGGCCAGCGACGAAGCGACCCAGGTCGAGAATTGATGATCGAATCGACACGGCGCCAACCACGAAGGGGATGGCGCCGTGCTGTTTCACTGTTATGGATGGGCGCTGACATGGTATCATAAGAGAACGGGGCTAGTTCGGGTGTCACGGCACTGGGGAGGTGACTGCCCATTCTCAAGACATTGGCTGACCGGTTTGTCGAGTTCGGTCTGATTAATCAGTGGGATTATTTCCGGACAGTGCTGGACGTCAGCATTGTCGCCTACATCGTTTATAAGCTGTTCTCATTCATTCGTGGAACGCGGGCGGTCCCTCTCATCAATGGCATTTTCATCCTGGCTATTGGCTGGTTCGTTGCCTTCTACCTGCAGCTGTACACAATCCAGTGGATCCTGCGAAATGCAGCCGTGGCTGCATCTGTCGCCATTCCGATCATTTTTCAGCCGGAATTGCGGCGGGCACTGGAGCATTTGGGACGGGGCAAGCTGCTTCCGATGGCCGCCCGCCAGCGTGAGGATTTGAAAGGCGAGGAACTGCGCCGGCTGATTGACCAGTTGGTCCGGGCCGCTGAAATCCTGGGCCGTACCAAAACAGGCGCCCTGATTGTCATCGAGCGTGAGACAGGCCTGGGTGAGTACATAGACTCGGGCATCATGCTGGACGCAGTGGTGACCTGGGAGCTGCTGACCAACATCTTCGTAGAAAAAACCCCGCTGCACGACGGTGCGGTCATCATCCGGGCGACAAGGGCGGCGGCTGCGGCGTGCTGGCTTCCATTGGCCGAGGCCTCGGTGCTTTCCCACGACCTGGGCACCCGCCACCGGGCCGGCGTCGGTGTTACCGAGCAGTCAGACGCAGTCACGGTCATTGTCTCCGAAGAGACAGGCACGATTTCCGTCGCCCAGGGCGGCAAGCTGATTCGCCACCTCGACGAGAAGACGCTGCGCGAAATGCTCAACACCCTGCTGGACGCCAATAAGCCGTCCGGCGGCGGCGGTGGCCGCGGCTTCTGGAACTGGGGGGCCGCCTCATGATGGAGCGACTTCTCCGACACCCGACCTGGCTGAAGGTTTTCTCCGTGGCGCTTGCCCTTTTGCTCTGGCAGATTGTTATTCGCGAGAATAACGTTCGTGAGACCGACGTCAAAGAAGTGGCACTCCAGGTGATCGACCACCCCGAATACCAGGTGGCGGAAGGGCCGCGGGATCACGAGCGGTTTGTCACCGTGCGGGTCGAGGGCACCCGCTTTCTGCTTTCCCGCCTGGAGGATGATCAGCTGCGGGCTGTCGTTGACTACAGGAAAGTGGAGGAGCCGGGCCGGCAGCAGGAACTGGAGGTGCAGGTGTCGGGACCGAGCGACCTCAAGGGTCTGGTCTACACCGCATCCCCCCGTACGGTCACCGTTCAGCTGGTGAAGACTGTTGAAGCACTCATTCCTGTTTTTATCTCTTCGCCCTCGACTGTCGTGCTTACCCGGGATAACCGGGAATGGGTCTACACGGCAACGCCTGAAGCAGAGAAGATTAAGCTGGTCGGGCCAAGCCATCTGTTGTCAGCCGTGCGGGTTGCCCAGGTTACGCTCGACGCCGGCGACCTGGTACCGGGAACCGAAGAGCTGGTCAAAACCGTCGTACCTTTGAACGCCGAGAATAAACCGGTGGATCTGCCCGAGCAGCGCATCCGCATTCTGCTGCAATGGACCGAACAGCCCCCGGGCAAGACCTTCGCCGTCAAGCCGGTTACCAAAGGCGACCTTCCGCCCGGATATACCCTGGTAAGCATCGGCACGCAGCCCGAATCCGTACAGGTACGGGCGGCCACCCTGGGCGGCAGGCTGCCTGACCAGGCTGTCGTCGAGACGGAACCCATCGATCTGACGGGCAAGAACAAGTCTTTCACGGGAACAGTCCGGCTCAATCCGCCGGCCGGCACCA
The DNA here is from genome assembly GCA_035628915.1 of Symbiobacteriaceae bacterium. Classification (GTDB taxonomy): domain Bacteria; phylum Bacillota; class Sulfobacillia; order Symbiobacteriales; family Symbiobacteriaceae; genus JARBUG01. Next base: position 86,180 of record DASPIW010000039.1, on the reverse strand, counting down.
CGGTGACTACCTATACGGTCAATTTCACTGTCAACATCAGCGAAATAATCTCTGACCGTGTGCTCAAAGGCATGCCCCTGGAGGTGCGCGGGAAAGCCAGCAACGCTGTCGTCACCCCGGCTGTCACGGATGTTCAGGTAACCGTGCGGGGGCTGTACTCGGTCCTCAATGCGCTCGGTCCTGCCAAGGTCACCGTTTTCGTGGATGTGGAAGGTCTGGGGAGCGGCAGGCACACCTTGCCGGTGAAAGTGGAAGTGCCGCAGGACGTTGCTGTTGACTCCACTGATCCTGCCACCGTCGAAGTAACCATTGTCACTCCGTGATCGCGTGCGGCTCGCTTCTGCTGGAAGGGGAGGCCGGGCCGCATCGCGCATCATATGCATAGCTGAGCAATTGTCGCTAGAAAGGGGCTCAGACCGCCGATGCCCAGAATGTTTGGCACCGATGGTGTTCGTGGCATTGCCAACACCGAAACTCTCTCGCCTGAATTGGCTTTCGCACTCGGCCGCGCCGCTGCCGCCATCGCTGTGGAGGGCGCCGCCCGCCGCCCGCTGGCCGTTGTTGGGCGTGACACCCGCCGCTCGGGGCCCATGCTTTCGGCCGCACTGGCTGCGGGTATTTGCTCAGCGGGTGGCGAAGTGGTCGATCTCGGCGTAGTAACCACTCCGGCCGTGGCCTACGTGACCAAGCATTTGCAGGCAGATTTCGGCGTCATGATTTCGGCCTCGCACAACCCGGCGCCGGACAACGGCATCAAGTTCTTCTCCCGCGAGGGCTTCAAGTTACCGGATGCAGCAGAAGACCGGCTGGAAAGCCTCGTGCGTACTCGGCCCGACACTCTGCCCCGGCCCACGGGCGCCGAACTCGGAACTATCCATCCTGACGAAGCGTCTATAGAAGCGTATATCAATCATATTGTAACCACCGGCCGCTCCCTGCGGCGCCTGCGCGTGGTGGTCGACTGCGGCCACGGTGCGGCCTACCAGTTGGGTCCGGAGGTGCTCCGGCGGCTGGGGGCCGAGGTAATCGCGCTGAATACGGCGCCTGACGGGCTGAACATCAACCGCGGCTGCGGCTCGACGCATCCCGAAGAACTGCAGAAAATGGTCGTGGTGCACCAGGCTGATGTGGGCGTGGCCTTTGACGGCGACGCCGACCGCTGCATCGCGGTGGACGAAAAAGGCGAAATCGTCGACGGCGACCAGATCATGGCGATTTGCGCACTGGATGCCCATGCCCGGGGCGAACTGGCCAAGGATACGCTGGTTGTCACCGTCATGTCGAACATGGGTCTGAAACTGCTCATGCGCAAGCACGGCGTCAAGCTGGTTGAGGCCAGAGTTGGCGACCGGTATGTGCTCGAAGAGATGCAGAAGGGCGGCTACGTCATGGGCGGTGAGCAGTCCGGACACGTCATTTTCGGCGAGTACTCGACCACGGGCGACGGCATTCTGACGGCCGTGCAGTTGATTTCGATCGTCGCAAGGGGCAGCAGGCCCCTGTCGGACCTGGCCGGACAGATGCAGCGCCTGCCTCAGCATTTGGAGAACGTTCGGGTCAGGAGCAAGGAAGGCTGGGACAACAACTCTGCCATCGCTGCGGCCATTCGTAAGGCGGAAGAAGGCCTGGGCGATCAGGGGCGGGTACTTGTGCGTGCTTCCGGCACCGAACCGTTGATTCGGGTGATGCTGGAGGGCCCGTCTCTGGACGAGATCCGCACGATGGCCCGCCAGATCAAGGAGGTCATAAACGCTGAACTCCAGTAAGGCAAGGGTCTCCAACCACAAGCCTCCGCAGCGGGCCAAGGTGTACCGGGCGGGGGGGCGCCGCCGCAAGGGCGGCAGGTCCGGGTCCCGTGGCGGTTCCGGTCTGATGCGTACCCTGACGGGACCTGTCGGGCTGATTCTGCTCGGAGTGCTGGTGGTGCTGGGAGTCGGTTACTGGGTGAAGAACTACCGCCCGGAGCCGGCCCCGGCCAAGGAGAATGCCGCCGCTACCACGCCCGGCACGGCGGCGCCCCAGCCTCCGGCGCAGTACCAGGCGCCGGTCAACGCCGCCCCGTCAAAGCAGCCCGCGCCTACCCCGGCCCCGCAAACGTCGGTCGATCCGAATGCGGAACTGCTTGCGAAGCGGGCCCATATTGACCGATCTGCCGGCGCCGCCAAGACGATGCTGGTCTTGGTCTACTATGCCGATGCCCTGAAGACGGTTGACACACTGCAGCCGGTCGAAATTCGCGTCGAGCAGACCACATCGCTGATCAAGCGGGTGTCGGATCTGGTCGTTTCCGCGCCGGAAGACCTGAAGCTGTACAGCGGCGTGCCTGCGGGCACCAAGGTGCTCAGTGTTGACTACAATAGCAGCACGGGAGTGGCCACGGTGGACCTGTCACCTGAACTGGGCAAGGCGCAGCCCGGCGACATCGCGAAGATCAAGGCGGCGTTCGTCTACTCGCTCAGCCGGGTGCCCGGTGTCAAGTCGGTTCAGCTCTGGATCAATGGGCGGCCGGCCATGCTGCACCAGCAGGAGTGGAGTAAGCCGATCAGCGCAGCCGACCTGGATGCGCAGAACCTGTTCAAAGTGGAACCGGTTGTTAAGTTCAAGCCATAATGCCGGCGGTGGGTCGGGCGCCCCGCACCGGGCGCCCGACCGTGCCCGGCTTCCAGATCACGGCCTTGACGATTGTCTGCCGAATTGCGTATAGTGAGTAGAGTTGCGCTGGAACCTGTGAAAGGGGGAATGCTGCCCAGGAGACGGTCGGGCACCCAGTGATCCGCAAAACTGCAAATGGACACGGTGAACGAAATTTAGCGCCAGGACTTGGGCGCCCGGCTTCGGCTGATGCCCAAGTTGACGAGGTGGGGGATCTCGGAACATTCGGCGGGTGACCCCCGGTTGCTCACGACCGTTAACAGCCCTACAAATCCCGGGAGCGATTCCGGGGACAAAAGGGCGAGGTGAGGCCAGAGACGGCGTTTCACGTCTCCGGCTTTGGTGTACGCCTAATAAGCGGGCAGCGGGCGAAATGCTGCCCTTGGCAGCCGTGTCCACAGTCGGCGTCTACTTTGAGTAGGCGTCTGTGGACATGGCTATTTTTGTGCCTAGAGCTACGTCATTTCACACTCCGAGGAGGAACTAATCGCATGTGCGGCATTGTTGGTTATATCGGCACTAAGCCTGCCCTGCCGATTCTGATTGAAGGACTGAAGAAGCTCGAGTATCGCGGCTACGACTCTGCAGGTGTCGCGATCATCCAGAATGGCACGGCCATCGTCGAAAAGAGCGTGGGCCGCCTTATGAACCTGGAAGGCAAAGTCAACGGCGACTTCAGCGAAGGCGTCATCGGCATTGGCCACACCCGGTGGGCTACTCACGGCCGTCCCTCGGACACGAACTCGCACCCGCATACCGATTGCACGGGCAAGTTTGTGGTCATCCACAACGGGATCATCGAAAACTATGTGCAACTTAAGGAAGTGCTGCAGCAGCACGGTCACGTCTTCAAGTCTCAGACCGATACCGAAGTGATTCCCCACCTGGTCGAGTCGTATTACCGCGGCGACCTAGTGGAGGCCGTCCGGCACGTCGCCAAGATGCTCCGGGGCGCCTACGCCCTGGCCGTCATGTGCCAGGATGAACCCGATAAGATCGTGGCCGTCAAGGAAGCTTCGCCCCTGGTGATCGGGCTGGGTGAAGGCGAGAACTTCCTCGCATCGGACATTCCGGCCATTCTGAAGCACACCCGCCGCGTGATCGCCCTCGAAGAAGGCCAGATGGCCGTGTTGACCCGCCAGGGCGTCACTCTGACCACGGTGGACGGTGAACCGATCACCCCGAAGGTGATGGACGTCAACTGGGACCCCGGTCAGGCCGAGCGCGGCGGCTACGCCCACTTCATGCTCAAGGAGATCCACGAGCAGCCCAAGGCGATTCGCGACACGCTCATCGGCCGGATTTCGGATGACAACACGCAGGTGATTCTGCCCGAAGTCGGCCTGCCCGGCGAGAAGGCCCGCACCCTGCGCAAGGTCGCGATCGTCGCCTGCGGCACGGCGTCCCATGCCGGGTTCGTGGGCCGCTACCTGATTGAGAAGCTGGCCGGCATTCCCGTGGAATGGGACATCGCTTCCGAGTATCGCTACCGCGACCCCATGGTCGATTCGGACACGCTGTTTGTGGCCATCTCTCAGTCCGGCGAGACGGCTGACACGCTGGCTGCGCTGCGGGAAGCCAAGGGCAAGGGTGCCCGCGTTCTGGCCATCACGAACGTGGTGGGTTCCTCGATCGCCCGCGAAGCCGACTGGGTCCTGTATACCTGGGCCGGCCCGGAGATCGCCGTCGCGTCGACCAAGGCCTACACCACGCAGCTGATTGCCGTCACCCTCCTGGCGCTCTGGCTGGGCCAGCAGAACGGCCGCCTCCAGCCGACCGAGGCCAAGGAGATCATCACGGCCCTGCGCGACCTGTCGACGCACTCCGCCGTGGTGCTTGAGCACATGGAAGAGCCCATCAGGAACGTCGCGGCCCATCTGGCCCATAATGAGGACGTGTTCTTCATCGGGCGGAACCTGGACTACGCCGTGGCTCTGGAGGGTCAACTGAAGCTCAAGGAGATCAGCTATATTCATGCGGAAGCGTATGCGGCCGGTGAATTGAAGCATGGTACGCTGGCGCTCATCACCCGCGGCGTGCCCGTCATCGCCCTGAACACCCAGCCTGAGCTGTCGGAGAAGACCATCTCCAACATTCAGGAAGTCCGGGCCCGCGATGCGTACGTGATCGGCATTGCCATGGAAGGCGACGAGCACACGAAGCACCACTGCGACGAGGTTTTCCTCCTGCCCAGGAGCCACAAGTACCTGGCGCCGGTGCTGTCGGTCCTGCCGCTGCAAATGCTCGCCTACTATGCAGCCACCGCCCGGGGCGCCGACGTCGACAAGCCCCGCAACCTTGCCAAGAGCGTGACCGTGGAGTAGTCACCGACGACTGCGACCAAAGGCTGGTTGCCCCGAAAAGAGTTGTGAACAGCTGAATACAGTCCCGAACATCGGGAAAAAGATGTGAACAAGGCATTCTGAGGCGTAAGAGAGGCCACCGACCGGTGGCCTCTCTTACGCTCCAGGCACGCAGTTCCAACTCAGCGAGTTACATGTGGTAAGTACTTCCCGCTATGTGCCCAGCTACCTTTCGGAGTCACAAACTTCTGATCAAAATTGAGGCAGGACGGCGAAAAATTCAATTCCGGTTACGATTGAACCCAGGCCGGTCGCCGACAAAAGCCTTTCGGGAGTTCTCCCCGCTATGTTTACATTAGTTCTGTTGGAGTTGCTCTTTGCCGCCCAGGGCATGGTTGGCCTACCAGGACAACTAATCCACCGTCGCGCAGATGTATCAGCAGGGCATTGCTTCAGGTATGCCCTTTGTCTGACATGTTGGCGTGTAGGGAGATTTGTTGATCATCACCGGCCTCGCCTCCTACCTGATTACCTTTCCAGGTCGCATGACCGCTGGGCGCTGCTCTCGCTCGCCGCCGGTTTCGTTGCATCGGCTTTCTTGAGCTGGACCTACCCGTTCTCGAGCATACCGAGGACGCATGTGCAAAGTCATCATCGGAATAAGGTTGCCCCGTCTGTCGTACAGGAGAGCCGGCTCCGGTAGGGTATGGCGCTGGTCGCTGCGCAGTGCCTTACATAATGTGAGATCACAAATGCTTGTATATGAAAGAATTCGTGGAGGCCGGCCTGCCCGGCCTCCCTTTTTCGTACCCTCTTCACACGATGGCCATGGTGGGATATACTCACCCAGTGGGTAATCACTCGACTCCTTATTTTCCTATGTTAACATTTGCATGCAAAAGTTGAACTGATGGTCTATACACATCGAGCTGTGATCCACCAAAGGGGACATCGCGAAAGCCGGCCCACCTTTATTCTGCGGTGGCAGATCATCTCATGGGCGCCGCCGTCGGGGCAACGGTGGGGAAAAGCCCAAGTGGATTCCCGCAGTTCCGCCTTCGGCCCGCGCCGCTAGAGTGGCGGCGACTTCGCTGCTCAGCCGCAGGAAGCGGCCCGTGGTGCGTCAGCCATTCGAGTATGTCCATCCTACGGTCGGACAATCGCGGCCGGACCGAAAACGCAGATGAGGGGAATATGAGCGTTTTGACAATCGGGTCATTGACCCATCGTGATATCTCATCCTAAAGAACTATATGCTTCTCCACCCTCAGCATGGTATAAACCGTAGTAACCGCTTCGCTCGGAGGTGACGCTGACCGGTTCGTGCTGCGTTTCGCAACGCGAATGTCCCAAACGGTGACACGATCCGCGCTTCCACCCCGTCCCAGCACGCTCACCAATGATGAGCAGATTCAGAGGGCAACTGATGAAATTCGCAACGTTTTCAGACGCCCCCGAGCGAGAGGCAAGGTGGGATAGACCAGGCAGAGAGCGATAGCCGGCCTGTTTTTTTCCGTCTTTGCTGCTCACCAATGATGAGCGAAAATGCCCCGACTCCGGCTCCAGATTCCGCCTCTTCCCGGCCCGTTCAAAATCTAGGAGTAACCGGGAGGTTTCGACGTAATGACACTTGCACACTGGGTATATGTGCTGGGTGCCGTTGCCGTTCTGGTCTTCATGGGTCTGCGCAAGGGTGTTGTGTTCCCGTCCATCATCGCTACGTTCGCTGTTGGCTGGGCTTATAAGGGTGGCTTCTTCACCGGTATCATCGGTGGCGGTACCGCCATCTACAACGCCTCGATCGTCGCAGCCAAGGAACTCTTCGGCATCATCCTTCTGATTGCTTTCATGGTTGGCATGCTGAACGCACTGAAGAAGACCGGTGCTGACCTCAAGATGGTCACCCCGATCAAGAAGCTGATGGTCAACGGCCATGTCGCTTTCTGGGTCCTCTTCATCGCCACCGCTATCATCTCTACCGCCTTCTGGCCCACCCCGGCCATTCCCCTGGTCGCCGCCGTGCTGATGCCTGCGGCCTCCGCTGCCGGTCTGTCCCCGATGGGCATCGCGATCGCCGTTACCCTGGCCGGTCAGGGCATGGCCCTCGCCGCCGACGCGCTGATGCGTGTTGCCCCGTCCATCTCTGCTAAGGCTGCCGGCCTGGCCGATGCCAGCCCCGTCTACGGCAAGGCTATCGTTCTGACCCTGGTCATCGGCGCCATCTCCGCCGTGTGGCTGTACTTCATGATCCGCAAGGAGATCAAGACGCCCGAGCAGGCTGGTGCGGAGAACAAGGTTGCTGCCAGCACCGAGAAGAAGGTCGTTGAGACCGCCGCTGCGGGCCCGCTGGCCATTCTGACCGTTGCTGCCTTCGTACTCGTCGTGGTCGCCATGATCGGCTTCGAGATCAAGGGCGGCGACGCCGGCGCTCTGATCGGCGGTACTGCTGCTCTGATCATGCTCATCGCCACTTTCGTCCACTACGGCAACGAGGCCTGGGAAGAAGCTGCCGACCGCCTGAAGGAAGGCTTCGGCTTCGCCATGAAGATCATGGGCTCCATCATCCCCATCGCTGCGTTCTTCTTCCTCGGTGGCCCGGACCACTCCGCTGCCGTCTTCGGTGAAGGCGCCCCGGGCTTCCTGTTCGACATCGTCAAGATCCTGCAGAACCACATCCCGAACAACGCCATGATCGCTGCCTTCGGCGTGCTGCTTGTCGGCATCCTGTGCGGCATCGACGGCTCCGGCTTCGCCGGCCTGCCGCTGACCGGCGCCCTCTCCGGCGCCCTGGCCACCGGCACTAGCATCGACCCCGCCATGCTGGCCGCTGTCGGTCAGATGGGCTCCGTCTGGACGGGCGGCGGCACGATCGTTGCCTGGTCCTCGCTGGTCGCCGTTGCTGGCTTCGCCGGTGTCTCTGCGGAGGATCTGGCACGCAAGAACTTCATCCCAGTCATGACAGGCATGATCATCGCCACAATCCTGGCTGTCATCCTCTGGTAAGAGCGTCCCTCTGGCTGTTGCGGGACCGGCCGTGTCCACTCTTGGGCCGGTCGGTCCCATTTTCCTTTTTCCACATACAACCACTCAAGGGGAGTAGCCAGCCCGGCGAAAAACCGGGAGATGCAGTCGTCAAGTCGAGGTGCGAACCGCCCTCCGGCTGCATCGGCCGCTTTTACCATATTGGTAGAAGGGCACGGCAAGACCTTGGTTCCTCTGCCGGAACCCAGGTCTTGGCGTGTTTCTATTATTGTTTTCCGTAAACAATACGGAAGAGAGGTTGCTGTGTTGTGATAGCGGGCCCTTTGCCGGCGCAGCAGAACTTTTGACAGAGGAGAAGTAGGATGCACACCATCGAGACGCTGGGGTTCTTGGGGTTTGTGGCATTTGCCACATGGATCGACCTGTTCGTTCTTAACAAGGACCACCACGAAATTGGGATCAAAGAAGCCGGTGTCATGTCCGCCGCCTGGATGTCCCTCTCGCTCGTGTTCAGCGGGTATGTTTTCTGGAGCTATGGCTCCGAACTGTGGATGCAGTACCTGACCGGGTACTTCCTGGAAATGGCGCTGAGTGTCGACAACCTGTTCGTCATCGCCGTCATTTTCGGTTCCTTTGGCGTCAAGGGGCCCCTCCAGCGGACCGCTCTTTCCTGGGGTATTATCGGCGCCGTGACCATGCGCGGCATTCTGATTTTCCTCGGTGTGGGCCTTGTTGAGAAATTCTCCTGGCTGCTGCCCGTCTTCGGCGCTTTCCTAGTTTACACCGGCCTGAAGATGTTCAAGCCGGAGGATGAGAACGAAGGAGAGATCAAGGACTCCAAGACCTACAAGTTCGTCAGCAAGTTCTTGCCGGTCTCACCCGAGTTTCATGGCGAAAAGATCATTGCCAAGGTGAACGGCAAGACTGTCCTGACGCTGCTCGGCATGACGATCGTGATGGTCGAACTGACTGACCTGGTCTTCGCTGTCGACTCGATCCCTGCGGTCATGGGCGTATCCCGGGATCCGTTCGTAATCCTGACTTCCAACATTTTCGCCGTGCTTGGTCTGCGGGCCCTCTACTTCCTGCTGGCCGGCATTCTGCACAAGTTCCGTTTCCTCAAGATCGGCCTGGCCATCGTCCTCACCTTCATCGGCGCGAAGATGCTCGCTCTGCCCTTTGGTTTCCATATGCCCACGCTGCTCTCGCTGGTAATCGTGCTCGGCACCATTGCCGGCTCGATTGTGGTGTCGCTGCTCATTCCGGAGAAGAACGCGGACCCGGACGTTGCCGATTAGGCAGCGGCCTCCGGGCCCGCGCGATTGAGAGTCATCCTCAAGAGATAGTCCATCTCTCCTCCTAAAGGACTATGGATAGAATCGCGATAATGGTATACAACTAAGTCAGAACCAGTCGCTCATCACTGATGAGGAGCGAACGACTGGAAGTTGGATTTCTTTGGCCGTCGCTCGGTTCCGGACTCGGAAGGATAGATGGACGAGCCTGCAGAAGTCTTCTGACAGCCGCTCGTCAAAGGCGAAGAGGTGACGAGCACGTGGTGACGAAGGACCCCTATGCCCGCAGTCTTTTCGACAAGAGCCCGTACCATAGCGCTACTCCGATCCATGGCAAACTTGTGGTAGTGCTGGACGGTCATCTGACCGGGCGTGGCCTGAACCTGATCAAACCGCCTTCACGTGCTGTGCAGAAGCACGAGGTGCATGAGCTGATCCTCACTAACGAGGAGAGCGCTGTTCCGGGGGGCGTGGTTGAGGAGGTCTGGTACGCTGGGTTCTTTGAAGTCACGGAAGGCGGCATGGCCATCATCGGCTCTCCGGTGACCGTGGACGGCGTGGAAATCGGCGTTCTTGCCGGTTTCGACGAGACCCATTTACCGAACCATCTCAACATCATCGTCAAAACCGCCCGCCCCGCTACCGGCGCTGAGATGAATCTCAAGCTGGGGGCCGCAGTAACTTTTGCCGGGCGGTAAAAAAACGCCAGGCAGGAAGTGACCCGGGACGTGAGTGACGAAGCCGAACTCGAATACCTCGTTCTCAGCTATCTCGACCAGATTGACGGGCCTGTTGGATCAGGAGCGATTTGCGACTGGCTTCGACAGGAAGGAAACGACATCAGTGAAGCCACTGTTGGCCGCTTCCTTCGGGAATTGGACATTCGGAACTACACGGAGCGGACTGGATTCCGGGGCCGGACCCTGACGGAAAAGGGACAGGCCCGGTTGGCCAAGCTCCGGCATGAACGGGCCGTAGCGCACTCATCTACCGAGTTGATGAGGGCGCTACGCGCCAACGATCTGGATGAAGTGGTCGGGGTTCTGGTGGCCAGACGGGCCCTGGAACGGGAAGTCGCCCGCCTTGCAGCGGCATGTGCCACTGAACGTGACATCGAAGCGCTGGACGTGTTGATTCACCGGTATGAGACGGTGGGGCACCTGGGAGCAGCCGCTGAAGCGGATTTTGCCTTCCACGCCAGGCTTGCCGAGATTTCCGGCAACAAGGTCCTGCAGGCGACTACCCGGCTGATTCATGCGGAAGCTCAGGCGAGCATGATACCAGAGCCGATTCGCCGCAAGCTCAGACCAACGCTGGCTCTGCAGCATGGAGAGATTGTGGATGCCATTCGCAACCGTGATTGCGTAAGGGCCGAGGCCGCCATGGTCAAACACCTCGATCTGTTGATTGAGGCGGTCCAACGCTACGGCCACGAAGTCGGAAGCGAACTCGGCGGATAGCGGCGGCAGACCCCGGGAGGTTGGCCGCATAACATCAAGGTGATCGCTGCTCATCAGTGATGAGCCGCAATTGATCAGATAGACCTAGCGACCACTAAACTTATAGAGTGTAAACCTGAACCGGCAACGGACCCCAGGCACAGACTCTAAATCTACTTGTGGAGGTTGCTGTAATGAAGAAGATCGTCGTTGTTGGCGGTGGATGGTCCGGCTGTGGTGCCGCTCTGGCTGCTCGTAAGGCTGGTGCCGATGTGACCCTGCTCGAGCGCACTGACGCCCTTCTGGGCACCGGCCTCGTCGGCGGCATCATGCGGAATAACGGCCGCTGGACCGCCACGGAAGAGATGTTCGCGATGGGCGCCGGTGAGCTGTTCGACGCTTGCGACCGCATCTCCACCCACCGCAACATCGAGTTCCCCGATCATAAGCACGCTACCCTGTACAACGTGAACGTCATTGAAATCGAGATCCGCCGCATCCTCGAAGAGGCTGGCGTCAAGCTCGTCTTCGAAGCCCGGGTTTCCGGCGCCAAGATGGACGGCAAGAAGATGGTTTCCGTCTCCGTGAAAGACATTGGCGAGTTCGAGGGCGACGTCTTTATCGACACCACCGGCACTGCCGGCCCGACCGGCAACTGCACCAAGTACGGCGAAGGCTGCGCCATGTGCGTCCTGCGCTGCACCAGCTTCGGCGGCCGTGTCAGCCTCGCCGGCCTCGCCGGCGTTCCTGAGAAGATGGCTGTTGACGCTGAGGGCCGTATTGGCGCCATGTCCGGCTCCTGCAAGCTGTCCAAGGAGTCCCTGGCTCCCTGGGTCATCGAAGAGCTCGAGAAGACCGGCCGCATCGTGCTGCCGATCCCCGAGGAGAAGCAGGACAAGAAGAAGCTCGGTAAGAAGGCTTGCCAGCAGTACGCCGGCGGCGCCTTCGCTGAGAACGCCGTCATTCTGGACACCGGCCATGCCAAGCTGATGACCCCCTACATGAAGCTGGACGTTCTCCGCTCCGTGAAGGGTCTGGAGAAGGCTCGCTTCGTGGATCCCTACTCCGGCAGCTTCGGCAACTCCATGCGTTACCTGGCCATGTCTCCCCATGATGTCACCCTGAAGGTCACCGGCGTTGAGAACATGTTCTGCGGCGGCGAGAAGGCCGGCCCCCTCGTCGGTCACACCGAAGCCATCATCACCGGCTCTCTGGCCGGCGCCAACGCCGTCCGGTACGCCTGCGGCAAGGAACTGATCACCCTGCCCACCTCCCTGGCCACCGGCGACGCCATTAACCTCGTTACTTCGCTGCAGGACCAGGAACTGGGCTGGAGCAAGAAGTACACCTTCTCCGGCTCCGTCTACTTCGAGCGGATGAAGAGCCTCGGCCTCTACACCACCGACAAGGAAGCCATTCAGGAGCGCGTCCGTGCCTCCGGCACCGAAGGCATCTTCAACACGAAGATCATCGAGGCTGCTGCCGTCTAAGCTGACGCTCTACTGATCCTGGCAGGAACCGGTCGGGTCTGCAGGGGTACAGTCTCTTCTAACCACAAGCTCTCATAGATAAAGGCCGGCGCCGGCCTCTCTCACAGGAGGCCGGCGACCGGATCGAAATCAGGTACACTTTGCCCTGATGTTTGAGCCGCTCCGGTGGGAAGATAGTCCTGAGCCCCAGCTTGATCCGGCTGGGTTCCTGCGCAATTGAGCAGGAATCGTCTTCAAGGGAAATGGCCCCGGACCCGGAAGCCCTTGAGGCGTGATTATCAAGACACACTTTCGCTATCGGAGGTCGGAACAGAAAATGGGTAAGTACCAGTACAAGTTCCAGATGTACAAGGATCTTCAGCTGAACATCCCCCAGATCTACGCCGAAGCCAAGAAGGCTGCTGACGAAATCGGTATTCCCAAGGAACTGCGCGGGAAGTTCGGTCTGACCGGCGCTATCTCCGGCTGCCCGGCCCCTCTGCGTAAGGACATCATGGAAGCCGGCGAGAAGGGTGCCGCTGAAGTCATCCCCCTGGCCACGCTCGTCGAGCAGCTCCGCGAAGTCGTTAAGAGCGTTTACGGCGATCAGTGGGAACCCATTCCGACCTCCACTTGCGAGGCGGCTCTGTGGATGTCCATCGACAGCCTGATGACCCCGCCCAACCTCGGTCGTGGTGACAACTATCGCGCTCGGTACATCGTGCCCCTCGAGAAGCACCTGCACCATCAGGGTGGCTACGGCCGTCCGTTCCCGGCCAAGTACAAGGATATCCTGGCTGACCGCGGCACCACCCCCGGCGAGCTGGGCTTCTACGGCAAGCGGCAGAATAACCTCGATACCGTCATGGTTCCGCTGGAAGGTGGCAACTACGCCACCCACGGCATCAAGGCCTGGCCGACCCCGCTCCTGACAAAGGTTGATCCCGAGGCATCTGCCAAGAAGATCGCCAAGGTCGCTGCTGATCATGTCGCCTACTTGACCGGTTTCGCCTCCCTGGCGTACGACACGCCCGGATACGGCTACGCCGTGAAGGACGAGAAGGGCGCTCCCCTGCTGCAGAAGCGCATCGGTGAGATCGCCAGGAGCTACAACGTGCCTTACCTCGTTGACAACGCCTGGGGCCTGCCTTTCGTCGGCACCAACCCCAACGACATCAACGCCGATGTCATCGTGTACGCGATGGACAAGGCGACCGGCGCCGCCACGTCCGGCCTCTGCATCGCCCGTGAAGATGTGGCCGTCAACCTGCGGCGGGCCATGGGCCTCGCCGGCGACCGTTATGGCACCACCGCTTCCTACGGCAAGGCTGCGTATGTCACCTTCGATCCCGGCAAGGAAGCCCTGCTGACCCAGATCGTCGCCCTGAAGTCGCTGCGCGACAACGCCAAGCTCTACAAGGAGCCGGTCGATCAGCTGTACAACATCGTCATGGAAGAGCTGAAGGCACTGCCCGAGTCCGTCCGCAAGGGCCTCCTCGTCAGCAAGTCCTACAACTCCACCACGGTCGAGATCAACTACGAAGGCACCTGGCAGGGCGGCCAGATGGGCCTGCCGATCTTCTCGATCGAAGATATGTACGCCGGCTCTAACATCTTCCAGACCGGCTGCGCCCAGATGGGCATCATCCCGACCATCGCTTACGACGGCAACATCTTCATCTCGCCCGGACTGGGCACCTCGGACGCCGAGGGCAACCTGATGGAGAAGGAGACCCGCTATGCGGTGAAGGGCATCGTCGCCCTGATCAACATCGTTGCGAAGTTCGTGGGTCTTGCTTAAGACCTGCTAGTAGGAGGTGTCAGGCGCATGGAGAGCACCGAGAAACGCCAGCCCCTCAATGCACTGCTTGACGGCCTGGACATCGAGACGTTCTTTATGTGCCGCGATGAAGCGGAGGGCAGGAGCCTCATGTTGGCCCTGCTGAACCAACTCGGCTTTTCCGACGTGGACATCGTCTTCATCGAACACCGGGGACCCGGCGCTCGGGTGCGGGGGAGAGCATATCTCCACCGCCCCGGGGCCAGCCACCCGTTTGGGGGGCAGTGCGCATGACAAAGAGAGTACTGCTTGCCCCGATCGACCCGGTGCATGACGTCGGTCTGAAGATGATCAACCGGGGCCTGAAGGAGGCCGGGCACGAAACCGTGCTGCTGCCGCCGGACCTGCCCCCGGAAGAGATCGTGGAAGCCGCTATTCGCGAAAACGTAGATTGCGTATTGCTTTCCCGGACACTCGGTTACGACGTGGCCGAGCACACTGCCCGGTTCGTCGATATCGCTGAAGCCGCAGGCCTTCGCCAGAAGGTGAAGTTGGGTATCGGCGGTATGGCGATTCGCCCGGAGTTGGGTGCAGAGATGGGCTTTGACGGGGCGTTTGGTCCCGGCACCACCGTTGCACAGGCCATCGCCTTCGTTGAAGGCCGGCCGTTCCACGAAATCACCGGCATCGGCGCCGAGCGGACCCGTCCGGATATTACCGAAGGGTTCACCTACAGCTACCGCCACCCCGAAATCGAGCGATTGCTCGATAAACTGGTGGATCAGTTTATGGAGTGGGTCGCCGACCGGTCATCGCCCGCTGTGCAGCGTGCGGCGCTCCGTAAGCAGATCCTCGAAACGGAACGTAACGGTGGCAATGCCACTGAACTAAGACAACAGTATGGTAAGCTCTGCACCGGCGCTGCCGCTGCTTATTACACCAACGGCTCCCTTCCGGACGTGGTCCGGACGATTTCCGACCGGGAACTGGATCTGCTCGATGAGTACTGCAAGAGCGCTGATAAGAACGGCCCTTCCAAGGACATCCGCCGTGGTGCGAAGAAGCCCTTGGTTTTTACGCAGTACGGCACCGGTTGCCTGGTGACCGACATCGCTCACGTGAAGCTGCTGGAAGCCTGGGCTGCCGACGGGGTAGTTCACTTTGACCCGTCGTGGGGCGCTCGGACCGAAGGCTTCCTCGAAGGCGTGCTGTCCCACAAGGGCGACGGTACAATCATCACGGCTGAGAACCTGGCCAAGATCAGCCAGTCCCTGCAGAAGCACACGCTCTTCCAGGTGCGCGCCCACCGCGGCCTGAACACCCCCGAAACGGTCATGCTGGCAGGTGAGGTTGGTGCCCACCTGACCAAAATCAACATCAACTACGGCTCCCTCGCCGGCGGTACTGACCCCGAGCGCCTGGCTGTGGACGGCTACCATGCCATGCGGTATGCGGCCGAGTACGGACTCCCGTTCGACGTGGTCACGAATGAAGAGCTGGCGGGCGTGCCTGCGCATAAAGCCTTCGCCGGCATGCTGGTGACGGCGCACATCGGCCGCCGCCTCGGCGGGCGCCCGATTCTGCAGCCCCTGTTCTGCAAGGGTGCCGAAGCCCTGATTAAGGGTCTGATGGATGACAACCACGTGGACTTCAACGCTGCCAAGGTCATGGCTCTGCGCAGCATTATCGATGCGCCTATTTGGCCCGGGGCCCCGGTTGGGTTCATGACGCATACGGAAGATCGTGTTCAGTCTGCCATGACCACGGCCCTGCATGCCGCCCTCGGCGCTGCGGTGGGCGTGGAGGCAGTTAGTATCGCTTCCACGGACGAGGCGTATTCGGGCGGCCCGATTGTGTCGGGATCACGGGTCGATACGCTCCGGGCCGTTATGGAGGCCCTCCGGTTCTTTGGCTCGGCCCAGATTGCCCCGACGCCGAAGGCGACCGAGATGGCCAACAACATTGTGGACGGCATCGTCAAGGTGCTGACCCAGGCTGTGGAAACCGGCTTCGTTCCGGGTCTTTACCAGGGCGTCTTCGGTGATCCCGAGGACGGCGCCTACCCGGGCCGTGCCGGCAAGGGTACGGTTACCCGGAGGGAACAGTGCGTGCGATAGGCATCGCCGGTACTGCCAAGAACACCGGCAAGACTACCTCTTTGAATGCGATCCTCCTGGCTGCGGCTGATAGAGGGCTTCGAACGGCTATTACGAGCATCGGGTACGATGGCGAGGAGTTCGACCATCTGACCGGGCTGCCGAAGCCCCGGGTGACGGTAACTGAGGGGATGCTGGTTGCGACCGCCGTGGGGACGTTGCGGGGCGCAACCGCCGGAGTTGAGCGGGTGGGGCGGACGGGAGTGCTGACCACTCTCGGCGAGGTGGTGGTGGTCCGGGTGCTGCAACCCGGGCTGATCCCACTGGCCGGACCGCCCACCGGCGCCGGCGTGACCGTTGTGGTACAGGCTCTGGCTGAGTTCGGGGCCGATCTGATACTGGTGGACGGGGCTTTTGGACGCATGGCGCCGTTCGCAGTTCTGGACGGTGTGATTCTGGCCACGGGGGGCGCCCGCAGCCGGGATATCTCCCGGCTGGCAGAAGAGACAGTGGCCCTGGCCTGGATGTTCAGCCTCCCGACCCTGCGTCCTGAGTCGGCAGTGGTTGTAGAGAACCTGCTCTCGGAGTCTTCTGCGCAGCGTGCCCTCCAGCAGCTGGAGCGCTGTGCGCAACTGCGGGTGGCAGGAGCAGTGAGTCGCCCGGCCCTCGATGTTCTGGCCAACTGGAAAGGCTGGGAAACCGGGGCTGCCTGCATTTTCAGCGATCCGATTCAGCTGGCGCTGGCGGGAGATCCGGTTTCGGTGCGGGGCGCCCTCCAATGCTTGTCCAAGCAAGCGGAGTTAGGCGTGCTCAAGCCGGTGCAGTTGAAGGCCGTAACGATAAACCCCTTCTACCCCGATGCCGGGGCTGGCGCAAAAGGCCAGTTCCGGCCCGGTTTCCTGGACGCTGAGGCGCTGTATGGCGCCATGGCGAGGACCGTACCGGTTCCCGTGGTCAACGTTCAGATCGAAGGCGCCGCCCGGCTTATACAGTAAGAGTAGCTGATTGGTTCACCTTCAACGGTGGTGCATGTTGCCGGTTCGGGCTTTATGCACCACTTGTCCATATATGGCTCGCTTAGTCTTATCAGCAAGTATTTTAATGGATGAGGAGTTGTTGTAATTTGCCTCGCCAGCTCATCTGTATCGACGGCAACGAAGCTGCCGGTTACGTCGCCTATAAGACGAACGAGGTCATTGCGATCTACCCGATCACCCCGTCGTCTAACATGGGCGAACTGGCCGATGAGTACGCCGCCCAGGGTAAGAAGAACATTTGGGGTACCGTGCCCCTGGTCTACGAGATGCAGTCCGAAGGCGGCGCTGCCGGCGCCATCCACGGCTCGCTGCAGACCGGCGCCCTCTCTACCACCTTCACCGCTTCTCAGGGCCTGCTGCTGATGATCCCCAACATGTTTAAGATCGCTGGCGAGCTGACCAGCACCGTCTTCCACGTCGCCGCCCGTACGATCGCCACCCAAGCCATCTCCATTTACGGCGACCACAGCGATGTCATGACCACCCGCTCCTGCGGCTGGGCCATGATGTGCTCCAACAACCCGCAGGAAGTCATGGACTTCGCCCTGATCGCGCAGGCGAGCACGCTGAAGGCCCGGGTCCCCTTCCTGCACTTCTTCGATGGCTTCCGGACCTCCCACGAGGTCGCCAAGATCGAGCAGCTCTCTGACGAGGATATCAAGACGCTCATCGACGATGAACTGGTCCGGGCTCACCGGGCCCGCGGCCTGGCTCCCGAAAAGGACCAGCTGCGCGGCATTCTGATGAACCCCGACACGTTCTTCCAGGCGCGTGAGAGCGTTAACCAGTACTACCTGGCCACCCCCGAGATCATTCAGGAGAACATGGACAAGCTGGCCGCCCAGACTGGCCGCAAGTACCGCCTGTTCGACTATGTGGGCGCTGCCGACGCCGAGCGGGTCGTCATCCTGATGGGCTCCGGCTGCGGCGCTGTCGAAGAAGCCGTCAACGCCCTCGTCGCCAAGGGCGAGAAGGTCGGCATGGTTAAGGTCCGCCTGTTCCGGCCGTTCTCTGCCAAGCACCTGCTGGCCGCCATCCCGGCCACTGCCAAGAAGATCGCCGTTCTCGACCGGACCAAGGAGCCCGGCTCCCAGGGCGAGCCGCTGTACGGCGACGTCATGGCGGCGATCAGCGAGGCGACGATGGACGGCAGCTCTCCGTTCGCTGCGACCCCCCGTGTGGTCGGCGGTCGGTACGGCCTGGGCGGCAAGGAGTTCACTCCTGCCATGGCCAAGGGCGTGCTCGATGAGCTGAAGAACGAGAAGCCCCTCAACCACTTCTCCGTCGGCATCGAGGACGATGTGACCCACCTGAGCGTCGCCTACGACCCCGAGTTCGATACCGAGTCCCCCGAAGTGGTCCGGGCTCTGTTCTGGGGCCTGGGCGCCGACGGCACTGTTGGCGCTAACAAGAACTCCATCAAGATCATCGGCGAGGAGACGGACTTCCACGCCCAGGGCTTCTTCTGCTATGACTCCAAGAAGTCCGGTTCCTACACCGTCTCCCACCTGCGCTTCGGCCCGAAGAAGATCGACTCCACTTACCTGATCAGCAAGGCCAGCTTCGTGGCCGTGCATCAGTGGGTCTTCCTGGAGAAGTATCCGGTCCTGGCGGCCGCCGGCGAGGGCGCTACCGTTCTGCTGAACAGCCCCTACGGCCCGCAGGAAGTCTGGAACCACATTCCCAAGCAGCTCCAGGAGATCCTCGTCGGCAAGAAGCTGAAGCTGTATGTGATCGACGCCTACAAGGTGGCCCGGGAGACCGGCATGGGCGGCCGCATCAACACCATCATGCAGACCTGCTTCTTCGCCATCTCCGGCGTGCTGCCCCGTGAAGAGGCCATCGCCCAGATCAAGAAGGCGATCAAGAAGACCTACGGCAAGCGCGGCGACGCGATTGTCGAGAAGAACTACGCCGCCGTTGACGCCACCCTGGCCGACCTGTACCAGGTCGAGGTGCCGTCCGCCATCACCGGTGCCGATCTGCCCCCGACCATCTCTCCGAAAGCGCCTGAGTTCCTGCAGGACGTGACCGCCGAGATCCTCGCCGGCCGTGGCGACCAGCTGCCTGTCTCCGCTATTCCGGCCGACGGCACCTGGCCGCGCGGCACCACCAAGTGGGAGAAGCGGAACATCGCTCAGGAAGTGCCTGTGTGGGACAACGACCTTTGCATTCAGTGCGGCAAGTGCGTGCTGGTCTGTCCGCACGCTGCCATCCGCTCTGCGATCGTCGATCCGGCTGCGCTGACCAACGCCCCCGAGGGCTTCCTCTCCGCCAAGGCCAGCTGGAAGGAGTTCGCTGACAAGCAGTACACCCTCCAGGTCGCCGTTGAGGACTGCACCGGCTGCGCCCTGTGCGTCGAAGTCTGCCCGGCCAAGAGCAAGACCGATCCCAGCCATAAGGCCATCAACATGGAGCCCCAGCTGCCCATTCGCGAGAAGGGCGCCAAGAACTGGGAGTACTTCCTGGGCCTCAAGGACACCACTCCGGCCGACTTTATCAGCTTCAGCAACGTAAAGAACGTGCAGTTGGCTGAGCCGCTGTTTGAGTTCTCCGGCGCTTGCTCCGGCTGCGGTGAGACCCCGTACGTCAAGCTGGCCACCCAGCTGTTCGGCGACCGCATGATGGTTGCCAACGCCACGGGTTGCTCCTCCGTGTACGGCGGCTCCCTGCCGACCACCCCGTGGGCTCAGAACGACTGCGGCCGCGGTCCCGCCTGGTCCAACTCTCTGTTCGAGGACAATGCAGAGTTCGGTCTCGGCATGCGCCTCTCCATCGATAAGCAGACCGAGCAGGCCCGTGAGCTGGTCCAGGCTCTGGCCGGCACCATCGGTGAGACCCTCGCGAGCGAACTGCTGAACGCCGACCAGTCCACCGATAAGGGCATTAACGCTCAGCGTGCCCGGGTTGACGCCCTGAAAGCCAAGCTCGAAGGCCTGAAGATCGCCGGCGCCCAGGACCTGCTGAGCCTCGCCGACAACCTGGTCAAGCGCTCCGTCTGGATCATGGGCGGCGACGGCTGGGCCTATGACATCGGCTACGGCGGCCTGGACCATGTCATCGCTTCCGGCAAGAACGTGAACATTCTCGTTCTGGACACCGAAGTCTACTCCAACACCGGCGGCCAGGCCTCCAAGGCTACGCCCCGCGGCGCTGTCGCCCGCTTCGCAGCCGGCGGCAAGGCCAAGGGCAAAAAGGATCTGGGCCAGATCGCCATGACCTACGGCGATGTCTACGTCGCTCAGGTGGCTATGGGCGCCAGCGACGCTCAGACCATGAAGGCCTTCATGGAAGCCGATGCGTACCCCGGCGTCTCGATCATCATCGCCTACTCGCACTGCGTGGCGCACGGCATCTCCGACATGTCGCAGGGCCTGAACCAGCAGAAGCTCGCCACCGAGTGCGGTCACTGGCCGCTGTACCGGTTCAACCCGATGCTCACGCTGGAGGGCAAGAACCCGCTTACGCTCGACAGCAAGGCCCCGAAGATTGCCGTCAAGGAATACGCCTACGGCGAGACCCGCTACAAGATGCTCGAGAAAGCCAACCCCGAAGTGGCTGCCCGCCTCATGGAGGAAGCCAACGAGGAGGCCCAGGCCCGCTGGAAGAAGCTCGAGGGGCTTGCCAAGGGCGTATACGCTCCGGAAGCGAAGTAAGACGCCACAAATAGGACCGGAGGCATGCCTCCGGTCCTGTTTCCCTATCTCCTTATCACATGGGGGCTACTAACTATGGGTGCAATCTTCGCTCTCATCACCGGACTTTGCTGGGCGTCGTATAACTTGTCGGTGCGGCGCGGCATGGCCGCCATGGACAGCGGTGTTGGTTACGTAGTCGTGCTCGTATTTGGTTCTATTGCCAACTTGTTGTGGCTGCTGTTTCCGTTGCCCGGGCGCGGGGCGCCCATGACCCATTGGCTCGCCGTGCTGTTGTTCATAGTGGCCGGTTTCAGTACAACCCTGCTGGGCCGGTGGGTTTACTTCAAGAGTGTGAAAATGCTGGGGCCCAGCCGGGCGAGCGCCTGGAAGAATGCCTCTCCTCTATATACGTTGCTCTTTGGGTATTTGTTGCTGGGTGAGAAACCGGGTGTCATTACCCTTGTGGGTACGGCCATCATTCTAGCCGGGCTACTCTTCTTGTCGCGTGAGCAGTCTCAGAGTGTCACCGAGGTCAAAGCTTCGGGGCAACTGACTACGGCGATATTTCTGGGCGTCGCCAGCGGCGCGGCGTTTTCAGCTGGCATGCTGCTGCGGAAGGCCGGTCTGAACCTGTGGCCCGACCCTGCTGCGGGAAACGTAATTGGCGGTCTTGCAGCGTTTGCCGCCTACATGCCTTTTGCCTTTGCGAAGGGGGAGGTGGCGCAGGTAGCGAAGGCGCCATGGAAAGGAGTCTCAGCCTTCCTGTGGGCCGGCTGCTTCAGTGCCCTGGCGCAGCTGTTTACCTTCCTGTCGCTGCGGGAAATCCCGGCTGCCAGCACCCAGGTGATTACAGCCATGGAGCCGATCTTCACGATTTTCCTGAGCGCCCTGTTGCTGCGTAAGCAGGAGGGGCTGAACATTCGGCTGGTCAGTTCGGCGGCACTGGTATGTACAGGTGTAGCTTTGATCTCCTTGTACTAGAGGGACTCTGAAATGGCCGTGGGAGCGCCGAAGCCACGGAATAAGGGATCAAACGTAAGAACCCCCGGAGGAGAGGGCGCCGGCCCTTTCCTCCCTTTTTATTCGCTAATAATAATACTTAGCCTACCGCAAATACTCGAAGGAATTACAATACCGATGACGAAAAAGTAAACGGAAGCTGGTATAGACCACATGGGCTACATATTGAGAGGGGGTTTCCTGGTTGAGAAAGTACCTGCGAGTGACCACGTGGCTCCTGGCCGCTGTCATGCTTCTGGCGGCGGGCTGCACCGGCTCCAAGGCCCCGACCACTCCTGCACCCTCGACCCCCACGACACCCGCCCAGCCTGAAGTCCAGAAGGGTCCCAACGGCGAGCTGTACGGTGGTACGTACAGGATTGCCATTATGGAAGAGCCACCGATTATCGACCCGCAGCTCGACACCACGCTTCTGATTTATAACATGGCCCGTAACGTCTTCAGCACCCTCGTCCGCTATAAGCCCGGCTCCCTAGAGCTTGAGCCTGAATTGGTGGCCGAAATGCCAAAGGCCGATGCGGACAACAAGACCTACCACTTCAAGTTGCGCAACGACGTTACGTTCCACAATGGCAACAAGGTCACCGCCAAGGACGTCAAGGCGACGTTCGAGCGGATGATGACCCCGGCCACCAAGGCCCAGAATACCTGGGTGCTGGAGGAGATTGAGGGCGCCAAGGCCATGCTGGAAGGCAAGGCCACGGAGATGTCCGGCATCAAAATCAAGGATGATCTCAACTTCGATATCATCCTGGCCCGGCCGTTCGGTCCGTTCCTGCAGAACCTGGCTACCGCTCCGGCTTCGATCTTCCCGGCCGATGTGATCAAGGAGAAGGGTGCGCAGTTTGGTCGGGCGCCCATCGGGTCGGGACCGTTCAAGGTAGCGAAATGGGACGCGAACCAGCAGCTCGTCTTTGAGAAGAACCCCAGCTACTTCGAGAAGGGTCTGCCCTACCTCGACAAGATTGAGTATCGGGTCATTCCGGAAGAGGCCACCCGCTGGATGGAGTTTGAGAAGGGCACCTTTGACGAGGGCGAGCCGCCCACCGCCGAATTCATCAGCGCCAAGACCGGCGGCAAGTACCAGTTCATCGAGTACACCACCCTTAACACCTTCTATATCTCGTTCAACGTCAAGTTCTTCCCCGACAAGCGGGTTCGCGAAGCTGTTTCGCTCGCCATCGACCGCGCGAAGCTGCTCAAGACCGTGTGGAACGACCAGGGCAAGGTGGCCAAGCAGTTCGTGACGCCTGGCATTCCAGGCGCCCTGGCCAACCCGCCGGAGTTCAAGTATGACCCCGCCAAGGCCAAGGATCTGCTCAAGGAAGCCGGCGCCACCAACCTGAAGATCGAGGCGTGGCAGCGCGGCACGGATAAGGTGACCGACCTGAACCTGGCCATCCAGCAGATGCTCGCCGATGTGGGCATTAACTACGAGGTCAAGATGGTCGACCGCGCCACCTTCTCCAGCACCCGTTCGCAGGGCAACATCCCGGCGAACCAGGGCAACTGGTTTGCAGACTATCCGGACCCCGACAACTACCTGTACACCTACTTCCATTCCGTCCAGGGCTGCAGCATGTCCGTCTGCCTGGGCGACAAGGACGTCGACAAGGTGCTGGAAGAAGCCCGCGCCCTGGCGGACCAGGCGAAGCGCCAGAAGATGTACCAGGATCTCGAGACCAAGCTGGTTCTCCAGGATTATGTGATCGTTCCTCTCCTCCACCAGACCGGTTACATCTTCGTCCAGAAGTGGATCCACGGCGTCAAGGGCCATCCCACCGAAGTGGAAGGTTCCAAGCTGGTCTGGAAGGATGCGGGCAAGTAGCTGGTGCGGGGGCCCGGCCCGGCTGGCCGGGCCCCCTTCCCGTCAACCTGCAACGCCCTGTTGGGGAGGGTCGCAATGCTTGCCTACATCGTCCGCAGGCTTCTGGCCGGGATTCCCGTTCTGATCGGCGTCAGCCTGATCACCTTCATCCTGATGAATGTCGTGCCGGGCGACCCGGTCACCGCCGCCTTTGAGAAGCGCGCCGACCTCGAGACGATCGCCCGCATTCGCCACGAGATGGGCCTCGACCGGCCGCTCGTCATTCAGTACGTTGAATTCGTCGGCAAGGCCGCCGTGGGCAACCTGGGCAATTCGTTCCGGTCCCGCCTCCCGGTGGCGGACAGCATTGCCGGGGCGCTGCCCATGACGGGGCGCCTGGCCGCTTCGGCCATGTCCGTCGCCTTGCTGATCGGTGTTCCGTTCGGCGTGGCGGCGGCGCTGCGCAAGAACTCATGGGTCGACTACATGTCGGCGGTCACTACGTTGTCGTTCATATCGGCCCCGGTATTCTGGATCGCCATCATCGCCCAGCTGATATTTGGCCTGACGCTGGACTTGTTTCCGATGTCGGGGTATGAAGGCCCGATTTACCTCGTCCTCCCGGCGACCGTTCTGGGCAGCCGGTATGCTGCATCCATCGCCCGGTATACGCGTGCCTCCATGCTCGAGGTGCTTAACCAGGACTACGTTCGGACGGCCCGGGCCAAAGGGGTGGCAGAGCGGCTGGTGATCTGGAAGCACGCGCTCAAGAATGCCCTGGTGCCCCTGCTGACCGTTATCGGCCTGGAATTTGGCGGCCTGCTGACGGGCTCGATTCTGACGGAGTCGGTCTTCGGACTGCCCGGCATTGGCCGGTTGACGATCCAGGCAATTCAGTACCGCGACTTCCCGATGATTGAAGGCACTGTGCTCTTCACGGCGGTCGTATTCGTCCTGGCCAACATGCTGGTGGACATCAGCTACTCGCTGGTGGATCCCCGCATTCGGATGGCGTAGGGGGAGGTGGCACACATGGCAGCAGAAAAACTGGGCGCCGCCCCTGCCCCTGCCACGGACCCCGAAAAGACCAAGCAGACGGCCTGGAACCGGTTCAAGAAGCACAAGCCTTCTTTGGTTGGCATCGTGGTTATTTTTGTGCTGATTCTGGTCGCCGTTTTCGCCCCCCTGATCGCGCCTGCCGACCCGGCCAAGCAAGAGCTGTTCATGCGGCTTGCCAAGCCCGGTACGCCTTTCCCGGAGCAGTGGGGCTCGGGTTCCTTCATTCTGGGCTCGGATTACCTGGGGCGTGACCTGCTCAGCCGCCTGATCTATGGCTCGCGCATTTCGCTCCTGGTCGGCTTTGTGGCCCAGCTGGTCATTCTCTCCATCGGCGTGCCGCTGGGCGCCATCGCCGGGTACTACGGGGGCAAGGTCGACAAGGTGATCATGCGGATTGCCGACATCATGTTCGCCTTCCCGGACCTGCTTTTTGCCATTGGCATCATGTTTGCGCTGGGCGCAGGCATCATCAACCTGTTCATCGCCCTGGGCGTGGTAGGCTGGGCCGGCATGGCCCGCCTGGTCCGGGGCCAGGTGCTGCAGCTCAAGGAGCGGGACTACGTAGAGGCCGCCCGCGGGGCCGGCGCTCGGGACTGGTGGATCATTATCCGGCACATACTGCCCAACGCACTGGGGCCGATTATCGTGTCGGTGACGCTTGGCATTCCCGGCGCCATCATGAGCGAGGCATCGCTGAGCTTCCTGGGCCTTGGCGTACGGCCGCCCACCGCCACCTGGGGCGCCATGATTCTGGACGGGCAGAGCTACCTGCGCCGGGCGCCCCTGGTCAGCGTCATACCGGGCATCGCGATCATGATCACGGTGCTGGCGTTCAACCTGGTGGGCGATGGTCTACGGGATGCCTTTGACCCCAGAGCCAACAAGAAAGCATAGTATGCGAAAGTCATAGTGGCCGCCCCCCGTTCGGCACGGGGGGTGGTCTTTTGTTTTCCTTATCCTCCGCAAGAATGAAGGAATTTCCGTATGCCAGACAGTATCATTATGGCCAAGTCGCTGTAGGTATATAGCAGGTAGGGGAATTGGTACCATTTAAGGCATTGCAGTCCTGTATCATTTCAGAATCAGGAGGGAAGTGCAGTTTTGGACAAGAGACTGAAGGCAGCGTTCCTGATTCTCAGTATGAACGTCAGCCTGAACGGCCCACTGGTCCGGTTGGCAATGGCTGAGGCGCCGCCCGTCAATCTGATGGTGCCCCCCGACCTGCAGACGGGTCAGCCTGGCGAGTTGAGAGTCACGCTCGGTGACGGCTTCACACCGTCCAACGTTACGTTCTCCGTCCAGCTCAAGACCGGGGATCAGCCTGACGGCCAGTGGGATGTCGTCGGCACCGACGGCCCGGACGACGGCTTCACGTTCATGTGGACACCCCAGATGGCGGGCACGTACTGGGTGCGGGCCGAGGCCGACAACGGCCCGGAGCAGGTGGTGGGCTCGGAAGTCGAGACCATCGTGGTGACGGATGCCCCGGCTGATGATCCCGCGCCGCCGCTGGGCTACCGCCTGTCCGGCGTCGTTTCACTGCCCGATTCGCCTGAGCCCTTTACGGTTAGCATCCGGATTATCGGCGGGGATGTTGACCTGACAGCCACCCTTGGCGATGACCAGGCCGACAGCGACTACGGCAAGTATGGCCTCGGTCCTGCGCTGGACGACCAGCAGCAGCCGATCGATGGCCAACTCCGGTATTTCTTTGACGTACCCGAGGGCGACTATCAGATCACGGCCTTTGCGGAAGCCGGAGAGTGGATTCACACCCAGGAAGCCGCGGTTAGCGCTTCATCGACCACGGAGACTGTCGAGCTGCCCCACGGCACCTACTACAAACAGTCCGCCCCGCTGTTCGACCCGGCGGCGCAGGGACCGTCAATTGCCTGGGACCCGATTTCCCCGCCGCCAGTGGTGAACCAGCAGTCCACAGTCACCATTACACCGACGGTTGCCGAGGGACGTGCGGTGGATGGTCTTCCGCAGCTGTATGTGCAGCACCAGGGCGAGTCGCCTGATCCTGTGGACGTTGGGTGGACGGAGCTCCAGCCGGTCACCGCCGATGGCGACTCGTACAGCGCCGAGTGGACCCCTGCAGACCCCGGAAACTACTGGCTGAAGGCCGTGGTGACCGATAATACGGGCGCGCAGGTCCCGTCAATCACGCAGAGTTCGGTTGTTGACCCTATTCCCGAAACGCCGCCGGCGCCCGAGACCTACAAGGTGCACGGCTCGATTACCCTTGGCGACGGCATTGACAAGACCATGGTGGAAGTTGAGATCGCCGGCCCCGGGATCACCGGGTCGATCGTCAGGCAGTGGCAGCCCACGGCGGCTGAGAACGAGACGGACTACTTGACGGATGACGGGGACGGACTGAGGTACGAATTCACCGTGCCGGAGGCCGGCGTGTACACCGTCTCCGCATCGTTCAACGAGCTGGTGGCTGATGCAGAGGTCACGGCCACCGCCGAAGGCGCCGAGGTGGAAGGACTAATGCTGGCCCTGCCGGTGCCGGAACTCGGTTTCCCGCCGGTCGAAGGGCCGATCATCGCGGGCGAGGAGACCCGCCTGTTCGCAGCCGTAACGCTCCCCGCGGGCGTTACGCCGACCACGCCCTCTTTTGCGTGGCAGCTCAAGGCCGAAGGGCAGGTAGAGGCCCCGGCTACCGGGTGGGCGACGATCACGCCGGGAGCCGTCCCGGTCGACGGCGGCTACGAAATCGCGTGGACGCCGACGGCGCCCGGCGAATACTGGCTGAAGGCGGAACTGCCCAACGCCGACGCCGTTACCCAGTGGGTTGGCGTGGGCGAGCCTCAGCCCAGCCTGGTGGGTTCCATCCACCTGGGCGACGGGGTAGACCGGACCAATGTCCAGGTTCGCATTACCAACGCAGACGAAACGCTCCTCCGGGAAGTGACCTACTCCGCCCAACCCACAGCCGACGGCTTCCTGTGGGATGCCAATTGGCCCGGTGCAGATCCCAACACCCTGAGCTACGGGTTCTTTGATCTGCCTGACGGCGAGTACACGGTGGAAGCCTCGGACGGGGTTCTCAGGGATGAGACGGAAGTAACCGTAGGTCCGAACGCGCCGTTCCCCGCCATGCTGGAACTGTACGCCCAGCAGGCGCCGGCCGAGGACGGTTACCCGGTGTGGGGCTCCATCACGCTGGATTCCAGCGTCGAGCCCGAGGATGTAGAGCTGCGTGTCGAGGGTCCGGGCCTGGATGGGTACATGTTCGTACCCTACGTATCCGTACCCCCGCAGGGCCCTGGCAACTACATCACCGATGGCCCGGATGACGGCCTGGAATACGAAGTGATTCTGCCCGAAATCGCTCAGGACTACGAACTGGCGTTTATCGTCAACGGGCAGGTCATTGACGTGAAGACAGTCGTGACCACGGCTGAGGGCTATGACGCCGGCGATACTGTTCTGGCCTTGCCGACGGCCGAGCTCCACTTTGACCCGATTCAGCCGGCGCCCGTGGTGGGCGACCAGAGCCAGGTGGTTGTCCGCATGGCACTGCCAGGCAACGTAACGGCGCCCCCGCCCAACGTCTACTGGCAGGCAAGAACCGGCGATGAAGTGCCGGTGGATGGTTGGAACCTGATAGAGGCGCCTCAGATGTCGCTGCCCGGCGGCGACGGCTACTCGGTAGCGTGGACTCCCGCCAACACAGGGGACTACTGGCTGCGGGCCGAGGTGACCGACTCAGCCGGCGTTCCCCACGAGACCACCATGTGGACGACCGTGCAGGCCAGGGAAGCCAATCTGCACGGCAACGTCAACTTTGGCGGGGACGTAACGCCGGACTCCGTTACGGTACGGGTCTACCGCCTCGGCCCCGACCAGGAAGTCCTGTTCGAGCGGGAAGTCACGTACTCAGCCGACCCGACTACGACGGACTATCTGACCGATACACGCGATCAGAACGACGCGCTCATCCCGAATTCCTTGCACTATGCCTTTGATCTGCCGGAGGATGGGACCTATACGGTGGAGGCCACTTCCGGAGACTACGTCGCGCGGACTACGGTAGTGGTGGGGCCGAACGCCGAGTACCCGCTGCCCCTGCAGTTGCCGCCGCAGTCAATCGTGCCGCAGCTGGCCTATGCCAGCGGGGATGAGGACGCGGACCGTGTCTACTTCGACGGCGACACCATCAGCATCGTGGTTTCGGGCCTCGATAGCCTCGAGGACGGGACGGCCGTCAAGCCGGTCATCCAGTTGCCCGGTCCGGACGAGACATCGATTCCGCTCAGTCCGAGCGACATTGCCAGCGTCATCGTAACCGGCGGAACGGCAACCGTGACCGCAGTACTGCGGGCGCCGGCCGAGGCGCAGCACCTCTCCGGCCCCATTGAGCTTCAGCTCCTGTCCGCCGACGGCACGCGGCCGCTGACGGAGAGACGCTGGGTAGAACCCAGCGGCCAGCGGCGGGCGACCTTTGTGTATGCCACGCCGGGCCCGGATAACCGACAGATCACGCCGGACCTGAGGGAGATCGACAATCTCTACGACACCGGCGTCCCCATTACAGTCACCCAGCCCGACGACTACGCCGCTACGTACGGCGCTGGCTTCAACCTGATGGAGGCCGGTATGCCCTATAACATCCGGCATGCCATCAACGTGCAGCGCGACCACAACGGCTACAGGATCACCGTGCAGAGCCGTGACCTGCCGGGACTGGCGGAGCAGGGCGCCACCCTGACGCTTTTCGGCGTGGCGGCGAACCTCGGTCTGCCAGGCTTGAGCGGCGAGACGCTGGCGGACCACCTGGTTTTCACCAGCGAAGATGAAAGCGGCGAAGCCACGCCCCTGCCCAGCAGCGTCATTGATCTGATGGGATACGACGCTGCCACTGATCGGCTGACGATTCCGGTCGGCGACTTCGCGGTCATTGACGTGTCGAAAGTGCCGAAGCTGAGCCTCGGCCAGGCGATCTACGACACCAGGCGGCAAGATCCCCAGGGGTTCCAGGCCACGCTGCCGCAGGAGCCCACCCCGGGCACACTGCCGGGCTTCGCCGTCGAGAATGCCGCCGGGCAGACCGTCCCGGGCGCCGTGACGCTCGACAGCATCCAGCGCAGGATGGAATTCCAGGAACCTGTCTTCGATTTCCAGCTCAACCCCGGTTTGCCCGTGGGGCAGTACAAGCTCGTTGTGACGGACGGAGATAACAGCTGGGAGGTTTCATTTGAAGCGCGCGAACTGGGCCTGAAGTTCTCTCCGGCGGTCATTGAAGAAGGGTATTCGGACCCGGTGGTCCTGACCGTGACCAACTTCCGGTCCGTGCAGGCAGGCGACCGCTTCGATGTCGCACTCTTCGAGGGCGAAGCAACTGTGGACGCCTTCCCCAGCACGTCGGTCGAGATTGTCAACCGCAACGACCACCTGGTGGCGGAAGTCACCCTGCCGACCGGTATCCCAGCCGGCTCGTACCGGCTGACCATGCAGAACGGCAACCTGCGGGAAGATGGCCAGCTCAACATCCGGGAGCCCTTCAACGTCCGGCTGACGCTTACGGACGGCGATGGGCAGCCCCTCAGGCACAAACACGTCGGCATTCGCTCGGTTAGTGAGTCGCCAGAGACTCCCCCCGAATGGTATGGAAGTCCGACGGACGAGCAGGGCAATGCCTTCGTTAACCTGCCCGCCGGCAGGGCGTACAGGATTGTGGAAGTCGGCATGTCCGAAGACCTCCAGATTCCCTTGTCGATACCCTTCACCGCTCCGGGTGCCGGCGCACCCGACCTCCACCTGACGGTCACGGTTGATCCGAACGTGGAACTGACCGTGTGGGACGAGCATGAAGATGTTCTGCCGGACACGGAGATCGTGATCGTGGCCGACGATGGCACCGGCAATCCCGTGGATGAGTCGCCGGACTCGCTATATGTGAGCACCGATGCCGACGGCGTGGCAAAGCTGCAGCTGCCTGCGGGCGTGTACCACGTCATCAAGGTCGGCACCCTGCGGATCCACAAGGCGTTCACCGTACTTGAGGGTCAGGCGTACGTGGGCGACGTTGAGCTGCAGGCCCCCAACGTGCTGATCACGGTGAGGGACCAGAACAACAATCCGCTGCCCCACGTGTTTGTTCAGCTGCTTGAGGAAGGCGCCGAGCCCGGCGATTCCAGCAAGGAGCACTGGATTGAAACGGATTCAAGCGGCGTTGCCAAGGCTACGCTGACCCGCGGCGTGACTTACACGGTTGTAGCCGTGGCGTCACAGGGCAGCTGGACGCCGGTCAACGCGACTCTGACGGTACCTGCCAGCGAGACCGCCGACCCGTTTGCGCTCGAGATCTCCCTGCGGACCAACGTGCAGTTCACCCTGCTGGACGAGACCGGCGTGGAAATGCCTGACACGTGGCTCTCGATCCGCCGTGAAGGGGACGAGCGATTCTTCTACGCCACCACCAACGGCGACGGCGCCGTCAGCGAAACGTACGAGCCGGGCACCTACCACATCGTCGAGCTTGGCAACCCCGAGCGCTATCTGAAGACGGATATCGAGTTCACCGTAACGGAAGAGAGCGGCTTCACCGGCAACCTGCGCATCCCCGACCCCAGTGTGGTCATTGAGGTGACGGGCGACGGCGGCGCACCGGTGCCGGAGGCGAACCTGCAGATTCGCCCGGTCGGCGGGACGAATCAGTCTGCGAACACCATCTGGGCGCGGACTGACAAGAGCGGCATCGCCCGCATTGACCTGCAGCGCGGCGCCACGTACGTACTGGTGGACATCGGGACGCGCAACGGCGTGGTCCCCGTCGCCCAGACGTTCGCGGTACCGGAGACCGGCACCCTGACACGGGTTGTCCCCATTGCCCCGAACGTACAGGCGCCGGTGCAGAACGAGGACGGAGAGCCGTTCATCAAGGCGATGGTCGTCATCCGGCCGGATGTCGATGGGAGCCCCTCGACCGACTGGACCAAGGTCATTCACGCTCAGACTAACGAACTCGGCACGCTGCGCGTCCGCCTTGCGCCCGGGACCTACCACGTCGTGGAAATTGGTGACCCGACCCGGTATGTCAAGACTGACATTCCGTTCACTGTCGGCACGGGCACCTATACCGACCCGATCAAGCTGGCGCAGCCGAACGTCCGGGTGGAGGTCGTCAAAGAGGGCGGTCTTCCCGTGGGACGGGCCATGGTCCAGATTCGGCCAGCCGCCGCACGCCCGGAGCAGCACGACCAGTCAATCTGGGTGGAGACTGATGCGGACGGTGTCGCGCGGGTGAACCTCACAGCCGGCGTGCGCTATCGCATCGTCGATGTCGGTACGCCTCAGGGCATGCGGCCGGTGAACAAGGAGTTCACGGCGCCCGATCTGACCCTGCGCATTTCCGTCGCTACCAACGTGGTCGCTATCCTGAAGGATGAAGCGGGCCAGATCCTGGCCAACTCCACCGTGGGCATCCGGCCTGACGACGGCTTCGGCAACCCCGTCGAAATGCATGACACGACCATTTTCACCCACACCAACGGGCAGGGCATCCTGAACATCAACCTCGATCCGGATAAGGACTACCATGTGGTCGATATCGGTACACCAAAGCGGTATGTCCGCACCGATATCAAGTTTAGGGTGACCTCGGCCGGCTACCACAATGACCTGCAGATCCCGGTCCCGAACCTGCGGGTAAAGGTCACGGGATATAGTGGCAAGGCATGGGTGCAAGTCCGGCCGGTAGGTGAAAACCAGAAGTCGGTTTGGGTGGAGACCAACGAACGGGGCGAGGCGAACATCCGCCTGACCCCAGGCACCCGGTATCTCGTGGTCGACGTCGGCACCCAGCAGGGCGTGACCCGGGTCAACAAGGAGGTTACCACCCCGGCCGAGCAGAACCCGGCCCAGCCCAGCGAACTGGTCGTCTCCCTGGCGACGAACGTGGTCGCCACCCTCCGCGATGAGGGCGGTACTGCCATGGGCCGGGCTTGGGTCACGATCAAGCCGGACCAAGGCGGCCTCCCCGTGGCCAGCTTCGACCGGGCGGTCTTCACGGGCACCAACGACTCCGGCCTTCTGACCCTGAACCTGGAGCCCGGCGCCTACCATGTGGTGGAGATCGGCAGCCCGCAGCGCTACGTGCGGACCGACATTCCCTTCACTGTGACGGCGGATGCCGGCTACACCGGGAATCTGGCCATTCCGGCGCCCAACACCAAGGTTACGGTCACCGGCAACAGCGGTCCCGTCGCCAAGGCCTGGGTGCAGATCCGGCAGGCCGGCGCCCGGCCCGACGAGCATGACAAGGCGATCTGGGCGGAGACCGGCACGAACGGTGAACTCAAGGTACGGCTGACCCCGAGTACCCGCTATCTCGTGGTGGACGTCGGAACGCCGCAGGGCATTACGCTGATCAACAAGGAGTTCACGACTCCGGCAGCGGGCAGCAGCACCCCCGTGGAAGTCGCCGTTTCGCTGCGCTCCAACGTGATCGTAACGCTGAAGGACGAATCCGACGCCGCGATTCCCCAGGCCCGGGTCACCATCCGTCCCGTCAGCGGCGGCAACGTGGAAAGCGGTTTTGACAAGGCGCTGTTTGCCGTCACCGATGCGCAGGGCGTCTTCCGGATCAACCTGGAGGAAGGCCGCGACTACCGCATCGTGGAAGTGGCCTCCCCGCTGCGCTACCTCCGGACGGAGATTCCGTTCTCGGTGGGCGAGGGCGGCATCCCGAACGGCGAACTCAGCCTGCCGCAGCCTAACGTAACCGTCACCGTGACCGACGACGAAGGGCCGGTCGCCCGGGCCTGGGTCCAGGTGCGCCCTGCGAATGCCCGTCCCGAGGAGCACCACCTGTCCGTGTGGACGCAGACCAACGCCATCGGCGAGGCCCACCTGCAACTGGCTGCCGGCACGCAGTACGTGGTGGTCGACATCGGCACGCCGCAGGGTGTGACGGTTGTCAACCAGCTGTTCACCGCTCCTGACGAAACCGTCACCGTCTCCCTGACCGATAATGTGACGGCGACCCTGGAGAACGAAGACGGTCCGATCAGCAACGCCTGGGTGACGATTCGTCCCGACGGCGCCGTGCCCGGCACGGCTGCCTTCCGGAACTACTACGGCACCACGGATGCGAGCGGCCTGTTGTCGATGAACCTGCCCGCCGGCCTGTACCGGATCGTCGAAATCGGCCGGACGGACCGGTTGATTCGGACGAACCTCCGGCTCGACGTAACGGGTGGCAGCTTTGACGGCCCCCTGTCCGTCGACGCCCCGAACGTGCGGGTAACCGTCACCAGCGGCGGCGCTGCCGTGGCCCGGGCCATGGTCCAGTTCCGGCCCGAAGGCGCCCGGCCCGAGGACCACAGTGCCGCCGTCTGGGCGGAGACCAATCCGTCTGGCGAGGCCCGGGTCACCCTGCCGCAGGGCAACTGGCTGCTGGTCGATGTCGGCACGCCGGAGGGCATCACGCAGGTGTCGCGCAAGTTCATTGTTGGCGCCACCGCCCAGACTCTCCCGCCGGTTTCGCTCTCGGCCAACGTCGTGCGGGTCCTGCGGGACGAAATGGATGCACCCATGGCCCGGACCTGGCTCGCAATCCGGCCTGATGGCGCCACCGGCGCCGGACAGACCATCCGGGTCACCACAGGCGACGACGGCGTCTTCCGGGTCAATCTGGAAGAGGGCAGGACGTACCGCATCGTGGAGATTGGCAACAGCACCCGGTACCTGCGGACCAACCTCCCCCTGGCGGTTAATGCGGACAATCCGGATGTGGAACTGGATCCAGCCACTGCTCAGGCGACCGTTCAGTTGGCCAACGTCCCGGTTGGTTACGCCAAAGTAGCCGTGGTTCAGGCTGGGGCCGACCCCAACGCCGACGGCTACTGGGATTCCGTGACCTGGTTCCAGGCCGATGAACAGGGTAACGTGCTGATGGACCTGGCGGCAGGCGACTACGAGATCCGCGATGTGGATACGCCTGATCACCGCTACAGCTTCGCAACGCCCATTCTCTTCTCGGTCGGCGCAGGCAACGAAGAACCGGTGCTGGTCGACCTGTCCGAAGGCCAGTAAGAGATGACTCCGGGGCGCCCACTCCCGGGCGCCCCGGAGATAAACCAACTAACAGGAGGCTCAAGGATGGGCACCAAAACCGGCATCCAGCACCGCTTCTGGCGCAGGCTCACCGGCGTCGCCTGGTCGCTGATCGTCTCCACGCTGCTGAGTCAGGCGCCGGCGGCCTACGCTGCACCGCCATCGGTAAGCCTGTCGACGGTTGAAGTTTCGGCCGGGTATTCAGTGCCGGTACAGGTTGCTGCCGACGGTACCGACACCAACTTCGTGTCGGGCGGCACCGTGGTCACGATGCTGAACGCCAGCAACACGCCCGTCAACGTCATCTCAGACGTGACGGTGACCGATACCGACGATCTCAGCTTTACCATCGGGACCGGGCTGGCCCAGGGGGCGTACACGGTCCGGATCTCCTACCCCGGCGGCGAAGTGACGCCCAGCTTCACAGTCACGGAGCAGGCCGCCATTTCGGGCCTCTCGCAGTCGACCGTGGCACAGGGTTACACCGGCGCACTTACGCTGACGGCGACCGGTGAGAGTACGCACTTCGTCACGGGCCAGACCGTGGTCAGCCTGTTGACCAGCGGCGGCACCCCAACCGGCACCGTCAGCGGTGTGACCGTCAACGGCTCCGAGTCCGTCACCTTCAGCCTGGCTACCGGCCTGGCGCAGGGCAGCTACAACCTGCGGTTTGTAACCGGCGGCGAGACCGTAGTGACGCCGTTCCAGGTGACCACCGCCGCGACGGCGAGCGTGGCGCCCGTCGATGTATCCGCTGGCTATACGGCGGCACTTCCGGTTACGGTGACGGGTGACAACACCCACTTCGCCACCGGCCAGACCGTGGTCTCCCTGCTGACGGCGGGCGGCGCGACAGCCGGCTCGGTATCCGGCCTTTCCGTCACCGACGCCGAATCGCTCAACGTAAGCATTCCCACCGGTCTGGCGGCGGGACCGTACAAGCTCCGCATCGTGACCGGGGTGGAGCAGGTGGAGACGAACTTCACAGTCCACGCTGCCCCTACCGTTACCCTATCGGCGGCGCTGGTCTCTGAGGGGTACACGTCAGCCGTTACCCTCTCGGCGACGGGGACCCGCACCCACTTCGCGAGCGGCCAGACCGCCGTCGCCTTCATCGGGCAGGATGGCGACCCTGCCGGCACGGTTTCAGGCGTGACCGTGAGCAACGCCGGTCTCGTCACTTTCAGCCTGGGCACCGGATTGACGGAGGGCAGCTACACCGTTCGCATCACCACAGGCGTGGAGACGGTTGATGCCCCCGCCCCGTTCGTCGTGGGTCCGGCGCCGTCTGCCGCCATTACTTCTCCTGCCGGCGTCGCGGAGGGTTATACGGCGGCGGTCACCGTCACGGTGGAAGCGGAGAACACCCATTTCGCCGATGGCGAGACCCTGGTCGCCATCGCCGACGGAGCCGGTGATTCGGTTGGCGCCGTCTCCGGTGTCGCAGTGGAAGACGAAGACACGCTCCGGTTTACCCTGGGTACCGGCCTTGGGGAAGGGACCTACACTGTGAGCCTTGTGACCGGTGTCGAGCGGGCAACTGCGGAACTGACGATCAGTGAAGCGCCTGCAATCGGCCTGAGCACCAGCGAAGTTGCGGAAGGCTACACGGGAACCCTGTCCCTCAGTGTCACCGGGACTAATACGCATTTCGATGCGGACAGCACCTCGGTTGCCGTGGTCGATGGCGCTACTGGCACCTCGGCCCTCAGCGTTTCCGTGGAGGACACCACTCACCTCAGCTTCACAATGGGTACAGGGCTGACCGCCGGCAGCTACGAAGTGGTTGTGACGACCGGCGTGGAGGAAGCGCGGACTGACTTTGACGTAACGGCACCGGCAGCGGTGGATATTCTCGGGTCCGATACCATCGCGCAGGGGTATGAGAGCACGGAGTTCACCGTGACGGGCGCCCAGACGCATTTCGTGGAGGGGCAGACGACTGTAGACGTGCTTCTTGGCGGAGAGTCACAGGGGCATGTCTCATCATTGACCGTGGAGAGCGGTACCCGCCTCCGCTTCACTCTGACGGGCGGTCTCACCGCTGATGCGTACACACTGCTGGTTGCCACGGGCGTGGAAGAGGCAGAGACGACCCTGACCATTACGCCGGAGCCCATCATGACACTTGACCGCACGACCCTGAACGAAGGGTATGACGGTCCTGTCACCCTGACTCTCACGGGCGTCGGCACTCGCTTTGATGTTGATCCGGCAGTCACGCTGACGCCGGACGGCGGCGACCCGACGGAGCTCGACGTGGTTGGGACGCCGACGGCAACTACACTGGCGGTTTCACTGCCCGCCGGGCTCGCCAACGGCGACTACACCGTTGCAGTGACTGCGTTCGGCATTACGACCACCGCTGATCTCACGGTCGAGGACGACCTGGAGGATCCGACGGTGACGATTTCCGGCGCGGCCGATGGCGATACCTGGTACACCACGGGCGACAGCTTTACGGTGACCGCCACCGTAAGCGATGACGTGGCCGGTGTTGCCAACGGCACATCCGCCGTCTCGGCGACGCTGGGCGGGCGCCCGGTGGCCGGCCTGAGCCACACCAACGGGGTGCTCTCCGGCACGATTACTCTACCCGCCGGCCTGGCCACCGGCGTTCATGATCTGGTCGTCACCGTTGAGGACCGGGTCGGGAAGCAGGCGCAGGACACGGTTCAGGTCAACATTGACACTTCGGCGCCCGAACTGGCCTTCACGTCCCCTGAGGCGGGCGCCGCCTATAAGAAAGGCGACACCATCATCGTGGTCATCGCGGTGGATGACGCCGGGGTCGGCGTGGCTGACGATACGGTGCCGGGCGTCACTCTTGACGGCAGTGCGGTGGATCACGACCTGGTCTACACCGCAGCGGAAGGTGTGATCAGCGGTACGATTACGGTCCCCAACGGCCACAACGCTGAAACGGCGGCCTTGGAAGTGACCGTTGAAGACCAGCTTGGTTTCGAGGGCGGCACCACCCGGACGGTGGACATTGACGCCGTCGACCCGACCTGGAGCGGCCCGAACCGGCTCACCAGCTCGGCCGTGACGCAGACGAGCCTCACGCTGACCTGGCGGGGGGCGCAGGACAACCGCGGCGTGATCGCCGGCTATAAGCTCTACGACACGGATGGCGTGCTGATCGCGACCCAACCGGAGACCACCTATCATGTTACCGGGTTGACTGCCGGCACCACCTATCAGTTCCAGGTGCAGGCCGGCGATGAAATGGGCAACTGGAGCACCACCGGCCCCACTCTCTCGGTCACCACGACATCGCCGCCCGCTCCGCCTCCCAGCAGCGGGGGTGGGGGCGACAGCGGCGGCAACCCCCCGGTGGTTACCCCGCCGGTCATAACCCCGCCGGTCGTAACGCCCCCGGTGGTCACACCTCCGGTCGTTACCCCGCCGGTTACCCCGCCGGTAACGCCCCCGATCACGCCGCCGGCTCCGCCTGCCTCCGACGCGGACGCCGTCCAGACCAGCACCGAAACCCAGCCCGACGGCACCACGACGGTGACCAAGGCGGTCGACCCCGCCAAGCTCACGGACGGCGCCCTGGCGGACGGCCTGCAGATCAACCTGGCCCCCGCCAACCCGGCCCCGGACGCTCCCGCACCGGCCTTGGCAGCGCAGATTCCCGTCTCGGTGCTCGACCGGCTCGAACAGCAGGGCCAGCCGGTGGTACTCAACACCGGCGATGCAGAACTGGTGATTCCGCCGTCCGCCTTCACAGGCCTGACGGCCGTACAGACGGCCGGGCCCAAGCCCAGTGTCCGCATCAGCGTGCAGACGGTGGACCTGTCCAAGAACGTTCCCGCGCAAATCCGGTCCTCTGTGGAAGAAGCGAAGGCCCAGGGTCTCATGCCCGCCGGCAAGGTGCTCATGTTCACGGCCGAAGTCCGGGGCAGCGAGAACACGCCGATCACTTCGTTCCGCAACCGGGTGACCGTCCGCATTCCCTACACCTCGGCCACCAACCCCCGCCTGCTCGGCGTATACCGGCTCAACCGGGAGACCGGCGTCTGGGAGTACCGGGGCGGCAAGGTGAATGAAGCCCAGCGCATCGTGGAAGTGGAGCTCGATGGGTTCAGCGAATACACGGTCCTCGAGTTCAGCAAGACCTTTGCCGACGCTGTAGCGCACTGGGCCGCGGCCGACATTCAGGAGATGGCCGCCCGCCATGTGGTGAACGGCACCGGCGCCACCACGTTCACGCCGGAAGGCAATGTGACCCGGGCGGAATTTGCCACCATGATGGTCAGGGCTCTGGGCCTGCTCACCGGCGAAGCCGGGGCGCCCGCCTTCAGCGATGTGGCGCCCGGCGCCTGGTACGCCCCGTACGTGGGCACCGCCGCCAAGGCCGGGCTGATCAAGGGCAGCGACGGCCTGTTCCGCCCAGGCGATGCGATTACCCGCCAGGAGATCGCTGTGATCCTCTCCCGGGCCCTTAGCCTGCGTGGACAGAGCATCACCATGACACCGGCTCAAGTTGAGACCCAACTTTCCGGGTACAAGGATGCGACCCAGATTGCCGCCTGGAGCCGGGAGGCCGCAGCTCAGTTGGCCAGGGCCGGGCTGATCACGGGACGCAGCGCCTTCACGTACAACGCCGGGTCCAACGCAACCCGCGCCGAAGCAGTCGTCGTCTTCAAGCGCCTGCTCAAGTACCTCGGCGACCTCTAGAAGAGGGGTAACGCCAAAAAGCTAACTCGGGTGCACGGGAGTGCTGAGCGCTCCCGTGCACCTGCCGCGTCGGGCATCGCGTAATTTTGTAGAACGTCTCAATACGCCTCAATCGCACTTGGGGAGCGCTCAATACCTGTGCGGGGGTCGTTGGCGGAGGCCGGGGCGCCCTTGAGCCACGCTGCCTGCGGCCGTCAGATAGGCGAGAAGGGGCTGAAGGGGGGCCGAGGGGGACTGCTTGCACGGAGTACGGGCACTTGGCGCGAGGCTATGGCGGGTCCCGGTCGAGGGATGAATATGCAGCCGGTGTTTCTGCCACGCCTATGCAGGTGATTCCGCCGCGCCCATGCAGGTGATTCCGCCGCGCCTATTTGGATAAGACGCGAGGCCTTGTGGGTTAAGGCTTTTCGCCCGTTATGTCGCGAAAGGGCGTCTGGTCCGGGGCATCAATGAGGCGGGAGTCATGCAATTGTCAGACTCTCAAAGACGCTTGTGGTCTCCTCAAAAAGCGTCAATGGTGACGACAATAGCGCTCATGTTGACATCAATAGCGTTGATGGTCACGTCAATTTCGGCGATGGCGCCCTCAATAAGGAGCAACGACGCAGGTGGGTGGATAAGAGGAGGGGGCGAGCCCCCTCCTCTACTTCTAATGTGGATACTGCTGCGCTAGCTGCGGGTTCGTGGCCCGCTGATCCTGCACAGGGCCGGCATGGCTATAGCGAGGCCGGAATGTCTTGCACGCCGTCTGCATGCACGTGTCAGCCTGAGCACTCTGCAGTCTGGCCCCGTCCGGCGCGTCAACCATGTCCGCCCAGTTGGATGCCTGCTCATCCACACAGATCAGAATCTTCGCGGCAAGGCAGTGGTTGTTCTTCCCCCAGTAATCACAGTTGCTGACGGTACAGTAGACCTCTAGTTTCGGCATCTCTTCGTCCTCCTCAACGGGTATCATCCCCCGTAGCATGCCCCGCTACAGCAGCTCCTCACCCAGGGAGACAACGCGGGACGCAAAGGGCTCCAGAACATCGCGGTTGTGGTACACCACGGCACCGGCCAGCCACCCCATCAGGAAGCCTACCAGCACATCGCTGGGATAATGGACGCCTACAAAGACCCGCGCAAGCGCTGCACCCACCGTCAGCAACCAGGCCACCAGGCTCCAGCGGCCAAGGTGGGGGCCCAGTCCTGCCACCATCGCCGCGGTCGCTGCCACGTGTTGCGACGGAAAGCTGGCCCCCGCAGGGGGGTTGGCGACCAGCACCGTGACCCGGTGGGTTTCCCATGGCCTGTCCCGCGACATCACAAAACTCGGCACATCGGTAAGGCCCAGACCGATCAGCACGGCGATCCCGGCCAGTACCACGGCCAAGCGCCGCCGGGGGCGCGACGGACCTGGCATGAACCAGAACCCGAAAAACAGCAGGGGGCCGACGAGCGACACCCAGCCCCCGAGGGCCATCATCACTGCATCGAGTACGGGTGACTGGCCGGCCCAACGATTGATCGATCGAAACACCAGCCAATCCACGCCGTCATTCCCCCTTACGGGCCTATCATTTGCCGCTTGCCGCCGAAACATGAAAAACCGGGCGCCCCACAGCAGGGGCGCCCGGTTCAGACATCTCGCAACTATGCGCCAACCGGGAAGTGGCAGGCCACACCGTGGCCAGACCCCATCTCCGTCAGCTTGGGATCCTCTTCCTTGCACTTCTCCTTGGCATACGGGCACCGGGTCCGGAACCGGCAGCCGGACGGCGGATTGACGGGGCTGGGCGGGTCGCCTTCCAAAATGATCCGCTGCCGCTGCAGTTCGATGACCGGGTCGGGAATCGGCACCGCGGAGAGCAGCGCCAGCGTGTACGGATGCATCGGCTTGTTGTAGAGCGTCGCCGCATCGGCGATCTCAACGATGCGGCCCAGGTACATAACGGCGATGCGCCGGGAGATGTGCTTGACCATGGACAGGTCGTGGGCGATGAACAGGTAGGCCAGACCCAGCTTCTCCTGGAGGTCTTCCATCAGGTTGACCACCTGCGCCTGAATCGAAACGTCCAGGGCGGAAATCGGCTCGTCGCACACGATGAAGTTCGGCTCCACGGCCAAGGCTCGGGCGATACCGATACGCTGCCGCTGGCCGCCTGAGAACTCGTGCGGGAAGCGACTGGCGTGCTCGGGCAGCAGGCCGACCAGGTCGAGCAGGCTGTAAATCCGGTCCATCCGGGTCTTGCCGGTGCCCAGATTGTGAATGTCAATCGCCTCGCCGATAATATCGCCGCAGGTCATGCGGGGGTCGAGGGAGGCGTAGGGGTCCTGGAAAATCATCTGCATCTTGCGGCGGTAGGGCAGGAAGTCGCTGTCAGGCAGCGTGGATAGATCTTTGCCGTCATAGTAGACCTTGCCTGCCGTCGGCTTGTAGAGCCGCAGCAGTGCCCGGCCGACCGTTGTCTTGCCGCAGCCCGACTCGCCCACCAGACCCAGCGTTTCGCCGGGACCGATGTTAAAGCTTACGCCGTCAACCGCCTTCACGGCGCCGATTTGCCGGGAGATCGGGAAGCCGGCCATAATCGGGAAATGCATTTTGAGGTCCTTGACCTCGACCAGTGCAGTAGCCAGCGTCGTCACGCCTTGGTCACCTCCTGGTCAAAGCTGACTTTCGGCGCGTCCGGATGCATCAGCCAGCAGGCGGCCTTATGGTTGGCGCCCAGGTCGGTCATCTCCGGCGCCTCGCCGGTGCACACGTTCATGGCATGGGCACACCGCGGATGGAACGGGCAGCCCCCCGGGGGCTTGAGCATGTTGGGCGGGGAGCCGGCAATCGACTCCAGGCGCCGCTTGTGCTCGTCGAGGCGGGGCACGGCCCGCAGCAGAGCCCAGGTGTAGGGGTGGCGGGGCCGGTGGAAAATCTGCTCGCAGGTGCCGACTTCGCAGACCCGACCGCCGTACATGACGGCCACCCGGTCGGCCATACCGGCCACGACGCCCAGGTTGTGGGTGATCAGGATGATCGCCGTGTTCAGTTCCTTCTTGAGCTGCTTCATGAGCTCAAGAATCTGGGCCTGAATGGTCACGTCGAGCGCCGTGGTGGGCTCGTCGGCGATGAGCAGGCGCGGGTTGCACGCTAGGCCCAGCGCGATCATGACGCGCTGGCGCATACCGCCGGAGAACTCGTGCGGGTACTGGTTGAGGCGCCGGGCGGGCTCAGGCACGCCGACCTTGTTCAGCAGTTCGATCGCCCGGTTGTTGGCTTCGGCCTTGCTCATCCCCAAATGGAGCATGATGCCCTCTCGCATCTGGGTGCCAATGGTCAGCACCGGGTTGAGGCCCGTCATCGGATCCTGGAAGACCATGGAGATCTCCCGGCCGCGAATCTTGGACATCTCC
Source organism: Symbiobacteriaceae bacterium (assembly GCA_035628915.1). GTDB lineage: Bacteria > Bacillota > Sulfobacillia > Symbiobacteriales > Symbiobacteriaceae > JARBUG01. The sequence continues at coordinate 43,459 of DASPIW010000039.1, read as the reverse complement.
TTGTTGGAGATCTTCAGGAGATCGACGCCGTTGAACTCAGCCCTGCCGGTAACAATGGCGTTCTTGGCCAGCAGTCGCATCATGGACATCATGGTCACGGACTTGCCGGAGCCGGACTCGCCGACGATGGCCAGGCACTCGCCCTCGTGCACCGTCAGGTTGACGTTCCGGACGGCTTGCACCAGACCGGCATATGTCTTGAACTGGGTCTCCAGTCCTTCGATGGTCAGAAGTGGCTTGCTCATCTCTAGCACCCCTATCGACGCAGCTTCGGGTCGAGCGCGTCCCGCAGGCCGTCGCCGACGAAGTTGAAGGCAAGCGTCGTCAGAATGATCGCGGCTGCGGGGTAGGCGAGTTCCCATGGATACGAGCGGAGGCCCATAAATCCTTCGGAAGCGAGCACGCCCCAGGAGGCCATCGGAGCGCTGACACCAAGACCGATGAACGAGAGGAAGGACTCGGTGAAAATCGCCCGGGGAATCGAGAAAGTCAGTTCGACGATGATTGGCGCCATGGCGTTGGGCACCAGGTGCCGGAAGACCAGGCGGCCACGGCTGGCGCCAAGCGCCCGGGCGGCGAGCATGAACTCCTGCTCCTTCAGCGCCAATACGGAGGCACGGACTAGTCGGGCCATGTTGGTCCAGTAAACCAGGCCGATGGCCAGGAAAATCGTTGTCAGGCCCGGCGTGAGCAGCACGGCCAGCAGAATCACCCAGATCGTGAGCGGAATCGTGTCCATGATATCGACGATTCGCATCATGAGATTGTCAATTTTGCCGCCGCGCAGGCCGGCGATGGCGCCATAGGCCACGCCCACAGCTAGCTGGAGCAGACCGGCAAATACGGCAACGGCCAGGGAGATGCGGCCGCCCATCAGGACGCGTACGAACAGGTCGCGACCAAGGGCGTCGGTGCCGAACCAGTACTCACCGGACGGCGGCTTGTCATGCAGAATGACGCTCTGGTCGGAGTAGCTGTGGTTAGCGAAGTAGGGGCCGACAAACGCTGCAAGGATAAAGAGAATCAGCACCGCCAGGCCGACAAGGGCCATTTTGTTTGCCTTGAACCGGCGCCAGGCGTCCTTCAGGAAGCTGATGGGCGGCGTGGTGATCCGGTCGGCAGCCGACTGGCGGTCGGGCAGGGGGGCAAACCGGGAATCAGAGATCGCCATAGCTTAGCCCTCCTTTTCCAGGCGCACCCGCGGATCGACGAGCGCCGTGAGAATGTCGCCAATCAGTGTGAAGCCCGTCAGCAAAAATCCATAAAAAACTGACATACCCAAAGTGACGGTGTAGTCGCGGTTCGTAATGCTGATGACGAACTCGCGCCCGACACCGGGGATGGCGAAGATGAACTCGATGATGAAGCTGCCCACCAGAACGCCGGCGGTCAGGGGCGCCAGCGAGGCGATGACCGGCACCAGGGCGTTGCGCAGCATGTGGCGGAAGACGACCCAGAACTCCGGAATGCCCTTGGCCCGGGCAGTACGGACGTAATCCTGGCTCGTGATTTCCAGCATGCTGGAGCGCGTCAGCTTAATTAGCCATGCCAGCGAGAAGCTGCACAGGGCTAGAGTTGGCAAGACGTAGTGTTCTGGCGTACCCCAAGTGGCTGGCGGGAACAACTTGAGTTTAAATGCCAGGAAGTATTGCAGCAGGCCGGCAATCACGAAGCTCGGAGCTGCTGCCGTTAGGATAGCAAGGCCGGAAACCGTCCGGTCGATCAGGCCGTTATGGCGCATGGCTGCGAGTATGCCAATCGGCACGCCGAGCACCAGGGAGATAATGATCGATAGTCCGCCCAGTCTGGCGGAAACGGAGAAGCCCTTGTTAATCACATCATTTACTGTTCGGCCTTCATACTTGAAGGATGGGCCTAGGTCCCACACTACGACGTTCTTAAGATAGTCGAAGTATTGTTCCATGAGGGGTCGGTCCAGCTTATAGCGACGCTCGATGTTCTTGAGAATGGCGTCGGGGAGCTTCTTCTCAGAAGAAAAAGGTCCGCCGGGGAGCGCCTTCATCATGAAGAAGGTCACGGTGACGACCACCCACGCGACCACCAGCATGGTGAGGACCCGTTGCAGAATGTAGCGGGCCATGTGATTCCCTCCATCGCATTTTGACGGTCTTAGGCGCCACCGGGGGCGTCCCCGGTGGCGCCTTGTGCACCGTCGATTTGGAAGGCTACTCGATAGAAGCGTCGCGCAGGTTCATGCCGGAGGTGAGCGGCTCAGACCAGTTCTTCACCTTCGTGCTGACCAGGCGGACACGGACGTAGTGGTAGATCGGCATGATCGGCATTTCGTCCATCAGGAGCTTCTCGGAGTCGTGCATGGCCTTCATGCGAACGGCGGGGTCGCCGCTCTTCTTGGCGGTCTCAATGAGGGCGTCGTACTGGGCGTTGGACCAACCGGTCTGGTTGTTGCCGCCCTTGGTGACCCACATGTCGGCGAAGGTCATCGGGTCGATGTAGTCGCCGATCCAGCCAGCACGGCTGACCTGGTAGTCCAGCTTCGCCTGCCGGTCGAGGTAGACGCCCCATTCGACGTTCTGCAGTTCAACGTTGATGCCCAGGTTCTTCTTCCACATCTCCTGGATGGCCTCAGCAATGCGCTTGTGGGCCTCAGAGGTGTTGTACATGATGCTGAGCTTCGGGAAGCCCTTGCCGTCGGGGAAGCCGGCTTCGGCGAGGAGCTTCTTGGCCTCGGCGACGTTGTTGTCGGTGAAGAAGTCCTTGCCGTTGGCACGGAAGTCGCCAGTCACATCCGGGATGCCGGCCGGCACTTCGGACATGGCGGGCTGCTGTCCGCCCTGGGTGATGTTCTCAACGATCAGCTTGCGGTCGATGGCGTAGGTCAGAGCCTTACGAACCTTGGGGTCGTTCATCGGGGCAACGGTCGTGTTGAAGCGGTAGTAGTAGAGGCCCAGATCCGGCAGGATCTTCAGCTCGTTGGCCTTTTCCTTCTTGAGGCGGGGCAGTTCAGCGCTGTTGACGCCGGACTCAACGATGTCGAGCTGGCCGGCTTCAAACATCTGGGTGGCGGTGGATTCGCTGTCGATCAGGTAGTACTCGATCTTGTCGAGCTTAACCGCAGCGGCATCCCAGTAGTTGGGGTTCTTCTCGACGATGACCTTGTCCTTCGGGGTCCAACTGACCATCTTGAAGGGGCCGTTGGCGATCAGGGTCTCAGGCTTGCGGTGCCAGTCCTGCGGAGCGGCATCGATGCCCTTCTTGTTGACAGGGTACAGGGTGTGGAAAGCGGTCAGAGAGAGGAAGTAGGGGGTCGGAGCCTCAAGCTTGACTTCCAGGGTCTTGGCGTCGAGAGCCTTCACGCCGACTTCCTTGAAAGCGGCCTCGAAGTCCTTTTTGATGTCCTCTTCCTTGCGGGGGATAGGCTTGTTGTCAGCGCCAACCTTTTCCTTGCCGTCGGGGCCAAGTTCGTTGACCGGGACGGTGTTGGCCTTCTCGGCGCCCTTCACATAGTACAGCTGATAGGCGTACTCGGAGGCGAGCAGGGGATCGAGGGCCCGCTTCCAGGAGTACACAAAGTCTTCAGCGGTAACCGGGTCGCCATTGGACCACTTGGCGTCGCGGAGCTTGAAGACGTAGGTCAGACCGCCGTCCTTGACTTCGTTGGTGGCAGCCATGCCGGGCACAGCCTTGCCGTCCTTGTCGAGCCGCATCAGGCCTTCGAACAGAGAGAGCTGAACGTTGGCTTCAGGAACACCGGTGGAAACCGCAGGGTCCAGGGTCTTGGGGTCAGTACCGATGTTGACGCGGACGACCTGTTCCTTCTTGGGAGCAGGGGCGGGGGTGTTGTCGGCCGGCTTCGGCTCTTCAGCCTTCTTGGTGCAGCCGACAATGGCGAGCATCGAAATCGCGAGGAACGCAGCTACCAAACGACGCATTCTCTTTTGACCTCCCTCCGACATTTGAAGCACATGGCCCAACCGGGGCCGTTGACTTCCGGAGCCTTCCTGGGCTACGCTCGGCCGCCATGAGATTCACAGTATATCGGATACCTGAGGCTGCGCCGAATCCCGTACACCTCCTAGCGGCCTGGCAGCAACACAGGTGGGTTCCCTGAGGCATATGCAATATCCCGTCCAAATCAGAACCTTTCGCCACCCGCCGTACACGATGCTGTACAATTAATGCAACCGTCAAAATACCAACACAGATACCCGTACCTTTGACGATTCCATTGTTCTGGAATGATGGGCTTGCCTGAGTGTTAATTCGTTCGTAATCCGTTATTTCCTGCTGGGAAAACGTTGGACAAGTACATGCAGAACTGTAGAATTACGCGTCCTTTTCGGGATCGTTTGATCCGGTAGCGCGACACAGCGGTGTATATACGAGCTTGAATTGTTTCCGCCGCAAGATGCCGACCACTGCCGCCCAAATATGACGCACCTTTTTCGACAAGTGTTCACGAAAAATCGCAGACAGGGACAATTTCACAACGAAAATTGACGCCCGCCTCCCTACGCAGGGGAGGCGGGCGCCCATATTATTGCCGATCTCCCCCCAAGAGCCGCCTGCGGCTGACGTACGCCGCCGCCTGCGTGCGGTTGTTCATGCCCATCTTCTGCAGGATGATGCTGACATAGTTACGGACCGTTTTCTCGCTGAGATAGAGCCGGGAGGAGATCTCCCGGTTGGTCATACCCTCGCCGATGAGCTGCAGAATGGACCGCTCCCGTTCCGTGAGGTCCGACTCCGTAGCGGGACTGCCGTGGCGCAGGTAGTCAAGCACCCCACCCGTCACTTTCGGATCCAGCAGGCAGGCGCCTCCGGCCACCAGCCGGACGGCCCTGAGCAGTTCTTCGGGCTCCACCTGCTTGAGCAGATAACCGGAGGCGCCGGCCATGACGGACGCTACAGCTGCATCGCGGTCGTCGTAGGAAGTCAGCATCAGCACCCGAGTCTCCGGTCGCCTGGCACGGATGGCCCGGCAGCACTCGATGCCGCTGCCGTCTGGAAGACGCACATCCATCAGCACCACGTCAGGGTTGAGCTGCTCCGCCTTGGCCACCGCTTCGGAGACCTTACCCGCTTCCCCGGCCACCGTAAAGCCCGGCACTTTTTGCAGAAGGGCAATGAGGCCCATTCGCACCACACTGTGGTCGTCCACAACCATCAGGGTCGTCACGGCGTTTCCCCCTTCCCCTGGCAATGGAATACGCAATCATCGGATAAATATCCTCTGCCCGCGGGAGCCTGTCCCGCGCTTTCGGGACAAATGTCCCGAGACTTCAGGAGCACTGTCACTCCATTGGAGCTACTCCCTCTTCTACCCTAAAGGTGGAGGGATGGAGATGGAACGCGACGAGCTGGGGGTCATGGCCGAGTGCTTCGCCGAAGAGTTCGCCCGCATGGGCTATTCGGAAGAAGCGCTGCTGGCGCTCTTCCGGGATCCGTTCTACCGTGGCCCTAACCTGGCGTGGCAGCACCGGGGTGAGGAATGGGTGCGGGCGATGATCCGGCGAGTCTGTTCCCGAGGGGAGGAGGGTGACCGTGGCGGAGAACAAGCCGGGACTGTCCCGGCGTGACTTCCTGATCAGCACCGCGACGGCGATGGGCGGAGTGACCCTGTTGGGCGCCGCGTCGTGGGCGCGCGCCGATTTGGCCAGCCTGCGGCCTTTCAACGTGCAGAACCCGCTGAACACGTACCCGGACCGTAACTGGGAGAAGATCTACCGCGATCAGTACAAGTTCGACTCGGAGTTCACCTTCCTCTGTGTGCCCAACTGCACGCACAACTGCCGGGTCAAAGGCGTCGTGCGCAACGGCATTATGGTTCGGGTAGAGCCGCCCTACACAGAGGGCAAGGCGACCGACCTGTACGACACCAAGTCGACCCCATCGTGGCACCCGCGCGGCTGCCTTAAGGGCTACACGCTGCCCCGGCGCATTTACGGCCCGTACCGGACGAAGTACCCCATGGTCCGCAAGGGCTGGAAGGAGTGGGTGGAGGCCGGCTGGCCCGACCCGTCAACTCCCGCGGCCAAGGAGAAGTACTTCCGGCGGGGCTGGGACGATTTCGTCCGCGTCTCCTGGGACGAAGCCAACACCCTCGTCGGGAAGACGATCCTCCATATTATGAAGACCTACGAAGGCGAGGAGGGCGCCCGGCGCCTTAGAGCCCAGGGCTATCCGGAGGAAATGATCGAGGCGATGCACGGCTCCGGCGCCCAGACCATGAAGTTCCGCAACGGCATGGCGCTCAACGGCGTCATGCGCATCAACGCCCTGGCCCGCTTTGCCAATATGCTGGCCCTGTATGACGGGCACCACGGCGCACGCCAGTGGTCCAGCTATGACTGGCACGGCGACCTGAACCCCGGCCACCCCATGTCGACGGGCATCAAGTGCTCCGACGTCGACATGAACGACTTCCGGAACACCAAGCTAATGATCTTCCTGGGCAAGAACCAGGTCGAGAACAAAATGGCCGACGCCCACTGGTGGATCGAAATCATCGAGCGGGGCGGCAAGGTCGTCAACATCTCCCCGGAGTATAGCCCGGCCTCCCAGAAGTCCGACTACTGGCTGCCCGTGCGCCCCGGCTCCGACATCGCCCTGCTCCTGGGCGTCGCCCATCTGATCTTCAAAGATGGGCTGATCGACATTGACTTCGTCAAACAGCATACCGACATGCCGCTGCTCGTCCGCATGGACACGCTGAAGCGGCTCTCCAACCGTGACCTGGGTGTCGGCAACGCGACGCTGACCGGCTACTCCGTCACCACGCAAAAGATCAAGCCCGAGCTGCGCGAGAAGTGGGGCGACTTTGTCGTATGGGAAGACGGACCGAAGGTGGTCAACCGCGATCAGGTCGGGAACAAGACCCCCTACGACCCCGCCCTGGAAGGAACCTTCAAAGTCAAGCTGGCCGACGGCAAAGAAGTTGAATGCAAGACCATCTTCCAGCTCTACAAGGAGCACGTGTCCGAGTACACACCCGAGACCGTCGCTGACGCGACCGGCGTGCCTCAGGAGCTGATCGAGCGGCTGGCCAAAGACCTGGGCACCATCAAGCCGGCGCACATTGCCACCGGCGAAGGCGTCAACCACTACTTCCACTGCGACATCACCGGTCGGGCCTGCTTCCTGCTCATGAGCCTGACGGGCAACATCGGCAAACCGGGCGCCAACACCACCCACTGGGCCGGCAACTACCGGGGCGAGAACCACCCCGGCCTCCCGACCTGGATGGCCGAAGACCCGTTCCACATGAACCTGGACCCCGGCGCCCCGGCCAGCGCCATCAAAGTCAAGAAGTACTACAAGGCCGAGCACCCCTGCTACTGGAACTATGGCGACCGGCCGCTGAAAGTCAAGGGTAAGATGTACACTGGCCAGACCCACATGCCCACGCCGACCAAGACCATGTGGATCGCCAACTCCAACCATCTGAACAACGCCAAGTGGGCCCACCACATGATCGAAGTGGTCAACAAGGGCGTCGAGATGTTCGTGGTGCAGGACTGGGAATGGACCGGCTCCTGCGAGCACGCCGACGTGGTCTTCCCCGTTCAGTCCTGGGCCGAGCTGACGGTGCCCGACATGACGTCCGCCTGCTCCAACCCGTTCTTCAACGTGTGGAAAGGCGGCCTCAAGCCCATGTTCGAGTCCAAGCAGGACTGCGAAGTGATGGCGGGCCTGTCCGCCAAGCTGACCGAGCTGACGGGTGACAAGCGGTACGCCGACTACTGGAAGTTCGTTACCGAAGGCAAGGGTGAGATCTACCTGCAGCGCATCTCCGATGCGTCGTACACCACCAGCGGCTACGATATCAACCAGCTGCTCGAATCCGACCGCGACTGGCTGATGATGTTCCGCACGTACCCCCGCATCTTCGGCTGGGAACAGGTCCACGAGCACAAGCCCTGGTACACGAAGACCGGGCGCATTGAGCTCTATAAGGATGAGGACGAGTTCATCGACCTCGGCGAGAATCTGATCGTTCACCGGGAGCCGGTGGAGGCGACGCCGTTCCTGCCCAACGTGATCATGGGCTCCCACCCGGCCATCCGCCCTGTCAATGACGTGCCGAACGACGCCATCAGCGCCGACGAGCGGTCCGTCCGCAACGTGAAGATGTCCTGGGCGCAGATCAAGAAGACGCCCAACCCCCTCTTCGCCAAGGGCTACAAGTTCTACTTCCTGACGCCCAAGAGCCGCCACCGGGTCCACTCGTCCTGGGCGATGACCGACTGGAACGTGATCTGGGATTCGAACTTCGGCGATCCGTACCGCAACGACAAGCGGACACCATCCGCCGGCGAGGCGCAGGTCCACATCAACCCGGACGATGCGAAGGAACTGGGCATCAAGGACGGCGACTACGTCTACCTGGACGCCAATCCGGAAGACCGCCCGTACATCGGGTGGAAGGAGAGCGACCCCTACTACGAAGTCGCCCGCCTGAAGGTCCGGGCCCGCTACAACCCGGCCTACCCGCGGGGCGTCACCATGATGAAGCACGCCATTTGGATCGCCTCGCCCAAGACGGTCAAGGCGAACAAGACCAGCGCCGACGGCATGGCCCGCTCCAACACGGGCTATACCGCCCACGTGCGCACCGGCTCACACCAGAGCTGCACCCGCGGCTGGCTGCAGCCCAGCCAGATGACCGATTCGCTCGTCCGCAAGGGCTACATGGGCCAGGAGATCGGCGAAGGGTACGAGGTGGACGTCAACGCTCCCAACACCTGCCCCAAGGAGACGCTGGTCAAAATCGCCAAGGCGGAGGACGGCGGCATGGACGGCAAGGGCGCCTGGAAGCCCGCCACCCTGGGCATCAGCCCGGGCAACGAAAGCGACGCCATGAAGCAGTATCTGAGCGGCAAGTTCGTGAAGGGGGGCCGCTAAGCGATGCCGCAGGTGAAAAACTGGCAGTTGGGTCGCGACATGGAGTATGCCTACCAGGACAACCGGCCCCAGCGGCAGTTTGCGGCCGTTTTCAACCTCAACCGCTGCATCGGGTGCCAGACCTGCACCATGGCCTGCAAGTCCACCTGGACTTTCAGCCCCGGGCAGGAATACATGTGGTGGAACAACGTTGAGTCCAAGCCGTACGGCGGTTTCCCCTTCGGCTGGGACGTCAAGCTGCTCTCCATGCTGGGCGAGCAGCTCTGGAGCGGCACCACCTACGCCGGCAAGACGATCTTCGAGGCCCGCGACCCGGCCAAGCAAACCGCCAGCGGTATGGTGGCTCTCGGCTATCTGCCGGCGGACGAAGACTGGCGCCACCCTAACATTTATGAAGATACGTCCAAGGGGCACAACCCCAAGGGCGAGTCGCTGCCGGAGCACCAGAACTGGGGCTTCTACCTGCCCCGCATCTGCAACCACTGCACCTACCCGGCCTGCCTAGCGGCCTGCCCCCGCAAAGCGATTTACAAGCGGCAGGAAGACGGCATCGTCCTGATCGACCAGAGCCGCTGCCGCGGCTACCGCAAGTGCATGGAGGCGTGCCCGTACAAGAAGCCGATGTATCGGGGCACCACCGCTACCACCGAAAAGTGCGTGGGGTGCTATCCCCGGATCGAGCAGGGGCAGGCGACCCGCTGCATTGCCACCTGCATCGGGAAGATCCGGCTGTTTGGGTTCATTAACGACCCGGCCAGCCCCGTCCATTACCTGGTGCACAAGGCGAAGGTGGCGCTGCCGCTTTACCCGCAGTTTGGCACCGAACCTAACGTGTACTACATTCCACCCCGCTGGGTGCCCCGCGACTTCCTGGCCCAAATGTTCGGCCCCGGCGTCGAGCCGGCCATTGGCTCGTATACCAAGGCGGATAAGGAACTGCTGGGCGTGCTGCAGCTCTTCGGCGCCACCGACCGGATCATCCACTCGTATACGATCGAGGAGGACGAAGCGGTCGGATTTGACGAGAAGGGCGCCGAGGTGGTCCGGACGGCCATTTATGAAAAAGTCCAGGTGCGGCCGGAGAGCCGGCACAACATCACCTAGGAGGTGGGAGCGATGACCATGCCACAGGCGGTGGAACAGGCGCTCCGCCGCAGCCAGACGTACGCAGTTCTGTCCCGTGGATTTCTCTACCCTTCGCCCGGGGTCGTGGATGCTATGATGGCAGCCCCGGCGCCCCTGGAGTCGCTGGGGCTCCGGGTTCCTGCAGGAGGGTTGGAAGAGGAGTACCTGAACCTGTTCGGCGGCCAGGTGCCCGCCTGCCCGCCCTACGAGACCGAGTACACGGCCTCCCACGTTTGGATGCAGACGCAGCAGATGGCCGACGTGGCCGGTTTCTACCGGGCGTTCGGTGTGGATACCCAGGAGACGGGCGAGCGGGTCGACAGCCTGACAGCCGAGCTGGAGTTTATGTACGTGCTGTGCATCAAAGAGGCCATCGCCGAAAATGACAGCGACCCGGACGGCGTTGGCGTCTGCCGGGAGGCGCAGGGCAAGTTCCTGCGGGAGCATCTGGCCGTCTGGCTGCCCAGGTTCGTCGCCCGGCTGGAACAGGCCGGCGCCGAGGGCTACTACCCAGCCCTGGCACGCGTAACTGAGCGGTACGTCTCCGAAGATGCGAGCCGCTTTCCGGGGGAGGGAGCCTGATGCAAATACTACGGCGGTTTTCCCGGCGGCAGATTCAGATCGGCGCCGTGGCGGCAGGCATGCTGCTGCTGGTGACGGGGCTGACCATTTATCAGATCGGGTTCCGCAAGCCCGTGGGCACGCCGACGGTGGTGGTCCGGCAGTGGTCCCTCGAGACCAAACTCAGTCCGTGGGACGCCAGTTGGAAGAAAGTCAGCGCGGTGACCATGCCTCTGACGATCACCAACACGCCCGGAGCGGTGGCCCGCGACGTCAGCGTCAAGGCGGTGACGGACGGCAAGAACCTCGCGGTGCGCATGGAGTGGAAGGACGACTCGAAGGACGCCACGACCTTGCGGCCCCAGGACTTCGGCGACCAGGCGGCGATTCAGCTGTCAGACCAGATCTCCAACGCGTGCATGGGACAGGTGGGCATGAACCCCGTGCACATCTGGCAGTGGAAGGCGGACTGGCAGTACGGCAGCCGGGACATGAAGACGCAGTTCCCGAACCTGATCGATGACGGGTTTCATGACGATACGGGCAAGGCGCTCTTGACGGAGGATTTGTACGCCCGTCCGGCGTTCGTGGCCGGTAACGCCCGGGCCGCCGAGTCCAAGGATAAGCCCGTGGAGTCACTGATCGCGGAAGGTTTCGGCACGCTGACCAACGCCGGCGCCCACCCGATGCAGGCCTCCGGCGAGTACCAGAACGGGCGCTGGGCCGTGGTGTTCATCCGACCCTTGCAGGGCGAGGCGGGCGACGTGTCGCTGGTCGCCGGCACCGCATTGCAGGCGGCGTTCGCAGTGTGGGACGGCAAGCAGATGCAGCGGGACGGCATGAAGTACGTAACATCGTGGGTGGTGCTGCAACTGGAGGGAAAATAGCGTGAGTGCGCTGGGCGAGTACCGGGGAGCAGCGTTGCGGCTCGTCTGGTGGGCGACGCTGGCGGAGTTGCTGTTGGTGCGGATCGTGTCTCGGGTGGGCATCTTCATCCCGAAAAGCGGGATGGCCCTGACGATCTATCGCACGGCCATCGCCGTGGGTGAGGTGGCATTCAGCTTCAGCCTGTTCATGGGGGTCGCTCTCTTGGTTCTCGCTCTGGCGGGCCACCGCTGGTGGGCCTGGGCGCCCGGCGCCGCAGCCGGCGCCCTGGTAATGATCGCTCCCGGCCCCGTGCCCCCGGCGGGCTGGTCAATGGCGGTCGCCCTGGTGCTCTGCGGGACGATCGGTGTTATGGGCGCGGGGGCGCTAAGGGCCGCTGCCGACCCCTGGGAGCGCGCCGCCATGGGCGTGGTGCTGGGTGTGCACGCGTTGGGCTACCTGGTGAGCGCCGTACAGCTCGGGTGGGAGGCCTTTGGCCTCCCGGACGGGGCGCCCCTGGTCGGGCCTGCACTGGTAGCCGGCGAGCTGCTGGCGGTCGTTGCTCCCGTACTGCTCGCCGTGCCGCTGCTGCGGCGGGGGGGCCCGGGGCGGGGGGGCCTCGGCGCCATCGGGCTGGGCTCCGCCGCAGCCCTGGGCGCCGCCCTTCTGGTCAACGCCGACATTACGGCGATTCTGGCCATGTACTCCCTCGGTTTCACGCTTTCGTGGTCCGCTTTCGTGTACATGATCGCTCTCGGACTGGGAGTGCCCGGTCTGGTGGCCTTCGTACGCCGGGACCGACTGCGCGGGCTCTCCCTCGGCCTGCTTTTCCTGGCCGGTTACTCCCTGGGCGTCAACCAGCAGCACTTGCTGGTGCTGGCGGGCTGGGCACTGCTTTCGTTGCCCGCCGCCCGGATTGCCCCTTCCCCGGCGGAGGAGGTGAGCCCCGCATGATCCTTTGCGAGCAGCGCCGACCCTGTGGGCTCTGTCCGCAGGCTGAAGCCTGCGCCCATGACCAGGAGCGGCACACGCTCTGGCTCCTGGACCACCGGCTGGCGGCCATTCATCGCCGGATTCTCGTGCTCAGCAATAAGGGCGGCGTAGGCAAGTCCACGGTCACGGCGAACCTGGCTGCGATTCTGGCGGGGCGGGGCCTGCGGGTCGGCCTGCTTGACGCTGACCTGTCCGGCCCCAGCCAGCCGCACCTGTTCGGTGTGTCCGGGGCGCGCATGCGCTCGGCGGAGGACGGGCTGCTGCCAGTGGAGCCGGCGCCCGGGCTCAAGCTCGTCTCCAGCGCCTTCTTCCTGGCCGAAACCGACGATGCGGTCATGTGGCGGGACTCCTACAAATTTCAGTTTCTCCTGAGCCTGCTGGCCGACACGACCTGGGGCGAGCTGGATTTGCTCCTGATCGACATGCCGCCGGGCACCGGCGGTGAACTGATCGGGCTTTCGCAGCTCTTGGGGCGGGTGGACGGGGCGATCGTTGTCACGACGCCGCAGCAGTTGGCGGTCATGGATTCCCGCAGGGCGATCACGGCCTGCCGCGAAGCGGAAGTGCCGGTGCTCGGTCTGGTCGAGAACATGAGCGGCCAGCACTGCCCGCACTGCAGAGGGTACAGCGAGCCGTTCGAGACCGGAGGAGGGGAGGTGGCAGCCAGGTCGCTGGGTGTCCCGTTCCTGGGCCGCATCCCGCTCGACCATACGATTACCGCCCCGGGTGCACGGGCGTGGGAAGGAATCGCCGGGAAGATCATTGCGTAAGAATGGACACAGTATAGCAAGAGGCGCCGCCCGACTGTTCGGGCGGCGCTTGCTTGCATTATTCAACCCATTTCTCGGCCCAGGACTGGACCTGCTGAACAACGGGCTCCAGGGCCTTACCCTTATCCGTCAGTTCGTATTCGATCAGCACAGGCTTCGTATGATGAACAAGACGCCGGACGATGCCTTCATCTTCCAGCTCTTTGAGCCGTTCGGAAAGCAGCCGGTCGCTCACTTCCGGCACCTGCCCGCGGAACTCGGAGAAACGCTTCGGGCCACCCATCAAAATGCGGAGGATCAGGCCTGTCCACTTCTTGCCCAGCACCTCGAAAGCCTTCTCGTAGCGCGGGCACATGGCTTCATAGCCCATTGCCATCACCTCCTGAAAAAGAGTTTACCACAAACCCTTGACAAAAGTAAGCGCCCGCACTAAAGTAAGGTCAGAAACTAACGATACGTTAGTCACTAACATAGCATTAGGGGGAGACGACGAATGGCAAAGGCGAAGTGGGTTTTGGATCCGGCACACACCCTGCTCGAGTTTTCGATCCGGCATATGATGATCACGAATGTAAAGGGACGCTTCAGCAAGCTTGAGGGGTTCGTGGAAGCCGATCTCAACGACCTGACCCAGGCGGAAATCAGCGTCAGCGTCGACGCCGCCAGCATTGACACCGGCGAGCCCCAGCGCGACGGCCATCTGCGCTCCGCTGACTTCTTTGATGTAGAGAAGTACCCGGCGCTCACCTTCAAGAGCTGGCGCATCGACCGGAAGGGCGAGAATCAGTACGAACTGGTGGGCGACCTGACCATTCACGGCACCACCAAAACCAGCATCTGGACGCTCACGTTTGAAGGCCAGGGCAAGGACCCCTGGGGCAATGAGCGGGCCGGCTTCAGCGCCGAAACCCGGGTCAACCGCAAGGATTTCGGCCTGACCTGGAACGCCGTCCTGGAGACCGGGGGCATTCTGGTTGGCGACGAAGTGCGCATTTCGGTGCAGGCCGAAGCGATCAAGCAGGCCTGAGAACCGGAAACAACAGGGGGAGGGCAGACCCGCCGTGGGGCGGGACTGCCCTCCCTTTTTGCGACCTAGTCCATTGGTGTCATTATCGGTGTGGTTCTTCTGTGTTACCATTGATGTTACCAGGCAATTCGAGCACGACGCGGGTGCCGCCACCGGGCGCCCGCCCCACGGTGAGGGCGCCGTCCACCGCTTCGGCACTGCGGGCCATCCGTTCCAGTCCGGCGCCCTGCACGAAGCTGCCTTCCGCAAGTCCGCTCCCGTTGTCCGTAATCGTCAGGCAGACCCCATCACCCCGCCGCCGCAGCTCCAGCGTGACCAGACTGGCCTGTGCGTGGCGCCGGACGTTAGACAGCGCCTCCTGCACAACGGCGTATAGGGCGGACGTGGCGTCCGGATCCAGGGCAATGCCGGGTTCGAGTTCCGCGGACACGGGTATCAGTGTGTTGGCCCGAAACTCATCCACAAGCCGCCGGGTGCCCACGAAAAGATCCGTATTGTCCAGTCCGGACGGTTCCAGGTCCATCACGTAGACCCGCAGCCGGTCCACAACCTCCTGGAGCTGCTTTTCCACGGCGCGGAGAGTGACCCTGTCCGCCTCTTTCAGGTCCAGCCCGGCCGCACCCAGCAGCATGCCGGCGGCGAACAGATCCTGTATGACGCCGTCCTTCAGGTCTTTGGAGAGCCGGTAGCGCTCTTCGAGCATCGCCTCGCGCCGTTCCGCCCGTTCCACCCGCCGGGCGTTTTCCACCCGCAGGGCCTCGAGGCCGGAGAGCAGCGACCAGGCGAGCACGAGACCGCCGATGGAGAGGGGCACCTGCACCGGTACGCCTAGCAGGGTGAACGGCTCTCCTCCTGCAACGGGCACTGCCATGGGCCCGATGGGGACCGAGAGTATGAAGGCCCAGGCGGCGACCAGCAGCGCCCGCCCAGACCGGGGGTAGCAGGCCGCCACATCCTTGCGCTGCAGCAGCAGACCCCGGGCTGAGAGAATGGCGCCCGGCAGGCCGAAGCCGTATGCAGCCAGCACATGGGCGCCTGACTGCCAGTCCCCCGGGGCCAAGGGAGAGGGAACCGTGAGGAAACAGGCCAGGGCGCCGGCAGCCAGGGCGCCGGGCACCGACCACCGCACCGATTCGAACCGGGCGAGCAGGCGAATGCCGAACACGAGCAGGCAGGCATGGGCTGCCACCAGCACCAGCCCGTGCAGGGCGTTCAGGGTTGAGAGCCACGGCGGGGAAAGGTAAGCCGCCTGCAGCGGGATGAAGACGACTCCCCACTGCGCCAATCCCAGCAAGGCGCCGAAGGCGGAGAGCCACGGCAGGCTGCTTGCGACGGCCAGACGGCTTTCGCGAAAGGCGCGCCCGGCAAGGGCGGCGCCGAAGCCCATCAGGAAAAAGATGAGACCGTATCCAAAGTGAATGACGGTCAGGTTGGCCGTAAAGAAGACCTTCAACATGGAACCACCCCACCTCGGCAGGTGATGTCTGTATGGAATCAAGGCCCTTCCTCGTCTTCGATTGTGACCGGCGCATCGAGGCCGTCTCCCCGGGCAGCGGCGCTGTCCTGGGCCTTCCGGAAGGCAGCCTGCTTGGCAGGGCGTGCGGGGAGGCCTTCGACTGTCCCACCTGCTCCGGCGACGCCTGCCCCCTCCGGCAGGCGCTCAGCGGAGACGCCGTTGAAGGGCTGCTCCCGTCGAACCGGACGGGCGGCTCCCTGCCTGTGTCCGCCACAGCCATTGTCACGGCCGACCGGCTGCTGGCGGTCGTGCAGCTTCGCCCCCATACCCCCGAGGAGGCGATACTGGGCGCCGGCCTGCAAAAAGTGCTGGACGGTTTGCGCTCCATGACGGGGAGTCACATGGCCGCACTCGCCTTTTATGATGTGGCCACCCGCGAGATTCGCTGGCAGGTAACCAGCGGCAGCCGGAATCCGGTGTCAAAGGCGATTCGGCTCCGGCCCGGAGAGGGCTTCGCGGGCCGCATCATCATGACGGCGCTGCCCTTACGGACCTTTCGTTTCCCTGAGGACCTGACGGAACATCCGGACGCGTACCCGATCTTTCAGGCGGAAGGCTTGAAGGCGGCCGTCGGCGTGCCGGTGCGGGGCGATGACGGCGTGGTGGGCGTCCTGATGGTCGCGAGCCGGCACGATCGCACATACTCCGACCAGGATATTGCGAACCTGACCCAGGTTGCCGGCTCACTTGGCCTGGCGGCCCAGATGATGTGCCTATACGGCGAAGCCATCCGGGCGGAACGGGCCCGCCTGGCGCACGAAGTGCACGACGGGCTCTCTCAGAACCTATTCGGGCTCAAGCTGCTGCTCTTTGACCTACAGGAGCAGTATCAGGGCTCCAGCCCCTCCATGCAAAAGGGATTGACGGAGGTTGTCCGGCTGCTTGACAGCACGCTCGTCGAGGTGCGCCGGTTCATCGCGGACCTCCGCAAGGCGTCCCAGGCACAGGGCAGTCTTGTAGGGGCCATTTCGGATTACCTGGCCCATTGCTACCGGCTGACAGGCATGCAAGTTGAGCTGGCAGTCCGCCTCGACCCCGGTGAAGATGTGGCCTGCCTGGACCGCACGGAGGTGCTGCGCATCGTACAGGAGGCGCTCATGAACGTGCACCGGCACGCCCGAGCAACGCGCGTGTGGGTCGAGGTGGCCAAAGGGAACGGTGCGTACAGCATCTCTATTGCAGATGACGGGCGTGGATTCGACCCCACAGCCGTAGCGGATGGACACTATGGCTTGGCGACCATGCGGGAGCGCGCTGCCCGCCTGCGCGGGAAGCTGCGGGTGCAGAGCGGTATCGGGCGGGGTACGACCGTTATGCTTATGCTCCCAGTATGACAGAATAATGTGATCCACACATGTGACGAATGCCCTGAGTTATGGCGGGAAATCACGGCGCCACCCGAGTTGACGGGTGGCGCTTGATCGTTCTAGTGCCGCTCTTGTTGCGGCGACCCTTCGGTCACTGTGCCCGGCTCGTTGCCCCCGGCGTTGTACGCGCGCTCCGTCGCCGTCAGCGACCAGCGTGCGCCGCTTTGCAGTTCAGCCAGCTCCCGCTGGGTGTCGGAAGCGGCTGAAAGGATGGAAGGGCGCTCCGACCGGGTAACCGGGCCGTGCGGATCAAAGTGGTCAGACACGGACAAAACGCTCCTCCTTTCCCGCTTCGTCAGGCTCGAACCGTTTCCGTCGGCCACAAAGTCAGGGACGGAAACGGTTCGACCCTTCCTTCAGCTCCCCTAGTCTGCCACGCGGTGGAGTGTTCCTTACCTCAGTAGCTTGGGCGCTGCCAGCTTGAGTTTCGATTGGGACGGCTAACCCCGGGTTGCCGCTGCCTGGGATTTGGCGCTGCCACCCGCCTCGTCTGCGTGGGCCCGGAACGTCATGTCGCCCAGCCGGTCGCCTCTGGTCGTCACCACTACAACCCGCCCGTCCAGACCTTCGGCCCCTTCGGGCATCTTCACTGTCACAGGCAGGATGGTGGAGCTGCCGGGCTGAACGGTGACGGCAGCGGTCACCACATCTTCCAGCGGCTGCGGCGCCACCAGGAAGACGGCGCCCTTGAGATTGACCGTCTTGTTGTCCACTGCAGCCGACTGCACACCGGCCATCACCGTCCACTCGCCGGGTACCGGATCGGTGCACATGACCATAGCCTGTCCCTGGGTGCTGGTCACCGTCGCGCGGTCGCTCTGGGCGATGGAGTCATACAGGCTGACCGAAACAGCCAGGTCGGGCTGGTCCCAGGTCAGCATCACACCAATCTGCCTGGCGCCATACGGCACCTGGACGGCAGCGACGGTCGCCTGGCCTTCGCCCGCGGCCCGGCCGCTTCCGTCAACACCCGTCTTCATCTGGCCTTCAACGGGCTGCCAGGAGAGCTTGGCCTCAGCGCTCTGCACCACCGCCTCGACGGTGAGGGGCATCAGGCCCGGATTGCGCACGTATAGGGCCATGGGCGCCTGCTCGCCCTTGCCCACCCGCATTTGAACGTTGCGGGGCGACACAAGCTCCCCGGCCAGTTCGACATAGCCCGAATACGGCTCAGGCTGGCCCCGCCCGCTGAAAGCGAAGGAATGGAGCGCCAGCCGCCAGCAGCCCGGCTGCGGATTGGCCTGCACAATCTGCCCGCCGCGCACGTCGGTGTCGCCGTCGTCCATGGCGTCCATGCTGTTGGACCGGCCCTGGACCGTCACGCCCGCAGGGTCGATCAGATAGAACTCCAACGCGTTGTCCACGTCCGGCCACTGAATGGACGTGATCAGCGACTTCGTCCCGTCAGGGACAGGCAGAGCGTGGTAAATCCAGTCGCCGTTGCCCCAGTCGCCCTGGTAGCCGTGCTGGAACGATCCGGCGAAGCTGCCCTGCCCCCCCTTGGCCACGGTGATGGGGACCACCACGGAGGCCGGCACTGCGGTGCTCCCGATGAACAGGTGCCCCGCGTGCGTGCCCGCCGGCGTGCCTTCCGGCACCCGGAGCCGGAAAGCCAGCTGCCGGGTTTCGCCGGGCGCCAGCGAGAGGCTGGCTGCCTCGGCGGCGACCCAGTTCCAGGTGACCCGGCGGTAGGCCCGCACTGACACCGTAAACGTCTGAACGGTGTCGCGGGCGCCCAGCCGGAGCACCACGCGGGCGGTCCAGCGCCCGGTGGCGGGCCGGGCCACCCATGCGTCAACGCTCTTGCCCAGTTCCACATCGCCCGAGCCATTGGGGCGCTGGTAGTTGACGAACCGGCCCTTCGGGTCGTATATGGCGACCATCAGGCGGGGGGTGCGGGGCCCATGCTCCTCGCTGGGCCAGTCCAGCGAAATGTGCAGCAGATCCACACCGGCCGCCACGCTGAAAGGAATATCCAACTGATCCTGCGCCGTGCTGATCTCCCCCTGGAAGCTATGGCTCAGCCCCTTCAGCGACTCGAAGGTCATGCCCTTCACCGGCACGGCTGCCACCTCGGTGCCCAGGTTGGTCACATCGACCGTGACGGATGTCTCCTGGCCGGGCAGCGCAATCGAAGGCTGGGGCAGCGACACGGTGATCGCCTGTACCTGGCCCAGCACAGCCTGCACGGCGCGCATGGCGTTGGCCCGGCCTGCCCCCTGCATGTGGGCCGGCAGGCCCAGGTCGTCCGCCGTGCTGCAGAGAATCCGCACCAGCTCGTCAGGGGTGGGATAGCGCCCCCGCATCTTATGGAACGCCTGGTAGACGAGTGCTGCCACGCCTGTCGTCAGCGGGGCGGCCTGGCTCGTGCCGCCAAAGAGCTGGAAGTGCTGGCCTTCCTCCGATTCGTTCGTGGGCGCCAGCCCCCAGTCAAACGCGCCGGGCGCCAGAATCTCCGGCTTGAGCCGCCCGTCGGCCGAGGGGCCGAGGCTGGAGAAGGTGGCGAGCTGGTCGGCCGTCCACAGGCCGGGCTGAGCGAGGAAACCGAGTTCGGAGAAGCTGCGGTAGCTGGTGCTGGCGCCCACCGTCAGGGCGCCCAGCGAAGAGCCGGGGCTCTTCAGCGTTCCTACGCCGCCGCCTTCGTTGCCGGCGGAGACGACGACCAGAATGCCCCGGTCCCGGAGGGCGCTGACGGCCATGGCCAGGGGATCGCTCCCGTCGTTGGGCAGAGTCGTGCCGCCCAGGCTCATGTTGACGATATGTGCGCCACTCTCAGCAGCCCATTCCAGCGCCGCGATAATGCTCGTGTCGTAGCCGCTGGGCACCCGGGTATCGAAGACCTTGGCTGTCATCAATCGAACGCCAGGCGCCATGCCCTTAATGCGGCTGTACGCCACGGGCTTGCCGCTCTGCTCGTCGGTGATGGTGTAGATCTGCCGGGCCTGGGCGGCAATAGAACCGGCGACCGCCGTGCCGTGGCCGACGGTATCCGTCAGGTCTGTCTCCGTGAAGTCGGCCGCCAGGGGCTTGCCGTCGGGCCCGGTCAGGGCAACGCCATGGAGGTCCGGGTGGGTAAAATCGACCCCGGAGTCCAGCACGCAGATGCGCACCCCTTCGCCGTTGATTCCCATGGCGTGGACTTCGTCCACCTTCATGAGGCTGAGGGCGAGGGGGGAGACCTCCGGATCACTGGGAGTGGTGGCGATGGTGGGGCCGGGCCCGGCGACTTCTTTCCACTCGTCGGGGCCAAACGGCTTGGGCGGAATCTGCCGGCGGCGGTCCGGCAGTACCTTCGCGTTCGGATAGCGGGCGAAAAACTTCTTCACGGCATCCGCTGACATGCTGGCAGCGATTCCGGAAATCAGGCTGAAGGAGTGCGAAACCTCAGCGCCGCACTCGACGAGGTTTTGTCTCAGTTGCTCGGGCCCTTTTGCGATCCCGCATTCGCACACGATCATACGAGTTGCGTGCAAGCGGATTACCCCCTTTGTTTACCGTCTTCACACAATTCGCCGCATAGAGAGAAAATACCTCTCATGTAAAATATCTCCTGGGGGCAAAAAGGGCCGGATTTCTCCTCTGCGCGCTCAATCTCGGCCCGGTGGAAAAATCTGCGCCAGCGATGGGTCTTTCGTGACGGATAGCATCGCCCATCATGAACTGGCAGATCCTCTTTCAGTTTTCTCCTTATGGAACCTTTTGACGCAACGTGTCGTCCAGGTCTTGGAGACAGGCACAGCGGAGGGAGTTGAAGCACCCTGGAGCACGAAGATTTTTACAGACTGCCCGAGGTCTACGAACTCGCCTTTTCATATCGCAACGTTGCGGCTGAATGCGATTTTCTCACGGCGCTCTATCGCTCGGTTGCGGGGGCCTCACCCCTTTCCGTGCTGGAGCTCGCCTGCGGCCCGGGCGACCACATTCGGGAATTCCACTGCCGGGGGCTCAGAGTGGCCGCCGTCGACATATCCGAAGCAATGGTAGAATACGTGCGTACACACTTGAGCCACGGGCTGGGAGCTGAGCTTCTGGTCGGAGACATGGCCGACTTTCACCTGGCACAACCGGTGGACCTCGCGATCACGATGATCGATTCCCTTCCGTACCTGACCACCAATGACCAGCTCGTCATGCACCTCCGGTGTGTCCGGCAAGCGTTGCACCCCGGCGGGATCTACGTCGTGGAGCTACGCCACCCGCGCGATATCTGGTTCCCCGGCGACACGCGAACCACGGTCAACCGTTGGACCATGGAGCGCGGTGGTCTTACCGTGACGACGGATTGGGGAGCGGAAGTCGAGCGGGATCCGCTTCACCAGACCGAGCGAGTGCTTACGCGCATCACTGTGGAGAAGGGAGACCGCCGGGACGTAATCGAGTCCTGGGGCACCTTGCGCCCGCTACTGCCCCAGGAACTGCTGGTATTGGCTGACCTCGCGGGCGGCTGGCGCTTCGCCGGCTGGTGGGGCGATTTTGACATTGCCCGCCCGCTGGGACACGACGAACGCGACTGGCGGATGATTGCAGCCTTTCAGACCTGCTGAAAACGGCTCCACCCGTTTCCGGGCAGACAAAAAGCCCGCCCCCGATTTGTTCGGGGGCGGGCCAACTGTGTTGAGAGGATTACAGATGCGCCGCTACTCTTGCCGCTTCCATGCCCCGCTGCAGGGCGGTACGGTTCGCCGGAATGAACCGGGCCTTATCCTCGCCCATCACCTTCAGCATGGCCTTCAGCACCATTTCGACGTCGACCACGGGCTGAGCGGCCAGCAGGGCGCCCAGCGCCACCATATTGGCGAACTTTTGGCTGCCGATCTCAATCGCGATATCAGTCGCTGCCACATTGATCACGGTAATATCGGTTCTGGTAGCCCGCTTTTCGCACAGCGACGTGTTGACCACCAATACACCGCCGGGTACTACGGCCTTTTCGAATTTCTCCAGCGAAGGCTGGTTCATGACGATGCACAGGTTGGGCTCTGTCACCAGGGTGGCGGCGATCTTCTCAGAACTGATCACCACGGAGCAGTTGGCGGTGCCGCCGCGCTGCTCGGGCCCGTACGCGGGAACCCACGAGACCTGTTTGCCTTCAAAGTTCCCGGCGTAAGCAAGCAGCTGGCCGGCCGTCAGAACGCCCTGACCGCCAAAGCCTGCGATCAGAATTTCATGCGTGAACACCGGCGGGCACCTCCTTGGTCACGTCCTTCAGTTCGCCGACCGGGAAGTACGCCATTACGTCGCCGGTGACGTACTTGTTCGACTCGGAAGGCGTCATGCCCCAGTTGGTCGGGCAGTTGCCCAGAACTTCGATCATGGTGAAGCCAAGGCCCTTCATCTGGATCTCGAACGCCTTCTTTATGGCCCGCTTGGTCTTCACGATGTTGCCGACATCGGCTACATGGGTCCGGGCGACATAAGCGGCGCCCGGCGTGGTCGCCAGAATTTCCGGCATGCGGTAGGGCATGCCGGCTTCAGGCCCGCGGCCGTACGGTGTGGTGGCGGTGACGGCGCCCATCAGGGTGGTGGGTGACATCTGGCCACTGGTCATGCCGTAAATGCAGTTGTTATACATAATCGCCGTGAACTTTTCACCGCGGACGGCAGCGTGAATCACTTCAGAGGTGCCAATGGCGGTCATGTCGCCGTCGCCCTGGTAAGTAAAGACGCACAGGTTCGGGTTGGCGCGCTTGACGCCGGTAGCAACGGCGGGCGCACGCCCGTGCGGGGCCTGCACGAAGTCGGTCTCGAAGTAGTTGTAGGCGAGGACAGAGCAGCCGACGGAAGCTACGCCCACGGTCTTTTCCCGGAGGCCCAGTTCGTCGAGGACTTCAGCGATCAGCCGGTGCACGACGCCATGGCTGCAGCCAGGGCAGTAATGGGTAACTACCGGCGACAGGGATTCAGGCTTGCCAGCGACCAGCTTCACTTTGCTTCGCCTCCCATTACCTTCATGATCTCGTTCAGGACCTCACGCGGCGTGGGCACCATGCCGCCTGTGCGGCCGTAGAACTCGACCTTGGCGCGGCCCAGGACAGCGAGCTGCACGTCTTCGACCATCTGGCCGGCATTCATTTCAACGTCAAGAAACATCGTGACGCCGCGGTCAACGAGGGCAGACAGGGCTTCGGACGGGAACGGCCACACAGTGATGGGGCGGAGCAGGCCGACCCGGTATCCCTGCTGGCGGGCGGACTCAACGGCAGCACGAGCAACCCGGGCGGAGGTGCCGAAGGCGACGACCACCAGCTGGGCGTCCTCGCACTTGTACTCCTCCCAACGGGCCTCGTTCTTCTTCATTTCGGCGAACTTTGCCTGGAGTTTGACATTGTGCCGCTCGAGGGCTTCGGGGCTCAGTTCCAGTGATGTATGGAACCGCTTGGCCCGGCCGTTCGCGCCGGTGAGGGCCCAGGGCTTGGCCTCGGGGCCCGGATCCTGCTGCAGGTCCGGGAAGCGGACGGGCTCCATGGTCTGGCCAAGCAGGCCGTCACCGAGGATGCCCACGGGATTCTGGTACTTGTCGGCCAGTTCAAACGCCAGCGAGGTCAGGTCGACCAGTTCCTGCACGGTCGAGGGGGCGAGGGCGATCATATGGTAGTCACCGTGGCCGCCGCCCTTCACCATCTGGAAGTAATCGGCCTGTCCGGGCTGAATATTACCCAGGCCGGGGCCGCCGCGCATGATGTTGACCACGACGGCGGGGAGCTGTGAGCCAATCATGTACGAAATGCCTTCCTGCTTCAGGCTGAAGCCCGGCGAAGACGAGGAAGTCATAACCCGGGCGCCGGCCGCCGAGGCGCCAAGCACCATATTAATGGCGGCCAGTTCGGATTCCGCCTGTAGGTACGTTCCCTTGACCTCGGGCATCCGACGGGCCATATACGCCGGGAGTTCCGACTGGGGCGTAATCGGGTAACCGAAGAAGAAGCGGCAGCCGGACCGAATGGCAGCCTCGCCGATCGCCTCGTTCCCCTTTACCATCGTCAGTTCCGTCTCGTGGGTCACGAGTCACACCTCCTAGGCCACCTGCCAAATGGTGAAGCAGACTTCCGGGCAGACGAGAGCGCACGCTTTACATGCCGTGCATTTTTCCGGTTCGACCACGGAGGCCGGGCGGTAGCCCAGGGCGTTGATGTGCGTGCCCATGGCGAGGACGTCTCTGGGGCATGCCTGGACGCAGAGTTCGCATCCTTTGCACCGGTTCTCGGTCAGTTCAAGTTTGGCTCGCATCAAAGTACCCCCTCGTTTCGTCAGGCTCGAACTGTTTCCGTCGGCCAGGAGTCACGGACGGAAACGGTCCGACCCTTCCTTCAACTCCTTACATGGCCTCAATCAGCGGGCAGTTCCCAGGGTGGGCGCATCTTCAGGTTCAGCGGGAGAACCTTTAGCCCCGATACTTGTGGGGCGATGTCCGCCTTGACGGTTGAGAACAGAACCGGGAGATTGAGGAGTTCAGCGGAAGCCTGAACCTGTCTTAACCCCTCCAGCACATGTGACGGCTGGGTGAGCAGGCCAGCGTTGGCGTTGTTCACCAGACCGGTGAACTTGATCCGGGCCACTTGTTCCAACCAGCGGGCATAGCCGGCGACCTGGTCAGGCGTGCCGGTTCCGGGGCGGTACGGGTTGATTACCATGATCGCCTGGTATCCGGGCGGCAGCCGGCCCGCCACGCTGCCGACAACCCGGGCGCCTTCATCGCCGCCAATGTCGGCCACCACGGGTCCATCGTAGCTGGACAGTGCCTGAACGGCTCGGGCCGTAACCACCGGCAGGTCTGACCGGCCGAGGTCGCCTTCCGGTGCGATCACTTCAACGCCTGCCCGTGACAGCTCCTCGGCAACATCGCGGGAGCGGTAGTACGGCGTAATAAAGTCAAGGTCGAGCAACATCGGGCGCTTTGGCCCACTACATGACGAAAGAGCATAATGAATGGCCACCTCGGTCTTCCCAGATCCGAAATGGCCAAGGAATAGTGTTCGCTCGTTGCTCACCATTCCACACTCCCCCCAACTTCATGATAAGGCGTGAAACACGTCATGGGGTATCGCCAATAGGGGTTAGACAAAATGGCCTAACTTCTAGGGTTTGGGACGCTGGCATATCGGGCGTGCACCCGTGCCCGCATGGCACAGTGCGCGTAGTCTCTACGAAATGATGCTGTCACATCTTGTCGAACGAATATGCGGACCTTCGTAACAGTTTCTTACGTCTAAGATATACCATGTCTAGGAGGGAAATATTCATGTATATGCGGGTCCGGCGGCTGCTATCCGTTCTACTCGCGTCCGCCCTTGTTATGGCCGTCTTCGCCCTGCCTGCCTACGCGGAGACGACCTCAGGTCCGGGCCCGGCCACAATCGCTGTCAAGGCCAAGTCAGCCGTCGTCGGTATTCTGAACACGATGAAGGCCAGCGGCAGTACGGAAAAGGGACATGCCGCCGGAACGGGCTTTGTCTATAAGTCGGGTATCATCATCACCAATGCCCACGTGGTAGAAAATGCTCAGGAACTCAAGATCCTTTATCCCGATAAGACTACGGAAGTTGTGACGCCCAACCAGATTTTTGCCGATGCGACGTCAGACGTCGCGGTGATCAAGGTCAAGAACACGTCGATCACGCCCGTTACGCTTGGCAACTCCGATACGGTGACCGTCGGTGAGACCGTAGTTGCGGTGGGCAACCCGCTCGGGTTCCGCCTGGGCAACTCTGTCAGCTCCGGCATCCTCTCCGGCGTGGGCAGGGCGGTTGGTTCCGCCTACCCGTTCCTCCAGGTCGATGCGGCGATTAACCCCGGGAACAGCGGTGGTCCGCTGTTCAACCTGAAGGGCGAGGTCATTGGCATCAACTCGGCAAAAATGGCGGAAATCGGCGTCGAGGGCCTGGCCTTTGCCATCCCCATCAATACGGCCAAGCAGATTGCCGAAACGTTGATCAAGGACGGTAAAGTAGAGCGGGCCACGCTGGGGGTCGAACTCTACGAGGACTGGCAGGCTTACTTCGGCGTGCCGAATGAAGAAGGCGTCACCATTTCCAGCATCATCTCCGATGGACCGGTGGGTCTCACCGGCCTGCGGTCCGGCGACCGCCTGGTCAGGTTGGACGATACGCCCGTCTACACATCTGACGATGTACACGCTTTCCTCGCGGGCAGGCACCCCGGCGATCAGGTGACCATTACCGTTCGGCGCAGCGGCCAGATCCTCGTTGCGAGGGTGACCCTGGCCTCGCAGGACGCCCTGCGCAAACTCGCTGAGGAACAGGGCGCGAACGAAGAAGTAGGCGGGATTCTGATCGGGCTGACTGCCGGTCAAATCCAGGAAGCGGCTGATTTCGGCAAGCGGATGGCCATGGGCTATGCCGACGTCAACGACGATTACTTCGCCGTGAGCGGCAGCAATTACGCCGTGCTCTGGACGGAGTACCTGTACGTCGCCAGGCGCATCTCGTCGGCCTATGAGTTCGGCTTCACGCCGGGCGTCGGGTTCCAGCAGTCCGTCGCCAAGGAGATCCACGGAAAGCTCGAAGTGCAAATGGAGATTCACGGCGACAGCCCGGATTTCCTCCAAGGGGCCACCTATTCGGTGCAGCAGGGCGGAACGAAGGTACTTGGCGCCACTCATGGTTCCGCGGTCTACACCACGTCGCCGGACGGCAAGGTGATCATCGCCAACGTGGCCGTGCGCTTCCTCTCCGGCGGCCTTAAGTCCACGGAGGACCTGACTGTCACGGTTACCCAGCAGAGCGGCAAGACGGCCACCTTCCAGTTCAGCATTAAGGACCTGCGGTAGCCGACCAAAACAATATCGCCGCCCGAATACTCTTCGGGCGGCGATTCGCGTCTTATTCGTCTTCCCCGTACTCTACGTCCTCGTCCTGACCGACCCGGGGCAGTTCCTCCAGGTTTGGCATTTCGCTGACGACCAGGTCCAGTTCCATCAAATCGCCTTGCCGCAGCACCTTCAGCGTGGCCTTCTCGCCGTGCTTGCGCAGCGAAAGAATCTTGCGGATGGCGCCCACGGTGGAGATCGGCTGACGGCCGTCCACCGACAGGACGATGTCCCGCTCCTTCAGCCCGGCCCACTTGGCCGGACCGGTTTCCGCCACATACTGCACCAGGACGCCCCGGTCCACCGGCAGGCCGAACATGCCGACCCAGATCTGGTCGATGACGTCTTCCTCGCCGGAAAAGCCGAGCCAGGGGTGCACGGCCTTGCCGTAATCGATGATCTGGCTGGCCAGGCGACCCGCTACCGACGCCTGCAGCGCCAGCGACAGGCCCCCCTGCCAATGCAGCCCGTTAATGCCCACAATCCGGCCTTCCAGGTCGCACAGCGGTCCCCCCGTATTGCCGGGATGAATCTGTGCGCTGGTAATGATCAGGCCGTCCACTGGGTAGTTGCCGCCCTTGCCCGAAGGCGAGGGGCGGTAGACGGTGCGGTCGCTGCTGCTGATGACGCCCGTCGCGACCGTGTGCTCCTGCCCGAGGGCATATCCCACGGTGAAGACGTGAAGCCCGACCGGGGCCGTCCCTTCCGGGGCAAGAGCCGGCGGATCAAAGGGCAGACGCTCCTCCAGGCGCAGAATGGCCAGGAAATAGAGCGGGTCAATCCCGATGCAGGTGGCGGGGCGGCGTTTGCCGTCCACGGTCTTGACGGTGACCTGGTCTTCCATGGCCACAATCTGAGCGCTGGTAATCATGTGGTAGTGGTCCAGGATTACGCCTGTGCCCACGGCGATTTCGTTGCTCTTGGGCGTGCGGGCTTCAATATGCGCCACGCCGGGACGAACCTTGTCCAGAGCGGCAATAAGGGCTGTTGACCACGGATCCATGCTTGCCACCTCCTTCTTGCTTCATAGTACCAAAGCGGGAAGGTGGCTGTCGCCCCTTCCCGTGCATGCTAGAGTTGGATATCAACTCTGGCGTTGTCGACGACCCGTTCCCCACAGCACAGCGTAGCCTTGAGCCGGTACGGACCCGTGAGAGAGGCGCCCAAGGGCATTTCCACGGAAAGGTCCCGGGTCTTGCTGCCGACTACGATCTCCATTCCCCCGACCCGGCAGCCGTCAGCGGCTGTCAGGCTGAAGTCCAGGCTCAGCAGGCAGGGGCCGGCAATCTCTCCCGCCAGACGGATGCGTACGGACAGTGAGTTCTTGACGGCGCCAACAGCTTCGAGGGCCGTAATATGAAGGTCGTTGCGAGCGACCAGGCGGGCGCCGTCCAGATCGCCGGCGACCCGTACGGTATTCCATTCGCCCGGGCTGAGCTGCTGATCCGTTCGGAAGCCCTGCTCGGCGTTTTCGGGCACCAATGGTTGCCCGTTGATGGCCGCTTCGACTGCCACATGGCCCACGCCCGGTTTCAGAATTACGTCTTTCTCTGTCCAGGAACCGGGAACGAAGACGCTGACGGACTCTGCGTCGATGCGCCGGACCTGCCAGCGCCCGTCCAGCTTAATCTGTTCCCGGATGGGATTCTGCACGCCACGTCACCCCCGCGGATTGCATCGACAGTATCGCGATGATTCATCCGTGATTCGACAAAGAGTGACACCAGTCCTGCTTTCGGCCTTTCTTAAGAACTAGAACGATTTGGGTGCCTGGAAGACCACGGCCACGACCGGCTCCTGGCTGTGGTTGCTGATTGAATGATCCACGCCCGGCCGGGCCAGCGCAGCCTCCCCAGCAGTCAGTTCCCGAGTCTCCTGGCCAATCTGTACGGTGGCATTGCCTTCCCAGATCAAGTAGTACTTGTCGGTTCCCTTGTGGCTGTGCAGCTTCTGGCTCTGACCGGGCATCAGGCAGTACACATCCATGGCGGTCAGCTCGGTCTCGAACAGGTTGACCTTCTGGTACTTTTCCGCTGAGAACCGCTTCATGCTGCTGATGTTCTGAAAGCCCATCTTGGAAATCACCTCATGAGTTCAACTATGGTAGCTATGCCCTGCCCCACGCCGATGCACATAGTCGCCAGGCCCAGGGGGGCGCCCCGGCGCTGCATCTCGTGAACCAGGGTGGTCAGAATCCGGGCGCCCGAGCAGCCGAGGGGATGCCCAAGCGCGATGGCCCCCCCGTTCACGTTCACTTTCGCTTCGTCCAGCCCCAGTTCCCGGATACAGGCCAGCGACTGCGCTGCAAACGCTTCGTTCAGCTCAACCAGATCGATCTGGTCTACGGTCAGGCCCGCCCGTGCCAGGGCCTTTCGCGTAGCCGGCACCGGCCCGATGCCCATGCAGGCCGGGTCCACGCCGGCCACGGCCATCGACCGCACACGCACCATGGGCGCCAGCCCCAGTTGCCGGGCTCTCTGTTCGGACATCAGCAGCAGGGCGGCGGCGCCGTCGTTAATGCCCGCCGAGTTGCCCGCTGTTACTGAGCCGCCCGGCCTGAACGCTGCAGAAAGTTTGCCCAGCTTCTCCATGGTAACATCCGGTCTGGGGTGTTCGTCTGTATCAACCATCACAGGGGCGCCTTTGCGCTGCGGCACCGGCACCGGGACGATTTCCGCCCGGAACCGGCCAGCGGCCATGGCAGCCACGGCTCTTTGCTGGCTGCGCAGGGCAAAGGCGTCCTGTTCGGACCGGGAGATCTGCCACTGCTCGGCCACGTTTTCGGCCGTTTCCCCCATACTATACGGATGATACAGTTCCGCCAGCCGGGGGTTCGTGAGCCGCCACCCAATGGTCGTATCGAAGAGGTCAGCCTTGCGTTCCCAGGGCCCTCCGTGCTTGGCCATCACGAACGGCGCCCTGGTCATCGATTCCGTGCCGCCCGCTACGAAAATGCCGCCGTCGCCAGCCGTGATTGCTCGGGCCGCCTGGTTCACGGCCTCCAGCCCGGAACCGCAAAGCCGGTTGACGGTGCTGCCGCCCACACTCACCGGCAATCCGGCCAGCAGCAGCGCCATCCGGGCCACGTTTCGGTTGTCCTCGCCGGCCTGGTTGGCGGCACCCAGTATCACGTCCTCAATCTCCGCCGGATCGACGGTCGGATTTCGCTGCAGTAAGCCCTGAATTACCACGGCTGCCAGGTCGTCAGGCCTGACGTCTCTCAAGATCCCGCCGTACCGTCCGATTGGCGTCCGCACGGCATCGACAACCACCACTGCGCCCACGCGCGCACCCCTTTTCGCGGGTTCCAGATTTTCCGAGGGGGGAAGGAATCCGCTGGAATCGTTCCGAAAAATACACCCATTTGCCGGTTCCGAACTTCGCAGCGAACGCTTTTCTCAAGTGGCGGGGTCTTCTTCTAGGAAAAGGGCCCGGGAGGGACTACATCATGATCGAGATCAATGGCGTGTCGAAATCCTACGGCGGCGGGACGAAAAAAGCCGTCGACAACCTCGGCCTGACCGTGAAGCCCGGCGAGATCTTCGGGTTTCTCGGTCCCAATGGCGCGGGCAAGACCACGACCATCAAGATGATCGTCGGCCTTCTGCGACCGGACGCCGGCTCCATCCTGGTCAACGGGTACGACATTGCGACACAGCCGATCGAAGCCAAACGGCAGATTGCCTTTGTACCCGACACCCCGGAAGTCTATGAAAAACTGAAGGGGATTGAGTATCTCAACTTCGTGGGCGACATTTACGGCGTGTCGGCTGCCGACCGCCGCGCTCGCATTGAACGGTTCGCTGAAGTCTTCGAGCTGGCAGGCGCCCTCGCAGAGCGGATCAGTTCGTACTCCCACGGCATGCAGCAAAAGCTGGTCTTGATGGGCGCCCTGCTGCACAACCCGCCCGTCTGGATTCTTGACGAGCCCATGGTCGGCCTGGACCCGCGGTCGGCGCACATTCTGAAGGAACTGATGGCCGAACACGTTCGCCAGGGCCACACGCTGTTCTTCTCCACCCATGTCCTCGAAGTGGCCGAGAAGCTCTGTGACCGGGTGGCCATCATCAAGAAGGGACGCATCATCGCAAGCGGCACGCTGGAGGAGCTCCGTCAGAGCCGGGGACAGGGCCAGGGGCAGGGCGGCGAGTCGCTCGAGGAGATCTTCCTGGAGTTGACCGAGAAATGATGAACAACATGCGCGCCCTGCTGCGGGTGCAAATGCTAAACGCCTGGCGCGGCCTCCGGGACGGTTTTGGCGGCGGGAAGTCCAAATGGGGTCTCCTCTTGCTGCCGCTGGCTCTTGCGGGCTTCGCTCCCTTAATGTTTGCGATCGGGGCTATGTATCTGAGTGTCTATTTTGGGGGCGCCGCGATCGGGCGGGGTGAACTGACCCTGACCATCG
This sequence comes from Symbiobacteriaceae bacterium, assembly GCA_035628915.1. Taxonomy (GTDB): domain Bacteria; phylum Bacillota; class Sulfobacillia; order Symbiobacteriales; family Symbiobacteriaceae; genus JARBUG01. Next base: position 12,122 of record DASPIW010000039.1, on the reverse strand, counting down.
CCTTTACGGTGGGCCAGATCGCCTGCCTGACCTTCGGCGTGTTTTACGTCATTTCCGCCTTCTACTTCAGCAAGGACATCAGCCTGTTGATTCCCATGCCCCTGCGCCCCGGAGAGATTGTACTCTCCAAGTTCATCAGCATCATGATCGGTGAATACCTGACCATGCTGCCCATTGTGGGCCCGGCGTTGGTGATTTACGGGATCTTCGCCCAGGTGTCGTGGACGTTTATCCCGTTTGCCCTGGTCGTCTACCTGCTGCTGCCGGTGGTCCCCCTCGTTCTTTCGTCGCTTTTCAGCATCGTTCTGATGCGCGTGACCAACCTGCGTCGCAACCGGGATCTTTACCGGGTCATGGGCGGCTTGCTCGGTCTGGCCACTGGCCTCGGGTTTAACTACCTGACCCGCCTCGGCGCCCGCAATGGGCATTTTGACCCGAACTCGGGGCAGATCCAGCAGGTAATCGCACAGCAGCAGGCGATGCTCGACCGGACCTTCCGGTATTTCCCCACCAGTACCTGGATGGCCGATGCTCTGCAGGCGGGCGCCCCGGCGCTTGGTGCCATCCCGTTCCTGGTCTTCGTGGGGGTGGCCTTGGTCGCCATGGTCGCGATGGTATGGGTTGCCGAGAAGCTGTTCTACGGCGGAGCCGTTGGCGGCGACGAAACCCGGGCCTCCGGCAGGAAGCTGACACGGGAGGAATTGACCAAGGAGACGTCCCGGGCCCGGGCGCCCCTCTGGGCCTTGCTCCTCCGGGAAATCAAGCTGCTGAACCGAACGCCGTCGTTCGTCATGCAAGCGTTGGTGCCCATCATCATCATGCCGGTCTTCATCGTCATGCCGCTGATTCAGGAGCGGGAGTTCGGCGCCTTCTTCAGCAACATCGCCGCCCACGCCGGCTCTCCGCTGGTGCCCGCAGTGGCAGTCGGGGCCGTCCTGTTCATGGCGTCCATGTCAGCCGTGCCGGCGACGGCCATTAGCCGGGAAGGCAAGCACTTCTGGGTGAGCCGCTCCCTGCCGGTTCAGCCGCGGGCTCAGATTCACGCCAAGCTGCTCCACAGCCTGATATTCAGTGCGATCAACGTGGCGATGGCGCTTGGCGGCCTGGCGTTCTTCAAGCTGTTGACGCCGCTGAACTTCGTCTATGTCCTGGTTGGCGGCTTGTTGGCCAGCGCCGCCATGGGCTACGCTGGGCTGATCGTTGATTTGCTCCGGCCCAATCTCAAATGGACCGACCCGCAGCAGGCCATGAAGGGCAACTACAATGTGCTGTTCGGCATGCTCTTCATCTGGCTCACCATCGCCATACTGGCGGGCCTGGCGGTACTGCTCTATCGGTTCGCCCAGCCCCTGATCATGCCCGCCCTCATCGCCATCTTCGCGATCGAGGCCTTCTTGCTCGGCAAGGCCGCGGGGGCGATTGCGGACCGCCGCTACGTTCAAATCGAAGACTGAAGCCTGCATCCGGTCCAAACAAGATCGCCGCCCGAATACCCTTCGGGCGGCGACTCTGCGTCTTCAGCGCAGGAAGTCCTCGAATTTTGCCCCCGCCAGTACGAGCTTGCGCAGGTACGGGCACGGCCGGTAACGGTCTTCGCCCGTGAAATGGTGCAGTTGGTCCAGCACGGCCAGAATCACTTCCGGCCCAATGTCGTCGCCCCACTCCAGCGGCCCATACGGGTAGTTCAGCCCCAGCCGCATGGCGGTATCGATGTCGCCGACGGACGCCACGCCTTCCATCAGGGCGAAGGCCGCCTCGTTCACCAGGCACGCAATCACGCGGGCGGCAATCAGGCCCGGGCCGTCGCAGACCACCTCGGTATCCTTGCCCAGCGAATGGAAGAATCCGGTCGCCAGTTCCACGGCGTGCTGGTCCGTTCGCAGGCCGGGGGCCACCTCCACCAGCTGCCGGGCCGATACGGTCGGCACACCGCCGAACCCGATCACCACTCCGGGCTTCGGATACTGCCCGGCCGCTTCCGTTGTGGTAATGCTCGAGGCCTCCACCAATACCAGTTCGGCGGCGGCAGGATCCTCCACAACCCGGTAGCCGGCGTTCCTGGCCAGGCCGGTCAGTGAATCGTCGCCCGACACGAACACCGTGTGCAGCCCCTCCGGCCGGGGCGCCGCGTTCGCCGAGTAAACGGTGCCTTCCGGCCCGTCCACCGCCTGGTCCCCTTCGTACCGGTACCAGCCGGCGCCGGTCTTGCGCCCTAGCCGGTTCGCCTTGATCATCTGGGCCTGGAGCGGGTGCGGCCGGAAGCGCGGCTCGTAGAAGAACTGCTCGAACACGGAGCGGTTCACGGCCAGATTGATGTCCATGCCGACCAGGTCCATCAGCTCAAACGGGCCCATGCGGAACCCGGCGCCCAACTTCAGAATCCGGTCAATCTGCCGGGGCGAGGCAACGTTTTCGCCCAGCAGGCGCAGGGCCTCTCCGGGGAACGGGCGAGCGACCCGGTTGACAACGAACCCCGGCGTATCTTTCACCTGGACCGCGACCTTGCCCAGAAGCTCGGCAAGTTCCGTCGTCCGGCTGATTGTTTCATCACTGGTGCGGGTTCCGCGCACCACCTCAACCAGCTTCATCTGCGGTACGGGGTTAAAGAAATGCAGGCCGCAGACCCGGTCGGGCCGGTAGGTCAGTTCGGCAATCTCAGTGACCGACAGCGACGATGTGTTGGTGGCGATGATGGTCCGGGGCCGGCAGATGTGGTCAAGTTTTTGGAAGATCTCTTTCTTCAGATCCATGACCTCGGGCGCCGCCTCGATGATGAACTCGATATCGAGGAAGTCGCCCAGGGTCTTGGTGGTCGAAATTCGCCCCAGGGCGAGCTCCCGCTCCTCGGCAGAGAGCTTCCCCCGCTGGACCTGGCGTTCCAGACTCGCCTGAATCTTGCCCAGCGCCAGTTCCAGGGGCTTTTCAGCGATGTCGTACAAGAGCACTTCAAGACCTGCCTGTGCCGCCACCTGGGCCAAACCGGAGCCCATGGCTCCGGCGCCCACTACACCGATGCGCTTCACGGCGATTTACCTCCCGGTAAAATTCGGTTCCCGCTTCTCCAAAAACGCCTGTATCGCTTCGCGAGCATCCGCGGTGTTGGCCGCCACCTCCTGTCCGTAAGCTTCCAATTCCAGAATCCCCTCAAAGCCCTGCTCGAGGCCCCGGCTCATCTGCCGCTTGATCCACCCCATCGACCTGGGCCCCCTGGCCAGCCGGGCCGCCCACTCATCCACCGCCCCGGCAAAGGCCTCGGGCTCCACAACCCTGTTGCAGAGCCCCAATTCCAGCGCCTGCCTTGGAGTAACCTTTTCGCCGAAGAGCGCGAGCTCCATCGCTTTGTGGTAGCCGATCAGGCGGGGCAGCAGGTAGGAGGCGCCTGTATCCGGCACCAGCCCGACTTTCACAAAGGCCTGCACGAAAGATGCAGCCTCCGACATGATCACCAGGTCGCAGGCCAGCGCGAGGCTGCACCCGGCACCGGCCGCCACACCGTTGACTGCCGCCAGTACAGGCTTCTCCATGGTTCGGATCTTCAGAACCCACGTGTTGTAAAATTCCCGCACGATCTGGCTGACCGGCCGGCTCCCGATGGCTGCCAGATCCTGTCCGGCGCAAAACCCCCGCCCGGCCCCGGTAATGACGGCGCAGCGGACTGCAGCGTCCCGCTCCGCCTTTTTCAGGACGTCGATGAACTCCTTGTGCAGTGTGTCGTTAAAGCTGTTCAGCTTCTCCGGCCGGTTCAGCGTGATCCGGCCGATCCCCCCCGACACTTCGTACAACAGGGTCTCGTACGCCATATCCCCCACCCTCTCGCCGAATTTACCGCCCCTTGAAATCGGGTTTCCGCTTCTCCATAAAGGCAGTCATGCCTTCCTTCTGGTCCTCGCTGGCGAAGGTCATGTAGAACAGGCGCCGCTCCAGGTGCACACCGCCCGCCAAGGTCGTCTCAAACCCCTGCAATACCGCTTCCTTCAGCACCTGCAGTGCAACAGGCGATTTGGTGGCAATTTCAGCGGCCACTTTTTGAGCTTCCGTCAGGTAGACCTCCGGCGGCACCACCCTGCTCACCAATCCGGCCGCCTTGGCTTCGGCAGCCGTCAGCATCCGGCCCGTCAGCAGCATATCCATCGCAGTCGCCTTTCCGACGGCGCGGGTCAGGCGCTGCGTGCCGCCGGCGCCCGGAATCGTCCCGATGGCGATTTCCGGCTGGCCGAACTTGGCCGTCTCCGATGCGATGATGATGTCACAGATCATCGCCAGCTCGCAGCCGCCGCCCAGGGCGAAGCCGCTGACCGCTGCCACCAGCGGCTTCTTGATGCGATAGACGGCATCCCACAGCGAAATGAAGTCCTGCGCGTACATGTCGATGGTGCCGCGGCCGGCCATTTCTCGAATATCGGCGCCTGCCGCGAAGGCCTTGTCATCGCCATGCAACAGGATGCACCGGATGGTCTCGTCCGCCTCGAATTTGTGCAGGGCGTCGACGAGTTCCGTCATCAACTTGCTATTCAGTGCGTTCAGGGCCTGCGGCCTGTTCAGCTGCACCCGGCCAACGGCGCCCTCTGTGAAGGCGAGAATCTGCTCATAGCTCATCGCACTGCCCCCCTAAAACTCCTTGACTTCGGCGTAGTACATCGTGAACAAGCCCTTGGCAAACGAACGCAGCTGCTGGCCCGCTACCACCATCTCCGGAGAGTGAAGTGCCGCATGCAGCGCCGGCTTATCGTCGAAGTAGAGTTCGGCAATCTGGAACAGATCCGGCTGCCCCCACGGCGCCTCGGAAAACCGGGAGACTTCGGCCTTGCGCAGGCCCGGCACCTTGCCAATCAAGCCCAGGTGCTCCTTATACCTGACATCGAACTCGGCAAGGGGAATCTCGGGTTTCCGATACAGCACAACCAACTTGAACATCGCCCCACACCCTTCTTTGTCTCTCTGTATCAGCGCGTCGGCTCGAAGGCGGCGTCCATAAATCGGCGGGCGCCGGCATCCAGATAGGCGTAGTACTCCTGAAAAAGCCTGCGGGCGTCGTGGCCGCGCCACTGCTCCGGGAGCAGTTCCCGGGGCAGGCCAGGGTCGACAAACAGGAACTTCCGGTAATCGTGGACCAGCTCAATGCGGGTCACGAAGCATTCCACATCGCCGGGCAGACCGGGCGAAGCGAGGCGGGGCGCCCAACGGGCGATGAACTGATCGTATCCGGACTGAATGCCCCCCAGGTCCCAGCACCGGGCCACCAAATCCCGGGGGGTCCCCGCCCCCGTCAGGCCGGCGCCGAAGGTGGTTACATACTGGTCGATTTCGTAGCGGGCCACCAACTCCGCGATCGCTTCCTCCAACGGGTTAGGCGAAATCCAAGTGCCCGGAGTCAGCGGGGCAAGCCCGGTCCAGGCCAGTTCCTTGCGCAGGTCGTCGCGAATGGCGCGCATCGATTCGGGAATGGAGTAGCACAGCATCCGCCACTGGCCGTCCCACGGCGCGTCTACGGGGTCATAAACGCGACGGCACGCTTCGGCCATGCGTTTCTTTCCCTGGTCGGTCAGGGAGTAACAACTTCGCGAGGCCACCTTGCGCACCTGCAGCCACCCCTGGCGGGTCATGCGCGAGAGCGCCTGCCGCAGGTTCGGCTCATTGATGCCAAATTCCGCGAGATACCGCGCCAGGGTGCTGGTCCAGGCTTCCCCGCCTACGTGTTGAATATAGTCACCCCACAGGTCAAATAGGAGCGATCGTGCCTGCATGAATTCACCTGCCGGTTCTGACGGATTTTTCTGCTCACCGTTTCGATTTGCGTTCCTCAATGTCCTCCAGAAAAACAAAGTGCAGAGGGGGCTCCCGCCCCCTCTGCACCAGCCGTCATGATTTGTTTGTGGCGGCAGTGAACTGCCTGAGCGAGCGCAGGAGCTCATCCATGAGGGGAAGGCCTTGATACTGCTGAATATGTAGCATGGAGCGGGTAGCTTCTTCCTCGATGTCGGGACGGCGGGCGACGTTAGCTTGTATGCGGGCAAGGGTGCCCAGCCCCATGGCTTCCGGAATCAGCCCCATGGCCTTGGCCGCATAATGGAGTGTAAGACAGGCCTGCCCCTTCCGCAAGGCTGATGCGTTCCGGACTTGCAGCGCCTGGACTGCGGAGTCAATCGCAGTGCCATAACGGCCGATCAGGAAGTAACGGTAGGCCAGGTTGTTCAAGTAACACGCTCTGGCGTCCAGGTCATTTGGCGCGCCCTTGAGATACGCACCTGACAGGCCCAGCAGTTCCCCCGCTTCGTCCAGATTTCCCAGCTTCAGGTACTGCCACACCAGGCGGCCGCGCTGTTCTTCCAGGGCCTGCGGCGTAGCGCCTGTCGCCATGTGCCAGGCGTAGGCCCGCTTGAAATAGTCCAGGGCTTTGCCCCCGCGCCCCATTGCCTGATAGTACAGCCCCAGCTGCGACAGGACCCAGCCTTCAAGGGCGCGGGCACGCGTGTACAGACCGAAGTACTGGAAAAACTCATCAAGGCAGTTGACGGCACGTTTTTGCAGCCCGCTTTCGTGATAAAGCGTTGCCAGATGGCAGAGCGCCCGTCCTACCAGGTCATAGTCGCCGCCCTGCCGGCCGAAGTACACGGCCAGTTCAGCGGGACCGATGGCTTCCTGCCCAGCATGGAGGGCGTACCGGCTGTCGCTCAAGGCCAGGAAAACCTGTGCTTTCTCAGGCTCGGTCAGGTCCCGGGCTTGGAGCAGTTGGGAGGCGGCATCGCGGCACTCGCCGTAGCGCCGTTCGCCGAGCATGACGGCCAGCGTGCTGACGTCCAAGTGCATCCCCCCTGGTCCCCATTATACTGGCAGCGGATACCCCCTTACAATCCCTGATTTTCTAAAAAATACCATAAAAGACCAATGAAACACAGGCCCTCTGGAGAGCCTGTGTCAGATGTACGTCAGGCGTTTTCGGCCGGGGCGATGACATACCGGCAGCAGCTGCCGCCCTTGGCGATGCATTCAACCCGCTCGATATTTTCCGTGCCGAGGACCGTCTTGAAGAACTCAAGTTCATGCTGGCATGCGGTCGGGTATTTGCGGGAAACCTGATGGACCGGGCAGTTGTATTCCTTCAGCGACAGGGCTTCGCCGTCCGCCTTCTCCCAGTCGGCCATGTAGCCGTTGGTCATCTGGATGCCGGACAGCCGGGCAACCCGCTCTTCGAGCGAAGCGCCCCGCGACACATCGGGGCCGTACTTGGCCACGAAATTCTGACCACGGGCGGCAAAAAACCGCTCAACCAGGTCCGAGCCCGAAGCCGACAGGAAATCCAGCAGTTCAAGGGTCAGGGCGCCGTACTTCTTCGGGAAGAGGTCATCTGCTGTCTCCGTCAAAGAGTAGACCCGGGTCGGGCGCCCCATAGGCAGGCGTTCCTGCACCGATGAGACCAGGCCGTCACGTTCCAGCGATGTCAAATGACGTCGCACGGCAACATGAGTGATTCCCAGCCTGTCGCCTAGTTCACCGACGGTAAGCGGGCCGGCGGTGCGCAAAATGTTGATAATCTCCCTGCGCGTCGACGTTTCTTCATTGCTGGGCATAACGCTGGCGGGCATCCTGTTACACTCCCTTACCCCGGATGTCTTGCCCATTGTATCACATAACAGCCTGCGCGGGTACTTATTAAACCTATTTGTCCACAATACATAACACCTTGTATCCATGATGAATGGTCCGAATGGTCAGTACAAACTGGGTTTCCACCGTCAATGGCGCAACCCAAGGACTCATCCTCTAGACAGCCCATTTCGCGTGTACTATGGTTATCTTGGCAAGCAGCCGTACGCGTGTCAGTAAAATGAGACCAAGATACCTCGTCAGGCGGAGGCGGTCAACCGTGTTTATGTGCAGGCAATGCAAAGAGCAGTTTGAGGATGGGCAGCTGGCGTATACCCTGATTCTCGAGTCCCGGGTGAACTTCCCCGCATCTGACATGTTCCTCAGCAAATTTTGCTGCCAGGCCCATGTACAGGAGTTCCTGGACCGGATCAGCTTCCAGCAGCAGCGCTACGTTCTGACCAAGGTGAGCGAAAACGGCAACAAGACTTATCCTCCGGGATCTCCCCTCGAACTGCTGCTGATGGTCGGCAGCCCCACAGTCGCATAAGGATCTTGATAACCCCGGCGGTAGTTATTGCCGGGGTTCTTCCTTAGCAGGAATATTCGACTATTGAGAGAATCCTCCCCCTGGGTGCTTTGCATACGTGGGGAGGGGAAGAAATGCCTTGGGTATTGGGTGTTGACGGTGGCGGGACAAAGACGGTGGCTTTGGTGATCAATGAGAAGGGACGGGTTCTTGGCCGTGGAGAAGGGGGACCGGCCAATTACCATACCGCGGGACTGAGCGCTGCAGCCGAAAACATCCAGCATGCCGCATCTACGGCCATAGCCGATGCCGGGCTGGTCAAGCAGGCCTTTGACGGGGCTTTTCTGGCCCTGTCGGGCATCGACCGCCCGTCCGACCGGCAGGTCATGACGGGGGTGGCGGCCCGCCTCGGACTGAACTGTCCGGTGAAACTTGAACACCACGCCGTGGCGGCCCTGGCCGGCGCTACGGGCGGCAAGCCTGGTGTCGTGGTAATCGCAGGCACCGGTTCCGTCGCCTTCGGCGAAGATGCCTACGGGCACCGGAAGCGGGCCGGCGGATACGGCCCCTTACTCGGTGACGAAGGCAGCGGCTATGATATTGGCCGCAAGGCACTGATCGCCGCGCTCAGGTATGAAGACGGACGCAGCCCCAATACCGTTTTGGCCGAGCGCATCAAGCAGCTTTTCACCCTGGATTCGATGACCGACATCATCAACCTCGTGTACGGCAACCCGGCCCCGCTTCAGCGCACCGAGATTGCGAGCCTTACATCGCTCGTGCTCGAAGCGGCCCGGGAGGGCGACGGCATTGCCCGTGAGATCTTGCGGGTGGCGGGCCGTGAACTAGGGCTGCTGGCGGCGGCTGCGCTGCGCGGATTGCAGTGGGACGAAAAAGTGCCTGTGCCCGTCGCCGGGTCAGGTACGGTCTTTGCAGCGGGTCCGCTCCTGGCGCTTCCCATGGAGCAGGTGGCCCTCAGCGTCTGTCCGCAGGCGGTCTTTTGTCAGCCCAAGCATACGCCGGCCTATGGAGCGGCGCTGCTAGCCCTCCGAGGCCTGGGGATCCATCTGGAAGAGGCTCCGGGCGAACGTAATTAGCCAAGAGGAACGACGGCCGCCTGCAGGCAGCCGTCGTTTTGCTTACCGGGGCGGGATGGCGTAGCTGCCCGGTGCGGGGTGCTGCGGGCTGAACAGTTCGGTGCCCGCAGGCTGTGCCCGGTTCCACAGCGCCCGGACATCATCCGGGCTGATCGAGGCGCCGGGCGTGCCCATCGCTTCGGCCAATTCGGCCACCCGGCGGGCGTCGGTGGGGCTGGTGGCAAACCGGACCTCGACGATGGCTCGATTCTGCGCCCGGATCTGGTCGGCGACCCGGGTCATTACTTCCAGGGGCGATGAACCGACGGCCCCCGGCACGGGCGCCGGGCTGGTGCTGGTCTGGTTCTGCGTGGCGTGGTCGCCGGTCGCGCCGGGTATCGCCTGCGTGTAATTCGGCGTCCCGCCCGGAGGGGCGCCCGGGCTGAGCTGGCCGCCGGGGCTGGCCGGGGTGGCGCCCACGCTGCCGCCCGGGCCCTGCAGATTGACCGGACCGCCGCTTGGCGACGAACCGGGGTAATCTACATCATGGGCTTTGCCGGTGAGCAGCCCGCCTTCCGTACCACCCGGGTGTGGGCTGTTCAGCTGCATCGCTACCAGGGCGCCGTTGCCGATGACGATCACTTCAGTAGTCCCGGTGCCGCCGATCCCTCTCGCGGAGTTGGCGGCGGCCGCGCTCAGGGCGGGGTCGATCGCCCCACTAACATCGGCCCCACGAAAGCCGGGCCCCGCGGTTTCGGGGCGGGGAGCCGGTCTTGTCACGCATCCGCCAACAGGCAGCGCCAGTATCAGTCCCAACGCGACCGCGCCCAAAGTGGGTTGCCATTTCTGCACCATGGCTGTCCTGCCTCCTTCGGTCGATTCCGCGCTAGCGTTCCCGACCAGCGGCGACAAAAACCGGGGGAGAGTCGGTCTGACTCTCCCCCGAATGCTGATTACTTCGCCTGTGCAGCCCGTGCCTTGTGCACCAGCTCCCGGATTCGGTCCTTGCCGACGAGCTTTACGAAGCCGCCGATTCTGGGGCCACTCTCGGCGCCCAGCAGCACGCCGTACAGGAGCCGGAAGAAATCCTTCGGCGCCATGCCGTTCTCCTTGGCGATGCTGAACACGCCGGTCTGAATGGCGTCGCTGTCGTCGGTCACCTCAATAAGGTGATCGAACTGATCGATGAGCGACCACTCTTCCGGGCTGAGGGTGGGAACCTCACGGGTCGGCAGAATGAAGTCTTCATAGTAGTTGATGGCCTTGACCAGCAGCTCACGCACGAAGGCTTCATTACTGCGGATGCGTTCATGGCCGAATGAGCGGCCCAGGTACTCAAGGAGTTGGTCGGCGTCAGTTACGCTGATCGCGTTGACCAGGTTGATGATGTCGGAGTACCGCAGACCACCGAGGTCAGGCCGGTCCCCGTGGTAATAGATGAAACGGTATTGCGGGTCCTCCTTGGTCATGGTCAGCGTCTCGTCCGTATACTGAATGATGCTGTCCGTGCCGAGCTTTTTCTGCTGCTTGGGGTTCTTGAACATCAGCAGATTCAGCGAGTCCTGCGTGCCCCAGCGGCCCCAGTTTTCCATGGAGATGCCGGCGCCGGTTGACTTGGAGATTTTGCGGCCTTCTTCTGTAAGGAAGAGCTCGTAGACCATGTTGACAGGCGGCTTGCCGCCGATGAGCTTTACAATCTCGCCGGAAAGCTTGGCAGAGTCGATCAGATCCTTGCCGTGCATCTCGAAATTGACCCCGAAAACGTACCAGCGCAGGGCCCAGTCGGCCTTCCAGAAGAACTTGCCGCGACCGCCCAAAGCGCTTTGCGTGCCTCGGTGACCGCAGCCCTTCACATCACGGAACTCGCCCGAGCAGGTATAGGTGACGGTGGCGTTGTCGGCGTCGTAGCTCTCCACCTTGGTGGTGTAGATCTTGCCGCAGTTTTCGCAGATGGGGAACCAGGGGAACCAACCCTCGCGGTTCTCCTCACGCATGGTCGGCAGCGTGGCATCGAGGATGCCCTGCATGTTCTTGAACATCTTGCGGATCCCGTCATCGAACGTGCTGTTGGAGTATGCATCGGTCGCGCTCATGAAGCGGGCGTCAATGCCGGTCTTGGCCATCATTTCGACCAGTTCGGCGTCCATGTGATGCCCGAAGGATTTGTGCGTGCCGTAGGGGTCGGGAATGCTGGTCACAGGCTTGCCCAGGTGCTCCACGAGCCACGGGGCATCAATATTCTTGGGGATCTTTCGAAGCCCGTCCATATCGTCCGAGAAGACGATGATCTCGGACTCCTTGCCCAGATCCTTGAGGGCCATTGCCACATAGTAGGTCCGCACAACTTCACCGATGGTACCCATGTGCGGATGGCCGGAAGCGCCGAAACCCGTCTGCAGGATGTATTGTTCTTTCTGCGGCCATCGTTCCACGATCCGCTTCGCTTCCTGATGTGGCCACAGCTTGTTCTCAGTGCTCATCTCGGATATCCCCCCCGCAGGTAACGGGCTTCTGCCCGATAGAAATGGTCCCGGCCGCAGGCCGGGCACAACCAATGGACAGTATAAAGGACAAGGTCCTGGCAAGCAAGCGCCAGCGCTGTATGGTTCGTGGATCAACGTTGACGGGTGCCTCCACTTGTGCTAAGCTAACAACTCGTCCGGCACATTCCGTGCCTGACCGCCGCTTCCGAAAATGACCTGCAAAAAGCAAGAGATGGTTGCTTGACAGAGGTTCGGACGGTGTGATAATCTACAAAAGCTGTCGCCGGTCAACGAGCGGCAAGCGTGAATGCCTCGAACCTTGAAAACTAGACAGTGTAAGAGAGAAAGAGCTATGCGAGTCGTACGAACGATAAGTAGAGCCGAAACAAACTTTTCTTCGGAGAGTTTGATCCTGGCTCAGGACGAACGCTGGCGGCGTGCTTAAGACAT
>DASPIW010000038.1:0-97377 GCA_035628915.1 Symbiobacteriaceae bacterium | reverse complement strand
GGCCAGCCCTCGCTGTCGAGAAACCCAAAGAGGTACAGCGTCGGCTGCTGGAACTCCTCAAGGTCGAACGCATCCTTTAGGTGTCCCGCTCCTGCCTCTGAGATTTCAGTAAGGCCATGTGCGGAATCCAGGCCTAGTGGGCTGAGGCAAAAGTGCATCGTCACCTGGGTCCGCCGGGAGCCGAGTCGCATCGGCCGCCAGAGCCGGGTCCTCGTCCAGCGGTATGCCATGGAATTGCGACAGGAGCCGGATAGCCCCCGCCACAGTCGGCTCGCCCGGACGCCATTCTGCCCGCAAGGGCGTCAGAAGCTCCCGGCTGCCCAGTTCCGCGCAGACCATGGCCATGAAGTCGGGGCCAGTGGTGGCGTGTAGCCCCCAGTGAGCCTGGATCAGCTTCGCCGAGGAATGGAGCGGGATCTCCCGCAGGCAACGAAACACTTCGAGCTGATCCACTCGCTCTCCCTTGTCCAGCAGTTGGGCAAGTCCACAGAGGGCAGGTTTGCCAATGGCCGCAAGGGTCCCGTGGCAGGCTGCGATCGTCTCCAGGTTCGTCGCGCGGAGCCCGGCAATCAATGCGGGTATCAGGGCGTCTGCGTCATGTGGATCGGCCTCGTATAGTCGGCCTAGCAGCTTGGCCGAGCGCGCGCCGGGCCAGCCGTCCACCTGCTCGGACACGGCGGCGGCAAGCCGGGGCAATGCCTGACGGTCGTAGGCCACCAGCTGTTCCGTCACAACTTCGGGCATGTCCGGTATGGAAACGGACCAGACGGCCGTCAGCCCGTCCAGCACCGGGATGGAGTGCCCCTCGACCCGGGAAAACGCTTGATAGCGACAGTTGGCCACAACGATATGAAGGAGCCGGTTCAGGGCCCCGAGGGCCAGCCCCACCTCCTTCTGGGCGCGCTGCAGCTCATCATCCTTCAGCTTGCCGCTGGGACGGAACGGGGCTCCTGCGAGCCCTGCTTCAAGGCCGTCAAGCCGACCGGCTTCGTCCGCGAACGGGCTTCCTTGCCACTGCTCGGCCGCCAAAATCTGATAGGCGGCCGCCGCCACCTGGGCCAGGGTCCGGTCGACATCCTCCGACCGCCGCAACGAGGGCAGGGTGGTCCACGTGCTCCCGGAGCGAATAGCCCAGACTGACCAGTACTCACCATTGATCGTTTGCTGCGTCGCGAGAGGTCGTCCGTTCTCTTCTGGAGCGCGCTCGTGAGCGGTACAAGCAACGCCCTGGACGGGGACTTGAGCGGTGACCTGCTCGAAGGGCATGAGGAACGCTATTGCACCCGCATCACCTACGGTCGGACAATGGAGCACACGCGGCTGAGACCGGGATCCACGGGAGGGCCAGGTTCGGTCATGGAGATCCGGGTCAATGCGGTCGAGCACGGGCTCCTCAAAAGGGACAAGCCCCTGGTCTGGTCTTTCCGGGGCGGGACGTTGTATGCTGCAGATGACTGGGACCTGGCCCTGACCGTACCAGCCGTGCGACCCGCTGTGCTCAAGCCCGACATCGACTTCAGTCTCGGGGGGCTGGGGGTCCGGCTGGAAGAAGTGTGGCTTGGGCGCACACAGACTCTCCTACTCTTCGGCGGTGACGTTCGTGAATTGGACCTGCTGGAGGGTCTACGCCTTGAGGACCATTTCGGCTCGGTCTATCGCCCAATCCCTGATGCTTGGGACCCTCGTCCCACTCAATTTGCCTTTGAGCCCATCCCGGCGTCCGCGGACCGTCTGGTCGTGAAATGCAAGGGTGCCGGAATTCGCCTGCGCGGGAAATGGCGAATTCCGCTGGAAGCAGGCGCCAGCGGCTCCCCCGTCGATGATGATCGACCGCCCGCACCGCTGGAAGAGCCAGTAGAGCCTGCCCCTGACATTCCCCCGGAAGACATGCAGGACCTGCAAGAATGACTCAAGGTCCGCTCGGTCCCCGCATTTGGCATGCAGTTCGAGCCATGCGATTGGCATGACTTGAACCCCAAGGACAGCCACCTGGCGGGTCCAGCCTTTTGGCCCGCCGGCACGCTGTGGCCCGTCTGCGGTCAGTGTGACAGTCCACTCAGTTTCATAGGCCAGGTGCGCCTTGACAGAGCGGCAATCCCCGGGGCCCAGGCGGGAGACCTCCTGACGTTCCACTATTGCTTGCGCTGTCGTCCCGACGTTCCAGAGCAAGCGTCGGCATACCGCCTGCGCCTGCATCGGAACGTGGATCGGAGCGACGTCACACCGTGCCTTCCCCCACCATCTGAAGCCCCAGTCTGGCGTCCCACTCCCAGCCGCATACGGCTGGTCCCCAGAAGGTCGGTGCCTCACTGGGAAGATGCCGAACCGGAACTCGAGCATCTGGGGCTCGATTACAATGGGTGGAGGGTTTACGGCAACACGGTCGAGCAGTTCGGGTTGGCGCCCGCCGAGCGGAGCCAACTCGGTGGATATCCCGAGTGGCTTTTCGTGTCTGAATGGCCTACTTGCCATGAGTGCGGAACTCGAATGGTCCTGATCTGGAAACTGGCTTCTACGCGGAGTGTAAGCCTCTTCTGGGGGCCGGGAGGGCGCGTCCTTATCTTTGCGTGCCCATGCCGTTGCAGCGACCACGCCCTCGCACTGGTACATCAGTACTGCACATGACTCAGCCGATACGGCGCCCGGGGCAGTGACTGTCCCGGGCGCCCTTCGCTTAGCGACTTAGCAGCGTACCCACGTACCTGAGCAATTCGTTCGCACAGCACTCGCAGTAGCCGCCGTCCTCCACCAGGCGCCTGACTACCTCGCTGATGCGTTTTTGCTGCTCGGGGTCGGGGGTGCGGGAACTGGTGGTGATCTTCACCACGTTCTTCAGGTCGGCGAAGAGCTTCTTCTCAATCGCTTCCCTGAGGCGGTCGTGGGAGGTGTAGTCGAACTTCTGTCCCTTGCGGGCCAAGCTGGAGATCCGGATCATGATCTCTTCTCGGAACGCCTTCTTGGCGTTGTCCGTGACGCCGATCTGCTCCTCGATGGAGCGCATCAGCTTCTCGTCCGGGTCGACTTCTTCCTCGGTGATGGGGTCGGTCAGCTTCGACTTATTGACGAAGGCTTCAACGTTATCGAGGTAATTGTTAAAGACTGTGCGGGCCGTCTCCTCGAACGAGTAGATGAACGCCCGCTGGATCTCGTTTTTGGCCAGCTCGTCGAACTCCTTGCGTGCTTCGTAGATGAAGTTCATGTAGGCTTCGCGCTCTTCCTTGGTGATGCCGGTGTGCTGCTCGAAACCATCCTTGAGCGCCCGCAGGGCGTCCAGGGGGTTGATACAGGAGGTACCATCCTTGACCAGTGCGTTGGAGAGGCGATTTATCACGTACCTGGGCGATATTCCCTGCATGCCTTCCCGCTGGGCCTCGTCCTGGAGCTCCTTGATGTCCTTCTGCGTAAACCCCTCAACGCTGTCACCATCGTACAGTTTCAGCTTCTTCATCAGGCTCAGGCCGGCTTTCTTGGACGGCTCGAGCCGCGTCAGGATCGCGAAGGTTGACGCAACCCGGAGCGTGTGAGGGGCAATATGGACTCCCTTGAGCGCCGAATCCCCCAGCAGCTTCTCGTAAATGCGAACTTCATCCGAGACCCTCAAATTGTAAGGGACTCTTACGAGGATCATGCGATCTTTCAGGGCTTCATTCTTCTTGTTGTTGACAAAGGAGTTGTACTCGTTTTCGTTGGTATGTGCGACCATAACCGACAGACCAACTGCATAGAGTGCCTCCGAGGTGATGTCCGTGCACCACACCGGCGCAACACCCGTATCCGCCCGCTGCTACGCCCGGGTCTCCACCGAAGAGCAGGCCGTGTCGGGCTACAGCCTGTCCGCCCAGCGAGAGCAACTGCAGCGCTGCCTCGACCGGCTGGACTGGCGCTGTGCAGGCTGGTACATCGACGAAGGCAAGTCGGCCAAAGACCTGAACCGCCCCGAGTTCCAACGCATGATGCGCGAAGCGGCCCGGGGCGACGTCATCCTCGTCACAAGGCTCGACCGCCTGACTCGCTCCATCCGCGACCTCGACGACCTGCTCCGGGAATTCGACCGGCGCGGCCTCTCCTTTCAAAGCGTCACCGAGCAGTTCGAAACACGCACCCCCGGCGGCAGGCTCTACATGGGCATCATCGCAGTCATCGCCCAATGGGAGCGCGAAATCATCGCTGACCGTTCGGCTACCGGCAAGAAACAAAAGGTCGTCCTCGGAGAATGGAGCGGCGGTCCGGTGCCCTTCGGCTACCGGGGCGCCCCGTCCGGGCGCCTGAAACGGGGCCGGGAACTGCTGCAGCTGGTCCCCGACCCGTTGACCGCGCCTACTGTGACAGCCATCTTCGAGCGATATGTATCCGGCCAGGGCCTGCGTGCCATCTGCACCTGGCTCAACGACGAGGCCCGCGTCCCCACCGCTCATCACGCCCGCTGGCGTGTCTCAAGCCTGAGCCGCCTCCTCACCAATCCCCTGTACGTCGGCTATGTCTCCCACGGGCGCCGCAAGGGCACGGACGTGATCCTCACCAAGGGCACCCACCCGCCCCTCGTCTCCGAAGAACTTTTCGCCGCCGCCCGACGCACGTTTGAAACCCGCCGGACCATGGCCCCCCGGCAGGCGACCGGAACCTATCCCCTGGCCGGAATCGCCCGGTGCGGCGTCTGCGGCGGCAGAATCGATGCCGCTTCACGCCGGCGGCAGGCTACCTACGTGTACCGCTGTCGCAATTACGGCGGTGGAATCGGGTGCGGCAAGAGGGCAGCCCGGAGCAACTCCGGTACCGCCGGCCACATCGTCGAAGGACTGCTGGTGGAGGCAATGGACGGTGTAAGCCTCCCACAGTACCTCAACGCCTTCCTGCACAGCTGCCGGGAAGAGCAGCCGTCCCACACAGTGACGACCCGCCTGCAATCCCAGCGAGCCCGGGCGGAACAGGCGATCCGGCAGTGGGAAGCCGCTTTCGAGGAGGGGCGTATCGACTGGGACGACCTTCAGCAGCGGACCCGCCACCATCGGCAGACGGTCCTTTGGGCTGAGCAACAACTGCAGAAAACGCCAGCTCCGCCTCCCAGGGCAGAACTGGCGTCATCTGTCATCAGCCTCCGGCGGGCCTGGGAACACCTACACGCACACGAGCGGAAAGCCATGCTGCAAGAGTTCACGCAGGCGTACGGGGTGCGCATTTTGCTCTACCCGGGCCGCCGGATCGAACTGGCGCCGATCTAGCGGCTACCGTGCAGCACCCCGGTAGACTTCCATCCACTCGGGTGCGTCCTCGTCATGCAGCACGCCGGTTGCGAAGCGGGCGCTGCCGACCGGCTGCTCGGGGCCGCCGGGAACGGCGTGATCCTTCATCCACATCAAGGCCTGCGTGCCCGTCTCCAGGCCGTTCATCCGACCGGCGTAGGTCGGGCAGGAACTGATCGCTTCCACGAAGCTGAAGCCCTTTTTGCGGATCGCTCGGGCGATCAGCCGGGTGAGCTCATCGAAATGATAGGCCGTGCCGCGGGCCACATAGCTGGCGCCGGCGGCTTCCACCAGCCTGCACAGATCGAACGGCCGCTCCTGATGACCAGTCGGCGCCGTGGTCGTGATCTGACCGGGGCGGGTCGTCGGAGCCGACTGGCCGCCGGTCATGCCGTAGGTACCGTTCTGGTAGACCACCAGCGTCAGGTCGATGTTGCGGCGGGCGGCGTGGATCAGGTGGTTGCCACCGATGGCCGACGCGTCGCCGTCGCCGCTGATGACGATTACCTTCAGCTCCGGCCGGGCCAGCTTGATGCCCGTCGCGTAGGCGAGGGCCCGCCCATGGGTGGTGTGGATGGTACCAAAGTCAAGATACCCGGTCGCCCGGGAAGAGCAGCCGATGCCGGATACCAGTACGGTCTTGGTGCGATCGAGGCCGACCGCCTGAACGGCCTTGACCAGCGCCTTGGTTACCAGGCCATGAGCGCAGCCCGGGCACCAGATGTGGGGCAACTTGGGGCGAAAAAACTCCTCAAGCATCTCCGGAGTGTTCATCGTGTTCATCTGGTTTCCACCTCCTGCTACCAGCTCCTGCGGCCCAAAAGCGAAATCGCAAAATCGGGACAGTAGATCTCGCACCGCTCACACCAGATGCAGATCTCAGGCTCAGCGATGATCGGCTTGCCATCGCGGTCCGGCACGTAGACGTCCCGGGGACACATTTGGATGCAGATGCCGCAACCCTTGCACCAATTCAGGTTGACACGGATTTCGGGCACATCGTCGTCCACAATCACCTTGACCAGTTCAGCCGCGGGCTTATCGGCAGGCGCTGGCGGCTGGGGCACCTTTGTCTCTAGCTCCTTCATTGCCATCCCTCCCGGGCGCTGGATGCCAGGTCGTATCCCCGGCGGATCGCAGCCAGGTTCATTGCGGATGTGCCCTTGGGAGCCCGCTTCTCAGCAGCCGCCTCCAGCGCCTCGCGGGAAACGGCTCCCGACAGCTCGGTGATGGCGCCCAGGGCGATCATGTTGGCCGTAATGACTTTCCCGATCTCTTCCCGCGCAACCCGAGTGAGCGGCAGTCCCACCGCCCGGACCTCGGAGGGCTTCACGTCGACCAGATCCGAATCGTACAGGAGAATCCCGTCGGGCCGGACCCCGCGGCCGAACTTGTTGTACGCTTCCTGGCTCATGATTAGCAGCACGTGGGGCACGGTGGCCTTTGGGTAATCGACCGGTTCACTGGAGATGATCACATCGGCCCGGCTGGCGCCGCCCCGGGATTCGGGCCCGTAGACCTGCGACTGAACGACGTGCTTCATGTCATGCAGCCCCGCCGCCTCGGCCAGCACGATGCCGCCCAGAATCAATCCCTGACCGCCGTTGCCGGCTAGACGGATTTCCGTTCGCATGGGCACACCTCCTCGATGGCAGCCCGGATCTCGTCCGGGGTGAACAGTTCGCCGCCGACCTTGGGAAGCAGTGTGACGGGCACACGACCGGCAGCGGCGCGCTCCACTTCGCCAACCAACTGGCCCAGGTTCATTTCGGGAACTACGATTGCGGAGACCCGCTCCGCCAGGCGGCTCACGACATGGGCCGGGAACGGCCACAGGCACTGGAGCTGCAGCACGCCCGCCCGAACGCCCTTGGCCCGGAGCTCCTTGACGGCGCTCTCCGCTGCCCGCGCCGGCGACCCATAGGCCACAACAGCAACCTCGGCGTCGTCGAGCAGGAACTCCTTCACCAGGGCCAGCCGGTCGGCAGCCTGGTCCAGTTTGTCGTGAATCCGGCGGATCAAGTTGGAGGCTACACGGGGATCGTTGGTGGGGAAGCCGTCTTCGCCGTGGTACAGGCCGGTCACGTGGAACAGGTAGCCGTCGCCGAAGCAGGCCATGGGCGGCACCAGACCATCGGTGAGGGCGTAAGGCTTGTACTGCTCGGGCGGCACGGTGGGCTTAACCCGATCCGAAATGGTCAGCTCCTCCGGTGCGGGGATCTCCACCACCTCGCGCATGTGAGCCACGACCTCGTCGCTCAGGAGAACGACGGGAACCCGCAGCTCCTCAGCGATGTTGAACGCCTCGATGGTCAGGTAGTAGTAGTCGGAGACCGAAGCGGGAGCCAGCACCACGATCGGATGATCGCCGTGCGTGCCCCAGCGGGCCTGCATGACGTCGCCCTGGGCCGGCAGGGTGGGCATGCCCGTGCTGGGGCCCACACGCTGGACGTTGACGATCACAGCAGGCACCTCGGCAAGCGAGGCATAGCCGAGGTTTTCCTGCATGAGGCTGAAGCCGGGGCCGCTGGTGGCGGTCATGGCCTTCGCTCCACTCAGCGATGCGCCAATCAGCGCGGCCATACTGGAGATCTCGTCTTCCATCTGCACGTACGTGCCACCGAGACCGGGGAGTCGTCGGGACATGAACTCGGCAATCTCCGACGAAGGCGTGATCGGGTACCCGGCATAGAACCGACAGCCGGCGACGAGCGCTGCCTCGGCACACGCCTCGTTCCCTTGCAGCAGCCGCCTCTTGCGTAACACTGTGCTCACCCTTTCCGTGTTCGTAGGATTGGTGCTCATCACTGATGAGCGGAACGGGAGATGCCAACCGGGGGATGACTCCGGGTGAACGGTACATACTCAGAACCCACATTTACGCTCATGGGACATAAGCAGTAAACCTTATCGCCATTGTTACATGCGGCTAACAAAAAATCTACTTCCCGACGGACCATGGTGTTCAATGAGCACTTTATAACTATCCGTTGTGACTCTGTATACCCACGCAGTATGAAAGGCGCCCGGCTCCGCTCCCTAAGAGCGAGGCCGGGCGCTGTAGGCTTCCGGGGCGCTGGTGCAGGCTGCGTCGTTTGGTGGCAACGCCGCAGTAGTCCGGGCGGCGCGCTCCAGGCCGATATAGACCAGGCGGAAAAACGCCCGCGCCGGTGGCGGCCACTTATCAGGCGGGAGTACAAGCCAGGCAGGCTTCATGGCACCACCGCCTCCTCCTCATCTGATATGAGACAAATGTATGTGGCAGGGTGGGCCGTTTTGCTCTCGCACTCCTTGGTGTGCGACAAAATGACCTCGTCCGCGTAAATCATGGCAAAACGACCTGTCTTGATGCTCTAGTGCAATTCAGGTTCTGGATTCCGCATCGCCTCTGAACGGGGGCGCGCTTTCCTGCGGGGCGTCGTTTCGCCGTCTGAGCAGCCCGCGCCGCAGGCCGGCGCTCAGAATGCGCATGACACGGTCACAAGCCTCAGGGTCATGAACCGGCTCCAGACGCTGAACCCGCAATTCCCCCATTGCGCCCACTCCTCCCCGCAGCAACTAGCTGATGACCACCCGGCGGTCGCAAATCGCCTCCACATCCTGCTCATCGTGCGTGACGAGCAGGCACGTCATCTGCGCTCGGGTCAATATCTCCCGCAGCTCTTCACGGATCGATTGGCGCAGGGCCGCATCAAGGTTGCTGAACGGCTCATCCATGAGGAGCACGGACGGCTTTGGCGCGAGGGCCCGGGCCAAAGCCACGCGCTGCTGCTGGCCGCCGCTCAGCTCATGCGGATACCGGTTCTCGAACCCCTGCAGATGCACCAGTTCGACCATTTCCTTCACCCTGGCCTGCCGCTCGTCCCTGGACAGACGGTGCAGGCCAAATTCGATATTCTGGGCAACGGTCAGGTGCGGGAACAAGCCATAGTCCTGAAAGACCATGCCTACCCCACGCTTCTCCGGCGGGACAAACGAGCGGGCGTCCACCACCTTTCGGCCCGATACGGAAATCGTACCCTCGGTGGGAGTCTCCAGCCCGGCAATGAGGCGAAGCAACGTACTCTTCCCGCTCCCGCTCGGCCCCAGAATGCCCACAATCGCCCCTTGCTCCATCGAAAACGAAAGCGACCGGATCACAGGCGACTTGGAGCCGTCGTAGCGAAACGAGACATTGCGCACGTCCACAACACTCATACCTTCGACTCCTTCCCCAGGCGATGCATGACGTAGACCGCCGTCATGCTCACGCCAATAATCAAGAGAGACGGAACAGAAGCTTCGTGAACCATCTCGTTCTGCGCATACTGATACGCCTTCGTGGCCAGCGTCTCGAAGTTAAACGGCCGGAGCAGCAAGGCCAGGGGCAGCTCCTTGACGATCTCCACCAGCGTAAGAACCGCCCCGCTGAGTAGCGCGCCCTTGATCATGTGGAAATCGACCTTGAAGAACGTTTCCGTGATCCCAAGGCCCAGCGTGCGGGAGACCTCCATGTACCGCGTGCCGACTTTCTCGAAGCCGACTTCCACCGCGTTGTACCCCGTGGCCATAAAGCGCACGACATAGGCGACCACCAGCATGATCAGCGACATGCTCAGGACAAGCGGGGCCTCCCCCATGCCAAGGGCCGAGTACAGGGGCGCCAGCCGGCGGTCCAGCCCGATAAAGAAGGCCAGGACGCCGATGGCTACGATCGCGCCGGGAACCGAGTACCCCGCCGTAATCCACCGCGTCAGCGCATAGGTGAACGCGTTGCCGCTTGTCCGGTGAACGTTGGCCACCGTGGTGGCGAAAATGAGGATGATCACGGAGGAGATCAGTGCAAGGGCCACCGTTCGGTAGAGCAACTCAATAAAGTCGGGTGTCAGCACGTCCGCGTAGGTCCAGCTAGCCCAGACGCTCAGCTGTGCCACGGGAATCAGGAACGACCAAGCAAACACTCCGCCGCACAATGCCAGAGCGCCCCATTGTGCCGCGCCCCGGAGCCGCCGGGGCGTAAGGGGCCGCGTCTTGCTCGTCGAAGCACTGAACCGGCGGTTCCGGCGCGCCACCCTCTCCAGAATGAACACACCGACAACCCCGACCATCAGATAGGCGGCCAGTCTGATGGCCGATTCCACATCATACATCCCGAACCACGTGTGGAAAATCGCTGTCGAGATCGTATGAACACCGTAATAGCTGGTCACCCCATAGTCACTCAGAACCTCGAAGACCACCAGCGTGAGGCCGCCTACCACGGCCGGCCGCGAGAGCGGCAGAGCGACCCGGAAGAAGATCGACCACTGTCCCCGTCCGAGGAGCGTGGCGTTTTCGATGTACGAACCACTCTGGCGCTCGAAAAAGGACCGCGTGATCATATAGACATATGGGAACAAGAACAGCGTGAAAACGAAGACAGCTCCGCGCATCGACATGATGCCGAACCACTTGGGGTTTGGCGTAATGCCGAATACAGAGCGGAGAGTAGTCTGCACAACGCCGGTGTAGCTGAACATCGTGCTGTAGGTATAGGCGGCAATATAGGGCGGAATGGCGAGCGGCAGCAGGAGCGCCCACCGGAAGAAGGCACGCAGCGGGAAGTCATACGCTGCAATGAGCCAGGCGAGTGCGACGCCGAGTATGGACGTGAACAAGCCCGTTAACACAACCAGCCAAAGCGAATGAAGCAGGTAGTCCGTCAGGAGGTACTTCCTGATTTGCGCCCAGTTTTCGTTGGGCGCCTGAAACAGGGAGAGGATGATGAGGAGCAGGGGCAGCAGAATCACCGCTGCCCCCATAAGGCTCAATATCAGCCAGCCGTTTGTATGCTGTCTGACGGCCCGAATCATGCTTGATGCGCCCATGATTACTGCCAATTGGCCTTGGTCAGGATCTCCAGCGCCTTCTTGTTGTTGGTGCCGAGCTTGGCGAAGTCGATCTGCTGGGCCTTGAACTCGCCCAGGGACTTCAGGAAATCGGGCTTCGCGGCCTTGGCATTCACGGGGAACTCAAAGTTCTCCCTGGAGAAAGCGGCCTGTGCTTCTTCGGCTGTGAGGAACTCGATCAGTTTGATGGCGTTTGCCTTGTTCGGGGCGTACTTGGTCAGGCCAACGCCGCTGATGTTCACGTGGGTGCCGGTCGTCTGCTGATTCGGGAACATGATGGCCACCTTGCCGGCAGCCTCCACTTCCGCCTGATCCTTCGAGTTCAGCATCAGCCCGAAGTAATAGGTGTTGATGATCGCCACGTCGCCGGCGCCGGCTGCAATCGCCTTGACCTGGTCGCGGTCGCCGCCTTCCGGCTTGCGGCTCATGTTCTTAGCAATCCCCGTCGCAAAGTCAAGCGCCGCCTGCTCGCCGTTCAGTTCAATCAGAGAAGCGACGAGAGACTGGTTATACAGCGACGTGGAGGAGCGGACCAGGACCTTCCCCTTCCACTTGTCGCTCGCCAGATCTTCATAAGTAGAGAGTTGCTCCGGCTTGACGCGGTCCTTCGAATAGGCGATGACCCGGGCACGGGTGGAGAGGCCGATCCAGTAGTTTTCCTTATCGCGCAGGTTCTTCGGCACGTTCTGATCAATGGCGGCGGAGGTTGCGGGCTGCAGCACACCGCTCTCCCTGGCGTTGTTCAGGACGCCGCCGTCAACCGTCACGAACAGGTCGGCAGGGGTGCTCTGGCCTTCACGCTTCAGGCGCTCGATCAACTCTTCAGCCTTGCCCTGCACCACGTTGACTTTAATGCCCGTCTTCTTGGTGAACTCGCTAAACAGGATCTCATCGACCGGATAGTTCCGTGCGGAATATAGATTTACGACTTGCTCCTTGGCCGGCTCCGTGGCGGCAGCCGCCTGCTTGGGGGTCTCGGGTTCCTTGGGCCCTGCGGAGCACCCGGCCAGGATCGAAGCGGAGATTAGAGCAGTCAGGAGGGTAGAAAGTAGTGTACGGCTTTTCACGGTGGACCTCTCCTCTGTTGATAATGAGTCTCACTCTCAGAACAAAGTTACTATATGCGGGCACTTCTGGTCAATACTTCTTTGGGCGGGTGTGACATTCTAGTACTTTTTATCTATAACTAATAAGACATAAGGAATAGGCCCTGAAACACCGGAACGGCTCAGGGCTCGGCTAGATGATAACGATCCAGCTTTGGGCGCCAAACGACGTCTATTGGGTTGGGATTTGCCCGTCGCGACCGGACAGCAGCTTTCTGCTGATAGACAGTCACCGAGCTAATGGCGTCCCGCAGCACCTGTTTGAGCTCCTCCTGGCTCAATTCGGCCCAGGGGTCGACCTGTCGGGCCAGGTCCATCAGACGTTCCGGCTCGGCCGTGGCATCCCGGGCGCTTCGCAGGTCAGCCTGCGCCCGCTCCACACGGCGCCGGGCATCCGCGGCCTCGGCATTAAGTGCTTGCGCGAGACGGCTGAACGACTTGCCGTCCAGGTAGCCGGCGAGGAACTCGCGGTCGAGCCGCCGGCGCTTGCGGCCCAGAGCAGCCAGGGCTTCCGCGGCTTCACTGGCGACATGTGTGTACTGCACCGTCCTCTGACGAAGCTCTGCCGCCATGGGCTCAACGAGTCGCCGGGTGTCTCTCAACTGGATCACAGCCTTCACTTCGGCGATCACGGCAGCTTCAAGACTGTCAGCGTCGATGTATGCGCAATCGCAGTTCTTCAGGAAGACGCGGTTTGTGCAGGTATAGTACCGGCGCTTCTTATCGGTCGCTTTGCCCGCGCCGGCCATCGAGCCGCCGCATTTGGCACACCGGGCCAGTCCCGAGAGCAAGTAGCCGCTCCCCAGGCTGCGGGGCGGCGCCGCCGCCCGTTCCGTCCGGAGCCGCCGTACGTTCGCCCACTCCCGCTCTGTTATGATGGGCGGAAGGGCGTTCGCCACGGTCAGCGTCGGTTGCGCCGCGCGCCTGCCGCCCCGGCGTTTGCCGTAGCTGTACGTTCCGGCATAGGCCGGGTTGTCCAGCACTGCCGCGACGCTGTTGTTCCGCCAGGATCCACCCCTGGGCGCCGGAATGCCGTCGGCACGTAGCCCGGCCGCGATGGCCCGGGCGCTGCGCCCCGCCAGATACTCATCGAAAATCCGCCGGACAATGGCTGCGCGGCCCGTGAAGCACTTCGCCGCTGCATCCCGGCCGTCCAGCGCCCAATTGCCGTCGGGTCCCTTCACATAGCCGTACGGGTAGAGTTGGCCGGCGTTGCGGCCCTGCTCTGCCCGCTTCATTTTGCCGCTGAGGGTTCGGTCCCGGATTACGTTCCGCTCGAACTCCGCGAAGCTCACCAGGATGTTGAAGACCATTTGCCCCACCGGGGAGTGGGTGTCGAAATTCTCCTTTGTGGAGAAGAGCGCACAGACCTCCCCCCACTCCTTGCGCACGAGCGTCACGCAATCGAGCAGGTTGCGCGACAAACGGTCCAGCTTGTAGACGATAACGCAGTCGACCAGCCTGTCAGCCACGGCCTGCCGAAGCCGGCTCAGGGCGGGGCGGTCGAGCGTGGCGCCGGAATAGCCCTCGTCCACAAAGACCAGTTCGGGCCGGAAGAACCATCCCTGGCTCCGGCAGTAGTACTCACACGCCTCCTGCTGCACCTCCAGCGTGGTGCCCTGCCCCTGTTCCTCCGTGGACCACCGGATGTACACCGCCGCCTTCGCGGGATCAATCTGCCGGCCGGTGCCGAACATGCCCGCTCACCCCCACGGACCGGACTGCCGCCATCTCCCTTCTTCCTAATACACGCCGAAGCGTCTTGATATTCTGCTCCTGCGACAACGTCAGAAGGCCGTAGAGAAATTTCTCATCACACTTCAACATTTCAATGAATTCCATGACGCCGCGGTTGGCAACGTTCAGTTCACCATCGAAGCGATACGCCCGGGGATCTGACTCGCTCCCATACTGCCCGATGGTCGAAAGGTCGACGGACCCGGTTACGAGGGACGCAACCCCACACTCTGCCGGGGCCGCCGGCATAGGCCTCCCGCCACCCCCGTACCCTCTCCCAAGGGGGTGCGGGGGTTTGCTGATCGCTGTAGTTTACTGCCGGGTCTCCACGGAAGAACAGGGCCGGCGGGGCTTCTCCCTGCCGGAGCAGCGGCGGGAGTGCCACGCCCGGGCCGAAGCGATTGCCACCGCCCGGAGCGCCCACCTGCAAATCATCGACTTCGAAGATCAGGCGTCCGGCGAAATCCTGGAGCGCCCCGGCCTTGAAGCCTGCCGCGATTACCTGGCCCGGAGCCGCGCCGACCTCTTCATCTGCCTGGACCCGGACCGGTTCAGCCGCTCCCTCAGCCTGCAGCTCCTCGTGGCCGATGAAATCGAAGCCCGGGGCACCGAGCTGGTCTTCATCTCCCACGAGTACCGCAGGACGCCCGAAGGGAAGCTGTTTTTCCAGCTGCGCGGAGCCATCTCCGAATTCGAAAAGGCCAAGATCCTGGAGCGAACCCGGCGCGGCCGCCGGGGCAAGCTCGCCCTCGGCGGCATTCCCAACTACATCTCAACCTGGGGTTACCGCTGGAACACCGTCACCAAAAGCCCGGAGGTCGACGAGGCCGCCGCCCCCTGGGTCCGCCAGATTTTTGCCTGGTACGCGGCTGGCTGGAGCTACCAGCGCATCGCCGAAAAGCTGACGACCCTGGGGGTCCGGCCGGCCCGGGGCGCCTGCTGGCATCGGACGTCGATCATGCGGATGATCAGGAACGAAACCTACGCCGGGCGCCTGGTGCTTAACCGCTGGGACTGCGAAGGCAACGGCCCCCTCCGCTCCATACCCAAAGAGCGGCGCACCCGGCCGCGCACCGACCGCCGGAAGCCCAAGGACGAATGGGTGACGGTTCAGGTGCCTGCCATTATCGATGGAGACCTGTGGGAACGGGCCCAGGCGGCCCACGCCGGGCGGACCCGGCTGATGCAGCGGGGTGTGGCGCCGCTCTCGGGCCTCTGCATCTGCGGGCTCTGCGGGGCACCCCTGCACTACATGGGCCACCCGCACCGCCGCTACTTCCGCTGCCGCAACCGCTACCCCCGCCTCCTCTCCCGCCCGGACCGCCCGACGACGCCGTGCAACTGGCGCGACGTCCGGGCTGAGCCCATCGAGGCCGCCATCTGGCAGGTGGCGACCCAGAAGCTTCCCTGCCCGGCGCCACCGCATCAAGAACCGGAACTCCCCCCGGCCGCTGCCATCCTTGAACGTGAGCTGGCCGCCCGCCGGACAGAGCAGCAGCGGGCGTTCCACCTCTTCACCAGGGGGCTGGCGCCC
The DNA here is from genome assembly GCA_035628915.1 of Symbiobacteriaceae bacterium. GTDB lineage: Bacteria > Bacillota > Sulfobacillia > Symbiobacteriales > Symbiobacteriaceae > JARBUG01. The sequence goes on along the minus strand of DASPIW010000038.1, from coordinate 81,893 downwards.
GCCGGGGCGGAACGGGAGCTGGAAAGGCTGGCCGGGCAGGTGGAAAGCCTGCAGCGGGAACTTGCCCGGCTGCGGTCTGCCCCGCCGGCGTCAGCCCCTTCCTGCCCCCCCGCCGGCCCGGACCCGGCCGAAATGACACCTGCACAGCAACGTGATTTCATCCGCCGTGTCATCCGGCAAGTGGTCATCTGGCCCGATGGGCGGTATCAGCACGTCACCAGGTAAATCCACCCGTTTGTTTTCCGTAATATTTCAACTAAAAGAGTTGCCGGAAGGACGAAGAAGAGTATAGCAAAGGTGATGTGCATGACGCTGATCGTGGACCTGGCGGAACGCATGGCCCTCATTGGCCTTACGGCGTTTGTGCTGCTGCGGGTGCGGGCCTTTCGCAGGCTACTGGCGGGGACCGGGCGCCCCCGGGACCGGTGGGTGCTCGCACTCGTCTTCGGGCTGATTGCCATTTCCGGTACATACACGGGCATCCCGACCAACGGCGCCATCGCCAACTCGCGGGTGGTGGGTACCGCGGTGGGCGGGCTGCTCGGCGGCCCCTGGGTGGGGTTCGTCTCGGGGCTGCTGGCCGGCGGGCACCGGTTCCTGCTCGGCGGCTTCACCGGGCTCTCCTGCGGCATCTCGACCCTGGTGGGCGGCCTTCTGGCCGGCTGGATTCACCGCCGGGCGGGCGAGGCGCGCCTGGACTGGCGCGTCGGTTTTGCCACCGGTTTTGTCGCCGAACTCCTGCAAATGGCGATCATCCTCCTGATCAGCCGCCCCTTTGCCGAAGCGTGGGCCCTCGTGAAGGTCATCGCGATTCCCATGACGCTGGTCAACGCCGCCGGCATCGCCCTTTTTGTACTCATCATCCGGGAAGCGGTCAACGGGGAAGACCGGATCGCCTCCTTCCACACCCACAAAGTGCTGGAGATCGCCCGGGCCACGTTGCCCTACCTGCGCCGGGGGCTCGACGAGCAGTCCGCCGGGCGCGTGGCCGACATCATCTACAAGCACACCGGGGCTGCAGCGGTGGCCCTGACGGACCGGAACCGGGTGCTGGCCCATGTCGGGGCGGGCTCTGACCACCATCGCCCCGGCGATCCTATCCGTACGGCTGCGACGCGCCAGGCGCTCTCTGCCGGCGAGGTGCAGCTGGCCACCAACCGCGAGGAGATCGGGTGCGAATATGGCCGGTGCGATCTTGCTTCCGGGTTGATCATGCCGCTCTATGTCAGCGGCGAAGTGGTGGGCGTACTGAAAATCTACCAGGACCGCCGCATGACCCCGGTGTTCGTGGAGCTGGCGACCGGCATGGCCGGCCTGTTCAGCACCCAGCTGCAGCTGGCCGAACTGGAAAAGCGGGCGCAAATGGCCACCCGGGCGGAACTGAAGGCGCTCCGGGCGCAAATCAACCCGCACTTCCTCTTCAACGCCTTGAACACCATTTCGTCCTTCGTGCGCACCAACCCGGAAGGCGCCCGCGACTTGCTGGCCAGCCTCTCCGAGTTCTTCCGGCGGACGCTGCGCTCCAGCGAGGAGCTGGTCTGCGTGGCGGAAGAGTTGGAACTGGTGGACTGCTACCTGGCCATCGAGCGGGCCCGCTTCGGCGAGCGCCTGCGGGTCGAGATCGACGTTTCTTCCGCCCTGCTGCGCCACCGCATCCCCCCGTTCACCCTGCAGACCCTGGTGGAGAATGCGGTCAAGTACGGCCTTATGCCGAAGGCGGCGGGCGGCACCGTGCGGATCACCGGCCGCCTTGAAGATGGCACCATCATCCTCGCCGTCACCGACGACGGCGTGGGCATGTCGCAGGATACGGCTGAGGCTGCCCTGGCCGGCCGGGCGCCCAGCCACAGCACCGGTATCGGGCTGATGAACATCAACGAGCGGCTGAAAGGCTACTTCGGTCCCGATGCCGCCCTCCAGATCCGGACGCCCCGGGGCGGCGGCACGGTCGTCTCCATGCACCTGCCCGTGTCCGCCCCCGTCGGATCGCCGCAAGTACTGGGTAAGGAGGCCTGACCAGCCATGCCCGTTACCGTCACCGCAGAAGCCCGCCAGTACCTGTCCTCCCGTTCCCGCCACGTTACAATCCGGCTTACGGAACTGACCGTGCAGTGCTGTGTACCGTATTCTCCCCCTGCGCTGCACATCGGTGAGCCGGACAAGCCCGAAGAGTACCTGCCGACCTGCGACGGTGAGATTACGGTGCACATTCCCCGGGCGGTGGCGCCGCATCAGCCCGACCTGACCATCGGCCTGAGCGGCTTCGGTCCGTTCAAAGCGCTCAGTCTGTCAGGCTGGCGCGCCTTCGGGGGAAACTGCCCATGATGCCCGCGGCCGTCGACCTGCTTGGCATCCGGGTGCTGGTGGCCGATGACGAGCCCCCGGCCCGCAGCGAACTGGTCTACCTGCTGAAGCAGCAGCCGGGCATCGCGGGCATTTACGAAGCAGCCGACGGCGTGGAAGCGCTGCAGCAAGTCGCCGCGGTGCGCCCCCACGCCCTGCTGCTCGATATTCAAATGCCCCGCCTCGACGGGCTGGCCCTGGCGGAGACGCTGGCCGCCTGGCCGGCAGAGCGCCCGCAAATCATCTTCAGCACGGCCTACGACGAATACGCCGTCAACGCCTTTGAGCTGAACGCCGTGGATTATCTGCTCAAGCCGGTCCAGGCTGCGCGGCTGACCACGGCGCTGGCGCGGGTGCGGGAACGACTCGCCTGCCCGGGCGCCCAGAACCCGGGGCTCGATCAGCTGCTCCGACAGCTGGGGCGGGAGAGCCGGCTCGCCAAGGTCCCGGTGGAGGCGGGCGGGCGCATTCTGCTGCTGGACCGGCGGGAGATCCAGTTCATCACCACCGGTGAACGCGAAACGGTGATCAAGACGGCAGACGGGCAGTATGCTACCCGCTTCTCCCTACAGGAGTTGGAAAGCCGTCTGGGAGCGCCCTTCCTGCGGGTGCACAAGGCCTTTGTGGTCGATCTTTCACGGGTGGTCGAAGTGATCCCCTGGTTCCAGGGCAACTACTACCTGGTTCTCTCCGACGCCGCCCGCACCCAGATTCCCGTGGGACGGCAGTTCCTCAAAACCGTCCAGGAGATGCTGGGGCTCAAGCCCACGCACTAATAACCTTTCTCATTGGCGATGGACCCGAACCACTGCGGTTCGGGTCCATCTTTTTGCGGGTCAGCCGCGTTTCGTTTACGGACCATTACGCCGAGATTACTTTGAATGTGGCGGAGAATCCGAAGGTAAGGAGGCACTCATGTGAACGTATCCATCCTGCTTCTGATTGCCGGACCACTCTTCCTGGCCGCCTACTATGTCTACGGCAAGTATCTGGACGGTATCTTCGGCTCCGACGACCGGATTCCGACCCCCGCCGTCACCATGAACGACGGCAACGACTACGTCCCCACCAAGCCCCTGGTCGTCTTCTCGCACCACTTCGCGTCCATCGCCGGCGCCGGCCCCATTATCGGCCCGACTACCGCACTGCTTTTCGGTTATGCGCCTGCCTGGATCTGGATCGTCGTCGGCGGCATCTTCATGGGCGCCGTCCATGACTACACCGCGCTCTTCATCTCCATGCGGGAGAAGGGCGAGTCCATGGCCACCGTCTCCGGCAAGTACCTGGGCCGCTGGGGCTTCGGCCTCTTCATCGGTTTCACCATCGCCATGATCGTCCTGGTTACTTCCGCCTTCCTCGGCCTCACGGCCACCGCACTCGGCTCCCTCGTCCCAGTCAAGGATCTGATGATCGACCCGGCCAACACGCTGCTGCACATCAAGGAAGTCAATGGCGTTCAGATGGGCTCCATTGGCGGCATCGCTTCCACGTCGGTCATCGTCATGACCTGCTTCGCCCCCATCGTCGGCTGGCTGATGTACAAGAAGAACATCCCGACCTGGCAGGGCGCCGCTCTCGCCGCCGTGGTCGGTCTCGTCTCTATCATCGCCGGCCTGTACTTCCCGGTTACGATTAACCCGAAGATCTGGATGGTCATCATCGCCTTCTACACCCTCATCGCCGCAGGCGTGCCGGTGTGGGCGCTGCTCCAGCCCCGTGACTTTACCAACTCGTTCATCCTCTACTTCGGTATCGCCATCCTGTTGATCGGCGTCATCGGCGGCGCCGTCACCGGTGTGGAACTGCAGGCCCCGGCCTGGAACATCGCCGGCGGCGAAGCCAAAATGGGCACCATCTGGCCGTTCCTCTTCATTACCATCGCCTGCGGTGCGATTTCCGGCTTCCACAACCTCGTGGCGGCGGGCACCGTCTCCAAGCAGGTGCCCAAGGAATCCCTCGCCCGGCCCGTCGGCTACGGCGGCATGATTCTCGAGTCCCTGCTGGCGGTCGTCGTGCTGCTCGCCGTCGCCGGCGGCCTGAAGTTCGACGTCTACCAGTCGATCGTCTACCCGACCGCCAAGGGCGTCGCCTCCAACCCGATGCTGGCCTTCTCGCTCTCCATGGGCATGCTGCTGAACAAGGCCATCGGCACGCCGGTCGCCTTCGGTACCGTCTTCGGCATCCTGATGGTCGAAGGCTTCGTCGTGACGACGCTGGACACAGCTGTCCGCCTCAACCGCTACCTGTTTGAAGAGCTGTGGACCGTGGCCTTCAAGGGCAAGGCCCCGGCTTTCATGAAGAGCTATCTTTTCAACGCTGGCCTTTCCGTAGTCATCATGTTCTACCTGGGCTACACCAACGTCTTCCAGATGATCTGGCCGATCTTCGGCTCTGCCAACCAGCTGCTCGCGGCGCTCAGCCTGATTGCCGTCACCGTCTGGCTGGCCCACCGCAAGAAGCCGACCTGGTTCACCATCATCCCGGCCGTCTTCATGCTGATCACCACGCTGGTCGCGCTCTACAAGCTGCTGATGACCAAGTACCTGCCGGCCGCCAACTGGCCGCTCGTCGTGACCGACGTCATCCTGATCGTCATGTCGATCGGCGTGTCGATCCTGGCGCTCAGCAAGCTGTTCAATCCCGGCAGCAAGAATGAGGCCGCCCCGCTGGCGAAGACTGGCGACTAGCACCACCGTACCGCTGTTACGGGGTCCACGCTGCCGGTAAGCTCGGAAATGTCCTGGCTCTTGGGATCGGAGGGCGTAAAGGTTCCGATGCCGACCCGGTTCTTCTCCGAGAAGGCGATGCGCTGGACGATCACGTCCTCCATCTTGCCGCCGTACTGATCTTTCAACATCTGGCGGCAGGCCGGGCAGAGGTCGCCCTCGATGTAAATGCCGTACTCCTTGTAGACCTCCTCCCGGACCTCGGGGGGGATCAGGTGGAGCGGCTCCTCGTGCATAGGGCACCCTTTGATGGGCATATTGAGACGCTAAGCGCGAAAGAGGACGGTCCTAGTGGCCGTCCTCTTTCGCGCATCCTGCTATTGATGGGGCGCTGCTGGTTCCTGCGGGGCCTGGGAGCCTGACGCCAGGGCGACCCGTCTGGCGCCTTCGACCAAAATCCGTAGGGCCGCGATGAGTTCCGGGTGCGATCGCCAATCCGGCGGAATGGGGTATGCCGCGGGCGTGACTGCCGCATGGGACTCCACTGACACCGCCTCCGACAAGGAGCAGGGTATGGCAGTATATGCCCCGGCTGCAGGCGAAAACCCACAGCCTGCCTCAACGCGGTCACGGCTAGGGCAAGGTCACGTCAAGTCGCGTCATCATCCCGCCGGGAAACTGCCCTTCGTTAACGACGTGCTTGAGATCCCGGTCCATGATCAGATACTCACCGGGCGCCGCGGGCGTTACAACCACATCCGCCGTGCCGCCCGGAGGCAGCAACAGCGTGCGGACTTCATGGGCGGCGGCACCCAAAGGGTATCCGTCTTCGCCGATTACCTGACCGACCAGGCCGCCGAAGTGGAGAAGATGCGTCGCAAATCCTGCGTTCAGACAACGCAGCAGCACTCGGCTGCCGGCAGTTGCGGCCACGCGGGCACCCATGGGCTGGCCCGACCCGTCGTCCGGGTCCAGCGTCGCCGGAAACGGCCGCCCGTTGATCAGCCACCAATCCGGACGGTACGTGAGCTGATCCTGCGGGATGCCTGCCCCCAGCCCGGCCTGCATGACCGTGTCCGCCTCTCCCAGAAGTACCACATGCTCCTGATCAAAAGCCGACCCCGTGCCTGCCCCGTAGGCCGTCCGGTTGGCCACTGGGTCCCAATCGGCGGGCCGGATTACCAGCGCCCCGTACAGCCCCATCAAGACCTGCTCTTCGGGTCGGGTCCCGCTCTCGTACAGAAAGGTGCCGGGCCGGGACGCCGGCAGCGCATAGGCCGCCGTTCCGCCAGGCGCGGCTGCCGCAGCAAAGGTGGAGAAGTCGGGCGCCGGCCCGGGGTTGTACGCCAGGGCCGGTACCATCAACGAGACCGCCCGGCTCAGCCCGTTGTGCAAGTTGACTTCCAACACCGTCCCCTCCGTTGCCGTAAGGACCGGCCCCGGCACCCGGAAGGAGCCTTCGGTGAAGGTATACCCCCAGGCCGGTACGGAGACGGGCCCTGCCGTCCCGGGCAAGGTAAGCGCGCCGGCCGCCGCCCACAAATCGACCGCCATCAGCTCAGCCTCCCCATCTCAGGCATCAGCGTGCCGGGCGGAAAAATGGCGATCATCGTCATCAAGCCGCCGGGAAACTCGCCCCAATTGGTGATCTGCGGCTCCTCATGGGAATGGAGCATGAAGTGGTATTCGCCCACTTCGTTGTAGGACGTCAGCCCCTTGGGAAGGTCGCCCTTGTACCCCAGGTAAGGGCTGCCGCTCCACATCGTCCACTGGGGCTCGCCGGTCTTCAGGTTCCGCAGATTCGGCACGAGCGTCGGAATGGGATTCTCCGGGGTGTAGCCGAGCCCCGTCCAGCGAAAGAGCGCGTCGTAGGTCTGACCGGCACCCAGCAGCACCGTGAAGCGCAGGTGCGACAGGTCAGCCGCGCCGTTGCGCAGGAGGCGGCCGTCCCGGGCCACCACCCGGGCATGGTTCCCGTGCGGATGCAGGGGATGCCCGTCGACGCCCGCCCCGACGTACCGCAGCAGCACCCGCTCTCCCGGTTCCGCCATGATCATGGCGCCGTACGGCTGCCACGGCAGGTGCGCTGCACCGTCCGGCGACATGGTGTCCGGCGAGCAGCGCCCATTGAGGGTCCAGTACCGGGGTTTGAAGGCCCCGGCATCATACGCCTGCCCCCGCTGCACCGCCAGATGAAGCTCGGGGTCAATCTCCGCCGTCAGCAGCAGGTACTCCCGGTCGAACTCCGTTCCGGTGCCCGCCCCGTAGGCGGTCCGGCTGCTCACCGAATCCCAGTCGGCCGGCCGGACCACCAGGGCGCCGTGCAGCCCCATGGGCACCTGCTTGTGCGGCTCTGTGCCGCTCTCGTACAGGTAGGTCCCGGGTGCCGCGGCCACAAAGCGGTAGACCATGGAACCGCCGGGGGGCGCCGCCTGCACCAGCGAGACCAGCCGGCTCCCTTCGTACTGCGGTGCTGACGGTTCCCAGCCCCCCGGCCCCTGAGCCTCCGCCCCTTCCTGTCCCGGAAACCGAATCGATACCGGCTCCGGCAGGTCATTAGCCAGGGTGACCGTGACCGTCTCCCCCTGGGTAACCACCAGCGTCGGCCCGGGAGACTGACCAAACCCCCACATATAGATGCTGTTGCCGTCAGGCGTACTGAGGAAGCCTTCCGTCGCCCGCAGCAGCCACTCTGCCACCGCCCCCGCCCCCTCTATGCATTGGGGCCGGTCTGCGGCCCCAGAGTGCCTGCCGGATGGATCCGCACGGTCGTCAGCATGCCGCCCGGTCCGAAACCGGCCACGTTGTTCCGGTGATAGCTGCGGCTCATCAGCGGGTACTCCCCCGGCGCCGGGGCCGTGAAGAGCACGTCGGCCGTCTGCCCGGCGCCGGTGTAAATCACGCTCCGGCGCTGTGTCAGGAGGGAGCCCAGCGGCTGGGCATCCAGCCCGATGACGGTCAGCGGGATCCCCGCAATCCGAATGGCATGCTGCTGGTACCCAAGGTTGATGAACCGGAGCAGTACGTGCTCCCCTTGGTTCGCCTGAATCAGACTGCTGTAACGCTGTGCGGGCAGGGCAACCCCTGGCAGCAGGGTGTCCGGGTAAGACCGGCCGTTCAGAAGCCAGTACTGGGGACGGTAGTCGGTCCAGTCAAACTCCTGTACGGCTGCAATCGCCGCGTGCACGTCCGGGTCCAGCTCCGTCAGGAAGATGAAATACTCCCGGTCAAAGGCGGTAGCCGGGTCGTTGTAGGCGAAATGATCCCCCGACTGCGGGCGGACCACCAGGGGACCGACCATGCCCATCTGGATGTGTTCCACGGGCTCGAAGTGACAGTGGTACATATAGGTGCCCGGATCCAGAGGCAGGTAATGGTACGTGAAATCCCGCCCTACGGGCACCGAAATGGAGGCCTCGGGCACACCGTCGTACAGGGGGATCTGGTTTGGAAACCCGTGAAAATGAATGGTGTGGGTGTCGTCCAGGTCGGGGCGCCCCGGGAGGCCCAAATTCGTCAGCGTCAGCTGCAAGACTTCGCCTTCGGCCGCCACCACCAGTGGGGCGGGCAACTCTGCCTTCCCCCGGTAGGCGTAAATCTCAGGTTCAGGCACTCCCGTCAGATCCACGAACCCGAACACATAGTGGGTACCCCCGTCAGGCGTCTGAATGACACCGTCGGTAGCACCGAGGCGCCGTGCCGTCACCACGGTCTCTCCCCCTTCATACGGGTTCATCGGCGCCGAAGCCGTTCTCTTCCGTCTGCCGGTAATCACCCGGCACGTCGGGCCCGGCGTGAATGATCCGCACAACCTTGAAGTCCGGCTGCCCCCGCATGGCGAAGGCCTTCAGCACGGGCAGGTACTCGCTCGCAAATTGCGGCGGATTGGTGCCGTCATGAACCGTGTTGCGGGATCCGCCGGCATAGGGCACCGTCAAATAGCACCGGCGCGCCGCCATAAATGCCGGCGTCAGGGTTCCGAACACCTCAAGGTCGATCAGGGCGTAGTCAGGGGCGAGCCCGCCTGAGACCGGATCCCAGTGATATGCCCGGTTCTGCCAGAAGAGATTCCGCTTCAGCGTGGGACTGCTGAACGGCGGCGCGCCCGACGGCAATGACTGCAGGAAGGGCAGGCTGTGTTTTTCGCTGACCAGCCCGGCCCCGTGCGGCAGCCCGTCGCTGTCCTCGGCGGTGGACGTGCACACGTTGGCCGCGATGGTGTTGCGGGAGATCTCTGCCGCCGAGGCGTCATCCAGCGCGATGCCGCCGCCCAGATCGGTCGCCACGTTTCCGATGACGTAGTTCTGCTCGATCCGAATGCGGTGCCGCCCCGCCCGCAGCAGCCGGATGCCCCCGCCGTCATCGTTCGACAGGTTCCCCTGAATCAGGTTCGCGAAAATCCGTACGTTCCCCGACCCGACGGAGAGCACGGCCGGCGGTTTTGGCTGCTCACCGCCGATCAGAATGCCACCCCCTTCGTCAAACGCCTCATTGTAAAGGATGCGGTTATGCCGGATGCGGCCGTCCGGGCTATACCCCAGGTGGGAAATACCCCCTCCGTATTCGGCGGAGTAGTTCCCGATGATCTCGTTGTGCTCGATCGTATAGCCGGCCGCCCCGTTGAAGATGCCGATCGCTCCCGCCAGACTGATGCCGCCGTTGCCCACAATGCGATTGTGGTGAATGTGGACGTCATGATTGTGGCAGTCACCCCGGTACGGCCGGCCGATGGTGATGCCACCGCCAAGCCCACCGCCGTTCCGCTCAATGACGTTGTTGCTGATCTCGAAGTCATTGCAGTGGGCGTTCAGCAAGATGCCGCCACCGGCCTCCGCCCTGCCCCGGGCGCCGGTAATGGTAAAGCCGTCGACACCCGGCCGGAAACCGTCATCCTCCTCGAATTCGCCTTTCCTGGCTACCACAGTGATTGCCTGCCCGCCGGGTACATCTCCGGGGCCATCAAGCGCTACCCGGCTCATCAGGTCGCGCCACGCCGCCTCGTTCTGCCGGAAGAACGCCCCGTTCAGCACGGTCGCCTTGTAGCCCATCCCCTGGAGCCGCACGTTCTTGTGCAGCACGATATTCTCCCGGTACGTCCCCGGCCGCACGATAATCAGCGTCTGCTCCCCGTCAGCATGGTCAATCGCTTGCTGAATGCCCCGAGCCGGTGTCACTTCCACCACGTCCGGTTCATAGTCGTCGCCAAGCAGATGGAAGGTGATGCCGGTTGGGCTTACCTTGCGATTGGCCGCCTGCACCAGGAGTTGATGCGCGCCCTCGTCGGTGTTGCGGGGGATCTCCACAACAATCGTGGCGTCGGTCCAGGTGCGGACAGGCAATTTCCGGTCGCCCAGCTTTACACGCCCCGGCCTGGTTCCGAACCCGGCGCCCCGAATGGTCACAGTCCGCCTCGTCCCCCGCCGGCTCCAGATCGGCTCCACCTGCCAGACCTGGGGCGTATCCGGGGAGATCGCCAGGCCCGGCACCTGACCGCCCTCGTCCGGATTGGCACCCACCGGCAGGATCGCCACGTCGGCGTAGGTGGTCTTGCCGGGCCAGACGTCAAAGACCAGGTGGAGCGTCTGGTAGAGCGGGTTGAAACCAGGGTTCGGCCGGTCCGGATCACCCGGATCGTTGCCCACCACCCGGTACATGCCGGGCGCCACCCCAGACGGAATGGGGACATTTGCCGTGTAGGTGGACGGCAGCAGCACCTCAAAGACGCCGTTGGCGTCGGTCTCCACGGTTCGCAGCAGGCGCCCCGTATAGTCCCTAATTCCGACGGGCGTATATGCCAGGGGCTTCTTTTCAAGGTAGTAGGGGCTCGCCGGATCGGTCTCAAGGTTCAGGTCATCGGCGACCAGCCCGATCATCCGCCCGGCCACCGGCACATCCGTGTACAGCCAGAAGTCCGTGGTGGCGTTTTGTTCCGGCTGCAGGGTGATCCGCTTTTTGTCCCGCGCAGGTTCGACATAGGGCGGCGTGGTATGCATCAGAAGGAAAGCGTCGCCTTCCCCGGTGTTTTCAGCGCCTTCGGCCAGCACCTTGTACCCGGGCGGCGGCACCACCTCCACCACGAAATCGCCCGCATCCAAGCCCGTAAAAGCCCAACCGCCATCGAAGAGGCCCGGTTTGATCTGGTTGCCCAGCCGGGGCAGCTCGATGCAGTTCGGGTCCACCGACCCGTCGAAGGTGGTGCAACCGGCCGGATGCTGCCAGGCATCCGTCTGCACCGACTGCAGCAGGGTCAGGCCGCCCCCGGCTTCGGGCCGGTACAGGTTGACTGTGACCCGGGGAATGCCCGGTTCGTAATCCTCAGCCAGTGCGAACCGCGGGTCGGTCTCGTTACGCATGACGCCGTAATAGACCACCCCGCTGATCCCGCCGTTGGGCTGGCCAGCGGCCGGGTACTGCTTCATGCCCCAGTCAATCCGGTTGGTGCTCCCTGCCCCGGTAAAGATGGCCATCAGCAGGTTCGGTGGATACGGGACCGGCTGTGCGCCCGGCGTGCCGGCATCGGGATTGGCGGTGAGCCCGGTCGTGGCAAAGCGGGCAAAGCCCAGTTCCGCCACAGTAAAGGCCTCCAGCTCGAATACCTCTGGTAGCTCAAACCGCCCCTGTCCGTCGGTGACCGTGCCATACTGAATGGACCCATCTTTAAAGCGCGTGCCGATCTCGATAAAGGGAATGCCCGGCTCCCCTGGATCCTGCAGGCCGTTCTCGTTCTCGTCGTAGAAGACAGTCCCCTCAATCCGGCCGAACCAGCGGGGAATCAGGATGTCACCCATCGCCACCGTCTGCCCCGGATCCATGTGAACCGTCCGAAACGAGATGATAAAGTCCAGCGGATCATCCCAGGTAGCCAGCTGGTACAGCCCCGGGGGGACGTTGGGAATGACAAAGGTTCCGTCCGTCTCGCCCCGGCCCAGGTACACTTGCTGGTCCGTATCGCCGATATCGGTGAGGGCAACCCACGGTCTGTCGACCGGCTGGCCGGGCAGCACCTTGTTCTCCTGGCGCCCCTCCACAATGCCAATGACGCGGCCGGTCACCACACCGACGGGCTGACCAGGGCCCGGCACTGGGAATTGCATGGGCCGCGCGAATCCGATGGCGACCAGGGGCGCCTGGAACCCCTCCTCGGCCAAATAGCCGTCGTTGCCTTCTTCAATCCAGGCATCGATCGCATGAGTGCCCTCAATCGTGGTCGTCTGCACCCAGTCGGTGCCGTCCGGGGGAATGGCCTGCACTTCATATTTGCCGGGAGCCAGGTTTTCTACGACCAGCTCGCCGTTCGCATCGGTGAACAGCGAGAGCACATTGCCGAAGTAGTCGACCGTCACCTCGCCGACGGTATCCGCGAGGACGACGCGGAAGCCTTCCAGCCCCGGCTCCAGGGGTATGTCGTCCTCCCCGTTGACAGGGTGGTTGTCATGAAAGACTCGTACCCGGATTTTCGACAACGGCAGCGGATGGGGCTGTAGGGCAACGGTGACGTCGGTCTCACCATCGACCGTCACCCACTCGCCGCCCAGTTTATGCCCCGGCGCCCGCACGGTCACGAGATAGCGCCCCGGCGGCACTTCGACGGTGGCGGACCCGGAATCGCCCGTGACCGCCACCGGGCTGTGACTGGCGCCCGGGCTCAGGGAAGGCCAGCGGGACGGGTCGGGGTCACGGGGATCCCGCACGTTGTTCTCGTTGACCAGGAACGCGAACTCGGCCAGCGGCTCGGCGGTTCCGCTTCGGACGGCCTTGATGGTCAGGAATGCCATCGTTCAACCTCCCGCGCCAGTATCCGGACCATCTTATGATTTTGGCGATGCAATGCACCCACATGGCTTCAGCACCCTCCGGATGCATAGGCTTGGGGCAAAAGGGGGGCGCCGCATGCACGTACGGGCCTACCTGCGGGTCTCCACGGACGAACAGGCGGAAGAAGGGTTCAGCCTGCCCACCCAGCGGCAGCGGATGACCGACTTTGCCCGCTCCCAGTGGGGCGATCATCCGGATGTGAATTGGTACGTCGACGACGGGTACAGCGCCAAGGATACCGAGCGGCCCGGGCTCCGGGCCCTGCGCCGGGAGGCGGGGCCCGGCGACACGGTGCTGGTGCTGCGCCTGGACCGGCTCACCCGCTCCGTGCTGGACCTGTACACCATGCTGAAGGAATGGGAAGAACGGGGCGTCTTCTTCCGGTCGGTAACGGAGCCCTATGACACGCAAAAGCCCGAAGGGCGGTTCATGATCGGGCTCCTGGCGCTGCTCGCGGAGTGGGAGCGCCTGCGCATCTCCGAGCGGGTCAGGGAAGTGATGCTTCACACGGTCCGCTCAGACCGGCGCCACCTGAGCAAGCCGCCCCTCGGGTACGACCTGGCGGGCGGGCGCCTGCGCATCAACGATGCCGAGGCCCGCCTCGTGCGAGAGATTTTCCGGCTGTACATGGGCGGCAGTGGGACCCGCGCCGTGGCCGCCGAGTTGAACCGGCGGGGCGCCCGCACCAAGCAGGGCGCCCGCTGGACCGACTTCGCCGTCAGCTACGTACTGAGAAACCCGGTGTACATGGGGAAAGTCTCCTGGCAGCGGATTCAGTCGCGGGGCAAGCGGGCGGGCGGTCGCCATATGAACCCGGACGCCGTCCTGGTCGATGGCGATCACCCGCCCCTGGTGCCGTCCGCCCTGTGGCAAGCAGCTGCGGCCCGCCTGCGGCAAGGGCGCGGCAAGGCGCCCCGCACCGCCGGCAGCCCCCATCCCCTGACGGGATTGGCGGTCTGCGGCCTGTGCGGGGCGCCGGTCCACGGGGTGACCCAGCGGCGGTACCGGAACGGGGCGGCGGTGCCGGGCCGGGAGCGGCGCTATTACCGCTGCAGCGGCCGGGAGGCGGACGGAGTATGCACCCTCCCGTATCTCCCGGCCGATGCGCTGGAGCAACGAGTGCTCGCCGCCATTCCGCCCCTGGCGGCGCCCGGCGACTTGGTGCGCATCGTGGCCGCGTTCAGCGGGGAGGAGGCGGGCGATGACCGCCGGCAGCGCCAGCCGGGCCTGAAGGCCGAGCTGCGCCGCTGCGGGCAGGCGGTCCGGCGCTGGGACGAAGCTTACGAAGCGGGCGACATCAGCCGGCACGAGTGGCGGGAGCGGACTCTGCCCCTGCAGGCCCGCCGGCGGGAACTGCAGCGCGAGCTCGCCGAAGCGGCGGAGACGACGGCGCCTGACCCGGGCGCCGTCGCGGGCCTGCTCGCCCGCCCTGAGAACGTGTGGGGCGCCCTGCAGGCGGGCGAGCGCCGGGTCGTGCTGCACTGCCTGGTGGCATCCGTCGCCGTCCTTCCGGACGGAACGGTCACGGTCACTCCGCGCATGTTTTGCTGAGCGCCGCCTACCGCTGCACGCGGGCAGTCAGGAACTCCGGTACGTTCTCGGGCGGGAGCGGACGGGAGACCAAGTACCCTTGCCCGTGGTTGCAGCCCATTGTAAGCAGCGAGGCAATCTGCGCTTCGGTCTCGATTCCCTCCGCGATCACCGTCAGGTTCAGACTCCGGGCGATGCTGACCACGGCCTCCACCAGGGCTGTGTCCCGGCTGCTTCTCCCCAGCCCGGCGACAAAGGACCGGTCGATCTTGATCGTATCCGTCGGCAACCGCTGCAAATAGTGCAGCGACGAATAGCCGGTGCCAAAATCGTCAATGGCCAGGCTGATCCCCTGACACTTCAGCTGCTGCAGAGTGCTGTCAATCTCGTCGTTATCCCGCACGAGCACGCTCTCCGTAATCTCAAGCTGCAGACTTGCCGGCCTGAGGCCCGTCTCCTGCAGGACCGCGGCGACAGCCTCCGCGAGCGCAGGCTGGTGAATCTGCCGGGCAGACAGGTTGACGCTGACCCGGAACGGCAGCAGCCCCAGCAGCTGCTCCCAGGACCGCGCCTGGCGGCAGGCTTCATGCAGTATCCAATCGCCCAGCGGCAATATCAGCCCCGTCTCCTCCGCTAGCGGAATGAAATCCGCCGGTGGGAGCAGCCCGCGCTCCGGATGGTGCCATCGCACCAGGGCCTCCATCGATTTGACGGTGCGCGTCTGCAGATCGACAACGGGCTGGAAGTGCAGGGTGAACTCCTCTCGCTCCAGCCCCCGGCGCAGCTCGCTCTCGAGCCTCAGGCCGGCGCCGGCCACATCCAGGCTCGGCCGGAAGATGACATAGCGCCCCTTCCCCTCCCGCTTCGCCTGATACATTGCGATATCCGCCTTGCGCAGCAGTTCACCGGGATCGCGGGAAGATTCATTCCTCACGATGCCGATGCTGGCGGTGACAAACACCTCCTGCTCCCCCAGCCGGAAAGGCGCCCCGAATTCGCCCAGCACGCGCTGCGCCACGTGAGTGATCACGTCCGGGAGGGCATGGCCATCCAGCAGAATGGTGAACTCGTCGCCGCCGAAGCGGGCGACCAGGTCGGTGCTCCGCACGCACCGCTGCAGGCGCTGTGCCGTCTGGACAAGGAGCTGGTCTCCAGCCTCGTGCCCCAGGCTGTCGTTGACGACCTTGAAGCGGTCCAGATCGAGAAAGAGCAACGCGATCGTTCCCGCGCTCCGCTCCTCCACGGCCTCCCCGAGGCGGCGCAAGAAGCACGCCCGGTTGGGCAGCCCGGTCAGTGCGTCGTGCATCGCCTCATGGCGGGTCCGTTCAAACAGGCGCGAGTGCTCCACCGCCAGTGCGGCCCGCCCGGCCAACTCCATCACCACGCTGGTGTCCCCGGCAGAGTACCGGCGGCGCCGGACCCCGGCGACAAAGACAATCGCGCCCAGGGCCCGGCCGCGGACCATCATGGGAGCGACAAGGCAAGAGATCTGCCCGGCCTTCAGCTGCGGCAAGCCTTCGCTGTCGCCTCGGATGCTCTGCGGCTGACCGGTAAGGACGGCCTTCTCGAGCCGGTCGGTCAGGAGTTCGCCTTGTCGCAGCTGTGCCAGCAAAGGCAGCTGGTCGGGGTCGCCTGCGACTTCGGCTACACACTCCAGGCCGGTCCGGTCATCGATTAGAAAGACCATGCACCCGTCGCACAGGTGGGCCGTGGCCAATTCGGCCACCCGCCCCAGCATGGCCCTGGCGTCCAGCGTTGCCTGGAGGGCGGCTCCGGCCACAGCCAGGAAGCGGTGGGTCTCCTCCATCCACTTCCGCTCTGTCAGATCCTTAGCGACGCAGTAAATGCCGGTCACGGCACCGTCCACAATAATCGGCAGGGCGGTGACCGCCCAATAGAGCGGATAGCCGTCGCGGTGGCGGACCCTGATTTCGTAATTGGTCGCGCCGTGCCGGGCGCCGTTCCGCTGCGTCTCATGCTGGGGCTGATCACCCGGGAAAGTAACCCGCAGGTGCCCCCGTCCAAGCAGTTCCTCCCGGGAGAATCCGGTCAGGCTCTCCATGGCAGGGTTAACGTCCGTCATGTTGTTATCCAGGTCGAAGCAATACACGGGATCGGAGTTATGGGTGAACAGGGAGCGGTAGCGCTGCTCGTTCTCGGCGAGCCTGCGCTCAATCTCCTTGCGCTCCGTAATGTCGGTAGCAATGCCCGCAATGGCATAGGGTTCACCCTGTATGTCAAGAAACGGGAATTTTAGCACCATAAAGGTTCGCTCGCCGTCCGCCATGGGAACGTGCTCTTCCAGCGAGACGGGCGCCCGTCGGGCCAGCACCCGCTGGTCGCTCTCCTGTGACTCCTGCGCTGTCATGAGCGGAAACAGCTCAAAGTCATCGCTGCCCAACACCCCTGCCGAGCTGATCCCTACGCAGCGGGCGAACTCGGCGTTCGCCATCAGGTAGCGGCCTTCCAGGTCCTTGACGAAAATGGCCGCCGGCGCCGTATCCAGCAGTGCGGTGAGCCGTGAGACCATGGCCGCGGTGGCGTGCGCCTTCGCGTGCCGGTCGGACATATCCTCTGCGGTCACCAGGATGGCGCCGGATTCACCCGGAGTCAGGCAGAAGGCGGCAGGCAGGCTGCTGCCATCGCCGCGGCGGACGAACGCCTCGAACCGCACCGCCTGCCCGTGGGCTGCCGTCTCCAGAGCCGTCCGGGCCCGGTCGGCCTCATGCTCGCGGATCAAGTCAAGGAACCGGCGCCCCTCCAATTCGTTGAGCGGGACGGCGAACAGTGCAGCAGCTGCGTTGTTGACAACTTCGAGCTGACCGCCAGACCCTACCCGGAACGTAGCCAGGAGCACAGATCCGGCCATTGCCTGGCTCTCCATTTTTGTTCACTCCGTCTCTGACGCCGAGTGCCGGCTGCATGTAACAGTAATATCATTATATATAAGGTATTAAACGCCTTCCATCCCAATGGGTGATCTTGCGGAGAAAGAAGAAGGCGGACGCCGGTCTCCACCGGCGCCCGCCATCGCCCTAGAACTCACGCCCCGCAGCCAGGGCCATCTCGGACAGCAGTCTGACCCCCACTGCGATGCAGCCTTCATCCACCCGGAAAGCCGGGTGGTGGAAGCCGTGCGGCCCCGCCGAGCCCAGCCAGAAGAAGCAGCCCGGCACCCGCTCCTGGTACACGGAAAAATCTTCGGAGGCCATGGTCAAGGCGGCCTCAGCCACGCCGCCGGCGCCCAACACCCGGGCTGCGACGCCCAGCGCCAGAGCCGTCGCCTTTGGCTCGTTGTTCACCGACCCAACCATTCGCTCATATTCGAATTCCACAGTGCAGCGGTACCCATCGGCAATGCCGCGGGCGATGCCTTCCAGCAGCGCCGGCATGGCCTCGCGCACGGCGGGCGCCAGGCACCGGACCGTCCCTTCCAGTTCGGCGTGGTCGGGAATCACGTTGAAGGTGGTTCCCCCCGCCAGGCGGCAGACGCTCACCACCACGGGCTCCAGGGGATTGACCGCCCGGCTGACGGCCGTCTGCATGCCGATCAGTACGGCGGCCGCCGCCACCAGCGGATCGCGGGTCATATGCGGCATGGCGCCGTGGCCGCCCGTGCCCCGAATGGTCATCCGAAACCGGTCGGAAGCGGCCATCAGCGGGCCTTCCCGGAACGCGGCAACCCCCACGGCATGGCCCGGACTGTTGTGCAGCCCGAACACGGCATCCACTCCGTCCAGGGCACCGTCCGCCACCATCGCGGCCGCCCCCCGGGTAATCTCCTCGGCGGGCTGGAAGAGCAGCCGCACGGTGCCGCACAATTCGGCCCGGCGGGCCAGCAGCTGCTCGGCGGCGCCCAGCAGAACCGTCGTGTGCACATCATGCCCGCAGGCGTGCATCTTGCCCGGCGTCAGGCTGGAAAAATCCACGCCTGACTGCTCGGTCACCGGCAGCGCATCCGTATCCGCCCGCAAAGCGATCACAGGCCCGGCGCCTCCGCCCCCGGCAATGTCAGCCACCACGCCGGTACCGGCACAGCGGCGGGGCTGCAGCCCCAGCGACTCCAGCGCCGCTTCAACGACGCCGGCCGTCCGGTGCTCTTCAAACGCCACTTCCGGGTGCCGGTGCAGATCGCGCCGGATGGCGATCAGATCCAACATCAGATCGTCACCCCCGCCACTTGAGAATCTTGGGATCGCAGTTGTTGATCTCCGCGAGCTTCTCGCCCTGGTTGACCCGGTCCAGGCGGGAGAGTTCGCCCGCCAGGTGCTCATCGGCCAGCTTGAGGATACGGGCCACGTCTTCACGGGGAACGACCACCACACCGTCATCGTCGCCCATAATCAAATCGCCCGGATTGACCGGCACACCGCCGCACTGCACCGGCACGTTGATGGCTCCCGGCCCTTGCACGCCGTAAATCCGGGGGGTAATCGCCCGGGCAAAGGTCGGGAAGCCGTAGCCGACAATGCCGGCCCGGTCGCGCACGGCCCCGTCCACCACAATGCCGTTAATTCCGCGCTTTTGCATGTAGTAGCCGATCCGCTCGCCAATGATCGCCGCTTCCCGATAGCCGCCGGCGTCGACCACAATCACGTCGCCGGGCTGCGCCACATCGGCCACCTTCTGAATAAACAGGGCGTCGCCGGGGCGGGTCAGCACCGTGACGGCGGGGCCCAGCACCCGCATGCCCCAGGCCAGCGGCTTGATCTCATGGTGCATGATGCCGTAGGCCGCCATCGAATCGCCGACCTTGGCCACGTCGTGCTTGCGGAAACCTTCCACCAGAGCCGGGTCGGGCCGTTCAATCCGCTCGTTCACAACCCCGTAGTGCATGTGCCGTTCCATAGGCCGTTGTTTCACCTGCTCCCGCCAAACTCCAGCAAGAATGCCGCGATCCCATGCTCATGCCGCCGCAGGCCCTCCACCGTCACGTACTCGTTGGCGCTGTGGGAGCGGCCGCCGTGCCCCAGCCCGCCGAATGCGACCGGCAGGCCGAGCACTTTGGTAAACAGGTAGTGCGGAGCCGCCCCGGCGGACCGGGGCCAGACTTCCACCGGCCCCTGCGCCACCGCCCGGGCCGAGCGCACAAGCGCCTGCGTCTCCGGCGACGACGGCGAGTTCTGCGACGCCGGGTAGGCGTTCTGCACACGGATGCTGATATCCGGGAAACCCTGCTCGTCCAAATGGCGGCGCAGGGTGTCAACCACCTGCGCAGGCTCCATGTCGGGCACCAGGCGGACGTCGAGCTTGGCCCGGGCCTCCCGGGGAATCACCGTCTTGGTGCCTTCGCCGCTATAGCCGCCCCAAATGCCGTCCATATTCAGGCTGGGTTCGTACAGGTACTGCTTGAGGAGGTCGACTCCCGCCAGGCCCGGCCACTTATAACACCGGGCGCCCTGCTCCTGCAGGGGCACCTCGGCGTCAAAGTTTCGCTCCAGCTCGGCCAGCAGGGCCATTTCGTCGGGGCCCGGTGCCGCCACGGCATCGTAAAAACCGGGTACGATGGTTCGCTCTCCCGGCCCCTTCATGCTCGCCAGGGCCTGCACCAGCCGCCACGCCGGATTGGCGATCCAGGCGTTGTGCATGGCGTGGATCTCCCGGTCGCACGGGCCGCCCCAGTCGCCGCCTGCGCAGGCCAGCTCCATATAGAGCAGCCCTTTGAACCCGAGGTACAGAATCGTCTTGCCCGCCGCGTTCTCGCCGAAGTACGGCTGGAAGACGCAATCGGCCTGCCGCAGTCCATCGCGGTGGGCTTGAATAAAGGCGGGGAGGTTGCGGCTGCCGATCTCCTCCTCGCCTTCAATCATGAACCGGATGTTGACCGGCAGGGGCCGCCCCGCCTTCCGGAACGCTTCGATGACATTGATGAACCCCGCCACACAGCCCTTGCTGTTAAAGGCGCCTCGCCCCACGACCGAAGGGCCGTGACCGGGCAGGTCCAAAATCTCCCCGGCGAAAGGCGGCGCCAGCCAGCCGGGCTCCCCGGCGGGCTGGACGTCGTACAGTTCATAGAACAGCACCGTGCGGGGCGCCCCGGCGTCGAGGTAGCCATACACCATGGGAAAGCCGCCCGTCTCCACTAAGTCGCACGTGGCGCCCAGGGAGCGGATCTTCTCCCGCAGCAGCTCTGCCATCTCCCGGACGCCCGGCCCCTCGGCGCTGACGCTCGGCTGCCGGATGTACCGCTGCAGCTCGGCGACGTGGTCCCCCAGGTCTGCATCGATCCGGTCGCAGATCGCCTTCAAGATCATTTGTAGAACACGGGCACCGGCTGGCCCTTCTGTTCCCAGAACTCCTCGCGAATCGCCTTCTCGTCCGCCTCTTTCTGCAGCAGCGTAGGCAGCAGTTCCGCCGCCTGGGCCGGGCTCAGGAAGACGATGCCGTTGTCATCGGCGACGACGATGTCGCCGGGGTTGACCACCACGCCCCCGCACTGCACGGGCACACGTACGGCGCCGTGGTTGCCGATGCGGCGGCCGACCAGGGCCGAAACGGTCCGGGAGAAGCAGGGGAAGCCCAGCGCCTCGAACTCCAGCGTATCGGTCACGGCGCCATCCACGATGAGGCCGGCGATGCCCAGCCGAATCGACTTGAAGGTGCTGACTTCGCCGGCGCAGGCGTGCTGCCGGTCACCACCCGTGTCGACCACCAGCACGTCGCCGGGCTTGACCAGCTCATACGCCTTGCTGATGCCCGCGATATCCATGCCGTCCGTACGTACGGTAAAGGCCGGGCCCACCACCTTACATCCACGGTAGACGGGCCTGATCGACGGGTCTGCGAAACCGATGTTCAGGAAGTGGCCCACCGTCGCGGGCGTCGTCAGCCGGTACTGTTGGGTCAGATTCGCCGCGGGGCGCTCGTAGTCGGGTCCGACGAAGATGCCCATCTTACTTGCCCCCCTGCGCCTTCTTGGCGGCGGCGTCGGCTTCGGCAATCAGGGCGCTCATGCCGATCATGTCCGCAATGTGGCCGCCCGCTTTCACTTTGGCGGCCATGTCAACCTCCTTGACTTCAATCGCCTCGGTCTTGGCAACGATCTCCGCGATCCGCTCCTGCGGCACCACCACCACGCCGTCGTCATCGGCGACAATCAGGTCGCCGGTCCGCACGGCAACGCCGCCGCAGACCACCGTCCCGCCGGTGGTGCCCACCGTCCGGTTGCTGCCCACCCGGGGGGTAATATGCCGGGCCCACACCGGGAAGCCCAACTCCCGGACGCTCGCCACGTCCCTCACAGCCCCGTCGACCACGACGCCCAGCACGCCCTTCTGCATCGCCTCCATGCTGGTCAGTTCACCCCACATGGCCCCGTTGGGGTCGCCTTGCCCGTCAATCACCAGCACGCAGCCGGCGGGCACTTCGCCCAGGGCCTTATGGCACGTGATGATGCCGGTCGGGTAGGCCTCCACGGTATAGGCAGGGCCGATCACCGTCTTGCCCGGCGTGATGCACTTCATGCCGGCGTCCATCGTCTGGGTCTTGGCCAGCGCGTCGCTGAAGCCGGCGGCCGGAAGGAATTGATACATAGGATGATCCTCCTGTGAGGGCCAAAGTTAAATGCTTTGTCGATCGAGGTTGATAAAGTGCCGGCAGCGGTCGCCGCGCACGGTCCAGACGCAGCGGGCCACGCACGGCCCGTCACCCGGGCCATAGGTGTACCGGTCAATTACCAGGACCGGCATGCCGGGCCGCAAGCCCAGCTCATGACTTTCAAAGGGATCGGCCAGGCGGGGCTCCACATACTTCTTCGCCCTGGTCAGTTCCAGGCCCAGCTCGGAGAGCAGGGTCAGGAAGGCGCCGTCCCGAACATCTTCCGCCCGCAGGGTCGGGGCCAACGTCGCCGGGAGCGTGGTCCGCTCCAGCAGCACGGGCGCCCCGCCCACCAGCAGCGTCCGCCAGATGCCGATCAGGTGCGTATCCATGCTGACGCCGAAGAGGCTGGAATTGACAGGGTCCATGGGCAGCTTTTCAAAGGAGACCAGCCGGATCGAAAGCTGCTGCCCCTGCCGTTCTACCTCGCGCTTGAAGTTGTAAAAGCCCAGCAGATCATACTCAATGGTCGGCGTAGCCACAAACGTTCCCTTTCCGGGCACCCGGCGCAGGACGCCCTCCGTCACCAGCTGCAAAATCGCCTGCCGGACGACGCTGCGGCTCACCCCGAGCATCTCGGCCAGGTCCAGCTCCTTGGGGAGCGCCTGGTCGGGGCCAAAGGTGTGGTGCCGGATCGCCTCCCGCAGCTGATCTTTCAGCTGGTGATACAGCGGAAGCGGGGAATCGGCTGTCAGGGGCCCAAGGCGAAAGGGCATTTCGGCCATCTGCTCTGCTTCCTTTCAACGAGAGAAGGGTTACGGCGGGTGTCAGCGCCGGAGAGTCGGGTCGAGCTTGTCGCGGGCCCAGTCGCCCAGCAGGTTGAAGCCGAGGACGGTGATCATGATCGCCACGCCCGGCCATGTGCCGAGCCACCAGGCGTTGTTCAGGTACGCCCGCCCCTCGGCCAGCATCATGCCCCAGGTGGGCGTGGAAGGCGATACGCCGAGCCCGAGAAAGCTGAGGCCGGACTCCAGAATGATCACAAAGCCCAGATCCAGCGTCGCCAGCACGATGGTCGTGGGCGCCACATTCGGGAGAATATGCTTGATCAGTATGCGGAACGGCTTGCTGCCCAAGGCATGGGCCGCCTCGACGAAATCCCGCTCTGCTGTAGAAAGCACCTGCCCGAACAGAATCCGGGCGTACTGCACCCAGCGGGTCGCCACGATCACCAGAATCAGATTCTGCAGCCCGGGGCCGGTGATGCCGATGACCGCCAGAGCCAGCAGGATAAACGGCACGCCCAGCAGCAGGTCGACCAGCCGCATGATCACGGTCTCGACCACGCCCCGGTAGAAGCCCGCCATCAGACCGAGCAGCGTGCCGACCACGGCGGTTAGAGAGACGGAGATGATGCCGATGAACAGCGAAATGCGGGCGCTGTAAAGGACCCGGGCCCAAATGTCGCGGCCCAGCTGATCGGTGCCGAGCCAGTGCGGCGGGCCGCCCGCAGGCGGCACGAAGCCCGGCGGCTTCAGGCGGGAGAAGAGGTCCTGGGCGTTCGGCGCGTAGGCCGAGAGCACGGGGGCCAGAATCGCCATCAAGATGACCAGGGCGATAATCACCAGGCCCACGGCCCCGCCGTAGTTTCGCCGGCGGGGCGGCGCCTTAATGGCGCTTGCCCCCTGAGGCGATGCTGATGCGGGGATCGAGGACGCCATAGATCATATCAACTCCCAGGTTAAGTGAGACGAAGACCACCGAAATCACCAGTACGACGGCCTGCACCACCGGGTAGTCGCGCCCCATGATGGCGTCGACCGACAGACGGCCAACGCCGGGCCACGCGAAGACCGTTTCGGTGATTACCGAGCCGCCCAGCAGGCTGCCAAACTCCAGGCTGATCACCGTCACGATGGGAATCATGGCGTTGCGCAGCGCATGCTTGATGATGACGACAAACTCGGAGTTGCCCTTGGCCCGTGCCGTCCGCACGAAGTCCCGGCGCAGCACCTCCAGCACATTGGAGCGGGTCAGGCGGGCCATCCGGGCCGACGAGTACGAGCCCAGCGCCAGGGCCGGCATGATCAGCGCCTCCAGGCCACCGCCGCCCAGGGCGGGCAGCCACTTGAGGTTGACGGAGAAGAGCAGAATCAGCAGAATGCCCATCCAGTAGACGGGCATGGCCTGTCCCAGCAAAGCCACGGCCATGACGGCCCGGTCGAAGAACGTGTCCTTCTTGATGGCGGCGATAATCCCGGACGGAATGCCAATGCAGAGCGCCACCGCCATGCCAGCGAGGGCCAGCCGGAAAGTGGCTGGCACTCGCTGCAGGACGAGACCGAGGGCGGGGGCCGCCTGGCGGTACGAGTAGCCAAGGTCGCCGTGCAACAGTCCCCACAGGAACTTGCCGTACTGCACGTAGATCGGCCGGTCCAGCCCGAGTTCGCTGCGGAACCGGGCCACTTCGGCGGCCGGCGTCTCCGGCGGCAGCAGGACCAGCGTGGGGTCGCCGGAAAGCCGCTGGAGCAGGAAGACCAGGGTCACCACGCCCAGCACGGTGAGCACGGCATAGATAAGACGCTTGAGGATATACGTTCGCATGGCGTCCCCCCTCCCGGCAGACCGGAGCGGCACTTAGTTGGCGGCGATCTCGAGAATCCGGATGCGGCCGTCGGGACGGGGCTTCCAGTTCACCTTGTCGTTAGTGGCGGAGAGCAGCTGGTACTGCAAAATGGGCACACCGGCGCCTTCGCTCTTGATCAGTTCAAACGCCTTGGCGTAGGTGGAGACCCGTTCGGCGGGGTTGCTGCTGGCGCGGCCCTTGACGATCAGGGCGTCCAGTTCCGCGTTCTTGTACGTGGAGAGGGCGCCGGTGCCGCTGAAGAAGGCCGTGATCTGCGGGTCGATGTCAAACCAGATGTTGTTGCCGCCCATCAGGAAGACGGGCGAGATCTTCTTGCCCTTCAGCAGGGTAAGGAACTGGCTGTACTCGGTGGGCTTGACATTGGCCGTAATGCCGACGGCGGCCAGCTGCTGGGCGATCGCCTGGGCGATATCCTTGTCCAGCGGGTAGGTGCCGTTCTGAGAAACGAGGTCAATGGTGACGCCGGAGCCGAGGCCGGCCTTTGCGAGGTAATCCTTCGCCTTGGCCGGATCGTAAGGCAGCGGGGTAATTCCGGAGGGCCGCCCGGGAATGACGGAGCTCATGGAAATGTCGAGGGGGCTGGCGTAGCTGCCGAGCAGCGCCTCGAGAATCGGCTTGGGGTTGACCGCGTGGGCAACGGCGAGGCGAAACTCCTTCTTGTCGGCCGGAGCGACGGAGATGTTGAAGTTCAACATCTGAATTTGGGCGCTGGGGGTGGTGACGACCTTCAGGCCCTTCGTGCCTTCCACGGTCTTGACCTGGTCGGCGGGAATGGCGGCGATAATGTCGATCTGGCCGCCCTGCAGGCCGGCGATTCGGGTGGCCATTTCGGGCACCGGGCGCCAGATCACCTTGGGAATGGCCGGCTTGCCGCGCCAGTGGTCGGTGACGGCTTCCACGATGACATGGTCATCCTTGACCCATTCGACGAACTTGTAGGGGCCGGTGCCAATAGGATTCTTGGCGAAGTTCTCGTCGCCCTTTTCCTTGATGTACTTCGGCGGAATGATCAGCAAGTTGCTCATGCGGGCCAGGAAGATGGGGTCGGGCTCGCTGAGCGTGAAGCGGACGGTCTCGGCGCCCACGACTTCGACCGACTTGATCAGGGTGTAGTAGGTGGCCTGAGCCGCCTTCTGGGCGGGATCCTTCAGGCGGTCGACGGTGAACTTGACGGCGTCGGCGTTGAACTCCTCGCCGTTATGGAACTTGACATCCTTGCGCAGGGTCAGTTCCCAGACGGTGTCGCTGACCTGCTTGTACGACGTGGCGAGGGCGGGCTGAATCGACATGTCCTTGTCCCGCAGCAGCAGTCCGTCGAAGATGTTGTGGACGATGTTGCCGGTGTTGGTGTCCGACTGCTTCTGGGGGTCCATGGTCACGGCGTCGGCCGCCTGAGCGATGACGACCTGAGTCAGCGGGGCTTTGGCCGCAGGGGCGGGAGCAGGGGTTGCGGGGGCTGGCGTCGTCGGGGCCGGGGCTTTGCTACAGCCGGCCACAACGGCCACCACGGATGCCAGGGCCAATGCCACAGTCCATCGACGGGTCCACGTGCTCTTCTGCATTTCGTTGCCACCCTCTTCGCTCAAGTTCAGCCATCCAATCTGAGCCGGACCCTGGACCATGTGTTTCCATTTGTACGGTTCAAGCACCAATATAGGAAACCATGTCCGTACATAGTACATCATTCGTACTGACATGGATAATTCCTGCATTGTTTTTTGCGAACATGGCGAGAATTTGAAGCGGGCGCCGGTCCTGGCCGGCGCCCGCTTCATCCTCTAGATCTGGTTATGCCGTGCCAACGTGGTTAAGCGGGAAGAGTTCAGCGTAGGCGGATTCGGATATAGACCCACTTGGGCACCTCGCCGCCCGTTGCGAACACCCCGTCTACGTAGTCCGCCGGGGCTGTCCCCGTGCGCGGCACCGCCAGATACAGGCCAGGGTAACCAACCCCGTAGTCGCCAAGCGACAGGGTCGTGGATTCGCCCAGGATCAGACCGTCCGCATCCGTGGCAGGGTATACCTTGATGACCCCATACTTCCGTGAATCAAGGTAGTAGATGGATCCCTTTGAATCCTGCACCATTCTCCAGTGGCCCGTGGGCATCTCCACATCGTTGACGATCCGACCGTCTTCAATGATCGCGTGACGGCTGCCGTCGGCCCCGCGCGTGCTTTCGCCCTTGACATGGTAGAGCACGTGCAGGCGCCCCTTGTTGTCCGTATAGGTGTCGCCGGCCCAGTTATTGTTCGTGTCGGCGAATGGATATGCAGCGGTCGGTGTTTCCTCATGGATCAGCGTATCCGATGGCGAACCTGTAGTGGTGTCTGCCGAGTACCATAGCCGGAGTGCATTCCAAAGGCTGTCCCCGGCACCCGCCGGCCTCTGGTAGCCCAGGGTCTCCCATTGGGCTTTCCTGTTGGCCACCAACGTCAGGGAGTGGTCGGCCCCCGGAACGACGTAGATGAACTCCCAGCGGTGAGCGAATTCGATCTTTTGGATGGCGCTCCACTGCCGGGTACTGGTACTATAGCTGGCCCACTCGAAGTGGCCTTTTCCCTTGGCGTCGAGGGCGTTTGAGACAACAATCTCACCGCCAGGACTGATCCCCGCAGCCGCCTGCGGTCTGGCCACGGGCGTAAACCTGTTTAGCAGCGGGCCGCCCTGGGTGAACTGCGCCTTCCCTGGGGCTGTGTATGATACCCGAGGGGCGTTGAAGGGCCAATCCACCACATAGGCCCCATCATCTGGACCCCGCAGCACCTGCGGCGCCTCTTCGGCGCCTTTCCCCTGGGCCACTGTCATCCAGCCCCCGGGCGACCGCCATTCCACGTGGTAAGTAGTGTCCGGCATCAGGTAAGTGGTGAAGACGCCGGCGCCTGTCCGAGTGATTCTGGCCTGATTGCCGGTCCCGACACCCGCCGGATGCGTCTCGGCCGCTACCAGTTCCAGCAGCTCCAGACCGACCTTCGGGGCGGGTGTCGGGGTCGTCAGCTTAACAGCCTGGAGGCTGCCGTCCCATTCTACAAGTAGGCCAAAGGCTTCGGCCACGAACCGAACCGGGACCAGCGTTCGCCCGTCCACGATTTGAGGCGGAACCTCCAGGAGGCGCTCCTGCCCGTCAACAAATGCAGTGGCGCTGCCAACGGTCATGACCACAGAATGCGCGCCCTGGATGGTGATGGTCTGGGTGACACCATCCCATTGGAGCACGGCGCCCAACGCCTCCACTACTGCCCGCACGGGAACGAGCGTACGTCCGGATTCCACCCGGGGTGGCACCTCCGAAAACAGTTCCTGACCGTTCATGAAGAGCCGGATCGCATCTGCGCTGTATGCGGCAGAGCCGCAAAGGATGCCCAGAACCATGATCAGTACGGTCACTGTCGCAATCCGAGAAGATCGCCGTTGCATACATATGCCTCCTGCCCCGCGTCCGAGATGTGGCAACTAGTACAGGCGGAAATCCGGGACCGATACCGGGGCGGAACGGTCCTCCAGGGTCCCGTCGCCGACTTGCCCAAAAGTGTTCTCTCCCCAGCACCAGGCGGTGCCGTCGCGCTTGAGCGCGACAACGTGAGTCCTTGAGAAAGCGTTCGCTGCGATGGCGACGATATCGGCGAGGCCGGCCACCATGACAGGGGTTGAGGCGACTCTGCTCTGCACCTGCCACTTCGCATCATAATGGGTCTCGTCGGTCCACCGGAGAACGGTACCGTCCTTCCGCAGTGCGAACCAGTCTGTTCCAGATATTCTCTCCGTAGACGCGTGCCAGGAGGCCTTAGTGACCGAGATCACGTTCGTGAGGCCTGCCAGCTGCTGCCACACCCATTTCTCGCCATCCCAAGACGGGCCCCAGACGGTGCCGTCTGTGCGGATAAGCTTTCTCGCACCCAAGGAAGCGATCTGGTCCAGGTCCGGCAGACGGCTGGGTGGTATGTAGTCTACTTTGACGTCATCAACGGATCGGAACTGCATCGACCAGACACCCAGCAGCCAGAGGCTGCCGTCCGATTTCACGGCCAAACCGTCCGCTATGGCCGTAACCCCTGCAGCTCAGGGATCGGCTTCAGCTCCATGGCCGAATCCGGTCTGTAACGGGCGAAGACGTACTGCCATACTGTGCCGTCTGCTTTCAGGATGTAGAAGCCGCGATTGGCTGCAGTTAACATCTTGGCATCGTTTAGTCCTTCAAGCTTTTGGGGCTCATTCATTGTGATGGCGTCAGGGATCCACCCCCACCACCAGACGCTCCCTGCGGTGTCTATGGCGGCAGTCAGGTCACTGGACGCTGCGAGACCTGTGACTCCGGGCACTCCAGCGATGGGCATTGGCGATGGCCGTGACTCGTGGTTGTCAACCTCGGCCAGTTGCCCATAGCGGCTATCCCCCCAACCGACCACCGTGCCGTCGCCTTTCGCAACCATGGTGAAACTCCGCCCCGCTGTGACCAGCCCTTGGCCAAGGTTGGTCGGGAGCGCCGGGGCAGACACAGGCTCCGGCTCCTGGCCCGGCGGCAGGATGATAATGGCTTTGGCAGTACTGTCGAATGTGACGGCGTAACCCAGAGCCTCCGATACGAAACGGGCGGGCAGGAAGACGCGGCCATTTCGGAGGCTGGGCGCTGCGTCCACCTCGCGGGGGGTGCCGTTTATCATGATCGTATTGCTTTCCACTTGTAGCTGGACGGTCACATCGCGCTTGGTCAGCGTCACGGTCCGCGTTTGTGCAGCATATTGAATGTTCTCTGCGGGTACTCCCAAGGCCAAGGCCAGATAACGGACAGGCACAAATGTCCGCCCCTGGTCGACAAAGGGAGCGGCATCCGTAGTAAACACTTGGCTACCAACCCGTGTAGAACTTCCACCCGAGCAAAAACACCACTTGTTGGCCCGCTGCACTGGAGTGCGTCGGGACTGCTGTCAGTGATACGAGCAGGGCAAGAACTAGCCCTCGCAAGACTCCTCGCCACATGTGCCGCATCCCATCCTTCATTCGGTATTTGGATACCACAAAATATTATACTATCAAACCACTCATTCTGCCCGAAACATCTTACATTTTAGACAACAGTGGATAGTCCTTCTAGTCCTCCACAGACGGCAGCCCACGACGCATTCCGATTTGTGACTACCGCGTCTTACCCTGTCTATCATGGGCCACCCCTTGATCGAGTAAATCGCCCCTTCGTCGGAGCGGGAGTACTTCTCCATGCCCCGCTTGAGCAGCGAGACGATGGTGCTCTTGCCACCGCCGACCGGGCCCATGAGCAGCAGAATCCGCTTGCGCACTTCCAGCCGCTTCGCCGCCGAATTGAAGTACTCGACCAGCTGCTCAAGGGGCTTCTCAACCCCGAAAATGTCGTGCTTGAAGAAGTCAAATGCCTTCCGCCCGTTATCGTCCGTACTGACACCCTGGCTCATGATCATGTCGTGAACACGGGCGTGCGCAAGGGCCGCGACCCGGGGCCGGGCCTTCACGATCCCGAAATAGTCCAGGAAGGTCCCCTCCCAGGACAGTCGCTGCTCTTCCGCCCTGAACTGGGCTAAGCGCTGCTTGAGGTCCACTGTCGCCCTCCTCCCGTAAAAAGGCCTCCGCCGGGAATGTGGTCCATCTTATGCAGAACACCCTCCCCCGGCTCAGGGAAGGGTGATCATCTCAATCTGAGAGGACATCTCATTTCGAGAGAAGCCCAAACTCGTGCAGGCGGCGGTACACTGTCGCCCGGCTGATTCCCAATTCCTTCGCCATGCGGGTGGCAGCCTTATCCCCGCTGCCGTAGAGCGCCAGCCCGCGCCGCAGTTCCTGCTCCAGCCACGCGTCGACGGCCATGAGCGGGCCGGCCGGCGCAGCGGCGGCAGGGGCCGGCGGCGGGGCCACCTCCCGCAGGCGCGACGGCAGTGCATCCACCCCGACCACCGGCCCATTGGCCATGGTGACCGCGTACTCCACCACGTTCTGCAACTCCCGCACATTGCCGGGCCAGGGGTAGCTGAGCAGAATCTGCTCCACCTCCCCCGAGAAGGCGATGACGGGGATGCCCATCTGCGCCGACCGGTGCCCCCGAATGTGTCCCGCCAACAGGAGAATATCTTCGGGCCGCTCCCGGAGCGGGGGAATCTCGACCGGCAGCACGTTGATGCGGAAGTACAGGTCTTCGCGGAATTCTTTGCGTTTGAGCAGGTCCTCCAGGTTCTGGTGGGTCGCCGCAATCACCCGGATATCCAGCGGGCTGGCATGGGTGCCGCCGACCCTGGTCACTTCCGATTCCTGCAGCACCCGCAGCAGCTTCGCCTGCAGACGCAACGACATGTCACCGATTTCGTCGAGAAAGATCGTACCGTGGTTCGCGAGCTCGAACTTGCCGGGCTTCCCGCCCCGGCGGGCGCCGGTGAACGCCCCGTCGGCGTAGCCGAACAGCTCGCTCTCAAGCAGCTCTTCAGGAATCGCCGCGCAGTTGATGGCCATGAACGGCCGGTCCCGCCGGCGGCTCTGGGCGTGAATCGCACGGGCGAACAGCTCCTTGCCCGTGCCGCTCTCGCCGCGAATCAGCACCGCCGACTGGCTGGCCGCCACCCGCCGGGCCAGATCGACCACCGCCGCCATGGCGGCGCTCCGGTAGATGATCTTGTCAAAGCCGTAGACCGGCAGGTCGGCGCCCACCCGGTAGACCAGGTCATACACATCCCGGATGTCCCGCAGGCTTGCCACGGCGCCGGCCACCTGTCCCCGGACCTGAATCGGCTGGATCGTCCCGACCACGGAGAGGGGCCCCCACGGCAGGGTGACCGTCAGTTCCCGGTTGGCGATGGGCCGCCCGGTGCGCAGCACATCCCGGACGGCGGTCGCCAGCCCGGGCAGCTCGCCCAGGTGGATGGGCTCTCCCCCCGGCGGCAGCCGCAGCATGCGGCGGAGAGAGTCGTTCAGGAAAGTGATGGCCCCCGACTCGTCCACCGCCACCAGCCCTTCGGCCACCGAATGGGCCGTGGCGAGGAGGGCGCCGGCCATCCGCTCCTGGCGGAGCTTGCCCGCCAGCAGCTCCGACATGTGCGCCAGGAACGCCATGTAGCGGTCCAGCTCATGTAGCAGCCGCTCCCGCTGCTCCCCGGTAAAGGCGATCAACCCCATCACTCCGATGGGCTTTCCGCCGTCCAGGATCGGCGTCGCCACGTGGGCCGTCTCCTCGCAGCTCGCGCGCACGGCACAGGCATGGCAGGCCACGTCCACCCGGGGCTGCGCCACCTGCACGGGAACGCCGGAGCGCAGCGCCTGGCCAAACGCCGAATCGCCGTGCACCTGCTCCCCGACCCGCTGCCGGTAGGTGCCGGTGCCCGCCGTCCGCACCAGCTGCTCGTCCACCAGGGTCACATCCAGCCGCAGGACAGAGGCGACCGCCTCCAGAATCTGCTGAGTCTCCTGCTGGAAATCCATCACCACAGCACCTTTCCCCTTCTCGGCGCTGACGCGCCATTTACGGGCGCCGTGCGGCCTCGCCGCTGTGCGGCGCCGCACAGATTGTCTTCATCATCTCAAATTGAGATGGAACGGTCAAGCAAAGGGCTGTCTGGGGCTGGCATGACTGTTGCAATAAAAGGAGGGTGATGCCAGGCACGCCAAGGAGGAGAGCGCCGGTGGAACAGGGCTGTTGTACGCCCATTCGCGTCAGTGGAATGGAGCAGTCTGTCCCCGTCCTGGGTGGCGGCTGCAAACGCTATGTCAACCTGGATAATGGAGCCAGCACCCCGCCGTTCACGGAAGTCGTGAGCGCCATCGAGCAGTTCATGCCCTGGTACAGCAGCGTCCACCGCGGGACCGGCTTCAAGTCGATGCTCTCCACCCGCGCCCTGGATCAGGCGCGGGAAGTCGTGCTGCAGTTTGTGGGCGCCGACCCGGCCACCCATGCGGTCGTCTTCGGCAAGAACACCACCGAGGCGATCAACCGGCTGGCGCAGATGTATGCCTTTGCCCCGGATGACGTCGTGCTGGTCTCGGCGATGGAACATCACGCGAACGACCTGCCGTGGCGAGCGGTCGCACGGGTCGTCCACGTGGGCGTTACACCCACAGGGGAACTGGACATGGCCGACCTGCGCCTTCAGCTGCAGAGATACGCCGGCCGGGTCCGGCTGGTCGCCATTTCGGGCGCTTCGAATGTGACAGGCTTCGTCAATCCCATCCACCTCATTGCCCGGCTGGCCCATGCGCAGGGCGCCCGCGTCATGGTAGATGCGGCCCAACTGGCGCCCCACCGACGGATTGCCATGCACCGGCCAGACCCGGCGGAGTCGCTCGATTTTCTGGCCCTCTCCGGGCACAAACTCTATGCGCCGTATGGGGGCGGAGCCCTCATCGCACCCACCGCCTTTCTTGAGGAAGTCCGCCCCGACCAGTGGGGCGGCGGGGCCGTCAAAATGGTCGCCCCGGACGAAGTCGTCCTCGCCGGCGCCCCGGACCGGCTTGAGCCCGGCTCGCCCAACGTGCCGGGCGCCATCGCCATGGCGAAAGCGATGAAAGTGCTGATGCACCACGGCATGGAGAACCTGGAGCGCCATGAAGCGGAGCTGACCGCCTACGCCCTCAGGGCGCTGCACGAGGTGCCGGGCATCCGGATATACGGCTCGGCGGACCCGGCCCGCACGGCCGACCGGCTAGGCGTCATCGCCTTTCATGTAGGGCGGCTGCCCCACGCCCTGGTGGCGGCCATATTAGCGCAGGAGGGGGCCATCGGGGTCCGCAACGGCTGCTTCTGCGCGCATCCATACGTCGTGGGACTGCTGGGCCTGACCGAAGCCGAATACGCCCGCCACCGCGATGCGATTCTGCGGGGCGACCGGTCGACCGTGCCAGGCATGGTCCGGGCCAGTTTCGGCGCATACACGACCCACGCCGACGTCGACGCCCTTGTGGAGATGCTGCACAGGATTGCCGCCGGGGAGTACCGGGAGGGGTACGTATTGGACCCGCAGACTGGCGAGTACAGTCACCCGGAGTTCCAACCGCTCTACGACCAGTACTTCAGCCTGGATGTGTAGACCAGGAAGCAACCGGGGAACCCGGGGATTTCCCCGTCCTCTGCCGGGATTTGCGCGCCCAGGGTGGGTCCGGGCACTCAAATCCCGACAACCAAGACTGATGTGACCTGCCCTCGTCAAGGTACAAGGCTGAAAAATACCGAAGACGTATTGCCCCACGTATGGAAATAGCACTATACTCATACCGTGAGGACCCAACTGGCAACGCCAGGGCGGGTCTTTCGGCATGAAATGAGGGTTTCCCGAGGCCAACTTTGTTGGCGGGCGGAAAGTCCCGGGAGGTCTGCACGTGACCGCATTCATTACTCCGCTCCTCATGGTCGTCATGGCCGAAATGGGCGACAAGACCCAACTGTTGGCCATGGCTTTCGCCGCCCGCTACCGTGCCCGGGACGTGCTTCTCGGCGTCTTTCTCGGCGCCCTGCTCAACCACGGCATCGCCGTCGGCCTGGGCGCCTACCTCGGCGAGATCATCCCCCTGGATCTCCTGGGCATACTGGCCGGCTTCCTCTTCCTGGTCTTCGGGCTCCTCGCGCTGCGGTCGGAGAAAGGCGAAGAGGACGAACAAAAGGAGGCCCGCTTCGGGTCGGTCGCCACTGTCACGCTCAGCTTCTTCCTGGGCGAAATGGGCGACAAGACCCAACTGACCACCCTGACCATGGCAGTGCAGTACCGCCTCCCTCTCCTGGTCCTGGCCGGCGCCGTCAGCGGCATGCTCATCGCCAACAGCCCCGGCATCCTCGTCGGGGACAAGCTCCTGCGCCGGGTGTCGCCGCAGACGCTCCGTTCCATATCGGCGGCCGTCTTTGTCGGGTTCGGACTGGTCCAGCTGTACGAAAACCTGCGGTTCGGCGTCTGGACCTGGGTCATCCTCGGTGCCTCCGCCGCCGCCGTGCTGGGCATAGCGCTCCTGATGCTACGCCGCCAGCGGCTGGAGGCCGCGAAAGCCCGGGTGGATGAGGCAGCATAGCCAAGCGGAACCTCTCAATAGCTTGAACATTTCATCCTCAAACATTACAATGTAGGATGCGTTGTAATCCTCGCACGAATTGGCTGCCGGTTGTGGTGCTGACATCGTCGTTCGAGGCAAGCGACCTGCATGAGTGCTATCGGCTGGGCGCCAGCAGCAAACCCCTGAGACAGGAGGCCACGATATGCCGTCCCGAAAAGCCATCACTGAGTTTCTCGCCCAGAAACGCATTGCAGTAGCAGGGGTTTCGCGAAACCCCAGGGAGTATTCCAGCGCCGTCTTCCGTACGCTCAAGGAGAAGGGCTACGAAGTATACCCCATCAATCCGCATGCCGAAGAGGTGGAAGGCGTGCGGTGCTACAAATCGGTGAAAGACGTGCCCGGTCCGCTGGACGGCGTGGTGGCGGTCCTCCCGGTGGCGCAGGAAGTGGCACTGGTCCGGGAGTGCCGGGAGGCCGGAATCCCCCGGGTGTGGCTGCGCATGGAGTCGACTGCAGCGGAGTCGCTGGCGAAGGAGGCCGGCATCGCGGTGGTGAACGGTGCCTGTCCCATCATGTTCCTGGGCGGAGGGCTGCATACCGTCCACCGCTGGTTTACCCGACTGGAAGCTTAGAACGAGGCGCCTGCCACGGTGGCAGGCGCCTCGCTGTTTCAGTCGGCGGCATAGTATTCGCCGGAAGTTGACCCGGCGCAGCAGGCCGTCTTTCATGCGGTAGACCGACTTGGTCTGCGCCGCAGTCTCCGGGTTGTGGTCGTCCGCACGGTCCATGAAGCCGAGAATATGCAGGAGCGTCGACTTGCCGGAGCCGGAGGCGCCGACAATGGAGGCGAAATCACCTTCAGGGACGGAAAGGTCGACACCGTTCAGTGCATGAACCAGGTTCTGCTTGCTTCTGTACCATGGCAGTACCTCCTCGGGCAGGAGCCCAGGGCAATCAGCACAGCGACTGCGACGGTCTGCAGCGCGACAGCGGCAAAACTGTCGAGTTTGAGGAAGTTCCATTGCATCACAATCAGCACAAACCCGGGGAATGACGGCCATGACCGCACCGGTAAGCGTGAAGATCACGGCTGGTGCCGATTTCACGGGTCCGTTCCATCACCGAAGTGTACATGACCAGTCGGTGCCCTCCCATCCGGAGTTCTCCTGACGCCGTCCCAACTGTCCCGAAGACAGGAAAGGCTGCGGACACCAACTCCGAAACCAAGGGGCATGTGAGACCGTCTATCAGTTGTCCGACGACTCCTAAAGGAGGGCATCGAATGAAGAGCATTTTGGGCGCCATCGCACTGGCACTCATGCTCCTGGCGACGGCCTGCACCGCCAGGCAGGAACCTGTGCCCACACCGGCTCCGGCTGGCCCCCCCACGATCGTGGGCGCCACCAAGTACGCGCAGGGTCCGGGCCTGGTGGTGGAAGGCTATACTCCCATTAAGCAGATCCACGTTGAACTGCGCAGCGGTACCAAGGTGCTCCAGCGGGCTGACGCCACACCGAAGGATGATGGGTGGTATCGCATCACCTGGCCGTCACCTGAAGGCCAGGCGGAAGTGGTCGTCTCCGACGGCGGCAAGGTCCTCGTGCGGGGCGCCCTGCCCGGCGCGATGAACACCGGCCTCTTCTATGGGCCTGACGCCCAGGCGGTCCGGGTGGACGTGGTCGATCCCCAGGCGATGACCACCCTTATCATCGAAGGCCGGGTCCGGGCGCCGGAAGGCAAGATCGTCATCGAGCTGCACGACGGCGACAAGGTGCTCGGCTCCCATCCCGTAACGCTTGACCGGGGCACCCCGGACTTTGCCACCATCAACGGCAAGTGGCCCATGGCACCGGGCGCCCGGACGGTTCACATTCTGACCGGCGACAGCAAGCAGCTTCTCGTGGCGGTTCCCATCGTGGTGGATTAGCGCATACAGACGCCCCGTGCTGCCATGTCGTTCGCAGCGCGGGGCTTCTGAATTTGAACGAGAAAATTCGACCGTCAACGGACTGGTTACATGTGTGGCCGCCAGTCATACGAGAGTCAGGTGCGATCTGCCCGAGGGGGTTTGCCGAATGGACGAAACTACTGAAGGGTCTCGGCGCCAGATTTGACGGTCTTGAGACCAAAGTTGACGGCCTTGCTCTTGAATGACACGGAGTTTGCCAAGATCAAGCGCAGGCAAGCCTAGCCAATCCCTGCACGCGCATAAACCGTTGAATCTATCCTTCGATGCATGGCCTGCCTCCCTGGTTTAGCCCGAGAATGGGGCTGAACAAACGAAGCGGAGGTAGGAACGAATGGAACTGGCTCGCGTGGATACGGCCTCATCAGAGTACCGGGGTCTCTACAAGCTCGGTGGCTGCGTCGCTCTCTTGATCCCCCTGGTCGCGCTGGTCGACATCATCACGGCGATGCTGCAGGGCGAGGCCGCAGCGGCGCCCGGCACGCTGGCCGCTACGAACTGGTTCGCGCTCTTGCAGGATAACTGGTTCCTGGGCATGAGCAATCTCGGTCTCCTCAACATCATCTACAATACCCTGTCGATCCCGCTCTTTTTCGCCCTGTATTTCGCCCTGCGGCGCGTCAGCCAGGCCTACTCGCTGCTGGCGACGGTCCTGCTCGTCATGGGCGCCGTCATCTACATCGCCACGAACACCGCTTTCCCCATGCTTGCCCTGAGCGGCCAATACGCCGCTGCGACCACAGAGGCCCAGCGGTCCCTGATTGCAGCCGCAGGGCAGGCGGTACTCGCCCGTGAAGACCTGACTCCCGGCACGTTCGCGGGGTTCTTCTTCGTCGAAGCAGCCGGCATCATGATGGCGCTCGTGATGCTCCGGAGCAAAATCTTCAGCAAGCTGACGGCCTGCACCGGGCTGTTCGCGTATGCAACCCTGCTCCTGTTCAACATCTGGGTGGCTTTCGTGCCCTCGCTCTATCCGGTCGCCGTCGCAGTCGGCGCCGCCGGCGGGCTGGTCGCCTCCGCTTACTACATCATCGTCGCCCACGGGCTCTTCAAGCTGGCGTAAGGTGCGATGCGGCCCGGGCAGGGCGCCCGGGCCGCATCTGCTTATCGGATTGCTCCCGCCACAGGAGCGAGCTCCCCTGTCTTCGCCACGGACGCGAACCAAAGCGCCGAATCCTTCAAGATCCGCTTCTGCGTTTCGTAATCGACGTACACGATGCCGAAGCGCTTGTCGTACCCCCACGCCCATTCGAAGTTGTCCAGCAGCGACCAGACATAATAGCCCTTCACCGGCACGCCTGCCTCAATCGCCTTGTGGACCCGCATCAGGTGGTCATGAATGTACTCCGTCCGCCGCACATCGTGGACCCGGCCGTCCTCGCTGACCACGTCCGGCATGGCGCAGCCGTTCTCATGAATGTAGAGCGGCAGCGTCCCGGTCCAGTCCTGCCGGACCCGGGTGAGCAGGTCGTACAGGCAATCGGGTACGATCTCCCAGTCCTGATCGGTCACCGGCGCCGTCTTCGGCATCGCTTCCACGCCGCCGAGCCAGGGGCTGTTGGCGTTCCCCTTGAGAATGGCCCTGGTGTAGTAGTTGATGCCCAGGAAATCCAGTGGCTGATGGATCGTCGCCAGGTCGTCCGGCAGGATGTAGTCCATGGGCCCGAACGTACCGTAGTACTCCAGCATATCGGCGGGGTAGGCGCCCTTGAAGAGCGGGGCGAAGAACCAGCGGTGGTGCCAGCCGTCAAACCGGTGGGCCGCCCAGCGGTCAGCCTCACTGTCGGTAGCCGGGTAGAAGCCGGACATGTTCAGCGTCAGGCCGATCTGCCCCTGCGGCACCAGCTGCCGGAACGATTGGACCGACCACCCGTGTGAGAGCAGCAGGTGATGCGACGCCTTGACGGCCAGGTGCCAGTTCTGCAGTCCGGGCGCGTGGACGCCCATGCCGTAGCCCAAATACGATGCGCAGAACGGCTCGTTGTGAGTCGTCCACTGGGGCACCACGTCGCCCAAGGCCCGGAACATCGTCTCGGCATACCGGGTAAAATGCTCCGCCGTCGCCCGGTTGCCCCAGCCGCCTTCGAACTCCAGCGCCTGCGGCAGATCCCAGTGATAGATTGTGGCGCACGGTACGATGCCCCGGCTCAGGAGCTTGTCGACGACCCGCTTGTAGAAGTCGATCCCCTTCTGGTTCACCGTGCCCTTCCCGTTCGGGAAGATGCGCGGCCAGGCGATGGAGAACCGATAGCTCCGCAGGCCAAGCTCGGCCATCAGGTCGATATCTTCCCCGTAACGGTGGTAGTGGTCGCAGGCCACATCGCCGTTGTCAGCATTGGCCACGGTGCCGGGCTGCCGGCAGAACCGGTCCCAGACGCACTCGCCCCGGCCGTCTTCCCAGGCGGCGCCTTCAATCTGGTAGGATGCCGTCGCGGCACCCCAGACAAAATCCTTGGGAAACTGCATGTTGAAAAGCCCCCAGTTTGTTTTAGCCCTTCACACTGCCTGCGGTCATGCCGCTGATGAAGTACTTTTGGCTAACGAAGAATGTGATCAGCACCGGAATCGTGGAGATCGTGGCCGCAGCCATCAACAGATCGTAGCGGTTCTGGAACTGTCCAACATAGAGGCGAATGCCCACGGGCACGGTCGCCGCAGCGGTGTTGGTCGTCAGCGCCCAGGCGAAGAGCAGTTCATCCCACGCCGTCAGGAAGATGTAGACGCTGGTGGCAATCAGGCCGGGCTTCGCAAGGGGCAGCACCACCCGCCGGAACGCCTGGAACGGGCTGCACCCGTCAATCAGGGCGGCCTCCTCCATCTCCTTGGGAATGGTGGCGAAGAAGCCCCGCATGATCCAGATCGACATGGGCGTGTAGAATGCGGTGTAGACGACCGCCATGCCCCAGTAGGTGTTGATCATCGGCAGACCAAAGGTCTCCTTGATCCAGAGGTACATCATGTAGATGGGGAGCAGGAACATCATGCCGGGGATCATCTGGGTGGCCATGGTGGCGTAGCTGTAGGAGTCGGCGCCCCTAAAGCGATAGCGGGCCATGGCGTAGCCGGCCATGGTGGCGAAGATGCCGGCGCACAGGGTTGTCACGCCACAGATGATCAGGCTGTTCCGGAAATATACCCAGAACTTCACGTTGATCCACATGTTGCGGTAGTTCGCCCACTGGAGCTTGTCCCACCGGATGATGCCAAGGGTGATATCGTTGCTGGTCTGCAGCGAATTGATGACCATCCAGAGGATCGGCAGCACCGTGATGACCACCACCACAGCCGTGATCACGAACAGCGTGGCCTTGTGGACCTTCTTCCAGGCTTGCGGTGAAAGGCCGAGTGTCATTTGATCACCAACTCCTGTCGGAAGATCTTATACCAGAGCCAGACGACGACCATCATGCCGAGCATAAGCACCGTGGAGAAGGCAGCGCCGTAGCCGAAGAGCCACCGGGAGAACGAGTTGCGGACCAGGGCCGTCATGAACAGGTCGCCCCAGTCGCCCGGATGGCCGGCGCCGTTGCCGAACATCATGATGACGATGTTGTAGGAGTACACGTTGTAGATGATCTGGAAAAGGATCTGAATGGCGATCACCGGCTTGAGCATGGGCACCGTGATGCGGGTGAACTTCTGCCAGAGGCTGGCGCCGTCGATATCGGCCGCCTCGTATAAGTCGTTCGGAATCGTCTGCAGCCCGGCCAGGAAAACGATCATCACGTACGGCCAGGAGCGCCAGATGGTCGGGATCACGATCGCCCAGATGGTGTTGGGGCCGATCAGCCAGAACGGCTTGTCGCTCAGAATGTGCAGCCAGTCGACCAGGATCTTGTTGATCAGGCCGTTATCCTGGTGCCACATGAAACCCCAGAGGACGCCGACGACATAGCTGGGCACGACCCAGGGCATCAGCATCGCCGTGCGCACCCAGGCCCGGCCCTTGAAATTCCGGTTGAGCAGCAGGGCGACGATCATGGCCGTGACCATCA
Organism: Symbiobacteriaceae bacterium; assembly: GCA_035628915.1. Classification (GTDB taxonomy): domain Bacteria; phylum Bacillota; class Sulfobacillia; order Symbiobacteriales; family Symbiobacteriaceae; genus JARBUG01. Next base: position 41,411 of record DASPIW010000038.1, on the reverse strand, counting down.
CACCCAGGGTGACCGCTACGGTGTAAATGCCCGTGTTGCGGGCGGCGAGCACCAACCCCTGCCGGATCGGGTTTTCCGCGTCCAGCAGCACGTCCTTGTAGTTCTGCAGGCCGATCCACGGCGCATGGAGGAATTGCTTGAGCGTAAACTGGGTCAGCTTCAGGAAAGACATGTAAATGCCCTGCAGCATGGGCCAGACGTGGACGAGCATCATGAAGAAGAAGGCCGGGAGCACCATCAGGTAGGCCAGGCCGTTCCGCCGCCATTCCATGGCGAACCGTCCCACTCGCCTGAGCGTCGGAGGGGCCGGTGCGTTTGCAGCAACCTTCAAGGCAAAACCCTCCTTACCGGTAGTCACGTGAGAAAGCGAACCAGCCGGAGACAAAGACCAGCGGACCGTTGTAATTGATGGCGGGCTCGTTGGTGCTGTAGGATTCCCGTACGTCTACATAGGCCCGGGGCCCCAGGCCGCCCTTGGGTTTGGCGGCATCATCCTGGGCATCGCCGTTGGGACCGCCGACCAGTAGACCGGGGACCAGCATGCCGGCGGCGGCCTGCAGGCGGTGGTGCTGATTCTTGGGGAAGTCGCTGCCCACCCCCGTTACGAACGACTTGCTTACGGGATTTCGCCCCAGGACCCAACTCAGTTGGTCCATCGCTGTGCGTGCATACGCCGGGCTCGGTGCGAGGCGGTCCACCATCAGTAGGTGCTGTCCCACGGCCAGGGCCTTGTGGGCCGAGCCCCACTTGTATTCGCTGCCGCTCAGTGCTACGCCGAACGGATGGGCCTGCGCACGCTCCACCCGGGCGTCCGCCTCTTCCTTGAGAACGGCGATGACCCGTGCTTTATAGTCGCTGTCAGCCGCCGGTGTCCCGGCATAGGTCAGGAGAGCCATATCGGCGACGTTATCCCAGGCGGGCGGGCCCACGGAGATGCGGCGATGCTCTTTGAGGTACGTTTCGTAGACGCTTTCACCGGTCAGGGCGAACAGCTCTGCCGCCGCCCATTCCCGTGGATCCCGGTCGGTGCTTGTCAGGTAGGCGCCCGTCTTTCCCACCAGGGGCTGAATCTGGTTCGGGTGGGCCTCCAGCCACTGCCAGGCGGTCTCTGCCGCTGTGCGCAGCCGTTTGGCGTACGCCGAATCGGCCTTGGCGTAGGCCCGGGCGCCCCGTGCGGCGGCGGCGGCAAAGAGCCCGGTACTGTTGGTGCCGACGTCGTAGACGATCAGGGGTGCCATATCCGCTTCCGGGCGAATCCAGCCGGGGAAATTCTCGGTGGTCACCTTGTGGTAGACGGCGCCGTCGGCGCGCTGCATCTTCAGCATCCAGTCCAGTTCGTAGCGGACTTCGTCCAGCAGCGTCGTGCCGTCCAGTTCAAAGGCGCCCGCCTCGGGAAAGGCTTCCGCCAGCATGAGCAGCTGCCCTACCGTAATGGCCGCCGATGGTATGTACTTGCCGTAATCGCCGGCATCATGCCAGCCGCCTGCTGTGTCCACGATGATTGTGGGGTCAGTGTGGAGCGCAGACGGCTGCAGGTGGCAGGCGGCATGTTTGAGGCCTGTCAGTGCGTCGTCGAGCGGCGCCCCGCACCGCTGGAGAAAATAGGAGCGCATCGTGGTCTTGTATAGATCGGTATAGATTTGTGGGGAGATGCGGAACGGGGCCGACTGCCCAGTTCCCATTATATCAACCTTATAGGTACCTTCCGTGCTAAGTTCTGAAAACTCCGCCAACCAGGCAAGGCCGCCGCCCTGCTCCGGCTCCTTCACGGGGCCCTTGAGCGTACCGGCAAGGACTTCCTGGCTGCTCTCGGCCCGGATGATCCGAAACGCAGGCCCCGGCGCCTCCGCAGCCATGACCGTGGCGACTTTAGCAGCCCCGGGCAGGTAACCGGCCTGATTGACGGTAATCCGGTTCGGCGGCGCCTCGGGCACGTTCGCGGGGAGCGGTGCCTCCACGGGGGCTGGGGCAGTTGTGGGGGCCGGGGCATCTGGCGCCTTGCTCCCTCCTCCTGCGGAGGTGCAAGCAGCAAGCAGGAGGGCAAGAGATACCGTCAAGGTCAATCGCTTCAAACTGCATTCCCCCTGTTCATCTTCGATGGACCAGACTCCGCAGTCATCGGAAGTGCAGCCCGGCGCATTTGCTGCCTGCGGTCAAGCGGTTTGCCCCGTGGCAACATACCGTCGGAGGCGGCGGCGACACGAAGTAGCCGCCGATTCCCACGTGGCGCCACCTGCGGAACGTGCAGGTGGCGCCATTGCCACGGGGCAAACCGTTTCCCGTGCAGGCGGCAGGGCGCTGGGCTCACTTCCGATGACGGAGGAAGTGCCCTCGAAGTGACACAGGGGTGCGGTGAATTACTGGGCGGTCTTGAGGTGAGCGTCGATATCCTTGGCCAGCGCTTCCAGGTTGGCCTTGATGGCGTCCTTGCCATAGGTGCCGGTCACGCCGGCGGTGACGTCCCAGATGTTGCCGAAGTGCTTCTGCCAGATGGGCTCAGAGGTCATCCAGGCAGCGATGGACGGGTAGGAGCGGCCAGACTTGGCGGCCTCGTAGAAGGCGCCGAACCGCTTGTCGAGGGCGAGCATGTCGGCCTCAGCGGACTTGATGGCGGGCAGATAGCCGTTGACCTTGGCGTAGGCAACCTGGCCCTCCTTGGAGGCGAGGTACTTCAGGAAGTCAATCGTGGTGGCCTTGTTCTTCGAGGACTTCCACACGGAGAGGTTCGAGCCGCCGAAGAAGGTAAACCGACCCTTGGGGCCAGCGGGATACGGGGCGACGTCGTAGTTCTTGGCCGGAATCTTGTCGTCGTTTCCGCCCTGGGCAACCGGGGTGTAGTAGCTGCGAATCAGCTGCGGGCCTTCGGCCAGGATCGCAAACTCACCGGCGTGGAAGGCGTTGTCGACGTCAGCGGTGTTCTTCTCGAGGTAGGCCTTCGGCGCCACGCCGTCACGGACGAGGCCCGTGTAGAACAGGAGGCCTTCGGCGGCAGCGTCGGTATTGACTGCGGCCTTCTTGTTGTCGGGGGTCAGTTCAGCGCCGCCGGCGCCCCAGATCCACGGGAAGATGAAGTGGAGGACGTTCCAGTCGTTCTTACCCGGGAAACCGATGGCGGCGACCTTCTTGCCGTTGATCTCGGTGTTGTTGATCTTCTGCAGGGCAGCCTTGAAGCTGTCCCAGGTCTCGAAAGCCTTCTTGGGATCGACGCCGGCCTTGGCGAAAACGTCGGTCCGATAGTAGTAGGCTCGCATATCGACAAACCAGGGGATACCGTAGTAGTCGGCGGTCGGAGCCAGGTTGCAGGTCTGCAGCGAGGCCGGGAAGAAGGCGTCCTTACCGCCGAAGTCGGCGAGGTTCAGCTTTTCCAGGGCGCCGGTGGCGGCCACGGCGGGCGTCCAGGTGGTGCCGAGCTGCAGCAGGTCAGGTCCTTCACCCGAAGTGGCAGCGGTGGTGATCTTGGTCAGGGCGGAGCCCCAGTCCAGAACGGTGACCTTCAGGGTGACGTGCGGGTTCTTGTCGAGCCAGGGCTTGGCGGCAGTCATCATGTCCTGCTCGGTCTGGTTGGTGTTGGGCATGATCCACATGTTCAGGGTGACAGGGTCGGGAGCCTTGGCGGGCTCAGCGGCGGGAGCGGCAGCGGGCTCTTCCTTCTTGTTGGCGGTGCCGCCGCAGCCGGCGGCCAGCGCCACCATCAGGGCGACCAGGGCCAATGCGATGGTGCGGGTCCATTTCGACATGTGTGTAGACCTCCCTACATGTTGTTATCCACGAGCGGTTGGCAGGTCACTATGTAGAAGCGATCGGCGGCGTCCGGATTCGTCGCCGAAAACGGTTTCGGAGAGGAGCGCGGGGCGCCCCGCAGGGGGAACGGGACGGCCCGCGCTGGAACTAAAGCGGGCTTGCGCCGCAGGATTCCCGAACGATCAGTTCGGTCTTCATCGTGATGACCGGGGGCGCGAAACCGGGGTCTTCGATCAGCCGCACCAGGTTCTCACCGGCGGCCTTGCCCATGGCTTCCTTGTCCTGGCGAATGGTGGTCAGCGCCGGGTGGACCATCGAGGCCACTTCGATATCGTCGAAGCCGACCATTGCGATATCTTCGGGAACATGCAGGCCCCGCTCCCGAATTGCCTTGATGGCGCCCATAGCCATCAGGTCGGCGGAGGCAAAGACGGCTGTCGGGCGGTCAGGCAGGTCAAGCAGCTTTTGCATGGACTCGTAGCCATGCTGCCACGTGAAGTCGAAGTTGTGAACGTACTCCGAGCGGTAGGTGAGGCCCGCTTCCGCCATGGCCTCCCGGTAGCCGATCAAGCGGTCGTGTCCCGGACGGCTGGTGGTGGGGCCGTTGATCAGTGCGATCTCCTTGTGGCCAAGGGAGACCAGGTGGCGCACTGCCTGGCGGGCGCCTTCCTCGTTGTTGGAGAGGACGTATCCGGCCCGGCTGCCGAGCATGTCTACGTCAACGGACATGCAGGGAAGGCCGCTGGCCGTCAGTTCGATCATCTGCGGGTCGGTCCGGTTGACGCCCATGAGCACCACGCCGTCGACTTGATGGTGCCGGCAGCGCTTCAAGTAAGTAAAGTCGCCGTCGCCGGGCTTCTGGCTGGTGAAGAAGAGCAGGTCGTATCCCCGCTTGCCCACCGCCCGCTTGAAGCCGACGATCACTTCCTGGAAGAACGGGTGGAGGATCATGGAATCGATGTGGTCCTGCAAGAAGAAGACGCCGATGATGTTCGACCGGCGGGTAACGAGGCTGCGCGCTGCGTTGCTGGGGCGAAAGTTCATCTCCTGAACCAGGGCGAGGACTTTGTGCTTGGTCTCCTCGCTCACGTCGGGATAGTTGTTCAGCACCCGAGAAACAGTGGCGACCGATACCCCGGCCCGCTTGGCCAGGTCGCGAATGGTCAGCACTCTCACTCCCGTCGAAAACGTTTTCGACTTAGAGTATACCATACGCTTTTTCAAACTCCTTCTGTTCGCCCGGAGAATTTTTCAGCTAGCGTGTTTCCACAGTAGTGGGTCGACCGGGGCCGTGAGCCGCGGGTGGAGATCGGGTAGGGGACGCTCGTCGCGGCACTTCGGCCTACCCTTGAAATGGTCCTCGCTTCGCTGCGGAACGCTACCGTTCAAGGAGCCGGGCGAAGTCAGAAAGAGTTTGCATGGCCTCGTCGACCGTTTTCTGGCCGGAGATGAGCTGCTGGACCTGTTGCCAACCGATGCCGGCGACCCGGCGAAAACTTGGGGTGAAGAGGTAGAGCGGGGTTGGTGCGCGTTTTTGGGACCAAATCGCCTGGTAGTTCGCGGGTGGGTTTTTGCGGCCGAAATCTTCGTAGACGCGGCGCATTTCGGGGGTCAGGCGACCGGAGAGGTTTCGGCCTGCCTTGCAGTTGTCTTCGTAAATGCGGCTGTCGGTCAGCAGGTAGTGCAGGAACCGCCAGGCCTCTTCCTTGTGGCGGGAGAAGCGGCTCATGCCGACGATCAGGAACGACATGCACGGGCCCACGCCGGGGTGCGACGGGAAGCTGGGGAACGGGGCGATTTCGTAGGTCTGGCCCGTGCGCTGCCTGACGTTCCTAAAGACGCTCAGCATGGGGCTGATGGTCATGACAGCGGCCACCTGACCCCGGGCGATTAACTGCTCGTTGTATTCGTAGGACTGGTGCACCTCGGGGGCCAGCACGCCGTGCCTATGGCGCAGGTCTCAGAGGAACTGCAGTTGCTCGCGGAGCTGCGGGCCGACTGTCAATCGCTGCCCGTGGTCGTCCATGAGTGGGCAGTTTACTGGGCTGAGGAAGTGCTGGCAGAAGGAATCAAACCCATGGGACCAGTGAATGTCGAGGCCGTAGGCGCCGGTCGCCCGGCTTACCTGCTGCAGCGACCGGATCAGATCCGGCCAGCTTGTGGCAGTGCGCGGATGCGGCACGCCCGCCCGGTCAAACAGGGCTGGGTTGTATAGCATCACCGGTATGTCGACATGAACAGGCAGGCCATAGAGCCGGCCTCCCCCCACGCTGCGGATGGTATCGACCAGCCCGGGCAGATAGTCGCCGAACTCGAAGCCGGCCTGCCGGAGACGGTCGTCAATCGGCGCAAAAATCTGGGTAGCCACATTCACAGCCGCCCAGGTCACGTCCGGAATCCGCAGGTCGGCCAGGAAGGCGTCAAGCTCCACCTGGGCCGGCACCAGCTTCAGCCGGATGTCGGCGTTCGCCGCCATGAACCGCTGCAGGCCGAACCACTCGTCGGAGTCCTGCCAGGAGATCCAGTCGCCCCACAGGAGCTCCACGGGCCCGGCGGCCTGTGCGCAATCCTCGGGCACCATGGCCGTCAGTTCCTGCAGCAGCTGCCCGCCGCGGGAAACATGCTCCCGCACCGGCCTCAGCACCCGTTCAATCTGTCCCTGAACGGCGCCAAAGTACGCAGCAAGGTCCGCCGCACCATGCATCACCTGGGCGACGTTCCGGGCGTTGGTCGCGATCACTTCGGCCTGGCCGGTCGTCTCCTCGGAGACGGCCGCTGCGCCGGAAATGGCTTCCGCCAGGGAGCGGCTGGAAGTCTCCAGCCCGTCGACGGACGCGGAAATCGCCTCCACGGCCGTCTCCATTGCCGCGGTGTTTTGCAGCACACCTTCCAGGCCCCGCACGGCGGTCTCGACCGTTCGTGTGATCTCATCCACCTGGGCGGCGCCGGTCTGGACCAGCCCGGTGGCCAATTCGGTCTCTTCGCGGACACGCCGGACGAGGTCGCTGACCTGCCGGGCCGACTGCGAAGAGCTGTCCGCCAGCTTTCGTATCTCCTCGGCGACCACGGAGAACCCACGGCCGTGCTCGCCGGCGCGGGCCGCTTCAATGGCCGCGTTAAGTGCCAGCAAGTTGGTCCGGTTGGCAATCTGCAAGACGGAGCCGAGAATCCGGTTGATCTCCCGGCTGAGGCCCAGCAGGTCCGCCATCGGCTCGGCCGACCGGGAGACGGCGTCGCGGGCCTGGCCCAGCAGCGCCACCGTAGAGCCGACGGCCCCGGCACCGGCCCTGGCGGAACCCGCTGCTTCCCGCATGGCCTGCGCCAGCCGGTCCACTTCCCGGGAGGCATGTTCCGCCGCCTCGGCCACCTGCTGCGAATGGCCCGTAGCTCTGGCGAGGGCGTCGCTCTGCTGCTCCATACCGGCGGCAATGTCGGCGACCGCCGTCTGCAGTTGGCCGGCCATGCCGGAAACCTTTTCGATGCTGCCCGCCAGATCCCGAGAGCCAAAACTGATGTCGGAGAGCGTCTGCCCGATGCGGCCGTCAGCGACCGCCGCCAGGGCCGACGTTTCCGCCCAGGCATCCAGACCCGCCCGCAGCCCGCTCAACGCAGGGGCTGGAGCTTCGGGCGCCGGCGCCAGAGAAGCCGCAGTCTCTGCCGGGGATTGCGACCGGACGGGCAGAAGTCTGGACCAGCGAAACGCCATGTTCTTCTCTCCCCACGAAAACTTTCGCCGAAAACGTTTTCGGTAACGAGATTACGGCAACTCCTTCGAGAATTCCTTCTTGCTGCGAAAAAAATCTCCGCCCCTCCTGACACACGTCGCGTGCGGGGAGGGGCGGTCCGTGTTTGTACTTCATGGCAGGTCACCGCAGCAGAATCAGCGTGGCGATGCCGAAGTAGGTCAGCATCGAGGTGACGTCGGTCACCGTTGTAATGAAGGGGCCCGACGCGACGGCCGGGTCGATGCCGAACCGGGTAATCAGGATCGGGAAGAAGGCGCCCATAATCTTCGCAACGGGAATATTGATGGCGATGGCAAGGCCGACCACCAGCGAGAGAGCAAGGTTTCCTTTCATGGCATACGACAGGCCCGCCAGGACGATGCCGCACAGAACGCCCGCGAAGGCGCCGACCCGCAGTTCACGCCAGACGACCCGGAAAACGTCTTTCGTTTCGATTTCGCCGGTCGCCAGCGAACGGACAACCACGGCGAGCGCTTGCGTGGCGGCGTTACCCGCCTCGCCGGCCATGGTAGTGATAAAAATCGTCAGGAGCGCCAGCGTGGCGGCGGGAATGCCCGACTGGAAATGCTCGACGACCTTGCCGGACACGACTTCGAGGAAGAGCAGGGCGATGAGCCAGGGCAGGCGGGGTTTGACCAGCTTCCAGATGGTGGCGCCAAAGTCGGTGGCGCCGGGGTCTTCCGTGTCGGGCGTTACGGCCGACATGCGCAGGGCGTCTTCGGTGGCCTCTTCTTCCAGAACGTCGATGACGTCGTCAACGGTGATGACGCCCATCAGCCGGTTTTCCCGGTCAATGACGGGAATGGCCATCAAGTCGTACTTGGAGACGGTCTTCGCAACCTCTTCCTGGTCCTGGTCCACATACACCGAGAGCACTTTGGTGCGCATGATCTCCCGTACGGAGCGGTAGGGCGGCGCCACAATCAGGTCACGCAGCGACAGAACGCCCACCAGCCGCTCGGCAAAGTCGACCACGTACACGTAGTAGATCGTCTCGGCTTCGGGTCCGACGTCCCGCAGGTGTTCGATCGCTTCCTGGGCGGTCATCTCCTGCTGGACGGTGATATAGTCCGTGGTCATGATGCCGCCGGCGGTGTCCGGGTCATGCTCCAGCAGTTCCCGCACATCTGCCGCTTCTTCGGCTTCCATTTCGTCCAGAATCTCGCCCTGCTCTTCCGGCGTCAGTTCGGCAAGCAGGTCAGCCGCTTCGTCGGTCGGCATTTCGTCAAGAATGTCGCCGGCCTTTTCCGGGTCAAGGTCGGTGATGACGTCGGCCTGGGTCTCCAGTTCCAGCTCGCCGAGCACTTCAGCGGCCCGCTCGGCCTCCATGAGCCCGAAGATCATCTCCCGCTCTTCGTCGGTCAGCTCTTCGAGCCATTCGGCCACGTCGGCTTCGTGCTGGTCGTTCAGAAATGCCTTGAGGCTTTCAGTATCGCCCTTAAGGAGCAGCTCACGGAGATGCGTGAGCCCTTCCAACTGCTTCTGTGTCAATGGAAACGCCTCCTACGGCTGCACCCGAACGTTGCGGGCGGTCGCCGAGGAGGCGTGTTATGCGCGCGGGGAATTGCGCGTCAACACCGCCGGACAGGGCAAGCCGGAGGCAGCGTGGGTATGCAGCCCAAGATGTATGCGGTACGGATAGAGTTGCATCGGTCACTACTACTCGGGCCCGATTCCATCGCCTCCACCTCCCTCTGTGGTAACGGAGTTGACCGGTATGCCATTATAGGAGCGAAAACGGCGTTTTGACACCGGAAGCAAAAGAAAACCGACCCCCCGGAATCGTTGCGCGAAACGAGGGTCGTCCGCCTCGGAGCCGTTGGGCCGTCTGCTATTCCCATCCTACGCCTCGCTACGGCGTGCGTCAAGCAGAAATCGCAAGCTATTGACGCGTCAGGTGCGCATTTCGCCCGTAGCCGCCCAGAATGGTCTGAAAGTAGGAGCAGTCTATGTCGGAGGGATGAGTCCGGTGGTGCGAACTGCTGTGAGTCCCTAGTCGAGCCGGCCGGCTCGGTCCAGAGGCCAGTACCGGACCCAGGCCCGTCCGTGAATGGCCGATTCGTCGAGCAGCCCCCAGGAGTGGCTGTCGTAGCTCTGGTTGCGGTTGTCGCCCAGGACAAAGACCTTGCCTTCCGGGACCGTCACAGGGCCGTAGGTATAGTGGGGGGCCTCCGCCAGGTAGGGTTCCTTCTGGGCTACGCCGTTGACGTAAACCTGGCCCTTCTTGACTTCGATCGTATCGCCGGGCAGCCCGATGACGCGCTTGAGGTAGTCGTCCGGGGACGGCACCGGCGGCGTGAAGACGATGATATCGCCCCGCCTGGGGCCGGTAAACTGTAAAAGAGCCCGCTCTACGAAGATGCGGTCGCCCACTTGTATGGTTGGAACCATGGAAGGGGTCGGCACCTTCCGGGCATCTGCTACACCAGCCTTGAGCAAGAATGCGATGGCCAGCGCAATGCCCAGGTCCTTCCCCCAGTCCTTGGCAACTTGGATCCAGGTTTGTTTGGGCTGCTCCGCCATGGGCACACCTCCAGCAACATTCCACGATGTTATGACGTGACCGCCGGCGAAAAGGTTCTTTCTTCCTTATTGGCTACTCCATGGGCATGTCGTTACGGTAGAGGCTGTATGAACAAAGCGTTAACGGATGTAGTGGCAGGACCGGTTGGTGCCATGCTGCCCGGTGCTCCATATGTAATTGAGAGGCTGCTTATGTGAGGTTATGGATGCATTTTGCCATGGAGGGTGCGGAAGTACGGAGGCCACGGAATTCTAACTCCGTGCCATCTGCGGAATCCGAGGTCATTTCACATTCCCACTTCCACTGCCGCGATTTCCGTGTCCCCTTCCGCGTCTTCCGCGGCAAGAATCCCGTTCCCATTCCCACATTCAAGGCCCGTACTATACCATACCGGCGGCGCGGCGGTCACATGTGACCCGCGCCCCCGCCTCCGCTGTGGTATAATCGCTTATTGATGCTGCGAGCAAGGAGCGAATTGAATGCCAAAGACCCTCCCGATCTCCCTGGCCCAGGACTCCTACGGGCTGGCCGGCAATCTCGTCCTGCCGGACGGGGCGACGGCAGATGCCCCCGTGCCAGGAGCCGTCATTGTCGGCGGGCCCGGCCCGCTGCCCATGCAGCGGTACACACCGGAGGGCGCCCGGGGCTGGCCGGTACTCTGGACCGAATCGCTGGCCGCCGGCGGCGTGGCCGGCCTCTGCTACGATCAGCGGGGGAGCGGCCTGAGCACCGGCGCCTATCACGATGCGGACTGGGACGCCTTGTACGAAGACGCCTGCGCTGCCGTGGAAATGCTTGCCCTGCAGCCGGAAATCAAAGGGGTGGCGGCGATCGCCTGGGGTGAAGGCTGCGCCTTCGCCCTGCAACTGGCGGCCCAGGGCAAGGTAGATGCCATTGTCCTCATGTCCGCCGCCTGCCACACCGAAGAGGAGCGCTACGCCCGCTCCATCGCAGACCTGGCCGCCCGCAAGGGGCTGTCCGACCGCGTGGTGCAGGTCCGGGTCAGCCAGTGGAAGAACGACATTCTCGCCACGGCCCGGCGGGTTCAGCAGGGCGAAGTCACTACGACGGTGGATATGGGCGGCAAGCCCGTCACCATCAACCTGATTCGCTTCCTGCAGACCGTGGCTTTCGACCCGGCGCCGGTGGCGGGGCGGGTGACCGTGCCCGCACTGCTGCTACACGGCAGCGACGACAACGCCATTCCCCCGGCCGAGTCGCTGGCCCTGGCCGGCACCCTGCGGGGGCCGGTGGAACGGACCACGTACGACGGAGCCGCCCACTTTCTGTACCGGTACGCCGAACCCAAGGCGGATGCGGCAGCATGGCTGACCAGGGTGCTCGGCGGAGACTCTACACAGTAGCTGAATCTCTGCACGGAAAGGGAAGAACAACGTTATGCCGTTCGTCAGAATTCACGCCCCGGCCGACCTCGCTCCGGAAGTGCAGCAGGCACTCGTCGCCGAGGTGCGCACCCGCATGGGCGATGTGCTTGGCTCGCGGCCCCAGGTTGGGCAAGTAGTGCTTTACACGGCGCCGCCCTACGCACGGGCCATTCACGAGACTCGCGACAACCGCTTCGTGTATGTGGAAGTGCTCATGTGGTCCGGGCGCCCGCCTGAGCTGAAGCAGACCCTGCTGCAGGAGCTGAAAGCCGTCGCACAGCGCCATACGGGCGTTCCCGCCGGCGACATTATCGGGGTGATTGTGGAGTCCCACCAGGAAAACTGGGCGGGGGGCTAATCCGCACCAAAAACGACCCGACCGCAGAACGTGGTCGGGTCGTTCTTCGCGCCGTTCACCGGCCGGTGGGGGCGCCCGCCAGCAGCGCCGCAATGGCCTCTGAGGGCTGGGGCCGGGCAAAGTAGTATCCCTGCCCGCGCTCACAGCCCATCTCCCGCAGGATATCAACCTGGCCGCAGGTTTCGATCCCTTCGCCGGTAACCGTCAGGTCGAGCGTCCGGGCAAGGCGGATGATCGCCTCGACGATGGCCGTATCCTGCGGATCCTGGCCCAGCTTGTCCACAAACGCCCGGTCGATCTTCAGCACGTCAAGGGGGAAGTGCTTGAGGTAGCTGAGTGACGAGTAGCCCTGGCCGAAGTCGTCCACCGCCAGCTGGAGCCCCAGCGCTTTCAGCCGGCGCAGCGTCTGCACGGTTGCCTCGGCATCGTGCATCATCACGCTCTCGGTAATTTCGAGCTTGAGGCAGGCCGGCGGCAGCCCCGTCTCCGCCAGAACCTGCGCCACCTCCTCAACGACCCCGGGGTGATGCACCTGCCTGGCCGAAAGGTTGACACCCACCACCAGCTCCGGCTGCTCCGGAAACTCCGCCAGCCACTCGCAGGCCTGCCGGCACGCCTGGGTAAGGACCCACCGGCCGATGGGCAGGATCAGCCCGGTCTCTTCGGCCAGGGGGATGAAATCCGCCGGGGAGATCAGGCCGCGCGCGGGGTGCCGCCAGCGAATCAGCGCCTCCAATTCCACCACGTGCCCGCTTTGCAGATCAACGACGGGCTGATACCACAGCACCAGTTCGTCGCGCTCCAGGGCCCGGCGCAGATCCGACTCCAGCTCAAGCCGCTCCATGGCCAGCGCGCTCATGGAGTGATCGTAAACAGCGCAGCCGGCCTTGCCGGTACCCTTGACCCTGTATGCAGCCAGATCTGCTGCTTTCAGCAAGTCGTCGGGCAGGTGCTGCCCCGGCGTGCCGTAGGCAATGCCGACGCTGGCCGTAATGACGATTTCCCGGCCGGCAACCACGAAGGGCTCGCGCAGCGCTGCAACCACCTGAGCAGCGACGCAGGTGGCTTCACGCATCTCGCCAATCCCGTCGAGCAGGATACTGAACTCATCACCGCCCTGCCGGATCGCCAGGCCTTCGGGCGGAAGGACGTCTTCCAGTCGCCGTGCGCATTGATACAGCAACTCGTCACCGCACAGGTGTCCCAGGCTGTCGTTGATCACCTTGAAGTTGTCCAGATCGAGCATGATCACCGCTACGGAATTGGCCGGCGCCCCGGGGCGGGCAAGGGCCTTCCTGAGCCGTTCAATCAGCATCTTCCGGTTGGCCAGGTTCGTCAGGGGATCGTGGAGCGCCTGATGAGCCAGTTCGTGCAGCTGCCTTTCGACCTGATGTGCCATCTGGTTGAAAGCGCCGGCCAGTTCGCTCAGTTCCAGAATGGGACTGCGTGGGATGCGGCGGCGGTAGTTGCCGCTGACGATCTCACGGGTCACCATCAACATGGCGTCCAGCGGCTGCGCAATAGTCTTGGCAAAATGTACACCCATTAAAACCAGCAATCCGGTCAGAAAAAGGATGCCCAGCCGGGGGGTATCCCGCATGCCGTCGATGGTCTGCAGAATGTCATCTACGGGAAAGAGGCCGGCCATGTAGCCGCCGTCGGACAGGGGCTCAATCACGGCCCGCATCCCGAGAGCGTCCAGGCCACCACGGAGGCCAGCAAGCCCCTCTGGAGTGGCAGTTGTGCCCTTCAGAACTGATATCAGTCCGGGGTCGGTGGCTGTGGTCATCACGAGACCGCCATGCTGGATCACCGCCACCTCTTCGCCGTCCCCGGTGCGGAACGTCTCCAGCGCGCCCGCCCCCAGGAAGCTGCCAATGAGGACCGCCCCGATGGTATCGCCGGACCCAAAGACAGGGGCGGAGGACAGCACCAGAAGGCCGCCGGGTACAGCCACGACAGCGGACTGGGTCCAGCCCGCGAGGGCCCCGGCGACCATCGGGGTCTGGTCAGCCAGCCGCGTCACCGAGCCGAGCCGCAGAAGCACTTCGCCGCCCTTTCCGAAGACCGCCAGGTGACCCAGCCCCATGCCTGCCTCCAGGGGGCCCAGCAGGTCCGAGAGCGCCTTGCTGTCGCCCTCGCGGACCGCCTTCACTAAATCCCGGTGTTGCGAGAGCATGTGGGCAAAGCCTTCTTCGGCACTGCGCCGCTCCTGGAGCCGCCCCTGCAGGGTCGTCAGAAACGCGTCGCCGCGCCGGGAGATCAACCAGTCGGTCTGCCGGCGGGCAAAAGTCGCCTGAATCCATTCAACCCCTACCAGCGCTATGATCATGAGGACGACGATCGGGGCCAGGAGTTGGGCCCGCAGACTCCATCCCTTTCGGTTGCCCAGCCGGCTCACCGCCCCTGGTTGGTGTGTGGAAACACGCACCTTAAATAGTTCTGGCCTACTATAATATACACTCTTTAGCGTGTCCCCTACAATATGGCAATCAGACAATGGAGCAGCAGGAGAACCTGCTGCTCGTGCGTTTATGGCGCCGTGTTTTGGCGGTCCACGTACTCCCTGTGTGAGAGTTTGCTGCTCAGGGTCGGGGTCTGGAGCCGCCCTGGTGCCGGGGGGAGTTCGACGGTAACGCTCCAGTCCCGCTCATTCCACACCACGGCCGCACCGGGAGCCACACACGCGGTGTATTGGCGGATCGGCACATAGGTTTCGGCGCCAATCAGCATGCCTTTCACGCACGGAGTGATCCCCTGCCCCGTCGCAATCGCCACGGGTATCCGACGTGGCTCGGGGGTCGGCTGCGGGTCGGGCGCCGGCATGGCGGCCTGCACGTCGGTGAGGAACTGGTCCCAGCGGAACAGTCCCGTCCCCCGGCCGTCTTCCGGTCTCCAGCCAATGTGCGTCGGGTCGTAGGGCCGGTTGACCGGATCCCACTGGAAGTGTCCGGTGATGGCGGAGATGGGCAGGTTGTAGCACCGGGCTAGATACGCGGTCAGCCAGACCAGCTTCCGGTAAGTCTCCGCCCAGGCCGGCGTTCCCCAGTTGTGCTCGCAGGTTTCAATGCCCAGGAACGCCATGTTCCGGCCAGCCGTGTGATATGCCACTTCGCCGATGGGCATCAGCTGCAGAATGGCCGTGTCATCTACGACCAACTGGCTGGAAGCGTAGCGGCCATCGGGTGCATCGTTGAAATAATTGCGGATGGCCCGGGCGTTCATGGTCGGGCTGGCCGTGCGGTGGACAACAATGCCCTGCACGCCTTGCCAGCAGCCTGACTCGGTGCAGGCGCCCGGCCGGTTCCGGCCGGCCGCGGTGAGGAACGCCGGCGTGACCTGGTAAGGCAGGGCGGCGGCAGGCTCCATGATGATCTCCCCGAGCAGCCGGTCGATGCTCTGGCCATACGTGTCACCCGGCACCGCCCAGCGTCCGTTCAGGTCGCCCAGAAACGGGGCCGAGCCGCGCCGCACAAGGTCGAAACGGGTGTCGACCCTGGGCATGCCGGCGGGCAGCGGTGCGGTGGCGGCGTATGCGTACAGGTGCTGCAGGTGGGCGAGCACTCCCTCCTCCGGCGTGGCAAAGGAGGCACCGGGCTGGCCGGGGCCGGCGGCGCCGAGACCGGCGTAGTTGTTCTGCTCGGGCCGCACAAGTCCACCGTAGCGGAACCAGTTTGTTTCGTGCAGCGCCTGCGCGTAGGCCAGGTCACCCCGCACGCCCAGTGCGCGGCCGAGTGACAGGTAGAGGGCGGCAACCCGGGGTGCAGCGGGATTGACCCGGAACGTCCTTGCTTCCATCTGTTCCACCCGGGCCCCTGCCGGCCCCATGATGGCAGTTCCTTTATAGCTCATTGTATCACTCCCGACGAAGCCGTCGGTGTATGGTATGTCCATTCCTGCAGTCAGGTGACAACCTCGCCGCAGTCCCCCTCGGGCTGCTCTTCCAGCGCTCGGGCCCGCGGGGAGATCCACTGGCCGTCTCCGGCGGGAAGGAGGCGGTCGGGGCCGGTGACGGGAATCGGGGCTGGGGCGGGGGGCGGTTCGGGCGCCGAAACGGCGAGAGCGCCGTCCGGGTCCCAGCTGACGGAGCGGCCCTGGAGCCCCGCATAGGCCCGCAGCAGCGGTGCGATCTGTTCGGGCACGGACTGGTACTGCTTGCCGTTGATCCGGACCTCCATCCGGCATTCCTCCTTTATGTCACACTGACCTGCGGGTCCACATAATGTATGGCACGGCAACATCCAGGGAAATAAGGGAGGGACAGTGATTGGTCTGCATCAAGACGACGCAGGTGCACGACTGGTGCTACAAGAACAGCGCCACCACCCTGACGCTGGCCGATCTGTCGTTTCCGTCGGCCATGGCGACGATCGCCGGCATCGAATGCGGCATCGTCAGTTTCACCTGCGGCGTGCTGGCCCGGAGCCGTCCGTCCGACGGCGTTACGGTCCTGACGCTGCGCAAGCAGGTGACCCTGAACCTGACGTTCGTGGACGGCAAAGGTGCGCCCGTTCCCGTGACTGCCCAGGGCCATACGATGGAAGCGCAACTGCGTACCCGCTTCTGGGACGAGTTCATCCGCATCGCGGCGCCCGAGTCGGCGCAGATTCACTGCGAGCTGACCGACGCCGGATGCCGCGCCGCCCTTACCACCACAGCCGGCGGCGCCCCCGCCGTCACCGTCGAGCTGTTCGACGTGCAGTCCATCGCCGCTGAAGAGAGCGTCCGGCTGCAGATTGACGGACCGGAGTACATGCGGGCAAGCGTCTCCCGAAAGGCAGCCAAGCCGTACCCGGCGCCCCGGTGCGGCGGCGCCTGATCCAAGGGTACACGCCAGGGGGCGATTCTGTGCTTGCCCCTCCGCTCATACGCGCAACGGACCGCTCTTCACAGCGGTCCGTTGCGCGTCCGTACCCTCCCCGTTATGATTAGGTAAGAAATTGGATTGTGGGGGTGGGCGTTCTTGGAATCTGTTCCCATGCAGGAGATTGACCGCCGGCTGGCGGCGCTCCGGATGCACCTGGGCGCCGCCGGGCTGGACGGGGCCCTGCTGCACGGCGTAACGAATCTCTACTATTTTAGCGGTACGGCCCAGCAAGCGCATTTGTGGGTGCCGGCGGCCGGGCGCCCCACCCTGCTGGTGCGGCGGGTGCTGGAGCGGGCCAGGGCGGAATCGCCCCTGGAGCAGGCGGAACCGGTGTCGAGCCTGCGGCAGGTGGCCGGCGCTCTGGGCGGCGCAAGGCGAATCGGCATGGAGCTGGACATCATGCCGGTGACGCTCTTCGGCCATTACCAGAAGTCCCTGCCGGGGATGGAAGTCGTCGACATCGGGCCCGTTACACGGCTGATCCGGTCCGTCAAGAGCGAGTGGGAGATCGCCGCCATCCGCCAGTCGGCCCGGGTGGCCGACCTGACGCTGCAGGAGGTGCGGGGCGCCCTGCGGGAAGGCATGACCGAACTGGAGCTGTCGGCGGTGGCGGAGCATGCGGAGCGGGTTAACGGCAATCAAGGGATGCTCCGCTGGCGGGCACCCACCGGTTTTGAATGCCGGCTCTTCCTGCTGGCAGGGGAAAGCCTGCTCGCATCCAGCTTTACCGATACGCCCTTCGGCGGCGAAGGGCTGAGCCCGGCGGCGCCGTATGGGGCCGGGCTGCGGCGCATCGGGCGCGGCATGCCCGTCTGCCTTGACGCCCCGACGGTCGTGAACGGCTATGTCCACGACATGACCCGCACGCTCTCCATCGGTCCGCTGGATGCGGAGCTGGTCGCGGCCTACGGCGTCTGCCGCGAGATCACAGGCATGATTCGCCACGAGGCGCGCCCTGGTGTCACCGGCGAGGAACTCTGGAACCGGAGCCTGGCCATTGCGGCAGCCGCCGGGCTGGAGGAGCAGTTCATGGGCTGGGGCAGCCAGCGGGTCCGGTTCGTGGGCCACGGCGTGGGGCTGGAAATGGATGAGCTCCCCGTGCTGGCGCCCCGCCAGCAGCAGGCCCTGGCTGTGGGAAACGTCATTGCGGTGGAGCCGAAATTCTTCTTCCCCAGCAAGGGCGCCGTCGGTCTCGAGAACACCTATGTCATCACCGACACCGGGGCGGAGATGCTCACGGTGTCGCCGGAAGAGCTGATTGTTGTCTAGTCGCGTGGATGACGACCCAATTCATGGAAAAGGCCCCGGGGAGTTGCCTCCCCGGGGCCGCTTCATTCCACGCGCTTATGGAATTGAAGACTGCAAATGTGGGGTAATGGGGGCATTTTGCCACGGAGGGCGCGGAAGGCGCGGAGGACACGAATGGGACAATGAAGTGGCCTCGGATGGCGCGGATTTCACCGACTATGGAACCCGCGCTGATTTCCTGGCTGCAAGCTATGGTAAAGGGAAGTTTATACTATATTTAATTATGAAATAGAGAGTACATCCCGAAAGAGCGGTCAGACATGGCCCGGAAACATGTTTCATCAGTATTTTTCATCCACGTTTTTCCCAAATCAGCGCCTTCAGCCCAATCCGGGGCGATATCATCTTCCCACTTCCACTGCCACGACTCCGTGTCCCCTTCCGCGTCTTCCGTGGAAAATCCCGTTCCCATTCCCACATTCAAGGCCCGTACAATGACAGAACGTTCGGCTCGTGGGCGAGCACCTGTTGACAGGCGAGCCAAATCCAGCTACGATCTAGTTGCTTGGGCATGCAATCGAATCGAGGTGTGGTTGCGTGGTAGAACAAGAAAGACTGCGCCAGATGATCTCCTTCCGGTTCTCCCCGCTGCTGGACATGGCGCTTTCGCTGCTGGTGCTGCAGAACCCCGAGCGGTTCGGATCCGGCGGTCCCTGGGTCCGCCGGGTGCTGGACCGCCTCCCCGCCGGCCTGCTGGAGCAGCTGCGGGATCTGGGCGACCGGATCGATCTGTTCGATCTGGCCTCGGAGCTGGAGAGCCGGGCGGCGCTGCCGACGCCGGACTTGCTGCGCAAGTTCCAGGAGCGGGACCCGGCTGCGGGATCGCTTCTGCTGGCCTACTGGGACGCCGTCTCCCCGGAGGTCGGCGCCCGGGCGGGGCTGCTGGCCGACTCGATCCACAAGGCGATGGCCAAACTGCGTGAAACCGACCCCCTTACCTTCATCTGCCACTACTCGGACCGGGTCAGCATGGCCGGGGACGGGGAGGCGATCATCCTACACTGGGGCAAGGGAATGCGGGTACCGCTGGCGGACCTGGAGCGGATTCTGTTCGTCCCTTCGGCTTTCTGCCCCCGGCGCCTGATGTTCTACCGCCTGGGCCCGGTGCAGATCTTCTTCTACGACCCGCTCTACGAGGAACCCCGGGAGATCGAGGAAGCGCCGGAAAGCCTGGTGCTCTGCTTCTCGGCACTGGCGGACGCCAACCGGCTCAAGTTGCTGCGACTGATCGCCCGGGAAGTGATGCCCGCCCAGGAGATGGCCAGGCGGCTGGAACTGAATGAGTCGACCGTCTCCCGCCACCTGAAGCTGCTAACGGAAGCCGGACTGGTGGGCCGGGAGCGCCAGGAGGGAAAGTTCATCTATTACAGTCTCCAGCCCGAGCGGCTGGACGAGCTATCGTCGGCCATGAAGGCGTATTTGGGGAGGGAATGAGCGGTGCAAGCTACCTCGCGCAAGATCGACATCTGGACGCCGCCCGGGCAGGAGCCGTCGGCCGGCGCCCTGGGCCTCGCCGCCGCGGTGGGCGCCCTGGGCGGCGCCGCGGCCGTGGCCCGGTGGCAGGCGGTCAATCCGGCCACGGCGCTGGGATACGCACACGGAGTGCGGCACGACCTCTGGTGGGAGTTCAACCTCGCCGCCTCCTTTGAATGGCAGGCGCGGGTCAGCCGCCTCCACCCCATCTTCTGGCGCCAGCGGTTGGCCCGGCTGGCCGGCCTGTTCAACCTGGTTCCCTTGCTGGAACGGCCCGTTGAATCCCTCACCCCCGCCGAGCGGGCACGGGCAAACCTGGCCGTAGCGCTGTTGCCTCAACCGGACCTGCTCGTGTGGGAAGAGCCGTTTCGGGCGCTGCCGGGCCGGGAACGGATGCAGCTGTGCCGCATCGTCCGGCGGCTGTGCCGGACGGAAGGCCTGACCGTAGTGATGGCTGTGACACTGAAGGAGGATGGGCTCGATGGACGGGAAGACGAAAGCTGGATTGGTCATTCTTATCACGGCCGCCGCCCTGGGCCTGCTCGGCGACGTGCTGCTGCTTCCGGCTCCCTATGGCCTTAACGCATTTCTCTGGATCGCCGCTGTAACGGGCGGGCTGCTGGTAGCGGCACGGCTCGGTGAAGTGGCACTGGCCCCGGGCGCCCGCTGGCTGGTCGTTCCGGCCGTAGTCTTCACGGGCGCCGCCGTCTGGCGGGGGGCGGAAGCGCTGATCTTTCTGGACTTTCTGGCGCTCTTTGCGTCGCTGATTCTAACCATCCGGGCCGCCCGGGGCGGCAATGTGCAGGAAAGCGGCATCATCCAGCACGGTCTGGGCGTCCTCCTGGCCGGCGTGGAGACACTGGCCGGCCCCTTCTTCCTCCTCTTCAGCGACGTCAACTGGAAGGAGCTGCCCCAGGGGCGCTGGTCGGGCCAAACCGCCGCCGTGGTCCGGGGCCTGCTGATCGCCATTCCCCTGCTGCTGGTCTTCGGCGCGCTGTTTGTGGCGGCGGACGCGGTCTTTGCGAGCCTGACCGACCGGGTAGTGCAGTTCGCCGATGGCGACATCTTCGCACATATCCTCCGGACCCTGATCTGGGGCGCCCTGGTTGCCGGATTCCTGCGTGCCGCCCTCCTATCCAAGGAGCCGGCGCTGCCCGGCGGCGACCGACCCGCCTCCCTCAGCTTCGGCGCGATTGAGACCGGCGTCGTGCTCGGTCTGCTCAACGCCCTCTTCCTGGCCTTCGTGGCCGTCCAGTTCCGTTACTTCTTCGGCGGGGCGGCGCTGGTGGAGGCGACAACCGGGCTTACCTACGCCGAATATGCCCGTCGGGGGTTCTTCGAGCTGGTAGGCGTCAGCACGCTGGTGCTTCCCCTGCTGCTCGGGCTGCACTGGCTCCTCCCGGCCGAAGGGGCGGGCGCCCGGCGCCTCTTCCGCTACCTGGCCGGCGCACTGGTGGCACAGCTTTTCATAATCATGGCCTCTGCCGTGCAGCGGATGATGCTCTATCAGGGCGAATTCGGCCTGACGGAGCAGCGCCTGTACGCCACGGTCTTCATGGGCTGGCTGGCGGTGCTCTTCCTCTGGTTCATTACCACGGTCATGCGGGAGCGGCGGGGCCGGTTTGTGATCGGAGCGGTGGTCAGCGGTTTCGTGCTGCTCGCGGGGCTCCACTTGGCGAATCCGAGCGCGCTGATCGCCCGGACCAACCTGGCCCGGGCAGCCGAAGGCAAGCGCTTCGATGCGGCCTACGCGGCCAGCCTGGGCGCCGATGCGGTGCCGGTCTTGATCGAGGCGCTGCCCGGGCTGGCGCCCGCAGACCAGTCCGTCATCGCCCAGTGGCTCCTGGTTCGCAACAACACACACCGCATGGACGACTGGCGCAACTGGAACTGGAGCCGCGCAAAGGCGACCCGGCTGATCGAGAGCAACCGAGAGGCGCTCAATTCCTGGGCGGGGCCCCAATAAGCACGGTCGACACAGCTAAGCTCTGGATGCAAAGGCGACCCGCGTCAGGGTACCGAGGGCACCTGCGGAACGTGCAGGTGGCCTCCGCCTTTGAATCCAGAGCGTCATCACTACCCGCGGAGCCCGTGGCGCCCCGGACGGTGCCGATGCAGCCGCCCCGCCTCAGTCATCCCCCGTCGCACTCAACAACCGCATCCTTACCTGAGCGAGGCGCTCCCACTCCTCGGTCGACAGCGGGCGGTCAAACGACCTGAGCTGCGCCAGCCGGAAGCCCAACTCCGCACCAGCCTTCTTCAAATGCCGGATCATCGGCATATTCAAATCCGTCCCGATCGACGTGTCTTCGTAGTGCTGCAGCAGGCCCAGAATCATCGTCTCGCACATGCAAGCGTACGCCAGCCCCTGCTCAAAGCCAAACTTCCAATGGAAGTCGGGCAGGCCGGGCACCGCCACCACGCCGCCGTCGATCACCAGCACATCGGGCCGGGCATCTTTCACCGCCCGGGAGACGTTCGGCGGCCGGGAGATGTCGCACACCGCCGCACCGAACTTCAAATTCGCCGGCGTGATGATCTCGTCCGCCGAGCTCGTCGCCGTCACCACCAGGTCCGCCTCGGGCAGCCGGGTATCAATATCGGTAGTAATCGCCAGGTGCCCCTTCGCCTCCAGGGCCAACGCCAGCCTTTCAAAGACGGCAGGCTCCGCATCCGGCGCCGGCACCGGCCCCAGGCTCAGCAGCGCCGCCCCGATGGTCCCGTGCGCGAACGTCTTGCCCTGCCGGGAAACCTCCGCCAGATGCTGCACCGCATCCGCCGCTACCTTCAGGAGCCGCTTGCGGCTCTGCTCCGGCCGGTTCGGATTGCCAATCAGCAGCAGCCGGTGAATCTCCTCCGCCATCAAGATCGCCACCGACCGGCCAATGGAGCCCGTGGCGCCGACGACGGCCATGGTCGAATCGCACAGGTCCGTGCCCAGCTCCGTGACCGCCTTGTAGATCGAACCCACGGCAGCCACCACCGTGTAGCTGTTGCCGGTGGTAATGGCCACGCCCGCATCCTTCAGCCGCAGGCCGCCCTTGGTCACCACCGAAGTGTATGCGCCCAGCCCCACGATCTTGGCGCCCCGCGCCTTCGCCATGTCGACGCCCTGGCGGACCAGCGCCAGCGCTTCGTCACCGGGCAAGTCCAGCAGCTGCTGGGCCGTCCGGGGAATCACAATGAAGTCGCCGTAGGCGACCCGGCCGTTTTCGGCCAGGATCTGCGTCGAGCCCGCCACGTAGGGCTCCAGCAGTTCGTTGAAGCGGTCGGTCATATCCTTGATCTCACCCAGGGCCAGGACTTTCAGGCTATCGTCCATCTCCGGATAGTTGCGCAGGTCGACCGGATGGACCAGGAACGCCCAGCGGCCTTCTTCGGGCGTGCCGGCCGGCGCGGGCAGCTCACGCGGGCGGACCGGCGGCAGCGTCTGCGGCCGCGCCTCCCAGCCCATCAAGTGCCGGACCAGCTCAAACATGTTGCCCACAGCCAAATGCTCCAGCATCCGGCCGATCGAGTCGATGGCCTGCTGACATTGCTCCTTCGTGGCGATCAGCGGCGGCTCGATGCGGATTACGGCCGCGCCGTTCAGCGTCGGCGCCACCCGCAGCCCCTCCACGTTCAGCAGGTAGCTGGAGAGCACGGGCGTCAGGTTCTCCTGTTCGGCCATGACGCCCAGCAGGCTGGTCCGCCCATAGGTGTTCATGTCGACACCGATTTCGATGCCCAACATGAACCCGCGGCCGCGCACCTCCTTGAGCACGTGCGGATACTTGCGCTGCAGCGCTTCCAGGCCCGCCTTCAGGAAGGTGCCGTTCTCGGCCACCTGGCGAATCAGGGCCTGGTTATCCCGGGTGAGCATCTCCACCGCACGCAGGCCCACCCGGCAAGCCAGGGTGTTGCCGGCGAACGTCGAGGAATGCTTCATGGCGAACTCTTCGGTGTAGGCTTCCTCGGTGCAGAGCATGGCGCCCACGGGAATCAGGCCGCCGCCGAGCGACTTGGCGATGACCATGATATCCGGCGTGACCCCTTCCGCCTCGCAGGCCCACAGGTGGCCCGACCGGCCCATGCCGGCCTGAATCTCGTCGAGGATGAAGAGGGCGCCGTGCCGGTGGCAAATCTCCTTTGCAGCGGCCATGTAGCCGGCGGGCGGCACAACGATGCCGCCTTCGCCCTGAATCGGTTCCATGACAAACGCGGCAATTTCGCTGCCTTTCTCCGCGAAGAGCGCTTCCAGGGCGGCAATATTGCCGTATTCAACTTTGTAGAAGTGCGGCAGGGGCGCACCGAACGCTTTTTGATAGCTGGTCCGGTTGGTGGCGGACAGGGCGCCCAACGTCTTGCCGTGGAAGGAGTTGCTCCCTGACACGATGCCCAGCCGGCCCGTAGCCGCGCGGGCGCACTTGAAGGCAGCCTCGATCGCCTCGGCGCCCGAGTTGGTGTATGTGACGTACCGGATGCCGGCAGGGGCGATCTGAACCAGGCGCTCGGCCAGTTCGCCGGCGGCTTCCAGGGCAGACGGCTGGACGAACGACGGCTCCAGCGTCTCCGCAACGGCGTTCAGGGCAGCCCAAATCTCCGGCGGATTGAAGCCGAAGGGGAGGGCGCCGTAGGCGGCCACAAAGTCCAGATACCGGCGGCCCTCGGCATCGTACAGATAGCAGCCCTCGCCGCGGACGAAGCGCTTGTCCATGTTGATGGTTTCAAGCAGCCGTCCGAGATGCGGGTTCACATACTGTGTAAAACGGTGCATTCAGGTACCCCCTGCTCAAGGCAAAGTGAATTAGTCACCCGTGGAGCCAATGGCCCCGAGATGCTCAACCCGGGGCACAAAGCCGATTTTGTCGAGCCAGGCCTCGTAATCGGCAGCAGTGAGCTCTTGCTGATGTTTTCCGGCGGCGGCGACGATCAGGCCTTCCATCACGTTAGTACCGAAGGAGCGACCGCCGAGGTTGGGCGTGGTGGTCACCAGCATGCCGACGCCCCGCTCCCGCAGCTCCACCACGTTCTCCTTGGTGATGGTGTTGGTCAGAATCAGCTTGCCATCCAGCCGCTTTGGCATGTGGCGCAGAATGTAGTGCGCGTCGCCGGCGATGATGTCGGCCCACTCGTAAGCGGCAGGGTACTTCTCGATCCGCTGGTCCTGCTTCTCGCCGGTGGGATAGAGCCACTTGAACGGCAGTTGGGTGACGACGGGCAACAAGATATGCGCCAACGTGTTCAACGTTGAGATTTTGCGTATGGGTAGGTTGATGCCGAGCCCGAACATCACATCACCGAAGAGGATGTCGGAGCCCGCCGCCACAAACGTCTCGGCCATGCCGAAGCGGTCAAGGGCGGAGGGCATGAGGACTTTCTTGCCCCGGATTGGCATGACATGCTTGTCGATGTACTGGACCACCCGGCGTTCCAGGGTGTTTTTCAGGCCGGAGCCGTCCACGATGGGTGTCTTTTGTGCCGCAGCGGCGATCAGTTTCGCAGTGCGGAAGGCGTAGCGGCGCCCTCCGGCATACAGATACAGGTCGATGCCGCCCATGCCGAACGCGTCGACCTTGCCGTCCAGTTCCCGAATCATTGCGATCGCCTTGTCGATGCTGCCGTCGGTTCCGATTCGCTCGACTACGACTTCTTCGCCCAGAATCAGCGTGGATGAAGATGCGTTCCGCTTCGACGAACCCAGGCTCACACTGACGATGCGCTTCACCGTGTCTGCCTCCCTAAATCCCGCTCAGGACTGTCTCAGGCTCCGAATCAGGTCCCGAATGGCGTCCGGATCCACATACTTGTCTTCATGCAGGGGTGAGCTGCCAATCTCGATCCCGATGGTGTGGGGTCCCACCAGGGCCTCCACCATCCCCACCCGATGATCCGAACCGATGAAGATGACCGCGTCGCACTCCCGCGCTCTGGCGATCAGCTTCATCAGCATATTGATGAGGTCGGCGCCGTTCTGGCTGCGGGCAAAGGCGAGGCGTTCGCTCTCCGTCATCAGGAGGACAAAATCGAGCCCCTCCGCTTCCGCGATGGCGGTCAGTTCGTCTTTATTCTTGATGGGGAAACCGGCCAGTGCGATTTTCTTGCCCTTGCGAATTTCGCCGATGGTTTCCAGGCGGGAGACCATCGTGCGGTCGATATCTAACTGCTCGGCAACTTCCTGCTGCGACAGACCGGAGGCTCGCAGTTCGAGAATCCGGCCAACGACCTGGAAGATCCGGTCCTTGTTGATGACTTTGTCACCGATGCGGATCAGCTGCACAGGATCCCCTCCCCGCCAGCGCTTGTGCACAAGGTTGTGCTAAGCCGATTTTACAACTTTGTGCACAAGATGGCAACAACGGGACCCTGATCCTTCGCCCACTCCAGCAGATCATGGTCGGGGCGCTGGAGGGTTAGACGGACAAGGTTTTCGGGGTACGTCAGCTCAGCCCATTGGCGAATAATGTCGGCAATTCATCGGCAGGCGGAAAACCGCCGCACGACGAATGATATCGCGACTTCGATAGACGCGGGAGTGACCGTCGTTTTGGTGCAGACCATACTTCTCTTTGCGGGCGCTGCTGCGGTAGGCTTCCTCTTTGACCTGATCCATGTGCCCATGGCCTGGATGCTCGGCCCCATGGCGGCGGGCATCGCATGGGCAGTACGCACCGGCAAGCCTGCCCAGTGGCACCCCGTGTATATGACCTTCGGTCAGGCGGTTTTCGGAGTGACCACCGGATTAGGCTTCCCCCTCAGCACCCTGCTGCTCGCGGCGGCGCACGGCGGACCGCTGCTGGTGGCCGTCGTCATTTCGGGCGGGCTGGCGCTGCTGAACGGGTACTTCCTGTGGAAGTGGGCGGGGGTGGACCGGGCGACCGGCTTCATGGGCTCGCTGCCCGGCGCCGCCCACACCATGGTCGCCATGGCCGACGAAATGGGCGCCGACGGCCTTGTGGTGGCCGTGCTCCAGTATTGGCGGCTGATTCTGGTCATGTTCGTCGCGCCGCTGGCCGTCCATGCGCTCTTCGCACCGGCGGCTGCGGCTGCGCAGCAGTCGGGTGCAGGGGCGGCCGTTGCCCTGCCGGAGGCTTCCTGGGTAGTGAATCTGGCGGTCCTGGCCGTTTGCGGCGTGGTGGGCGTCTACGGCGGGAACCAGGCGAAGCTGCCTTCCGCTACATTCCTAGGGCCCTTCCTCGCGATGCTGGCTGTCGCCTGGACCGTTCCGGTCCACTGGCAGATGCCGGATCTGGTCTTCAAGGCCGCCATGCTCATGGTCGGTCTCTCCATCGGCGTCCGGTTTGATGCGACCACGGCCAGGCGGCTGGGGAAGGCGACTTTGATCGAGACCGTGCTGGTGCTGGGGCTGATCGGGGCCTGTCTGGCCGTGGGGTATGGGTTCCACGTGCTGACGGGCATCGATCCGCTTACGTCGGTACTGGGTTCCACGCCCGGGGCGATGGATGTGATGGTCGCCAGCGCCACGGAACTGGGCGGCGACGTGGGCATGGTGCTTGCGATGCAGATGACCCGCTGGTTCATCATCCTGATGGCCGGTCCGTGGGTGACTGTGCGCCTGGTACAGGGGATCAAGCGCAAGAAGTCGGCATGATGCAGTGGGAGCCCCTCGATACGCAGAACCCCGCCTCTGAGCAGAGGCGGGGTAATTTGGTTCCGATCAGTATCCCCACATGACACGGTGTCTTGCATCCGGCCAACGGATGATCATGGCTTTTCCATCCGGGCGCCAGCCCACGGCAAGCCCCTCGCCCAGAGCGACGGCCTGACCGGTGCTCAGGTTGTACGCCGTGATCTCCGTCCAGTCGTCCGGCTGGAACAGAAGCCAGGCGCCGTCGCGGCTCCAGAAAGGCCGTCCGACCATCCCCTCGATGTGCCGCTCAATCTTGCCGGTGGCGGCGTCGAGCAGGAGGGGCCCGACCAGCAGCCGGCGCCCGTCGGGCGACCAGGTGACCGAATCGGTGCTGCCCTGACTGCCGGGGAGGCTCGGCGCCAGCTTGCGCAGGGCGCCCACGGCCAGGTCTGCCACGACTAGTGCGGTCCCCCCCTTGCCGTCAGGCTGAGTGAGGGCGATGCGGGTGCCGTCCGGGCTCCACGCCGGGCCGTACAGCCGCAGGCCATCTTTGCCCGGGCGGTACATCAGCGCTTCACCCGTGAGCGGCGTGCGGGTCTTGCCGTCGCTGTTGACGATGAGGAAGCGGACGGGTACATAGGGATACGGTGCTTCGCCGCCGGTGCGGGCCAGGACGGCAATCAGCCGGCCGTCGGGGGAGAGCTCGAACGAATCATAAGCGGGAAGGTCGGAGATCTCCACCTGCTGCGGCCCTGCAGGAGTCCAGCGGATTAGCGCCAGGCTGTTCTCATCGTTGGGGCGTACCCATAGGGTGTCGCCCCCAGGGACCCACTGGCCGTACAACTCCTCCGGCTTGAGCGGTTTGGTCTGCCCGGTGATCAGGTCGACCAGCACTTGCTGCCAGTTGGGAATATCCTGCCCGCCATACATCTGCCAGGCGGTCACGCGCAGGAGCGTGCCGTCGGGCGACAGGCTGGCCCCGTTTGGCTCCAGCGGCACTTCCGCGAGCGGGGCCGATGCCTGACCCGTGACCGGGTCGACGGCCACGACACGGGGCGGTTCCCCGCTATACACATTCGGCACGCCGCCGGTGACGAAGAGGCCGTTGCGGTCCTGGGCGCCGCGGAGGTTGATGCGCATGACCGGCGGCGCGGGCTGCCGGGCCGTCAGCTCAAGCGTGCGGGGATCAAGCCATTTCATGGCCGCGATCCAATCACCCTGGCTCCCGCCTTCCTTGTCGTGCGGCCCCGTAAGCGAGCGCTCCACCGATTCGCGAAGCATGTCGTTCGTGAAGGCCAGGGTCATGACCAGCGGTTTCGTGCCCCGGCGCTCCAGCGCGGCCTTCGGAGGACTCTGGCGGCAGAAGGTAAAGGTGACGTCGCCGTTCAGCGTATCGGTGAGCGTCAGCCGGAACGCATCGCCCGGGCGCCCCGCCGGGATGCGCAGGTCGAAGTGGCCGTGGTCGCCGATGGTACTGACGTTCTTCTCTGCCGGCTCGACCCCTTCGACCTTGACATGGGTCTCGAACCAGCCGGGGGACGGAGCGGGCATGAGGAAGCCGCGCAGCACAAACTCGCCGGCATCCACCGTTGCGCTGCCCCCATGGCGCATGTAGACCGTGCCGGCCATGCTGCCGCTGCCGTCCGGCCGCAAATCCAATTGGTCAGCTGAGAGATAGCCGAGCCACGGTCGGTCCGGCGAGCCGGCAGGCTCGGGCGGCTTCAAGGCGATACCCCCGCCGTAGGGATCTGAGGGCAGGTCCATCGCAGTCGTGCCGGGCGTGCAAGGGCCGGCGAGGGGCAGGGGTGCGGTCTGAGGCGGGGCCTGACTCGGGGGTGTATCGGGGGCAGGGGCAGGGGCGGGCGGCGCAGGCTTGCTGCACCCGGTCAGGGCGGCGCCCAGCAGCAACAGCGAGAGCAGAGCTGAAACCGATCGGCGCATTCCGGAGTCCCTCCATTTCTGTCTACTAGACGCTGAAGAGCACTTCCTGGTTGCAGCAAAGCGGGCATGCTGCCGGGTTTACCTCCCGGCTGCATGCCCTTTGCTCAGGCGCCCAGTGCATCCCGCACCTTGTCCCGGGTCATGCCCGGCTTGATGCGGGAATCATAAAGGGTCCGGATGACCGCCTTGTCCAGGTCGGAATACCGGTCGGTCGTCGTCCAGCCCTGATAAAAGATGCTCTCTTTCTGGTGCCAGCTGTCCTGGAACATACCCAGGCTCTGGGTCAGTTCCTCCCGCAGCAGGTGGGCGCGAGCCGCCGCATCTACAGCCGTGGAGATTACGACATCGGCATGCTGCAGACTGTAGCGCCGCGAATAGTGCACCTCAAAGTAGCCACGGTTGCCCGGGGTGTAGCCGGTGAGCCGCCGGGAAAACTCGGTGTCCGGGCCGTAGTAAATGGTGATGTCGCCGTCCGCGGCGACCTGGGTAATGCGCAGGGGGCTGATTAGCTCGTTCAGGTCGGCCAGGACCGATTTCAGGGCCAGCCGATCGCTTTCGCTGGCGGCGCCGGAGACGCTTACGCCAATATTCTGCGTCCACTTGTAGACCACCCGGGGGGCGGAGCCGAACTCGAAGCCGTTCAGGGCCACTTCGTCAAGGTAATCCAGCACATCTGCATCCAGGTCTTCGCTGCTTTCGGGCGCCGTGACCCGGGTCTCCTCGCTCAGGGTCTCCTCTTTCCGATTCGGGGCGGACAACGTCGCCCTGGTCGGGAGGCCGCAGCCGGTCGCCAATATCGCCATCGCACAGATAATTAATATAATACGTTTCATAGTGCCGTACGGATTCGCTCGTTCAGCGCAGCTTTCCTGCCTCGCCGGGCAAGGTGCAGAAACTGTCAGGGCGCCCGTATCAGGGCGCCCTTGCCAGGTCAAGCTATGGAAAAACCCGAGAGGGCGATTCGTACGAGTTGGAATCTCTTCCCCGCGTGGCTGTCATGGCTGATGCTGCTCGTCGTGATCTGGCTGTTCATCCAGGTCTGGGTGCTGCAGGCCCGGGTCGGCGTCGTCGCAAGCCGGACCCGGTTTCGCAACGAGCAGGAACTCGAGGCAGCCTACACCAAAGGCTTGGTCGACCGCGACAACTACGAGCGGCTGAAGGGCCGCCTTTCGTAGCGCAAGCCGTACACCACTGAGACGGCGCCTCGCCTGGTAGAAAGGTGAGGCGCCGCTGCCGTTCTACTGCGACACTTCTGTCACCAACCCCGGCCATGAGGCGCCCCGAGGCGGCGGCGTGGTCGTGGTCAACGTAGTCGTAGTCGACGTAGTCGTTGTCGACGTAGTCGTGGTCGATGTGGTCGACGTGGTCGATGTGGTCGACGTGGTCGACGTGGTCGACGTGGTCGACGTGGTCGTCGTCGTGGGCGGGACCACTTCGACTTCGAAGGAGCCCACATCGCAGGCCGGACCCTGGGGCCGGAGCACGCCCCGCTGGTCCGTCGGCACCGGCGCGCCATTCACGTCGGTGCAGTCGGGCGCCGCGTCGATCGCCACGCTTCCGGGCAGCAGTGCGTGGGTCTCCGTGCTGCCCGGCGGGTTCAGGGCCAGGGGCCCCAGGTTTAGCTGTGCAGGGGTCACCACTGTGAAGCCGGGGCAGCCGCCTTGCGTGCTGAAATTGGTGCCCAACGGCACAAACGTACCCCCAGCGACAAAACAGTCGGCCTGGGGTCCTCCGGCACCGTTTGTGCTAAGGGCCGCGATGGAATTCTTGACAGTGAAGTTCGCTGCGATGGCAGCAATCGCCCCACCGGCGGCAGTGGCCGCATTGTTGGCGATTGTGGTGAAGGAGACCTCCGCGGTGGCCTGGATGAGGATACCGCCCCCAACGTTTCCAGCGGTGTTGCCGGAAAGGGTGCTGTTGGTGACGGCCAGTACCCCAATCACGCTAGATACTCCCCCGCCGTCATTTGCTGCCGAATTGTTGTCGATGGTGGTACGCTGAAGCTCAAGCGTGCCCTGGTTGGCGATCCCGCCGCCATTGGAATTGGAAGCCACGTTGCCGGAAAAGGTGCTGTCGACCACCAGCGCCGTGCCTGCCACGACCGCCATTCCCCCACCAATCAAAGCCCGATTGGTCAAGAGCGTGCTGCGGCGGATGGTAACCGAAGTGATGCTGGAAAGCCCACCGCCGGCGTTGGTGGCAACGTTTTCAGTCACGGTACTGTCTTCGATAATCAGATTACCACGATTGTCGATCCCGCCACCGTTCGCCGTGGCCTGGTTCCGTCGGATGACCATCTGCAGGAGTGTCAGCGATCCTTGGTTGAAGACGCCGCCTCCGAATCCAGCGCTCCCCATTTCAACCGTCAGGCCGGAAATGCTGACAACGACACCCCCGCCCACGCTGAACACCTGAAACATCTCGGTTCCGTTCACCGCTACCACATTCGCCCCTGGCCCCAGAATGGCCAGGTTGTCGGTGATGGTGGGCAAAGGACCGCTGGTCAGGTTTATTACACCCACCAGCCCGGGGTCAAATGTGATCGTGTTATCGACCGCAGAGGCATTGGTGTCAATAATCGCCTGGCGCAGCGAGCCGGGTCCACTGTCATTCAGGTTTGTCACTACCGCCATAGGACTTTGCCTCGCTTGTCGGACCAGCATAAAAGGCTCCGTCCACTTTACGGAACTCCACCGCCATTCGTTCCCATACAAAACACGAGAGCCAGTCGCCATCGACCGGCTCTTCCTATAGCCGCAACTGCTCCTGCACCAGCCCGATCAACTCTCGGGCCGTCTTGGTGTTGAGCGAATAGAACGTCCACTTGCCCCGGGTCTCTTCCACCACCAGCCCCGCCTCTTTCAAGATTCGCAGATGGTAGGAGACCTTGGACTGCCCCAATCCATACACGTCCTGAAACTCGCAGACGCAAATCCCTTCACATTCGCCGTCGCCGGGCACCGGCATGGAGCCCACGTCGGGCAGGCCGCAGCAGCCCCGGCCTTCGGCCATCAATCCCAGCATCCGCACCCGGATGGGATCGGACAGCGCCTTCCCCACAGCGACGATCCGCTCCAGCATGACGTCCCGGAGATTGAGCACCGGCAACTGCAGCTTGTCCTCTTCATTCATGCCGACCCCTCCTCGTAACCAGTATAAGACCTGCGGGTTCCCATTTCAAGTTTTTTAGATTTGAGTCTTGTGCTCACCACCCGCAGGCGCTATAGTGAAATCAAAGGAGGTTGATGTGAAAGTGAAGGAACAGATTCGCGAACGCTATGCAGCGGCCGCCAATGCGGCTGATCGAACCGCGGGGAGCAGTTGCTGTGGGACGTCCTCCTGCTGTGGCGACGGCAAGGACCAGATCACGAGCAACCTGTACCAGATCGACGAGGTCTCCGATCTGCCCGAGAAGGCTGTGCTGGCGAGCCTTGGCTGTGGCAACCCCACTGCCCTGGCTGAACTGAAGCCCGGCGAGACCGTGCTGGACCTTGGCAGCGGCGGCGGCATCGACGTCCTGCTTTCCGCCAGGCGGGTGGGCCCGACCGGTAAGGCTTACGGCGTCGACATGACCGATGAAATGCTGGCGCTGGCCCGCAAGAACGCCGCCGAAGCCGGCGCGACCAACGTGGAGTTCCTCAAGGGCGAAATCGAAGCCCTCCCCCTGCCCGACAACTCCGTTGATGTGATTATCTCCAACTGCGTGGTCAACCTCTCCACCGACAAGGACCAGGTCTTCCGGGAAGCGTTTCGGGTGCTGCGGCCCGGCGGGCGCCTCGCCATCTCCGACGTGATCTTCCGGGGGGACGTCTCCAGCATTCCGGATGCCGTCAAGAAGGCGATTGACATGTGGACGGGCTGCGTCGCCGGCGCCCTGGAAGAGCAGGACTACATTCGGCGCCTGCAGGCGGCAGGGTTTACCGATGCCGCGATTGAGGTGACGAGGGTGTACGGCGCTGACATGCTCGACCACGTTGCCTCGGGCTGCTGCGGCGCACCGGCGGAACAGCTCGGCTCCGGCGTCGAGGTGGCGAGCGGCTTCGTGCGGGCCCGCAAGCCTGCGTAGGCAGTCCAATCTGCCTATCCACCCGGACAAACTTCGGTTACTTCTCCTTGACGTAAGTTCCCGTGGATGGTACAGTTCAACCAACAATTGAAAACGATTCTTGCTGCACACTAGGGGAGCCATTCGGCTGAGATCAGGTCTGGAGCGACCTGGACCCTTGGAACCTGACCTGGTTAATGCCAGCGTAGGGAAGTGACTGGTCCGGTCCTCCAATTCTACTGGGTGACCGCCTCTGCCTTCCCGGGCGTTGAGGCGGTCTTTCTATTTGCCGAGCCGGGAGGCGCCGCTGATGATCCTGGACGTTCGCAAAGTCAGCTTCAGTTTCGGCCCCGTCCCCGTGCTCCGGGAGTTCAGCCTGCACGTGGCCCGGGGCGAGTTCGTCTCGCTGGTCGGCGCCAGCGGCGCCGGCAAGTCGACCCTGTTCAAGCTGATTACCGGGCTGCTCTCGCCCCAGTCCGGCGAAATCCGGGTGGGGGGCGCCCCGCCGGCCCCGGGCCGGGTGGGCTACATGCCCCAGCGGGACTGCCTCATGGACTGGCGCACGGCGCTCGACAACGCCGCCGCCGGGCTAGAAGTGAAGGGCGTTCCCCGTCGGGAGGCCCGGCGCAAGGCCCTGGAACTATGGGGCGAGTTCGGCCTCAACGGCGCCGAGGCCCGCTACCCCCGGCAGCTCTCGGGCGGCATGCGGCAGCGAGTCGCCTTCCTGCGCACCGTCCTGGGCGGCCACGCGATCATGCTGCTCGATGAGCCTTTTGGGGCCCTCGACGCTGTCACCCGGGCCCAGATGCAGCAGTGGCTGCTGGGCCTCTGGCAGCGGCTGGGCAGCACGGTGCTCTTCATCACCCATGATGCGGAGGAGGCCGCTCTCCTCTCCGACCGGGTCTACGTACTGAAGGACCGGGGCGTGGAACTGCCCGTCGGCCTCCCCCGCCCCCGCCATTACGGACTGGTCACCGACCCGGCCCTGCAGGAGCGGCGGGCGGCGATCATGCGCGAGGTGGGCGCATGCTGAAACGCTACCTGCCCGCCCTCGCGACCCTCGGCATTCTGACGTTGATCTGGGAGGCAGCATGCCGGTGGCTGCACATCCCCCAGTTCATTCTGCCGGCGCCCACGAAGATCGCCGCCGCCCTCTGGCAGTGGCGGGAGCCCCTACTGCTGCAGCACTTGCCCGTCACCCTCAAGGAGACGGTGCTCGGCCTGGTCCTCAGCGTGGTGCTGGGCGTCTTCATCGCCGTGGTCATGCACTTCTCCCCTCCGGTCAACCGGGCACTTTACCCCTTGATTGTCGCTTCGCAGACCATCCCCATCATCGCCCTGTCGCCGGTCTTCCTGTTCTGGTTCGGCTACTCGCTCAGCCAGAAAGTCGCCGTGGTGGTGCTGGTTGCATTCTTCCCTGTGGCCATGGCGACCCGCGACGGCCTGAGGGCCGCCGACCCCGACTTGCTGGCCTGGCTGAAAGCCGCCGGGGCTTCCCGCTGGCGAATGCTCATCATGGCGGAAGCGCCTGCCGCCCTCCCTTCCTTCTTCAGCGGCCTGAAGATGGCCGCATCAGTCAGCGTCATCGGCGCCGTGCTGGGCGAATGGCTGGGCGGCGACGCGGGACTGGCCATCTACGGGCGCCGGGCCGCCAGCAATCTCAAATCGCCCGAACTGTTCGCTTCCGTCGTGCTCCTCGCCCTGCTGGGCGTTGCGCTATTTGCGCTGGCCGCTGGATTAGAGCGGCTGGCAACACACAACCGGAAATAGGAGGATCCCGATGCGAAAACTAGCACTCATCGTCCTCGCCGCATCCCTGCTCACAGCCTGCAGCCCTGCTGCCAAGACCACGGCCCCGGCCCCCGCGGCCGCTCCGGCCCCCGAAGCCACCGCTCCCAAGACCGCCGACCCCAAGAAAGTCAGCCTGATTCTCGACTGGTACCCCAACGCCGTCCATTCGTTCATTTATGCAGCGACAACCCAGGGCTACTTCAAGGAAGCCGGCCTCGATGTGGCCATCAAGATGCCCGCCGAGAACCCGACGGATGGCATCAAGCTGGTGGGCGCCGGCAAGGAGACCTTCGCCCTGTACTACCAGCCCGACGTGCTCATGGCCCGGGGCGAGGGGATTCCCGTCGTCTCGGTGGCAGCCGTCGTGCGCAAGCCGCTCAACGGCATCATGGTGCCGGCGGACAGCGGCATCAAGAGCCCGAAAGACCTGGAAGGCAAGCAGGTCGGCTATCCGGGCATCCCTCTGAACATCCCCATGGTCAAGACCATGGTTAAGGCCGCCGGCGGCGACCCGGCGAAAGTGACTTTGACCGATATCTCCTGGGACCTGATTCCGGCCATCCAGACCAAGCGAGTTCCCGCCATCGCCGGCGGCTTTGTCAATCACGAAAAGCCGATTCTAGAGAAGGAAGGCACCCCGATGACCCGCTTCTCGCCCGCCGACTGGGGCGTGCCCAACTACTACGAACTGGTGCTGATTACCGGCGAGCAGACGATCAAGTCCGACGCCTCCACCGTGAAGGCCTTCTGGACGGCGCTCGCCAAGGGCCAGGACTGGGTGAAGGGCCACAAGGCCGACGCCCTCAAGCTGCTGGTGAGTGAGCAGAGCAAGGACTTCCCCGTCGATGTGGATGTGGAGACCAAGGCTCTGGAGACGCTCCTGCCCCTCATGGAAGAGCCCGGCACCAAGTTCGGTGCCCAGAGCCAGAGCGACTGGGAAAAAGTTGCGGCCTGGATGGTCTCCCAGGGTGTACTCAAGGCTGACGTAAAGCCGGCCGAAGCGTTCGCGGACGTGACGAAGTAAGAGGAGGCGAGCTGCCATGACCCTTGCCCGAGCCCTCACCATCGCCGGCTCTGACTCCGGGGGCGGTGCAGGCATCCAGGCCGACCTGAAGACGTTCACGGTGCTGGGCGTTTACGGCATGACTGCCCTGACGGCCATCACGGCGCAGAATACCAGCGGCGTCTCCGGTGTCTATCCCCTCAGCCCGGAGGCGGTACAGGCCCAGCTGGACGCCGTGCTCTCCGACATCGGGACGGATGCGGCCAAGACCGGCATGCTCTTTGATGTGCCGATCATCGAAGTGGTGGCGGATCGGATCAAGCGGCATGGCGTGCGCAACCTCGTCCTTGATCCGGTCATGATCGCCAAGGGCGGTCAGCCCCTGCTGTTGCCGCGGGCGCAGGCTGCGCTCCGGGATCTGCTCCTCCCCCTGGCTGCCGTCATTACGCCGAACCTGCCTGAGGCTGAAGTGCTGACGGGTATGGAGATCAAGACCAAGCAGCAGATGGTCGACGCCGGGCGCCACCTGCTGGCGCTGGGCGCCGGCGCCGCCGTCATCAAGGGCGGCCACCTGGAGGGGCAGCCCGCCGACGACGTGCTGGTCACCCGCGACGGCGAACTGTGGCTGCAGGCCGAGCGGGTGGAGAGCCGCCACACCCATGGTACGGGCTGCACGTTCAGCGCCGCCATTGCCGCAGGCCTCGCCCGAGGCATGGCCCTGGAAGCCGCGGTCAAACAGGCCAAGGCATTTATCACCTTGGCGATCCGGAAGGCCCCGGGCTTCGGCGCCGGACACGGTCCGACCAACCACCTGGCGTGGCTCGGGGAGGGACGCTCATGATTCCCGTCAAGGTAGCAGCGGTAGGGCCGCTGGTCCATGCCATTACCAACTACGTGACGATGGACTGGGTGGCCCGGGGGCTGCTGGCGGTTGGCGCCCACCCCGTGATGGCGCGTGACGGGGCGGAAGCGGCGGCAATGGCTTCGGCCGCAGACGCCCTGGTGCTCAACCTGGGCACCTGGAGCCCGGAAGTGCACGGCGCCATGCTAGATGCGGCCTGGGTGGCCGGTGGGCGGAAGATCCCCATTGTCCTCGACCCCGTAGGCGCGGGCGCCATGCGAACCCGGACGGAATCGGCCCGGGCGATCCTGGGCTCCGCCAATGTGACGGCGATTCGGGGCAACATCGGCGAAATCGCGGCCCTGGCAGGCGTCGAAGGGGGCGTCCGCGGCGTTGATTCGCGTTATACGGGCGGCGCCGCCCGGGTTGTGAAGGAAGTGGCGCGGCAGTATGAATGTATCGCCATCGCCACCGGCCCCGTGGATGTTCTGAGCGACGGGCGTCGGACGCTGGAAGTCAAGTCCGGCCGGAGCCTGATGGCCCAGATTCCCGGTGCGGGCTGCCTCGCTTCCGCCCTGGTGGCCGCCGCCCTGGCTTCCGACCGGGAAGCCCGGGCGCTCGAGACCGCGGCCGGCGCCCTCCTCTGGGCGGGCCTGGCCGGCGAGCTCGCAGCCGCCGTCGCCGATGGCCCGGGCTCCTTCGCACCTGCTTTCCTGGATGCGCTGGCCACCATCGATTCGCTTCCCTCCGGGCGCATCGTTCCGCCTCTGGCTGACCGGCTGTCGGTCTATGTCATCGTCAGCGGCAAGACGCCCCTGACGGTACTGGAGCAGGTCCTGCAGTCCGGAGTGGGCACCATTCAATTTCGCGAAAAGACACTGCCTTACCGTGAGCAGGTGCCCATCGCCCGTGCGATGCGGAACCTGTGCGACCGGTACGGCGCACTCTTCCTGATAAATGACCGG
The DNA here is from genome assembly GCA_035628915.1 of Symbiobacteriaceae bacterium. Taxonomy (GTDB): domain Bacteria; phylum Bacillota; class Sulfobacillia; order Symbiobacteriales; family Symbiobacteriaceae; genus JARBUG01. Next base: position 3,853 of record DASPIW010000038.1, on the reverse strand, counting down.
GTGGACCTCGCCCTTGCCGTGGGCGCCGGCGGTGTTCACCTGGGGCAGGATGACCTGCCCATCGAAGAGGCCCGCCGCCTGCTCGGCCCGGACGCCATCATTGGCGGAACGTGCGAGACGGCGGCGGAGACCCGGGCGGCCACCGACGCCGGCGCCGACTACATCGGCACCGGGCCGGTCTACGCCACGCCCAGCAAGGCGGATGCCGGCGACCCCTACGGCCCGGATGTGGTCGGCTGGGTCAGCCAGGCTACCCATTTGCCGGTGATCGGCATCGGGGGCATCGGGCCGGGCAATGCCGCTCCGGTCATCGCGGCCGGCGCCTGCGGCGTGGCGGTCATCTCAAGCGTAGTGAATGCGGCTGACCCTGGAGCCGCTGCCCATTCACTTATGGAAGAAGTCGCAACAGCGAAAGGAGATGCTGCCCGTTGAAGCCGATCCAGATCATAGCCCGGATGGGGATCCTGATCGCCCTTGGTGTCGTTACGTCCTACATGCTGCCCATTCCCGCCTTTGGAGCCAAGCTCTTTCCGGTCCAGCACATGTTGAACGTGATTGCCGGCGCCATTTTGGGCCCCTGGTACGCCGCCGTCACCGCACTATTCATCGCCCTGATTCGGATTGGCCTGGGCACCGGCACGCTGCTGGCCATTCCCGGCTCGATTTTCGGGGCCTGCCTTGCGGGCCTGCTGTACCAGTGGACCAAGTCGAAGGCCGGCGCCATGGCCGGCGAGGTGGTGGGCACCGGCCTGATCGGCGCCGTGGCCGCCTTCCCCATGGCGACGCTGATTCTGGGCAACGCCAAGGCGGCGGCTGCGGGCATGACGTTCTTCATCATCCCCTTCGGGTCGAGCAGCCTGGCCGGCGCGATTCTCGGCGGCCTGGTGCTGGTGGCGCTGGAGCGGGTGGTCGTGACGCCTGAGAGCCAGGCCCGGGGTTAGGATGGCGCTTTTCGGGAGATGCTAGGGATGGAGACGAGGGGAAGCTGCGGCGGTAGCCCGGTTGGAAACGGGACGCTTGAAACGGCTCCATTACTCAAAGAGAGTGTGTAGCAGGAACCGCGTCACCTCGGTCAGGATCACGGTCAGGAAAACCCGACGTGCCCAACGAGGCAGCAAGGCGACTCACCACCTTCCGGTTCGGAGTCTCCCCTCTCTCCATCCTGATTTTCCCAGAACATGCGTTCAGACGCATTCGAAAGCTGTCGACGAGTTTCGACGGCTTTCGTGTGTGCTTAGGGGGCTGGAGGGCCGTCCAGTAGAGGCTGCCCAGTTACAGTCTGATCAACAGCTGCTCGGCTTTTCTGATTACAGTGCAACCACGATGCCGCTTTCGACTCGCCCTCATCTCTCCCTTTCTTGGAGAAAACGGACTTTACTCTCGCCTCGAATCTCTTTTGCTCACTGTAGTCACGATGCGCAAAGTGGGACACAATAGTCAAAGATGGTGGACCGCCCCCAAGAATGGTGCTATGTCACTGCGGGGATGCGGCTGGGTTGTTACTGTGTTGACAGGTGCAGGGCGGCCACCTCCCTTGCCGGGGGCGGTTACCATCCAGATTGCACCAAACAGATATGCGATTCACCGCGGAAACCTCTCGACACACGTCGGGAGGTTCTTTGGTGTCCTGCCGTTAAGAAGCTCCGGTCCTGGGTACAATAGAAAGGATGGCGGCCGCCCCCTAACGTGCATTGCTACGTGGCTTCTGGGATTCGGGCTGGGACTATGTTAGGCTGAGAATCGGATAGCTGCTGCAACTAATGCGAGTAGTACCAGCAGTTCCTCTATCGTCAGTTCCATGGAGAATTTCAGGGATGAGCCACCTCCTTTCCAGGGGCAGCCACCATCCAGATCATACCAAACAAATGTACGGGGGCGCCATGAGAACCTCTCGACAGAAGTCGAGAGGTTCCCTGTACTTTGGCCCTTTTCGTAAGCAGAAGGACCCCACAGGCGGCGCTAGCCTTGGGGTGCAGGGGAATTCGTGTGAGTCGTTTCACGCCAGCGGCGGCAAAGTGTCGCTGGTTAGGCTGCCTTGGGCCTGCCTGGGGGACGGGAAGCACACCGCCCGCCTGCGACACCCTGGGAAGCACCCCTGTCGATCAGTTCTTCACGCACCAGCGTCAAAATGTCCTCAATTGAAGGGCGTCGCTCCTCATGTCGCCGCCACTTCGGGAGCTTGTGGTAGTTCTCAGTCCTGATGGGGCCATAGGACATCAGGGAGGCGACAAGCAGCATGGCGTAGATGGCCACTTGGAATTGGGGGACGCGCGGAGAGGCGCATTCAGACCTGACTTGTGCGTGTCCAACGCCAAACATGCTCTTCTCTTCCCGATGGTTCACTTCGATCTCCCAGCGGTCGAAGTACGCCTGGATCAGGGTTTCCACGGGAGTGGTCAGGTCTGTAGTGAGCAGATAGGCCGGGTCGCGGTACAGTTTCTTGCTCTTCTTCGTCGGTCGGTACCCCAGTGGGGCGATGATGATCAGCCGCAGCGGCCTGGCAAGGGTGCCGGACTTCCACAGAACCGGTCCGATTTCCTTAAAACGTAGGTCGTGGACGCGGCCTGCACCGAAGATCTTGGCCGCTTTCCACTGGTACTGGTCGTCGTTGCGCAGCATTTCTTTGGGCTTGGGCAGTTCGTTGCCATACTTACGCCTGCGCCCCCTCCCCACCAGTTGCTCGCGAGTGGGCAGAGCGTACAAGGTGATATCGCCACGGGTGCGGGCTACGATGTGAATGCGGTCAAGCGGCTGGCGCAGAATGGTACGGTTGCAGTAGCTGCCATCCACCACGAACAGCGCCGTACGGTCTGCGGCTCCGATCTCGTCGAGATCGGCCCGCAAGTTTTGCATGACCGCAAGGCCTTTGCAGCTCAGGTTCTGTGCCTTCTGAGCCCGGCGGTAGTTCTGTACGTCCGCTTCGGAGGCTTTCTTCCCGGGCTTGGCAGGTGGCGGTGCGGGCGTAAACCGAACCGGGATGCTGCGAGCTGGTCCGTCTAGACCCTGTGGACGCAGAAGGACCGTGGCCTGAATGAAGCGCTGGCCGAGAATGAGATTCCAGTGAAACTTCGGTGACATGGGATCCCGTGCGTACGAGACCCCGGGGATCTTCTTACTGCTCTTCTTCAAGGCAGTGTCATCCAGCGCAAGGCAGACAAGACCGGTCTTGCCGAGCAGCTCGACACATTTGCTCAGGACCGGTCGGAACAGGTTGTTGGGATTCCAGGGCGAGCGCGAAAACAGCCGGTAGCTTGCGCTCCAGTCCTCAAACTGGCGGTGAATCGCACATAGCGCCCGACTGATGGTGTGGCGACCCCAGGTGATGATGAAACCGAACGCCAGTAATCGTGCTCGGAGGAAGGTCCGGTGTTGGGGGAAGACGTCCTTAGCTGCCCATAACAAGCCATTCAAGGCATCCACCAGAGAGGTCATGGCTGGACTCTCCCGGCGATGTCGTATGTATTGGGTCCAGTTTTGACCAGACGCCCCCCGGTCCTCGCCTCTCTGGTAGCCACCGAAGCGAGCGACTCCCGAGTGACGAAGATGCCGTAGGCCGTGCGCACCCGCTTGGTAATCTCCCCGATGTGCAACGGCCCATCGGCAGCCACCAGCACCTCATGAACCATGTCGACATGGGAGACGCCTTTTCGGGCGGGGGTCCGGCCCAAAAACTCGACGTCATCCCCAGACAGACGAACCCGCCGGATCTCCTGAATCGTCTCGAGTTGCGCTTGCAGGAGCGTTTCCATAAGGTCAAGTAACTCCTCTGCTCGGATGCTACGGGTCATGCCGGATTCCCCCTCTCCTAAGTAGAGCATAACGCAGCAATGTTCTCTCAGGAATAGAACATACC
>DASPIW010000037.1:0-2939 GCA_035628915.1 Symbiobacteriaceae bacterium | reverse complement strand
CTGACCTGGACCTGGCCGGATGGAGGCGCAGAGACCGCATCGGCTGTGGCTCCTACTGGGTAGCGGCCCAGCAACCTCCGAAAGGAGCCCGCGGGCCTCTCCGCGAATCAAAGGAGTAGAAACAGACCGGACCTGCCAATCCCGCGAAGAGTCGGTCTGTTTCGCCGCGCCCGGAAAGCCCTGGTCCCCAACGAGCGACGCGTTTTCGTATCTGTGCTGCCGGCCCACGTGGCCGGCGAGCTTCGCACGCAGTGTACGGTCGGTCGGATGGGGCAGCCGGGGCGGAACGGCGTGAGTACATCAACAAAAGGAGGACTGCGCCCATGGGTTTTCGCCGAGAGAACTACGTGTATGTCGGCGTGGATCTCCACAAGCGCTTCCATGTCTCCGTCATGGTCGACAGCTACGGCGAGCCGCTGGGCAAGCCGCTGACGTTTGAGAACCACCTGAACGCCTTTCCGGTCTGGTTGGCGCAGGTGAAGCGGCAGGCCGGCGACCTGGGCCTGATCTTCGGCCTGGAAGATGTGCACGGCCTGGGCCGCCATCTGGCCCAGTACCTGCAGCGCAGCGGCTGTACGGTCAAGTTTGCGAACGCATATCTGACCAAGTCCGAACGGGACGAGGTGCACAAGACCGACCGCCAGGATGCCCTGGCGATTGCGCGGGTCACGGCCAAACTCGTCCTGCATCTGCCGGATGCCAACCTGGACCCGCTGCAGTGGGCGCTGCTCTCGCTGGTCCAGTACCGCCGGGGGCTGGTGTCGGAGCAGACGCGGGTGAAGAACCGGCTGCACTACCTGCTCCTGCAGGCATGGCCCGGGTGGGAGGGGTTCTTCGCGGAGCCATTCGACAGCAAGACCGAGCTGGCCTTTTGGGAACTGTACCCGTCGGCGGGCTGCATCCAAGGCGTGACGGTCGAGGCGCTGACAGCGTTTCTGCGGGAGCAGAGCCATTACGCCCTGGGCCGGTCAAGAGCGGAACGGATCCTGGCCGGCGACCCCGCAGCCAGGCCCGCGGAGCCCTACCAGCAGGAGCGGGATGCCGTGGTGCGACAATCCATCCGCCAACTGCGGGCGCTGCAGGGCCAGTTGGATGAGGTGCGGGAGCATCTGGGGCGACTGGTGGCAGAGGCCGACTACCAGCTGACCGACGTCCCCGGGATTGATGTGGTGCTGGCGGCGGAACTGATCGCCCTGGTCGGGGACGTGACCCGCTTTGCGACCGTGGACAAGTTCCTGGCCTACACGGGCATCGCCCCGGTGACGTTGGGCAGTGGCGGGCATGAGAGCCGGTTCAAGTCCCAGTTCGGGCGGCGGGAGTTGTCGGCGCTCTTTCACCGGATTGCGAGCACGCAGTTGGTGGTGCACCGGCAGATGGGGGTGCCACGAAACCCGGTAGCAAAGGCCTATTACGAGAAGCATCTGGGCGACCAGGCCGCCCTGCCGCCTGGGAAGCAGGACCGCAAGCGGCAGAAGAAGGCGTTGCTGTCGCTGATGCGGGTACAGGCGATCCGGTTCTACAAGCTGATGAAGCGGCAGAAGCTGGCGGCGGAGGCGAGTCGGGCGCAGGAAGCGGCACAGCCGGCGTAGAACGTGAAGGCGGTGAACCTTCTGACGAAGGCCACCGCCGAGCTACCTGGGCAAGGTTCTTGACAGGCAGGATACGTATAAGGGGTCGGCGTGGGAGCCGTGGACGCAGAACCTGTATCCCTGCGTGGGTAATAACCCAGTCAACTATGTTGACCCGACTGGCCATTTTGCATGGTGGGTTGGCGGCGCCATCATCGGCGGTATCGTTGGCGGCGTTGCGGGAGCATGGTACGGGTACCAGGAGAACGGCTGCTTGTGGTGCAGTGAAACCATGGTTTACGCAGGTGGAGGGGCCGCAGGCGGTGCCTTGGTTGGTGCCGGTCTGGGTTGGGCCGCTGGTTATGTAGCTGGCGCCCTTGGCACCGAGGCAGCGGCGACCACCACTGCACTGTCAACAAAGGCCCTTGGTGAACAGGGCCAGAAGTGGCTGGAGCGAGTGGTTGGTCCTGGTGGGCAAGCCCAGGTAGGAATGAGGACCGAACAAGGGCGCCGAGTAATCGACTACCTGAAAGATGGCGTTGCTCACGAATCCAAGAACGAGTTCGTAAAACTGACGAAGTCGTTCATGGACCAGGCAGTTAAGGACGCCCTCCTAATGCGAGACAGTTCGTCGGGAGTCAACGAGGTGGTATGGCACTTCTGGAAGGGCGCAAGCAAAGAGGTCTTGGACTTCCTTGCAGAGCAAGGGATAAAATGGATTGTGTACTAAGCATCGCCGTTTCGTACTGGAGCACCTACGAGAGGGGGACCGTTCGTGGATAAGGCCCAAATGGAGGACGCTCTAAAGCGTGTTGTTGTCCCCGTCCTCAGAGATAGGGCGTTTAAAGGTTCATGGCCTCACTTTCGGCGCCACTCCGGTAGCCGACTACACCTCCTGTCGTTTCAGTTTGACAAGTATGGTGGGGGATTTATCGTGGAAATCTCCCACTGTGCAGGTGAGGGCATAACTACGAGTTGGGGGCAAAAAATCCCACCGAACAAGCTGGATGTTTCGTACAGGCCTCCCAAGGAGAGGCTCAGGCTTGGGACAGGACCGATGGTGCATGATTATTGGTTCCGTTACGATGAGGCGTCAACGGCAAGCACAGGTGAAGACTTGTGTAAGCAAGTTTTGGAACTCCTTGATGCTCAGGCTGAGCCATGGTGGCAATCCGCCGAAATTCAGTAGCGCCAGTGGGACGTGCACTCTGCGTGAGTTGCACGTCCCTTTGTAATGACCCCCAAAAATCAAGACAGAAAATTAAACTGCAGAATATTAAATACAGTGATCGCTGGTTTTCGAGTTTGAACCAGACTCGATAACCGGCGATTTGGGCTAGTTGACCGCTTTGGCCCCCGGGGAGACGGAAG
>DASPIW010000036.1:0-126185 GCA_035628915.1 Symbiobacteriaceae bacterium | reverse complement strand
ATGTACATCGAGCCCTACAAAGGTGGTGCTTGCTGTGGTATCCTTCATCTTGCCAACCCCTTTCGCGTGTAGCTCTGCACCTGCCTGACCTCAGGTGTAACCTACGATTCGCGAAGGGGTTGGCCCTTCCATAGTGTCTAGTCTGTTCATCAGCTAAATCGGCAGCCAGATAACGACCTCAACAAACTCCGTAACCGCTCACAATCAGGGAACAGGTACGGAATTCTATTCGTCAATGCGCTTGGAGGTGTTCGCTGTGCAATACCGTGCCATCCAGCCGGACGAAATTGAGCAACTGAAGCGCGCCGAGGAATACTGTTTTTTCATCCCCCCGGAAGACAACGAGCCCTGGATGGATCGCAAGGTGCGGCCCGAGTATCTGCTGGGCGCCTTCGGGGATGATGGGGTGATGAAGGCGGGCCTCACCAACTTCCCGTTCCAGCTTTACATAGGGGGAGCGAAACTCGGCATGGGCGGCATCGCCGGCGTGGTCTCCTGGCCGGAGTACCGGCGGGAGGGCAACGTGGGCGAACTGTTGATTCGCCTCCTGCACCAGGAGCGGGAAAAGGGCGTGCCCCTGTCGGGCCTCTTTCCGTTCAAGCAGTCCTTCTACCGGCGCTTCGGGTGGGAAGTCAGCGCGGCTTGGCTGATGACCGACATCCCCATTGACGGGCTTGCCCAATACCGGCGCAGCGAAGGGTTCATCCGGCACTTCGCCCCCGGGCAGGCCGACTGGCGCTCGCTTGAAACGCTGTATGCCGCCAGGTTCGCTTCCCGGTTCGGCGCCATGGTCCGGGAGACAGAGCATCACTGGGTCAACTGGGTGCTGGTTGACTGGAGCCGGTGGGGCCGTTGGCACACAGCCGTCTGGTCAACAGGGCCGGCGGCCGAGCCGGAGGGGTACCTCCTCTACAAGTTCAACAAGGACGAGAAGACCAACCAGCAGCAAATTCTGATCAAGGAACTGGTGGCACTCACTCCCGCAGCCGAGCGCGGGCTCTGGGGCTTCATCGCCCAGCATGATTCCCAGGTGGCGGTCGCGCAAATTCGCACGCGCCGCGACTATCCGCTATGGCATCTGGTGGAGAATACTAGGGAGGTCAAGTCGACCCTGCAGTCCGGCTGGATGCTCCGCTTCGTCGACATGTTGGCCGCTTTTGAAACCCGGCCCTGGCCGGGGGCACCCGAGGCCAGCTTTGCCATCGGCGCCGTCGATGAGCATTTGCCGTGGAACAGCGGCACGTTCCGCCTCCGCATCGAAGCTGAGCGCTGCACGCTTACGCCTGCCCCAGCTGAGACGGCGGCCCTCGCCGCTGATCAGCGGACCTGGGCCCAGCTGTATGCCGGGTTCATTCAGCCCGAGCAGGCTGTCATGACCGGCCGCATGACGTGTACGGATGAGAAGGCGCTGAAGGCGCTGTCCGCTGCGCTGGCCGGCAAGGAGATGTGGTTCTACGAGTATTTCTAGAGGAATCCGGGCCCGCCAGCATGGCCATTTTTCGGCCTGGAGGAATTCGCTTGCAGGGTGTAGAATAATTTGACAAGGATTAATAAAAATAAGCAGGTGCCCCTGCTGTAGCTTTCGTCATGGAGTGATTCCGCCTTGTCAAATGACTGCGTTTTCTGCAAGATCGTCGCAGGTCAGATCCCTGCCAACAAGGTTTATGAAGACGATCAGGTTCTGGCTTTTCACGACATCCAGCCCCAGGCCCCGGTCCATGTACTGGTTATTCCCAAAAAACACCTCGCTTCGGTGAATGATCTGCACGCTGACGATTCCGCCATGCTGGGCCGCGTCTTTGCTGCTGTGCAGCACGTAGCCAAGGCGGTGGGGATTGCTGAAACCGGCTACCGCACGGTGACAAACACCGGAAAAGATGCCGGCCAGGTTGTTCCTCACCTTCACTTTCATGTAATGGGCGGAAAAACACTGGGTCATTTAGGCTAGGGTTTGACATAACCTAAATCCCCAGTGTATAATCGCGAAGCGTGTTCTTTTTCCCCGATGTTGTTCGGAGGGGAGGGATAGTCCGGGATGTCCGAAGTTAAGATCGGTAAGAATGAGACGCTGGAGAGCGCTCTTCGCCGTTTTAAGCGTCAGATTCAGAAGGCCGGCGTACTCGCCGAAGTCCGTAAGCGTGAGCATTACGAGAAGCCTAGCGTGAAGCGCAAGAAGAAGAGCGAAGCGGCTCGTAAGCGGAAGTGGAAGGACTAACAGGGGAGCTGGCTACCTATGTCTCTAAACGAGCGCCTGACGGAGGAAATGAAGGCAGCCATGAAAGCCGGCCCTGCCGGTAAGGTTCGCCTCGATACAATCCGGTTTCTGAGGGCAGCGCTCAAGAACGTCGAAATTGACAAGAAGGCCCCTCTCACCGACGAGGATATTCTTGGCGTCATCTCCAAACAGGTGAAGCAGCTTAAGGATTCCATCGACGAGTTTGAGAAGGGCGGCCGCCCGGACCTGATCGATAAGGCGAAGGCCGAAATCGAAGTGCTGAGCGGCTACCTCCCCCAGCAAATGAGCGAGGCTGCAGTGCGGGATCTGGCTCGCCAGATCGTCGCGGAAGTCGGAGCTCAGGGCCCCAGGGATATGGGGAAGGTTATGGGGCCGTTGGTCGCCCGTACCAAGGGCCGTGCCGACGGCAAGCTGGTCCAGCAGGTCGTAAAGGAATTGCTGGGATAATCGGCGGCTATGCCCGGTGGACGTTTGTCCACCGGGTTTTGTTTTTCCGCCGTGAACGCGGGGCAGGCTAATGCACGGAGGTGTCTGTATGCCGAGCACAGCGAACCCGCGGGCATCGGTGATGGTAGCCAACGGCGTGGCCATGGAAGTGGGGACCAACAACATTGTGATCATGGGCGCCTTCGACGGTCTGCAATCAAGCGTTTTTCCAGCCCGGACTACTTTTTACGCGGTGGCAAAGCTCTGGGGGATGCCCGAGAAGGAGAACACTTGCACCCTGAAACTGGTGGATGCCACCACCGACCAGGTGATTGCCGAGGCTGGCAAGCACGAATTCACTTCGACGAACCCACGCAGCGTTCACACGGCCATCAGCCTGTTCCAGAATGTGAGCCTGCCAAAGTCAGGCGTATATGAGGCCCGCGCCTACCTGGGCGACACGGTGATCGGTGCATATCCGATTACCGCGGACAGCGTGGCGGCCAACAAATCGTAAGGGTATCGGGCGAAGGACCGGGGCAATCGCCCCGGTTCCTTGTGTTATAGTATAGGAAGGGTTCGCACGGAAGGAGGCGCTGCCGGTGAGTAAGGGGAATCCGCAGGACCGGCGCGGCTTTCTGTTTGACAGCTTCAAGGCACTGGGCCGCCTGCTGGCGGATGCCGTAGGCGAGACCGTCACACAGGCGGCGGGCGGCAAACGGTACCTTAGACCGCCGGGCGCCATCGACGAGGCGGCGTTTGTCTTGACCTGCACCCGCTGCGGTGACTGCGCCAAGGCCTGCCCCACGACTGTCATTAAGTTCCTCCCGCCGACGGCCGGTGCAGCAGTGGGCACGCCGTACATAGACCCCCTGGAGAAAGCCTGCGATCTGTGCGGCAAGTGCATGCCCGTCTGTCAGCCCAAAGCCCTGCTCCCAATTACGGACCCGCGCAAAGTCCGCATGGGTCTGGCGATACTGGACACAGCCACCTGCTGGGCTTACCAGGGCTCCGTGTGCGATCTTTGCTACCAGCGCTGCCCGTATCCGGGTGAGGCGATCAAGCTTGTGGCGGGTAAGCCGGTCATCGTGCCGGACCTATGCACGGGCTGCGGTCAGTGCGCCTATGTCTGCGTAAGCATGCCGATATCTATCAAGATAGAACCGAAGAACGGATAGGGGTAGGGGGATGTCGCAATGAAGGTAGTTGCAACGAGGGATGCTGTCGGACTGGTGCTGTGCCACGACCTGACCCGCATCGTGCCGGGGGAGAGCAAGGGTCCCGCCTTTCGGAAGGGTCATGTGGTGAAAGCAGAAGACATCCCGATGTTGCTTTCCATGGGCCGTGAGCATCTGTACGTCTGGGAAGTGCAGCCCGGCATGATCCACGAGGAGGAGGCCGGTCTGCGTTTGGCCCGCTCGGCTGTGGCGGGCGGCGTCGTGTTCGGGGCGCCCGTCGAGGGGAAGGTCGCTCTGAAAGCGGAGCATCCCGGCCTGTTGCGGATCAATGCGGACAAGCTTGAGGCGATCAACGCCATCGGGGAGATTACCATCGCGACCCGGCGTGACCGCACCGCCGTCGAGGCCGGGCAACTGCTGGCGGGCTGCAAGGTAACGCCGCTGGTGATCGCGGAAGAAGAGATCCGCCAGGCCGAGGCGGAAGGCCCGTGGATCGAAGTGAAACCGTTCCGCCGGCTGCGCACGGGCCTGATCGTCACCGGGAGCGAGGTCTTTAAGGGCCGCATACCGGACAAGTTCGGCCCCGTCGTCGAAGGGAAGCTGGCCAGGTTCGGCTGCCCGGTTGTGTACAAGGCCTGCAGCGACGACGATGCCGCCATGACGGTCGCGAAGATCCGGGAAGCGCAGGCTGCCGGCGCGGAGATGATCCTGTGCACGGGCGGAATGTCCGTCGATCCGGACGATGCGACGCCCGGGGCCATCCGGCAGAGCGGCGCCCACATTGTGACGTACGGGGCGCCCGTGCTGCCCGGCTCCATGTTCATGCTGGGTTACCACGAAGGTAACTGCCCGATCATGGGACTGCCCGGCGCCGTGATGTTTGAGTCGTTTACGTTGTTTGATGTTGTACTGCCCATCGTGCTGGCAGGCGAAGTCCTGACAAAACGCGATTTCGTACGCATGGGACACGGCGGATTGTTGCAAAAATAGGCTGGGCAGAGGGCGGGTGCAACCCGCCTTTCGGCGCAAATGGGGGGGGGCAGGCCCATGCTGGAACTGGCGATTCCGGGAAGAACCACGTTGCGGGTGGCACACCTTGTCCTGGATTACAACGGCACCCTGGCTCTGGACGGCAACCTGCTTCCGGGCGTGGCCGACAGAGTCTCCGCCCTGGCCGAACGGCTGGATGTCCACGTCATCACGGCCGACACCTTCGGGCTCGCCGCCGTGGAGTTGGGTCACCTGCCTGTGACCCTCCAGATCATCGGGGCGGGCGACCAGGCGCGCGCCAAGCTCGCCCTCATAGAATCGCTCGGGGCCGAGCGGGTGATCGCCGTGGGGAATGGTGCCAATGACCGCCTCATGCTGGAGCGGGCGGCCCTGGGAATCTGCGTTCTAGGCCTCGAGGGGGCTGCCACTCCCACGTTGCTCGCCTCGGACGTGGTGGTGCGGGGCCCTATTGACGCGTTCGATTTGCTTCTTCATCCCGGCAGGTTGGCTGCTACGTTGCGAATCTGATTACATAGAATAGTCAAAGACACCAAAAGTAATAATTGACGGAATATCCCAATCCGGATATAATCAACATGATTCGGGGCGCCTGGGGGGGTTGGGAATGCCGTCGCTGCGCATGTGGTTTTCCGGGGCCCGCCTGACCCGGCTCGTGGCGGCTGCGATTGTCGCTAACCTGCTCGGCGGGTTGTATCATGTGCTCACCGCCGACGGACCCGTCTGGAAAGTTGACCGGATATCTTTCGTGACCCAAGGCGTATCAGCCATCTGGATCAGTGGACTGATCTACTACGGACCGCGGATTGCCAAGTATGTCGGCGTTGGCGAGCGGGTCCGTGACTTTTTGACGGCAGCGGCGCTGGGTTTGCTCGGCTTGTTTGTCCAGGGTACGCTTCGCACTTCGGTCAGGCCGGAAGTCTTTGAAAAGGCCTGGATTCCCTTCATATACCTCAATCCGTGGCCCATCTGGTCAGCCATCTGCATGGCCTTCCTGTCGATGGGACTTTGGGCTGTGGCCGTGGAATTTCACCGGCTCCGCTATGAACGCGATAACCTTCAGTCGGTGCTGAAGTTCAGTGAATCGGTCAGCCTGATGGGCAAGGATGAGGTGCTGCGCGAAACCGTCAATGCGGTGCGGCGGTTGACCAGTGCGGACGCGTGCTTGCTGTTTCTGCTGGACCCGAAGGCGGATCTCTTGCGGGTCGCTGCGCATTACCATGACGACGCGGTGTACAGTCCCGAGTACATTGATGAGATCATCAACTTTCCGTGCCCGCGCGGGCACGGTCTGACCGGGCGCGTCATGGAGACCGGCGAACTCTACCTGTCCAAAGATGTGAGCAAAGAAGCCGGTGTGCGGTGGCTTCCGACACAGCCCCCGCAGTCCAAGACTGCGCTGTTCCTGCCGATGAAAGTGCAGGGGCGGCTCATCGGCGTTTTGTCCGTCAGTAAGCTGGGCGTCGACCAGCTTTCGCCTGCCCAGGTAACGGTCAGTGCAATTCTCGCCAACCATGCCGCTGTTGCTCTGGACGCGGGCAACTTGTACCACGAGGTGCTCAAAGCGTCCCGGACGGACCCGCTGACGGGGCTCGGGAACGCCCGGGCTTTCCGGGAAGCGCTGGAGCAGGCAGTGCGCCTTCGGGTGGAGTTCGCCTTGCTGATGGTCGATGCAGATTGCCTCAAACAAGTGAACGATACCTTCGGACATCAGGCGGGCGATGAACTGCTGATCGGGCTGTCAGAGCGGCTTCGGGCAGCCACGGAAGGGAAGGGCCAGGCCTATCGGTATGCCGGCGATGAGTTCATGGTTCTGCTGCCCGGAGCGGACCGGGCGGGTGCCTGTGCGACGGCCGAGCGCGTGCGTGTGGGCCTGGCGGAGATGTACATGGTCTCCCGGGTCGGGAGCGTCCACACCACCGTCAGCATCGGCGTAGCCGGGTACCCCTCGGACGGTGCTGATGCGGAGACCGTCATGCGGGCGGCGGACAAGGCGATGTATTCGGCCAAGGCAGGCGGCAAGAATCGGGTTCATACCGCGTCGTAACTATATCCGGGCGTCGCCTTGGGGCGGCGCCCAAATTCATGCCCGTAAGGGACTGGCCCCGGATGATATAATGAAGTCATAAAGAATGGTGGGGGTAGTAGCATGAGCGATATGACGGTCAAAAAAGCGGTCTGCCCGCACGACTGCTGGGATACATGCTCGATCCTGGTCCATGTGAAAGACGGCCGGGCCGTGCGGGTTTCAGGGGACCCGGACAACCCGGTGACCCGGGGTTACCTGTGCGTCAAGACCAACCATTATGAGGAGCGGGTCTACAGTCCCGACCGGGTGCTCCATCCCATGCGCCGCACAGGGCCCAAGGGCTCCGGGCAGTTTGAGCGCATCAGCTGGGAAGCGGCCCTCACGGAGATCGTCTCCCGCCTCCGGGGGATTGCAGACCAGCACGGAGCAGAGGCGATTCTGCCGTACTCCTACGCAGGCACGATCGGCAAGCTGCATTTCGGTTCGATGGACCGCCGGTTCTTCCATAAGCTCGGGGCGAGCCGCCTGCGCCGGACGATTTGCTCGACGGCCGGCGGCGAGGCGATGATGGCTACCCTGGGCGTCAAGCAGGGTCCCGACCCCGAGGATATGGTCCACGCCAGGCTGATCGTGGTGTGGGGCGTGAATGTCATCTCCTCCAACCCGCACCAGTGGCCGATTATTCAGGAAGCCCGGCGGCGGGGCGCCCAGCTGGTCGTCATCGACCCGTACCGCTACAAGGGCGCCCGCGAGGCCGACTGGCACATCTCGCCCCGCCCCGGTACCGACACAGCGTTCGTGCTCGGCGTCATGAACGTGCTAATCGCCGAGGACCTGCTGGACCATGACTTCATTGACAGGTACACGACCGGGTTCGCGCAGCTGGCGCAAAGGGCCGCTCAGTGGGCGCCCGAGCGGGCGGCGGCGGTGACTGGCGTGCCGGCCGACGATATTCGCAAGTTTGCGCGCCTCTGGCACGCGACCCGCCCTGCGATCCTGCGGGTGGGCTACGGCCTGCAGCGGCATACCAATGGCGGCTCGGCCGTGCGCGCCATCTGCATGTTGCCGGCCCTGACCGGGCACTGGCGGGAGCCGGGCGGCGGCTTCCTGCTGTCGCAGTCCGACTCATACGGCTTCAACATGGCCGCACTGGAGCGGCCGGATCTGATGCCTACCCCCCGCCCGCGGGAGATCAATATGATCGAACTGGGCAAGGCCCTGACCGAGGTGGTCAATCCACCCGTGAAGGCGCTTTTTGTCTATAATTCAAATCCGGCCTCGGTGGCACCGAACGCTTCCAAGGTGTTGCACGGTCTTTCTCGTGAAGACCTGTTCACCGTAGTTCATGAGCAGCTCTTCACGGATACGTGCCTGTGGGCCGATATTGTGCTGCCTGCCACCACTCAGCTTGAGCACCTGGATCTGATGTCCTCCTATTGGCACCTCTACCTGCAGCTCAATGAGCCGGCCATCGAGCCGCTGGGAGAGGCGATTCCCAACACGGAGCTCTTCCGGCGTTTAGCGGAGGCCATGGGGTTCACCGACCCCTGCTTACGGGACAGCGATGAAGATCTGATCCGCCAGGCGCTCGCATCGGGGAGCCCTCACCTGGAGGGCATCACGCTGGAGAGGCTGCAGAGCGAGAAGATTATCAAAGTAAAGCGGGTTCCCGCTCCGTTTGCCGAAGGCGGGTTCAAGACGCCCTCCGGGAAAGTGGAGTTCTACTCCGAAGCCCTGGCCCGGACGGGAAACGACCCGGTTGTTGACTACGTGCCGCCGGCCGAGTCGGTGGACGGTTCACCTGAACTGGCCCGCAAGTACCCCATTCATCTGGTCACACCTGCCGCCCACCATTTCCTGAACACGACCTTCGCCAACATGCCCCGCATGATGAGGGGCGAAAAGGCGCCCACCATTTACGTCAACCCCGCCGATGCGGCGGCGCGGGGGCTGCAGTCCGGCGACTGGGCACGGGTCTTCAACGACCGGGGCTCGGTGCGGCTGCAGGTGCAGGTGGGCGACTGGTCCCTCGCTGGTGTGGCCGTCTCACCCTCGCTCTGGTGGACGCGGTTCATGCCTGACGGCGTGGGGCTCAACGTGCTGACGCTGGACCAGCCGGCCGATTACGGCGGCGGTGCGTCGTTCCACACGAATCTGGTGCAGATTGAAAAGGCGGCGGCGCCCGAGGGGCAGCCCTGGGTGCCAACGCCGGAGCGCGATCGGTTGATTGAAAGCTAGGCCGGGGCGGCGCACGCGTCGCCGGCCCCGGATCAAACGGGAGGTGGCGTTATGCGCCGGATCTTTTCGTGGCTGGTGCTGGCTATGTTCACAGCGCTGGCAGCCCTGCCCTTGCTGCCCGACAGAGCTGCGGCAGCGGGCTCCACGGTCTATGTGATCCACATCGACAACCAGCAGATCATCGATCAGGGCCTCGTCCAGGTGGTGAGAAGGGGCTTCGAGCAGGCGGCTGCAGACCCGTCCACGGCGGCGGTGGCCATCGTCCTTGACACGCCCGGCGGCTATACCAACGCTGCCGTCAAAATCAAGGAGATCATTCTCAATTCCAGACTCCGCTCGGTGGCCTATGTGACAAACATGGCGGCGTCAAGCGGCGCCTTGATCGCAACCGCATCGGAGAGACTGTATATGCACCCCGCGTCTACCATCGGATCGGCGGAAGTGCGGTATGCGGGCACCAACGAGCCGGCGGACTACAAGACCACGTCGGAATGGATCGGTCAGTTCCGCTCGACGGCCGAAGCCCGTGGGCGCAATCCGGACGTGGCGCAGGCAATGGTCGATCGGACGGCGAAACTTCCGGACCAGAAAGGCGAACTGCTCTCCCTGACTTATAAGGAAGCGGTGGATATGGGCTATGCGAACGGCGTTGCAAATACGCTTTCCGAAGCCCTGGAAAAAGCCGGCGTGCCCGGTCAACCGCAGTTCATGGATGTGGTGCCGACGATGTCGGATCAGGTCGGCCGGTTCCTGACGACGCCCTGGGTGGCGATTCTGCTCCTGGTGGTCGGCGTCATCGCCATCGGCGTGGAGTTCATGAAGCCCGGTGTTACCGTGCCAGGCCTGATCGGCGTCATCAGCCTCACGCTCTTCTTCCTGGGCAACGTGTTGGTAGGCACCGCCGGCTGGCTGGAAGTCGGGCTGGCCTTCCTGGGCGTGATCCTGTTGCTGATTGAAGCGTTCATTCCCGGATTCGGCGTCTTTGGGTTTGGCGGCGTGATTTCGATGGCGGCTTCGATCTTCCTGTCGGTGGATTCGCCGCAGCGGGCCGTCAGTTACCTGATGTGGACGGCGGTCGCCTTCTCCGTGGCGCTCTTCGCCATTCTGCGGGCGCTCAGCCGGCGGGGGCTGGGACGGCTGCTGACGCTGCAGCGTCACCATGAGAAGAGCTACGTGCCCGAGCGGGCCGACCTGTCGAAACTGGTCGGCAAGGAAGGCAAGGCGCTGACGACCCTGCGCCCGGCCGGCGGCGCCGTCTTCGGCACGGTGCGGGTCGATGTGGTAACCGAAGGAGAGTATATCTCTGCCGGCACACCGGTCAAGGTGATTCGAGTGGACGGCGCCCGCGTGCTGGTCCGCTCTCTGGTTGAAGATTAGGAGGTAGTCGCTATGCCTGATGCGCTGATGGGGTATATCTTGACTTTCTTTGCGGTCGTACTGGTGCTGTCGGTCTTCTTCAGCTTCGTGCCGATCGGCCTCTGGATTTCGGCCCTCGCGGCAGATGTCAAGGTCGGCATCTTCTACCTGATTGGCATGAAGCTGCGGCGGGTGGCTCCGGCGCGGATTGTCAACCCGCTGATCAAGGCGGAGAAGGCCGGCATTGAGCCCGGCATCGACCGCCTGGAAGCCCACTACCTGGCCGGCGGCAACGTTGACCGTGTGGTCAACGCCTTGATCGCTGCCCACCGGGCGGGAATCGACCTGCAATTCGAGCGGGCGTGCGCCATCGACCTGGCGGGCCGCGACGTGCTGCAGGCCGTGCAGATGACTGTTAACCCCCGCGTGATTGAGACACCGATTGTCGCTGGTGTGGCCCAGGATGGCATTGAGCTGAAGGCCAAGGCCCGGGTGACGGTGCGGGCCGACATCGCCCGCCTGGTCGGCGGCGCCGGTGAGGAGACCGTCATCGCCCGTGTCGGCGAAGGCATCGTGACCACCATCGGCTCGGCGACAAGCCACAAGGTCGTGCTGGAGAACCCCGACCTGATCTCCCGGACGGTGCTCGCGAAGGGCCTGGACGCCGGCACCGCCTATGAGATCGTCTCCATCGACATCGCTGACGTCGACGTGGGCTCAAACATTGGCGCCCGCCTGCGGGCCGACCAGGCCGAGGCCGAGAAGCGCATGGCGCAGGCCAAGGCTGAGGAGCGGCGCGCCATGGCCGTCGCCGAAGAGCAGGAAATGAAGGCGGAGACCCAGCGGATGCGGGCCAAGGTCGTGGCCGCCGAAGCGGAAGTGCCCCTTGCACTGGCCCAGGCGCTGAAGGACGGCAAACTGGGCGTGATGGACTACTACAACATGCAGAATGTGATTGCCGACACGACGATGCGGGACAGCATCAGCCGCGGCGGGCAGGGTGGATCCACACCGGACAAGAAGTAGGTGATCCGCCTTGGATGATTTCCTTTGGGTTGCCATCGCGGTGATCTTCGGGCTGTTCTCTGTCATGAGCAAGGCCGCTGCCAAAAAGCAGCAGGAACAGAGAGGACGGCGGCAGCAGGAGATGCCAAAGTGGCCAGGGCCGGTGGCTGGCCCGCGTCCGGGGCAGGGCCCGACCTGGGCGCCGGCCCCCGGGCCGCGGCCCATGCCTACACTGGTGCCGAAACAGCAGCAGCAGGCCGCCGAGCCCAAGCAAGAGGTCAAGCCGCCGGCGCCGAAAACCCTGGTCTCCGGCGACGTGTTCACGCGGGGGCTCGACCAGGAGGGATACGGCTCCGAGGGCTTCGGCACGGAAGGGCAGAGCGTCGAAGGCCCGACCGTGGGCGAGGGTGTGGAAGATGAAGTCTACCGCTTCTCCCGCGAGACGGCGCAGATGGAGGGGCGGCACCTTTCGGAGCTGACCGACGACCTGGTCCAGCCGCAGGCGGGGCTGTACGGCGTGGCCGAGGAGCGGCCCCCTGTGGATGTGCAGCCGGCTCTTGCCGATGCGGCGGGGCTGAGCCGTTCGATTGTATTGGCAGAAGTTCTGGGCAAGCCCAAGGCCTTGCGCGGGCGGGGCGTGCGCCGCTTCTGAGAGTACGGCAAAAAGGGGACCGCCTGCACGTTTTTGCAGGCGGTCCCTTGTCAATGAATCACTGCACTGAATGCGGGCGCCAGGGCCGCCGATACGGCCTCGGTCAGGGCCGCCACCCGGCCCGCAAGGTCTTCTGCCGGGAACTGATCGAACGGCAGGCCCACCTGGACACCCGCGTGAAATTGGCTCCAGTCCAGGGCCTCCAGTTGCTCCGGGTCAAGCGGATCCAGGGCAAGCTTCTTTTCCTCGGCGGGCGACCACAGCCACAGGAGCGGGTGATGCTCCAGGCGGGCAAGCGCACCCCGGACGCCGGGGTCACCCGTGAGCAGGTCGCCCAGGCGGCTGTGGGCGCTGCCGGGCATGAGCCAGCAAACCGCTTGGAGCTGCTGTTCCGGCAGGTTCAGGGCCACCCGCAGAAAGCCGGTGGCGCCGAGGGCAGGGTCGGAGTAATCGCGATAGCAGTAGCCGGCCAGCAACTCTTCCGGTCGGGCCTGGCGCACCTGAGCGGCGCCGGGCCGTGCGGCGGCAAGGGCGGGCGCCAGCTGGTCGAAGAAGCGGTCTGCGGTTTCGTAGAACTTGTTCAGCGTAGCATGAGCCTCAGGGGCAGCCGTCAACTGATCGGGTTCAAACCCCTCGAAATACGCAATGCCCAGCTCGGGCAACACCGCCCGGAACTGTTCGATGAGAAATCCGGTCCGGCTTTCGGGGTCATAGCGGGCCGCGGCTTCGGCGAGCCAGCGGTCCACCTGTTCCCAGGACAGGCCATGGGCGCCCGGCGGCGCCGTGCCGGCCAGGCTGATGGTCAAAGGCACTGCGGGCACCGTGAGCAGGGGAGCGGGATCCCACGCTTCACCGGGCTGCTGTGCCGCGACGGCGATCTCCAGGCCGGGAGCCGTAATCAGCCCTGCGCCGGGTGGGCCGCCGGGGACGGGAAAGCGCACGGTCACTTCGCTGCCGGGTTTGGCTTGCAGGTCGATGCCGGCACGTTTGAGCAGGCCGTTGAGCAGGCCGCGGTCGGAGTGTTCAAGCAAGGCGAGCAGGGCAGCCGTGAGGCTGCCCTGCTGCGCGGGTACGGGGCGGAACAGGTTGATCACGCGGGCGACCTCCTTGTGGTTTATAGGTTGTCCGGATCAACCAGCACGCTCTCACGCACAATAAGCCAGGACTCGTGACACCACGATTGAGGAGTGTGCAGCTTTGGAGCAGAACCTGACGGCGCCCCACCAGTCTCCCGAGGCACAGCTGACGGCTACCATGACGAACCTGAGCAATTTCCAGGGTCAGTTTAATATGGACAAGTCGGGCTACAACGCGAACATGCCCGGCCATGCCGCCAATCACACGATGGTCACCCGCCAGCAGCCGCGCACGGTCAAGCAGGTTGGCGCCGGCATTGGGCTGCCGTACGAAGTGCGGCACGAGATGGCTCTACAGTTGGACGACCACATGTGTGCGCTGACTGTCGCCCTTCACCAATACAACAAGCACCACTGGATGAGCGAAGGCGCGGAGGGCTTCCTCAGCCTGCATGAGCTGCTGGAAGAGCACATTGAGAAGACGAGCAAGCATATTGACGAGGTGGGCGAGCGGGTAGCCCGCCTGGGCGGCGTGCCCACGGCGCATCCCGTTACGCAGCACGAACTCTCGTACATCAAGCATGAAGTCGAGGGCCGTCACTCGATCCGGGACTTCCTGCGCAACGATCTGGAGCATGAGCTGAAGCTCCAGGAGATGCTGCGCCGGACCATTCAGCGGGCCAACGAACTCCGGGATTTCGGCACCGTGCAGGTCCTCGAAGAGGTGCTGGTTGACCGAGAGGACCTCGGGTATCATCTGTATAGCACCCTGGAGGATGACACGCTGGTCCGCGGCATGACCCACCTGCTGGACGGGCAGAACGACATGGCCGGGAACCGCCCGATGTCGCCGAACAGCAAGCTGCAGTAAACAAAACCGGGCCGTCTGCATGCTTCACGCGGCAGACGGCCCTCTCCATTTGTCGAGCCCCGGTCACCTCTGCAAGCTGGACTATTGCTTGCCCGGTAGGAGCTTCAGCAGCTCCGCCTTCGCGTTCAGCCAGGGGGCATCATCCGCAGGCGAGATGGGCCGGATCGCCCTGTCCAGCCCGCCCTACGGCTGGGAAGGCAATTCGGATATGGAGACCCGGGACTCGGCCGCATGTGGCGGAGCCGCCACCCGGGCGGGGGGAAGCTCAGAAACGACCGGCGCCGCAGGGGCCTGGACCGGGGCGGGGGCAGGGGTCTGGGTCGGATTCGGGCGGGAGCAAGCGGTGATCATCAGGAGGAGCATCAGAAGCGGCCCGACATGTTTGCGCATGGATTGTTGGCCTTTCCTACTTCCACTCGGAGATGGTTCGTATCTTCTTCAGTAACTGTTCGCCTTCCGCCCCGGTCATGATGTAGGGCTGCTCGGCGCGGATCCAGACGGGAAGGACACTGGCCGACTTGACCCCGTCAGGGGCCAGCTTGAGGTCGATGATCATCGACTCCCGGGCGAGGTCGGTGTCCTGGCGGTCCATGATGAAATTGCCCGTGCTGTAGGCAATCACTCTGCCCTTATAGAGCTCGAACCCTTGAATGGCGTGGGGATGGTAGCCCAGAACGAGGTCGGCGCCCAGGTCGATGGTGCGCCGGGCGATCCGCTTCTGCTCCTCGTTCGGGTAATTCTGAAACTCATCGCCCCAGTGGAAGGCGACCGCCACGATAGGCGCCAGCGCTTTTGCCGCCCGGATATCTTCCGCCAGCCAATCGTCCTGGATGCGTGGAACCCCGGCCAGCGCTTCTGTGGCGCTGAACGAGCGAGGGTAGTGCCAGTCAAAGAACAGGTCGGCAAACTGGCTGTACCCCAGGAAGGCGATCTTGACGCCCTTGGCTTCGAGTACCATCGGCTTGCGGGCCTCGGCGATATTGCGCCCGCCGCCCACGTACTTGATGCCTGCCTGCTGCAGGCCATCCAGGGTCTCCAGGAAGCTCTCCGTGTCGTAGTCAAGAATGTGGTTGTTGGCCACGGTCACCCCGTCGATGCCGGCGGCTTTGAGGATCTCCATGGCTTCGGGGGCGGCGCGAAACCAGATCTGCTTGCCGGGCAGAGGGGTGCCCTTGACACCGATGGGCGACTCCAGGTTGACAAAGGTGAGGTCAGCCGCCGCCAGGTGATCCTTTGCTTTCAGCACGGGGTACAGCGTCCCGTTCTCCCGCATGGCCCGGGCCACGCCCCGGGCGAGCATGAAGTCGCCCGCCACGCTCAGCGTCGCCCAGGGGGCCGGCGGCTCCACCCGCAGCTGATCCAGAACCGCAGCGCTGACGCCGGGACGGTATACCACGGATATCACTTCAGCCAGCGGGTACTTGCCGCTCCAGATGGTTTCGGGGGTAGGCACGACGCCGCCCACGGCGACCGGCTGCCACCCGGGCTGCACCTCGGAGAGGCGCATGCGCCGCAGGGGTGGCGTCGGACTGCGGCGGGCCTCATCAACGGTGAGGGAGATGGGCGTCGTCAGCCAGGGCTGCACCAGCACCTGGTCGCTGACCCGCACCGGAAAGGACTCAAACCCTGTCGGCACAGGCCCGGGCGCAAGAGCTGCCTGGGCTTCGCCTTTCTGCAGCGCAGCAAGGGGGTCGGGCGCCACCACGTACCTGGCGCCGCTGACCGGCTGCTGAATCCAGTCGGCGGCCACGGCGATCACGATTTCAGACTTCGGCTTGGTCTCCCGCGCCGTGCACCCGGCCAGGAGCAGGGTGGCCAGGACTACCCCGGCCCAACGCTTGCGCATGGACTCCCTCCCGCTTCGGCACCTATTCCAATTCTTCGGCGGCGCCCTCGCGCATACCTTGTCTACAGGTGACCGCGAGCAGAAGGGGGGGCCGCGCCCGTGACCGACAAGCGCGACCTGCGCGACAAAGTGGCATCGCTTTTCGAACTGCCGGCGGACGTGCTGATGGATTGCGCCCGCCTGACCCTGATCGGCGCCCGGGAACTGATGGTGGAGAACCACCGGGGGCTATATGAATATACGACGGACAAGGTGGTCCTCTCGGTTCCTGAGGGACGCCTGACCGTAATCGGGCAGGACCTGGGCATCCGCTCCATCTCCCCAGACCAACTGACCCTGCATGGCAGCATCCGGGGCATCCATTACGGCGACTAAAGGGGGACGATTCCGGTGCTGCGACGCCTCGTCGCCTTCCTGCTCGGTCACCTGCGCATTGAGGTGTCCGGCGGACGGATCGAGCGTTTTCTCAACCTGGCTCTGGAGCACAATCTGGCGCTGTGGAACATTCAGCGAACGCCGGACGTGATGCGGGTGTCGCTCACCATCCGGGACTTTCTTGCCATGCGGCCCGTGGCCCGGGGCGCCGGGGTGCGGGTCCGGCTGCTCAGCCGGCAGGGCATGCCGTTTATCCTGGTGCGGCTCAGGCGGCGCCCGGCCCTGATTCTCGGAGCCCTGACCTGCATCGCATTCATCATCTGGGCGACGAGCCACATCTGGATTATCAAAGTGCAGGTTACGGGGCCGAAGAACCTCGACTGGCGGGCCGTCAAGGCCGTGGCGGCCGAGGCGGGGCTCCGGTGGGGTGCCCGCAAGGGCGACCTGGACACCCGCAAAATCGAGGCGCACATTCAGGAGCGCATGGGGGAGATGGCCTCCTGGGCCATCATCCGGATTCAAGGAACCCGTGCCGTCATAGAGGTCGTCGAAAAAGTTGCGGTCCGCAGGCAAGGCGAAGTGGGCTGCGTCAACCTGGTGGCCCGCAGGCCCGGCGTCATTGAAGAGATCATTCCCTTCCAGGGCGAGCCCCGGGTCAAGAAAGGCGATATCGTCAAGACGGGCGACCTGCTGGTCGAGTGCGCCTTCAAGTACTGGGAGGGCGGGCGCCCCATGGTCCTGCCCGGTACCGAGCTGCCCCAGCGGGAATCGACCGCCCGTACGCTGGTGGCCCAGGCGATTGTGCGGGCCCGAGTCACCCACTCCCGCTACGAGGAGATTCCGCTGGTGCAGACCGTGGAAGTACCCACCGGCCGCGAGGAGCAGCGCTGGGTTTTGAGATGGAAGGATCAGTCCATACTACTGCGAGGGAACGAGGCGCCATCGTTTGCGAAGTATCAGGAGAGCCGCCAGACCTACGGACTCCCAAGCTGGAGGAATTGGAGGGCTCCTGTCGAACTCGTGTTGGTAAGTGCCCGGGAAGTTGAGGTCAGGCGGGAGCCTGTACCTGCCCAAGCTGCCGTCGAAAAGGCCACGGACCGTATGGAAAGCCAGCTGAGGTGGATCCTCGGCCCTTCCGACAAGGTGACGAGGCCCCTCCAGGCCGAGATTCTGGAGCAGACCAGGGAGTTTCTCGGCGTCCGCACGACCGTCGAAACGCTGGAAGAGATCGCACAGCCCCGGGCCGGCCAACCATTGCCGGCGCCCGCCCCTGAGCGGACCGGGCAGAATTCGGTCCACCCTTAGTTGGACTGCGAGGGGGTTTTCACCCACATTGGATGTCACCCATGAACGGCGCATCCTGGTTCCGGACAACGAGAAGGCTCGCGACCTGTTCGGATTAAACGACGCGCATCTGCAGGTCATCGAAACAAGTTTCCCCGTCAGGGTCGTTCCACGCGGCAATGAGGTGATTGTCCAGGGCGATGCCGAGACCGTCGAGAGAGTGGCACGTCTTTTCGAACGCCTCATCGCCGTACAGAACCGCGGCACCCGCATTGGCGAGCGCGACGTGCGCTACGCGGTCCGCCTGGCGACGGAGGGCGAGGAAAAGCCGCTGGAAGAAGCTTTCTCCGACGTCATCGTCCAGACCCACCGCGGCAAGCAGATTCGCAGCAAGACGCTGGGCCAGAAGGACTACGTTGACGCCATTCGCAGGAGCGGCGTCACCTTCGGCATCGGGCCGGCGGGCACCGGCAAGACCTACCTGGCCATGGCGGCGGCCATCGCCTCCTTCAAGAACAAGGAGGTCAACCGCATCATCCTGACCCGGCCTGCCGTTGAGGCCGGCGAGAAGCTGGGCTTCCTGCCCGGCGATATGCAGCAGAAAGTCGACCCGTACCTGCGCCCCTTGTACGACGCCCTCTGGGACATTATGGGCGTCGACAGCTTCGAGAAGTATATGGAGAAAGGACAGATCGAAGTGGCGCCCCTGGCCTTCATGCGGGGCCGCACGCTGGACGATTCCTTCATTATTCTCGACGAGGCCCAGAACACCACTCCTGAGCAGATGAAGATGTTCCTGACCCGCATGGGCTTTGGTTCCAGGGTCGTGGTCACAGGCGACATTACGCAGGTAGACCTGCCGGAAGGCACACGAAGCGGCCTGGTGGAGGTGCAGCGGATTCTGACGGGCGTGGAAGGCGTAGCCTTCTGCTACCTGACGGAAAAGGACATCGTTCGGCACGACCTTGTTCAGCGGATCATCAAGGCGTACGAGTCGCATGGCTCCGCAACTCCCCCCTTGCCGCAGGCCAGGCCCAAGGGGTAGGAGGCAGAAGCCGATATGGATTTCTTGCACGAGTTGCGCGACCGCCTACGACGCTGGTCTCTGAAGGGCAGGCTGAAGAACAGCAAGGTCCGCCGGGCACTACTGGGGGGCCTGTTCTTCGCGCTTCTCACCCTCATATTGACCGGGGAGATTGTTCCCCAACGGCTTGACATCAGCCAGGGCGAAGTCGCCCCCCGGGACCTGCCGGCCCCGCGTGACATGGTGAACCGCCTCGCCACGCAACGTCTGAAAGACGCAGCCGCGGCGGCTGTCCCGCCGGCCATGACGGTGGACCCGTCGGTCCTGCGAATCGCTGAAGATTACGTAGGCTATGCGTTCAGCCAGGTCCGTTCGGTGCGCGAACAGCCGAATCAGGAACAGAAGACCAAGGTGGCGGAACTGACCCGCCAGCTCAATCTGGGCGCCAACGTTACCCCTGAAACGTATACGGCGCTGCTTAGCGCTGACGACCGCATGCTGGAGCTGGCGCGATCAGATGCCCTCAACTTGGTGCGGGCAGCGCTGAGCACCGGCGTCTATAAGCAAGACGTTGCGGAAATTCGTGACCGCATCGATAAGGGCCAGGATAAGTATGCGATTCAGACCAAAGAGCCCTGGCTGCAGATTTTCACCCGGGAACTGGCCAAGAGCCAGATCAAGGCGAACCTGGTTGAGGATGTGGCGCAGACGGCCAAGAACCAGGAGATCGCGATCATCGGGCAGGAACCGGTCACGTGGAAGAAAGGCCAGTTGATCATCAAGAAAGGCGAGCCGGTCACCGACGAGCAGATCGCCATGCTGGAGGATCTGCGGCTGATCGGCCAGAGCGCGGATTACCGCTCGTACGTTGGAACCGCCGTCCTGGCAGGCGTGATTGTCGGGCTGATGGCGCTCTATATCCGACGGTACCGGTCCGACCTGCTCGATCAAGACCGGAAGATGCTGCTGCTGGGCATCATCGGCATTGGCACGCTGGGGCTTTCCATGGTGATGAAGGCCTTCGGCAACCTGGGGCCGGGTGTGGCCTATCTCATGCCGGTAGCCGTCAACGGCATGCTGGTCTCCATTTTGCTGGACACGCGTGCGGCGCTGCTCCAGAACGCACTGCTGGCGCTGCTGGTGGGGCTCTCGACCGAAGTTGACCAGGTGAATTTCGCCCTGGTCGCCCTGGTCGGCTCTACCGTGGGCAGCTATGCCGTTTCGCGGGTCGAAAGCCGGACGGATATCTACCGGGCAGGCTTCATGGTCTCCGGGGCAAACGTGCTGACGATTATCGGCATCTACATGGTGAAGGCCTATCCGCTGTGGTCAGTCCAGCCGTGGATTGACGCCGGCCTTGGCGCCGCCAACGGCGTGCTGACGGCCATGGTGGTGACCGGCGCCCTCCCCATGTTTGAGAGCCTGTTCGGCATCCTGACGCCGCTCAAACTGCTGGAGCTGTCCAACCCGAACCACCCGCTGCTCAAGAAGCTGCTGGTGGAGGCGCCCGGATCGTATCACCACACAATCCTTGTTGCCAACCTCTGCGAGGCGGGCGCCGAGGCCATCGGCGCCGATACGACGCTGGCCCGGGTCGGGGCATACTACCACGACATCGGCAAAACGAAGCGCCCCTATTTTTTCGTCGAGAACCAGTTTGGCGGCGAGAACCCGCACGACAAGCTGCCGCCCAGTCTTTCCGCCCTGATCATCACCAGCCACGTCAAGGACGGTCTGGAGATGGCTCGGGAAGCCAGACTGCCCGGCGAAATCGTCGACTTTATTCCCGAGCATCACGGCACCACGCTGGTCAGCTACTTCTATCACAAGGCCAGCAAGGACGGTCAGGCCGAGTACGTGCTCGAAGAGGATTTCCGGTATGACGGCCCCAAGCCGCGCAGCAAGGAGACGGCGATTCTGATGCTTGCCGACAGCTGCGAGGCGTCGGTCCGGGCACAGCGCACCAAGGGGTCGCTGACCGTGGATCAGATTGAAGCCCAGGTCCGGCGCATCTTCGATGACCGATTGAAGCAGGGCCAGCTTGACGAATGCGACCTGACGCTGCGGGAATTGGACACCCTCGTCAAAACCTTTGTGAAGGTACTGAGCGGAGTTCACCACGCCCGGGTCGAGTATCCCGAAGCCATCGGGACCAAGGTGAACGGACCGACCGGTGGCGGGGGCAACGGAGGAGAGGCGATTAACAATGGCGCTGGCGGTTTGGATCGCCAACGATCAGGAGAAAGTGCCCCTGACGGAGAGCCAGGAGAATCTGGTGGAGCGGGTCGCCCAGAAGAGCCTGGAGCTGGCGGACCGGTGGGGCTTTAGCGAGGCCGAAGTCTCCATTACGTTTGTGGACGACGCGCAGATTACGAACCTGAACCGGGACCACCGGGGGCTCGACCAGCCGACGGACGTCCTTTCCTTTTCCCAATTGGAAGGGGAGGAGCTGGCCGCGCTGCCTGAAGGCGAGCCGGTGCTGCTCGGCGATATTGTCGTCAACCTGGAGCGGTGCGTGGCGCAGGCTGCCGACTACGGCCATTCCTTTGAGCGGGAGCTTGGCTTCCTGGTGGCCCACGGGATGCTTCACCTGCTGGGCTACGACCATCAGACCGAAGAAGATGAAGCCGCAATGATGGCCCGCACCGAGGAGATCCTGGGAGGACTGGGGCTGACGCGCTAGTGAAACCTGGAAGACGGCCGGCAGGCCATGAGCAGTTCCGGCACCATGCGGTGCTGCCCCGCTTTTACGATGCGTTCTGCGGTATTTATGTCACGTACCGGGAAGAGCCCAACCTGCGGTTTCACGTGTTTGCGGCCTCCTGCGCCGTGGCAGCAGGGGTGGCTGTTCGCCTGCAGCCCTGGGAGGTCGCATACCTGTCGGTAACCGTACTGGCCGTCCTGTCTGCGGAAATGGTCAACACGGCGGTGGAGCGGGCGGTGGATTTTGCCGCCGCCGGGCGCCGCCATCCGCTGGCGGGTCAGGCCAAAGAAGTGGCCGCCGGCGCGGTACTGGTTGCTGCTGTACACGCAGTATTTGCTGCAGTATATTTGTTTCTATACGTCAGGGGCTTGGGTGAAACCGTGACCGCCGTGATCGACCTGTTGCTGACCCGGCCCTATTGGGCGGCGCTGCCGCTCGGGTCCGGCCTGTTGGGCCTGTTTGGCGGATACAGGGACACCCCGTGAGGTGAAAGGGTGGGTGGACAGCCGTGATATGGCGCAAGCTGCGCAACTGGCTCCTTGCCGGGCTGGTGGTGTTGCTGCCTGTTTTTCTAACGCTCTTTATCGTCCTGTGGGTCTTTAACAACCTGGACAGTGCGGTATCGGGGCCCCTGCGGGCCTATATCGGCATTGATATTCCGGGTGTGGGCATACTCCTGCTCCTCTGGGTGACGCTGCTGGTGGGCTGGCTGACCACCCACCTGCTGGGGCAGAAGCTGCTGGAGCTCGGCGACCGGGTCCTCCTCCGGGTGCCGATTGTGCGACCCGTTTACTCGGCCATCAAGCAGGTGACGGAGTCGGTCATGGGCCAGAAGGAGCGCGCTTTCTCGCGGGTGGTGTTGTTGGAGTATCCGCGGCCGGAAATCTTTTCGCTGGGCTTCGTCGCCGGCGAGTTTCCCGAGGCTGACCTGGTGCGGGTCTGGGTGGCCAACGGTCCCTGGGCCAGCGCCGGCCCCGTGATCATCGTCGGCAATGACCAGGTCGTACAGCTGCCCATGACTGTGGATGAAGGCCTGAAGTACATTGTCTCCGCCGGCGTGCTGTCGCCGAAGGAGTCGGAAATCGGCGCCCTGACGGAGGCCGTGGCCGTCTTGCGGCAGCGGCGGGCGGAAAAGGGCATGTGAATCTGGAGGTGTTCTCCCTGACAGATCAGGCACTGATCGAGGCGGCGCGGCAGGCGCGGGTAAAGGCGTATGTACCCTACTCGCACTTCCCCGTGGGGGCTGCACTGCTGACGGATGACGGTACGCTCTACACGGGATGCAACATCGAAAACGCTTCATACGGCCTGGCCAACTGTGCCGAGCGCACGGCGATTTTCAAGGCGGTTAGCGACGGGCACCACCGGATCGCGACCATCGCCGTGATCGCAGATACCGACGGGCCGGTCAGCCCCTGCGGCGCATGCCGGCAGGTCATGAGCGAGTTTGGTCCCGAGGCCCGGGTGATTCTGGCCAGCACCCGGGGGCAGGTCCGGGAGACGACCGTCAGGGAACTGCTGCCGGGCGCTTTCCGTGAGACTGATTTACCGGCGAAGGGGTAAGGTATGAGCAAGTTTGTTTCGGGTTTCTGTTCCATCGTGGGGCGGCCCAACGTGGGCAAATCCACCTTGCTGAATGCGTTTATCGAGCGGAAGCTCGCCATTATGTCGGACAAGCCCCAAACCACCCGCAACCGGATTTTGGGGGTGTACAACCGGGAGGGCGCCCAGGTAGTCTTCCTGGACACGCCCGGCATCCATAAGCCGCACCACCGGCTGGGTGAGTACATGAATAAGGTTGCCGTCAGCACCATTCCCGAAGTGGATGTGGTGCTGTTCATCGTGGACGGGTCGTACCACGAGCCCGGCGACGGCGACAAGTACGTGGCCGAGGCCATCGCCCGGACGGGACAGCCGGCGATTCTGGTCTGCAACAAGATGGACAAAGTGCAGCGCGAAGACTGGTATAAGGTGATGGACAACTACAAAGCCCTCAGCGAGCCGGCGAACCGGACGGAGAATCCGCCGCCGGAGGCCAGGGTGATCGAGTGGCTGGACGTGGTGCCCATCTCCGCACTGAACAACAAGAACGTTGACAAGCTGCTCGACCTGATCGTGGGCCGTATGGAAGACGGGCCCCAGTACTACCCCGATGAGATGGTGACGGACCAGCCCGAGAAGTTCGTCATCGCTGAGTTCATTCGGGAGAAGATCCTGGAGCTGACCCGGGAGGAGATTCCCCATTCGGTGGCCGTCGAGATCGAGCAGATGGAGC
Organism: Symbiobacteriaceae bacterium; assembly: GCA_035628915.1. Lineage (GTDB taxonomy): Bacteria > Bacillota > Sulfobacillia > Symbiobacteriales > Symbiobacteriaceae > JARBUG01. The sequence continues at coordinate 102,602 of DASPIW010000036.1, read as the reverse complement.
GGCGCCAGTCCGGATTGGTCTATGTCGCGGCGGCCATTTACGTGGAGCGTGACAGCCAGAAGGGGATCATTATCGGGGCGAAGGGCGCCCTGCTTAAGCAGATCGGCGCCCGCGCCCGGGTAGATATTGAGGAGTTGCTAGGTTCGAAGATCTACCTGGAGCTGTTCGTCAAGGTGAAGGAAGACTGGCGCAATCGTCAGGGTGTGCTGCGGGACCTTGGCTATCGGGATGAGTGATCTGTGAGCCCCCAAAAGTCCGGGCACAGCCGTTTCTCGTATATAGAGAGTGCCGGATGATCGGGGGCGGTCCCGTGATCAGGCTAATCGTGGCCGGAGGGCTCCTGTGCGTGGTCCTGGCGGCTTCCATGTTGATGCGGATGGTGCTGCCAGTGGATCCGGGCACCACTGGGAAAAGGCAGTGAAATAGCCGCGGAGGACGCGGAAGACGCGGAGTTGGAGACCGCGGAATGGACATTCTCATTATGTTCAATTCCGCGTCTGCAATTCCGCGCTCTCCGCGTCCTCCGTGGCAGTGGCAAAATATCCTCCTACTTTTATTCACCGTACACGTGTCCAGGCGCCAGGTACAGCGGAAAGTCCCCCCGCAGCCGTGAGCGCACCAGATAGCATAGGTGGCACGCATCGGCATAGAGTTCCTGATCGGGCAGCCCGAAGACGCGGGCTAGCTCCGCCGGACCGCCCTTCAGGATGGGTGCGACGATGGGATGCCGCTGTGGGTCGTAAGCCTGAACCAGGTCAGCCAGCGGCGTCTGCAGGCAGTTCCCCATGGCCAGCCCCTGGCAGAGATGCACCCAACCGCCGGCGTCCAGATGGACCCGGCCCGGGTCGTGCAGCTGTTCGTGGGGACAGCAGGTGAAGGTGGACCAGTGCTGACCGGGCGCCTGCCCCGCCAGCTTTTCCGCCGCTCTCCCCCGGTACATGACGCTGCCGGGAGTGCCTGCATCCACGTGGAGGGAGTCAGCAGGAATACCAAGATCCCGGGCGGCCGCCCTCGCAGTGGCGGCCCGCTTTATATTCCCGTGCAGTTCGTCGTCGCTGATGCTGAGATCGGAAAGGCCAAGGGCGGCGAGCGGTCTCAGCTTCTCGGCTGCCGCTTCCGGTGAGGTGGCCCAGAAGGCATTCGTGACCACACCGACCGTCCAGCCCCGGCTTCTGGCCTCCCGCACGCTTGCGACCAGCAGGTCGTATAACAGAAACGGCTCGCCGCCTTCAAAGTAGATCGAATCCACCGTGCCCAGGCGTTCGCCTTCGTCCAGCATGCGGCAGAGGGTGGGTAGGTTGAAGTTGCCGTGGGCGCGCGGGCTCCCGAAGACGAAGCAGTGGTCGCAGGATTCAGTGCATCGGTAGGTCAGTAGGAAGTGCAATCCGCTAAGCGACATGTGCGACACCCCCGGCGCATAATACATATTATTCACTGCATAGGTAAACAGCTTACATATTACTCTATAGACAAATACCTATAGAATCAAGCGCCGGACTCCTCCGAATGCAGGAAGATTGGGCCATGCTGTGTAACTACGCTCTATTGCTCGCCCGGCACGTAGGGGGGCAGACTACTGATCGGGAGGTTACTATCCACCATGCCGCATCTTTTTGAACCGTTCAGCCAGAAGTCCATGACCCTGCGCAACCGCATCGTTATGGCGCCCATGTGCCAGTACTCCGCCGGCACGGACGGGATTCCGACCGATTTTCACTTTGTTCACTATGGAACCCGGGCCGTGGGCGGCACGGCGCTGCTGATCGCCGAAGCGTCGGCAGTAGAGCCGGTGGGGCGCATCTCCGAACATGACCTGGGGCTGTGGAGCGACGTCCACATCGCGCCCATGAAGAAGATTGCGGATTTCGCCCACGGCCAGGGCGCCGCCTTTGGCATTCAGTTGGCCCACGCCGGGCGCAAGGCCTGGAGTCCCAAGAAGGGGTTCGGCCCCGAGCAGCCCGTGGCGCCCAGCGCCATCGCCTACGACACGGACTGGAACACGCCGGCGGAACTGGACCGGGCCGGCATCGACCGGATTGTGGCTGCCTTTGGCGAGGCCGCCCGCCGGGCGGAAGCGATTGGGTGTGACATGGTCGAAATTCACGGCGCCCACGGCTATCTGACCCATGAGTTCCTCTCGCCACTTACCAACAAGCGGACGGACGAGTACGGCGGCTCCCTGGAGAACCGGGCGCGCTTCCTGAAGCGGCTGGTCGAAGCGGTCAAGGCGAACTTCCCCGCCCACAAGCCCATTTGGGTGCGGATCAGCGCGACCGACTGGGTCGACAGTGAGCTCAGCTGGGACTGCGACCAGTCTGTCCAACTCGCGAAGTGGATGAAGGAATGGGGAGTCGACCTGGTCGATGTGTCGTCCGGCGGCAATTCGCCATCGCAGAAGATTACCCTCTGCCCTGGATATCAGGTGCCTTTTGCCGAGCGGGTCCGCCGGGAGGCGGAGATTCCCACCGGCGCGGTGGGCCTGATCACCGAGCCCCAGCAGGCCGATGAGATCGTGCGCTCCGGTCAGGCGGAGATTATCCTGCTGGCGCGGGAGTTGCTCCGCAACCCATACTTCCCGCTCGCCGCAGCGCACAAGCTGAACGTCGACGTGTCGTGGCCGGAGCAGTATGTGCGTGGCAAATTCACGCGCTAAGGGGCGATCATGCTGCTCACAACCGAATTGGCGCAGCCCATCGTCGATCGGGCGATGGCGATTCTGCAGCGGAATGTCAACATTATGGACGGCGCCGGCGTCATTGTGGGCAGCGGCGACTCCTCCCGGATTGGCAGCTTTCACGAGGGCGCCGCGGCCGTCCTGCGGACTGGGCGGCGCGTGGAGATACAGCCGGAAGATGTCCCCAACTGGGGCGGCGTCCGCATGGGGGTCAACCTGCCCCTGCGCCTGAGCGGGCGGATTGTGGGCGTAGTCGGCATAACGGGTCTGCCGGATGAGGTGCGCCCATTTGGCGAGTTGATCCGGGAAATGGTCCAGCTCATGCTGGGCCAGGTGCGCACGGCTGAGTTAGAGCGAACCAGCGCTCTGGCCCGAGAAGCCCTGCTGCGCGACTTGTTGACGGGCACCGACGACCTGTCCGACCGGGCGATTCGGGAAGCGGCCATTCTGGGCCTTGATGAGCAGACCCCCTACGCAGTGCTTGTGGGCGAAGCGCCCCCGGGGGCGGAGCCGGGCGATTATGCCTGGCTTGGCGCCACAGCGGCCCTTGTCGAGCAGGCCATCAGCGATGCGGGCGTGCGGCCCGTCATGACGACCGGTCCCTGGGAAGGGCGTCTGGTGGTCGTGGCTGGCGCTGCTGCGGTCGGGCTCGTCCAACAGCTCCGGGGGATGCTGGCGCCCGGCGTAGCTCTGGCCGCAGGGCTACCGGCACCGGGACTGCCCGGGCTCCGCCGGTCTTACCGCACAGCGCTGCTGGCGCTTTCCGCCGGGCGTCGCCTGCTGGGGGCGGGCGCCTTCTCCGCAGACGATTTGCACCTGGAGACCTTGCTTGCCACCGTTCAGCCCGAAGATGCCGCGGCCTTTGTCCGCCGAGTGCTGGGCGGCCTGCCGCCCCTCAGCGCCACTGCAGGCATGACCGCCAGGGAGACCATTGAGGTGTTCGTACGGTCAGATCTGTCCCTCTCCCGGGCAGCTGAACAGCTGAGCATTCACCGGCATACCCTGATGTACAGGCTCGAGCAGGCGGCGTCGGCGACCGGATTTGATCCGCGAACCTGGGATGGGGCCGTTCGCCTCTACCTGGCATTGGTGATCGAGCGGCTTCTTGGACAGAATGTCCAGGAAGGCGCTCCCTAGGGGCCGCAAATTCAGGCACCATTCGACAGACGGGCCAAAGGCCGTTGCCGGATGGTGCCTAATTCTTCTCCTGTTAGGGTTTTCACAACTATAAACGTTGGAGGTGCGAATCTTGCGGATTCTGATCGCCCCCGACTCCTTCAAAGGCAGCCTTTCTGCGGCTGATGCCGCTTCTGCAATGGCTCGCGGTGCCACTGCGGCGTTTCCTCAGGCGAAGATCATCGAGGTTCCCATGGCTGACGGCGGCGAGGGCACGGTAGACGCCCTTGTGGCAGGCACCGGCGGCGAGATCATTATTCAGGATGTGACCGGTCCGCTCGGGCTGCCCGTCATGGCCCGCTTCGGCCTGCTGGGCGACGGCGAAACCGCCGCCATCGAAATGGCAGCGGCATCCGGACTGCTGCTGGTGACCAAGGAGCAGCGCAACCCGCTGATTACCACAACGTATGGGACGGGCGAACTGATCCGAGCCGCCCTGGACCGCGGCGTAAAGCGAATCGTCTGCGGCATCGGCGGCAGCGCCACTAACGACGGCGGCGCCGGCATGATCATGGCGCTGGGTGCCAAGCTGCTGAAGAAGGACGGCACACCCATCGGTTTTGGCGGTCAGGCGCTGTTGGAACTCGATCGAATTGATGTCAGCGGCCTTGACCCCCGCCTCAAGCAGGTGGATCTGCTTGTCGCGTGCGACGTCGATAATCCCCTCTGCGGACCGCGGGGCGCTTCTGCCGTGTACGGCCCCCAGAAGGGTGCTACCCCCGAGATGGTGCAGATCCTGGACGGCGCGCTTAGCCACCTGGCGGATGTGATGGGCCGCGACCTTGGCGTCTTCGTACGGGATGTGCCGGGCGCCGGCGCCGCAGGCGGTCTGGGCGGCGGCCTGACCGGCTTCCTGGGCGCACGCCTGCGCCCGGGCATCGAAGTGGTCATGGAGGCCGTCCGCATCGACGAGAAACTGCGGGGCGTCACGTTGGTAGTCACCGGCGAAGGCCGGACCGACGGCCAGACCCTGGCCGGCAAGGTGCCCATGGGTGTGGCCCGCCGCGCCGGACAGCACGGCATTCCGGCCATTGTCGTCTCCGGCGGCGTCACTCCTGACGCCGACGGCCTGCTTGTGCATAACATCAGGTCCCTGATCAGCGTCTGCGATGGGCCCATGACCCTCGATGAGGCCATGTCGCGTGCCGCCGAACTCCTGGAGCGGGCAACCGCCCGGGCGCTCCGGCTGGTGGGCGTAGGCATAAACCTCCCGCATGGGTAAAGGGGGACTCGAAGTATGGTATCCGGCCCGATCCTACTAGTTATCCTTGCCGTCGCGATTGCATTCATCGTCTGGAGTACTGCCAAGCTCAAGCTGCACCCCTTCCTCGCCCTGATCCTTACTGCTTACGGTGTCGGCCTCGCAGCCCGCATGCCCATTTTGGATGTTGCCAAGCACGTCAATGAAGGCTTCGGCAGCCTGATGACCGGCATTGGTCTGGTGATCGTTGCCGGAACCGTAATCGGCGTCATGCTGGAGAAGTCCGGCGCCGCCGTGGTCATGGCCGACACGATTTTGAAGTGGGTCGGCGAGAAGCGGCCGGCTCTGGCAATGTCGATCATCGGCTACATCGTTTCAATCCCCGTCTTTTGCGATTCCGGTTTCGTCATTCTATCCTCACTGAACAAGGCGTTGTCCAAGCGGTCCGGGGTCTCCCTGACCGCGCTGGGCATCGCCCTGTCCACGGGCCTGTATGCCACGCACGTCATGGTACCGCCCACCCCGGGCCCCCTCGCCGCCGCCGGCAACCTGAAAGCGACTAACCTTGGCCTGGTCATCATGATCGGTCTGGTCTGCGCCATTCCGGCCATGATCGTCGGCTACTGGTGGGCTATGCGGTTCTCCAAGCATTTTGATCCGAACCAGAAGCTGGACGGCAAGGACGTCGGTGAGACCTGGGAACAGCTGAAGGCGAAGTACGGCAAGCTGCCGAGCCCCCTGGCCGCCTTCTCGCCCCTGGTGGTGCCCATCTTGCTCATCGCCCTCTCCTCTGTCGCCAACTTCCCGAGCCTGCCCTTCGGCAGCGGCCACATTAAGTTCGCCCTGAACTTCGTGGGCACGCCCGTTACGGCACTGATGATCGGCATCTTCCTCTGCTTCTTCCTCGTCCAGAAGATCGATGAGAATATCCTGAGCAAGTGGATCGGCGAGGCGCTGCGGGATTCCGCCGTCATCCTGGTCGTGACGGGCGCCGGTGGCTCCCTGGGCCGCATGCTGGCCGTCACCAAGATCGGCGATTATCTGGGCGCCACCCTGGCGCAGTACAGCCTCGGCATCTTCCTGCCCTTCGTGATCGCGGCGGCCATCAAGACTGCCCAGGGCTCCTCGACGGTGTCGCTGGTCACCACCTCGGCCATCATGGCCCCGATGCTCGCGACGATGGGCTACGACAGCGAAATGGGCCGCGTCCTGATGGTCATGGCCATCGCCGCCGGTTCTATGGTCGTCTCCCACGCCAATGACTCCTACTTCTGGGTCGTTTCCCAATTCTCCAATATGGAAGTGCCGACCGCGTACCGGGCTCAGACCGTCGGCACTTTGGTTACGGGCATCGTCGCCATTCTGACGGTGGCGCTCCTGTCGTTCATCCTGATCTGAACACCTACATAGCAAGAAGGCCGGGCGCCCCGCTGCTGCAGGGCGCCCGGCCTTCTTTTCATTTACACGCGATGTTCCATCGGCATCGTGAACAGCCAGAGGTTCACCGCACCGAAGATCAGCAAGACGATCAGGTGCGGCCAGAAGGCCTTCAGGCCGGCCTGCTGGTCCCGGGCGGCGATCTTGTAGGCCGTGAAGATCGACCCGAAGATGCCGAGGCCCAGGGTGGCGAACTGCAGAATCTGGATCGTCTGCATCGATACGATGGCCGCACTGCCAGTGATCTGATATCCGAAGAGGCCGGCGGCGTTGTAGAAGATCGACTTGCCTTCCGCCAGCAGGTGGAAGAAGTTGTGGGCGATGTGGCCCGCCAGGTCCAGGGCAATGACGGCGTAGCCGAAGCGGGCGAAGTTCTTGGCAAAGGTCTCGCCCGTGAAGCGGCCGCTCAGCCAGGAGGCGGCGGACATGACGCCGATGGGCAGGCCCATGGCGATCAGGAAAACGGCGGTAAAGGCGGCGGTCTTGCTTCCGAACAGGACCGACATGAAGAACTCCATCACCGGCTGCCAGAAGGAGAGCATGGTAATGTTCTGTACCAGCACGATGCCGACGATGACGACCGCCAGGAACGACTCCTCGAACTTGGGGCGGGCAATGAACCAGAGTTCCTTGGTCGGCGGCCGCATGTCCAGCCGGATCGAACCGTTGGGGCAGGTCTTGATGCAGTTGGCGCACAGGTTGCAGTTGGCGCTGGTCTGCATGGTGCGGGGGAATTCGAAGATCGGGCAGCCGGCGGTCTTGCCGTCACCCTTGTAGCAGCTCTGCGTGGTGCAGGTGGCGCAGATTTCCGGCGTAGCCCGCAGCTCGACGATGGAGGAGCGGGAGTAGTTGCCCGACAGGCCGCCCAGGAAGCAGAGGTAGCGGCACCAGCTCCGCCGCTCGTACAGGATGCCGGTCACCACGACACCGGTGAGCATGAGGCCGAGCAGGTAGCCGGAGCCCCGGGGCGACTCGACGATGCCCAGGACATGGTCAGCCCACGTGATGATGATAAAGACCGCGTCAATGATCCAGATGCCGTACTTTTTCAGGAAGGCCGGCACGGGGCGCCCCAGACCGAAGAACTTCTGCAGCAGGTCGATGGTGGTGGCGAAGGGGCAGATGGCGCACCAGAACCGGCCCATGGTGAACATGAAGACCGGGATGAGGGGCCACCAGAGCACCCAGGTCAGGCTGGTGCCCAGGTTGGCGGATGCCGCCTCGGGCCCCCAGAGCAAAGCATAAATAATGTAGCCGAAGACGAGGAGGGTCGGGTACGTGAAGATGGCAGGGAACCAGCGGCTCTTCAGGAACCCTTTGAGCCAGGGGCTGTCGAGCAGATTGTTCGACTCTTGCGGGGGGACCGGGGCCGGGTTGCGCTGTGCTACCATTTTCTCTATGCCCTCCCCGTCTGTGACTGGCGGCGCCGCTGAATGGCCCCGTACGTAATGGTGCCGCCCATGATCACGCCGGTGAAGGCGAGGTAGAGGGGGCTGGGGCCGTTGCCCACGACTTTCAGTTCATCCGTGGCCTTGGCGCCGCCGATCTCCAGCTGCGCCTTCCAGGTGCCGGTGGTCGGGACGGATGCTTTGCCTCGGAACCAGACCGGGCTCTCGGACTCCGCCGGTTCGTCGCCGTGCTGATCAGCCTGCGCATCGTGGCTGCTGCCATGCTGCGTGCTCTCGGTCTCGTGGGCGTCGCCATCGCTTTCGTGGCCGCTGTCCTCGCTTTCGTGGCCGCTGTCCTCGCTTTCGTGGCCGTCGCTTTCGTTCTCATGGTCGCCCCCGTGGGCGTCCGCAGGGCCCGCCACGACCCGCAACGGGCGGAGCGGGACAACCACGGTCTTGCCGTCCGGGCCGATCAGATTCAGCGCGATGGCCGCTCCTTCGGGCAGGCCGGTGGCCTCTACGGTCAGCGTATTTGTCCCCGTATGAACGAACATGGAATCGCCATAAATGGTGACTTCGGTGTTTCCGGCCTTCATTGAGGAGAGAACAGGGAGCCCGCCTCCGGCAAGAGCCGGTGCGGCGGCGCCCAGAATCAGCAGGAGGGCCGCCGGAATCGCCGGCAGGATACGACTTCGCAATGTGATTACCCCTTTCGAACAGGTATCTGATGGTGCTGACTTTACCGCCTACCTGTGTAGAAAATGTGGTGCAGTCAAACCGGCGGCGAAATTTAATGCCTTAGGGGGGTATCGTACCTAGACCCGACAGTGACCGTCATGGTGCATAAGAGGGGATTTGGCGCGGGCGGATTGACAGCCGCAGTCGCGTAAGGGTACAACAACATGCGCAGCGAACCGAAAAATCACCTGGAGGATGACCATCGTGTGGCGAGCAGTCTTCTTTCCCTACGCTTGACCGTGGGCGCCGTCCTCAGAAGTCTGGGATTCTCCCTTCTGCTCTCCAACGGCATTGGCATGATCAGCGGCGGCATTCAGCACTTCTCGGACAATCCGCCCTACTCGGCGGCCCTCATTCCTCTAGGTTTCGGCCTCTCGCTGTTCAGCTTCATCCTCAAGAACAGCATCCGGCTGAGCGTCAAGCGGGTCTATGGGGTCATCGCCCTCTTCATCGTACTGGTCGTGCCTCTGACCATCGGGCTTGACTACATCGTCGGCGATGCGCCTGCTGCCACGGTAGAAAGCCATGGGGGACACGGGGGGCACTAGGGCAAACATGAAAAAGAGGGCTGCCTGGCTCACCAGGCGGCCCTCTTGACATTGCAGGATTACCCCAGCTGAGGCGGCTTTACGGGCGGCGGAGGGGGATTGTTGTTGCCGCGCTGCTCGGCACGGATGGAAAAGGAGACCACGCTGCGCAGCGCCTGGTACTCGTTGCCTGCCTCCAGCGGCAGCGTCACCCAGATGTATAAGGTGATATCGCTTCCTTGCTTCAGCTCGATGCCCCCCGTGGCCAGAAACTGCGTTTGCCTGAGGAACTCGGAGAGCGGGCCCCATACGACCGGCTGGGCGCCTGCCGGATCGGCCGTCACCAGCACCTGAAGCCGATCCGCCAGCATCCGGCTGCCGCCGGTCAGCTCGGCGGAAATGCCGGTAATCACTGCATCCAGCGTGCCGGTGTTGCGAACCACCAGGCTCCGGTGGATCGCATCGCCGGGCGCGAGCAGTCCGGCGGGCAACAGGCCGGGCCGCCCGTCCGGGGTCTGGCCTTCCAGGGGCGTTCCATAGAACAATGGACCGGGGCTGGTATCGCCGCCGCCCCGTTCGATGGCCAGGGCGAGAGTGCCGGCTGAAAAAGTCGAAGTGCGGGGAGGCGTGCGGTCCCAAATGACGAGCGAATGCTTCGATTCCCCGTGTCCGGCAGTCAACAGGACCCCCGCTGCCACGATGGCCAGCCACAGCTGCATCCGCATCCGCATCTCCCTCCTGTGTCCGGTGTACTGCTTTATACGAAAACGCCGGGTAACTGGCCTTTCGGGGGACGTGATTTTTCTCAGGGGATAATCCGGAGGAAAGAATGCCGTGTCTGCGGAATGTAATGCCGGGAGATGATGCGATCCTATGACAACTGCAATGGTTGGCGGCGCCACCGGACTGGTGGGCGGCGAACTACTGAATTTGCTGCTGGAACAGCCCGAGTATGAGCGGGTCGTCGCACTCGTGCGGCGCCCCCTGTCCCGGAGCCACCCGAAACTAGCGCAGGCCGTGGTCGACTTTGACCGCCTGGAAGAGCAGGCAGAGGCCTTCCGGGTAGACGACGTATACTGCTGCCTGGGCACCACCATCAAGAAAGCCGGCTCACAGGCCGCCCAACGCCGGGTTGATTTCGAGTACCCCCTCACAATGGCGCGGCTGGCCGCCGGGGCGGGCGCCCGGCGGTACCTACTGGTTTCGTCCATTGGCGCCGACACCAAGTCGGCCATCTTCTACTGCCGCCTCAAAGGTGAAGTGGAAGCGGCCGTTGCTGCGGCCGGCGTGCCCGCTATCCATATCTTCCGCCCGGCTCTGCTGCTGGGGCACCGCCAGGAACACCGCCCCGGCGAGCGAATCGCCGTTGCGCTCAGCCCCCTGTATGCCCCCTTCTTGCCGGCCCGATACCGCCCGATTGCCGCCCGGGACGTGGCCCAGGCCATGGTCAATGTGGCGCTCGGTGCTGACGAGGCGGGCACACGCATCTACCTGAACGACGAGGTCCAGCGGCTTGCCAGGAGGTGAGTTGCATGGCCGGCATTCCGGCCTGCGCTGCCGGTGTTCCGATTTTCCGAGCACTTCCCGCCGAGGGAATGGATGAACTTGGCCAGGCGATGCGGCACCGCCACTTCGCTAGGGGAGAGATGGTGGTCGCGGCAGGCGCCCCCGTCGCCCATCTGGTCGTGGTGGCGCACGGGCGCCTCAAGCAGGTGCACGTCAGCGCCGCCGGGCGCGAGCAGGTGGTGCGCTTCCTGGGCCCCGGCGCCTTCCTGGGCGAAATGGCGCTCTTCGCACCTGCTGTTCACGAGCATGACCTGGTCGCGGCCGAGGAGACCGACTGCTGCCTGGTGCCCCGGGAGGCGATCCAGACACTGATGCGGCACCACCCGGACGTCGCCCTGCGGCTGGTGGAGGCCCTGGCCCGGCGGCTGGCTGAGGCGGAGGAATTGATTGTGGACCTGGGCCTGCGCGATGTCGGCCAGCGGCTGGCGGCCGAACTGCTGCGGGCTGCATCTGCCGGGACGAAGGGACCGGACGGCATCCGGGTGAAGATGCCCGGGCCGTGGTCCGAACTGGCCGTCCGGCTGGGCACCACGCCGGAGAGCCTGAGCCGCCGGCTCAGGGCGCTGGAGGAGCAGGGGTTGATCAGCCAGGCGGGCGCCCGGGTCGTGGTGATTCGCCAGCCCGAGCGGCTGCGGCGCCTGGCGGAAAGCTGAATACAGCCGGACCCGAGGTGCCCGTCTCACCGGGCGCCTCTCTTTTTTGTCCGCGATTGACGTGCGTCAAGGTGGACCCGCCTCCGCCGGTGCGATGATGGCACCAACGAAAGGAGTGGTGCATCATGACGAAGCAGATGGTGTTGCTGGCAAACCTGACCTGCCCGTCCTGCGCGGGCAAGCTGGAGAAGGCGGTGGCAGGGCTTCCCGGCATGAAGTCCGCCCGGGTGGCGTTTGGGACCGGCGCCCTGCACGTGGAGTACGACGAGGCGCGGCTCGGCGAGGCCGAAATCCGGGCGGCGGTCCGGCAGCAGGGCCTTGAGGTGACCATGTTCCTGCGGGGTCGCTAGGGGAGGGGTGTGGCCATGCTCAGGCACCGGAAACTGATCGTTGTGGCCGTCGCCGGCCTGCTAGCCGGCGCCGCCTGGTTCGTCCGGGGTGCTGCGACCTACGATATCCTGATGACCCTTGCCGCTGCGGTGGCGGGAGTGCCCGTCGTCCGCCTGGCCCTGGCCGGGCTGCGCGTCAGGCAGTTTAGCATTGCCCTGCTGGTTACCGTGGCCGCGGCCGGGGCGGTGTGGATCGGGGAGACCTGGGAGGCGGCAGCCGTCACCTTGCTCTATGTGCTGGGCAGCTACCTCGAAGATTTGACGCTGGAGCGCACCCGGGCCGCCCTCCGTACGCTGATCGACCTGCGCCCCCGGACTGCCCGCGTCCGCCGGGGCGACGCCGCCAGCGAGGTGCCGGCAGAGGCGGTGGAGGCAGGCGAGACCGTCGTAGTACTTCCCGGCGATCGTGTCGCCGTCGACGGTCGGGTGCTGGCAGGCCGCAGCGCCCTGGATACGGCGGCCCTGACCGGTGAGCCTCTGCCCGCCGAAGTGGGGCCGGGCGACCGGGTGCTGAGCGGCAGCGTCAGCCAGAGCGGCTACCTGGAAGTGCAGGCTGAGCGGGTCGGCCCCGACACCACCTTCAGCCGCCTGATTTACCTCGTGGCCGAGGCGCAGGAGCAGAAGCCGAAAGTCCAGCGGTTTCTGGACCGGTTTGCCCGGTGGTACACACCGGCGATCATCGCGACCTCGGTGCTGCTCTACATATTCACACGTGATGTGGAACTGGCGCTGACTTTCCTCGTGATTGGCTGCCCTGGCGCCCTGGTGGTGGCTGCCCCCGTGGCGGTGGTGGCCGGCCTGGGTAACGCCGCCCGGCGGGGGATTCTGATCAAAGGCGGTGAGCGGCTGGAGCGCATCGGCAAGGTCGATTTGGTGGCGCTGGACAAGACGGGCACCCTCACCCGCGGACGCCCTCAGGTAACTACCATTATTCCGTTCGGAGGTTACGATACTGTCGACCTCGTCGCCCTGGCGGCCACTGCGGAGCAGCGCAGCGAGCACCACCTGGCTGGCGCAATTCTGGCCTACGCCCGGGAGATGGGCGCCCGCCCGGCGCCCGCTGCCGAGTGGCGGCTGGAGCCAGGTCTGGGCGCCGTCGCGAGCAGCGAAACGGGCGAAATCCTGGTGGGGAACCGGCGGCACCTGGCCGCCCACGGGGTCGCCCCGGAGCCTGATCAGGAGGCGGCAATCGCTGCGGCAGAGGAGAGAGGCGAAACCATTGCACTGGTGGCCTTAAACGGGCGCCTGGTGGGGGTCCTGGGCATCAGCGACCCCATCCGGCCCGAAGCCAGGGATCTGGTGGGCGCCCTGCGTCGGGCCGGCGTCCGCCGCACGGTGGTGCTGACGGGCGACCACGCGGCCGCCGCCCGCCCGGTTGCCGCTGCCCTGGGCATCGACGAAGTCCGGGCCGGCCTGTCGCCTGCCGACAAGGTGGCAGCCGTGCGTGAGTTGGAGTCCCGGGGCTATGTGGTCGCCATGATCGGCGACGGCATCAACGACGCCCCGGCACTGGCGACGGCCGATGTCTCCATCGCCATGGGTGGGACGGGCACCCAGGCTGCCGTTGAGGCGGCGGATGTGGCGCTGATGTCCGACCGCCTGGAGAAGGTGCCGCAGGCCATCGACATCAGCCGGCGGATCATGGCCGTGGTCCGTCAGAATGTGGCGCTGGCCGTGGGGGTGGTCCTGCTTCTGCTGGCGGGGGTGGTGACGAAGCAGATCTTCCTGAGCGGTGGCATGCTGGTCCATGAAGCAAGCGTGCTGGTGGTTATTGGCAACGGAATGCGCCTTTTGGGCCACAGGAATTGACCTTTCCGGTGGGGAACTGCTGGTGTGCGTGAAGTCATCATCTCCCATTGCGACGGAATTCGGGGTACAATAGGCCGGGGGTGACTTGACCGCCATGACAACACCGCGCAAGCGCATCGCATCCTGCTACGACCATCTCAGCGGCATCGCCGGCCAGAAGCTGACCGACCGGCTGGTGGATCTGGGGTGGGTGACTCCTGAGCCCAATCCCGGCGTAACCCCGCTGGGCTGGAAAGGCTTTGCCGACCTCGGCCTTGCCCTGACCCCGCTCACTTTCTCCCGCCGCAAGCCGGTAGCGTTCTGCACGGAACGGCGCGGGGCGAACCATTTCGACCACCTCGGCGGCCACCTGGGCGCCCTGGTACGCCAGCACTTCCTGGAGCAGGGCTGGTTGACCGCGGCGAACGGTGAACTCGCCCTGACGCCCGCCGGCGAGGAATTGCTTCAGCAACTAGGCGTAGACCTGGAGGGTCATCAGTGAACCCCATATTGCGTGAGACCGGCATCATCACCTTCTGGACGTTCTTCACCTCTGTCATTATCGGCGCCGCCGGGTCTCTGGCCCTCCGCTGGCCCCTGACCGCAACGTATTTGATGTCCGTGCTGACCATCGGGCCGGTGCTTGCCATTCTGCGGGGCCGGGACCGGGCGAAGGATCCGCTGGACATCGGCGAACGGGCCGGCGTAGAATTGCTTTCCCTCGCCATCCTGATTGGCATCGGGTGGGTTGCTGGGCAATATCTGGGCAAGTAGAACCTGGAAGGATCCCCCTCCGTATTAAGAGGTAGGAGGGAGATCCGGTATGCGGAACATCGTGGCTCTGCTCACAATCGTGGCCCTGCTGGCGGCGGGCTGCGCGTCCCGCTCTTCCGGCAAGCAGTTCCGGCAGCTTACGTACAGTTACACCGGCGGCATCGCGGGGTTCAACCAGTCGCTGGTCGTCACCGCGGACGGCTCGTTCCAGATGGCCGACCGGGGAAAGCCGGGCCGCGCCGGGCGCCTCCCTGCTGCGGAGACCAGGGCCCTGCGGCAGTTGGTGGACGGCGTCAGCTGGTCCACGGTCGATGAGCAGTACGTGGATCCCCGGGTGGCAGATGCGATTTTTGAAGGTGTGACGGTTCAGATCGGGAAGAGCACCTACCAGACCGTGGTCGGTACCGGGGGCCTGCCGCCCGCCGAACTCGCCCGGCTGCTGGGCAAGCTCAAGCAGATTCTCGACATGCAGAAGTAGGCAAAGCGAATGCCCCCGCGCCAGCCGCAGGGGCATTCGCTTCTGTTTACGCGGGACCCAAGGGAAAGGAGCGGGTAATATCCCACTTGCCGCGTCCGCGCAGCAGGTGAACCCGGTCGACCACGAACCGGCGCCGGAAGCGGATGTCCGCCAGCGCACGCTTCGCTTCAGGCAGGTCTTCGGGCGCCATGCTCTCGGCAAGCGTAAGGTGCGGCGTGTAGGCGTCACCGTCGTAGCGGTCGTTCAGCGTCTCCACGAAACCGTCCAGACCTTCCACCAGATCATGGTGGAGGCCGTCCAACTCCTTCGATTCCTCCACTTTGACGTAGAGGATCGAGCTGCGGAAGACCCCCAGGCCGCTGAGCTGGACCTCGAACGGCGCCCAGTGCTCACAGATCGCTTCGAGCTGCTCGACCACTGCGGCCCCGGTATGCCGGTAAATGAACGGAGATTTGACCGTGATGTGCGGCGGAACGGGGCTCCGCAGCAGCGGATGCCTCTCGCGGATGCCCAGCAGCTCACGGTACAAGTCCGGCGGCGGGAGGATAATCACGCCGTAGGCGTACGTGGGTCTAGTCATCGCGTTCTGTATAACCCTCCCCAGGACATGCAGGCTCCCCTAGCAATTCCCTCCTGGCAGCCGGCATACCTGCCGGGAGGATTCTCCCTCGGTTTGCCGAACATAAACACTAGTATGACAACAAGGGGGTAACCGCGTGAACATCAAGGAGATATGGCTGGCGAACTTGAAGAGCGAACGGCGGATCACCCGGGAAACCATTGCGGCCATGGTGGACGGAGACCTTCATTACAGGCCGACTCCCGAGCAGATGACCTTTGGCGGCCAGGCGCTGCATCTGATCTCCGCGCAGAAGACGCTGCTGGAGGCCTTGCAGGGCAAGGAGTGGAAGTGGGATCAGGGGATGGACCTGGAGAGGTTCCCGACCATGGAAGCAGTGCTGCAGCAGTTTGACGAGGTGATGGCCCTCGAGCTCGCATTCTACGGAGGGCTGGAGCCCGAGCAGTACGACCGGGCCGTCAAGACCCCGTGGGGGGCGCCCGAGCCCTTCGTGCAGCTCCTGTACGGCTTCCTGGCCCACGAAGCCCACCACCGCGGGCAGATGGTCACCTACTTGCGGCTTAAGGGCATGCAGCCCGCGCAGTACTAGCATGCGAAAAACGGCCAGCCCTCCAACCCGGGGGGCTGGCTTCTTCGCGGCGAAAACCGCAGCGCGCGCATTTTATGTTGAGCAGCGGCAACACTATGGATTGGATTCGCTTGAAAAGGAGGGACACACGTGAACCAAACGGAGCAGATGACCCCCCTTACCGAGAAGGATCTGTCCTACATGAAGGACGCCATCGCCTGGGAACTGGTGGCCTGCAAGAAGGCGTTCCAGTATGCCCACCAGACCCTGGAGCCGGAATGCCGCCATCTCATGTTCCAAATCGCCGAGCAGCACCAGCGGAACCTGGAATCCGTGGTCCAGCACCTGGGCGAGCACGTCCAACAGACCGTCCAGTCCGCCGTCAGCGGCGCTCAGCCCATGGTCTCACAGTTCGCCTGCAAGTAGCAGGGGAAGGGGGTAAGAAGGATGCAGCAGACGCAGGGCCACACCCAACTGCCCCAGCCCCAGTTCACCTTCGAAGGCGGCCACGTAATCATGTTCCACCACGAAGCTGAGGGGCTGCCCAAGCAGACCGACCCGAACGTCAACGACAGGGACCGCATGCAGGACCTGCTCTCGCAGATGAAGTACCTGTCCGACGGCTACGACACGGCTATGAACGAGGCCAGCCACGACGCACTTTTCCAGGTTTGGAAGCAGAATCACAGCAAGGTGAAGGATCTCGAACGCCAGGTCTACGCCACCATGTTCAAGAAGGGCTGGTACCGCCTGCCGGTGGCCGACGCACAGGGCGTCGCCGACGCCTTTTCCAACGCCCGGCAGCTTCAGATCCAGCTGCCATTCCCGTCCAAAATGCCCGATGCTACCGGGAGCCGGGCGCCCAGCCAGTCCACCACCACGGCCATGCAGCAGGCCAGGGCGCAGGCCATGCAGACCATGGGCGCTCCCACCCGCCACTAACCGAGCCAGTCAGGGCACATACCCCGACAAACCAGCAGGGCTGCCCGCCGGGCAGCCCTGTCTGGCGCCCGTAGACCACGGAGGCTGATCGCCATGCGCCAGACCGTCGCTGAGCTCTTCGACAGCATCTCGGAACTGCTTCACTATCCGGCGGCGCCGCCCGGCGAGTACCTGGTGGGCGTACAGCCGTATGACCTGTCGGTGGTGGTCACCGAACTGCCGGGGGATGACGCCCGGCGCCTGCTCGCCATGCTGGAGCCGCCGGCGGCCGCGGAAGTGCTGGAGCACCTGGAGTACATACAGCAATATCGGCTGTTGCGCCACCTGCCGGAGGACGTCGCACGCCCGATTCTTGACCAAATGTCCTCCGACGCCGTGGTGGACCTCGCAGGCGCCATC
The DNA here is from genome assembly GCA_035628915.1 of Symbiobacteriaceae bacterium. Lineage (GTDB taxonomy): Bacteria > Bacillota > Sulfobacillia > Symbiobacteriales > Symbiobacteriaceae > JARBUG01. The sequence goes on along the minus strand of DASPIW010000036.1, from coordinate 85,324 downwards.
CATCCGCGCCAGGCGGAACAACTGCTGAGCCTGCTGCCGACCGAATACGCGGAGACCGTCCGGGGCCTGATGGCCTATCCCGAGAACTCAGCGGGGGGGCGCATGACGGTCGACTATGTCTCCGTCCGGCAGACGATGACCGTTGCGGAAGTACTAAACCACATCCGCAAAGTCGGCCGGGAGGCAGAGACCGTCTCACTGATCTACGTCGTGGACGCCGCAGGCCGCCTGACGGGGGTTGCAAGCCTGCGCGAATTGATTCTCGCCCACCCGCAGACGCCGATCGCAGAGGTGATGAACGATGCGGTAGTGTCGGTGCCCGCCGCCATGGACCAGGAAGCAGCCGCCCGCATCGTCTCCCAGTACGATTTCGTGGCGGTGCCCGTCGTCTCACAGGAGAACCGGCTGCTCGGTATCATCACGGTTGATGATGTGATCGACGTCCTGCAAGAAGAGGCCACGGAGGATATCTACCAGTTGGGCGCGGTCTCGGTGCCCGAAGAGCCCCTGGCTCCGTCGCTGCCGGTCTCGGCGTGGGAACTGGCCCGCCCCCGGCTGCCCTGGCTGGTCAGCCTGCTCTTCCTTGAAATGGGCTCCAGCTTCATTGTGGAGCGGTTCTCCGGGCTGGTCGCCCCGGCGACGGCGGTGATGCTAGCGCTGTTCACCGTGGTCATGGCGGGTGAGAGCGGCAACGCCGCCACCCAGGCGCTGGCCGTGGTCGTGCGCGGCCTTGCCACAGGGGAGATTGAAGCGGACGACATGCCCCGGGTGGTGCTGCGCGAAGCCCTCGTCGGTGTGATCGTGGGCGTGGTTGTCGGCGGGACGCTCCTGCTGACGGGCTGGCTCTGGCAGGGGTCGGCCCGCTTCGGCCTGGCCATTGGCGGTGCTCTCGCAGCCAACCTGTTCATTGCCAAGGTGCTGGGCGGGCTCTTTCCCGTCGTCATTCACCGGCTCGGCATCGACCCGGCGGTGGCGTCGGGTCCGTTCATCACCACCCTGACCGACAATACATCCATGCTGGTCTACTACGGGGTGGCGGCACTGGTGCTGCGCGGGGCAGGTGTTGGGTGAGCCTCTGTGGAAAATCATCCCCCTAGCAAGCCGCCTACATGAACAGGAACGGGTGATTCATTCCATGCCAGCCATCGAGGCAAAGGGACTGACCAAGGAGTTTCGGGTCACGCGCAGCCGTCCGGGCCTGGGCGGCGCCCTGCGGGACCTTTTCGACCGGCAGCATGCCACGCTGCGCGCCGTCGACCGGATCAACCTGACCGTGGAGTCAGGCGAAATCGTCGGCTACATCGGCGCCAACGGGGCCGGCAAGTCCACCACCATCAAGATGCTGACCGGCATTCTGCAGCCGACGTCCGGCACCCTGCGGGTCGGCGGTTTCGACCCACACCGGGAGCGGGAACGGTTTGTCCGGACCATCGGCGTCGTGTTCGGCCAGCGCTCCCAGCTCTGGTGGGACATCGCGGTGCAGGAGTCGTTCCGGTTGCTGCAGCGGATTTACCGGGTCAGCGACCAGCAGTTCAGGGAATACTTCCTGGGCGGCGTGGCAGACGTCCTGGAGATCGGCCCCCTCATGGCGACGCCGGTACGCAAGCTCTCGCTGGGTCAGCGCATGCGCTGTGAAATGGCCGCCGCCCTGCTGCACCGGCCGTCGCTCCTCTTTCTGGACGAGCCGACCATCGGGCTCGATGTCAGCGTCAAACTGCGCATCCGGGAGTTCCTCAAAGAGTTGAACCGGCGGTACGGCACCACCATCCTCCTGACCACCCACGACCTGTCGGACATTGAAGCGCTCTGTCGCCGGGTCGTCATGCTCGACCGGGGACGCATCGTTTACGACGGCCTGCTGACCGACCTGCGCCAGCGCTGGGCCGGCGACCGGACGGTCCGGGTCGTCTTCGGGGTCGATGTGGATCCGGGCAGCCTGAGCCGGGCCTTTGAGCGGGAAGACGAAGCGACGTTCCGCTTCCGCCTGGGCGAGGGGGAGGACCTGTCCGACCTGCTCCCCGCCCTCCTCAAGCTAGGTCCCGTGCGGGACATTACAGTATTGGAGGCCGGTATGGAAGAGATCGTCCGCCGGATGTACGAGACGGGAGGCGTCATGGCATGAACAGGATCACAGTGGGCGTCGTGGGGCTGGGCTCCATCGCCCTGAAAGCGCACTTGCCCGTGCTTGTCAACCACCCCGGCGTGGAGATCGTCGGTCTGGCCAGCCGGACGGGCGCCCGAGTGGCCGATCTGACTGCGCAGTTCCGCCTCGCCCTGAAGGCCCGGACTTTCGAGGAGATCCTGGCCCTGAAGCCCGCCGCCGCCTATCTGCTCAGCGCCACCGAGGCACACCCCGACCAGGCGGTGGCCCTGCTGAACGCGGGCATTGCCGTATACATGGAAAAGCCGCTGGCCAACGACCTGGACGGCGCCCGCCGCATCGTCGAAGCGGCAGAGGGCCGGTTTCTGATGGTCGGGTTCAACCGCCGCTACGCCCCCGCTTACCGGCGGGCGAAGGAGCTGTTCGGCGGGCGCCCCCCGGAGCTCATTCAGATCACCAAGCACCGCAGCGGGGATCATTCCGGGTGGAGCGTGCGGCAAGTGGTCATGGATGATACGATTCACATCATCGATCTCGCCCGCTTCTTTGCCGGTGAGGCGACCGTGGCGGCGTCAATCTGCCGCACCGGCCTGGCAGCGGCGCAGTTGGCTACGAACAGCGGGGCTGTCGTTCACCTTTCCCAGTCGTACGGCGCGGGCGCCGCCACCGAGCGGGTGGAACTGCATGGCGGCGGCCTGACGGTGATTGTGGAGGAGATGGAGCACCTGCGCATCCGTGAGCACGGGAAAGAGCGGGTGGAGCCCCTCTTCGGCTCCTGGTCCACCACGCTGGAGAAGAAAGGCATGGCCGGCGCCACCGAGCACTTCCTCACTTGCCTGCGGACCGGCGCCCAGCCTGACACCACGGCCGCCGAAGCCTTCCGGACCCAGGAACTGGCCGAGGCGATCCTTACGGGGGGTGCCGGCTAGCCGTGGCCTATGTGGAGATGGTACGGATCCGGTTTCTCACCATGCTGGCGTACCGGCTCAACTACTTCAGCGGTATCCTGACCTATGTCGTCTATACGGGGGGGTATTACTTCCTCTGGAGCGCTGTCTACGGTAGCCGCGAGACGCTGGGCGGCATGACGGTCGCCGCCATGACCACCTACCTGGCCGTCTCGTGGATGACACGGTCGTTCTACTTCAACAACCTCGACCGCGAGATCGCCGACGAAATCAAATCCGGCGCCGTCGCCATTCAGATGATTCGGCCTTACAATTACCTGGCTGGCAAGCTCTTCTCCGCGCTCGGGGAGGGGCTCTTCCGCCTCACTTTCTGGATGATCCCGGGCATGGTGGTGGCTACGCTCCTCTTTCCCGTGCAACTGCCCGGGGACCCCGGCACTTACGGGCTCTGGGCCGTGGCAGGGGCTATGGCCTTCTTTGTCAACGCACTCCTCAACGCCGTCTTCGGATTGCTGACCTTCTTTCTCCACAACGCCCAGGGCCTTCGCTGGGCCAAGAGCCTGGCCACCGACCTGCTGTCGGGCCTCTTTCTGCCGCTTCAGTTCTATCCGGGCTGGCTGCAGGCCGTCATCCGGTGGCTGCCGTTCCAGACGATCTCCTACCTGCCCAATATGATTTTCACGGGGAGCCTCCAGGGCCGGGAAGCCTGGGCTGCCATCGGGCTGCAGGCGGCCTGGATTCTCGCGCTGGGCGCCCTCACCTGGGGCCTCTGGCGCCGGGCGCGGCGCTACCTCGTGGTTCAGGGAGGGTAGGCGCATGAAGTTTTACTGGGAGCTGTTCTGGAGCTATGTGGCCCAGTACGCCAAAGGTCGGCTGGAATACCGGGCCGACCTCCTCGCGGGCCTTGTGACCGATGTGCTGTATCAATCCGTGGCCATCGTGTTCCTGCTGGTCGTTTTTCAGCAGGTACCGAGCCTCACCGGCTGGCGGCAGGAGGAAGTCTTCTTCGTGTACGGCTATTTCCTGCTGCCCTACGCCTTTTTCGGCATGCTTTCCGGCGGCGTGTGGGATTTCACCGACCGCTACATCATCAAGGGCGAACTGGACCGCCTGCTGCTGCGGCCGGCCAACGCCCTTTTCCAGCTCCTGCTGGAGGGCATCGAACTGGAGCCCCTCATGGGGCTAATAACCGGTGTGGCGATCATGCTCTGGTCGGGGGGCGCCCTGGGCCTGGACTGGCGTTGGTACGACGTTCCCCTGCTGGTTCTGCTGACGGTCGGGTCCACACTGGTTTACCTGGGCGTCTACCTGGCGCTGGCGGCCATCGGTTTCTGGTACGACGGCCGGACGGGGCTGCTGCCGCTGCTCTGGAACGTCAACAACTACGGGCGCTATCCCACGGCGATTTATAACCGGGCTCTGCGTATACTGCTTAGTTGGATCTTCCCTTTCGCGTTCGTGGGTTTCTACCCGGCTGCCTACTTCCTTCGGCGTGAAGCTTTCATCGGATGGTCGCTGCTAACGCCCGTCATGGGGGTCGCCTTCTTCGGGCTGGCTGTGGCAATCTGGCGGGCCGGCATCCGGAGGTATCACAGCACCGGCAGCTAAACCCCCTGGGTACTTTCCCAAGGGGTTTCACTATTTCTGCGAGAATTTTCTACCTCATGCCGTAGTACTTGGTGAATTGGGCAGGAAAGGAGCGACGTTCCATGCCTGACGACCTCGTCCAACGCCTCCTGAGCAGAGACCTTTCGGCCCTGGATCTGCTCGTCCGGCTGTACGTCGACCGGGTGCACCATCTTGCCGGCTGGATTCTCGGGCAGGCGGGAACTCCTGAGGACGTGGAGGAGGTTGCTGCCGATGTGTTTGCCCGCGCCTGGGAGCGCATTGCCCAGTACGACCCGCATAAATCAACACTGGCCGGCTGGCTGCTGATGATCACCAAGTATACAGCGCTGGACCGCCGGCGCAAGCTTCAGCGCCAGCGCTACACCGCTGATGGCGAGGCGAAGGTGATCCCCCTTGAGCCCAGACCAGAGCCTGCGGCGCCCGATTCGCCCGAGGAGGAAGCGCTGCTCAAGGATCAGGGCGACGCCCTGCGCGAAGCCATGGACAGCCTCTCCCAATCGGATCGCGAACTGCTGATTCGCCGGTACTTCTGCGAGGAGCCCATCGCAGAGATTGCCCGGGACCTCGGTCTGACCAGGACGGCCATTGACAACCGGCTGTCGCGGGCCCGGCAAGCACTGCGGGCTCGTATGGCGGGGAAGAAGGGGGTGTCCGACGTTGTCTGAGCCGTATGACCGCGAAGAGCGGGAGTTCATGAAGGCCGTGGGCCTGGACGCCCATGACCTCGAATGGCTGGTGCAGGGCGCCCCGGCAGTTCCGGCCGCTGTGGCGGCGCGCGTGCTGCGGGTGGCCCGGCTGAAAACAGCCCCGCTGGAGCGCCGCCCCTGGCGCCTGCGTCAGTGGGGGGTGGCAACTGCTGCAGCGGTTGTGTTATTCGGGCTGACGGCTGCCCTGAGTCACGAGCAGGTCCAGGCGGTAATCAGGGAGTGGATGCTGCCGGTGCCCGGGTTCGGCATTAGCGAAGGGCAGCCTGACATATGGTGCTCGCTCGTCCCGTGACCGCGGCGCAACGGTCTGACTCGACAGCGTCCATGGAGGTGGTCCCTTGAGTAGCATCCTCACTGCCGCCCCGACCCCAGGCGGGCCGGCGCCCCTCTCCACCGTCCGGATCATTCTCCTCCATTTACTCCCCGAAACCGTTGCCCTGCTGGGCTATCTGGTGCTTGCGCCGACTTTTGCCAGAAGCAACCTGCCCACCTTCTGGGCACTGGCCGTCACTACCCTTTGCCTGGTCGTACCGCTGCAGTTCGGCCTTTTGCTCTGGCTCGGCTGGCGGGAGCACGGCCGCCTGAGCCTGGGGCGCATCGTGCTGAACCGGGACCGGACACCCTTCGTCCAATACTTTTGGCTGTTGCCACTGCTGCTTGCCTGGATCCTCTTCGTGACCCTTGGCATCGGTGCGCCCCTGTACAAGCTGATCCCGGGGCTATTTCGGGCATGGCTGCCCAATCTCGTGCCGACGGGGGCATTGCTTCCCCTGCCTGAACAGCTGGCGACGGGCTCCCGGACCATGCTGCTGGGCGTTACATTTACACTCATGGCGATCCGGCTCATGGTTGGCTCACTTGTTGATGAGTATTACTATCGCGGCTATCTGCTGCCCCGCATGACAAATCTCGGCCGGTGGGCCCCACTGGTAAGCATTCTCCTCTCATCGGTCTCTGTTGCAGGCACACCGTGGCAGACCCTGCTCCCCTCCGTCGGCCTGCTGCCGGCGGTCTATGCGGTTTGGTGGAAGCGGGATCTCCGTATCACCGTTGGCACACGGTGGATGTACGGCGCACTGGACATTCTGCGGTTGCTGCTGAACTATCGCCAGGTCATCTGATCGGCTGGTCAGCGGTCACGAATCACCGGTGGAGCAAGCGCAGGACGCAGGCGTGTTGCCTGCGTCCTGCTTCACTTGGTGGGGACTTTATTCTCGGGAGTGGACGTAATTGCGAATCCAGTTGGTCAACTCGGGCAGGCGGACGGTTCCTTCGGCTACCCCAAGGGTGACCTCCTCAAGTTCATCCTGCGTGGCTACAATCATGAGCCCGTTGAGCATGAGGAAGACGCCGGCGACTGTGATCGGGACCATGATTTTTACTGGTGGACATGGCGATACTCCTCCAGGCGTCTTGTTCGCTGTACCAAGGTTGTTTTGGCGTACGGCTGGGAGAGTCCTCCCCGGCCAGGCGATCCCCAGGCTGCGGCCCCGTCCAGCCCATCACCGGACGAGGCCCGGGCAACTCGCACCCGCGTCGCTGCAACTACGCGTACCCCCGCACCCGTTAGGCTGGCCCGGGCGCACGGCGACCGTCAGGGGCCCTGTAAACCACACGGTAACCCACCGAAAGCCGGGCGCAAGGGGAACCCGAGGGAGACACAACGCAACCAGCAGCCGGACCGCGCCCATGCGTAACCGGGATGCAAGCCACCGCCTAACAGGCGGGGCACGCCGCCAAAAGCGCCTCGATCTCGAACGCACAGCGGCCGCAAGAACTCGATTAACCCATCGAACCGAAGTGACCTGGCTGTCGCAATACATACCGGAACCATTCAGGGGAGGTATGTATATGACGAGTGCTAAGGGCGACAAGGTGACATAAGCGTTCCAGTGGGATACCAAAGACCGGGCAGAACTCCTCTCCCCTAAGGAAGGACGTCTCCGTGAAACCTTTATGTATTTGACCAGCCCCCTCTGGAGTGACATGCAGGGGGCCTTCGGCGGCGTCATCACGAATCTGAAGACGTCCACCGATGTGGCCACCGGCGAAGTCAGTGTCGGGAAGGCGCTCCCCGACGAGCCCGGCGCCGTCCCGGTTCGACTGCTCGGCGCCCTCAATAGCGCCGAGTTCAGCTTTTTCCGCCCGCTCCGCAAGCTAAACATCAAGGTTCCCGCCGACCGGCAGTTCAACGTAACCCCGTTCACCCGCGAAATCGATGGCGTCGGCACCGTTTTCGTCTTCCCCATGGCAGAGCCCCTTCACCCACGCGATTCCACTACCTATTGCATCCTTCTCCGTACTGCATCTGGGAAAAATCCTCCGAACCCATCCGTTTCCATTTGGGACCGTACACGGCACAGAGCGCCGGAACCAACTACACCCAAGAGCGTCGCCGTTGAGACATAATGTCGTCCAGTAACAAAGGGCCTGCGGTAGCTGGTGGAAGCCTCATATATTCCTGTTCGGTCGAGTACAGTCGGAACAAGGATAATTGATATTTGAACGACTACCGAACCTGGCGTTGTCTTCTTCCGTGTGACTAGTTGGATGGGGAATTAGTGCGGGGGGGAGTGGCTATGTTCCGGCGAATCAAGCGGAACCTTGCGAGTCGCAGCTTGGTCCTGGCGGCGGTCCTCGTCGCGGTGGCGGCCGCGGTGGTGCCCAATGCGGTGAGCTTCGCGGAGGGGGATCCTGAACCGATGGTGGTAGAGTACCCGGCATCGAATTACGATCCGGGGCCCGGGTGGCCGGCGGGCTGGGCGCCGCCGGCGGCGCCTGGGGGGATTACGGATGCGGTGCGGGAGAGTTGGGAGCATATGAAGACCCTAATGCCTCCACCCCATCCCGAGCACCTGAATTTTCGGGTGCTGAGCCCGCTGCCGGATTGGACTCAGCAGTATCCGTATCTGTGGCGCTATGAGTTTATTGGCTGCGGCAACACGGACTATGCGTATTTCTACCCCGAGCCGGACACGGAGCTCTACCGTGCTACATATCACGAGACGCTGATGGTCGCTAACAGTGCTTCTCGGGGCTGCAGTTTCTCCCCCGTGGAGTTCATCGAACGGATCGAGCCACTCACGCCGGAACAAAGAGAGCAGATCCGGCTATCACTGAAACTGGGCGATGACGCAGTTCTGTCCCGAGGCGGTTCGATCCATCAAGGGGGGCTTGGGCCCTGCACCTATTCCCGAGAAGGGACTTTTGAAAACATTGCGGTCTGCTTCAATGACGGGGATGCGAGCGCCAAGTTCGACGTACCAGCCTACCTTGATGTTGCCGTTGGCCGGGTCCGCGTACCGGTTCGTTTCGTCAGCGAAATGATGGGTGCAGAAGTCACCTGGGACCAGGCGACCTGGACGGTGACCATCGCCTTTCCGGAGAAGAGCCGGATGGTCGTCTATCCGTTTTCGCTGCCCGGGAATGAACCCAAAGACTGGTTCACGCCCGAGAGCCTGATCCCTGACCGGACCGAAGCCTACGACCTGGAAGACAAGTCGGTGACCCAGCCCCGGCGCGTCATCCAACTAAAGGTGAACGACAACGTCGCCCTGGTGGATGGAAGCCCGGTGCCTCTGGACGCGCCGCCCGTTCTCCTGCCGCCGGGGCGAGTCATGGTCCCTGTTCGGTTCGTGGCAGAGCAGATGGGCGCCAAGGTCTACTGGGTGGGCGAGCAGCCGATATTCAAGTGGGACGGTCAGTTGTACGGCCGCAACCAGGTTCACATTTTCACGCCGTTCTTCCCGTACTATGAGTACCCGTCGTGGTCGCTCGAGAACCGGGCCATGAAGTTCTAGCGATTGGTCGGAGGAGGTAGCATGATTAGGCGGACAAGAACAGGAGGGCGAGTCGTGGTCGCCCTCCTCCTGGTGGGAATCTGGACGCTCACCCTAGCTTCTGGCACTCATGCAGATTGGATCACCAAAGGTGGAACGTTTCAGCGCACGAGCCGCTCAGACGAAGCCGTCGGCGCCATGAACGCCCGGGAATGGTGGAGCGTTGCGGATGGGCCTGGATATAACCAGTTCGGCGGTGTATATCTCCGCCCCGGCTTTGGCGAAAGCTCCACCCAGCCGGTGGTCGTGGGCGACATGATCTACCACACTGCTGGAAAGCACTTGTGGGGCATCAGGCTCGGGCAAGACAAGAAGCCCCTTTCCGGTTACGATGGGGTAGTGATATTGCCGGAGGGCGCAAGACCGCTGCAGCCCAATGGCAATCCTGACAACCGGGACAGGGATCTCGGTCCGGGCCGCACACCCGCGAGCAGCCCCTCCTACAGCCCGGAGAGCGGCATTGTCTACTGGGGCAGCCCGTATGGCGAGCTCTGGGCCTACCGCACCCGGGACGGGGAAATGCGTTCGCTCATCCTGGCAAAGGGCTGCAAGATCGTGGGCTCACCGCTCGTGCTCCGCATCGATGGACAGGACGTGGTTGTGGTCGGCGATCGGCCAGTTCCAGAGGACCCGAGCACCGCCCAGTGTGGGAGCATCTGGGCCGCCTGGGGCTTCGAACACGGCCTTGAACCCGACGCCAACCAATTCGGTGACAAGGTCTACGGGGGATGGGTGACCCCTTCACCCGTTGCCGTTGGCCCGCAGGATTTCATGATCGGGACCGACCTCGGCAGCGAGGGGCGGGCACTCCGAATGCACGTCAACCGGGCACCGGATGGGAAGTTCTTCATGGAGTTGGCATACCAGAAGACCGGCGATACCGGAGGATTTGCCGGCACCTTTACCGCCGCCCCCAACGGCAAGGTCTACTGGCTCGACACGAACGGCTGGCTCTATGCCTACACCGGTGCAGACGAAACCTTACCCGTCAACCTTCTCAGCATCCTCCCCCCGGAGTTCCGGGCGAGTACAGCCTTCACCAACACGGAACCCGCGATCGGCGCCGACGGCTCAATCTACGTCACCCTCCGCAACTTCAGGCTGAACAGCGAACCCTACCCGCTCCGCCCCGACCCGAGCCTCGACAGCTACGACCCCGGCACCACCGGCGCCCTCCTCAAAATCAACCCCGAAACCATGGCCGTAACCGCCTTCCGCCGTCTCCCCACAGACGGAATCCAAGGATGGCGCCGGGCCGTCAACACCGCCCCCCTGGTCCTGCGCCAGGCCGACGGCACCGAAGCCGTCGCCCTCGGCGACGTCAACGGCAACATGTACCTCTATTCCGCCGCAAACCTTGAGCCGATAAACGCCTGGAAAGACCTGCCCACCGGCGCCTCAACCCTCGTCGAGCACGACGGCATCGTCGCCTTCCCGCTCTCCCTGCTCCGCCCCGGCGAAACGGCAGCCCGGGCGCCCAAGACCTATTCCCAGCGCACCGGCATCGGCACCGACCCCATGCTGGCCAACCGCCTCCTCATGACGGGCGTCAACTACACCACCGATGCATCAGGAACTGTCCATCACCGGCTGGTCGCCTATCACAATCCCGTGCCCTTCAACTTCTCCTGGAACGGCGCCAGCCTCACACCGGAGAAGCCGTACGCACCGGGCGACGCCGTCACCTTCAGAGGTTCAGTCCGCCTTGACGCCAGCCTGGTCGGCGCCGGCACAACCCTCAGCCAGATTCGGAACGGCGACGTGGATGTCACCTGGTTCGTCATCAATATAGAGGACTGGAACAATCTAAGCAGCGGCGGCCCAAGCCCCTCGCTCACGCCCATCAGCGCCCCCGCCCTGCTGCCGCCCGGCATGGTGTCCGACACCATTACGCCGGTCAGCGGGCCTTTCACAGCCAGCGCGTCACTCCCCAAGGAAGGGTACATCGTGGGTGTGATCGACATCAAGAAAGTCGCCCAATACGACCCGGCCTCGCCGGGCGCCCTGATCGCCGTCAAAACAGCCATCAGCGCTGACACGGCGCCCTCGGAGCACTATGAAACCAACTATCGCGACAACCTCATCGCGCTACCCTACCGGCTCAACCTGCCGCTGAATCTGCGGGCCACCGCAGTCGTCGAGGTGCTCCCGGACCACCTGCAGATGACGGCATACGTGGCCAATATCTCCGAAGGGGTCATCGAAGGAACGGTCCCTCTAACGGGGATCGTGACCTCATCGATTTCGGGCGTTCTCAGGCTGCCGGAACGCCAGATTTCCGTCGCCCCGGGCTCCGTGGAAACCGTGACCTACGGGCTGCCGTTCATCGGGTGCGATCTGGAGGAGTTCAGCGTAACCATCGAAGTCAACCCGAACCCCACGGCTGAGAACCAGGAGACGACGTACCTGGACAACCTGTCCCGTGCCAACGCCACCGCAGGCACTCCGGGCAGTTGTGGCGGGCCCGGCGTGATCGAAGGGGGAGAGCGCAGGGTGATTCCTGTGCCCCCTGACTGCGATGCGATTGACGACCCGAACGACCGGCAACTGTGCCGGAACTACCGCAAGGAATTGGACTGACCAAGCGCAAAAGAGGCCACATGCTGGGCTGATCCTCCAGCATGTGGCCTAACACTTTTTTCTTTCAAACGCTGGCCACCGTCAGGATAAGCGGCGCCCCGTCCTTATACGGCGCCAATGCGTAGCTGCCATACAGGGCCACCTGCCGGTATCCGGCCTTCTTCAGTTCCGACCGGATCTGCTCCGGCGTCAGCAACTGCAGCAGCAGGCAGCACTCCGTCGTCCGGCCGTTCACCGTCAGGGCTTCATGAATCCGCATCACTTGCTGATCCACGTCGCGTTCCACCATCGACGTTTTCACCACGTCCAGCCCCGGCGGCACGGGACGGTGAGGCCGGAACGCCTGTGGTTCCGACTGTCCGCCGGACTTGAACGGCGGGAAAAGCTCAATCGCCAGCTTTCCGCCCGGCTTGAGCGACCGGCGGACCGCCCGCAGGGCGTCCATCCGCATGCGCCGCTCCGCCAGCACGTGCCAGCTGCCACGGCTCACATAGGCCAGATCGAACCGTGCGGCAGGCAGCGCCACATGGCAGATATCCCCTTCGATCAGGCAGACCCGCCCCGCCACCTCCGGGCCCGCGGCCCGGCGCCGCTCTTCGGCCACGGCCAGCATGGGCGTCGCCAGATCCACGCCCGTCACCTCGAACCCCTTGGCCGCAAGCAGCAGCGCCACCTCGCCGGTCCCGATCATCGGTTCCAGCAGGTGCGTGGCGCCGGGGCCAGCCAGACGGGCCCACAGTTCGGCTTCCGGGCTCCGGTCCGGGGGAAAGTACAGATCATATATGGCAGCCGTCTCCGCAGAATATAACAATCTATCTCGCCTCCCGGGTCTGAGCCTCGCCCTTGCGCACGGAGTACATGAGCGCCAGAGCAAGGGCCATGAACAAGAGGGCTGTCAGGAACAAAGGCCGTTTGGAACCCCATACGTCAAACAGAATGCCCGTCAGGAACGGGCCGGCGATGCCGCCCACGCCCTGGAAGATGTAGTACAGGCCGGTGAAAGTGCCCGTATCCTTGGGATTGCACATCTGCACGACCATGGGGTAGGAGTTGATGTTGATCAGCGACCAGAAAAGGCCGGCGACCACCAGCAAAATCATCATCTGCGACAGGCTGGTAAGAAAGTGCATGACCAGAAATGAGGCCACCATTCCAATCAGGCCTACCGAAATCGTGTTTCGCCGGCCAAACCGGGTGCCGATGTAGCCGGCGGGAAGGGCGCCCAGGATAAACGCGCCGGTGTAGAACAGCAGGGCGCCGGACGCCGAGTTGATGGGAATGTTGAAACGCTGGACGCTATAGGTCGTGAACCAGGTGTTGACAGACTGGTAGGCCACAAACCAGCAGAAAATGGCGGACAGGAGCCGTAGGGTGTTCATATCCCGGTGTGTGACCAGATAGGCCAGCGACGCCAGTTGGCTCTGCGGCGTCTCTTCCACGCCGGAATCGCCTTCCGGAACCGCCGGCTCACGGATGAAGAAGAGGAAGAGGAAGAAGACGATGATCATGATGCCTGCAGCCACCACGAACGGATAGCCCCCGTTGACGGGATAGAGCGCCTTGCCCAGGACAAGCACGATCGCGGCACCGACCCCGCCCATCAGATTGATGACGCCGTTGGCCATCGACCGCAGGGGCGGCGGGGTCAGGTCGGGCATCAGGGCCACAGTTGGCGAGCGAAAGAGCGACATGGAGAGGTTCAGCACGCCTGTGGTCAGCAGCAGCGCCACCAAGCCGGCATTGTGCGTCCAGACTAGAGCGACCAGACTGGTCGCCGCAATCGGCATGCCGACCAGCAAATACGGGCGCCGGCGGCCCCACCGCGACTGCGTCCGGTCGCTGACCGACCCGATCCAGGGCTGCAGCGTAAAGCCAAGCACGTTGTCGAGGCCCATGATGGCACCAATGAGGGCGCTGCTGGAGAGGAACTGACCCAAAAAATGCGGCATGTAAGAGTCGTAGAGCGGCCAGACGGCACTGATGGCCAGAAAGCCGAAGCCGAGCACGAACGTCTTGCCCCAGTTCAGTCTCAAGGTTGCACCTCCCGTATCGCTCTGCCACTTGGACCAATTCGATTTCTTACCCGCACGAACCTTCTGTACATGGAGGAAAACCGCGGCGCACGGGCGAACCGCTGATGAAACATCCCCCGCGCTGCCGGGGCATAGGGAACACTGATTAGCTATATGGGGGAGGGGCTGGACTTGAGCGTGATTTCTGAGCGTACGGGCAATTTCACCGGCGCCGGCGGCGTCAGGCTGTTCTTCCGCATCTGGGAACCGGAGGCTCCTCGGGCTACGTTGGTTCTGGTCCACGGCATGAACGAGCACATCGGCCGGTATGCCCATGTGGCTCAATTCTTCGCGGAGCGAGGCTTCGCAGTCTACGGCATGGACCACCGCGGCTACGGCCAGTCGGAAGGCCCGCGCTGCCACGTAAACCGTTTCGAAGAGTATCTGGAAGACCTGCGGCTCCTGGTCGATATGGCCCAGGAGCGCACCAGGCCGTTCATGGTTGGCCACAGCCTGGGCGGGCTCATCGCCTTCCGGTACGCCCTCGCCTATCCCGACACTATTGAGGCGCTGGTCGTCTCTTCCCCTTTCTTTGCCCAGAAAACGAAGGTCGATCCCGTCACCCGGGCCCTCGCGCCGATCCTTTCGCTGATGTTGCCGCGTTTGCAGCTGTCCGTGCCATTCGCACCGGAGAACGTCTGCCGCGATCCGGACATTGTCCAGAAATACGCCACGGACCCGCTGGTAGGCCGCAAGGCCACCCCGCGCTGGTTCACCGAGGCGACTCGAGCGGGCCTGGCATGCCACCAGGGGCTCACCCAGTCTATGAAGCTGCCTGTGCTCTTTCTGCAGGCCGGCGACGATCTGATCGTCGATCCGGAAGGCACCCGCGCCGTCTATGCGCAGGTCCCCCATCAGCGCAAGGCCTTTAAGCTGTATCCGGGCAAGTATCACGAGATTTTCAACGACCCCGGACGCGAAGAGGTGTTTCAGGATATCCTGAACTGGCTGCAGGAGCAGGAATTACTTCCCACAGTGTAATATCCTAGACCTGAGAGGTTCCTTTCCCGCGGGGAGGGCTGGCCGTGGTGCTGCGAGGGTTGTTCGACCGTTTCGGCAAGCGGAAAGACGAAGCAAATGAGACGGCCGTCATTGGCGTCGACGGCTGGGTGGAACTCGCGAGCAGCCGCCTCGTGGTCCATGACCCCGCGGAGGACGGCCGCTACGCGACCATTACTCCTGAGGCCGGCATTCGCCTCTGGATCAACGACGAGGAAGTGACCGAGCCCACCGCCGTCACGGCGGCTGACCAAATCCGCTACGAAGTTGCCGTCGATCCCACGCAGTTCTTCGAACTGCGCATGAGCGAAGACGAAATGACCGTCGAACTCCACCTGACGGCCGACCCGGCGCGCCTGCCGGACACCGTGGCCGTTTCGGGCCGACACCAGGTCCGGCTCGTACCCGCATATTCGACCAAAGCCCGGCCCCGCTCGGGCAACGTGCGCCAGCAAATCCTTGACAAGCTCAATAGCATGGGCGTCGAGTTCGGCCTGCAGGAATGGATCCTGGAACACGAGCTGGCCTCGCCCAGCGGCCACCCGGTAGTGATCGCCCGCGGGCAGGAGCCACAGGCGCCCACGCCCGGGCAGTGGGTCTGGAAGCTCGACGAGTGGTCGCTGGTGGAAGCGGGCCAGGTGATTGCCGCCTACCAGGACGGACAGTCCAACAAGCCCCGCATCACCGTCAAGGGGCAGGTCAGCCGGATCTACGAAGATATCGCCGAACCGCAGATCTACCTCGCCGGCAATGGCACCCGGGTGGTGCCGGGCGGGCGCCTGGTCGCTTCCGCTTCGGGGCGCGCCCGCGCCCTGCCCACGCCCCAGGGACAGCGGGTCCACATCTTCCCCGTGGAACGGGTAGAAGGCGACCTGACGGGCGAACTGAGCGCCACGGCCGACGTCATCGTACTGGGCGACGTGCTGGGCGCCCGGGTGAACATCTCCGGCGAGTTCATCGCGACCGGCACCGTCGAGAAGAGCGAAATCCATGCGGATGTCATGACCATTCGTGGCCACGTCGTGGAGAGCAAGCTGTTTACCGTGCCGGAGGGTCACTATGTCTCCCTCCGGGCCGAGTTCCATTGGATGAACCAGCGCATTGAAGCGATGCGCGAGGCCATTCACAACCACCGGCCCGTCACGGAAGAAGCGTTCCGCGAAGTGCAGAACGTGGTCCGGGCCGTCCGCCGCAAGGCCGAGCAGATGGGTGTCCACCACCCGGATTACGGCGTTTGCTGCGAAGATCTGGCTAAGGTCTTCATGGGCGCCCAGGCGATGTCGGGGGTCGACCTCCCGACGGCAGGCCGCCTCTTGATGGCGGTCGGCAAATTGCTCAAGGCTGCCGACCAGGCGGTAGGCGCCCGTGACGTGAAGGCCGGGTCATTGGCCCACTGCATGGTCTGGGCCGGCCGGGACATCGTGGTCCAGGAGAAAGTAACGGTCAGCTCCCTGTTCGCCGGCGGGTCAATCCGGACGCCCGAAGGGGCTGTGCTGTCGCAAAGCGAGCTAGTAGCCGGCGGGGACGTGAAGGTGGGCTACCTGAGCAGCGTGCGCGGGGCCTCCCCCGTCAATATCCGGGCAGGGGGCCGCATTGAAGTGACGCAGGTGCAAATGGGCTGCTCCTTCGAGTTCGGCGCCGAGCGAAGAGAATTCAAGAGCGACCTCGACGCCGTTCTGGCGGGCACTAACGCCAAAGGGCAGCTGATTATCAAACATAAGCAGTGATGCAGAGGCGGCGGGCTTTTTCGGCCCGCCGCCCATCATTCGAGGCCCGGAGGTGCAACGCATGGAGAAGCAGCTGGAGCAACTTGTAGAAGCCGTGGCCAGAATCCCCGGCGTACAGGCCATCGGCCACAGCGGCGGGAGCCGCCCGCTCCCGGTGCCCGGGGAGGGCGACATCGACCTTTTCGTATATTGCAGTGCCATACCGGAGGAGGCTGCCCGGCACGCGGCGCTCAGCCGGGCGCCCGCCGCAGGCGTGAAAACCGGGGTGTTGGCCGGCGGCAGCTGGGGCGTCGCAGATGCCGTTGATCTCGGCGGCGTTGAGACATGGCTGATGTACTTCACGCTCGACGAACTGTGGGATGAGGTGGAAACCACCCTGCGGGGCGATCGCGTTGCCCGGGTGGATGACTACTACTACCCCGTCGGCAGGCTGGCCATGCTGCAGGGGATTGGCGTCCTCTTCGATCCCGGCGGGCTGTTCACCCATATCAAGGAGCGTATTGCCGTGTACCCGGACCGGCTGGCCAAAGCGAACCTGCGTTTCCACCTGCCCCGCATCACCGATGAAGAGGATTTCGGGAGGGCGGTTTCCCGTCAGGATGTGCTCTTCTACCACTTCACGCTCGATCTCTGCCTCGACCACTTCCTGCAGGCCCTCTTCGCGCTGAACCGGGTCTTCCCCAGCCGGAAGCGGTCGCTCCAGTACATAGCCGGCTTCCGCACAAAGCCGGCGGACTGCGAACGGCGCCTCCTGCGTGTCGTTGCGCTTGGAGCCAGGGCGGAGACATTGAGTGAGTCTTATGCGCAGTGGCGGGGACTCTCTGAAGAACTGACCGGGTTGGCTGATCAAAACTATTGGGAACAGGATTTCTAAGCAGGAAATGTAAGGGACCCCACATAATCCATTACGGCGACATACCACACCCCCGGGGAAGGGTGGTTCAAAATGCTCTTCGACAAACTATTCGACCGGCTGGGCCGGAAAGGGAAAGCGGAACAGCCCGACCCCCCGGTAGCGCAAGAGACGATCCCGGCCAATGGCGACGGCTGGGTCGAGCTCCTGAACGGGCGCCTGGTCGCGCATGACCCGGTTGGAAACGGCAAGTTTGCGACCCTGGTGGGAGAAGGCGGCGTAAGGGTCTGGATCAACGGTCTGGAGACCGACGGCCTGAGCGTGGTCAGTGCGGCCGACGAGATCCGCTGTGAAACAGATCCCAACGAGTTCTTCCGCGTGACCCTCGCAGAAGATGCCATGGCGGCGACTTTGATCCTTACGGCCGATCCGAATCGCATTCCCGATTCGGTTTCGGTCGACGGGCAGCAGCCTGCCCAGATCCGTCCGGGCTACAGTCCCCACGCCCGCAAGCGCCCGGGGGCGCCGCGGGAGATCATCCTCGCGGAACTGCGGCGCCTGGGCGTACAGTTTGGCGTCGACGAAGCGGCGATCGACCAGGAGCTTGCGCACCCCACCTACCGGCCTGCCCTTGCGGCCAGGGGCCAGGAGGCGCAGCCTGCCGATCCCGGCGAGTGGATCTGGAAGCTGGATGGCGTCGCCATGGTGGAGCCCGGACAGGTGATTGCCCTGCACCAGGGTGGTCATCCGGGCAAGGCGCGCATCACCGTGACGGGGGAGAGTACTCAGGTCTACCAGGGCACCGGCGACACCGGCGGCATCGCACCGGGTCAGGGCACCCGGCTGCTGGCCGGCGGGCGGCTGGTGGCTGCGGCATCGGGGCGGGCCCGCACCGTCCAGGATGGAGATGCCAAGCGTGTCGACATCTTCCCGGTCCAACTGATCGCGGGTGATCTCACCGGCGAACTGTCTGCCGCCGGCGACGTCATCGTGCAGGGAAACATCCGCACCGCCCGGGTGTCCACGACCGGCGAGGTGGTGGTCGGGGGCAGCGTTGAGCGCAGCGAAATAACGGCGACCGGCATTATCGTGCGGGGCGGCGTCGCACTGAGCAAGCTGCACACCTTGCAGCCCGGCTCCTACGCGCCGCTGCGCGGAGAATTGGCGTTCCTGCAGCGCCGCGTGGAAGAGCTCGGTGACTCGGCCTCGGTAGCCATCCAGGTCAAAGAAGCCTGGTTCAAGGAGGCCGGCTCATTTGTCCGGGCGCTCTGGCGCAAGGCGGATGAGTTGCAGGTAGCCGACCCGGCCTTCAAGGTAGCCATGAACGACCTGGTCAGCCTCGTTGCCCGTTCCGAATCGGCCACTTCCTTTAACCGCACTACCGCCCAGTCGCTCTCGCTGCGCCTGAACGTCGTCCTTGGCGAGGCAGCGCGGGCCGCTGCCACAGGCGACATCCGGGCCAAGTCGCTCGCCCAGACCCAGATTTGGGCCGGCCGCGATGTCTATGTAGAAGAGAATTTCGTGGGCTGCTCGATCTTTTCCGGGGGCTCCGTGGAAACACCGCCCACAGCAACCTGCTCGCAGAGCGAGATCGTCGCAGGCGGTGAAGTGAAGCTGGGCGTGCTGGCTACCCTGCGGGGGGCGACACCGGTCGTGGTGCGGGCCCGCCGGGTCGAGGCCGCAGAAGTCCAGACAGGCTGCGCCTTCGAGTTCGGCTTCGAACACAAGGAGATCGGCGCCGAGATGTTCCGGGTCACCTGCGGGGTCAACAACCGCGGATTCCTGGTAATCAAGCAAGGGTAAAGGGGGGCGCCGGGCGCCCCCCTTCTTACATGCTTGCGAACACTTCTTCGGCCTTCTCCAGCGTCTCTTCGAGGTCTGCCCGGGTGTGCTGAATAGAGATCATCCAGGCTTCGAACCGGCTCGGAGCCAGGCAGATGCCCCGGTCCAGGAAGCCCCGGAACATGCGGGCAAACTGCTCCTTGTCCGACCGTTCGGCGCCGGCGTAATCGACCACCGGCTCCCCGGTGAAGTAGATCGTAAACATGGAGCCGCTGCGCCCCAATTGTACGGTATGGCCATGTTTGCGGGCAATCTTCATCAGGTTCTCTGACAGATACGCGCCGTCGTTCTCCAGCCGTTCATAGGTCCCGGGTCGGCCGAGGATGTCCAGCGCTGCAAGCGCCGTCTGCACCGAGAGCGGGTTGCCCGCGAGGGTTCCGGCCTGGTAAGCCGGACCCAGGGGTGCGACGTAATCCATAATCTCAGCCTTGCCACCGTAGGCGCCCAGGGCCACGCCGCCGCCAATGGCCTTGCCGAGAGTCGTCAGGTCGGGCTCGATGCCCAGGAGCGTCTGGGCCCCGCCGAACGCTACCCGGAACGCCGTAATCACTTCATCAAAAATCAGCAGCGCCCCGTGCTTGTGGGTCAGGCCCTTCACGCCTTCCAAATACCCCGGCGCCGGGTTGACGATGCCAAAGTTGCCGACGATCGGCTCCGTGATCACGCAGGCCACCTGGGTACCCCAGGCGGAGAACGCTTTTTCCAGGGCCGCCAGGTCGTTGAATGGCACGGTAATCACGTCCTGCGCCACCGATTCTGTGACGCCCGCTGAGTCAGGCTGGCCCAATTGCGAGGGGCCTGAGCCGGCGGCAATCAGGGCGAAGTCGGAATGGCCATGATAGCACCCTTCCATCTTGATCACCTTGGGGCGCCCTGTGTAGGCCCGGGCCACGCGCACTGCGCTCATGACCGCCTCGGTGCCCGACGAGACGAACCGCACCCGCTCCAACGATGGCAGCGCCGCGTTCAGCCGGTCGGCCAGTTCGATCTCCCACGGGGTCGGGGTGCCGTAGAGGGTCCCGTTTTCTGCCGCCCGGATGATGGCCGCCGTCACGTCGGGGTGGGCGTGTCCGAGAATGCCCGGACCATATGCGGCCAGATAGTCAATGTAGCGGTTGCCGTCCACGTCCCACATATAGGCGCCCCGGCCCCGGGACATGAAGACCGGCGCCCCGCCGCCCACGGCTTTGAATGACCGGGCCGGGCTGTTTACCCCGCCCACGATATGGGTCAGCGCTTTCTTGTAGCAATCGACGGATTTCTCGTAGCGCGACATGGTATGAAGGGCCTCCTGTCCGAACCAACGTCTCTCCCCAAGATACCATAAAGGAAAGGCGCAGGGAAATTCCATCCGGGTTAACACGGTGGTATACTATCACAAGACGCTTACTATTCACAGTCCGGGGAGGCAGCAACATATGCGGATCGCCATCATGGGCTCCGGGGCGACAGGATCTTTCTACGGTGCCAAGCTCATCCGCGCCGGCTACGATGTAACCTTCATCGCCCGGGGCGCCCATTTGCAGGCCCTGCAAGCCGAGGGGCTGAAGGTGATTGGCCAGGAGGAGTTTCACCTGCCCAGGGTCAGTGCCACCAGCGATCCTTCTGCCGTCGGCCCGGTCGATGTAATCATCTTCGCCGTCAAGGCGTACGATACCGACGCGGCAGCCCAGGCGATCCGTCCGATGGTCGGGCCGGGAACCATGGTGTTGCCCATCCAGAACGGCGTGGACAGCAGCGACCGGATTGGCGCCGCGGTGGGCATGGACCACATGGTAGGTGGCCTCTGCCGCATCTCGGTCGATATTCCGGCGCCCGGTACCGTCCGGCTGAACAGCCCCTTCAAGGAGATCGTCTTCGGTGAACTGAGCGGCGAGCCCAGCGCCCGGACCACTGCGTTTGACACCGTTCTCGAGCGGGCGGGCATCCCGCACAAGCTTACGAATGAGATCAAGGTTGAGATCTGGAAGAAGTACGTCTTTATCACGGCGATGGCAGGCATCACGGGCGCCACCCGGTCAGCTCTCGGGCCCATTCGGGAATGTCCGGAAACCTTTGAGCTCTACCGCAAGCTGGCCGCCGAAGTCGTTGCCGTGGGTAGGGCGGAGGGAGTCAACCTGCCGGTGGCCCTGGCGGACGAGCTGTATGAGCAGGCCAAGGGCCTGGGCGCCGGTCTCAAGGCTTCGCTGCTGGTCGACCTGGAAAAGGGGCGCCGGCTGGAAGTCGAAACCCTGCAGGGGACAGTCTGCCGGTTGGGCCGCAAGCTCGGCGCAGCCACGCCGGTCATGGATGTAATCTACGCCCTCCTCAAGATGCACCAGCCCAAGTAGCGGACTGGCGCTACACGGAAAACAGAGCCGGTGCCGCCCATCAGTTGGGTGGCAACCGGCTCTTGATTTTGCTGCCCCACTGTTGGCCTTCGCCAGCGTGCCCGGCTAGAACCCATACCGCGGTCCGGCCACCACGGCAGTGACGGCCAGGGCGAGCCAGGTGCCGAACCAGCCCCACAGCGGGCTGGCCAGGAGGATCGAGTTCAACCCGGTTCCGCTCAGGAGGAGGGAGAGCCCCGCGGAAAGCCCCACAGAGACGAGGGCGATGGGAAAGAGATCGCCAAACCGCCCACGCACCCAGCCCGGGCTGGCCGACAGCGCTTCGCCCAGGCTCATGTCCTGCACAACGATCAGCCATTCCACCAGGAATAAGAAAATGGCCGCGAGCAGAAGCGCAATCAGCAGGATGATGCCCACCGGGCCAAGGGCAACCGCCACCAGGCCGGTTACCAGCAGCACGGCGCCCAGCAACAGGTGCCACTGCAGCAGGCGGCCGCCGAACCGGTTCACCCCTTGCACAAACTGCTCCCACGTGGGGGCGGTGCCCCGGAGCGCCCCTTGCAGCAGGTGCAGGTAGCCTGCGGTGACAAATGCGCTGGCCATCAGCGCCAGAAATGCAAGCAGGATGGATAACACTCCTGCTTGATTCGCCCCGAGCTTATTACCCTGGCCGATCAACTCCGCCCCGGCCGGGAGCGAGGGTGGCAGCAGGAACTTCACAGTAAAGTTCCTGCCCGCCGCGGCTTGCGCCGGACCGAGCAACAGCCGCACCAGCGTGCTGGCTGCCAACTCCCAGATTACCGGGATCACGAACAGCACCGGGTACCGAGTTAACGCCGCCCAGCCGAGACTTAACGGTCCATTCATCAGGTCGAAGCACCTCCTCGGTCGTAAGACTCCCGGGACGGCCGACTTGCTTCTGCCGGGGCTATCACAGCGCCCAGGCAAGCAGCCCGGCGAGTACCCCAATACCTGCGCCTTAGCAGAATGGCACCGTTGACGACCACAATCAGTGCAACGATCAGGTGAAGGGCTTCGAAAACCGTGCCAAGGGTGCGGATCACCGCGGCCCACTTCCCGCCTGCATAATTGATGCTTCTAGACATTTAGAAGGTTCAAAAGCAAGACTGGTTCCACCGGTGAACCCAGACGGGCAAAAAATCGGCCGCATGCAAACGACATGCGGCCGCCCAGGCGAGTCGTGCATGGATCCTTATCGGCCGAACTTGGCAGCCACGGCAGCGGCCGTCCGGCGCACATACTCATCAGGATCGCCGCGCATGGCGGCGATGCGGGCCTGCACCCGCTCCGACACCCGGGGCAGCTTGTCGATGCCCAGAATCACAGCCCGGCGTACATCCCGTTCCGCATCGTCCAGCCGACCCGCCAGATCGGCTTCGACATCCGCATATTGGCCCATGGCGCCCAGGCAATAGGCCCCCATCTTCCGGGCCAGCGGGTTAGCACCCAGCAGGGCGCCCTTCGCCGCCGCTACTGCCTCACCGTGCCGGCGCCCTAACTGCAGGCAGCAGCCCGCCGCGGCCCAGCGCACATCCCGGTCCGCAGCGCCCATCGCCTCCTGCAGGGCCGGCCCCATCTCCGCACACCAGAGCCCCAGGCGGGCGCCCACCAGGGCCGCCCCCCATGCCCGCCACCGGTCCGGCCCGGCCAGCGCCGCCCGCAAGGCCGGCAGCACGGCGGGCGAATGGTAGCTGAGGAACTCCAGGCAGTTTGCTGCGTGGACCTGTACCCCCTTGCCGGCGTCGCCCAGGCCGGCGACCAACTCCGGCAGCACGGCCGCAACCACATCGTCCCACGTCATCCGGCCGCGCTCGACTTCCTCTTTCAATGCCTCCTCAAGGGCTGCTGCTGCCGAGAGCCGGATGGCCGCTTCGGCGCTGCGCAGTCCAGCGACGATGCCCTGAAGCTCGTCTGCCATGCGTCACCCTCCACTGCCAAATAGTTGGGGCTTTCAGCTGCCAGGGTTGCGCCCCTCAAACGTCGAACTGACTACCGCATGAGGTGAAGTCGATTGGCAGCCAGAAAGGTTCCCGTCAAGCAGATCCTTGACGCCCTTGCCCATATGTACCCTGACGCCAAATGCGCCTTGAACCACACAACGCCGTTTGAACTGCTGATCGCGACCGTGCTTTCCGCCCAGTGCACCGACGCCCGCGTCAACATCGTCACGGCCCGCATCTTCCCTACGTACAATCGCCCGGAGCACTTTACCCCGCTGACTCCGGACCAGATCGGCGAGATGATCCGCGACTGCGGACTCTGGCAATCCAAGGCGAAGAACATACACGCAGCCTGCCGCCTCTTGCTGGACAAGCACGGCGGTGAGGTGCCGCACACCATGGAAGAGCTTATCGAACTGCCCGGCGTCGGCCGCAAGACGGCCAACGTCGTCCTCTCCAACGCTTTTGGCGTTCCGGCCATCGCCGTGGATACGCACGTGTTCCGGGTCGCCAACCGTCTCGGCCTGGTCGAAGCCGACACGCCGGAAAAAACCGAAGAGCAGCTGATGAATCGGATTCCCCGTGAGCTATGGAGTCAGGCACACCACTGGCTGATCCATCATGGCCGGCAGGTCTGCGACGCCCGCAAGCCACGCTGCAATGAGTGTCCCTTGCAGGAGCACTGCAAGTTCGATCTGGGGGCAACCCAGCAGCCGCCAAAAAAGGCTGCCAAGGCCGGGAAAGCCGCTTCCCAGTAAGATCCGAACCGTCAAAATACAGGATTTTTGCCTCCCGTACTGAACTACTCAGTCTCGGGAGGCGAATCTGCTCTTGTTCGTGCAAAAACACCTCTTTCACTCGCCGAAGCTGGACCTGGACATAGCCCGGTCGATTCCCGCAACCGTGGGCTATGAAACCTACGGCCGGCTCAATGCAGCCCGCAACAATGCCATCCTGGTCTGCCACCCGTTTAGCGCCAGCAGCCACGCTGCGGGCCGTTACGGCGCGGACGATCCGTCCCCCGGGTGGTGGGACCCGCTCATCGGCCCGGGCAAGGCTTTCGACACCGATCGGTTTTTCGTGGTGGCGGTCGATGCACTCTGCAATCTCCGAACCCACAGCCCGCTGGTGGTGACAACCGGGCCTGCCACCATCAACCCGGAAACTGGGCGTCCGTGGGGCCCCGACTTCCCGCAGATCACCATGCGCGACAACGTCCGCCTGCAGTACCAGCTCATCACTTCGCTGGGCATTGAGCGGCTCGTCTGCGTGGCCGGTCCGGGTACGGGAGGATTTCAGGCGTTGGAGTGGGCCGTTACCTATCCCGATATGGTTGACAAGGTGATCGCCGTGGCAACCGCCCATCAGGCGCCGCCGATCTTCTCCCTGGCCGTCTGCCAGGCGGGAATCGACGCCATTGAAGCTGATCCGGATTACAAAGGCGGGCAGTATTACGATGGCAACGGCCCGTCTGACGGACTGGCGCGTGCCGCCTTCCTGCTTGCCACCCTGGTGCGCAGCGACGGCTGGATCGCCGACCGCTGGGAGCGCAAGACTGCCCAGGGCTCCATGCATCCCCGGAGCGATCGAAGTGGCCGCTTCGCTTTTCAGGCCGGCATGGAGCAACTGGCAAGAGACCGGGCTCGCGAATTTGACGCCAACCACTTTATCTATACCGCCCGGGCAGCGCTGCTGCACGACATCGGGTACGCCAACCGGGGCATTGAGGTTGCAGCCCAGATGATTCGGGCCAAGCTGCTGTTGGTGCCGGTGGTCGGCGACCTGCTCTTCCCGCCTGAGAACTCTCACATACTGGCCGGGTTGATCAGGCAGCATGGCGGACAGGCGGTCGTCTCCCCCCTGGAGTCGGAGAATGGCCACACCGGCGCCCTGCAGGACTGCAAGTGGCTCACCGAGCCAATCACCCGCTTCCTGCGCTGCGAGGAGATGCACTAGGTTTCGCCCGCGTGCTGCCTAATGGCTTTCCACTGGGTATGCCTGCTCCGGTTGGGGGCCTCGTCGCGGCGGAGCGGCCTATCCTTGTAATGATTCTCGTCGGGTCTGGCGTCCTCGCTCCGCTCCGGGCGCGCAGCCCCGACTGTGAATCCTGAACTACCCGCTCCGATGCTCATGGGCCAGCAGTCGTCTCGATGGGTGCCATTATGCCGCCACCGGAGTCCCGCTTAGCTCGCTCCGGCGCATGGGGACGGCAGGATTCGCGAACGAATAAAGCGAAACCAAAATGTACCGTTTCTCTGCGCAGGAGGCGACCGCGGATGATTCAACCTGGTGAAACAGCGCCGGACTTCACCCTGGAGAGTACACAGGGTCCGTTTACCCTGTCCTCGCTCCGGGGGGAAGCGCATGCCGTCCTCATTTTCTACCCCAAAGACAACACCCCTGGCTGAAACCGGCAGCTCAGCGCCGCGCGTGACGCGGCCGACCAATACGCAGCAGCAGGTGCCAAAGTTGTGGCCGTCAATCCCGGCAGTCTGGCCTCACACGCCCGCTGGGCCGAGAAGTTCGGCTTCCCGTTCCCCATCGCCGTCGACGCCGACAAGAAAGTGGCAGCGGCCTACGGCGCGCTGAACGCCCTGGGCGGCATCAAGCGATCCGTCTTCGTCGTGGATCGACAAGGGAAGGTCGCCTGGGCCAAGGAAGGCATGCCGGGAACGGACGAGATTTTGTCGGCCATCACCGCATGAGGAGGCAGCGCCCATGCCCATGGAGCCCATTCGTGTAGGCACGGACGTATCCAAACCCATCGGCCCCCGGGAGCGTGCGGACCGCCCCGCACAAGGCGCCGCCCCCGGCGCTTTCCGCGCCCAACTCGCCCAGGCGCATGTCGGGCAGCTCAACGAGCGCATCGACAAGGCGCTGGCGCAGATCGATGAACTGGGCGCCCGCCTCGGGCAGACGCTCACCATGGCCGACCTCAAGCGCTACCGGCAGGCCGTCGCCGGGCTCATGCGCGACCTGACCAACAACATGGTCCAGGTGCGCACGCAAATGGAGTGGGACTCCCAAGCCTGGGAACACCGCACCCTGATCACCATCCGCAAAGTGAACGAAGAGCTTGAGAAACTCACAGAAATGGTCCTTGCCCAGGAGCAGGACCGGCTCGGGATTCTGGAAAAGATCGGGGAAATCAAAGGAATGCTGCTTGACGTCCGCATGTGACGACGCAGAGCTCACTTCCCGAGGGAGGTGGCTCTTTCTTTTTGGCGCGCGTTCGGGGCAAACTACCGCGGAAGAACCCGGCAAAACTGTTACCTTAAGCTGTAACAGTTCGTTGACGATGATCGGTCACGGTGATACCATGTGTCCAATAACCACCAGACACATACTCAGCCAGGAGAACAGATCTCCGGTGAGATGAGAAGTCTCAGGAGTTGGGGGAAGACAAAGGAGGATGTTGCCCATGTCCGATCAGCAGTACCGCCTGGAGACCCTGGCTCTGCACGCCGGTCAGGAGGTTGACCCCACCACCGGTTCCCGTGCGGTGCCCCTCTACATGACCACGTCGTTCGTTTTCAAAGACGCGGACCATGCCGCCCGGCTCTTTGCGCTGCAGGAGTTCGGCAATATCTATACGCGCATCATGAACCCGACTACGGACGTGTTTGAGAAGCGGGTTGCCGCCCTCGAAGGCGGCGTGGCCGGTCTCGCCGTCGCCTCCGGGCAGAACGCCGAGCTCTATGCCATCCTCAACCTCGCCCAGGCCGGCGACGAAATCGTTGCCTCCAGCAACCTGTACGGCGGTTCGTACGCCCTCTTCGCCCATAACCTGCCCCGCCTCGGCATCAAGGTCATTTTTGTCGACCCCGCCGACCCGGAGAACTTCCGCAAGGCGATCACCCCCAAGACCAAGGCACTCTATGGCGAGACTATCGGCAACCCGAAAATCGATGTGCTCGATATCGAGGCGGTGGCCAAGGTCGCCCACGAGAACGGCCTGCCGCTGATTATCGACAACACTTTCGCCACGCCCTACCTCTGCCGGCCCATCGAACACGGCGCCGACATCGTCCTTCACTCGGCCACCAAGTTCATCGGCGGCCATGGCACGGCGATCGGCGGCATTATTGTCGACGGCGGCAAGTTCGACTGGTCCACTGGCAAGCACCCCCTCTACACGGAGCCCGATGCTGCCTACCACGGTCTGCGCTATGCGGATCTCGGCAACCTCGCTTACATCCTGAGGGCCCGCGTCAGCCTCCTGCGCGACATGGGCGGCGCTGTCTCACCCTTCAACTCCTTCCTGTTCCTGCAGGGCCTGGAGACGCTCCACCTGCGCATGGAGCGGCACTCGGCAAACTCCCTGGCGGTCGCCGGCTACCTCAAGCAGCACAAGGACGTGCTTTGGGTCAGCCACCCCGGCCTGGAGGACAGCCCCTACTACGCCCTTACGAAGAAGTACCTCCCCAAGGGCCAGGGCGCCATCCTCTCCTTTGGCATCAAGGGCGGCACGGCCGCCGGCAAGGCCTTCATCGAGAACCTGAAGCTCTTCTCGCACCTGGCGAACGTGGGCGACTCCAAGTCGCTCGCCATCCATCCCAACACCACGACCCACCAGCAGCTGTCACTGGAAGAACAGGCTGCCGCCGGCGTCACGCCAGAGATGATCCGGCTCTCCATCGGCACCGAGCACATCGATGACATCATCGCCGACCTTGAGCAGGCGATCGCCAAGGCGACGCAGATCTAGCAACCGAAGGGCTCCACCGCCGGCAGGGGTGGAGCCCTTTTCCATCTCTTGACAAGTTGAACGTTCAGTGTGTATAGTTAAACTACCTTCTGATATGGGGATAATTGTAAGTGGAGGAGATAATAAGATGCTCGGTCGTTTCTGGGGACGTAAAGATGATCTGCAGAACGTAAAGACCCCTTACTCCCGGCTGGATGAGACCCTGGTCGCCGAACTGATCCACCGGGTTGCCGAACTGACAGCCGCTTCCGACGGCGTCGCCCAGGCGTCGCTGGATGCCGGGCGGGTCAACTACGAGCTGGCGGGCAGCGTTGCGCGGGCCGCTGAAGGCACGACCGAACAGACGCGGCTGATCGAAGAGTGTCTGCAGGTGATCCGGGAGCTGGCCCAGTCATCGCACCACATCTCCCAGGGCGCCCAGGACCAGGCCACCGCCGTCACCCAGACCGGCCGCACGGTCTCCGAAATGGCCGCCCGAATCGACCGGGTCACCACGGCAACCCAGCAGGTTGCCGACGCTGCCAGCGCCGCCGCCCTGTTGGCCAGCGAAAGCGGCCAGTCCGTGCAGCAGGTGGTCAGCGGCATGGACAAGATCCGTGAGACCGTCTTTGCCGCCGGTGCAAAAGTCCACGACTTCAGCCGCCAGTCCGATCAGATCGCCGGCATTGTCCAGGTCATCACGGAGATTGCAGAGCAGACGAACCTCCTGGCCCTGAACGCCGCCATTGAGGCGGCACGGGCCGGTGAGTACGGCCGTGGCTTTGCCGTCGTCGCCGATGAAGTGCGCAAGCTTGCCGAACGGTCCAAGAAGGCGACCGAGGAGATCAGTTCGCTGATCAGCAAGAGCCAGCAGGGGCTGTCGGATGTGCAGAAGGCCATCGAAGCGGGCACCGAGCAGGTCCGCAACGGCACAACCCTTGCGGCAAATGCCGGGCAGTCCATGCGCGAGGTAGTCAAGATCGTTGAGAAAACGCGTGAACAGGTTCAGGAGATCCTGGGCGCCACCGGCCAAATGTTGGCCGGCTCCAAGGAAATGACGCGCTCCATGGAACAGATTGCCGGCATTGCCGAAACCAACTCTGCCACCACCGAGCAAATGGCTGCTGCCACGGGCGAAGCGGTACGGCTGATCCAGCAGGTGGCCAGCATCACCAAGCAGGTGCGCATGGATGGTATCTCCGAATCGGCCCGCCTCCAGGCCGGGGTCGTCGAGCATATAGCCGCATCGGCCGGGGCCCTTTCGGCGGAAGTCAAGGAACTGAAGCACGTCCTTGAATCGGTCGTCCGTGAGGGGACGGCGTCGAATCAACACTAATTATGCAGTTACTCCATAGGCAGGAATAACTACTGCTGATACATAATCATACATACAGAAAAAGCAGCACTTGGGAGGACGATGGAGTTGCGGCAGATTAGCAATCCTAACGCGAAAACAGCACTCATCTTTGGGGTTTTGGGGGCCCTCGGCGTGGTGACCGGCATTGTCGGTTTCATGATGGAAGATGACACCATGGGCCTCGCCATCGGCATCATCGGCCTGGTCGTGGCCGTGACTTTCGCGATCACGGTCCCGATTCTTGTCGTCACGGGTCGCAAACAGATTCAGGAGATCGAAGAGCTGATCGCCGGCCAGGACCTGCGCGCCTACTGGACCTTCGACCCCGATGAGTGGAGCCGCCACACTGAGAATGAACACGCCCGAGGCATGAAGCAGACCCGCTCCACCGCCATGTGGACGTTCATCATCGCATTCGTTGTGATCGTCGCCATTGAGCTTTTCGCCGGCGCCCTTTCCGCAGTAACCATCATCATCGCGCTGGCGATTGCTGTCGGTTTGACCGCACTGCTGGGCGGGACCATGTATCTGAGCACCAAGTCAGCCTACGCGACCAACCGCGCCGGTGTAGGCGAAGTCTTTATCGGCGGAACCTCCATCTACTTCGGAACTCGGTTCTACACCTGGAAAGGCAAATGGGCAAACCTGAAGAAGGTGATCTTCGAGGAAGGCAACCCCTGTGTCGTGCAGGTCGACTACGAAGTCGGCGGCGGCGACAACACTTCCTATATTGAAGTTCGCATCCCCGTTCCCCGTGGACGGGAGCAGGAAGCTCAGGAACTCGTTAACTCCTACTACGCTGCCAGCTAGATCGAACCAGCGAAAGCCTGCCTTTTACAGGGCAGGCTTTTTTTGGTTGATGACGGGGTCTGTACACCTGTATAATTATGGCAAGACGTGCTGTGACCTGCCGGGAAGGAGGGTGGTATATGGCCCGTCGGTTTCGCATTGCCCGCATATACCGTCCGGCCGAAGCTGCCCCACCCGCTCCCGAGCCGATCAAAATCGCCATCGTGCTCTCGGGCGCCGTCGCCCTCGGTACGTTTGAGGCCGGCGTAGTGTTCGAGGTCTTGTCTGCCATTAGCCGGGGCGCCGCCCTCACGGTCGATATCATCGCCGGCTCTTCGGCCGGCAGCCTGGTGGGCGCCATGGTGGCCAAGACCGTTGCCGCCGGGGTACCCTTTGAGCATGTCCTGCCGAAGTGGAAAGAGTTCACCCTGCAGGAGCTGACGTCGCGTTACGAAACGTCGGAGCAGGCGAAGACCCGTGGCAAGCCCATTGATAAGGGGATTCTCTCCTCGGAGTCGGTCCGCCACATCCTCGACGAGTACCTTGTACGCGACTCCGTCGAGCGCAGCTTTCAGCCCCTGTTTCCCGCGCCGCGGGTGGTGCTTGCGGTCACGCTTACCAATATCGATGGTCTCCCCGGAACCGGCGCGCCAGATGACGAAAACCGGTTCGCCGAGGCCGTCATCTTCCAGTTCAGCCCGCCCGACCCGAAGCGGCTTGACCAGAGCCCGTATCCGCCGGCCATCTGGGCGCGGGTAGCCGAAGTCTGCCGGGCCAGTTCCGCCTTTCCGGGTGCCTTTGACCCTGGCCCCGTGCCATGGATCAACCGCATCCGCATTCCGGGCCTGCTGGAAGAAGCGTGGGAGAACGACGCGCTTCTGGAGAAGCTGCATGCACAGGACCCGACCGTCCAGCCGAAGATGCGCTACGCTGACGGGGGCATCCTGGACGAGCAGCCCGTCGAGCGCGCCGTCTCCATGCTTCCGCTTGTTACCGGGGGGCGGGGCGAGCCCGGCATCGAAACGCTGGTGTACGACCCGCGCCGCTGCCTGCTGTTCATCGAGCCGGACCCGCCGGCCACATCGCTGGACTCCCTCAAGGCCGGCACCCAGCAGTCATGGTGGGCTACTTTTACGCGAGCGGTCCGCCTGTGGACGCTGTCGGCGTCGCCTCACACGAGCCAGAGGCGGGCGCTCACGGTCAACCGGCGGCAGGAACTGCTCTTCACTTTCCTGGCGGGTCTGGGGCGCCGCATGCGGGAAGAGCGGCAGACCATGTCGGCCCAGCAGGCATTTCAGCACTTCCGGAGCATGGATAAGGGTCTGCACAGAGCCCGGTACCGGGGGCCCGCTCCCGGGAGTCTGGGTGACGCCCCGGGCTTGCTGGAGCCCGGGCTGTATAAGCAAGCCATCCACGAGTTCTATCGCTGGCTGATCGACGACACCCGGTTTGAGCACGACCGTCAATGGCTCGCGGCGCTCCCTCCGGGCCGGATCCGGGACGTGCACAACTCGCTGTGGGCGGCGCTGGTCGAACTCCGGGAGGCTTACATCGCCCTGGAAGGTGTGGACCCGACTTCGCCCGGGCGCTTTCAGACCGTGCTTGAAGAAGTCCATGGCTCGCTGGCCGAAAGCCTGGGCCTCTCCCAGCCCTGGGTAGCCCTGCACGAAATCACACCCGACAATCCCAAGAAGGTGCTCAAAGGCGAGGAACTGATCCATTTTGGGGGGTTCTTTTCCCGGGAGTTCCTCGAGCATGACTACGAGGTGGGCCGTTACTATGCCCACCTCTGGCTCAAGGAAGCGATTCCCGGGTACGCGCCCCCCCATGAGCCGCAGGAGCCGCCCATTACCCAGGACGGTCTGGACTGGCGGCTAATCTGGCAGAACCGCGGTCCCCTCTGGCGCATGGCGGGGCGCATCATCGGTGTCGCTCTTGAGGCGGT
The DNA here is from genome assembly GCA_035628915.1 of Symbiobacteriaceae bacterium. GTDB lineage: Bacteria > Bacillota > Sulfobacillia > Symbiobacteriales > Symbiobacteriaceae > JARBUG01. The sequence continues at coordinate 52,998 of DASPIW010000036.1, read as the reverse complement.
AGGCCTGCCGTATGAAGGGACTGCGCAGGTGATTGTGCGGCTGCTCGGCTGGTCGCTGCTCTTCTCGCTGGTCCATGGTATCGTGCTGCTGGTGGCCGCGTGGCTGGGATGGATTGTCTTTCCGCCCCAGTACGAGCGCTTCCGGTTCTGGGTCCTCGCCGGCACCAGCATATTCCCCCTGGCCGTGGGCCTGGTGATTGGCCTGGCCTTCCGCCACGAGGTCTCCAAGGTCCTGGTGCGCAGGCGCCGGTAGGGGGGGCGAGGGCGATGCTGCCGCTGGATGGCACTCGACCCTCGTCCCGTGCCCTCCGGTTGAGTATTCCAGACCTCGGCCAGCACCCAGTCCTCGCCTTTCTGCGTGAATCTTACGCCGAGCGTTGGTTTGCCGCTGCCTTTGGTGTCCACCAGGAAGCCGCTGTCGCCCCAGTGGGTCACAGTCCAGCCCTGGCGCTTCGGCTTCTGCATCAGCGCTTGGCGGACTTCATCCAGCGGCAGCTCCTCAGCGATCAGGGCTGCCGCTTTTTCGTCGCCGCCGACACTCAGGTAGTGGACAAGCTTCACCAGGCTGCTATATGGCGTGGCTTCCTCGGATCGCCCGGCCAGGACATATTCGGAGCCCTTGCGCATCCAGCGTTCGGTGAACCGCCTGTGGTCACCGGCCTCCGGCTCGCTGAAATAGCCCGACAGAAAATCCTCCCGCAACCAAGAAGAGGCGTGGACCTGGAAGTGATTCGTGCCCCGCGTACCCAGTGCAACCCGGGCATGGCCGTAGTTCCAGTCGCCCGCCCGCGGCACCCACAGCACTTCCCAGCGCCCGTCGCGCAGGCGCAGTACCTGCGCTTCCTCGGCCTTCTGCCCACCGGCGAAGCCCAGGTCGACCACCACCAGCAGTTCCTGACCGTCGGCGCCCTGGCTTTGCCGGGCTGCACTGATGCCGCTGTTGCATCCCAGACGGCAGCCCTGCTCTTCCAGCCAGACCGCTCGTTCGACCGCCAGCTTCTCCGGCGCTTGCGGGTACAGTTGTGCCGCCCAAATACCGTTTTCTTGCCAGAAGATGCCCTGCGCCACCGGCTGAGATGCGGACGGACCAAAGTGGCAGACCAGCGTCGCCTCCGAACCGCCGGCCTGGACGCACCCAGCCGACACGCCGTGCTCCGAAAGGTGAAGCCCCTGCTCGGGGACCCGCTCCAGTTCCTCGTCCGTCAGACTGCGCAGAGCTGTGCGAATCGCTTCCAGCGCCCGGCGCGCATATGCTGCATCTCCACGCAATTGCACAGCAGGCTGAGCAGCCGAGGCGACGGGCGCCGGGTATTGCGTGACCGATGGCAGTGCAGAACTACAGCCGAGAAGCAGCATGGCCGGGAGAAGCGACACCAGCATCCGACGCACCCGAATCCCTCCTAGTCTAGTGCGGCGCCGCGCAGCGTCGAGGCCGCACGGCACGAGTAAATGGCGCGTCAGCGCCGAGAAGAGGGCAGACATTCAGCCAATTGAAGCATTTTGCCCAATGTGCTAATGTGAACCGTGAAGCATGATAACGTGAGTTTTTAGGAGGCGGCAGCAATGTCCCTGACGGTCTACCTGAACGGCAAGTTTATCTCTTACGAGCAGGCCGCTGTGCCTGTAGAAGACCGGGCATTTCTGCTCGCCGACGGCATCTACGAGGTGGCGCGCGTCTACGCGGGGCGCCCGTTCGCCCTTGACGGTCACCTGCAGCGTCTGGCGCGGAGCGCCCGGGAACTCCGGATGCCCGAACCCGATTTGGCGGAAATCGAGCGCGCATCCCTGGAATTGCTTCGCATCAATAACCTGTCCGATGCGACAATCTATATTCAGGTCAGCCGTGGCGCTTACACGCCTCGCACCCACGCGTTCCCGGCGGGTCCAATCACACCCACATTCTTGATCATCGCCCGGAGCTTCACGGCGAACGTCAAGCTCTGGGAAGTGGGCATCAAGGCGGTCACGGTGCCTGACCAGCGGTGGGCCCGCTGCGACATCAAGAGCGTGGCCCTTCTGCCTAACGTAATGGCCAAGCAGACAGCCGCGGAATCTGGCGCCCAAGAGGCCATTTTCGTACGCGACGGATTCGCCATCGAGGGCAGCAGTTCCAATTTCTTTGCTGTGCTTGACGGGGAGATTCGCACCTATCCGCTGTGCAATTACATTTTGGGCGGCATCACCCGCAACGTTGCCATTGATGTAGCCCGCAAGCTTGGCTACGCTGTCCGCGAGGAGGGTATCCCCGTCGAGGCTCTGGGACGGTGCACGGAACTGTGGGTAACGTCCACGACTCAGGAGATCATGCCCATCGTCGACCTTAACGGCCGTATGGTTGGAAACGGTTGCCCGGGCCCGGTATCTGCAGCACTGCACAAGGCCATGCGCGAACTTTTGTAGACTCGGTATACCAAAGGTGTCAAATTCCGAATCTGTATCATGGTTGATATTGACGGAAGTCTCTCCACTTAGTTAAAGTGTTTACCAAACAGTACTGCCAGACATGCGCGGAGGGATGAGCTTGCGTCGAATTGGGGTGCTTACAGCCGGAGGTGACGCTCCGGGATTGAATGCAGTTGTGCGCGCTGTCGTCAAACAGGCGAATCAGCGCGGCGTTGAAGTCGTCGGCTTTATGGATGGGTTTACCGGGCTGATCAAGCAGCGTCACAAAGTGCTCGACCCGGCGAGCATCTCCGGCATCCTGCCCCGGGGCGGCACCATTTTGGGGACTTCCAACAAAGACAACCCGTTCAATTACGAAGGGCGGGATCTGGGACCGGAGATCGTCAAGTATCTGAAGGAACTGGGGATTGAATGCCTGATCTTCATTGGTGGGGACGGCTCCATGTCCGTCGCCAAGAGCTTCCTTGAGCTCGGCCTGCCCACCGTTGGCGTACCGAAGACCATTGACAACGACCTGGGCGCCACCGACCAGACTTTCGGGTTTGATACCGCCGTGGGGGTGGCGACCGAGGCGCTCGACCGGCTCCACACGACGGCGGAAGCGCATCACCGCATCATGGTGCTTGAGGTGATGGGGCGCTACACGGGCTGGATCGCCCTGGCCTCCGGCATCGCGGGCGGCGCCGACGCCATTTTGATTCCCGAAATTCCCTTCAGCTTCGATTTCGTCGCTCGCCGCATCATCAAGCGAAAGCATGACGGCAAGCATTTCAGCATCGTGGTTGTTGCCGAAGGCGCCCGCACGCCCGAAGGCGAAATGGTCGTAGCCCGCACCATCGCTGACAGCCACGAAAAGCTGCGCCTCGGCGGCATTGGCAACGTCGTGGGCGCCAAGCTGGAGGAACTGACGGGCCTGGAAACCCGGGTCACCGTGCTGGGGCATATCCAGCGCGGCGGCAGCCCGACGCCGTTCGACCGCATTCTGGCGACCCGCTACGGTGTACATGCTGCCAACCTGGCCATCGACGGGCGATATGGGCGCATGGTGGCCCTGCGGAGCAACACCATCACCGATGTGCCCCTCACCGAGGCGGGCGTGAGCCGCCCGGTCCCCCTTGACAGCGACATGGTCCGGACGGCGAAGGCCGTCGGCATAAGCTTCGGCGACGAATGACAGCAAACCCCGTGGTCCTTTGGGACCGCGGGGTTTCAGCATATACCTAAAGCAAAAAATTGTCAGACCAATGGCTTGACCCAATCTGGATGAATCTGGTAGGATAAGAGTGTGATTCCACATAATGGAATGTAAGCAAAAGGGGGTACACGAAGGTGACGGGTAGTAGCATGGGGGAGCGGCTCGCGTGGGCACGCAACCAGCAGGGACTAATCCTGCAGCAGGTCAGCGAGCGCAGCGGGCTGGCGATCGGCTACATCTCTCAGCTGGAGAAGGGGGCCAAGGTGAACCCGACCATCGACGCTCTTGCCCGGCTGGGTAAGGCCCTGGGCGTCAGCGTTGCGTTCATTCTCGGCGAGGTCCAGGCTCCCCCGTACGACGACGTGAGCTCCATGCTCATCAACGGTCAGGCCTGGACGGTCGGGCAACGCTTTGCACGCTACCTGGAGGGGCTGAGCAAGGCGGAGAAGGACCGGTTGCTGCTTGAGACGGTCGAGCAGCGGTTCACCCGTGTCGTGGACTTCCTCTGCGAACAGTTCCCCACCATTTTTACCCGCACGGTGGTGGCGTTCCAGCTGGGGCTCTCCGTCCGGGGCCTGAACGACATCCTCGAGCGGAACTGCGAAGTCGGACCCATGGTACTGAATCAAATGGTCTCTATCACCGGTATTCCGACCCATTTCTTTGCCACCGGCCTGCTTGAGGCTTCTAGCGACATGAGCAAGGTCTCGCCGGCGCAGGTCATCCAGTATATGCTACCAATCTCCATTGCAGCAGAGATGAACATGAGCCCTGATCAACTGGTCAGCATGCTCCGCGAGTTTGCTTCTCGCAAGTGATCCTCCTTGACCGGTCCGGCACCCCCGGGGTGCCGGATCTCTCTTCGCCCCAGTTTCGCTGGGAGCGAAATCAGCCGACACCCAAATTCTACCAGAATATCCCGGTTAAGGCAACAGGAAATTGTCGACAACATTGCTCGACACGGGCAGGGCAGGCAGGGGATAATGTTACGGAAAGCAAACCCTTCGTAAAGACTTACTCAGCGTGAGGTGCATCATGCTCAGGACGATCCTCTTTGACCTGGACGGAACTCTACTGCCCATAGACACCGACCAGTTCGTGGCCCAATACATGAAGGCCCTGTCGGCGCACATCGGCCACCGCGTTCCGCCGGCCAGGCTTGTGGAGCAGATCATGGCTTCAACCTACGCCATGATCAGAGACACCAGCCCCGAGCGCACAAACGCCGAGGTCTTCGCTGCGGATTTCTTCCCAAAAGTCGGCTGGGCAGAAAGCGAACTGATGCCGGTTTTCGACGAGTTCTATCGCCTGCGGTTCCCGGCCTTGCGTTCTACCTGTCCCGGCCTGCCGGGCGTTGCCCGTGAAGTCGTGCAGTCAGCCGTGGACCTCGGCTACGATATCGCGCTCACCACCAACCCGCTTTTCCCCCGCGAAGCGATCGAAGAGCGCATGCGCTGGATCGGCGTGCTCGACATGCCCTGGCGTCTGATCACCACATATGAAGTCATGCATGCCTGCAAGCCGCAGCCAGCTTATTACCGGGAAGTCCTGACCATGCTGGACCGGCAGCCCGAAGAGTGCCTGGTCGTGGGCAACGACGTCGAAGAAGACGGTGCCGCCGCCAAACTGGGCATCCCAGTCTTCTTTGTTACCGATTATCTCATCAGCCGGAACGGCACACCTCTGCCGCCCGACTCCTCCGGCACCCTGGCCGAATTCGGCGGGCGCCTCCGCCGCGGCTTTCATATTGGACAACAGCGAGTCAAATAGATATAATGTGTTATAAATGTTACTATGCGCGTATGGTCCGAAGTCCTCACCATCCGCGGCCGGCGCATGCCGCTTTTACCGCACCTGCCCGGCGACCCAACGGGCCAGGCTCATGATCGTAATCATCGGGTTCACCCCGCTGGCGGCGGGGAATGCGCTGCCGTCAGCGACATACAGGCCCCGAACCCCAAAGATCTGCCCGTCCGGGCCCGCCACGGCCTCACGGGGCGCCCGCCCCATCCGGCAAGTGCCCATCTGATGGGCGCTGAAAAGTGGCAGTTGATTCGGCCCTGCCGGCAGGTGCCGGGACGCCTCGATGAACCCGGCCCCGTTCTCCCCGGCCGCGTCCTCAACGACGTTGTACCCGGCGTGCAGCGTCATCAGGCGCCGGGCGCCCGCCGCGCGGTGAATGCGCAGCGCCTCGACCTGCCCGGTCAACAGGTGCTCCCGGTCGTAGTCGGAGAGCCGGTAGGCGATGCGATGCCGCCCAGCCCTGTCCACCGTAACCCGGCCGCTGTCGCGGTCTCGCACCAGCACGATGAAAACCCCGGTCCGGTCGATCTGTCCCAGTTCCCGCAGGTACTGCGCGCCTGACTGCCAGGGCGTCGCCAGGGCGCCCAGCCCCGGATGGGCCGGCGCCACCTCCACAAGGAACCCGTAGTTGCCGTCGAGCTGGGCGAACTGCCGGCTGTAGGCGGGCAGGAGCCGCCCGCTCCACGGCCTGACCGGCTCGTCATAGCCGCCAAGCACCGCCGCCACGGGGTGGAGGTGTAGGTGCCGCCCAATGTGCGGATTGGCCAACCCTGACCGAAGCAGCAACGCAGGTGTGCCGATGGCACCTGCCGCCAAGATGACCCGGGGCGCCCGAATGGTGACCCCCCGGCCGCCTACGGTGGCGTCCACCCCTTCGACAGCACCGGCACGCACCACCACCCGCTCCACTTCCGCGCGAGGAACGATGCGCGCACCGTTTTCCACTGCATCCACCAGGAATGTCCGGGCTGTCGACTGCTTGGCGCCCGTTCGGCAGCCGAACGCGCAGAAGCCGCAATCCTCTCCGCACCCGGCCACATTTCTGGGCAGTTCGGCGCCGTGGTAGCCCAGGGCCTGGCACCCTGCCAGAAGGCGCCCGGCGCTGGAAGCGGAAAGCGAGCCCGATTCCCCGGCATGAACCCCGAGACGCCCGCATACTTCGTCCACACAGGCCTGGAATTCGGGGGAAGTCAGCCCCGTCAATCCATACTCGCGCTCCCACTCATCGCGCAGCCAGTCCGGCGGCACAATCGAGGCCGTCCAGTTCACAAGGGTGCCGCCGCCCACCGCCGACCCGGCCAGAATGGCCACGGACAGGTCGCCGGTGGCTGTCATGCCCCGGTCGAGGTAGAGGGACGCCATGCCAGCAGCCTCACCCAGCCCCAGTTCTGCTTCCGGGAAGTAGCCGCCCGCCTCCAGTATGATCACCCGGAGCCCACGGGCTGCAAGATGCGCTGCAGCCACCCCGCCGCCCGCCCCTGATCCCACCACCACCGCGTCTGCCGCCAGCTCTTCCTCGCCGGCCAGTGGCATGACCCGCAAGGCCGGCGCCCCGGGCGGGCGCCCATCCGCACCGGCGTATTCCAGTGCGGCCCATACTGGGCTCCCGGGCGCCGAACAATATAGGAATCCGGCCAGGCGCTTGACGGCCTGGAATGCCTGCCGCAGCACCGGCACCGGGTGGACGGCCCACCGGCGCAGCACTTCTTCCCGCTGTGCCCTGTTCATTTCCGCGAACGGTAAACTCGCCCCGTGAAGCAGCATGCCCACCAGCGGCAGGCCCAGCAGGGTCAGGGCCTGACGGAACTGAATCAGGTCTGCCGGATTGCCGGACGTTGACAGCAGGTGCACGATTTGCCCAGGCAGGTCACGCCCGGCACCGGGGATGATTGTCTCGCAGACGGCTTCCAGTGTCTGACGCTGTGAGGCGGAAAGCATCATGCATCCTCTCCCTTCGCAGCCAGTCCCCGTATGTTTCTCAGGAACATTGATTACACTTTTGTGGACTTTAGCCTACAGGTCAAGAATTTTGTCGCCTGACCCCCTGCGAAGTGATCTTTACAAACTCCTTAACCTAGGTCATAACATGTTCTAGGGAGTTCACCTGACCGGTTTGCCGTTAGCTAGACTGGATCGGTCTGCCTCCTCGACAGTGTAGAACATTTTTGATAATGACAGCGCATCTCAGCCATAACACATATTCATTACAACGAATGCCCTGAGCCCTGTGCCAGCAGGCCCTGCTCGTTGACTCGTCAGGAAACACAACAGTATAATGAGTGAAGGCATGTGACTTTGGGCGCAAACTAGAAGGGTTCGATGGTCCCTATTCGCTTTCACGAGGGAGGTGGTTCCGGTGGGAGAGAATCAGGTGAATGAACTAGACTGGCTCAACGACCCTGTCGTCGAATCGGACGTGGAGGTCAATCAGAACGTCGTCGTAGGCAAACTCCCCGCCGTTGTGCAGAAGGTCCTCGGCTGGGGGTACGGCAATTCTACGTGGCCCCTGGGCTTTGGAATTGCCTGCTGCGCGATTGAAATGATGGCTGCCTCCTGCTCCAAGTATGACATCGCGCGTTTTGGCTCGGAAGCAATGCGCATGTCACCTCGCCAGGCGGACCTGATGATCGTGGCCGGCACGGTGAACGAGAAGATGGCGGTCGTTGTCCGCCGCCTGTATGACCAAATGTCTGAACCCAAGTTCGTGCTCGCCATGGGCGCCTGTGCTTCGAACGGCGGACCGTACTGGGATACGTATAACGTGGTGGACGGCGTCCACAAAGTCGTTCCGGTCGACGTCTACATCCCGGGTTGTCCGCCGCGTCCCGAGGCGTTGCTTCAGGGTCTCATGGAAGTCCAGGAGATGCTGAAGACGGGCAAGCGCGGCTTGATCACCAAGGGGTAGCAGCCTGGGCAGGGTCCCCGCCCTGCCTTTCTGAGGCTGAACCTGTTGCCGTGGTTCGGGTGCTGAAGGACCCGCGAAAGGAGACGCTACCCAGTGACCTACTCCTATATTGATATTCTGGCAACGGCAATCGTTGGGGTGGGCTTCGTCTTGGGCAATTACGGCCTGGTGGCGCTGCTGGCCCCCAAGAACCCCCTGCAGGGCGAAAAGCTCGAGACCTACGAGTGCGGTGAACTCCCGTTCGACGACGCACTGGTCAATTTCAACATCCGCTATTATGTGTTCGCTCTCACGTTCTTCGTGTTCGACATGGAAGCGATTTTCCTGTATCCCTGGGCCGTCGTCTTTGGCGCCATGGGCCTGGCCGGTCTCATGGAGATGCTGACCTTCCTGGCCATCCTCGGCATTGGCCTCTTTTACGCCTACAAGAAGGGTGTGCTCCACTGGGTATAACTTGATAGGACGCCCCCGGGCCCTTACGGGACCGGGTTTTCGGGCGTTAGTATACCTTTTCTGAACCGTTTGGATTTCGCCAGGGGGTGAGTCCGTTTGGACTTTTTGCAGGAGAGATTCCCCGAGGCCCAAATTGGCGCCCTGGTTAACGGGGACATCGAAATCCTCGTAACCAAGGACGAGTACCTGAATGTGGTCAAGGCCTGCCTCGAGGCCGGCTATACCTACTGCTCGGTGGTGACTGCCATCGACTGGAAGGATCGTCTCACCCTGATCGCCAGTCTGTGCCGGATCAATCCGGCTGAGATTGACGCCCGGAACATTCATGTCAAGGTCGACCTGCCCCGAACCGGTGCCCACGTGCCTTCCATCGCCGAGCTGTGTCCGGGCGCGAATTTCCATGAGCGGGAAACCTATGACATGTATGGCATTCGCTTTGACGGCCATCCCAATCACCGGCGCATCCTCCTGCCGGACAACTGGCAGGGCGGGCACCCGCTGCTGAAGGACTTCATCGACAAGCGGCCCAAGCGTCCGCGGCTCGTGCGGCATCGCTACGCAGAATAGGCCCGGCGCGGAGGTGTAAACGTGGAACAAACCAAGGAACTCCTAGTAAACATGGGGCCCCAGCACCCGTCGACACACGGCGTTCTCCGGCTGATGGTCAAGCTGGACGGCGAAACGGTCACGTGGTGCCAGCCCGATGTGGGTTACCTGCACCGGTGCTTTGAGAAGCTCTGTGAGTCCAAGACCTATCCCCAGGTGATTCCGTTCACTGACCGCACGGACTACGCCGGCCCGATACTGCACGAAATGTGCTTCGTCGAGGCTGCCGAAAAGCTCTTCGGCGAGGCGATTACGGTTCCGGAACGGGCCCAGTATATTCGGGTCCTGCTTGCCGAACTGCAGCGCATCGGCTCGCACCTGCTGGCCGTGGGCTCTATGGCTATGGATATCGGTGCCGTCACGCCGTTCCTTTATAGCTGGCGTGACCGGGAAAAGACTTACTCGCTGCTGGAGCGGATTACGGGCACCCGCATGCTCTACAACTATTTCCGGATCGGCGGCCTCCGTAATGATCTGCCGGAAGGCATCATTGGCAGCCCGAATGACGGCGAAGATAAGTCCGATCAGACCTTCTGGGGCTTCGTCAACTACTTTGACAACTACGTGATGCCTCAGTGGGATGCCCTCGTGACCGGCAACCGCATCTTCCAGTGGCGCACCATGGGCGTCGGCTGCCTCAAGTCCGAGGACGCCATCGCCTACGGCGCTTCCGGCCCCGTTCTGCGGGGCTCCGGGGTCAAGTGGGACCTGCGCAAGAACCTGCCGAACTCCATCTACAACCGGTTTGAGTTCGACATCCCGGTCGGCAAGGAGAACGGCGACTGCTTCGACCGGTGGCTCGTTCGTATGGAAGAGATGCGGCAGTCCTCCCGCATCATCAAGCAGTGCCTGCAGTGGCTCGCCGAGAATCCCGGCGAAGTCATGGGCAAGGTGCCCCGCATCCTCAAGCCCCCGAAGGGCGAGGTCTACCATCGCGTCGAGGCGGCGCGCGGCGAAGTCGGCTGCTACCTCGTTTCCGACGGCAGCCCCAACCCCTACAAGGTCAAGTGGCGCTCGCCGTGCTTTACCCACCTGCAGCTTATGCCCAAGCTCTGCCCGGGCTTCAAGATTGCGGACGTCGTCGCCATTCTCGGCTCCATCGACATCGTGCTCGGGGAGGTGGACCGCTAGCCATGGTTGCCTGGTGGAACAGCCTCTCGCCCGTTGCCCAGGCCTGGATCTGGGGATTTGGAAAGGCTACGCTTATCCTTATCTGGGGCCTGCTCAACTTCGCCGTGGCCATGATGCTCGAGCGCAAACTCTCGGCGTGGATTCAGAACCGCGTCGGGCCCTGGCGCGCGGGTCTGCACGGCTGGCTGCAGCCCATTCCTGACCTGCTCAAGCTCTTCCTAAAGGAGTACATCGAGCCGCGGAACATCGACAAGCCCCTGTTTGTCATCGCTCCGTTCATCGGCTTCGTGATGTGCCTCCTGATCTGGCTGATCATCCCCATCGGCCCCGGCGCCGTCGCAATGAACCTGGATATCGGCATCATCTTCATTGCTGCCATCACCGGTTATGACGTTATCATGATCTTCATGTCCGGCTGGGGTTCAAATAACAAGTACTCCCTGCTGGGCGCCATGCGTGGCGCTGCCCAGATGATCTCCTACGAGGTCACGCTGGTCATGTCGATCATCGGTGTCGTCATGATGGCCGGCAGCCTGCGGCTGAGCGACATCGTCGATGCGCAGGCCGCCCGCGGCCCGCTGGGCTGGTACCTGCTGCCCCAGATCATCGGCTTCCTCATCTACCTGATCGCCTCGCTGGCGGAACTGAACCGGGCCCCGTTCGACCTGTCCGAAGCGGAATCCGAACTCGTCTCCGGTTACCACACCGAGTACTCGGGGTTCCGCTGGGCCGTCTTCGCCCTGACCGAGTACATCCACCTGGTGGGCTGGTCGGCCATCGCCGCCACGCTCTTCCTGGGGGGCTGGACCGGCCCGACCCATGCGGACCTCGCTGCCCTGGTAGGCAACCTCGTCAACGGCTTCGGGCTCTTCCCGAACGGTGCCGGCACCGGGCTGATCGACTGGGCCAACAACGCCGCCGTGAACATGGGCTGGTTCGCCAAGTGGATCTGGGGCTTCTGGTGGTTCGCTTTCAAGACCTACCTCTTCGTCTTCCTGGCCATGTGGATCCGGTGGACCCTTCCCCGTGTCCGCATCGACCAGCTCATGGACCTTGGTTGGAAGTTCCTGCTGCCGGTCTCCCTGCTGAACATCTTCCTGACCGGCATACTGAAGTTCGTGGCCACCGAGTACCATGGAGTGCCCGTAAACCTTGGTTTCACTACGCTCCGGCTCCTCGGCTGGTGGACCAATTAGGAGGTGATCTGCCGACATGGGCGTGACCAACTTTTTCGGTGAGGCCTGGCGGGCAGGCAAGTCCTTTGCGATTGGCCTGAACATCACCTTCAAGGAAATGGTGTTCCGGCCGGCCATTACAATCTTCTACCCCGACGAAACCGACAAGGTGCCTGCCTGGTTCCGGGGAATTCCCCTCCAAAAGACGGACCTGCTGACCGGCGAGTACAAGTGCACTTCCTGCGGCATGTGCGTCGAAGCCTGCCCCGTCAACGTCATTACGCTCGAATGGCACCAGGATCCGACGACTAAGAAAAAAGTCGCGGACCGGTATGCCATCGACATGTCCCGGTGCATGCTCTGCAACTACTGCATCGAGGCCTGCCCGTTCGATTCGCTGGTCATGGGCTACGACTACGAACTGTGCAAGGTGGATCCGGAGAACCTGGTCTATGAGTTTGAAGATCTGCTGCGGATGGGCCTGAAGTACTCCTCCGCCGAGCAGGCCGGCCCGAAGGGCAAGAAGAACGCTACACCGCCCTGGGTCTTCCACGGGCTGACCGGCGCCACCGAAGAGGACATTCAGGATAAGAACGGCTACCTGGGCCGTCCGCCGCTGGGCAAGGGCTATGTGCCTGAACTGAAGGACCGGTTCAAGAAGCCGGCCGAAGAAGTCGCACAGACCGCCCCGCATGAGGCGAAGACTCCGGATGCCCCGGTCGTCACCAAGTCTACCCCGACGCAAACTGCTCCGGTGAACACCAACCCGGCTAATGTCTCCGCACAGGCCGGCCCGGCTGCGCCGTCGCCTGCCAAGGCTGCCGAAGATAAGACGGCAAACGTGGCCGAGCAAAAGCCCGACCAGACGGTGAACACCGAGAAGACGAGCGGGGAGGAGGCCAAGTAATGAACGCAAACCTCCTCACGAGCGGCCAGTTCTGGATGTTCGCCATCCTGGCCGTCATCGCCATGGTCTCCACGTACCGCATGGTCGTCGTGCCCCTGATTACCCACGCAGCCCTGTTCATGGCGCTCTCCTTCACGGCCGTGGCGGGCATCTTCCTGCTGATGCAGGCGGAGTTCGTCGCCGCCATTCAGGTCCTGGTTTACGCCGGCGCCATTACGACCATGGTCATCTTCGCCATCATGCTGTCCGGGCTGCGGGACATCAAGACGCAGCGGAAGCAGAAGGTGAAGGCCTGGGCGGCGAACCCCGTAGTCTTCATCGTCGGGTTCATTTTCGCCGCCTTCATGTCCTACCTGTACTACGCGGCGAAGCTGCCGACCGACTACGACAAGGTGGCGACCGCCAACGTGGCTGCCATCGGCAAGTCCCTGTTCACGGTCTACATGATCCCCTTCGAAATCGCTTCGGTCCTGCTGCTCATCGCCATGGTGGGCGCGATCATCCTGACGGCGAAGGAGGTTGAGCAGGAATGACCCTGCCGATTTACTTCCCGCTCGGACTCGGAGCCTTCCTGTTTGGCATGGGCCTCTGGGGTGCGCTGACCCGCACCAACGCCGTCCGGATCCTGATGTTTATCGAAATCATGCTCAACGGTGTCAACCTCAACCTGATCACGTTCAGCCGCTACTACTGGCAGGACACTGCCGAAGTGGCCGCCCGGGCGCCGATTATCACCCTGTTCATCATGACCGTAGCCGCTGCCGAAGCTTCCGTCGGCCTGGCGATCATCCTGAACATCGTGCGGCATCGCGGCGTGATCGACGTTGACAAGGTCGACATGCTGAAGGGCTAAGGGGGGGTAGACAGCGTGGAATTCTTTCTGAACACGTTCTGGATGGTCGCCGTCCTCCCTATCGCTTCGGCAGTGTTGATCGCCACGTTCGCCCGGTACCTGCAGCGCAAGGCCTGGTGGGTCGGTGCCGGTCTCATGGGCATCGCCCTCATCTGGTCCATCGGTGTGCTGCTGGCGGTTGCGAACCAGGGTGGACATGAGGCCGCGGAGCATGCGACCAAGTTCCTGACCGAACCGGCACGGCATCTGGTATGGACCAACTGGTCCACCTGGGGCGCTTTCCAGATCGACCTGGGCATTCAGGTTGACAACCTGACGGCGATGATGCTGGTGGTCGTCACACTCGTCTCCTTCTGCGTACAGGTCTACTCTGCCGGCTACTTCGAGGCCAGCGAGCGCCGGTTCACCCGTTTCTATGCGGCGATTAACCTGTTCTCGCTGGGCATGCTGGGCCTGGTGCTGGCCGACAACCTGTTCCTGCTGCTGGTCTCCTGGGAGATCATGGGCCTCTGCTCGTACCTCCTGATCGGTCACTGGTTCGAGCAGGAATGGCCGAAAATGGGCTCCATCAAGGCTTTCCTGACCACCCGTGTCGGCGATGTCGGCATGATGGTCGGTATCTGGATCATCTTTATGGTGACGAAGACCCTTACCTGGGAAGGCCTTGCCCACACCATTCCCGAAATGGTTACAGACCCGCGGACTGCCGCCACCCTCGCCCTCGGCGCCTTCCTGATCTTCACGGGCGCCATCGGCAAGTCGGCGCAGTTCCCGCTCCACACCTGGCTGCCTGACGCCATGGCCGGCCCCACCCCGGGCTCCGCCATCATCCACGCGGCGACCATGGTCGCTGCCGGCGTCTACCTGGTCGGTCGTGCCTTCATGATCTTCGGCAACGTGCCCGAGTGGGTGCTGGCGGTGGTGGCCTTCATCGGCGCCTTCACCTCGCTCCTGGCGGCCTCCATCGCAACGCTGCGGTGGGACATCAAGGAAGTCCTCGCCTACTCGACCATCTCCCAGCTGGGCTATATGATCATGGCCCTGGGTCTCGGCGGCTGGGCGGCAGGCAACTTCCACATGGTCACCCACGCGTTCTTCAAAGCCCTGCTCTTCCTTGCGGCCGGTTCGGTCATCCATGCGGCGCACCACAATCAGCTGCTGCACAAAATGGGCGGCCTGCGCAAGAAGATCCCCATCACGTTCATTACCTGGATGGTCGGCTACCTGGCCCTGGCCGGTTTCCCGGGCTTCAGCGGCTTCTTCTCCAAAGACGAGCTGCTGCTTGCCGCTTACACGTGGCACAACCCCGCTGTACACGGTTTCATGGCCAAGCTGCCGTTCATCATGGCCCTTACTACCGCCTTCCTGACCGCCTACTATATGACCAGGGCTACCTACCTGGCGTTCTTCGGCCAGCCGCGTGATCACCATCTGTACGACCACGCCCACGAATCGCCCAAGACGATGACCATTCCGCTCATGATCCTGGCGGTTCCGGCGGCGCTCTCCGGTTGGTTCTGGGCCGCACTGCCCTCCCACTATATCCACGCCGGCTTCCTGACTTTCTTTGAGCGGTTCTTCCACCTGCCCGGCGTCGAGCACGCCGTCGAGTTCCCCACGGAAGTGACCGTGACCGCTCTGGCAACGTCGGCCGGTTTCCTGGGCATCGGCATCGGCCTTTGGTTCTACAAGTGGACCGCCGCGGCCACCCGTGCCCGCTGGATCAAGGCGCTGCAGCCCATTTACAACGTGGTCCGCAACAAGTACTACTTCGATGAGGCTTACGACTGGGTCTTTGTCCAGGGGACGCTCGCAGTCTCCAAAATCATCGCCTGGTTCGACGGCGCAGTGGTCGACGGTCTCGTCAACTTCGTCGGTACGCTTGGCAACTGGATCGCAGACGCTTCCGGGTGGTTCGATGCGAACGTGGTGGATACGCTCGTCACCATGTGGGCCGACATCGCCCGCACGCTGGCTTCGGCCTTCCGCCGCATTTCCACAGGCTACGTCCAGCAGTACATGCTGACCTTCGTGGTTGTTGTCGTGGCCAGTGTGCTCCTATTCCAGGTCATTAGATAGGAGGCTTACCGGGGATGTTGTCTTTAATCGTTTTTGCTCCCCTCGTCCTCGCTCTGGTCATGCTCTTCGTACCCAAGACCCAGGAGAAGTTGCTGTACTGGCTGGCCGGCATCGGCACCCTCGTCCCGCTCGTTCTCGGCCTGATCCTGGCCTCCCAGTGGGGCACCGCCGCTGTCTCGACCGACGCCTCGACCCTGGGCATGAAATGGGCCGAGAGCTACAGCTGGATCCCGGCTATTGGCGTGAACTACACCATGGGTGTTGACGGCTTCGGCTTCACCATGGTCCTGCTCTCCGCCCTGCTCTTCCCCCTGGCCCTGCTCTCCTCGTACGGCTACATCAAGGACCGGATCAAGGACTACCTGATCCTCTTCCTGATCCTCGAAGTCGGCACCAACGGCGTCTTCGTCTCCCTCGACTTCATGCTGTTCTACGTCTTCTGGGAAATCGTCCTGCTGCCCATGTACTTCCTCATCGGCATCTGGGGCGGCGCCCGGCGCGAATATGCCGCCATCAAGTTCTTCCTCTACACCCTCATCGGCTCCGTGGTCATGCTGGTCGGTGCGATCTACCTCTACATTGCCAGCGGTGTCGGCACCTTCAACCTGCTGGAGATGGCCGCCGCTACGAAGGGCCTGCCAGTCACCGGCCTGACCACCTTTGCCTTCTTCGCTCTAGTCGTCGGCTTCGCCGTCAAGGTGCCCATGTGGCCGTTCCACACTTGGTTGCCTGACGCCCACGTCGAGGCGCCCACGCCCATCTCCATGCTGCTTGCCGGCATCCTGCTGAAGCTGGGCTCCTACGCCATGGTGCGTATTAGCCATCCGATGCTCCCGCAGGTCGCCGCCAAGTACACCACCCTGCTCTTCGTCCTGGGCGTCATCAGCATCGTCTACGCTGCTGCAGCCGCTATGGCTCAAAAGGACTTCAAGAAGCAGGTCGCCTACTCGTCCGTCAACCACATGGGGTTCTTCGTCATCGCCCTTGCCGCTGCCAGCCTGCTGGCGCAGAAGGGTCAGACTGACATGGCCCAGGTTGCCCTCAACGGCGGCTACTTCGTCACCATCTCCCACGGCCTGATCTCGCCCCTCTTCTTCTTTGCGGTCGGCATGTTCTACGAGCGGACCCACACCCGCGACCTGGGCAAGCTGGGCGGCATGTTCAACACGATTCCGGTCATCAGCTTCATGACCGCCTTCATCGCCTTCGCCAACCTCGGCCTGCCCGGTCTGGCGGGCTTCATCGGCGAGTTCATCGCCCTGACCGGTTCGTATCCTGCCTTCGGCCTGTGGGTGCTGGTCGCCGGCGCCGGCCTCGTCATCACCGCTGCCTGGCATCTGATCACCATGCGCAACGTCCTCATGGGCGAAGCCAAGAAGGAATACGGCGGCCTGCATGACGTGACCATCAAGGAACGGATCATCTTCGCCCCGCTCGCCGTGCTCGTCGTCGTCTTCGGCGTCTGGCCGAAGCCCATTCTTGACATGCTGAACGCCTCTGCTGCTACGTTGTCCGGACTTCTAGGGGGGAAGTAGCTTGGCAGCTCCATTTAACTGGACCGAGGTGGTGCAGCCCAACTACCTCTACCTGCTGCCCGAATTCACGGTGGTCGCCGTCATGCTCATCGTCATGTGCGTCGACTTCTACGTGAAAGAGAAGCGGTGGCTGGTCTGGAGCGTAGTGGCGGGCTTGTTCCTCGCCCTGGTCTTTACGTGGTACACCGCTACAGACCCGAACATCTACGACCCCAAGGCCATGAGGGTGAACGAGTACTTCGGCCAAATGGTCGTCGCCGACGGGTTCAGCTTCTTCATGAAAGCTGTCATCCTCGGCATCGCCGGGCTGATCACGCTCCTGTCCATGGACTACGTGGAGAAGTTCTTAAAGGGTATGTACCTGGAGTTCTTCGAAGTGCTGCTGGCCGCCACGCTCGGCATGATGTTCATGGTCACCTCCCGTGACATGATCACCATCTACATCGGCCTGGAACTGACTTCGATCTGCTCGTACGTCCTGGCGGGCCTGCTTCGCAAGGACCCGAAGTCCAACGAAGCAGCCCTCAAGTACTTCCTGAACGGCGCCCTGGCCTCGGCGGTCCTGCTGTTTGGCCTCTCCCTGATTTACGGCGCGACCGGCACCACCTATCTGCCGGCGATCATGAAGGGTGTGACCGAGCAAGTCGGCAACCCCGGCATGCTCTCCCTGCTGGTCGCAGGTGTCATCTTCCTGGCGGGCGGCTTCGCCTTCAAGATCGCCGCCGTGCCCATGCACCTGTGGGCGCCGGACGCTTATGAAGGCGCTCCGACCCCCGTCACCGGCTTCTTCTCGGTCGGTCCCAAAGGCGCCGCCTTTGCGGCCATCCTGCGGATCTTCCTGGTCGGGCTCGGCGTCAGCCCCCTGGCCGGCAAGTGGAGCCTCATCTGGGCCGTGCTGGCCACCGCCTCCATGTTTGTCGGCAACATCACCGCGTTGATGCAGACCAACATCAAGCGCATGATGGCCTACTCCTCCATCGCACAAGCGGGGTATATCCTCGTCGGCGTGGTGGCGGCAGGCGGTGACCTGAACTCCGGCAAGGGTGTCGCGGGCGTCCTGTTCTACGCAATGGCCTACGCCCTTACCAACCTCGGCATCTTCGCCGTCCTGACCCACATGGATCAGGAAGGCGGCTGGGTGACGGTGGAGGACTTCCGGGGCCTCTTCAGCCGGAATCCGTTCTATGCCGTAACACTCCTAATCTGCTTCGTCTCCCTGATCGGCATTCCGCCGACAGCCGGGTTCATGGGCAAGTTCTTCCTCTTCCGGGCGGCGGTCGATGCCGGCTACCTGTGGCTGGCTCTGGTCATGGCGGTCAACTCCGTCATCTCCGTCGGCTACTACTACGGGGTGGTCAAGGCCATGTTCCTGGAGCCGTCCGACAAGCAGTCTCTGCCCGTGAGCGGCGGCGTGATGACCACGGTGGTTCTCTCATTCGTCGGTGTGCTGGCGGCGGGTATTGTTGCCGGCCCGATCATCGACTACGTCGAAGCGGCCGCTCGGCTATTGCGCTAGGGAACGTAGAAAAAAGCCGGGGCGACTCACTCGCCCCGGCTTTTCTGCTTCCTTTCAGCGGTATACACATATATAATCAGGCGTGAGGAAGTGATAGGCGTGCATTTGAAACTCATGGAATATCCACTCACTCCAATGCTGCAGATTCTGCTCCTGTTGGCCGTCATCATCGTTACCTCGAAAGGCGCCGGCGCGCTCTCGAAGCGAATCGGCCAGCCCGCTGTGCTGGGCGAACTGCTGGTGGGTCTGATCCTTGGCCCGACTGCCCTCAACATCCTGCACCTGCCCCCGTTCACCGACCACGAGATGCTGGGACAGACGGTCAAGCACCTGGCCGATCTCGGCGTCATTTTCCTGATGTTCCTGGCCGGCCTTGAGACCAACCTCAAGGAGATGCGCAAGGTCGGCACGGCCGCCTTTCTGGGCGCCACGGGCGGCGTTACACTGCCGTTCATCGCCGGAACGCTGATCTCCAAGTACGTGGGCGGGTTTGACTGGTATCCGAGCATCTTCGTCGGCACGATTCTCACGGCCACTTCCGTTTCGATCTCCGCCCAGACGCTCCTGGAGCTGGGGCAGCTGCGGTCGAAGGAAGGCAGCACCATCCTGGGCGCCGCCGTCATCGACGACGTCATGGGCATCATCGTCCTCTCCGTCGTGGTGGCCATGCACGCTGCCGGCGGCGGTGGCGGCGAGGCGGACCCGATCTGGTGGGTCGTCGTCAAGATGGTCTCCTATTTCGGCATTGCCATTCTCATCGGCGACAAGGTGGTGCCGAAGCTTCTGCGCTGGGCCTCCCGGTGGCCGGGCTCGGAGACGGGCTTTGCCATGGCCATTGTCGTTGGGCTCCTCTTCGCCTTTTCTGCAGAAGCCTTCGGCAAGGTGGCCGCCATTACCGGCTCTTACCTCGTCGGCGTGATGATCGCCAAGCATGGCGACCTTGGCCATCAAGTCGCTGAGAAGCTGGGTGTACTGGCCTACGGCTTCTTCGTGCCGATCTTCTTCGTAAGCATCGGCCTTGAGGCCGACGCCATCAGCGCAATGAAAGGCAACGTCGGGTTGGTCGTGTGGATTGTCCTGGCCTCCATCGTCTGCAAGATCGTCGGCTCCGGCGTGGCCGTCAAGTTGGTCAAGTTCAACTTCATGGAGTCGCTGCGCGTTGGCATCGGCATGATCTCCCGGGGCGAAGTCGCCCTGATCGTCTCCAATATCGGCTTGGCGGCGGGCGTAATCGACCAGCAGATCTTCTCCGTCATGGTGATCATGACCCTGGCCACAACGCTGGTGACCCCGCTCCTCCTGCGCCTGGTCTTCCCGAATGAGGGGAGTGGAGAGAAGCATCCGACCGCTGAGTCCGGGCACTGAGGACCGTAAGTGAAGCCCCGTGTTGCGACGTTGGTCGCGGCACGGGGCTTCTTTTCGCGTCTTCCGCGGCCTCCGCGGCAAAATCACGTCTTCTGTCTTCATTTGCGGAGGACATAGACCAAGAATCGACTCCTTGCATCATCAAAGGGTTCATAGGAGTATCCGCCAAACAGGGCCTCGATCACAAATCCCGCATCCGCCGCCAGGCGCTCAAACTGAGCCCGCTCCAGCAGCCGGAACCGGAACTCCAGCAGCCGTTTCGACTCCATGTGACCGGAACGGTCGTATAGCTCGAAGACCTCGACCCCGTTGACGACCCCGGCCTCAGCATCCCGGGTTTCGGCGCCCCACAGCAAGAGCCTTCCCTCGCCCCCGGGCGCCGCGTGGCTGCCCCACAGGCGCATGATCCCATCCACCGGCTTCAGCCGCACCGGCGGATTGTGCAGCGTACAGATAAAGCGCCCGCCGTCGACCAGATGAGCGTGGATGCGCATCAGCGCCCGCCTCTGATCCTCCTCGGATGTTAGTTCCGCAAAGGCGTGAAAGGGAATCATGATCAGAGCGAACTTTTGAGGCAGGTCGAGCTCTCGTACATCCATGAGACGGAGATTTGCCGACAAGCCCCGCTGCCCCAGCTTGTCGCTAAGCTGGCGCAGCATCTCCGGGGCGTTGTCGACGCACGTCAGCCGGACGCCGGCCTCGACGAGGGGAAGGGAGACCCTGCCGGTGCCGCACATCAGTTCTAGGACCTCGCCCCCGGTCTTCCTGGCCTCGCCGACCAGGAAGGGAACGTCAAACGTGACCCGCACATAGCTGTCGTACAAA
Source organism: Symbiobacteriaceae bacterium (assembly GCA_035628915.1). Classification (GTDB taxonomy): domain Bacteria; phylum Bacillota; class Sulfobacillia; order Symbiobacteriales; family Symbiobacteriaceae; genus JARBUG01. The sequence goes on along the minus strand of DASPIW010000036.1, from coordinate 32,247 downwards.
TCGGCAACGTCGTTCCAGCGAATTGGCTCCGCATTGTCTGCCATCGGTGCGCCTCCTTTTGTACTTTTCTTAATCGAACCCCCATAAGCACTCTCATGTCAATCGTACATATGTGATAGTTCAGAGACTCGCAGGGGGAGACAATCAGGGGGGCTTTCATATGGCAGCTAGTTGGATGGTCTGGGCGCCCGAAGTCGGGCGGGTGTCGTCCATCGCCGCACAGCGGAAGGTCGGAGCCGATGAAGCAGTGGTTGCCTTCCTGTCAGCGCTGCGGGCCAAATCACCATCCACGGCCGACCACAGTGAACGGGTCGCCCGGTACGCAGCGGCCCTTACCCTTGCGCTTGATCTCCCCTACTCGCAGGTGCGCCATCTGGAGCGGTGCGCCCTCCTGCACGACATGGGCAAGATCGGCATCGACGAAGCGATCCTCGACAAACCCGGCGCCCTTACCGACGCCGAGTGGCAGGCCATCAAGACCCACCCTGAACTCGGTGCCGAGATCCTGCGCTCCTGCTCGGCCCTGGAATCGGTCCTGCCGGCTGTGGCCCTCCACCACGAGCGGTATGACGGCAAGGGTTATCCATATGGCATCGCGGGCGGGGACCTTCCCCTGGAGGCCCGCATCATCAGCGTCTGCGACGCATACGACAGCATGACTGCCGACCGGCCCTACCGCCGGGGCGTGGAGAGCACCGAGGCGGCGCGACGTCTGGAACAAGGCGCAGGCACCCAGTTTGACCCGGCCCTGGTCGACATCTTCGTAAATCAGGTGCTGCCGGCTCTGTCCGACGGCATCGTCAAAGCTTCCTGAATCAAGGTAAAGAAAAAGCCAGACCCAGGCCAACCCCGGCCTGGGTCTTTCCGTTTCCTATGCGGTCAGCATTTCGGCAATCCTCTGCAGGGCTGTATCCAGAGCGTGCTCCAGGCCTTCCGGCCGGCTGCCGGCGCCCTGCGCCTGAACCGGCGAGCCGCCGCCCTTGCCGTCGATCAGCGGCAGCACCTGACGAATGACGGCGCCCATGTCCAGCCGGAGATCGACCGACCGGTACAGCACAATCTGCGGAATGGCGCCCTTGGTCCCGAAAATGGCCACCGTGCCGGCATGGGCCGCTACTTTTCCGGCCAGCAGCTTCACTTCATCAAGGGGCCGGCCGCCCACCACCTGCCGGACCACCCGGGCGCCTCCGACCCTGCGGGCCTCGGTCAGCAGTTCCGCCGCCTCGATCTCCAGCAGCCGCTCCTGGGCCATTTTCAGCTGCTTGCGCAGGCCGGAGCACTCTTCCTTTGACCGGTCGACGTATCCCGGAAGATCCATGACGTGGATCGACAGCGAACGCGCCAGCTCCCGGGTCATCTGGTCGAGGCGCTGGTAGTCACGAATCGCCCGCTGGCCCACCAGGAACTCCACCCGGACGAACTTCTTGTTCTTCTCCCAGGACTTGATTTTCAGCAGCCCCAGCTCGCCGGTGGAGCGCACATGAGTGCCGCCGCAGCCCGACCAGTCGTAGCCCTGAATCTCGACCACCCGGATGTCGCCGTCCACCGCGGGCGGCTTGCGCATGGGAAACGCCTTGACGCCTTCCTTGTCCACTACGTGCGTCATCACGGGCAATACGGCCCGGATTACGCGGTTGCATTCCACCTCGATCTGCTCGGCCTGCTGGGCGGTAAGACTGTCGATGGCGATATCCACCGTGCAGCTGTCGGCGCCTAAATGCCAGGAGACGGTCTCGCCGTCCATGAAGTGTTCAAAGGCGGCGGAGAGCAGATGCTGGCCCGTATGCTGCTCCGAGTGGTCCAGCCGGCGCTGCCAGTCGACCTGGCCGCGCACTTCCCCGGAAAGGGGCCCGTCCACCGTGTGGATGATCTCCCCGGCAGCTTCATCTTCCCGTGCGTCGAGCACCCGGCGCCCACCCAGGACGCCCAGATCGCTCGGCTGACCGCCCGACATGGCAAAGAAGCAGGTCTGGTCCAAAATGACGTCCCACTTGTCCCCTGCGGGCACGCAAGACAGAACTTGGGCGGCGAACTCCGTGCGGTACGCATCCATATGGAACAGCTTTGCGGTTGACACCGGACATCACCTTTCCGGAGGAGCTATAGCTCCATTCTACCACAGGCCCGAGCCCTTTCCAGTTGGGTAACCAATTGGTATGATCATGTTTAGGGTCACGAAATGAGGAGGTCGCCGGCAGGTGAAAGTCACCGTGCGTGTACAGGGCCATCTCCGGCGGTACCGCCCGGAGGGGTTCGAACTGGAACTGCCTGACGCTGCCACGGTCAGGATGTTGATCGACGCCAGCGGCATCCCCTGGGAAGAGGTCCTGCTCGTGGCCGTCAACGGCAAACGGGCTCTCGAGGCGGACCCGCTTCACGACGGCGACCAGGTCATGCTTCTGGCTCCAATGGAAGGCGGCTGAGGGCAAGAAGGGGGACGAGCAGCACCATGGCACTGGAATCCAAGGGCTACCACGGAAACATCGCACGTGTAAACCTGACCACCGGGCTGATTACCGTTGACCACCCTGACGACGAGTTCTACCACACCTACCTCGGCGGGCACGGCTTCATCGCCTACTTCCTTTATAAAGAAGTGCCGGCGGGCTGTGACCCCCTCGGCCCGGTGAACAAGCTAATCTTCGCCTGCGGACCGCTCACCGGCCTGCCCTTTGCCGGCAGCGGGCGCCACGCCGCCGGGGCCAAGTCGCCCCTGACGGGCGGCTACGGCGGCGGCGAGGCCGGCGGCTTCTGGGGCCACGAACTGCGCCGGGCGGGATTTGACGCGCTCATCATCGAAGGCGCCGCTGCCAAGCCCGTATACATATGGATCAAGGATGGCGAGATCGCAATCCGGGACGCCGCCCACTTGTGGGGATTGGAATGCAGGCCCGCCGAGCAGGCGGTACGCGCCGAACTGGGCGACCAGCGCATCCGTTTCGCCCAGATTGGACCGGCAGGCGAGAAGCAGGCGCTTTATGCCACCATCTCCAACGACCTTAACGAATTCGTGGGCCGGGGCGGCATGGGCGCCGTCATGGGCTCCAAGCTGCTCAAGGGCGTGGCCGTGCGGGGCAGTGCCCTGCCTGCTGTCGCCGACATGAAGAAGATTCTCGAGCTGAACAAGTGGGTCGCGACCGTAGGCAAGAAGCTGTATGCCGGCTTCGGTGAACTTGGGACGGCCGGCGGCACCCTCGGTTCGTCGCAGCAGGGCAATCTGCCCACCCTCAACTTCCGCTTCGGCCACTGGCCCGGCAAGGCGCCCCACGGCGATACCCTGGCGCCCACTGAAGCCTGTCTCATGTCTGACGAACACAAGGGCGCCGAAGCGATTACCGGCCAGACGATGAAAGACACCGGGCTCCTGACGGCCACGGAGAACTGCTTCTCCTGTGTCGTCAAGTGCAAACGGGTGACCGAAAGCCACGGCCGCTACGAAATCGACCCCGCATACGGCGGTCCGGAGTACGAGACCATCGGCATGATGGGCTCCAACTGCGGCATCGACGACCTGGAAGCCATCGCTTACGCCAACATGCGGGTGGGCGCCCTGGGGCTCGACTCCATCTCCTGCGGGGCGACCATTGCCTGGGCGATGGAATGCGCCGAGAAGGGCCTGATTCCGCAGGCCGACCTGGAAGGGGTGGACCTCCGCTTCGGCAACGTTGACGCCTGGCTCTGCATGATCGAAAAGATCGGTCACCGGGAAGGCTTCGGCGACCGCCTGGCCCTGGGCAGCTTCCGCGCCGCACAGGCGTATGGCCCGGAAGCCGTGGCACTCGCCCCCGTGGTCAAGAAGCAGGAAATCCCCGCCCACGAGCCGCGGGCCAAGCACGGCCTGGGCCTGGGCTACATGGTCAGCCCCACCGGCGCCGACCACATGCACAACTTTCACGACACGGGCTACACGAAGGCCACCCGCTCGCTGCATCCCCTTGGCATCTACAAGCCGCTCCCCGCCCACGACCTATCGGCGGACAAGGTCCGGATGGTCATGTATACCATCAACTGGCGGCACCTGCAGAACAGCGCCATCTACTGTATGTTCCTCCCTTGGACAATGCAGCAGGTCACGGAGCTGATTCAGGCGGCCACCGGCTGGAACACCAGCATCTACGACCTGATGAAGATCGGGGAGCGGGTCAACACCCTCAGCCGGCTGTTCAACCTACGCGAAGGTCTGACCCACGAAACGGACAAGCTCGCCCGCCGCTTCCTCACGCCGTTCGAAAGCGGCCCCCTCAAGGGCACAGCGGTTCCCGAGGACGGCATTGCCGACGCGCTGCGTACCTACTACAGCATGATGGGCTGGGACCCCGCCACCGGCGTGCCCACCCAAGGCAGGCTCCTCGAACTCGGCCTCGGCTGGACCGAGCAGCCGGCCCTCGCCCGTTAGCATGCGCGGCACATTCGTCGAGCGGCAGAACCGCTTCGTGGCCCTGGTGCGCCTGCCGGACGGCACCACGGCGCCGGTCCACATCGCCTCTTCCGGCAGGATGGTTGAACTGCTGGTACCGGGCGCTCCTGCCGAATTCACCTACGACCCCCAGCCGGGCCGCCAGACAGCCGGCACCCTGACCATGGTCGCTCACGGCGACACCTGGGTCTCCGTCGACACGGGCCTTCCCGGCAAGATCCTGCGCCGTCAGATCTGCCAGCTCCCGCCGTTCGCCGGGTACACCCACGTGCGGCCGGAATTCACCTATGGTGAGAGCCGCATCGACTTCCTCCTGACCGCTGACGGGCTGCCGCCCTGTCTGGTAGAGGTCAAGTCTGTCACATCTGTGCTGACGGACCCGGACGGCTCTCGGGTCGCCCGCTTCCCGGACGCTCCCACCGGGCGGGGCTCCAGGCACCTGCGTGAATTGGTCAGGGCGCGCGACGACGGCTATCGCACGGCGGTGCTCTTCGTCATTCAGCGCGCCGACGCCGAGGCGTTCGGCCCATGGGACGACATCGACCCCGCATTCGGCGCCGAACTGCGCCGCAGCGCCGCGGCCGGCGTCGAAGTCCACGCCTGGCGGTTTCATGTGACGCCGGAAAAAACGGCCCTGTCCGGAGCGGTTCCGCTGCGTTTCTGAGCATACTAGCGGTGTCAGCCCAGGGAATAAGGAGGGCGCCCCGTATGGACGTGCGAAGCCTATATGATCGCTTACACCGGGACCCGCAGGACTACCCGCTCTTTGAACGGATCTGGCAAGTCCTGACTTTCGCCCCTTCCTCCAAGCACTCGGACGAGGAAGAGATGGTCAGCCTCGCCTGCGATGCGTTTGACTATCTGCAGGCCACCGGTCAGTGGCAGACCGCTTCGCCCACCGGCCGGACCCAGCTCACCTGGGACGGCCACCTTCTCAAGGTGACCGAAGATGATGACCGCAACTTCCAGTACCATCACACATTCAGCGTGCAAAGCGCCCTACACGACGACCTCGACGACGGCCTGGAAGACGGCCTTTCCACCCCCTTCTCATAGCAGCGTACACGAAGCCCGACCTCACCGGTCGGGCTTCGTGTACGCTGTTCCCCCATCATCCTTAATCAGGAACGTGAGCTGCTTGCGCAAACCGAAGCGCCAGAGAAGCCACCAGGGAACCCAGTTCCCCGCGGCCACAGCCAGGCCCATGGGCCCTGCCAGCCGGAACTGCGCCCACGCGCCCGCCAGCCCCGCCGCAGCGGCCAAACTGGCATACACGTAACACCACCGGCGGAGCCGCACGGCCAGGCCCGCAGGCGAGACGTCCACATAGCGGAAGACGGCCTCCAGCACCAGGTAGGCCAACGCCGACTCCCCAACCAGCACTCCGATACTCAGTAGCATGAAGCGCCTCCCGATTTTTTCGCTGTCCGCAAACAACGGCAAGCCCATAGTAACTGCAAGAAATAACATTTTTTAGGTGAACTAGCAGGAAGTGAAGAATCCATGTGGAAGATACTTCCTAATGTCCTAGTCTGTCTCAACGCCGGGGGGGAGCCCATGGCTTCAGACAAAAAGCTCCTGGGCGACAGCCTCGTCCAATCGGGACTGATTGGGCCAGGAGAGTTGGCCAAGGCGCTGGAGGTCCAGAAAGCCTCCGGCCACCGCCTGGGTGAAGTCCTGGTGGCCCTTGGCTACCTTACGGAAACGGATGTGGCGCGGGCCATCGCTGATCAGCTCGGAATCCCCTTTGTCGCCGATCACGAGCTGCAAGTCGACATGGCGGTTGCCCGCCTGCTGCCCCCGTCAGCGGCCCGCAAAACCAGCGCCCTCCCACTGCGTGAGGAGTTCGGACTTCTCTACGTGGCCATGGCCGATCCGCTGGACGTCTTCTCACTTGACGAAATTCGTCATCTGACCCGCCGAGGTGTTCAGCCCGTCGCATGCACCCGGCAGGGGCTCAACAAGGCCATCGTCCAGTATGAGCGGCTCGCCTCTCTGAAGCAGCGGGATGGCACCGGCGAGATCGGAGCGACCACCGAGATCCAGCTGCCGCCAGAGCTGGACGATGCACCCGTAGTGCAGTTGGTCAACGAACTGGTGGACCGGGCGATCTCCGAACGGGCCAGCGACATCCATATCGAACCTGCAGAGAACCAGTTTCGGGTTCGCTTTCGCGTCGACGGCTTTCTGCGAGAAATCATGAACCCACAAATAGCGTATCACGCCCCGGTAGTGGCCCGCATCAAAGTTCTCGCCGGGCTGGATATTTCTGAACGCCGGTCGCCTCAGGACGGTCGCATCGAACTGCGGGACAAGGGCCGCAACGTCGACCTGCGCGTTAGCACCCTCCCGACCGTTCACGGCGAGAAAGTAGTACTGAGAATTTTCAATCGTACTCATGCACTGCCCAAGCTCGAGGAACTGGGCTTCAGCCAGCAGACTATACAGTGGTATACCTCTTGCGTCAGGCGCCCCCACGGCATGGTGCTGGTGACAGGCCCCACGGGGAGCGGCAAAACATCCACTCTCATGTCGACCCTTGCTTACCTCAACTCGCCGGAGAAGAACATCGTCACCATTGAAGACCCCGTTGAGTACCAGTTGGCGGGCGTCAGCCATGTCCAGGTAAACCCAAAGGCCGGCCTCACATTTGCCGACGGTCTCCGTGCCATCCTTCGTCAGGACCCCAACATCATCATGATCGGCGAAATCCGCGACAGCGAAACGGCGGATGTGGCCGTGCGTTCCGCCCTCACGGGCCACATGGTCCTGTCGACGCTGCACACCAACGACGCCGCCGGCGCCCTGACCCGCCTGCTCGACATGGAGGTCGAACCGTACCTGATCGCCTCATCTGTCCTGGGCGTGCTGGCACAGCGCCTGCTGCGCAGAGTCTGCACCCAGTGCCGGGAAGGATTCCCGGTCGACGCCGACGTATTCGCCGACTACGGCTGCGTACCAAAAGGGCCGGGAAAGGCGACGCTGTACCGGGCGGTGGGCTGCCCCCGCTGCAGCGGAACGGGGTATTCGGGCCGGTTCCCGGTTTTCGAACTGCTGCGGGTCTCACCGGCCATTCAGGATCTGGTTACCAGGCGCTGCTCGCTGGCTGACATTCGCGGCCAGGCCGTCCATGACGGCATGCAGCTCCTGATTACAAGCGGGCTAAACAAGGCCCTGGAGGGCACTACCACCCCGGAAGAGGTCTTCCGAGTAACGAGCTTTACCGACACCCAATAGGAGGTACCCCAGGTGCTAGACGTTGATCAGCTGCTCAGAGAAGCCGTGGAGGAAGGGGCTTCGGATATCCACCTGTGTGAGGCGCAGCCCCCGGTCTTCCGGATCCACGGGAAACTGGTTCGCCGCGGCGGGCTTCACCTGACCCGCCAGGAGATGGAGGAGGTCGCGGAGTGTATCATCCCTCCGGGCAAGAAGGAGGAATACCGGTTATCCGGAGAGGCGGACTTCTCATACTCCATCCACGGGCTTGGCCGGTTCCGCACCAACGTTTACCGCCAGCGGGGCACACCGGCCCTTGCCATGCGCGCCATTCCGTTCCGCGTCGCGACCCTACAGGAACTTGGAATGCCTGAGGTCCTGACCACGTTTTGCGCCAAGCCGTACGGGCTTGTCGTCGTGACGGGACCGACCGGCAGCGGTAAGTCCACGACCCTGGCTGCCATGGTGGATTGGATCAATGAGCACTACGACAAGCACATCGTCACGCTGGAGGATCCCATCGAGTTTGTGCACCGCCATAAACGCAGCGTTGTTCACCAGCGCGAAGTGGGGTCTGACACGGACTCCTTTCCGCACGGCTTGAGGGCGGCGCTGCGCCAAGATCCGAACGTGATCCTCCTGGGCGAGATGCGGGACCTCGATACGATCCGTACGTGCCTTCAGGCGGCGGAGACAGGCCATCTGGTGCTCGCAACGCTGCATACCAACGACGCGGCTTCCACCATTGACCGCATCATCGACGTCTTCCCGCCCGAACAGCAGCAACAAGTCAAAGTGCAGTTGGGCGGATCCCTGCAGGGAGTCGTAGCCCAGCGGCTCTTCCCGAGAAAGGGGCGCCCCGGTCGCGTGGTCGCCCTGGAAGTGCTGGTAGTGACACCCGCCATCCGGAACTTGATCCGGGAAGGCAAGACCCATCAGATCATTTCCGCCCTTCAGACCGGTGGCAAGCTCGGGATGCGGACCATGGAAGCGGCGGTCACGGAGCTGTATGAACAAGGCTTGATCCATCATGAAGACTACCTCGGATTCGCCCACGAACGTTCCTCGGGCAACTAGCGGTGCCATGGCTGGACCGAATGGGAGGTGTGGTTGAAGCATGCCGGCTTTTCTCTATCGAGCGCGCGATACGGGGGGGCAGTTGATCCAGGGCCGCATTGAGGCGGACACGGAGTTGGATTCAGTCACCCGCCTGCGCAACCAGGGGTTGCTGGTACTCGACATCGAGAAGGATCGCGACTTGCAGGCCGTGCTGCAGCAGCAAGGAGGGTTCTTCACAAGAAAACCCGGCGGCAAGGACCTCGCGTTGTTTGCGCGACAGTTCTCGACCATGATTAATGCCGGACTGCCCGTCGTCACCGCACTGAAAGTACTGGCCCGCCAATCGGGGAACAAGCGCTTACGCCACGTGCTGGCGCAGATTGCCGGCGACGTAGAGGCCGGAGACAGTCTGGCCACTGCGTTTGCCCGGCAGCACCAGTACCTCCCTGCCGTCCTGATTCAGATGACTGCGGCCGGCGAGGTCGGCGGCATTTTGGACGAAGTGTTTACCCGGCTGGCGGATCAACTGGAAAAAGAAGAGGCTATTCGCCAGAAAGTCCGGTCTGCCATGATCTATCCGGCCATTGTGATTGGTGTGGCCTCCCTGATTCTGGTCTTCCTGATTCTGTTTGTCATTCCGCGGTTCGTTGAGGTGTATGCGAGCTTTGAAGCCGACCTCCCCCTCGCTACCAAGCTGCTCATAGCGCTTAGCAACTGGCTGCAGAGGGCCTGGTGGGGCGTCGGACTGGCTGTTGTCGGAATCGTAGTGGGGCAGCGGCAGCTGCGCAGGAGTGAGCAAGGCGGCCTGCTTTGGGATCGCGGGGTGCTCAAAATGCCCGTTTTCGGCCCAATGGTGGCTAAGCATTCCATCGCCGTTTTTTCCCGCACCCTGGGCAGTCTGTTGTCCAGCGGCATCACTATCCTCAAAGCAATGGCGGTGGCCGAGCGCACCGCGTCCAACCGTGTGATCGCAGCGGCGGTCCGGGAGGCCATGGGCAAGGTGCGTGAAGGGCAGCATCTGGCGGCGCCCCTGGCCCAGGCCGGGCTGTTCCCGCCCATGGTGATCGAAATGGTCAGCGTCGGCGAAGAGACCGGCACCCTCGAAGAGATGCTCGAGAAGGTGGCCGACTTTTACGAGGACGAAGTTCAGCGAACGGCCGAACGGCTTTCGTCCAGCCTGGAGCCGATCATCCTGGTCACGCTGGCCATCACCATCGGGCTGATGGTAATGGCTATGGTCCAGCCGATCTTTTCATTGTGGGGCTCCGTCAGTTGACGGACTAACAATCTCAAAATTCTTCCTGGCAACTATTGACAGCTCGTCTGTCGAGCCCTACAATAGGACTTGTCTGAGAGGAAAATGATGACAGAGGAGGAAGGGTTTGTGCTGAACCGCTTGGTGTCCTTGCGGCGTGAGCAGAAAGGCTTCACCCTGATTGAGCTGATGGTCGTGGTGGCCATCATTGCCCTCTTAACCACGCTGGCGGTACCCTGGTTGTCCGCTGCGATCCGGAAGGCCAAGGGCGGCGTGGGGGCCACCGAGCTCTACACCTTCTCCGGCGCCATGGAGCGGTCTTCTCTGGACGACGAGGTTGGCAACTACCCGGAGGATCTGGCAGACATGAAGACCAAGGGTTATGTCCGCCCCTCGACCACGTTCAAGAACCGGTTTGGGAACCCCTACATTATGGTGACGCAGGGCGACGACGCCAGCACGGCCGGTGTGGACGAAAGCGCAACCCGCACGTGGTATGTGCTTGTCGACCCCGGCAACGCAAAGCCTGGGTCGGACATCACGCTGAAATGCACGAAGGCTGACGGCACGACGCCGTGGCCGAATGCCACCGGTTATTCCATCACGATCGGCTCAACGTTCCCGCAGAACTCCCCGTGGACCACGAACGCCACTGGCCCTGACAATGAGCAGGTGAAGTGTTCGATTACCGGCGATAGTACCGACAAGGGCTTTGATGCCGGCACCGCCAACGTCGTTCGGAACTAAGCAGACCAAGCAGCAGGGGCCGGTTCAGCAGAACTGGCCCCTCTGCTATGCAGTCGATCGTTCGCCCTTGTCTGTGATTGGGGGGCTAGAAATCCATGTCTGAAGTTTGGTCGGTGCTTGGCGCCGCTCCGCCGCTCCTTGTGATGCTGGCACTCCTCTTGCTCGGGCTGGTGTTCGGGAGCTTCGGGTACGCGACCCACTTCCGGCTGGCTGCGCGTGGCGGCCCTCGTGGACCCCGATCATGCTGCCCCGCTTGCGGGCATACGCTTGGCGCTTTGGACCTGACGCCACTGGTTGGATACTTCTGGCTGCGGGGGCGCTGCCGGCACTGCCAGGTGCGCATTTCGCCGGCTTACCCGCTGGCCGAGGCCGCCGTGGGGCTGTTGGCGTCAATCGGTGGGTATTTCGGCGGGTGGCTCGGGGGCGCTGCGGCAATCGGCGCTGCGGTAGCCGTGCTGATTGGTGCGGGCGTCTGGCGCCGGCGCCGGGGGAGCGGTCTTCCCGCAGGTTCACCGGGTGTGGCGCTGCTCGAAAATCTCGTTGCAATCGCTCTGATAACCATCATATCCGCACCCGTGTTGAACGTCGTCGTTCACGCAATGGCGTCTGGCAACGCTGCTCAAGAGCGCACCGTCATGACCGGTCTTGCCCGTCAACGCATGAATGAACTGGAGAGCGCGGCACGCCTCCAGGGCAAGGCTGCGTGGATCAACGAATGCACGAACGGCAGACAGGTGGAGCAGATCGCGGGCTACATGGTAGAGCTTGCAGAGCCGGCCGTTACCGAGTGCGATCCGCCGCCTTCCGGCGACCCGTGGTCCGCAAGCCTGATCCGCGTCACCCTCAATGTGCGGCTCACCTGTGCTCCCCAGTGCAAAGAAAAGTATGGTGCCGAAAAGCCTACAGTCCAGTTGACCTCTTCCTTGTGGGCAAAGTGAGGTGAGGCCTGTGGCAGGTCAGTTGCAGCGGTCGCAGCGCACATCCCCGGCTGAGCGTTTCTCTGAGCAGGCCGGCTGGACTCTGCTGGAGATTATGGGCTCCATGGCTGTACTCTCGCTTGCGGTGATGATCGCCATGTCCAGCATTCTGGTCGGGGACAAAATCAGCGCGCAGCATGTGGCGAACTCGGACAAGACACAGCAGTTGCGGTCGGCCACCAAGATGATGGCTGACGACCTGGCCTTCGCGCAGTGGGACACCTCATGCGGCGTTCCGCCTGACCCCCCGCCTAATGTCACCAGCTATGTGAGAAACGTGGCCGGCTATGTCGTGCCTGATTCGCCGGCGCCGGCAGACCCCTCCATACCCAGGGACTCCGTGTGGCCTGACGCCTGGAAGCAGGTGAACTGGGGCCGCGTCTGTGTCTCTTACCAAATTGAGGGGGACGCGCTGGTCCGGGAGACATACCGCGGCGCCAACCGTTACAGCCGCCGGGTCGTCCTGACCGGACTGGGACCCAGTTCCCTCATCCAGGTAAGCACCGCCAACCAGACGGTCAGTGTCACCTTACAGCTTGAGAAGGAGGGAAAACCCGGTGAGTACTTCGAGGTCTCGACCGAGTTCTTCATTCCCGGACCTGTGGGGTGATCAACGGGGATTTGCGGCGATGACGGTGGCGCTCGGGGCGCTGCTGATCATGCTTCTGGCGGCCGCCACGCTGGCGGTTCAGACTAAGCACGCGCTGCGGCTCTCCCGGGCCGAACCGGAAGCAGCGCAAGTCGAACAACTCATTGTCGCTGAATTCACAAAAGCGGCTGCCAAAGCTCATGCTGCCGCCACCCAGTCAATGATCTGGCCCGACGAGTTTGGTGAATGGGTGGAGCGCGACGCCGCCCCGTGTCAACCGAACCAACGGCTGATTCCGTCCAGCAATCCGCTGAGCAAGCCGTATCCACTGTACTGTACGCAGGCCCTGAAGCGGACAGCCGTGAACGGCACCGCCCCCAGCGGACCGTACTACTACCAGGTCCAGGTGCGGGTCAGGTACCAGGCCTACGCGGGCGCCGAGATATCCACGAAGTACGGGTGGGTGATCACACGGGCGCCAAATAAGGTCGCCACTCCCACCCTTTGGCGGATCTACTACCTGCATGACTGGTGCACCAAGCAGTTTCCGGTGGGGGCTACGGCTCCGTCGTGTCTTGATGAGGGGTAGCCGACAGGTGAGGAGATTGCAGATGTGGCGATGCCAGCGGGGTTTGACAATGGTTGAGCTGTTGGTATCCGTCGCGATCATGGTGCTGGTCGGGGCGATCAGCGTCCTCTCCTTCCCCCGATTCCTGGATTACTACCGGGCCGGGCAGGCACAGCAGACGCTGATTGCAGCCCTCAGGCAGGCGCAGCTGAATGCTTACCGCATTGGCGGGAGTTGGCGGGTCACAGTGGCGGACGGCGTTCGCATGGAGCGGGCATCGGACAACCTGTCGGACTGCAGCGCCGATCCGGGCGTGTGGAAGTTGCTAGCGTACTCGCCTTTCTCCTCGCGCAGCGTCGCACTTGCGGAAAGCAGCCGCCAATGTGTCGTGTTCGGAGCTTCAGGGCGGGTCTCCGGCCGCCTTCCCAGGGCTCAGGCCGACGACCCAGACTCGCCTGGGGACATGATGCAGGCTCCCATTCTCGTGGACAGCCGGCGTGGGCCGCTTGTACCGGACCCCGAGAATTTCTCCCACTATTGGTATCGCTGGCTGGCCGACGAGCCGCTGGCAACCATGGTGATCGACCCGCAGGAGGAGCGAACTTTTCGGGCGGTTGAAGTCGGCGTATTAGGGATCGCGGCAGGAACGTTCAGTTTTCCCAGTGAGATTCAGGTCCGCGGCATCTCAGGGGGCAATTACACGTGCCTGGGCGACTATACTCTCGCCTCTGAGGACGGACAAAGCATCACACTGATACCCAAGTCTGCGCATGATGAGTCGGACGACTGCCCCGGAACTGGTGGGTCGCCGGTCCCCGCCGGCACGATCGTCCGAGGCAAGTGCGAGATCGACACTGCGAATGATGTCACCCTCTGTCGCTTTTCCATTCCCATAACCGGGCGCTTTCGGCAGCTGGAGTTGACCATGGTGAAAGCTGCGGGGATGGAATTGTACGTGGATGAGGTGGATATCGGCGACCTGTTCTTCACTCTGACGTCGGGTAAGTATTCGCGGACCGTATCTATCAACCCCGTTACCGGCCGTGTCACCGGCAAATAGAAGGAGGGGAGCACGGTGAGCTTGCTCGAGCGTTTGCGGCCTACTGCCTCTGTGCCACTTCCTCAGGGCGCCCGAATCGGGTTCCGCTGGGGAGCGCTGTCGCGGCAGCGCCGGACATCGGTGGGCATCGACTTCGGTGCCGGCACGCTGAAGGTGGCGCAGATTCGCTGGACCCGTCAGGGTCCCCGCCTGGAGAACTACGCCGTTGTGCCGACGGATCCGGGCTGCATGGAAGAGGGGGCTATCAAGGATCCGGCCACGATGGGGGAACTGTTGCGGGCCACGCTTGCGGAGATGGGGCTGACCCAGACCACCGTGGGGACAAGCGTGGGCGGGCCGAACATTCTCGTCCGACACATCAACCTGCCCAAGGTGCCTGAAGACGAGCTGCGCGCCGCCATGAAATTTGAGGCACCGCAGCACCTTCCGATTCCGGAAGATCAGTTGGTCTATGACTTCACCCCGGTCCCGGACGTGGCAGGCATTCCGGAGCATCAGGTTGCCGTCTTCCTGACGGGCACGCAAAAACGGCTGGTCGACACATATCTGTCCACGCTGACCAGGGCCGGCCTTCGCCCCACGGCCATTGAACTGGACTGCCTGACGACCTTGCGGGCGTTGGAAATGCTGGGCCTGGTACCGCACAACGGCCAGGCGCCCTTTGCTCTGCTGGACTTCGGCGAAATGGGGACTCGCGTCAGCATCATGCGCCATGACGTGCCGATGCTGTCCCGCACGATTCCCACGGGGTTACACCATCTGCGCATGGCGGTGGTGGATTCCCTGCAGATTCCTGCAGTCGAAGCCGAGCGGAACCTCCGGACCGCAGGCCTGCAGCAGGACGGCCAACTGGCGCCGGCCATCGGGCCGTGGCTCTCCGGGCTCATGGAATCGATTAGCCGGTCGGTCGAGTTCTTCCTGATCCAAAACCGCGGGGCATCGCTCACCCGGGTCTTCCCCATCGGTGGGGGTGCTTCGCTGCCTTACCTTTCGGAAACCTTGACCACACACCTCCAGAGTGTGCTGGCCGGGCGCCAGGAGACAGAGCAACTTCGGGTCCAGCCTGTGGGGTTGTTGGGCCTCGATATCAACCCTGAGCTTCTGCCCGGAGCCAATGAGTGCGGCCCGTTGTTGCTCGGCGCCCTCGGATCAGCGCTTAGGGAGGGAATTCCGGAATGACAGTTCGCATCAACTTCCTGCCGAAGAGCTATACGCCGCCCAAGCAGGTGGGTCCGAAGGAGATGGGAGTCGCGGCGGGGGTCGCGCTGGCGGTGGTGGCCGTTGGGGCCTATTATTCCGCTGTCTACGCAGGCACAGTTGACTTGGAACGGCAGATCGTTTCCGACCAGGCTAAGCACGAAAGCGTGAAGGCCTCGCTGGCGGAGGCCGAGCAGATTAAGGCCCGGGAGGCGCGGGTAGCCGAGGCAGAGCAGCAACTGCAGGTTCTGGCAGGGAGAGAGTGGTCCGGAGTCCTGGCCATTCTTAGCCGCCTGACGCCCAAGCGAGTGATGTGGACAAGCCTGAAGGCTAACGGCGACACCATCACGCTGCGCGGCAGCGGACAGAACCTCGAAGACGTAGCCCAACTGCTCGGGGGCCTTGTGACGGAGACTCTGGTCGATCATGTCTCACTCAGAACCGCCACTGAAAAAGGATTTCCCGTCGCCGTGACCGTCAACTCAGGCGCGAAGGGCGGCGCAGAGGGGACTGGCAAAGCTGCACCCGTGGACCCTGCTCAGGCGGCAGTGGACCGGTTCCTGGAAGCCGTGCGGGGGCAGGATCTGCCGCGCGAAATGGAGTTTGACCTGACGATCACGCTGGTGCCGGCCGAGGGGAGGAACGTGCAGCATGGCGCTTAGTCAGCGGGAGAAGCGGTTGCTGGTCCTTCCGGTTGTGATCGGCGCGGTGCTCGGGTTCTACAACTACGTGCACGAGCCGCTTTTCGCCCGGCGGGCCGAGGCCGCTGACAAGGGGCAGCAGGTCGCCGCCCAATTGCAGAAGGACGAGGAGAAGCTGGTCCGCGAGGGGAACCTGGCGGTGCGCAAAGAAGCGGTCGCGGCGCGGGAAAAAGTGATTGACACCTGGGTTCCGGGCAAGAACTCAGCCGCACTGCTCATCTGGTATCTGAGTCAGGCTGAGAAAGAGACCGGCACGCGAATCAAGTCTGTCACCCTGAGTGATCGCAAGCAAATCTCCGCCTCCCAGGCGAGTCTGGCAAATGCCGCCCAGACGTCGGGAGGGCAGCCTGCGCAGGGTGCCAAGCCTGCCACCCCTCAGAGCAATCCGCCCGCAGCCCCTGCTGCGGCTGACGCCTCGGTGATGCTCACCGTCATTGAGCTGGACCTACAGGTGGAGGGCATTTTCACGCAACACCAGCATCTCAGCCAGGTGCTGGGACAGATGCCGCTGTTCCTCGACACCAAGGCGCTCATGCTTAACCCGATTCACTCTACGCAGGCCAGTCCCGACATGCTCGGGTCGCTGCTCAAGGGGGGCAACCGGGACCTGGCGGCCCAGTTGGCCGCCTTGAGTCCCAGGTTGACTGGCAGCTATCAAATCTCCCTGTACTTCAAGGGGGAGAAAATTGGGCCTGAAACCAGCACCATGACATTCGCTGAGGGCACCGGGCGAATCGATCCGTTCGCTCGGGCTGGCATCGACGAGTTCCTTCAGACCCTCACCGAGTACTACTCCCTGCAGCCCCGGCCCGACGGGAGCCGCGGGCCGTTGCCGCCGCTGCCTGAGGATCTGAAGGGACAGCTTGGGTAGGGTGAACGAGTAAATACGACATGTTTTGACCAACTGATGCCGGACTCTATCGAACACGATGCCGCACCGTGTCGTATAAGATACCAGAGAACCCTGACGGTCAGCCGAGAGGGGGAAAGCTTGGGGTGCTACCACAGCGTATCGGTTCACATCGGGCTACGCATCCGACCCGGACGGCAGTGGACACAAAGTTGATGGAGCGTACCGGCATCGACGAGTTTACCCTTCGCCGGGTGCGCAAGGAGTTCATGCGCCGCTGCAACAAAATGACGTATGCCGACAAGCGGGCACTGGCCGAAGGCGGAACGATTCCCCGTTTCCAGGTCATGATCTCCGTGCTGCGCGATCTTTGGAACTGGGAGCGCTGGAACGCGTGGCTCCGGTACCTTGAACATACCGACCAGGACATCGAAGAGATGTGCCGCGGCGAATACCCGATCTCGCCGTACCTCGTCCGGGTCTTCAGTGCGCTGTTCGGCATCAAAGTCGACTACCTGCTGTTGGGCAGCACTCCGGCTGTCGACAAAGTCGGTGCGAATATCGACGTCTGGCCGCTCTCGGGTGCCCGGTAACCTCAGGCAAAAACAGTCACCGAAGAGGTGACTGTTTTTCGCGTGCCGAATGGCATCAGCGAGGTGATGGAAGTGCAAGGGGTGGCGGAACTGGCCGGAAGGCTGGCGGAATCCCGGCATGCGGTGGTGCTGACGGGCGCCGGCGCCAGCACCGACTCCGGGCTGCCTGACTTCCGCTCCAAGCAGGGGCTGTGGCAGGGCATCGATCCGATGAAGCTGGCCTCCATGACGGCGCTGCGCCAGAGCCCGGTCGAGTTCTACCGATTCTACCGGTACCGGCTCTCGAAGCTGCAGGACGCCCGGCCCAACCCGGTACA
This sequence comes from Symbiobacteriaceae bacterium, assembly GCA_035628915.1. Lineage (GTDB taxonomy): Bacteria > Bacillota > Sulfobacillia > Symbiobacteriales > Symbiobacteriaceae > JARBUG01. The sequence continues at coordinate 14,701 of DASPIW010000036.1, read as the reverse complement.
CACGGGGCTTGCCGCCCTGCAGCAGGCCGGGTACGTCAAGGCGCTGATCACGCAGAACATTGACGGCCTCCACCAGGCGGGGGGCGCCCGGGACGTCATCGAAATGCACGGCTCTCTGCGGGAGTGCGTCTGCCTGGGCTGCGGTGCGCGGTTTTCCAGCCGGCTGATCGACCTCGACGTAAACACGCCGGCCGATGTGCCCCGGTGCCCGGACTGCGGCGGCGTGTTGAAGCCCGGCGTGATTCTGTTTGAAGAACCATTGCCGGCAGAGGCTGTGGAAAAGGCGCTGGAGGAGACCTACAAAGCTGACCTGTTCATCGTGGTCGGCTCGTCCCTGGAGGTCGGGCCGGTCAACCAACTGCCTGCCCTGGCCGCTGAACGGGGCGCCGACCTGGCGATCATCAACCTGGCAGCGACACACCTCGACCGCCGGGCAAGATGGTTGATTCGTGAGCGCGCAGCGGGCGTAATACGCGAGATCCATACATTCATGGGACTAGGGTAGGGACCCTAGTCCTATTTATTTGCGGCGTCGAAAAACTGAGCTTGGAATATCTTGAGCGAGAAACCCATTGCCAACCGCGAAATTTGGGGAACGGATCTAGTTGAGGACCCCCAAATGTGGTGGTACGATTATGGACGTCACCCCTAGATATGGGGTATTATCCACAGATTCATCCACAGGCCTTGGTTTATCCACAGGGGCGAGGTGACAAAATGAAATGCCCCTATTGCGGACAGGAAAGTAAAGTGATCGAGTCCCGCCACACCGAAGATGACAGCATCAGGCGCCGGCGGGAGTGCATCGCTTGCGGAAAGCGGTTCAATACCTATGAACGCCTCGAAGTTCCTGCTCTGATCGTCGTGAAGAAAGACGGGCGGCGAGAAACCTTTGACCGGAATAAGGTCATGGGTGGTGTCCTGAAGGCCTGTGAAAAACGGGCCGTCTCCCTGGCGGACATTGAGCGGCTTGTCGAAGAGGTGGAGCGGGACCTGCGCAACTCCCTCGAACGGGAGATTCCTTCCGTCGCCATCGGCGAGAGGGTCATGGAACGATTGCGGAACCTGGACGGCGTAGCTTACGTCCGGTTTGCGAGCGTGTATCGCGAGTTTAAGGATCTGAGTGAGTTCCGAGAACAGCTCGAGCAGTTGCTAAAGACCCGCTAGGGGAGAGGGAGGGCCTGCATGGAACTGACTCACATTTCCCGGACGGTTTTGGAAAAGCGTTACCTGCGGCTGAAAGAAGACGGTACGCGGGAGACGCCCGACGACATGCTGCGCCGTGTGGCGGGCGTAATCGCCGAAATGGACCGTCAGTACGGGGCGACCGAGGACGAAGTGAAGGCGACCGAGGCAGCGTTCTTCAGCCTGATGGACAATCAGGAGTTCATGCCGAACAGCCCGACATTTACGGGCGCCGGCACGAGCCTTGGCCAGCTGTCCGCCTGCTTTGTCCTTCCCGTAGGTGACTCTCTCGGCGACATTTACGAGACCATGAAGCACGCAGCACTGATCCACCAAACCGGCGGGGGCACGGGCTTTGCCTTCTCCCGGCTGCGTCCGGCGGGCGATAAAGTTCGCTCCAGCCAGGGCGTCGCCAGCGGTCCTGTCTCGTTTCTTAAGGTGTACAACGCCTCGACGGAAGCAATAAAGCAGGGCGGCACCCGGCGGGGCGCCAATATGGGTATCCTGAAGATCGACCATCCGGATATTCTCGAGTTTATTGCCTCCAAGAGCGATACCAGCCAGATTACCAACTTCAATATTTCCGTCGGCATTACGGACCGCTTTATGGCCGCCCTCGAAGAAGATGGCGAGTATGATCTGATTAACCCCCGCGACCATCAGCCGGTAAAGCAGCTACGCGCCCGCGAGGTGTGGGAAAAACTGGTCGACTGCGCATGGCAGACCGGCGAACCCGGTGTCGTCTTCATCGACCGGATGAACCGGCGCAACCCCAACAACCACGCCGAAGTAATCGAGGCTACCAACCCGTGCGGCGAGCAGCCTCTGCCGCCTTACGGCTCCTGCAACCTCGGCTCGATCAACCTGGCCAATTTCGTAAGCCAGCCCTACACGGCCGATGCCGATGTAGACTGGGAGCGCCTCGGGTATGTCGTTCGTACCGCCACGCATTTCCTGGACAACGTGATCGACGCCAATAAGTACCCCCTGCCCCAGATCGGCGAAAAGGCCCGCCGCGACCGGCGGATCGGCCTGGGCGTCATGGGTTGGGCCGAAATGCTCGTTCAGATGGGCTACGCCTACGACAGCGAGGAAGCCGTCAACCTGGCCGCCGAAGTCATGACGTTCGTCAAGCTGAAGGCGACCGAAGAATCCGCCGCACTTGCGGAAGTACGGAGCGCCTACCCCGAGTGGGAAGGCAGCCAGTGGCACCGGGCCGGCGTCAAAGTCCGCAATGCCACCATGACGACCGTGGCGCCCACCGGCACGATTTCGCTCTTCGGCGCGCGGCCTAGTCTGCCCTGCTCCGGCGGCATCGAGCCCAAGTTCGCCCTCGTCTTTACCCGCAACCAGGCGGATGCGATCATGCTGGACGTCGACGGCCAGTTTGAGCAGATTGCCCGCCGGGAAGGCTGGTACTCTGAAGAGCTCATGAAAGAGATCGCCGAGCACGGCACCGCCCGGGGCGTCGCCGGCGTGCCGGACCGGTGGCAGCGCGTCTTCGCCACGTCCCACGACATCAAGCCCGAGTGGCACGTACGCATGCAGGCCGCGTTCCAGGGCGGCGATGAGCTGCCCATCACCCACCAGCCGGTCGACGCGGCCGTCTCCAAGACCATCAACTTCCCGCACGACGCCACCCGCGAAGATGTGGAGCATGCTTACTCCCTGGCCTGGAATCTGGGTCTGAAGGGCATTACCGTCTACCGTGACGGCAGCCGCGCCTTCCAGGTGCTCACTTCGGGCAACAAGACCGAGGAGAAGAAGGAAGGCGCTGCCGAGGAGCAGAGACCGGCCGTGGCTGCCGCACCGGCGCCCAAGGGTCCCTCCGTGGCCCCTCGGCCTACCGAAGCCATCGGCAAGATGTTCGTTATTCCGACCCACTTCGGCAAAATGACGATGGACGTCCACATGGATGACGCCGGCGAGGCCTTTGAAGTGATCGTCAACGTCGGCGCTGCCGGCTCAGACTTGATGGCCGACGCCGTCGGCATGGGCATGCTCGTCTCCAAAATGCTGCGTCTCCGGTCCGATGTGCCCGTTCGGGAGCGCATTGAGATCATCGTCGATACGCTGAAGAACATCGGCGGCTCGGGCAGCTACGGCTTCGGGCCCAACCGGGTGACTTCGCTGGCCAGCGCCATCTCCAAAGGCCTGCAGCGGTTCCTCGCCTGGAAGGATTCGGCTGCCGCAGGCAATGTCATCCCCATGGCAATCGCCGCCGGCGCCGCCCCGCCCCACGAAGCGCATCATGACGCCCACGCCCCCATGATGGCCGGCGCTGAACTGGACAAGCACGTTGATCCGTGCCCCGAGTGCGGCTCCCATTCCCTGGCCGTGGGCGAAGGCTGCTGCACGTGCCACAACTGCGGATATTCAAAGTGCTCGTGAGTCTATGGATATAAAGACGAGGGGGGCAGCGCCCCCCTCGTCTTTATCTGCGATTCATCCTGACGGGCATGCGGCGGGCGCCCCAGCGCCCCGGCGGGCCGCTGAAGACGCCGGCGCACGCAGTGCCGCAGTGGCGGCACCGGCCGTCGGCGGTCAGGTGCCAGTCGCTCAGTTCGTACCAATCCCGACTGATGAGCAGATGCTCGCAGGCGTGGCAGTAGGTGCTGCTGCCGTCGGCATCGTGGACGTTCCCGGTATAGGCGTATCGCACGCCGTTCTGCCGGGCAATCTGGCGGGCGCGGGTCAGCGTGGAGCAGGGGGTGGGCGATTTGTCCGTCATCTTCCAGTCGGGGTGGAAAGCGGTGAAATGCATGGGCACGTCGGGGCCGAGCTCCTTGACGACCCAGCGGGTCATCGCGTCCAACTCCTGTTCGGAGTCGTTCTCGCCGGGAATCAGCAGGGTGGTCAGCTCAAACCAGACCTGCGTCTGGTGTTTGAGGTAGACCAGGGTGTCAAGCACCGCGTGCAGCTGAGCGCCGCAGACACGCTCGTAGAAAGCTTCCGTAAAGCCCTTCAGGTCGACGTTCGCGGCGTCCATGTGCCGGTAGAACTCGGCCCGGGGCTCCGGGCAGACATATCCGGCCGTGACCGCCACGGTTTTGATGCCGGCTTCATGGCAGGCCCCAGCCACATCGATTGCATATTCGTGGAAGATGACGGGATCGTTATAGGTGAACGCCACACTGGCACACCCCATTCGTTGCGCGGACCGGGCGATGTCGGCCGGCGAGGCCGCGTCCGCCAGGGTCTCCATCTCCCGGGATTTGCTCATGGACCAGTTCTGGCAGAACTTGCAGGTCAGGTTGCAGCCCGCCGTGCCGAAGGAAAGGACGGCGGTTCCGGGCAGGAAGTGGTTCAGGGGCTTCTTTTCGATGGGATCGACGCAATAGCCGCTGGACCGGCCGTAGGTTGTAAGGACAATCTCGTTGCCCTGGCGGCTGCGCACAAAGCAAAGACCCTGCTGTCCTTCCTGCAGCTGGCAATGCCGCGGGCAGAGGTCGCACTGAATGCGATCGCCTTCCACTGCCCGCCAGTACTTTGTGGGCACTACGGAAGTCACTGGGCATCCCCCTCTCAGTGGTGGCCGGTAGGAACGGGTCTGTCAGGAAGCGAATGTAGAGGAGAAGGAGGTTGGTGGCGAGTGCACAAGGGCATCATCAAGGACTTGGCCGCCAGCGTGGGGGATGGAGTTGTGCTGTACAGCCTCCAATTGGGGGCTGAGTTCATCCCGCTGAACCCGCTGATCGGCAGCCGGATCGCGCTGACTTTTGAAGGTGAGAAGCGGTGCATTCACTGCAACCGCAAGAGCAATAAGCTGTTCAACAGCGGGTACTGCTGGCCCTGTTTCCAGAGCCTTGCCAGCAACGATATGTGCCAGATCAAGCCGCATCTCTGCCATTACGAGACCTGCCGGGAACCGGCGTGGGGCGATGCCCATTGCATGATCCCCACCTATGTCTACCTGGCCAAATCAAGCGACATCAAAGTCGGAATCACCCGGAACGTACCCGGCAGGTGGATGGACCAGGGCGCCGTCGAGGCCGTTCCCATCGCGCTGGTGCCTACCCGCAAGATGGCCGGCGAGCTCGAGTTGTTCCTGTCCCAGCACATGCCGGATAAGACCAACTGGCGGAAGATGCTCAAGGGCGAAGTGGTGGAAACCTCTCTGCTGGAAGTGCGGGAGCGGGTGCTGGGCTTGATTCCGGAGGATTTCCGCGCGTATGTGCTGACGGCGGAGGCGCTCCGTACCTTCCGGTATCCCGTAAGCGAGCTGCCGGAAAAGATCGCCTCCCATGACCTTGAGAAAGGGCCGGCGGAAGGGAAGCTGTTAGGGATCAAGGGCAGCTACCTGATTTTCGATACCGGCGTGCTCAATGTTCCCAAGTTCTCGGGGTTCAGTGTGTCCCTGAAAGCCGAAACCGCAACCGAAGTTGCTGCAGGCTAATTCACACCGTTTTACCGAATTGTGGTGGACTTGTTACTGACGTGTCATGAAGTTGTAACAGACGCGAGTTATGCTGTACGTGTGTTGACCCCCTCTGTGTGATATACCCATACCTTTCGGGCGGCCTGATTGGCCGCCCTCTTTCTCTTGACGTGAAGGCATGTCGTGATCCGAAAGTACTCCTGCAATAACCGATTGAGCTAGGGTCGAAACTTCCGTATAATAGGCATGATGGATCAGAAGGGGTGATCGGTTGTGCAGGAGACCAAGTATACGACACAAGTTTACCTGGCGGTGCGCGGGGTAGAAGAGCCCGAGGCAGGCCGGGCTGCAGCCCGCGTCTATCAAGATTTTCTCGGGCGAATTCGGCGGAACGCTCCGACCGTTAAGAACCTGAGGCTTGAAGTGCAGCGGCCTGCGCCCCGCAAGGGGATAAGTGGCGTCTTTGAGTGCTGGTCCGATCTGAAGGCAGTTGTCCCTCATGACCTTAAGGCGCTCGGTGCGGAGGGTCATCTGGACGCGTGGCGATCTGTACTTAAGAAAACCTTTAATGCATCCTGCCACCACAACCATGAGCTTGTACACCACACGTCGAGCCGGGTAGAGATTACCCGCGCCTTGCTGGCCGATGAAGAAGCGCCTCAGGAAGCCAGGGCGCCGGTCGCGGAGAAGCCCAAGGAACTGATTAAAGTTCGCGTTCTCCTGGGCGGGCAGGAGTTCAACGTCGAGATTCCAAAGGCGGAGAACCTCCTGGACGGCGTCAACGACAAGGGTGTTGCCGTCAAGTGGGACTGCAAGAGCGGCGTCTGCGATACATGTCGGATTAAGGTAGTGAAGGGGATGGAGAATCTCAGCCCCGTGAATGACAACGAGGTAAACATGCTGGGTGAGGATCAGATCAAGCAAGGTTATCGCCTCTCCTGCCAGGTAACGGCCAATGGTCCCGTCGAGATTGAGCAATAACAGTTCGCTCTTATGTGGGCGTCCCCGGCAGGGGGCGCCCACTTTTTTCTTGTGATGGCCGGCGGCAGGCACTATCATTTGGATGAGACCAAATCGATGCGGGGTGTTGCTGATGTTTGAATTGGACCGTGCCAGTTCGACACCCTTGTACCAGCAGCTGCGCGACCAGATTCGCCAGCGCATTCTCTCGGGGGGGCTTCCGGCTGGCACGCGCCTGCCGCCGGAACGGAGCCTGGCCAATACGCTGGGCGTGAACCGGACCACGGTGGTCAACGCATACCGTGATCTGGCGTCGGAGGGCCTGGTGGAAGGGCGCGTCGGCCACGGTACAGTCGTAATGGCACCGCCGACGCCCCCGCCGGAAGGCCCCGTGCGGCCAATGCATTGGGCCGGCGTGAACGAACCGGAAGATCCGGTGGTGGCCGACGTCAACGCGGTCATGCGGCGAGCCGGGTCGATCTCCTTTGCACACGGCGAGATGGCGCCGGACCTGTTCCCCGCGGCCGCGCTGGGCCGGCTTTTTGCCCGGGCTTTTTCCACCGGGCGTGCTCCGCTGGGCTATGGCCCCGTCGCCGGCTACCTGCCCCTGCGGGAAGCGATTGCCAGGCGCATGGGCGTCAATCCGGGCGAGGTGTTGGTGCTGGGCGGGTCGCAGCTTGCCCTGTACCTGATCAGCCGGGTGTTGCTCCAGCCTGGTGACACTGTCGTCGTTGAGGTGCCGTCCTACATCAATACGCTGGGCATTTTCGAATCGGCGGGCGTTCGGGTGGTGCCGGTGGGCGTTGACCGGCACGGGCTGCAGGTGGAAGGCCTCGGCGAGGTTTTCCTGCGTTACCGGCCGAAGCTGCTCCTGACCGTGCCCACGTTCCACAATCCGCTGGGAGTCACTATGAGCCTGGAGCGCCGCCGGCAGCTGCTGCATTTGGCGGCGCGGCATCAGGTCGGCATTGTGGAGGATGACCCGTACGGCGAGCTCCAGTTTGCCGGGGAGCGCATCCCTTCGCTGAAAGCGCTGGATCCAGGCGGGTATGTCATCCATATCAGCAGCTTCAGCAAGTCGGTGACGCCCGGGCTGCGCCTGGCGTGGCTGTCGGCTTCGCCGGCTGTGGTGGAGCGGATTGCCGCCGCCCGGGGCATTCTGGATTTCCGGGCCGCCCTCCTCAGCCAGTGGGTGATGGATGCCTTCATCCGGGAAGGTGACTTCGATCAGCATCTGCAGCGCCTGCGCCCGATGCTCCTCCGCCGTCGCGACACGCTGGCCGCGGCCCTGAAGCAGCATATGCCGGCGGGTGTGACGTGGCACGTGCCCGACGGCGGCTATAATCTTTGGTGTGCCCTGCCCCGGCCACTGCGGGCCCGGCGGCTCCTGTCGGAGGCCGCCAGGGAGGGCGTCGCCTTCATTCCGGGCGACTACTACGGCCCCGGTGACGAGGCGCGCCGCGGCATCCGCCTGAATTTCTCCTACCCCAAGGAGTCGGAAATCGGTGACGGTGTCAAACGGTTGGGCGCGGCCGTGCGGAGGATTCTGAAGGAGGAGGGGCGCCCTGACGAGAGCAGGCTGGAGTTGAGCGGCCCAGTCGTATAGACTTATAATGATAAGGTAACGTTAAAGCGGGAGGGGGTTGGCCCCTGGCATGCTCTCCGGCATAGTCGTGGCAGGCGTTTGGCACCACTCCGATCCATTCAGCGCACCTCAGGCCCCGGAAGAAGAGTACGTCGTGTTGGTGAACACGGGCGATGCACCTGTCAATCTACGGGGCTGGTCCCTGACCAACCGGAAGCAAGACCAGGTTGACCATTACCGGTACCTGTTCCCTCGTTTCCTGTCCAACGGTGACCTGTGGGAGCTGGAGCCCGGCGGGCTCATTCTCCTGTATACCGGGCGGGGGACCAACGGCGCCACGGCGACGACCGGCGAGGCACCGCAGATACATCTCTACCAGCACCGGGAGACCTTTGTCTGGGAAGATGCGGGCGACACGGCCTGCCTGTATGACCGGTCCGGCAGGCTGGTATCGAGCTACGAGCTGCCGGATGCGGGTGTCCGCAACATCAGCGAATAAGTGACAGCCTGCGGAGCGAGGGCCTGGGCCCTCGCTTCTTTTTGCGCCTGGTGGGGAATAAGAAAGGTGATACTCTGCACAAAGGGGGCGCCCGGGTGGCGAGGCGGCTGATGGCGCTGCTGGCGCTTGTAGTTCTGGTGGCGGCGGGCTGTGCCCGCCCTGTGATTCCGGAGAAGCCCGTATCGGGCGGCACGATTACCCTGGGGCTGCTCAGGGCGCCCGGTGGAGTCTTTCGCCCGTTGGTGAGCGAGGAGCGGGACTCCGCCGTCGTTTCGCAGCTGATGTATAGTGGGCTGCTCCGCACGGGACCGCAGCTGGAGCCTATTTGCGACCTGTGCGCAGACTTCACCATCTCAGCGGACCAGCGGACGGTGACGTTTCACCTCCGCAAGGATGTGCTCTGGCATGACGGCAAGCCGTTTACAGCGGAGGATGTGGTCTTTACCTATCAGGCGATGCTGGCGCCGGAGTACTCCGGGCCGCACACCGGGAAGCTGACGGCCTTGCGGGGCGCACGCGTGTTGCTGGACGAACGGGACGCTGCGGACCGGGATGTGGCTGCCGGGAAGATCAGCATGGCGGAAGGAGCGGCCCGGAAAGCGGCAGCCTGGAAGCGATGGCTTGACGGTCCGGGCCGGCAGGCCATGGCGATGGCCGATGCTTACACGGTCAGCTTCTCTGCCGATACCCCATACGCACCGCTGTTCACTGCGCTGATGCTGCCCATCGCCCCTGCGCATACGCAGGAAGCGGTCGGCACCGGGCCCTTCAAGCTGATGGAATTCCGCAAGGGCGAGTACCTAAAGCTGGTGAGGCACGAACCATATCACCTGGGAAAGCCCTATGCGGAGGCGGCAATCGCTCGGGTGGTTCCACCCGGAAAGGCGCTCGAGATGCTTCAGGCCGGATCCGTCGACTACGTGCCTTTGTCGGCGGAAGAGGCGTCGAACCTGGTCGACGGGCAGCCTATCTCACTTGTGGAGTGGCCGTCGGCGGGCTATCAGTACCTCGGGCTCAATCACGACCGGCCGCCATTTTCGGATAGCCGCGTGCGGCAGGCGCTCATGTACGGCATCAACCGAAGATGGCTGGTTGATGAGCTCCTGCACGGACACGGTGCGGTGGTAAACACCCACGTTACGCCCGGGCACTGGGCGGCGCCGGAGGGCCTGAATGGTTATCCCTACGATCCCGGCAAAGCAGCGACCTTGTTGGCTGAAGCCGGTTGGTCAGCGTTGGATGCTGCCGGATACCGGGTACGGGATGGTCACCGGCTTCAGTTCACGCTTGTATATCCGAAAGGGAATCCGGTGCGGGAAGCGTCGGCGGCCATGATCCAGCGTAATTTGCGGGCGCTGGGCGTGAAAGCCGACTTGCAGCTGATGGAGTTCGGACGGCTGATCCGGGAGGTGTTCGGACAGCGGCAGGTGGATGCCTGGTTGCTCGGCTGGGATTTGGGCCGGGATCCGGACCCTGGCCCGGTCTTTTCGCCGGACAACAAGTGGGGGCAGGTATCGGGTTGGAGCAGTGAGCGCAGTGAGGAGCTGATTCTGCGGGGCCGCCAGGCGATGGCGGTGTCTGAGCGCAAGCCCGTCTACGCGGAGTGGCTGAAGCTGCTCAACGAGGAACTGCCCTATCTCTTCCTGTACGTGGAGAACGAAGTGGCAGGAGTCCGGTCAGACCGCCTGCGCGGCGTAAAGGCGGACGCCCGGGGCGCCCTTTGGAACGTGTGGGAGTGGTGGATACCTGAAGAGAAACAGTAATTTCGGTAGGGGTTTGCTGCAGTCGCGGCGAATCCTTATTTGTTTTGGGTAGCGTAGTAATTGTTCCCGGCTTTAACAAACCACAGAGGGTGTGCAGCAACGTTGAACCGCTTTAGTCTAGCCGAGGCTATTCTTCCACTGGCAACAGCCGCAGTCCTGATGCTCGCGACGATCATTTCCGGGTCGACGGACCTGTATTGGCCGCTGTTGGCGGGGGTCGCCGCGGCCCTGGTGCTGGCGCTGAAAAAGGGCTGGTCACTGACCGACCTTGGCGCGGCCGCTTCGGGCGGTATGAAGGCGACCCTGATTCCCATCATCATCCTGGTGCTGGTTGGCTGCCTTATCGGCGTTTGGAAGGTGTCCGGCACCGTGCCGGCGATGATTTACTATGGCCTTGGCGTGGCCAGTCCCCGCTTCTTGGTGCCGACAGCCTTTGTGCTGGCCCTCGCGATGTCGATGCTGCTGGGCACGTCGGTCGGGACGTACAGCACGCTTGGCGTGGCGATCATGGGCGTCGCCCACGGCGTGGGCGCACCCCTACCCATGGTGGCGGGCGCCCTGGTTTCGGGCGCGCTCTTTGGCGACCGCTCCTCGCCGCTGGCCGGCAGCCTGAACCTGACCGTAGCGATGACCGGGACCGACCTGCGCAAGATGCTGTCAGTGCTTGCCCCGACCGGCATTACCGCTGCGGGGCTGGCGCTGGTCGGTTACCTGGCTTTCGGGCTGGGGCCGGCGGCGGATGCCAGTACTGCTGGTTCGACTATGCGCGAAGCGATCAGTACGCATTTCGTCATCAGCCCGTGGCTGCTTGTCCCGCCCGTGTTGGTGCTGGCACTGGCATTCTTCCGGGTTCCGGTCAAGTGGGCCCTGGGCCTGGGCATTTTGGCGGGAGCGGTCTTGAGCGTGGTAGTTGCAGGCACCTCGGTGCTAGCACCGGTGTGGGCGGCTCTGTACGGCTTTACGTCGCAAGCGGGTGATACCGCTCTTGACAAGGTATTCTCGGGCGGCGGCCTCTTCCCCATGTGGCGCCAGTTTGCGCTGCTGCTGGCAGCCGGGGCGCTGAGCGGCATCATGGAGAAGACCGGTATGCTATCCGTGGTCTTTTCGCGCCTGGTGGAAGGCACAAGGCGCCCGCTGGCGCTTGTGGGCTCGTCGATGCTGGTCTCCACCGGCGTGGCATTCGTGGCGGCCAATCAGGCGCTGCCCATCATCATCACCGGCAGGATGATGCGCGCTACGTTCGAGGGCGCCCGCCTGTCCCCCAACCTGCTGGCGCGTTCGCTGGCAGACTCGGGGACCGTGCTGTCAGGCGTCATCCCCTGGAACTTGATGGCCATGCTCGCGGCAGCCGCCCTTGGGGTCCCGGCCCGGTCTTTCGTGCCTTTCACCTTCTTCGCATTTCTGCTGCCCGCCGTCTCCCTGGCATTCGCGTACGTGGAGGAGCGACGCGGGAGCCTGGCGTTTCAGCTGTCCGGCCGGAGGGCAGGCTGAGTACCCATAATCGTACTTTTCTGTAGAGGGATTCTTTGACTCTAAACCGAAAAAGGGAATGTGAAAGTTTTCGTAACATCAGGGGGTGCTTGGATGGCTCACGCACCGTTGATGGCGGAAAAGCTGCGCCGTGCGGTTTTGCGCCTGCAGGAGACAACGGAGCGGATGAGTTCCTCTCTGGCAGAAGTAGGAAAGGGTATCGAGTCGCAAGGCGAGACCCTGACTACGGCTCTGGCGGGTGTCGCGGACCTGGCGCGGCTTTCGGAGGATGTGCTCAAGTCCCTGGAAATGGCCCGCGGTTCTGCCCGGGGCACGGTGGAAGTAGCCGCCTCGGGCGCCCGGGCGGTTGAGGCGTCCATGGCCAGGATCGAGGCGATCCGAACGTACACGGCCGCCGCGGAGCAACAGATCAGACATCTGCTTGCCTCGTCTGAAGAGATCGGGAAGATCGTTGGAATCATCAATAAAGTCGCGGAGCGTACGAACTTGCTCGCACTGAACGCCGCCATCGAGGCGGCCCGGGCAGGGCAGCACGGTCGCGGCTTTGCTGTTGTAGCCGGAGAGATTCGCCGCCTGGCCGAGGAGTCGCGTAAGCACGTAAATGAGATTCGCTCGGCTGTCCAGGAGATTCAGCAAGGGGTTCACCGTGCGGTCGATGCGATTCATCAGAACGTCAAGGGCGCTGAAGACGGCGTCCAGGCCGCATCTACGGCTGGTTCTGCCTTCCGGGCGGTCGTCGATTCAGTGGAGGGGTTCAACGGCCAGGTGGAGCAGATGGTCTCGAGTCTGGGGCAGCAGGCTGCCCAGGCTGAGCAGGTCAGCGATTCGGTGGCCGGCGGGCAGACAGTTGTTGAAAGCCTGCTGGCGGTTTTGCAGGTGCTCTCCGTGGGCGCCGACCAGCAGAGTGCCGCCGTGTCCGATCTTGGGTCGCTGACGGGCTCGCTCCAGGCCATGCTCCAACTGCAGGAAACCGGGAGCGGCAGCGATGTGCTTCGTACGGCCCAGCGCCAGCCGGAGACGCTCGATCCGGCGTTCTGCACGGATCAGTCGTCAGCGAACATCATCGCCAATCTATTCGACTGTCTTGCACAGTTCGGACCCGATGCACGAGTGATTCCCGGGCTGGCGGCCGGCTGGGAGCTTTCATCCGACAGCCGCACCTGGACTTTCGTCTTGCGTAAGGGCGTCAAGTTTCACAGCGGACGTGAAGTGCGGGCCGACGATGTAAAGTACTCCCTTGAGCGCGTTTTGAACCCGCGGGTGGGCAGTCCGCAGGCCTGGCTGTTCGAAATGGTCGACGGCGCCCAGGAATACGTGGCCGGCCGTGCCACGGGCGTGCGGGGGATTCGGGTGACCGGGCCGCACAGCCTCACGATCACGCTCCAGCACCCGTTCAACCCCTTCCTGTCGAACATGGCCTACCTGGGTGCGGCCATCGTGCCGCGGGAGGCGGCCGAACGGCCTGACTTTGCCAGAAACCCGATGGGGACCGGTGCATTCCGACTGCTCGAACGGGTCGAGGGGCACCACCTCACTTTGGAGGCAAACCCCGATTATTATGAAGGACGGCCTTTCCTGGACCGGGTTGAAGTCAATGTGGCTGTGGGACCGGATGAGTATTTAGATCTGTTCAAGGCCGGCCGGGTAGACTGCGTCGCTGCCGGGGCGCAGTTCATGCAGGATCCGCAGGTTGGACCCATGATCCTGCAGAGTCCGTCGCTCATGGTACAGTACATAGGCATGAATTTCCGCAGACCTTTCATGCGGGAGAAGCGGCTCCGCCAGGCACTAAACTATGCGGTGGAGAGCGATCGGATTACCGAGACCTACGTCGGCCGGGCGCACTCGTTGTCCGGGCCGCTTCCCGCCGGGATCTTTGGGTACGATCCGGAAGTGAAGGGCTATCGGCACGATGTGGCGACGGCCCGGCGCCTGGTGGCGGAAATCGGCGGCATCAAACAGCCTCTGAAGCTGGCCTGCCGGATAGGGAGGGAAGCAGAGCACCGCGCGGCTCTGATCGCGGAGATGCTGAACGCGGCCAGCATACCGTGTGAAGTCACCCCGCTTTCCGGCAGTGATTACAATCGTGAGCAGGTCTTTGGACAGTGTGATATCTTCCTGGCGGGCTGGATCGGTGACACGGGCGACCCGGACAACTTCCTGCAGCCCTTGTTCAGTTCGCGGTCGAATATGGAGGGCGGGAACCGTGGCCTTTACAAGAATGCAGAGGTAGACCGTCTGCTGGAAGAAGGTCAGCGGACCACGAGTCCGGTGCGGCGCAGAACGGTCTATAAGCAGCTCCAGGATGTCCTGATCGAAGACGCCGCCTGGGTTTTCCTTTGCCAGACGGACGAGTGTATCGCCATTCAGCCCTGGGTAAAAGGTGACCGTGCGCATGTGCTGGGCCTGCGGCGGTTCAAGGACATGTGGCTGACCGGAAAGCAGCCAGCTAGCATGCACGCGGCTGATTAGATGTAGGTGCTCTCAGGCCGGCATGCCTTGTGGTGTGCCGGCCTTATTCTGTCGGATTTTGGTCAGTTGACTCGAGGTAGGCGTCGTGATAGAGTTACTCCTCGCCGGGCGCTGCTACGTGCGAACGGCGATGCAGAGAAGCTCTGAGAGCCGAAATTACCAAAAACTGGTCGGTTGACGGGCGGATGCAAACCTGATAATCTATAAAAGCTGTCGCTGAGACGGCGGCCTCGAACCTTGAAAACTAGACAGTGTAAGACAGCGCAAGTTGCGTGAGCAACTTGTCGCATCGACCGTAAGGTGCCGCACGAAGTGCGCTTCGCACCTTGCCGTCGAAAGAGCTATGCGAGTCGTACGAACGATAAGTA
>DASPIW010000035.1:0-84658 GCA_035628915.1 Symbiobacteriaceae bacterium | reverse complement strand
GTCCCACCATGAAGCGGTTTCATCCGCATCAGCGGGGACAGGCGTTCCCGATTCTGAAGCGGACCTCCCACATCACCGTCATGGTGAAGGAAAAGGAGGCTAAGTAACAGTGGGTCAGAAAGTACACCCGAAGGGCCTCCGTATTGGCATCGTCAAGCCGTGGGACACTCGCTGGTATGCCAATAAGCAGAACTTCAGCGCCCTGTTGGTAGAAGATGTCAAGATCCGTCAGTATGTGAAGAAGGCGCTCTTTAACAGTGGCGTCGCCCGCATCGAGCTCGATCGGACCGCGAACCGCGTGACCGTTACCGTGCATACCGCCAAGCCTGGTATGGTCATTGGGAAGCAGGGTCAGGGCATCGCCGATCTGCAGAAGGCCCTTGAGCAGCTCACCGGCAAGGCCGTGAGCGTCAATGTGGTCGAAGTCCGGGTCGCTGAGCTCGACGCCCAGTTGGTCGCCGAGAACATCGCCCAGCAGCTTGAGAAGCGCATTGCCTTCCGCCGGGCTGTCAAGCAGTCCATCCAGAAGGCCATGCGGATGGGTGCCAAGGGTATCCGCATCATCGTCAGCGGCCGTATCGGCGGCGCCGAAATCGCCCGCAAGGAGCGTATGTGGGAAGGCACCGTGCCCCTGCACACCCTCCGGGCCGACATCGACTATGGCTTTGCTGAAGCCAGCACCACCTACGGCAAGATCGGCGTCAAGACCTGGATGTTCGTCGGCGACAAGAGCGCTGCTGCCGCTGGTGGCGAGCGCCGCGAGCGCGGCGAGCGTCGTGAGCGTGGCGGCGAGCGCGGCGGTCGTGGCGGCGAACGTGGCGGCCGTGGTCCTGGTGGTCCCGGCGGTGGCCGTGGTCACGGAGGCCCTGGTGGCGGCCGCGGTCCTGGAGGCCCCGGCGGCGGTCCCCGCCCGCAGGGTGGTCCCCGGCCTGCCGGAGCAGATCGGGCTTCGATCGCTGCCGGCCCGACCCCTGTCAATCGGGAAGGAGGTCGCAGCTAAATGCTCGCTCCGAAGCGCGTAAAGTGGCGCCGGCCTCATAAGGCGTCTACCCGCCTTAACCGTGGTGAGTCCAAGGGCGGCCGCACCGTCACTTCCGGCGAGTACGGCCTCATGTCGACCGAAGCCGCCTTCGTCACGGATCGGCAGATCGAAGCCGCCCGTATCGCGATGACACGCTTCATCAAGCGCGGCGGCCAGGTCTGGATCAAAATCTTCCCGCACAAGTCCATCACGCGGAAGCCGGCCGAAACCCGTATGGGTTCCGGCAAGGGCGCTCCGGAGTACTGGGTTGCCGTCGTTAAGCCCGGCCGGGTTATGTTCGAGCTCGCCGGCGTCAGCGAGGAGGTCGCCAAGGAAGCTCTCCGCCTGGCCAGCCACAAGCTGCCGGTGAAGTGCAAGTTCGTGAAGCGGGAAGCGACTGAGGTCGTGGCCGCAGAGACTGGTGGTGAAGCAAATGAAGGTTAAGGATGTTCGTGACATGTCCAACGAGGAGGTCAACTCCAAGATCACCTCGCTGAAGGAGGAGCTCTTTAACCTCCGTTTCCAGCTGGCTGTCAACAACCTTGATAACACGGCACGCGTCCGCGAAGTGCGCCGGTCCATCGCCCAGTGCAAGACCGTCCTCCGTGAACGTGAACTCAAGGCCAACGCCTAACCGGGAGGAGGTTAAAGCATGACGGAAGAGCGCAATCTCCGAAAGACCCGCATCGGCGTCGTGACCAGCGACAAGATGGATAAGACCGTTGTCGTCAGTGTTGAGACGCTCATTGAGCATCCGCTCTATCGGAAGCGGATTAAGCAGACTGCGAAGTTTAAGGCGCACGACGAACAGAACCAGTGCAAGACCGGTGACAAGGTGCGGATTATGGAAACCCGCCCCCTGTCCAAAGACAAGCGCTGGCGCGTCGTTGAGATCGTCGAGGCAGCCAAGGTCTAACTGATTCTCCCCGGAAAACCGGGGCCTGTCGTAAGGCAGGTTAGCCAGGTCCTCCTCTGCGGAGGAAACCGGCTAGCTATCGAGAGGAGGTCGAAAGCCATGATCCAGGTCCAATCCCGTCTTGCTGTCGCTGACAACAGTGGCGCCAAGGAACTGATGTGCATCAAGGTTCTGGGCGGATCGATGCGTCGGTACGCCGGCATCGGCGATGTCATCGTTTGCTCCGTAAAGGAAGCCACTCCCGGCGGCATGGTGAAGAAGGGCGACGTGATCAAGGCTGTCATCGTTCGCACCAAGAAGAGCGTGCGCCGTACGGATGGTTCCTACATCCGGTTCGACGAGAACGCTGCCGTCATCCTCAAGGACGAGAAGGAGCCCAAGGGCACCCGTATCTTCGGTCCTGTCGCCCGCGAATTGCGTGAGAAGGACTTCATGAAGATCATCTCCCTGGCTCCCGAAGTCCTGTAGTCGGGAGGAGGTAGCAACATGGAGAATAAGCCGAAGTTCAAGGTCCACGTCCGGCGGGACGAGGAAGTCGTCGTCATCACCGGCAAGGACAAGGGCAAGCAGGGCAAGGTTAAGAAGGTCCTCCCCAAGACCGGTCGGGTCGTGGTCGAGGGTGTCAATATGGTCAAGAAGCACACCAAGCCCAGCGCCAAGAACATGCAGGGCGGCATTATGGAGATGGAAGCCCCGATCCATTCTTCCAACGTGATGTCCCTGGAGAAGATCAAGGCGAAGAAGGCAACGAAGAACGGCTAACCGCCGGTTTGCCGTAGAAAGGAGGCTTGTGTTCACTTGGCCATCAATCTGAAGAACAAGTACGAGCAGGAAGTCGCTCCTGCCCTTCAGAAGCAGTTTAATTACGCTAACGTCATGATGCTTCCCAAACTGGTGAAGATTGTCGTGAACGTGGGTCTGGGCGAAGCGGTCCAGAATGCGAAGGCCCTGGACGCCGCCGTAGGCGATATCGCGGCCATCACCGGTCAGAAGCCGGTGGTGACCAAGGCGAAGAAGTCCATCGCCACCTTCAAAATCCGTACGGGTATGCCCATCGGCTGCAAGGTGACGCTGCGCGGCGAGCGCATGTGGGACTTCTACGAAAAGCTCGTGAATGTGGCGCTCCCTCGTGTGCGCGACTTCCGCGGCGTTTCGCCGAAGGCTTTTGATGGTCGGGGCAACTACGCCCTGGGCCTCAAGGAACAGCTTATCTTCCCGGAAATCGACTACGATAAGGTAGATAAGATCCGGGGCATGGACATCATCATCGTAACGACTGCCAAGACCGACGAGGAAGCCAAGGCGCTCCTCAAGGGCCTGGGCATGCCGTTCAGCGACAAGCAGTAAGGAGGGGACTTCCGTGGCAAAGACTTCCCTGAAGATCAAGGCTGCGGGCCCGCAGAAGTTTGCCGTCCGGACCTATAACCGGTGCAAGCTGTGCGGCCGTCCCCACGCCTATATGCGGAAGTTCGGCATCTGCCGGCACTGCTTCCGCAAGATGGCCCACGAGGGCCAGATTCCCGGCGTTCGTAAGGCTAGCTGGTAGTGTGAGACTCGGGCAGGGGAACTGGGCAGCTGCCGGCCAACACCGGCCGCTGCCAGCATCCGGTGCAGTAGTCTTCCCTCCACACCGGAGCAGGGGTTAGGCCCCTCATCCAGCTCCAACCGCCCGATCCTGAAAGGAGGAACTGTGGACCATGGTGGTTTCTGACCCGATTGCGGATCTGCTCACTCGCATCCGCAACGCAAACACGGTGAACCATGATCGGATTGAGGTTCCGGGCTCCAAGATGAAGAAGGCAATCGTTCAGATCCTGAAGGACGAGGGTTTCGTCCGGGATTATGAGTGGCTTGACAACGGTCACCAGGGTATTATCCGGGTGTACCTGAAGTATGGTCCGAACAAGACGAAGGTCATCTCCGGCCTGCGCCGGATCTCCCGGCCCGGCCTGCGGATCTATGCCAAGAAGGACCAGGTGCCCAAGGTGCTGGGCGGTCTTGGCGTTGCCATCCTCAGCACGTCCCAGGGTCTGATGACCGACAAGAAGGCCCGCCAGACCGGTCTTGGCGGCGAAGTGCTCTGCTACATCTGGTAAGGAAGGAGGTGCAGCCGTGTCTCGTATTGGTAGGGCTCCTGTGACCCTCCCCGCCGGCGTCACTGTGGCGGTGGAAGGTGCAGTTGTGACGGTCAAGGGTCCGAAGGGTACCCTGAGCCGTGAAATCAACAAGGATATGACGGTGACGGTCGAGAACGGCGCCCTCAAGGTCACTCGTCCTTCGGATGAGCGGACGCACAAGGCGCTGCATGGCCTCACCCGGGCTCTCATTAACAACATGGTCGAGGGCGTGACCAAGGGTTATCAGAAGCAGCTGGAAATGGTCGGCACTGGCTACCGTGCTGCCAAGACCGGCGCCAAGCTGACCCTGCAGGTTGGCTTCTCGCATCCGGTGGAATTCGAGCCCCCCGCGGGCATCGAGTTCACCGTTCCTGCTCCCAACCAGATCACGGTCAGCGGCATTGACAAGGAAGTTGTCGGCCAGGTGGCCGCGAACGTGCGTCAGGTCCGGCCGCCGGAGCCGTATCTGGGCAAGGGCATTAAGTACGCCGGCGAGCGGATTCGCCGCAAGGAAGGCAAAACCGGTAAGAAGTAAGGGAGTGACGTGGGATGATTACGAAGCAGGACCGCAACAAGGCGCGCCGTCCTCGGCAGCTGCGGGTGCGGAAGACCGTCCACGGCGCGCCCGAGCGGCCGCGGCTTAATGTCTTCCGTTCCAACCAGAATATGTACGTCCAGGTCATTGACGACGTCGTCGGCAAGACCCTGGCTGCGGCTTCTACCCTCGATCCCGAGGTGAAGGGCCGGCTTGAGGGCAACGGTGGCAACATCGATGCTGCGAAGATCGTTGGCGAACTGATTGCCAAGCGGGCTCTGGCCGCCGGCGTCACCCAGGTCGTCTTCGACCGCGGTGGCTTCCTGTACCATGGCCGGGTTGCTGCCCTCGCCGACGCCGCTCGTGAAGCCGGTCTTCAGTTCTAAGACGAGGGAGGGAAAAACGCAGTGGCTCGGATTGAAGTTGGCACCAAGGAACTGAAGGAGAAGATGGTGGACCTGCGGCGCGTCGCAAAGACCGTCAAGGGCGGCCGCCGGATGAGCTTCTCCGCAGTGATGGTCGTCGGTGACGGCGAAGGCTCCGTGGGCGCCGGCCTGGGCAAGGCCGCCGAAATCCCCGAGGCCGTCCGCAAGGGCACCGAAGACGCCAAGAAGGCAATGGTCAAGATTCCGCTCGCCGGGACCACCATCCCTCACGAGGTGATCGGTGAGTTCGGCGCTGGCCGGGTTCTGCTGAAACCCGCTTCCGAGGGTACCGGCGTCATCGCCGGCGGCGCGGTTCGTGCCGTACTCGAGGCTGCCGGGGTTCGCGATATCCTCACCAAGAGCCTGGGCTCCAACAATGCCGCCAACCAGGTGCTCGCCACGCTGGAAGGCTTGAGGTCGCTCAAGAGCGCTGAGGAAGTTGCGAAGCTCCGCGGCAAGCCCGTCGAGCAGATCCTCGGTTAGGCCTAGCATGACGCTGCTTCGCAGCGATGTCATGCGGGGCACGAGAAAGGCGCCTCAGCGCCTGAGAAGTGGAGGGAAACAGACGTGGCTGGCAAGCTGATTATCACCCTGAAGCGCGGTCTAGCCGGCAAGGATAAGCGGCAGATCGCCACCTGTGAGGCCCTGGGCCTACGGAAGACCAACTCTTCCGTGGAGCAGCCTGACAACGAAGCCATCCGTGGCATGATCACGAAAGTGGCCCACCTTGTCGAGGTAAAAGAGGCCTAGTCTGAACTGAACCGGGGGTCTGGTGACTCCTGTAAAGAGAGGCGCCGAGCCCGAAAACTCGGCGCCCACAAGACCCCAACAGAAATCGAGGTGACAGACAGATGAAACTGCATGAGCTTGCCCCGAATCCCGGCGCAAAGAAGGAGCGCAAGCGCCTGGGTCGTGGTATCGGCTCTGGCCTTGGCAAGACCTCGGGCAAGGGCCACAAGGGTCAGAACGCCCGGGCCGGCGGCGGTGTCCGTCCTGGCTTCGAAGGCGGCCAGACGAGCCTGCTCCGCAAGATGCCGAAGCGCGGGTTCTCCAACGAGCCCTTCCGCGTCCGGTATCTCCCTGTAAACGTGGAAGCCCTCGACGTGTTCGAGGCCGGCACCGTGGTGACCCCGGAACTGCTCGAGGAATCTCGGGTGTGCAAGGGCGCCACCAATGGTGTCAAAATCCTCGGCATGGGTGAGATCACCAAGGCCCTGACCGTTCGGGCCCATCAGGTGAGCGAATCCGCCAAACAGAAGATCGAGGCCGCTGGCGGCAAAGTCGAGGTTCTCGGAGAAGCCACCGAAGAGGTGAAGTAACAGCCATGGCGATGCTGGAGTCGCTGCGCAATTCGATGCGCCTACCTGGTCTGCGGAATCGGCTGCTGTTTACTTTGTTGATGCTTGCCGTCCTGCGCCTGGGTTCTCATATCCCCGTGCCGGGCGTCAAGCTCGACGTCGTACAGCGCCTCCTTGGCCAGGGTGGCTTACTTGGGCTGGTCGACCTGTTCTCCGGCGGTGCCTTTAAGAACCTCGCGATCTTTGCGATGAGCGTCACGCCGTACATCAACTCGTCGATCATCATGCAGCTCCTCACCATTGTGATCCCGCGGCTGGAGGAGATGCAAAAGGAAGGCGAGGAAGGCCGCAAGAAGATCCAGCAGTACACCCGCTACGGCACGGTGGTGCTCGGTCTGGTTCAGGCCTTCGGTACGGGGTTCTACCTGATGCGTTCCGGCGCCTTCATTAACGACGGCAGTGTGTGGACGCTGATCGTAATCATGATCAGCCTTACCGCTGGCACTGCTTTCCTGATGTGGCTCGGTGAGATGATTACCGAGAAAGGCATCGGCAATGGCATTTCGCTGATCATCTTCGCGGGCATCGTGGCCCGTGTCCCGTCCACGATCCAGTCCCTGTTCGAGATGCTCCGTGCCGGTGTCATCAGCATCTTCTCGGTCGCCTTGATTGGGATTCTCGCCGTGGTGGTCGTCGCCTGCGTTATCCTGATCACCGAAGGCGTCCGGAAGATCCCTGTGGAGTATGCGAAGCGGGTTGTCGGCAAGCGTGTCTATGGTGGCCAGCGCACTCATCTGCCCATGAAGATCAACCAGGCGGGCGTGATTCCCATCATTTTCGCCCAGTCCCTGATCGGTCTGCCGCAGACGATTGCGTCCTGGATGCCGAACACATCCTGGTTCTACCAGTTCGTTAACAACTACCTGAGTTGGAGCAATTGGTGGTTCTGGGTTCTCGACGCCTTGTTCATCATCTTCTTCACGTACTTCTACACCGCTGTGACCTTCAACCCCACCGAGATTGCAGACAACATGAAGAAAAACGGTGGCTTCGTGCCGGGCTATCGTCCCGGCAAGCCCACCGCCGACTATCTGGCTCGCATCTCTGAGCGCTTGACCCTGGTCGGATCCCTCTTCCTGGCGGCTCTGACCATTCTGCCGATGGCACTCATCACTCTCACCCAGATCCAGCAGGCATACATCGGCGGCACTGCGCTGCTGATTGTGGTCGGCGTTGGTCTGGACACGATGAAGCAGATCGAAGCTCAGCTGGTGATGCGGCACTACCAGGGCTTCATGCGGTCGTAGGCTTTGCAGGTGTTTCGCAGAGGACCGGTCCACCCGACCAGGGTGTTCCGGTCCTCGCGAACGCCTAGCGTTCCCCCATTATGGAGGTTGGAGCATGCACATCATCCTGATGGGTCCCCCGGGAGCCGGCAAAGGGACGCAGGCAGCACGCCTTGCGCAGTCCGAGGCCATTCCGCACATATCTACCGGCGACATTTTCCGTGGCAACATGGCTCAGGGGACTCCCCTGGGGAAGCTCGCCAAGGAGTACGTGGACGCCGGCAAGTACGTCCCGGACGACGTCACCAACGCAATGGTGAAAGACCGTCTATCCCAGGATGATTGCAGAAAAGGCTTCATTCTTGACGGATACCCTCGGACTACCAGCCAGGCCGTCTCGCTGGCCGACATGCTTGACGAGCTTGGGCTGCACCTGGACGGCGTTGTCATGATTGAGATTCCGGAATTCCTCCTCGTGGAGCGTGCCGAAGGCCGGCGGGTGTGCCGCAACTGCGGTGCTACCTTCCATGTCAAGTTCAACCCGCCCAAGGTTCCCGGCGTCTGTGACAGGTGCGGCGGGGAACTGTATCAGCGCAGTGACGACACGGCCGGCATGGTCACCATTCGCCTCAAGGAATACCACGACAAGACCGCCGATGTGCTCTCATTCTACCGGAACAAGGGCATCGTCCGTACTGTCGACGGCGACCAGTCCATGGAACAGGTGACAGCAGCGATCAAGGAAGCGGTGGTTGGAGCCAAATGATCATTCTCAAGTCCGCGCGTGAGATTGAGCTGATGAGAGAAGCCGGGCTGATCGTTTACGAGGTCCATCAGGAGCTGGCCAGAGCGGTTGCTCCGGGCGTGACCACGGGTGAACTTGACGCCCTGGCCGAAGCGCTCATCAGGAAAGCGGGCGGTATCCCAACGTTCAAAGGGTACCATGGCTTTCCGGCATCGATCTGCGCGTCGGTAAACGAAGAAGTGGTCCATGGCATACCGGGAAAAAGGCGCCTGCAGGAGGGCGACATCATCGCCATTGACCTGGGCGTTACCTATAAGGGGTACGTAGGTGACTCCGCCTACACCCACCCAGTGGGCAAGGTGGACCCGGAAGCCCTGCGGCTGCTGGATGTCACTCGTACCTCGCTTGAAAAAGCCATCGAACAATGCTACCCTGGCAAACGGCTGGGAGACATTGGCCACGCCGTACAGTCTTACGTGGAATCGCACGGCTTTGGCGTCGTGCGGGACTTCGTGGGGCACGGAATCGGTGCCAGCATGCATGAAGACCCACAGGTTCCGAACTTCGGAGTCCCGGGAACCGGAAAGGAACTGCGCCCCGGTATGGTGGTGGCCATTGAGCCGATGGTCAACGCCGGCACCTGGGAAGTGAAAGTGCTGGCGGACAAGTGGACCGTGATCACTACGGACCGGCGCTATTCCGCTCACTTTGAGCACACGATCGCGATTACCAACAGCGGGCCAATGGTCCTTACCAGGCCATGAAGGTTACTCCCGGCGGAGGAAAAAGCTCCACTTTCTAAGGAATACAGGGCAAGTTTTGTGGTATAATAGCGGTATTGGGCTTTTCGAGGGAAAAGCGGAGTCCGGCAATTCGCGCGGAGGTGCGCCCGGGTGGAGTATCCTGGAGTGCGGCCTGGAGCCATTGTCCGCTCCCTGGCCGGACGAGATCAGGGGACCAGCTACGTCGTCCTTCGACAGGTGGACGAGCGGCGGATGGCGGTTATGGACGGCCGGCATCGGACCGTGGATCGACCGAAGTTCAAAAACCGGCGCCACCTGGAGGTGCTCGGCTGGGTAGATGCCAACCTGGCTCTTCGGCTCGAGCGAGGCGACAGGGTCTCTGATGTGGACGTCATGAAGGCGCTGGATGCCTGGCCATCGAGAGTAATGGAGGAGGTCTAGGTCGGCACTATGTCTAAAGACGACGTCATCGAGCTGGAAGGCACTGTGATCGAGCCGCTCCCGAACGCCATGTTCAGGGTGGAGCTGGCCAACGGCCACAAAATTCTCGCTCACGTGTCCGGCAAGATCCGGATGAACTTCATCCGTATTTTGCCTGGCGACAGAGTTACAATTGAACTCTCGCCATATGACCTGACTCGTGGTAGAATTGTATACCGGTTCAAGTAGGCGAAGGTGTACGGACCACTTCATGGAAGGCGGCCGGGACTCTGCCGGGCGCCTTGTGGTTTGTTACCTTTGTGGCCTTTAGCATACATTGACCGAAATCCCTGCGCAACACGCCGAACTCGGTAGTGTTCGCGAGCGCTGAAGAGAGGAGGGGCTGCTCGTGAAGGTGCGTCCGTCTGTGAAACCGATCTGTGAAAAGTGCAAGGTCATCAAGCGGCATGGGAATGTCATGGTGATCTGCGAGAACCCCAAGCACAAGCAGAAGCAGGGCTAGGCCGCAGTCGACCGAAAGTCGGTCTGCCGCCGACAGGTGGCTGGCAACGCCAGACACCGAAAGGCAGAAAGTTTGGCTGGTTTTGGGCCGGCGCTCTCATCCTGAAAGGGGGAGGTCCCGGCTTACCCGCATGGGCTCGAGGCACCGGACACTGCCGGGAGGCGTGCAAAGCCGGTGCTGGAACTCGGCGCCGTCTGGCGTGAGGCGGCTGGTTGACCAGGTCCTTCTCCCTGGTCAACTTCTCACGGAAGACTGGTTGTTTGAGACGGGTCATGCATCCGCTTTCCCTATCGAACCATGTTGCATTTGAGGAGGGTATTACCTAAGCATGGCGCGCATATCAGGCGTTGACCTGCCTCGCGACAAGCGGGTGGAGGCTGCGCTGCCGTACATCTACGGCATCGGCTGGTCCACTTCTCGCGAGATCCTGGCGAAGACCGGCATTAACCCCGACACTCGCGTTCGCGACCTGACCGAAGACGAAGTCGCTCGCCTGCGCGAAGTCATCGACCGCGACTACAAGGTCGAGGGCGACCTGCAGCGTGAAGTTCAGCTCAACATCAAGCGGCTGATCGAAATCGGCTGCTACCGTGGCCTGCGGCATCGCCGCGGCCTGCCGACCCGTGGCCAGCGCACCAAGACGAACGCCCGTACCCGCAAGGGTCCGAAGCGTACGGTCGCCGGCAAGAAGAAGGCTACGAAGTAAGGAGGGACACGTCTAAATGGCCAAGCGCGCTGTTCGCACGAAGCGGAAGGAGCGTAAGCACGTAGATAAGGGCGTGGCCCATATCCGTAGCTCCTTCAACAACACAATCGTCACCATCACCGATACGCAGGGCAACGCCCTGTCCTGGGCCACCTCCGGTGGCATGGGCTTCAAGGGTTCCCGTAAGTCCACCCCCTTCGCCTCTCAGATGGCCGCCGAGGCTGCTGCCAAGGCCGCTATGGAGCATGGTCTCCGCGAGGTAGAGGTGTACGTGAAGGGCCCCGGCAGCGGCCGTGAGGCTGCCATCCGTCAGCTGCAGGCCGCGGGCCTGGAAGTGACGACCATTAAGGACGTCACTCCTATCCCTCATAATGGTTGCCGCCCGCCGAAGCGGCGCCGCGTGTAGAAGGAGGGGACACTTAACAAATGGCGCGTTACACCGACGCAGTCTGCCGGCTTTGCCGCCGGGAGGGCGTTAAGCTATATCTCAAGGGTGAGAAGTGCTACTCCGACAAGTGCCCGGTCGTGAAGCGGCAGACCCCGCCCGGCCAGCATGGCGCTTCCCGCCGCAAGATGTCCGAGTATGGTATCCAGCTCCGTGAGAAGCAGAAGGCCCGCCGTTTCTATGGCGTGCTTGAGAACCAGTTCGAGCGGTACTTCGATCTGGCCGCCCGCAAGAAGGGCGTTACCGGCGAGATTCTGCTCCAGACCCTGGAGCGCCGCCTCGACAACATCGTCTACCGCATGGGCTTTGCCGCCAGCCGGTCGGAAGCCCGGCAGGTCGTGAAGCATTCCCACATCGAGGTCAACGGCCGCAAAGTCAACATTCCCTCCTACCTCGTCCGTGAAGGCGATGTCATCGCCCTCCGGGAAGGCTCCCGCGATCACAAGCGGGTGAAGGAGCTCGTGGTGGCGGGCACTCGGACGATTCCGGCATGGCTGACCGTTGAGGCCGAAGCTCTGCGTGGCACGGTCCTTCGCATGCCTACCCGGGAAGAGATCGACGCCCCCGTCCAGGAGCACCTCATCGTCGAGCTGTACTCCCGGTAATTGCCTGCTTGAACAGGGTCTTTTATCGGCGGCGTAGGGCGCTCAATTTGAGCGGAGACAGGGAATTGGGGGTATCTACAGAATGATCGGAATGGAAAAGCCAAAGATTGAATGCGTGGAGCTGGCCGAGGACAACAGCTACGGCAAGTTCGTGGTTGAGCCCCTCGAGCGTGGCTACGGCATCACCCTTGGTAACTCGCTGCGGCGTATCCTGCTCTCGTCCCTGCCGGGGGCCGCAGTAACCTCTGTGAAGATCGACGGCGTGCTGCATGAGTTCTCCACCGTCCCCGGGGTGGTGGAGGACGTTACGGACATTATCCTCAACCTCAAGCAGCTTTCGCTGAAGGTGCACAGCGACGAGCCCAAGACTCTCCGCATTGAGGCGGAAGGGGAAGGGGTCGTTAAGGCTGGGGACATTCATACGGACGCCGATGTGGAGATCCTCAATCCGGACCTGCACATCGCCACCCTGGACAAGGGCGGCCGCCTCATCGCCGAGATTGCGGTAGGCAAGGGGCGCGGTTATGTGCCCGCCGACCAGAACAAGACCCCGGATATGCCGATCGGTGTGATTCCGATTGACTCGATTTTCAGCCCGATCCGTCGGGTGAACTACACCATCGAGCATACCCGCGTGGGTAACCGGACCAACTACGACAAGCTCACTCTCGAGGTTTGGACTAACGGTACGATCAAACCCGACGAGGCCTGCTCCTGGGGCGCCAAAATTCTCAAGGAGCACCTCGAGCTGTTCCTCTCCCTGACCGACGATGCGGATACCATCGAGGTCATGCAGGAGAAGGATGAGAACGACCGGAACAAGCTGATGGAGATGACCATCGAAGAGCTTGACCTCTCCGTGCGTTCTTACAACTGCCTGAAGCGGGCCGGCATCAATACCGTGGCCGAACTCTGCGCCAAGTCGGACGAAGAGATGATCAAAGTCCGCAACCTTGGCAAGAAGTCCCTCGAGGAAGTCAAGCAGAAGCTGGCCGCTATTGGCCTGTCTCTACGGGAGTCTGACGACTAACGCCACCAGGTGTGGCTGGGGACCCCAATTTCGTCCTCAGAAGACAGGGGTGAATGAAAGATGGCTCTTGGTTACCAGAAGCTCGGCCGTGACAGCTCTGCCCGTAAGGCTCTCTTCCGGGCCGTCGTCACCGCCCTGTTCGACAAGGAGAAGATCGAGACCACCGAGGGCAAGGCCCAGGAGGTCAAGTCGATCGCTGACGAGTTCATCACCCTCGCCAAGCGGGGTGACCTGCACGCTCGCCGGCAGGCCATGGCCTACATTTATGATGAGTCCGTGGTCAAGAAGCTCTTTGAGAACATCGCCCCCCGGTATAAGGACCGCAACGGCGGTTACACCCGGGTGATCAAGACCGGCGTCCGTAAGGGCGATGCGGCTCCCATGGCGATTCTCGAGCTCGTGTAAAAAGGACGACCGGGGTGTGCTGAGCACCCCGGTCGCTTTTTATTTCGGCGCCGCGGGAATGGTCCCCGCGGCGCCGCAGTCTATGCTCTTTGTGCCACCCACCGGAAACCGCCGCTGAGAGCCAGCATGACCATAACGCCCAGGGTGATGATCAGCATGCCTGGGGCTGGGCCGACGGTCTCCTGAACGTAGCCCTGCAGGGCTGGGAAGATCATGCCGCCCAGGGCGCCGAGCGCCACAACGACGCTGGTGGCTGTTCCCGTTCCTTCCGGAAAAGTGGCGGAGACAAGTGCCAGAGCGGTTGGGAAAATCGGGCCGAAGCAGAAGCCAAGAATCAGAATGCCAAGGGTGGCGAGCGGCGCCGATCCGGTGCCCACAGCCACAATGATGCCGCCCGCCGTGGCGCCTGTAAGCGCACCCAGAAGCAGCGGCCCAGGTGCGATTCTCGAGCCGATCAGGGTGGCGCACATGCGGCCCGCCGTCAGGGCGAGCCAGAACCCGGCCGTAACGAGGGCGCCGGTAGCGGGGCTGGCTTGCGTGGTGCGTTCCATGTAGGTAGTCGTCCAGGCACCCAGCCCGTTTTCAGCGCCAACGTAGAACAGCAGCAGGGCGCCCATGATCCAGAGCAGCGGCGAGCGGACGAGGTGGACGAGGGTGTCCCGTGGAAGCTGACCGGTTTTCGCCGCCCGGCTGGAGAGGCGTCCCGTGAACGGAAGTACGATCGCCACCAGAACGATCCCCACCCAGAGGGCCGGAAGGGCAGAGTCCACGGCACGGATGGTCAGGCTGGCCAGGGCGGGCCCCAGAACGGCGCCGAGCCCGAAGAAGAAGTTGACCAAATTGAGCAATGCCACGTTGTTGCCTGGGAACGACTGCGCGACCAGCAAGTTGATGGTGACCACCGCGGTGCCAAAGCCAAGGCCGGTGATAACCGCGCACGCAAAGGTCAGCCAGAGGCTGGAGCTTAGAGCTACTCCCGCGGTCCCAAGCACTACCAGCGTAAGCCCACCCAGGAGCATTGGGCGGGGGCCGGTCCGGTCATTCAGGGGGCCCGCCGCTGCTTGTGACAGGAGGGCGCCCAAGAACAGGGTTGAAAAAAGCCCCCCAAGTGCCGCCAGCGAGCCTGACGTAGCCCGTGCGGATTCCGGCCCAAATCGACCACCATTCCGGCGGAAATCGACCAGTGATTCCGATTCAAATCGACCACCGTTCCGGGCAAATCGACCAGCATTCCGGAGCAAATCGACCACCCGCTGTGGATAAGTAGGTGGCGCTTCCGACGCAGGAGCGAATCGACGTTGGACAACACACCGCCACAGGAGCTCACACCTGCCACCTGGAACCCGTGTCTTGAGACAAGCACGCGGGAAGGTGGAACGAGCTGTGGCCAATCGGAGGTTGCCCATGAGAAAGATTCGCGACATCCTGCGCCTGAAGTGGGAGTTGGGGCTGGGCCTGCGAGAGATCGCCCGTAGCGTCTCCGCCTCCCACAGCACTGTGTTGGGGCTCATTCACCGCGCCGAGGCGGCTGGGCTTACGTGGCCCCTCTCGGACGACTGGGATGACGCCAAGCTAGATGCACTCCTGTACCCCGGGGAGCCCGGGCAGGAGAAACAGCGGCCCGAGCCTGACTGGGACCAGATCCACCGGGAGCTTCGCCGCAAGGGCGTCACACTGCAGCTCCTGTGGTTGGAGTACAAACAGACGCACCCGTCGGACGGCTACCAGTACAGCCAGTTCTGCAGCCACTACCACGCCTGGTGCGGCAAGCTGGACGTTGTCCTGCGCCAGAACTACCCGCCCGGCGAGTACATGGAAGTTGACTACGTCGGGATAACGGTGCCCGTGGTAGATCCCAAGACTGGGGAGATCCGCCAGGCACAGATTTTCGTGGCCGTTCTGCCCGCCAGCAACTACCTCTTCGTTGAGGCGACATGGACCCAGGCCCTTCGCGACTGGATCGGCTCGAACTGCCGTGCTCTCGAATTCTTCTGCGGCGTCCCCAGGGTTATCATCAACGACAACCTAAAGGCAGGCGTCACCAAACCTGACCGCTACGAGCCCGAACTGAACCCGACCTACGCGGAGCTAGCTGTCCATTATGGCACTGCGATCATCCCCGCCCGGCCCAAGAAGCCACGTGACAAGGCCAAGGCGGAGAACGGAGTTCAGCAGGTTGAGCGCTGGATTTTGGCGCCGCTGCGCAACCTCCAGTTCTTCAGCCTGAGCGAACTGAATCGTGCCCTGGCCGAGCAGGCCGAGATCCTGAACAACCGCCCGTTCCAGAAGATCGAGGGAACACGCCGGCAACTCTACGAGAAGCTGGACCGGCCGGCGCTCCGGCCACTGCCGCCCCAGCGGTATGAGTTCGCGGAATGGCGCAAGGCCACGGTCAATATTGACTACCACGTGGCCGTAGAGCGCAACTTCTACAGCGTCCATCACACGCTGACCCACGAGCCGGTCGACGTACGCCTCAGCGATGCCACCGTCGAGATCTACCACCAGGGAAAGCGCGTGAGCAGCCATCCCCGCTGCTACGGTGAGAATCAGTACATCACCCGCGCCGAGCACCGCCCGCTATCCCACCAGAAGCACCTGGAGTGGACACCATCCCGGTTGGTGCAGTGGGGCGAGAAAGTCGGTCCTCAGACCGGTGAGCTCTTTCGCCACATCCTGGCCACCCGGCCGCATCCGGAGATGGGCTACCGCAGTTGCCTCGGTCTACTGCGGCTCGGCCATGAGTACTCTGAGGTTCGCCTTGAGGCCGCCTGCGCCCGTGCCCTGGTCCTGCATACTCCTTCGTACCGCAGCGTGAACTCCATCCTCCAAAACGGGCTAGACCAGACACCTCTGCCCGGAGCGCCGGCGCCAGAGCCGGTCGTCATCCACGAGAACGTGCGGGGTGCCGCCTACTACGGGAAGGAGGATGGGTCATGCTGATTCACCCGACCATCGAACGGCTGCGGGAGCTGGGGCTCAAGGGCATGGCCGAAGGGCTGCTGAGCCAGATGCAGCAAGATGACATGCACGGTGTGTCCTTTGAGGACCGCCTCGGACTGCTGGTCGACCAGGAATGGGCCCAACGCCAGAACCGGCGATTGGCCAGACTGCTGCAGGTGGCGAAACTTCGCTTGCCGGCGTCCCTGGAGGATCTGGATTACCAGCACCAGCGGGGCCTGGACCGTACCGTGATGCGCATGTTGGCTGGCTGTCAGTGGGTCCGCGATCATAATACGGTCTTGATTAGCGGGCCGACCGGCGTGGGTAAGACATTCATCGCCTGTGCTCTCGCCAACGCTGCTTGCCGCCAGGGCTTCCACACGCGATACTACCGCGTTCCAAGACTACTGGCAGACATAGCAGCGGCCAAGGCGGACGGCTCCTACCGGCGCCTGCTCCGATCTTTGGCCCACACAAACCTTTTGGTCCTCGATGACTGGGGCCTTGCCCCATTGCAGCCAGCCGAAGCACGTGACATGCTGGAGGTGATCGATGACCGCAGCCAGGTACAGGCCACCATCGTCGCCAGCCAGCTGCCGGTGGACCACTGGCACGCCACCATCGCTGATCCTTCTGTCGCTGATGCGATTCTGGATCGCCTGGTACATACCGCTCACCGGATCACCCTCAAG
Organism: Symbiobacteriaceae bacterium; assembly: GCA_035628915.1. Lineage (GTDB taxonomy): Bacteria > Bacillota > Sulfobacillia > Symbiobacteriales > Symbiobacteriaceae > JARBUG01. The sequence goes on along the minus strand of DASPIW010000035.1, from coordinate 67,803 downwards.
GGCGAATCTATGCGCAAGCAGATCCCGGCTCCCGCCCCTTCGGACCAAGCACAAGCATAACGGATCAACGTCGCTTCGCTCCGACCGCCGCCTGTGGACAAGTGGTCGATTTGCTCCGGAACGGTGGTCGGTTTCCTTCGGACTACGTGGTCGATTTCACCGGAATGCGCAGCCCGGGCAAAATCGGGCAGAGCGGGGCCGAGCGCCGCCGTAATCAAGCCTAGAGCCAGGAAAACCGTACACGATACAGCCATGGTGGCGCGGGGAGAGAGCCGGTTCATATCTTGCAGCGCCTCCGACTAACTCATATAATGTGACTAACGTGAACAAACAGGCACAATCAGGATAATATACGCAAGTTCGTGCAGTGTCAAGAATTGCATGTGGGTTAGGAGGATCTTCAATTGTTAACCGCTGAGCGCCGAAGGCAGATACTCGACGTTCTGCACCGCAACGGAAAAGTGCTGGCCGCTCACCTTGCCGCAGCGATGAACGTATCGGAAGACACCATTCGCCGCGACCTGCGGGACCTGGCGGCCGCAGGCTTGCTGTGCCGCGTCCACGGCGGGGCGTTGCCGGCCGCACCTGGGTCGATGACTTTCCGAGCACGGGAGAATGAGGATCGCCCTGCCAAGGGGCGGATCGGCCGAGCCGCGGCAGGTCTGGTACGGAACGGGCAGGTGCTGTTCGTGGATGGTGGAACTACCGTGCTCGAGGTGGTGCGGCACTTCCCGCCTGACCTCCAGGCAACTGTGGTGACGAACAGCCTGCCGGTGGCCTTGGCCCTGGTGGACCATGCCGGTGTGGAAGTGGTGGTGCTCGGCGGACGGTTTCGCAAGTCAGCCGAGGTTACAGTAGGAGCATGCGTTGTGGAGCATCTCGGGCGGGTGCGGGCCGACATGTGCGTGTTAGGGTTATGCGGCATACATCATGAGGCGGGAATCACCTTGGACGATTACGAGGAGGCCCAGGTCAAGCGAGCCATGGTCGGGGGAGCGGCAGAGGTTGTCGGTCTGGCCGCGGCCGGCAAGCTGGGGACGGCGGAGCCGTTCCTGGTCGCACCCATCAAGTCGCTGACGTATTTGGTGACTGACGCTGACCCGGCGTCCACCGACCCGTACCGGGCGGCAGGAGTGACAGTGCTGACCGCAAAGTGAAGGGCGCCCCCGGTCTGCATGACCCCGGGCGCTGCACGGTGGGCTGGGATTCATGATGTACATCCACTTGCGGCCAGTACGGCAGTCTGTTACCGTAAGGTGAGGACTAGGAGGCGATGCCCTCTGTTTATTAACGCCGAAGGCGTGACATTTGCATACCCGACGCACCACGGGCCTGCCACCCTGGCTCTGGACCACGTGAACTTCGCGGTCACACGGGGAGAGTTCGTTGCCGTGCTCGGCATGAACGGGTCAGGCAAATCCACTCTGGCCCGCCATTTCAACGCACTCCTGCTCCCTTCCGAAGGCAGGGCGCTCGTTGACGGCATGGACACCCGGGAGGAGAAGCATCTCTGGTCGATTCGCGACCACGTGGGCATGGTCTTTCAGAACCCCGACAACCAGATCGTGGCTGCCATTGTCGAAGAAGACGTTGCGTTCGGACCCGAAAACCAGGGCTGTCCCCCTGCGGAGATCCGGGGGCGGGTGGAGGAAGCCCTGGCGACGGTCGGCATGACGCAGATGCGAGAGCGGGCGCCCCACCTGCTCAGCGGTGGACAGAAGCAGCGGGTGGCCATCGCTGGGGCGCTGGCCCTCAGGCCGACCTGCCTGGTGCTCGACGAGCCCACCGCCATGCTCGACCCGTCCGGTCGCCGTGAGGTCGTGGAAGTCGTTCACCGGCTGAACCGGGAACTGGGCATTACCGTGATATGGATCACGCACTTTATGGAAGAAGCGGCGCTGGCCGACCGGGTGGTCGTCATGGCGGGGGGCCGGGTTGCCCTCGAAGGGACGCCGCGGGATGTCTTTGTCCAGTCTCAGCGCCTGCGGGAGCTCAGGCTGGATGTACCGCCCGCTGTGGCCGCAGCGGAACGGCTCAGGGCCCGGGGGGTCGATCTGCCCGCAGGGATTCTTACCTTAGATGAATTGGTGGAAGCGCTATGCCGATTACGCTCAGCCAGGTAAGCCATATCTATCAGCCCGGGACGCCGTACGAATGGCGCGCCCTGGACGACGTGAGCCTGACGATTCCCGACGGCGAGTTCTGGGGCATTATCGGGCCGACGGGGTCGGGCAAGTCCACGCTGATTCAGCACATGAACGGCCTGCTCAAGCCGACTTCTGGACGGGTGCTGGTTGACGGCATCGACCTGTCGCAGCGGGGTGTCGATTTGAGACAGGTCCGGCAGAAGGTCGGGCTGGTTTTCCAGTACCCCGAGCATCAGCTATTCGGAGAAAGCGTATTTGAAGACGTTGCCTTTGGTCCCCGCAACATGGGGCTCACCGCCGACGAGGTGGAAGAGCGCGTGGCGAGGGCCATGGAGCGCGTGGGGCTTGACCAGGGCTTCCGGACTCGCTCGCCGTTTGGGCTCTCCGGCGGCCAGGCGCGGCGCGTGGCCCTGGCCGGCGTGCTGGCCATGGAGCCGCGGGTGCTGATTCTGGACGAACCCACGGCCGGGCTTGACCCACGCGGACGGGAAGAGATTCTGTCCCTGGTGAGAACCTACCCCGCCCTGGGCATGACCGTCCTGCTGGTGTCGCACAGCATGGAGGACGTGGCGGAACTGGCCGACAAAGTGCTGGTGATGCATCGCGGCCGGGTGCACATGCTGGGCAAGCCCACGGAGCTCTTCTCCCGCCGGGCCGACCTGGAAACGATCGGCCTGGGGATTCCCGCGGCGGCTCAGCTGGTGGACATGCTCCGCAGCCGTGGCTGGGACCTGCCGGCTGAAGCGGTAACCCTGGAGCAGGCTGTTGCGGATATTGCGGGCGCCCTCGGGAAAGGGGGTGGCCGGGGGTGAACCTGAATGCCTTAACCGTGGGGCAGTATTTCCCAGGCGACTCGATCCTGCACCGGCTTGACCCCCGCACCAAGATTCTCGCCGTAATCGGCCTGAGTGTGGCCATTTTCCTGCCCAAGGGGTGGCCCGGTTATCTGCTGATGGCCGGGCTGATTCTCTCCGGGGTGGCACTGGCGCGGGTACCGGTCATCTTCATCCTCCGGGGCTTGAAGCCGATCGCGATCTTCCTGGCCATCACCGTGGTCTTCAACGCGTTTCTGACGCCCGGCGAACCCATTTTGAAGATCGGCACTTGGGACATCACCCGCGAGGGCCTTGTACTCTCCGTGGTGGCTGCCGCTCGATTGATCATGCTGGTGGTGGTGGCTTCACTGCTGACGCTGACCACATCGCCCATTCGGCTGACGGACGGCTTCGAGCGGCTGATGCGCCCGCTCGCGCCCCTGGGCGTTCCCGCCCACGAGTTGGCTCTCATGATGACCATTGCTCTTCGATTTATCCCTACGCTGGCGGAAGAAGCTGACCGGATCATGCGGGCACAGGCCGCCCGCGGCGCCAGCTTCCAGTCCGGCAACGCCATGGCGCGCATTCGCGGGCTTATTCCTGTCATGGTGCCGCTGTTTGTGGCGGCGTTCCGGCGGGCTGACGAGCTGGCGACGGCCATGGAGGCACGCGGGTACCGGGGCGGCAAGGGCCGGACAAAGATGCGGGAGCTGATCTTTACGCCCCTGGACTATGTGGCATTTACGCTCTTCACGTTGATTCTCGCCGGCGTCATCTACCTGCGGGTCACGGGACTCGGATAGGAGCGTGAGGCCTGTGCCGACGATCAAACTGACGCTGCAATACGATGGCACCCGGTATGCCGGCTTTCAGCGCCAACCCAACGGCGTGACCATCCAGGAGAAGCTGGAGAACGCCTTGCGCCGGACCACCGGCGACGAGGCGCTGAAAATCGGTGCGGCCGCCGGCCGGACGGATGCCGGCGTGCACGCCCGTGGCCAGGTAGTCCATTTCCTGGCTGAAGCCCGAATCCCCGTCGACCGCTGGCCGTATGCCTTGAACCAGCACCTCCCGGAAGATGTCGTCGTGGTGGCGGCTGAGTTGGCGCCGGCGGATTTCCACGCCCGATACTGGGCGTTGAGCAAGCGGTATCGCTATACCATCGAGCATGCTCCGTTCCAGTCGCCCATGAGCCGCCTGTACGCCCACCACTGGGCGAAGGAGTTGAACTTCGACCTGATGCTCAGGGCGGCGGCCCTGATCGAAGGCGAGCACGATTTCGCTGCGTTCCGGAGCACGGGCGGGGCTGCCAAAACCTCCGTGCGTACCGTTTCGCGCCTGACCGTGACCCGGCACGCCCCGTACATTTGGATCGACATTACCGCCGACGGCTTCTTGTACAACATGGTAAGGATTATCGCCGGAACGCTCCTGGAGGCCGGCGCCGGGCGCCGCACCCTTGATGCGGTGCAGGGCGCATTGCGCACGGGGCAGCGGTCGCTGGCGGGCAAAACCCTGCCCGCACACGGCCTGTGCCTGGAAGAAGTCATATACGGCAATGGTCCGAAACGCCCGGCCTGGGAGCAAGCAGACGACTTGGAGTGAACATGGCTTGGGTGCCTACAGTCGCGTGGCTTGACAGTCTTTCTATGGCAGGGTAAACTATTACTCGTTGACCTCGCGACCGAGTGTATCATGGACCAACAGGTGCGATCCGGACCCCAGGCCTAGCCCGCCTGCACGCCGGACGTAGCCGTTACCATAGATTTGCCCCTTTCCTTTTCCATCTTCCGTAGGAGGGAATCCTGTGAGCACTACATTCATGGCTAATCCGCAGAATGTCGAGCGGAAGTGGTACGTGGTCGACGCCGAGGGCAAGACTCTTGGCCGCCTCGCGTCCCAGGTCGCCGCCATTCTCCGCGGCAAGAATAAGCCGACGTTCACGCCCCATACCGACACCGGCGACTTCGTCATCATCATCAACGCCGAAAAGATCGTCCTGACCGGCAAGAAGCTGTCCGACAAGCTCTATCGCCGTCACACCGGCTATCCCGGCGGCCTGAAGGAAGTTACCGCCAAGGAGATGCTCGCCAAGCACCCGATCCGTCCGCTCGAGATCGCCATCAAGGGCATGCTTCCGCACAACCGGCTGGGCGCTGATATGTACCGCAAGCTGAAGGTGTACGCCGGCCCCGAGCACCCGCATGCGGCGCAGAAGCCCGAACAGCTGGAGATTTAACGAAGGGAGGCATTCACCCATGACTACCGCTCTTGCTCAGTACTGGGGTACTGGCCGTCGGAAGAACGCCATCGCCCGGGCCCGTCTGGTTCCCGGCACCGGCGTTGTCACCATTAACGGCCGTGCTCTTGACGATTATTTCGGCCTCAAGACCCTGCAGATGCTCGTGGAGAGCCCGCTGAACGTGGCCGGCGTCGCCGGTAAGTTCGATGTGTTTGTGAACGTCATCGGCGGCGGCGTCTCCGGCCAGGCCGGTGCCTGCCGTCATGGCATCGCCCGGGCTCTGCTCAAGGTCGACGGCGCCATGCGCCCCGCCCTCAAGCAGGCCGGCTTCCTGACCCGCGACCCCCGTATGAAGGAACGCCGCAAGTACGGCCTGAAGAAGGCCCGTAAGCGTCCGCAGTTCTCCAAGCGTTAATCTGTGTATGGTCGAAGCCCGTGGCATTCTGCCGCGGGCTTTGTTTTCTTCGAACCACTGCCGGTCGGGGCGCCGTCTTATCAGCGAGGTGCTTCAGGTGTACACAACAATGGGAGCCTGGCTGCGGGAACGCTGGCTCGCGCTTGCCGCAGGGGTTCTGCTCTGGGGTGCGGTGGCGCTAGCCGCCACCCTGTACGCCAACCAGCGCGACATTAGCCCCTGGCATCGGGTCGTCACGTGGGACGAGTGGCTCGTCGCAATCGGGCTGCTGGTCTGCATCGTCGTGCCGCGGCGGTTGGCCGGGTGGATGGGTATGCTTCCCTGGGCGCTGTTGGTCGTTTTCGCCCTGGATCTCCTGACAAGGGCTGTCCTGGGGTTAGGCTGGGTGCCGTTCTAGCAGAGGGACAGGTTTGCATAAGCTTTTCCCGCAAGGGGGAGAGGCTGGTGAAGCGATTTGCGCTGCGCCAGGCCGCACTAGCCGGCCTGGCGCTGTTTTTGTTGGCGCTGCTGGCCCGTACGGCATGGACGGGCCACGTGGCTGCCGCCATGCAGGAACGCCTGAACGATTCCGGGCAATACCTGAAGGGCGTTGTGGTGGTAATCGATCCGGGCCATGGGGGCGAGGATCCAGGTGCAGTGGTGGGTGGTACGCTGGAAAAGCATATCGTGCTTGATATCGCCAAAGTGCTTGAGGAACTGCTGGAGCAGCAGGGCGCCCGCGTCGTCCTGACACGGGAAACCGATACGTCCCTGGGCGGCCCGATGCGCGAGGAACTGGGGCGCCGCGTTGCAAAGGTGGGGCAGAGTAAGGCGGCCGTTTTTGTGTCGATCCATGCCAACAAGGACAGCTGCAACTGCTGGGGCGCCCAGACCTTCTATCAGAAGAAGGGCATGCCAGCCGGGAAGGAGCTGGCTCTGGCCATTCAGGGACAGTTGCGGCGGCTGACTCCTACCACCAGGGTGGCGCTGCCGGCCGATTACTTTGTGCTGCGGACATCGCCCGTGCCGGCGGCCATGGTGGAAGTCGGGTTCCTGACAAACGCCAAGGAGAAGGCCCGGCTCCAGGAGCCTGCCTACCAACGGACGGTAGCCATGGCCGTCGCCCTTGGCATGGCGGAGTTTTTCAAAGCGCAGGTGCCGCAGGCGGACGCCGGCGGCTCCATCGGGCAGTAATGGCAACTGGTGGATACCACGTGGTGCGCAGGATTCAGAGGGACCGTTACCGAACCCTTAGTGCTGAAATCGGCCAGGGGAGGTCCCTTCCTTGCATCGCAACCTGAACTACGGCTGGATTGATGTGATTACTTCAGGCAGCATGTACGCAGGCAAGACCACCGAACTGATCCGGCGCGTGCGCAACTTCATTCTCGCCAAACGCACGGCGGCTGTCTTTCAGCCCAACATCGCCCGCCGTTTCACGGACGATGAGGTCATCATGTCCCACGACGGGGTCCGGTTTGAGGCGGTCCATACGGACAACCCGCTGGAGATCCTGTGGTACGCGGAGATGCACCATCCCGCCGTCGTAGCGATTGACGAGGCACAGTTTTACGATGCCTCGCTGGTGGATGTGGTGCAAGAACTAGCCAACCGCGGGCACTACGTCATTGTGGCCGGCCTGGCGCAGACATCGGAAGGCAAGCCGTTCGGCATCATGCCCAATCTGCTGTGTATCGCAGACAACATTACCTCGGTGTACGGTGTGTGTGTGGTGTGCGGTGAGCCGGCAACCAAGCCGTATGCCCTGCGGGCCAAGACGGAGGACGTCTCCATCGGGGCCGGCGACAAGTACGAGGCCCGGTGCCGCAAGTGCTGGGTCGACGGGCGCCGGGAGCGTGGGGAAGCATAGGAATTCGACCGCCGGAGCGTGTGCATGCCACACCCTCCTGCGGTCGTTTTACATGTACGGAGGTGAAATTCATGGGCAAGGCGCTGTTGGTGATCGACGTTCAGAACGAGTACTTCGCCCCGGACGGTGCGATGATTCTGCCCGACGGTCCCGGGGGACTGGAGAAGATCCACATGCTGTTGAAGGCCGCCAGAACCAACGGGATCCCCGTGTTCCACATCGTTCATGAACGGTTGGTTTCGGCTGGGCGGGGCTTCCTGAGCGGAACCCCCGGTGTGGAAATCCATCCATCTATTGAGGTGCTGCCCGGGGAGCAAAAAATCCTCAAACATTTCCCCGGTTCGTTCACGCAGACGCCCCTGGAGGCATACCTGCGGCGGGCGGGGGCAGATGAGTTGATCATCTGCGGATTCATGGCGCAGATGTGCTGCGACACGACCACCCGTCAGGCACGTGAGCGCGGCTTCACCATCCTGTACGCGGCCGATGCGACCGCTGCACAGGACTTGACCCTGATGGGCAAGACCGTTCCGCACACGCGGGTGTACGAGACGACCCTCGCCGTGATGACAGGTTTCGCCGAGGTGCTGCCCACCGAGGAGATTATCCGGCGGATGGCGCACTAATGCAGCAAGGTCCCGACCGCCCCGCAAGGAGGCGATCGGGACCTTTCCTTTACCCTGCGGCTCGGGCCTGCAGGATGCATTGGGCGACAGTCTCCACCTGCTCTTCGGTCAGCACGGGCTGGGCACTGGGCGCCAGGTGGTCCAGCCGCAGGTGTTCCACGCGCAGGGTCGGAATCCCGTACTGCAGCCGCTTGGGGGCCGGCGCCCCCGGGGGCAGCAGGATCAGGGGCCGGACCGGCACTGAAGGTTTGGTAACTCCATACATGAACAGAAGGGATCGAACCGCCTCAACCTGTTCGACCATGCGCCCCGCCGAGACTCCGGTCCCGATTACTACCACGCCGAAGCGGGAAACGACGACCTGATCCACGGGTGACTTGCCCCAGGGGGCCGGGATCACCAGGTCGTGGAGCAGGTAGAAATCGTCCGGCAGGCGTGAGAGGCGGGCGCGGATCGATTGCTGCTCCCGGGTGCGTGCGGCAGTACGGACCCAATCAACACCGCACCAGGCCGACAGTGGAATGAGCGCCAGGCTGACCCACTGGAACGCCGGCCAGGGCAGAAGGAAGGAACCGCCGATCACGCCCACGGCCAGCGCTATGCAGCTGTAGAGCTGCCAGTCGCCGCGGCGAACCGATCGGCGCGCAGGCATAATCGTAACAGCCAGATTCCATCCCTCCCTCCGCAACTCGCATAATCCGTCCGGCCCACCACTTCGCGGGCAGCATCCGGAATTCCTGCAGGTTGATTCACAAAACAGTCTGCCATGCACGGTGGGCTGGGAATCGAGGTATAGGCTCCCTGCCCCTGGCGAAGGCTATGTTCTCGGAGGTGACGTGGGTGACGACGGTGTTGATGTTAACGTGGGAGTATCCGCCGCACCTGGTAGGCGGGCTGGCCCGCCACGTGCATGCCCTGGCCCGGGAACTGGCGACGCAGGGGCACGATGTGCACGTGCTGACCCGGTCCGCACCGGGACTTCCGGCGGACTCCATGGAAGACGGGGTCCACGTGGTGAGGGTGACTCCCTACTTCCAGGAGCCGTCCGATTTCCGGCTGTGGGTGTGCCACCTCAATTTCGCCCTCATGGAAGCCGGCGCCCGGCTGGCAGAGCAGATTGCGGGCCCGGCGGTTGTGCATGCGCATGACTGGCTGGTGGCCTATGCGGCGCGGGGAATCAAGAGCCTGTTCCATATACCCATGGTGGCGACAATTCACGCCACCGAGCACGGGCGCCACAGCGGCATACACGACCAGGGACAGCAATACATTAACGACGTCGAATGGTGGCTGACCTATGAGGCCTGGCGGGTTATAGTCTGTTCCAATGCGATGCGCGGAGAAGTCCGGTGGCTGTTCGGACTGGGCGAAGATAAGGTCAACGTGATTCCGAACGGCATTGATCTCAAGCCTGCGGTGCAAGGACCTTTGCCTCCCCGAGAGCGCTTTGCGGCCCCGGGCGAGAAGATCATTTTCCACATTGGGCGCCTGGTGCCGGAGAAAGGTGTGGCCGTACTGCTTGAAGCCATGCCGCAGATTCTCCGGCGACACCACGTAAAGCTGGTCGTGGCCGGCACGGGCCCGTTCGGCGACGAGCTCCGGCGGCGGGCCGGACAACTCGGCCTTGGTGGCCGGGCCTTCTTCGTAGGCTGGGTGGACGATGCCACCGCCTACGCCCTCTACAAGCACGCCGATGTAGCCGTCGTGCCGTCCACCTATGAGCCGTTTGGCATTGTAGCCCTGGAGGCGATGGCAGCTGGGACGCCGCTGGTTGCAGCGGACGTGGGGGGGCTGCATGAGATCGTCCGGCATGAGCAGAACGGGCTGAAGGCCCTGCCGGGTCACGTCAATTCGCTGGCCGAGCAGATTGACCGGATGCTGTCCGATCGAACGCTCGCCCAGCGGTTGGCCAACGCCGCCCGGCGTGAGGTGGAAGCGAAGTACACCTGGGCCGGCATCGCTCGGACAACGGCCGAACTGTACGATGAAGTGATCACCGAATGTGCGCACACCGAATGGGGGACGATGCGCTTCTCGCAGCCGCTGCCGCCCGCTTCAGGTCCTCTGCCGGGTCGGTACACCATGTAGAATGTTGCTGGTGTGGAGGGCTATGGCATGAAAGCCGTCATTATGGCAGGTGGTGAAGGCTCCCGACTCCGGCCGCTGACCTGCGACCGGCCCAAGCCCCTCGTTCCCGTGTGCAACCGCCCCGTGTTGGCCTACATTCTCGACCTCCTGGCGCAGCATGGCTTCCAGGAGGTTTTTCTCACCCTTGGGTACAAACCGGCCGCGCTCATCAGCCACTTCGGAGAGACCTACGCAGGCATGCAGCTGCACTATGTGGTCGAAGAGACGCCTCTGGGGACTGCGGGGGGCGTTGCCGCCCTGCGGGAGCACTTGGACAGCACGTTTATGGTGGTGTCAGGCGATGCGCTGACCGACGTGGACCTGTCGGCTCTGGTGCGCTTCCACCGGGAGAACGGCGCTGTGGCAACGTTGGCGATGACCCGGGTGGTAAACCCCCTTGAGTACGGTGTCATCATGACAGACCGGGCAGGCCGGATTCGCCGGTTCCTGGAGAAGCCTGGCTGGGGGGAAGTCTTCAGCGATACAGTCAATACGGGAATATACGTGCTGGAGCCGTCGATACTGGACGGCGTACCGGCAGGAAAGATGTACGACTTCAGCAAGGACCTTTTTCCGGCGCTCCTGCAGGCCGGGGCGCCGCTCTATGCCGCAGTGGCTGATGGGTACTGGTGCGACATCGGCGATTCGGCAGCCTACTTACAGGCAAACCTGGATATACTGCAGGGGCGGCTCCGGTTCGACCCACCGGGGCGCCAGGTGGTGCCGGGCGTCTGGGTGGAGGGCGAGGTGCCGACCGGTTTGCTGGTCGATGGGGCAGCTGCGATTGGGAAGGGTTGCACCCTGGCCCCTGGCACCCGCCTGGAGGCGGGTGCCGTGCTTGGCCCGGGTACGGTGACTGAGGCGGGAGCGGTGCTGAGGCGCAGCGTGACCTGGTCGGGCGTGCTGGTTGGGGCCGAAGCCGCCCTGGTGGGGGCAGTGGTGTGCGATAGCGCCCGGCTGGGGGCCGGGGCGGGGGCGTTTGAGGGAGCCGTGATCGGGTCCGATTGCGCCGTAGGCGAGCGCGCGACCGTGTCGCCGGGGGCCCGGCTATGGCCCCGGACCGAAGTGGCACCCGGCGCTCGGGTGGAAGTGACCCTGGTGCAATCGCCGGTCTGGTCGGGGCGAGTGCTGCGGCAGGGCGGCATGACGGGGCGCCTCGGCTCTGACCTGTTCCCCGAGAACGCCTTGCGGGTCGGCACCGCCTTCGCGGCGGTGGTCGGCGGCCGGGGCCCCCTTGTGGTAGCGGCTGACGACGGCGCCGCCGCCGAAGTGGTAAAGCAGGCGCTAATCGCCGGCACGCTGGCGGCAGGCCGCAGGGTGGTTGATATTGGTACCACCGCCTCGCCGGTTACGGAGTTCACCATCGGGCGCCTGCGCGGGGCCGGCGGCATTCACGTGCGGGCCGGGGGCGATCAGGCCCGGGTAATCTTCTACGACGGTGCCGGGCAGTCCGTGCCGAGGGACCTGCAGCGTAAGCTGGAGAAGGCCTGCACCACGCAGGATTTCCACCGGGCCCCGCCCGAGGCCGCCGGTATCATGGAGCGGCTGACGCAGGCTGAGTGGCTCTACCTGGAGCATCTGATCGGGCAGGTGGATGTGGACACCATTCGGGAGGCGGATTTGACCGTCACTCTGCCTTCGGGGGCTGTGTGGCCCGTACTCAACCGCTGGCTGGAGCGGCTGCGCTGCCGTGCCGTGGCGACGGGCGGGCAGGTCGCCCTGGAGCTTGATCCTTTGGAGGGAACGTGGCGGCTGGTGGGGGCGAGCCCGGAGACCATGCTGGCCCTGGAAGTGCGGCTGGGGCTCCTGGCGGCCGGGGCGCCCGGCGCCGAGACAGCCGTGCCGATCCCCGTGACGGCGCCCCGGGGCGTGGAGACGCTGCTCAGGCAGGCAGGGCGGGAGCCGGTAAGGGTTCGCCAGTCCGACTGGCGCCCGGGCGACCCCCTACTGGCCATCGGTCGCCTGCTTGAGTGGATGGCGAAGGACCATCTCACGCAGCGCGACGTATTGGGCCACCTGCCCGTGGCGCACACCGCACACCGGGTGGTGCGGTGCCCGTGGGAGGCCAAGGGCCGTGTCATGCGGCGCCTTCTGGAGGAACACGAGGACAGCATCGTCGAGATGGTGGATGGGCTGCGGATTCAGCGCCCGGAAGGGTGGGCGCTGGTGTTGCCCGACCCCGACGAACCGGTCTACCGGGTGTATACCGAAGCCGATGATCTGCCCCGGGCCGAGGCCTTGGCGGACCAGTATTTCCGGCGGGTGGAGGAGCTGCAGGCCCCATAATGGATGAGGCCCCTGCCGGCGGCGGCAGGGGCCTTGCGTCATCGCTGACGGCTACGGGACGACATTATTGAGGTTGTTGTGCTTCTCGTCGCCGCCGTTCACCTTATAGAACTTCAGCCCGTAGTGATAGGGCCCCACATCGCAGGTGCCGGCGAGAATGAAGCCGTTCGCGTAGAACTCGTCGACCACATCCTGCTGGTGAACCCGCTCGTGGGCGGGCGGCCCGACCGGTGTCTCTTCGCTGCGCCAGTCCACGAGCAGGCAGGTGGATCCGGGCCGCAGAATCCGCTTGATCTCCCCGATGAAGTTGCTGGCCGAGTCGACTTCATGATACACGTTGGCGATCAGCATCACGTCGACAGATTCGGTCGGGAGGGGAAATTCATCCTCTTCCTCGGCCAGCACCGTCTGGACGTTGTGGAGCTGCTCTGCCTTCGCCCGCTCCTTCAACTGATCGAGCATCTCCTGGCTAAGGTCGACGCCGTACACGGCGCCCTTGTCGCCCATTTTCCTGGCGGCTTCGAGGGTGAACCAGCCGGGGCCGCACCCGATATCCGCCATGATCGTGCACTGTCCCAGGTTGAGGTACTGCAGGATCTTGTCGGGGTCGTTCCACGCCCGCCGGTCTTCCGACAGAAGCATTGCGGCATGTGCCGGATTGAACTTCTCACCCACGGGTTTTATGCCCTCCTTGCTTCTCCCGGTATTGTGCCCGCCAGGAGCAGGAATGTATATCGTTGGGACGAAAAGTTCAGGGCAGACTGTGATGGGAGGCGGATACGATTGAGTTTAGCACCCGGGCTGACCGGTGAGGCCCACGCCGTGGTGAACGACGCTAATACGGCTGCAGCCGTAGCCAGCGGCGGCATCGCCGTCTTTGCAACGCCAATGATGATCGCCCTGATGGAGAACGCGGCTCTGCGCACCGTGCAGCCTCACCTGGCCGAGGGCGAATCGACGGTGGGCACCATGCTGAACGTAAAGCACCTGGCAGCTACGCCCATCGGAATGAGAGTGCGCGCCGTCGCTCGCCTCGAGACCGTGGAGGGGCGCCGGCTCCTGTTCACCGTGGAAGCCTATGACGAGAAGGAGAAGATCGGCGAAGGCACGCACGAGCGGTATGTGATCGGCGTGGAGCGCTTCTTGGAGCGGGTCCGGCAGAAGGGTTTCACCTCTTAGATTCTGGAAATAGATGGGCGGCAGACGGTACAATGGACGTAACCAGAACATCCAGGGAGGGTCCATTGCATGAGTATGCCGCAGATTCCCCAGGTCAGCCGGGACCAGGCGATTACGGATATGATTGAGGCTTTGGCTATGCAGGAGGCTGCACTGGCCGGGCTGATCCATGCGGAAGCGACCAAGGTTGACGCCCTCGTTGCAGCCGGCATTCCTGCCGCCACCGACACGGCGCAGGTCGAGACCTACCAGGAGGCCGTGTCGAACGTGATTCAGACAGCCATGGACAGGCAGCAGGCGATCGCCAATAAGCTGGAGCTCCTCCGCACCATGATCGCCGAGATGCGGAACAGCTAGGTCTCAGGTAAATGGGAAAGGCACGGGAGCATGCCCGTGCCTTAAATGGGGGGTGACACCCCCCATTTTCATTTTGCTGCGTAGATGCGGAAATCGAGGTCGGGGAAGAGGTTATCCGCCGCCTCGACCTGACTGAGCCAGACCTCATCGGGCTCCCGGCCGTGCTGCAGATCATCCGAGATGCGGTGGAAGCGGCCGGCGTGGGCATGGAACCGGCGCCAGGCATAGTCGGTGGCGGTTCCCGTCCGCAGGATGAACGCCCAGTCGCTTGCCTGCGCCAGCAGCAGTTCCCGGACGGCCTGATTCAGGGCCCGCCGCACGATTGGCGCCGGCTCCTCGGCGGCATACTTGCGCGCCAAGTTGATCATCCGGCGCCCCGCGCCGTGCACGTGCCGGTACATCCAGTGGTTTGCCCCGTCGACCCAGAAGTCGGCGTATCCCTGATAGCCCCAGGAGGAGTAGGAGGGCTCAAAGACGCCCTGTCCCGCCCGGTGCCAGTCGAGGTAGTCGCCCGGTGTAATGAACCGGACGGCGTCCTGATATTGCGCCTGGCGGGCCACCTGCTCCAGGAAGTAGGGCCCTTCAAACCACCAATGTCCGAACAGCTCGGCGTCGTACGGCGCCACCACCAAGGGCGGCGGCCCGTCCGGCACCAGGCCGCGCACGCGGGCGGCCTGCCTGCCCCGGTCATGCACAAAGTGGGCTGCGTGCCGCTTCGCAGTCTGCTCGGCGGCCCACCGGTCATAGACCTCTTTGAATTCCGTCGGACCGGTTACCCGGTGGTACTTGAACCCACTGAACGTACGGATGCCGTTGGGCCCCGCGAGTTTGCCCAGGTGCTTCAGGTCCCGGTCCCAGCCGATGTCCCGGTAGAACTCCCGGTAGGCGGGGTCGCCTGGATACCCTTCGTTTGCGCTCCAGACCTGCTTCGAGGTTGACAGGTCCCGGCCAAAAATCGCCACGCCGCCCGGCGCCCAGCCGTGGGCGAACGTGGCCATGCGGGGCGCCGGTCTGGCGTGAGCCACCGCGTGGGTGTCCACGAAGCAGTACTCAATGCCGGCCTCCTGTAGGAACCGTTCCACCCCCGGGAAGTAGCCGCATTCCGGGAGCCAGAGCCCCCTGGGTGGGTGACCGAAGCGGCGGTGGAATTCACCGGCAGCAACGCTGATTTGTGCCCGCACTGCTTCCGGCTGGTGCTGGTAAAGCGGGAGAAAGCCGTGCGTCGCGCCGCAGGTAATCAGGTCGAGGTAGCCGGCTTTCGCCAGGCGGTGGAACGCCTGGTTCACGTCGCGGTTCCGCGCCATGTAAAGCCGCAGCATGCCGATCAGGTGCCGCTGGTAAAAGAGGGCCGGCCCGTGGTCCCAGCGACCGTTCGTCAATGCGACCTCGCGCTCCGCCAGGTCAACCCCCGCCTCCAGGAACGCCTGATAGCGTCGCTGCAGCAGAGGGTCATCCAGCATGGCCATGAGCGTGGGGCTGAGGGAGAGGGTCAGCCGGAACGGGACGCGGTCGTGCTCCAGATGCTCGAGCGCATCGATCAGGGGCAGATAGCATTCGGTAATCGCCTCAAAGAGCCAGCGCTCCTCGAGGTAGTCGTCCCGGTCAGGATGACGCACAAACGGGAGGTGGGCATGGAGAACCAGTGCAACATAACCCTGGGTCATGGGTGAATTCTTTACCTCCACTCACTGCCGGGGTGATGCGGATGCTCCCCCGGCCGTCCGACGTACAGCCGGTACAGCATACTTGATGCCGCGTCCCACGCCATGTCCGGCGCGGGGGCGTCGTGCGGCGTCCGGACGGGCGCAGACTGACTGAGCAGGTAGTACCGGCCTTCCCTGGTTCTCCGCTCGTAGCTGACCACGTATTCACGTCCCGGCTCAATTCCGTCGTTCAGGAACCAGTGATCATCGCCTTCGCCCACGGCGATGGTCCAAGCTTTTCCGCCCGCCTGGCCCGGGAAGGCGCCTGTGGTGACGTCCCACACACGCAGGCAGGGCGTGGCGCGGTGGTATTCGTCCTCGCCGAGCATGGCGAGCAGATTCTCGTCGCCAAATCCGGCCCGCTCCCAATAAACATAAAGGGACCGCGGGTTGCGGACCAGTACGGTGGTAACATCCTCGCCGTAGTCGGCGGGAAGCGGCGGAATGTCGTTCAGTGCCGCCCAGTTCAATTCTTCGGCCATTTCAGCGGCCCAATTGGCGTCCGGGTCGAACGCAATCTCTGCGGATTCAGGCCGGTCCTGCGGGCGGCCGCGGAAGCGGACAACCCGGCCCCGGCCCTGCTGCGGCGCCTCTGCATCTTCGGTCAGGTTCTGGATGCCCGCCTGACCAAATCCGCCTTCGCCGTCTGTTTCGCCCGGGGCGGTGGCGCCCAGGCCGTAGCCCGGTTCCTGGTCGGTGGTCGGCGGGCTCGCGGCCAGGTCAGCGCCGATACGCCGCCGCTGACCGGGTGATGCGTCGGGGAGCAGGTCTGCTGCCAACTCTACGTCTCGATGGTTGTCTGTCACTCTACGTCCCTTTCCATGCGGGCTGCCGGGTTCCTCGGGCGTTCCGGGACGGGAGCCGACGGGGCCTTCGGTCAGCACCTTTTCTTTGGTCTCTGCGCCCGGCTGCTCCGGTAGGGCGCCTGGCGCGACCTTCACGTCGCCATAGCGGGAGACATCTGACGGAGGACTGCTCATCTGGATGATGTCGCGGCCGGGGACCGGAGCATGTACACTGTGCGCATCGCCAGGCAGGTCGCTGCTCAGGTGCTCTGTCCGCTCCTTGAGCGCCGTGTTGGCAATGTCCAGCCCCTGTCCCTTGCCTTCGTGGTGCACCACAAAGGTCTCGGGTTCCCGGACATTCGTGCCGTCAGGTCCCAGCTTGGCCTTCGGGTTCCCGTTCCGGGCCAGATAGTTCCAGACACCGTAGAAGACGAGACCCAACACTACCAGGGAAACCACCGCCGTCATGCTTCTCATCCCTTCCGCTGCAGCTATCTGTACTCACGAAGTGTCAACCGGCGGGGCTCGTTTTATTCCGGAACGCGTCCCTTGGGAATCTCCCTGGTTTCAGTTATACTGAAGCCATGGCAAAGATTATCGGATCGTTGCCCCAGGCACCCAGGCGCGGCCTCCTTGGGCAGGTGGCCGCATCGGTGAACCCAGTGGCCCGCCAGAAGGCCGAAATGGAGGACGGGCACGGCCTGCGCCGGCTCGCTGGGTTGCTTAAGCAGCTTGCCGATGGCGTGACGGTCATTCTGCAGCCGAAACTGGGTTGGATGATGGACGCTGACTGCTGCGTGATCGGCCCCGGGCGGGTTCTGGTCATCAGCGCCGTGCACTGGAAGGGGAAGATCATCGGTGGCCCGAACGAAGAGTGGCTGGGCGCATCCGGCACGGACCTGGGGCGCCCTGACCGGCGCGCCGCCTATTTTGCCAAGCGCCTGGACTACAGCGGGCAGGCCGCCGGTATGACCGTCGAGTCTGTGGTAGTCTTTACTGATGGCCCGGTCGACTTTCATGGCCCTCCGCTGGTCGCCACGTTGGTCTACTGGGACGAAGCTCTGTCTGTGCTGGCAGGTGCCTTCCCGCCTGACCGCGGCCCGGTCGATGTGAGCGAACTGGTGAGGCTGCTCGGGGGCAAGTGAGATGGGCGTGCGCAGGGAAGCCGAACTGTACGGCCCCGTGAAGGCGTTTCTTGAGGAACTGGGCTTTGAGGTAAAGGGCGAAGTGAACGGCTGCGACCTGGTGGCCATGCGCGGCGATGACCTTGTGCTGGTGGAACTGAAGGTCGCGTTCAATCTGCCGCTGGTTTTGCAGGGCATTGAGCGGCAGCGGCTCAGCGATACGGTCTACCTGGCGGTGGAAGCGCCGTCCAGCCGCCGTGCAGCGCCAAGGTGGGCCGAGATTCAGCGCCTTTGCCGGCGGTTGGATTTCGGGCTTCTGACCGTGAGCTTCGCGGCCCACCGGGCGCCCCGGGTCGAAGTCGTCTGCGAGCCCGGGCCGTATCAGCCACGGCGGGCTGTGAAGGAACGCATTTCCTTGCTGCGGGAGTTCCGCCGGCGGTCGGGCGATCACAATGTAGGCGGCGTGACCCGTCGTCCCATCGTGACGGCGTACCGGGAATCGGCCCTGCTGGTCGCGGATCATCTTCGCCGCTACGGCCCGTCCAAGCCCCGGGAAGTCAAGGCAGCTACTGGCTGCGACAAGACGGCGGATATTCTCCAGCAGAACGTCTACGGCTGGTTCGAGCGTGAGCGCCCCGGACTTTACCGGGTGACGCCCGACGGGGAGAAGGCGCTGGACTTGTATGCCGACGTGCTCGCGGCTAGCCAGCAGGGTCCGCGTTAATCGCTAACCCAGAACAAGGCGGCGTCAACGCATGGAGTGCGTTCCCACGTGCTAGCGGTTGACGGGCGTTCAGCCGCCGCATCGCTGCCGGTAGTTCAACGAGGCAAAGATAACGACGTACTCACCAGAGGCGCAGGCACGAAGTCTGCGCCGAATTGCTTTCGGGCCGTCTGCAGCGTCAAGCGTGCAGACGGCCCCGTCGTTAGCTTTGCCTCGATTTCAAAGGTAGAGGCAGCGCCGCGGCGGCTGAACCCCTTCAACCGCTTTACCTGTACGAAACGCACTCCATGTGGTGACGGTGTATTGGGCATCCTACTCCGTGGAGGTGGTTTCTTGTGCATCAAATTCACCCCATTCGGGTGGTTGTATGGGGCCTCGATGCCGTCGGCCTGGCCGTCGCCCGGCTCGTCCGCCGGCGCCCCGGCTATGAACTGGCAGGCGCCGTCAGCGACGACGGGGACCAGATCGGCAGGGATCTCGGCGACCTGCTTGGCTTCGGCGAACGGCTGGGGACGAACGTAACCAACGACCCCATGGGCGTGCCGACGGAAGCCAGGCCGGATATCACCATCATCTCAAGGCCCGGCGCCGCCGTCGACGAATTGGGACCGCGGATCCTGCAGGCCGTGGAATCCGGCTCCAACGTAGTCTGCCTCGCCGAATCGATGATCTACCCCTGGGCATCCCGTCCCGACCTCGCCGACGGTCTGGATGAACTGGCCCACGCCCACGGCGTCACGATCCTGGGTACAGGCGTGGCTCCCGGCTTTGTCACCGACACTCTTGCCGTCGCCCTGACGGGCTGCTGCATGGACGTGGAGCGCATTCGCATCAGCCGTGCCATCGATCTGGCCGCCCTGGGACGGCAGGTTCTGGAGCGGGAATACGGGCTCGGCCTCTCACCATCGCACTACAGCGAGCGCATCCAGGGGCCACGGGTGACCGGCCTCGGCGAATCCATCCACCTGATCGCCGATGCCCTGGGCTGGGAACTGGAGAGGGTCGAGGAGGACACCCGCCCTGTTCTGGCCGAGGCGCGGGCAGAAATTGGGGGCATTCGGGTCGACCCCGGGCAGGTGAGCGGCCGGATTGACGCTGCCGTGGGCTACGTCGACGGGCTCGCCAAGATTGTGCTTGAGCACCCACAGACGGTGGGCGCCCGCTCCATCGTGGTGGAGACGGGCGACTACATTGAAATCGAAGGCAGGCCCGGCATCCGCCTGCGCATACAGCCTGAAATCGCCACCGTGGAAGGGAATGCAGCAGTCGCGGTCAACATGATTCCCGCTGTCCTGCAGGTGGGGCCCGGGCTGCTCACAATGGCGGACCTGCCGGTGCCCCGGGCTGTGCTAGGTGACGTGCGGGAGCTGCTTGACCAGCCGGGACCCACCATCGAAGAAGAGCTGGCCCGCGGCTGGCATATGGAAGGCCTTGGCGGACACCCGGCAGGTGACAGGCCCTTCCCGGGCGAATCTCCCTAAGGGGGAATTGGCAACAGGGGGACGAGGAGGATCGCCATGCCGGTCAACAGATTTTGGAGTTCGGTAGGGAGTGTGCTGGGTTACCTTGCAGGCGTCGGGCTGCTGCAATACCTCCTGATGCGCATTGGCACCCTGTTCGGGCTGTTGCCTGACGCAGTTGAATACCCAATCGCCCTGGCCATTTCAATCATCGTGCCGGTGGTCGGCACGCTGTATTACATCGACTGGCGATGGAGCTGGAAGGGAGAGCATATCGGCCTGAGCCGGAACGCTGCCGCGGCCGGGGGCAAGTGGCTGCTTGGCTTCGCGGCCGGCGCAGCAGGCGCCCTGGTTGCCCACGCCGTGTCGGGCGTAATCGCGGCAGGGACCCTTGTGTTCTCCATGCCCGGCGTCAGCCTGGTGGCCAACCCGATCGTGCTCGCACTCGAGCTCATCTCGCTGTTCGTGGCGGAGCTGGTTTTCCGCGGGGCGTCCATCTCCCGTCTCCAGGCGGACTTGACGCCGCGGGAAGTACTGATTGCGGCGCCGCTCGTTCCCCTTGGCTGGTATCTCATTACGTCAATCTTTCGGTTCGGATTTCTGCCGATGGGTATCAACTTCCAGTACGATTTTGCTGCCACGCTGTTTGTCACGCTGCTCTTCCTCCGGACCGATTCCGTCTGGCTGTCGGCTGGCCTGCGCATGGGCTTTTATGCGGCCGTGTCGCTCCTGACGCTCAGCGTGAGTGGGCTGGGAGGGGGCTTGGTATGGGGCCTGGGCGCCCTGATCCTGTTGTATGCAGAATGGTCCAAACAGCAACACATGCCCAGGCGGACACGACAGCGGGGGCGTACCACACGGGGCCCGTGGGGTCCTCATTAGGCCCGTCCGGGTACCTGAAGGCCATGAAAATGCGGGCGGGGAGATCGATCCCCGCCTTTTGCTTTGTCTGTGGAAATATCGGTCAGACAAAGCAGGAGTCGCGCCTCCCCCCTGTCAAATCTGACCAATAGGGAATTCGTACTACTATTGTAACGGGCACCGAAGCTTTGCCCGTTCGGGGAGAGCCGCATGGAAGGAATTCTCCGCAGTATCGTAGCCGCCGGATACCGCCAGCTGCAGGGGCGCGGGCTGGTTCTCTTCCGCTACGACCCCTTGAGTGACACGTTTCCCGATGAGTGGCGCCTGGTACAGGGCGAAATCGCCCGCCGGTACTCGACGCGAGTAAGCCGCGGCGGTATGGCGGCGCGCATTCTGCATTCGGGACAGCCTGTGATCGTTGCTGACATGCAGCAGGTGGAGTCGCGTAATCCGTCCACTTCGAAGGGCATCCGGTCCTGTGTAGGAGTGCCCGTCGTGGTGGACGAAGTACCATGGGGCGTTTTGTACGTCAACAGCTCCGAAGTCAACGCGTTCACCGAAGACGATGTGACGTTTGTCCAGGCCCTCGCCCGACAAATCGGTGCAACGGTACACGAGACGATTGCCGGCAACTCGGGCAACGTTGAGCTGTCTACGGTACGCGTGCTGGCAGCCACAGTGGATGCGAAGGATCACTACACACGTCACCACTCTACCAATGTTTCATTCTATGCCCGCTCCCTTGCCCGGGAGATGAACCTGGATCCCGCGGAAGTCCGCCGGATCGAACTTGCAGGACTTCTTCACGACATCGGGAAGATTGCCATACCTGACCAGCTTCTTCAGAAGCCAGGGGCGCTCACGGCTGAAGAGTGGCTGCTGGTTCAAGCCCATGCGTCCATCGGCGGAAACATTCTGGCGCAGGCTTCGCACCTGCAGCACCTGGTGCCGCTTGTACGCCACCACCACGAACGATATGACGGCGCCGGATACCCGGACGGCCTGCGAGGCGACGAAATCCCGCTCGGGGCGGCGATTCTCAACCTGGCCGACTCCTTTGACACTATGACGACCCGGCGCATCTATCGGGCGCCGCTTCCCCTTGAGGCGGCGCTGGCCGAGCTGCGCCGCTGCAGCCGTACGCAGTTCCACCCCGAAATGGTCAAAGCCTTTATCCGGCTCGTCGAGCGGGGGATTGAGAACCGGGAGCCCTGGGCCCTGGCGCTCAGCAGTGTTCCCGACCGCCGTCAGGCGGGCAGCGACTTGTCCGCCTGGCCACTCATGACCGGCGCCGAACGCCCCGAGCCGACCGTAAACCGGGATCCGTTGGACTTGCTCATGGAGGCCCGTCTGCTGAGCACTGTCACCGAACTGTCGACCGTCATCCAGCGGGCCGGTGAGCAGATCATGGACTTCTGGTCTGCCGACGCCGTCCAGATCTACCTGCTGGACGATGCCGACAGCAAACTCCATTTGGCCTGGAGCGGCGGCCCACAGACTGGCCAGCAGTTCCTGGGCATCTGCAGGGCAGAGGGCGCAATCCCCATGACGCAAGGACTCTGCGGCTGGGCCTGCATGACGAACCATGGGCTGAGCGTGCCCGACGCCAGGCGCGACCCCCGATGGACGTATGGCGACGTATTCGAGGGGCCGGTTTCCACCATGGTCTCGCCCATTGGGACGGGGGTGGCGCTGGGGGTCGTTCAGGTTGTCGCCCGCGGCGAGAGCCGGTTTGGCTGGCCCGATTTAAAGGTGATGAAGATCTTCGGGGCGCTCGTGGGTCATGCAGTGCTGTCGGCACGGGTAAAGCCCGACGGCGATGAGGGGTATGGCGTCGATTCGCTTACGGGCGCCCGGAACAGCCACTATCTGCACGGCCTGCTCGATCAACTGGAGCGCACACCCTGGCATGCACCCACATCGATCGCATTTATAGACGGCGATGATCTCAGGGGCATCAATGAGCGGCACGGACACGACGCCGGCGACCTTGTGATTCGGCATGTCGCCCGCTGCCTGCAGGCCTGGCGGCGCCCGGAAGATATCGTCGTCCGGCTCGGCGGCGACGAATTCATTATCTTTTTTGGCGGTTTGAGCCTGCCGGAAGCATCGGCCCGACTTGAGCGGATTCGCATGACCATCTCGGAGACACCGGTTGAACTGGCAAACGGCCGGCGCATTTATGTGTCGGTTTCATGCGGCGTGACGGAGGTGGAGGAAGGCCTCGGTCCGCACCAGGCACTGCGGGCGGCGGAGCAGGCCATGTACAATGCCAAGCGCACCGGGAAGAACCGAATCTGGACTGTCGCAGGTTAACGGAGGGTATCCTAACGGGGAAGTACCTGAGCGAGGTGCTCTTCTCATGCAGGAGTTAGTCTATACGGCGTTGGTTCCACATCCGCCCATCCTGGTTCCGGCCGTAGGCGGCGCCGAGTCTGTGCGGGTCCGGGCGACGCACAGCGCAATGGAACAGGTGGCAGCCGACTTGGCCCGGCTTGCGCCCGAAACGCTGGTGATCATTTCGCCGCATGGCCCGGTATTCCGTGATGCGGTTGCCGTGCATATGCTCGATTCGATCAAGGGGGATTTGGGCGCCTTCCGGGCGCGGCAGGTGGCCTTTGACATGACCGTCGACCAGGAACTGGGCGCCCTGGTAATCGACGCGGCCCGCCGGCACGACCTGCCCGTTGCGCCCGTGACGCAGGAATGGGCGCGGGAGTGGCAGGCTGAGCGGCTTGACCATGGAACCATGGTGCCGCTTTTCTTTGTGTTGCAGGGGGGCTGGCGGGGAAAGATTCTGCCCGTCGCCATGGGAATGCTGTCGCCGATACAACTGTATACGTTTGGTGAAGCCCTGCAGGAGGCAATTGACAGATCCGATCGGCGGATTGCCGTGCTGGCCAGCGGTGACCTTTCACATCGCCTTACGGCGGACGCTCCTGCAGGGTACAACCGCGATGCGCACCTGTTCGACCGGGAGGTCGTTGAGGCCCTGGGGCGGGGCGATCTGGGCCATCTTTTCCGCATGGATCATGACCTGTGCGAGAAGGCTGGTGAATGCGGCCTCCGCCCCCTGATGATGCTGGCCGGTACGCTGGACGGCTTGCAGGTGAAACCGCAGGTGCTCTCCTATGAAGGCCCCTTTGGAGTGGGATACGCCGTGGTGCAGATGGTCCCGGGCGTACCAGACCCCAACCGTCGGCTGCACCAAGCGCTGGAGCAGGGGCGCCAGGAGGGGGTTGAGCGGCGCCGCAGCCAGGCGCACCCGCTGGTCAGTCTGGCTCGCTCTGCCCTTGAGCACTATGTCAGGACAGGCCTGGAGCTCGATTTTTCCGCAGGGGCGCCCCACGAGGGAACGGCGCCGTGGCAATGGCCCGAAGGGCTACCCGAGCAGGCTGGTGTCTTTGTTTCTTTGAAAATGGACGGCGAACTGCGCGGCTGCATGGGTACGACTGAACCGACCGAGCCCACGCTCGCCCTGGAGGTCGTGCACAACGCCATCATGGCAGGTACGCGTGATCCCCGGTTTGACCCGGTGGCAGAAGCGGAGCTGCCCTACATCGATTATTCCGTCGACGTGCTCTACCCCGCCGAGCCGTGTACCCGGGATGATCTGGACCCGACACGTTACGGCGTCATCGTGGAAAAAGGCCGGCAAAAGGGCCTGCTCCTGCCCGACCTTCCCGGCGTTGACACGGTCGGGGAGCAGGTAAGCATCGCGGCCCGGAAAGCCGGACTCTCGCCCCACGAGACCGGCATAAAGCTCTTCCGATTCCGGGTGGACCGCTTCTATTGATGCATATCGGACAAACGCCCTGACAGTCGGTCAGGGCGTTTGTCATCTGAGAGGGAGCGACGGTCAGGACAGTGACATCAACAAGGGAAGACCTCTAGAGATCGGTAATCGGCCCCTTCTTGAACGTAATTGCTTGATAGGGATACGGGGAGGTGCCCAGAACTGCGCCGGAAATCGTAACTCTCGAGGTGCCAGCGCTGTGTTCGATCTGGCAGTCGCAGTCAACCCGATACTGGTAACCCTTCTGATACGCATATAGTGTTTGGTAGGAGCCCTCAGGGATGTTGAAGGTAATCTGGGTGGAGGTGCTCCATGTGGTGGTCGTCTTCTGTCCATACTGGCCACCGATGGTGGCCTCCAACTTGGTGAAGAACGGGACGCTGAACTCACCCTTTACCGACGCCTGGACTTGCCATGCCGCCTCAGATGTCTCCGTCCACATGGCGGTCCACGTGCCAACAGCGTCGCCCGAACCCCAGTCTGCCACTACCGTGTTTTCCCACACGGGGTAAGCATATAGGTCAGTGGTTTTCACGGGAATGAAGCTATAGACGTCGGTAATGACATAGTCGAACGATCCGGCCATCGGGCCAACTTCGCTGTCGTTACCTTTTTCTTTGGTGCCGAGTAGGAGTTGCACCCTTTCCCTGCTATACTCCCGGAATGTGTCAGGGTTGTTGTAGATGTCAGGATGAGCCTTGACAAACTCAATCTCCTGACCCGCTCCGAGATCTGCCTTAGGGGCAGTCCCTGCAGCCGCCCCGTTGGCGAAACCCAGTAACAGACACAGTGCAAAACCCAGAGCCGAAACCGTTCTGCGAGAAAGCATAGACACTACCCCCTGCGGTGCTTATTCTACAAGGTACTTCATAAGGGCTGCGGTGAACGGATAGAAGGTCTTGTCCACCCCAAGCCGGTATGACGTTACCGTATAGACGACTCCTGGTTCGTAGAATTGAATTGTGCGAGATCCGGTGCATCCCTCACAAGCGCCATAATCCTTAACGACTCCTTCATCCATCCAGGCAGTGCGCAGAATGCCCCGTCCAGTCAGCTTACTTACATAGGCGATGTCGACCAGAATGAGCGTGCTGTTGTCGTCAGAGGCAAAACCAAGAATTGCGCCCTGCGAAAGTGGAGACTGATCGGATTCGCCTCTGATCTTCTCACCCGTCCAAACCGGCGGTACAGTCGCAGTCTGACTCCGCGGCGGTCGGACTCTACGGAAGCCCTCAAACTGGAACTTCTCGATCTCAGCTACTCGCTGCCAGAAAAAATCCGGACTTACAGTAGTGGGACTTTCGGGGCACGAAGGCTTGGGTGTCTCCGAAATGTTCTCTGTCTCTGGTGTTTCGCTCTCTTGGACGGCTTTTGGAGCAGCACTCCACGCAACGATCGCAAGGGTACCTACAGCAACCAGCAGAAGCCAGGCGATTCGTGGTTTCATACTCACTGCCCCTCATTCAGAATGTAACAAACGCAAATTAGCATAGACACTAGCAACAAATCTGCGCGACACAAAAATACCATAACCGATACTGTCTGCACAACATAAATTAGTCGACATAATTCGTCAATTCATCCGCAAAACCAACCCCGGTCATTGCGCGAATTCAATATCAGACAAAAAGAAACGGCGTAGTCTTGACAGCCTCGACCGCTTCCACTTATGCATGACGCGCAAACGCCCTGACCGGCTGCAGGTCAGGGCGTTCGCATCTTCATTTAATTGGATAAGTCTATGCCGCGTTTTTGGCGGCCGATGGTGCTTCGCTGAAAAGGAAGGTCAGCTTGCTGCGGAGCCACGGGCGGAACCAGTAGTCGACGCCCAGGTAGCCGGCATATGCGCCGCCCCACGCCACGATGATGAACGAGAGGGCGAACAGATACGGGTTGCTGGAGGTGGAGCCGGACATCAGGAAGGAGAAGTTCATGAGGGCGCCCATGGTAGCGGCGAAGAGGGTAGCAAAACCCAGGACTAGAGCGAGGCCGACCAGCAGTTCGCCCCACGGAACCATCATGTTGAACAGCTTGATGTTCGGAAGAGCGAAGTTCTGCAGGAAGTTGCCCCACCATTCGGCGGTGATGGGCTTGAACGTCGCCGGGGCATTGGCCGGAGGAATGATCTTGGCGATACCGCCCTTGATGAATCCGGAAGCGTCGAAAGGCTTGGCACCGGTGATCTTGCCCCAGCCGCCGTGGAGCCACTGATAACCCAGATACAGACGGATGACGAGCCAGATCCAGCTGCCCTTGGCACCCTTCAGGTATTCCATGTACAAGGCCCTCCCTTTAAGTAAATCCTTCGTGAATGCGATCAGGAATCGCTCCGTTAACCCTTACAGATTTCTTACGTGATCTGGTCTTAGCATAACAGGCAGAAAACTTCCGCCGCTATCCCGTGATTTATCTAACTTATAGTTAGTGACTAGGAGCCAATGCACGAACAACAAGTGGGTTCTCGGGACTACGAAAGGAGAGGGCGGATGACACGCAAGGCGCACCAAATCCGTCCAACCGGGTGGTTTGGGGGTCCTTCGGTCTGATAAACCGATACTTAGACAGCTCCTTAGTCATCCGAAGTGATTCTCAGCGTACTAGTTACTGTGCGCTTCGCAGTGGACGATCGCGCGAAATCCATGTCATTTTGGCGACTTATCTAACAGGTAAAAGCGCCTCTAGCACCGAATACGCATTGGCACGGCTACCAGAAGTGCGGAAGTTGGTTCTTCGCTGTCCCGCCAGCACAGCGAAACGAAAATCAAAGACCTGAGTAACAAGCGTGGGTAAATTTAGATGGAGGTAATGATCGGTGGCGACCTGTGCACTTTTTATCGACTATGAAAACGTCTTCAAGTCATTGCGCGGGCAGAACATTAACACAACCCATAAACAACTTGCCGAGATCTTCAAGGCCGAGGCCAATCGATTCGGCGAGGTTACCTATGCACGGGCTTACGCCCCGTGGGACATCTTCCCCGAGGCCATGTCGGTATTCGACCGGCACGACATCAAGCCCGAATACGTCGAAGGCGGCCGCAAGGACAACGCCGACCTCGTCATGAGCCTCGAAATTCAGGAGTTCCTCCGAATTCCCGGTCGTGACGCGGACACGTTCATCCTGGTCACCGGCGACGGCGACTTCGTTCACGTCATCCGCATCCTTCAGCAGGAGAAAAAGCGGGTGGTGGTCTGGGGCGTGGAAGGGTCGATCAGCACCCGCCTGGCTGCCCGGGTGGCCGAACTGGTCAACATCCAGACGCTCCTGGCCGACCATGGCGTGGAACCGGGCACCAACGGGTCCGCCGACTTCCCCGCCCAGCGCCCGCCCCAGCGGCCAGACGGCCCGCCCTCCAAGGACACGCCGACCCGGGCGCTCATCGTGCGCAGCGAAAGCGTCATGCTGGGGCGCGGCTGGGTCCAGGTTCCGTTCCTCACGCTCATGCACGAAATGTCCACCTCCAACCTGTTTGGCGAGGACAGTGAGCAGCGGCGGCTTTTGATTGTCCGGTGCCTGGAGGAAGGCATCCTCGAGACGAAGAAGCAGCCAAATCCGAAGCGCCCCGGGACAGAAACCACATTTGTGCTCCTGAAGAAGGAGAACCCGACGGTCACGCATTCCCTACGGTCGGTCTCTCGGGTCGTTCTGCATATGCGGCAGATCCTCAGTTCCATGCCCGGGGCCACGTGGGTTGCATACGGCCTCCTGGACAAGGCACTGGCGAGCGACCCATCCATGCCGCAGGGACCGGCGGGCGAAGCCGACCGCCGCGCCTGGATCGACCTGTGTATTGCCGAGGGCGTCCTGCGCCTGGAGCGGAAAGAGAACCCGAAAAACCCCGACTTCCCCACCTCCGCGCTATTCCTGTCGGAAGATCACGCACTGGTACAGCAGGTCGTTCCGGGCGAAGACCATACGCCCATGCTGCGCCGACTGATCATCCACATGGACCATTACCTCACCCGCACGGGCTATCAGTGGATGTCCATGGGCCTGCTGCGCCAGCAGTTGGGCATCTACGGGCAGAAGGAGATGGAGCGGGCCATTCGTGTAGCCAACGAGACCGGTGTAATCATCATCCGGCAGCAGCCGAATCAGTTTGGCAGCCGTCCGACCACGGGCGCCTACCTGCAGCCTGACAACAACGTGGTGTTGGACGTACTTCGGCTCCGGGACACCGTCCTTGACAGTCTGATGACGCTGTTTGCCGACCGCGACGTCGTGCTGCGGGAAGTCCTGGACAACGCCCTGTGCGAACTCGTAGGCATGATGGAGCCGGATCCGGCAGAGTGGCTGCAGTTGCTGGTCAATCACCAGATCTTGGCCCACAGCTCCACCGCCGAAGGCGAAAACGGGTACTCGTTGAACCGGCAGCATCCGGTGGTGGCACGGCGCAACGCACTGGTGTCGTAATTCATACGGCAAAGCAAACCAGCGAACCCTGAATGGGCTCGCTGGTTTTTGTCTGCCTGTGTTTACATTGGACAGGTCGAACTGCGAATCACCAAATGGGGGCGGATCCAGTGCGTGCTTGGCTTGCGCTGGTCCGAAACGGCCTGCGCCAGCATGGCCACGGCCCGTGCCCCTATGTCGTACATGGGCTGAGCGACCGTGGTCAGTGCCGGGCGCACCGCCCCGGCCAGCCAGATGTTATCAAAGCCCACCACGGAGATATCTTCAGGCACCCGCAGCCCGCGATCCAAGATGGCATTCATGGCGCCGATCGCCATCATATCACTGGCTGCAGCCACGGCGCTAGGGAGCTCTTTCTGGTTGAGAATCCGGTCCATGGCCCAGTAACCCGACTCCAGCCGGTAATCACCTTCGGTCACCCACTGGGGCACCAAGTGGATGCCCCTGGTCAGCGCGGCTTCCTGGTAACCTTGCCAGCGCGGGGCGCCCGCTACGGTGTCGGTTCGCGGGCCGCTGATGACCGCGATCCGGCGGTGCCCGAGATCGATCAGATGCTCCATGGCCAGTTGGGCGCCGCGGCGGCTGTCGACCAGAACGCCCGGGAACTCGTTTTCCGGATCAACGGTCGCGGCCAGGACGACTGGGCGGCGCAGGCGCAGGAACATCTCCCGGTGTTCGGGGGTGACCATGCCGCTGGTATAAATGATGCCGTCGACCTGTTTTTCGCGCAGAACTGCGATGCCTTCGGCCTCTTTGGCGAAGCTCAAGTCGGCGTTAACGAGCAGCAGGTGGAAGCGGTGGGCGGCGGCCACATCGCCCATGCCGCGCAAGACTTCGGCACAGAACGGGTTGGCGACATCGGGCAGAACGACGCCAATGGCCCCCGTGCGCTTCTGAACGAGGCCCCGGGCGAGTGCGTTGGGCTGGTATCCGAGTGTCGCAATGGCTTCCAGCACCCGCCGGCGGGTTGCTTCCGCCACCGGACCCTGCCCCGTCAGTACCCTGGAGACGGTGGAGACTGAAGTCTCTGCTGCCCGGGCGACGTCACGAATGGTTGGCTGCACGCTTTCACCTCCAACCACCAGGATTACGCTGGCTGGGCCGGAGTTCCTGCTTCATCGAGATCCCAGCGGTGAAATGACCAGCCCTGGCCCAGTTCGAGAATCAGCCGGGCCAGTTCTTCGTGGCTGAACGCCTGGGGGAAGTTTCCCCATTGGCTCCGGTCACGCCCGTCGAAGTGCTCCGCCATCAACTGCAGGTCGGTGGCGCACTCCAGGCAGACTTCCACCAGCCGCTTGGCGTCGTTTGTCCGCCCGGCCATCAAATAGTAGCGGGCCATCCAGAGGGTGGGGAGGTAGAAGGGGACGGCGGCGTAGTCGTAGCGGCAGATGCCTTCGTACAGGGCGAGCCCCCCCTGGTGCTGCGGCTTTTCCATCAGCCGGACGGTGCTCACAATGCGGGGGTCGTCCGGCGGCAGGAGCCCGTAGAAGGTCAAGGCCAGGACCGAAATGTCGACGCAGGGCGCCGGCACCCCTTCGCCGTAGTGGCGCAGGTAGGCCTGCCTGGGTTCATTCCAACCCCGGGCAATCACCTCGTCCCGAATGGCGGCGGCACAGGCGCGCCAGGTGCGGGCCTCGCCCCCATAGCCCAGCACGTCGGCGATGCGGGCGCCCGCCTCCAGGGCGACTGCGCACATCACCTTGCCGTGGACCCAGTGGGCGGAGTAGGCGCGCAGCTCCCAGATGCCGCTCTCCATGCGGTTCCAGTTGGCCATCGTCCAGGTGCACGCCCTGGCGATGCCCTGCCAGTGCCGTTCCAGCGCCTGCCGGTCGCCGCTGCTCTTGTAGTGAAACCACAGCCCGTGGAGAATGTTCCCTTCGTTATCAAGCTGAAGCTGGCCGGAAGCGGCGTTGCCGAAGCGCAGCGGCGTTTCGCCGCCGGGGCCCGCCAGGTCCGGGGCAATGAATTCGCACGGATCGCCGCCGTCAACCGTGTACAGCGGCTGGCGCCAGTGCCCGTCCGCCTCCTGGAGGCGGAAGACAAAGTCATAGAACTCCCCGGCTTCTGAATGCTGGCCGGCTGCGTCCAGGGACATGGCGGTGTAGTAGCCATCGCGCAGCCAGGGATAGCGGTAGTCCCAGTTGTCGTGGCCGCCGGGGACGGCAGGGAAAGAGGCGGTGGGCGCCGCCAGAAGCGCCCCGGTCGGGGCGTAGCTCAGCAGCTTCAGGATGATCAGACTGCGCCGGTATGCCGTAATCCACGCCGGGGGCAGGGCGCCCTGCGGATTGGCGGCCGTGGACATCCAGCGGTGCCAGAAGGCGGCCTCTTCCTCGCGGCAGGCGGACCGGACGACGTCCAAAGCGGCCCGCGCGCCGGCGGTGTCCGTACCGTAGGCCAGCATGAGACGCACCGTCACAGCGCTTCCCGCCGGAACCACCCCGGGAACGCCGGTCGGGCCAGTCATCAACACAACCCCGTCGTGCGATTTCAGGCCGATGAGTCCGGGTTCTTCCCACCGGTCTACCGGGAACGCTACGGACTGGACCGGCGCCACTGCCGGACGGAGGAACACGGGCGCACTTTCGGCCATGGTGTTGGTGATGCGGACTTCCCGCACCAGGCTGTGCCCGCCCCAGGGCATCCAGTCCACTGTTTCCACCAGCCAGCCGCCCCCGGCGGCCGTGGTTTGAAGGATGGCCGTGTCGCCGAGGTACTGCTGCGTCCGGGACGACAGCGGCTGCTCGTTGCCAGCGCCGTCCACGAGGACGAGACCCAGAGATCCGCCTCGAACCGGGTCAAGGGCTTTGGCGAAGACCGGGGTTTTGTCGATACGAGGAATACAGAGCCAGGCGACTGCCAGATCAGGTCCGATCAGAGCGGCGGTCTCTCCGTTCCCAATCAGCCCATAGTACTTGCGCATACGTGCGGACGGCCTCCTGCGGGCGGGTGGGCTGCCTGTCAGCGGCAGCCCACCCCTCCGTGATAAATAGCGGTTACTTCTTGGCAGCGGCCAGCACGGCGGCGTGTTTGTCAAGGGTCGCCTTGACGTCCTTGCCTTCAATCACGATCTCGCGGAAGGCGTCGTTGGTAGCCTTTTCGACGTCGGCCCAGTAAGTTACGTTAGGCCGGGGCTCCGTCACCTTCATCGCTTCGTTGATGGCCTCGAAGTACGGCTTTTGCCAGTCGGCAACCTTGCCGTAGGCGTCGCTGCGGGAGGCCGGCCAGGCCAGTTTGCTGACCAGAATCTCCTGGACTTCCTTGGACATCAGGTGCTCCATCAGCTTGACGGCCTGTTCCTTGTTGGGAGCGCCCGCCGGGATTCCGAGCACTTCGCCGCCCAGGACCTTGCTGGCCTTCTTCGGGCCCTTCCAGCCGGCGTACGCCTTGATCTCCTTCTTGCCGCCTTCCTGAACGATGACGTTCACGCCGAACGGCCAGTTGGCCGCTTCATAGAAGGCGTCGGTGGCCAGGTACTTGTTGGTGGTGTTCCAGTCGGCCTTCTTGGAGTCGGGGGCGAGGTAGGGATAGAGATCCTTCAGGAAGGTATAGGCCTGGATGCTGCCGGCGTCGTTGAGGACCATCGGGTCGCCGCCGGCCTGGCGGATGAACTCAAAGAGCTGGACCGTGGTGCCGCCGTCCAGGGTCAGCTTCAGGCCGACCTTGCCGACGCCTTCCTTCTCCTTGAGGACCTTTGCCACGTTCAGCAGTTCCTCCCAGGTCTTGGGGGGGCCCAGGTTGTACTTCTTGAGGGCGGTCTCGTTGTAGAAGTTAATCTCCACGTTCGGCCGGTAGGGCATGAAATAGAGCTTGCCATTGAACTCGCCAACGGGGATCAGCGCGGGAATGACGTTCTTGGGGATCTTGTTGCGGTATGCGGAGAGGTCCTCCACCAGGCCCTTGCTGACCAGCGGGGCCAACTGCATGTTGTCCTGCGTGATCAGGTCGATCTCCATTTTGTTCGCGGCCTTCATGGCTTCCAGCTTCTTGACGACGTCAGCCGACTCAACCTGCATGGCCTCGATCTTGACGTTGTTGGCCTTCTCGAATGACGGGAAAACATCTTCCTTCATGACCTTCCATTCCGGCTCGCCCAGGCCCATCACGACTTTGAGCACCTTGGGTTCACCGGCTGGCGCGGCCGGGGTTTTCGTGCCGCCGCAGGCAGTGAGGAGCGCTGCAGCCAGGACGCCGACGGTAACGAGTGCAAACAGCTTCTTCCGAATCATGGATCGACGCCTCCTCTATGTGTCCGTTAGCCTTTGAGCGACCCGGTCAGATAGCCGGACCGCAAGTAACGCTGGAGCAGCAGGGTCACTAACATGACGGGAATCGTAAGCAGCCCGGAGTAGGCGGCGGCCTGGAACCAGTTGCCACGCTGTACGTAGTAATACGTCTGCAGGGGAAGGGTGTTCTTCCCAAGGGTCAGATAGAGGGCGTAGGTGAACTCGTTCCACGAATCGAGCCACACCAGCATGGCGGCAACGGCGAGGCCGGGCGCCGCCAGCGGCAGGACCACTCTGGTCAGCGTCTGGATTCGGTCGGCGCCGTCAACTGAGGCGGCCTGTTCCAGATCTTCCGGAATGGTCTCGAAAGTACCCACGAGAATCCAGGCGATGAAGGGCAGCACTTTGGTCAGGTGCGCCAGCACCAGGCCCAGGTGGGTGTCCAGCAGGTTCCACTTGATGAAGGTGACGGCGATCGGCAGGGCGATGCCGACGTCGGGGAACATCCGTGTGAAGAAGAGCGACAGGACGACCAGATACTTCACGGTGGGGCGCATGCGGGAGATGATGTATGACCCCGGCGCACAGACCACCAGTGCCAGGAGGGTAGTCCAGGTGGCCACCGACAGGCTCTTGAAGAGCGGGCCGTTTAAGTTGCCTGAAGCGAGCACTTCCCGCCAGTGCTTGAGCGTAAAGTCCTTGAACCAGAAGGTCGGATGTGCCGTGAGGACCTCGGCCGGAGAGCTGAATGAGACCTTGAACATGAGGTAGACCGGCGTGACGAACAGCAGCGTGGCGAGGATCAGGATGGGGATGGCCCAGGGTGAGAGGATCCGGCGACTGGCCGTCATGCCTTGACCCTCCTTTCCCGTTCAACCAATAGCAGGTAGGCAACCACGCAGATGACGATCAGGCCCATGAGGAACGAGGCGGCGGCGCCTGATGTGTAGTTGTTGTGGTAGTTGTTGTACTCTGTGTAGGCGAAGGTGGCGAGCACCGGGTTGACCCGTCCGGCGAGGATCAGCGGCAGCTCGAAGATGCGGAACGTGTCGACCCCGCGCAGGATGACCGTCATGGTGATGGCCGGTTTCAGCAGCGGTAGCGTGATGCGCCAGAAAGCCCGCCAGCCCGTGGCGCCGTCGACCGATGCGGCTTCGTACAGCTCTTCCGGGATGGACTCAAGCCCGGCCAGCATGAGCAGCACGACGACCGGCGTCACCTTCCACATGTCGGCCACGACGACCATGAGCAACGTGCGTAGTCCGCCTGCGGCCCAGTCGATGGGAAGCTGGATCAGGCCCAGGCGGAAGAGCAACTCGTTCAGATAGCCGCTGGTGTCAAACACGTACATCAGCGTGACGCCGGAGACGATGGTCGGAACGCCCATGGGAACGAGCATGAGGGACCGAAAGATGCCGCGCAGCCGGAACTCGCGGGTAAGAATCAGCGCCAGACTTAGGCCAACCACCATTTCCAACGAGAGGCCGATACCGGTGATCAGCAGCGTGTTGCGCATGGCGGCCAGGAACTGAGAGTTGGCAAATAGCACTTTGTAGTTCTCAAGCGTGAAACTGCCCGCAGCGTTAGTGAAGCCGTATATGATCGAACGAATCACAGGAAGGAGTGTGAAGCCGAAGACATAGGCTGCCAGTGGAAGCAGGAGCAGCAGTTCAAACCCGTGCCGGCGCCATTTGAGGTTGGCGGGTTTCATGGGTTTCCCTCCCATCGGTGCAAGTGGGAACGTTACCACTCTGGTGCGGAGGCTTCCCCTTCCAACGACCGGCAAGATCCCTCGGTGGGAACGTTACCACTACCATCACCGTACCATGTAGTTCGAATTACGTCAACATATTACTGTAGACGAATGGGAACGTTCCCACGAGTTCGCAGCAGACTGTCGGTTCTTGAACCTAGGCCGTTCCTTCACCCTTTCGTTGCTTAACGGGAAACGCCGGATGTGGTAACCTGAGAGAAAGCTGAGAATCCGGAGGTGAGCCGCATGCGGACGCCCCTGCGTCAATACGAGGTCCCCGACCGGAGCGGGGAGGACGAAATCCGCCCGTGCGGTCTGTGCCTGCGGTGTGTTGCGGTCTGCCCGACCAGCGCCCTCCAGTACCATGACCGGATTTGGTCGCTTGACCTGAACCGGTGCCGGTTCTGCCGTGAATGCGCACTTGTTTGCCCGAACTCGCTCATTAGCGATCGGGTGCCATAGGAGGACTTCGCACTATGCAGAACCTCGGAGAAACGTCCGGCCGCGTGCTCCTGCATCTGTACGAGTCGGGCACCGGGCTGACGGAAGCCGAACTGGAACTGCGGGCCGGCGCCCCGGTGGCGGCTGAACTCACGGCGTTGATAACCGACGGGATCGTACAGTCGGCCCGGGAGCGGTATTTCCTGACGGATGCTGACGAAGGGTCGTTGGGCATTTGGGCTGAGGGAGAGCTGTCACGGCTGTCACGGAGCGGGGTCCTGTACTTTGCCTATGGTTCGAACATGGACCCCTGGCAAGTGTACCGGGGACCAGCACCGGTCTGTGCATCTGCACGATTTCTTTGCCGTGCGGCACTGCCCGGATACCGGGTGACATTTCCGCGTCAGTTTCCGCTCTGGGTCGGCTGCGTCGCCGGGGTGGTTCCGGCCCCCGGCGAGAGCGTGTGGGGCGTACTCTATGCGGTAGATGATGCCGGCTGGGCGGCGCTGGATCGGTTTGAGCGCGTCCCGGACGATTACAGCCGTGTGGCGGTTACGGTGTCGGTGCCGCTCCGGGGGAGCCCGGCGCCGCTGGAGCTTGCAGCGCAGACGTATGTGCATGTGCCCGACGGGAGCGAGGGTGGGCTCCCAGCGGCCTCCTATATGGAGCGCATCAGACGAGGGGCGCGGGCGTTTGCGCTGCCTCCTCGATACCTGGCCTGGCTGGATGGGGTAGAGACCATTCGCGATTGAGGGACTGGGACATCTTATGGCCGCGGAAGCGCGGTGTTTGTTCCCATTCCGCGTCCAATCGTCCCCAAAAAGAAAGGTGGGATGGGAACAAGCCCCTTCCCACTTTGCTTTAGCTCGCCTTGTAATGATCCCTGAACCTGGATCGCAGGACTTTCTTGTCGAACTTGCCGGTCCCCGTCTTGGGCAGTTCATCGAGGAAGATAGCGTCATCCGGTATCCAGTAGTGCGGGAAGCGGTCCTTCAGGAACTGGAGAATCGCTTCCTTATCAAGCGCGTCCTTCGCTTCCGCCCTGGGCACCACGCAGGCCAGCGGGCGCTCGTCCCACACGGCGTGCGGGCAGGCGATGACGGCTGCTTCGGCAACGCCAGGGAAGGCCATAATGGCGTTCTCCAGGTCAACGGACGAAATCCACTCACCGCCGGATTTGATGACGTCCTTCGCCCGGTCGACCAGCTTCAGATACCCCTCCGCGTCCACGATGCCGATGTCGCCCGTGTGATACCAGCCGTCGCAGAAGGTCTCCCGGGAGCGGTCGTCCTTGTAGTACTCAGCGGCGATCCAGGGGCCGCGCATCACTACTTCGCCAAACGTCTTGCCGTCCCACGGCACTTCCTTGCCCTCAGCGTCAATGATCTTCATCTCCAGACCGGGCACCAGCAGGCCCTGCTTGTCGTATACGTCCTGCTGCCCGCTGGGGTCAAGCTGCGTCAGATTGCTCTTCAACCGGGCCACGTGCGTCAGCGGCGTCGCCTCGGTCATGCCGTATGCGTGGAGAATCGGGAGGCCCAGCTTTTTGCGGTACGCCTCGGCGAGGGCCCGGGGCACGGCGGAACCGCCACAGGCGATGCGGGTGAGCGATGACAGTTCAAAGCTGCCCTTCTCCAGCACCTGGAGCAGACCCAGCCAGACGGTCGGCACGCCGGCGGTCAGGGTGACCCTCTCGTCCTGCATGAGCTTCGCGATGTCCGCAGGGTGTGGGCGGGGCCCGGGCAGCACCTGCTTGGCGCCCATCCAGACCGACGCAAAGGGGAGGCCCCAGGCGTTCACATGGAACATGGGCACCACGGGCAGGACCGAGTCGGCTTCGGACAGGCCGATCGTGTCAGCCATGCAAAGGAGCATGCTGTGCAGGTAGATCGCCCGGTGGGCGTACAGTACGCCCTTCGGGTTGCCCGTGGTCGCGCTGGTGTAGCAGAGGCCCGCGGGCTCCCATTCATTGATATCCTCCGGCCAGGCGAAAGCGGTGGGCTGCCCGGACAGGAGCGTTTCGTAGTCGTGCACGTTCTCGGCGCTGACGGGATGATCGGCCATGACGATGATGTGCTCAATGGTCTTGAACTGTTCGCGGATCGGGAGGATGGCAGGCAGCAGGTCCTCGTCGACCAACAAGATCTTGTCTTCGGCGTGGTTCAGCATATAGATAATGTGCTCGGCCGGCAGGCGTATGTTCACGGTATGCAAGACGGCACCCATGCAGGGAACGGCGAAGTAAGCCTCCAAGTGGCGGTGATGGTTCCAGGCGAAGGTGGCGACCCGCTCGCCGCGGCTGACACCCAGGGCCGTGAGTGCATGGGCCAGCTGGCACACCCGCTGGTAATACTGCGCATAAGTGTGGCGGACGACGCCTGAAGACATCCGGCTTACGATCTCCTTGTTCGGGAACACCGTTCGGGACCGCTCCAGCAAGCTTCTCAGGGTCAACGGATACCGCATTGTCACCCTCACATTCCCCCATCTCTTGGTCATGGTGCGGCTATATGTTTGACGTTCAACATTTATTATCCTTCAAACGGGTGGCAACCTCTGGACATTTCGCACATGTGAGAATAATAACTTGGAGGGAAGGCGGAAACCGGGAGGACTATCTGGCATATAGTGCGAATAGGTTAGTCACTGAATGGCTGTTCATTCAGGAACTACACCCGTTCGGGTGGGGACGCACATAGACCTTTCGTGGTTGAAAGGGAGGGGCCGAACATGGCAGAGGCATATCAAGCCCGACCCTGGCTCAAAGCCTATCCGGCGGAAGTACCCCTTGGACTCCACTACCCGGATGAGCCGCTGTATGCCCTGCTGGACGATGCGGCGGATCGATACGGTGATGTGGACGCGACCATTTTCTTCGGCGCCCGCATGACGTATCGCCAGCTGCGCGACCAGGCCCGCCGGCTGGCCGCGGGTTTGCAGTCGATGGGCATCAAGAAGGGCGACCGGGTCGCGCTGATGCTGCCGAACTGCCCGCAATCCATCATCGCCTATTACGGCGCCCTGATGGCGGGGGCCGTGGTAACCCAGGTCAACCCCATGTACACCCGCCGGGAGCTGCAGCACCAGATGACCGACAGCGGCGCGTCGGTGATTATCGCGCTCGACCTGCTGTATCCAAGGTTATTCGGCGTCTGTCTGGATAAGGCCGTTTTTACAGGGCTGACCGACTATATGCCTGCCCTGACCAGGTGGGTTGCCACGCTGAAGCTGAAGCCGCCGAAGATTTCGTACGGCGGGCCGGTCACCCGCTGGGCGGACCTGGTGGGGCACGATCCCCTGGCCGAGCCGGTCCGCGTCGACCCGCGGGAAGACCTGGCGCTGCTCCAGTACACGGGCGCCACGACGGGGCTCGCCAAGGGCTGCATGCTGACGCATGCCAACTTGACGGCAAACGTCCGCCAGACGGCGGCCTGGCTCTACAAGTACCGGCGGGGCGGTGGTCTCCGGGTCATGGCTGCCCTCCCCTTCTTCCACGTATACGGCATGACGACGGTGATGAACTTTGCCGTGCACATGGCAGGCACGATGATCTTGGAGCCGAAGTTTGATGCCAGGCAGGCAATTAAGCTGATTCAGAAGCACCGGCCTGCGGTCTTCCCGGGCGCCCCGACCATGTATGTGGCATTGAACCACCTGCCCGGGGTGGATAAGTACCGGCTAGATTCGATTGATGCGTGCATCTCCGGGGCGGCGCCGCTGCCGCTGGAAGTTCAGCAGACGTTTGAGAAGCTGACCGGCGGGCGCCTGGTGGAAGGGTACGGTCTGACGGAGGCGAGTCCCGTCACCCATGCCAACCCCATCTGGGCGGGGCGCAAGGAAGGCTCCATCGGGCTGCCCTGGCCCGACACGGAAGCCCGCATTGTCAACCCGGAGACCAGGGAGGAACTGCCCGCGGGGCAGGTGGGTGAACTGGCCATCCGGGGTCCGCAGGTGATGCGGGGCTACTGGAACCGCCCCGAGGCCACGGCGGAGACCCTGCAGGATGGCTGGCTCTACACGGGCGACATGGCGCGTATGGATGAGGATGGCTACTTCCATATCGTCGACCGGAAAAAAGACATCATCATCGCCGGTGGGTTCAATATCTACCCGCGCGAGGTCGAAGAGGTCCTATTTATGCACCGTGGTGTCAAGGAAGCGGTGGTCGTGGGCGTTCCCGATGAGTACCGGGGCGAGACGGTCAAAGCGTATATCGTGCCCAAGGAAGGCTACACGCTTGATCCGACCGAAATCGTCGAGTTCTGCCGCCAGAACCTGGCCGCGTTCAAGGTCCCCCGCCAGATCGAGTTCCGGACCGAACTGCCCAAATCGCTGGCGGGCAAGGTGATTCGCCGGGTTCTGCTGGAGGAGGAGAAAGCAAAGCAGCAGTTGCAGACCAGGGAGGTGGGGTAGGCTTGGCGACAAAATCCGGCGACAAGTTTGCGGCGATTCTCGATGCCGCACAGTCCGTAATCGCCAGGCAGGGCTACCAGGGCGCCCAGATTTCGCGGATTGCCGCTGAGGCCGGTGTGGCCGCCGGCACCGTCTACCTGTACTTCAAGAACAAGCCTGACCTGCTGGTCAGCCTGTTCCGGGACCGGCTGGGAACGCTGATTGATCAGGCCCGGGGGCGTCTGGCTGAGGCCGTCGATGCGCCGGAGAAGCTGCAGCGGTTCATTGAACAGCACTTGCAGTCACTGGCGGCCCGCCAGGACCTCGCCGTAGTGACGCAAATTGAGATGCGCCAGGCCGAGACGGAAGTGCAGCGGGAGATCAGCCAGATCATGAAAGGCTATTTCCAGGTCATTGACGAGATTATCGACGAAGGGCAGCGGACCGGCGCGTTCGTACCGGCCGTCGACCCGAAACAGATTCGCAACCTGGTCTTCGGGACGTTGGATCAAACGGTGACGGCCTGGGTGCTGTCGGGGTTCCAGTTCGATCTGGAGGCGCTGGCGGCGCCGACTTATCGACTGATTACCGGCGGCGTCTGCCAGTCGGGACAAGGGGGAACTCGGAAGCATGGAGATTCTGGTACTGCTGAAACAGACGTTTGACACCGAAGCAAA
This sequence comes from Symbiobacteriaceae bacterium, assembly GCA_035628915.1. Classification (GTDB taxonomy): domain Bacteria; phylum Bacillota; class Sulfobacillia; order Symbiobacteriales; family Symbiobacteriaceae; genus JARBUG01. Next base: position 27,407 of record DASPIW010000035.1, on the reverse strand, counting down.
AATCACGGTAAAGGACGGCCGGATCGCCGATGAGGATGTGACGCTGGTCATTAACCCGTACGACGAGTACGCCGTGGAGGAGGCCCTGAAGCTGCGTGAAGCCAACGGAGGCGCCGTGACGGTGGTCTCGGTGGGAGGGGACCGCGTGGAGGAGGCACTGCGCCGGGCTTTGGCGATGGGCGCCGACGAGGCCGTGCTCATCGGGGCGCCCACCGGAGCGGATGAACTGACGGTGGCGCATCTGCTGGCCGGCTGGGCTGCCGGGAAAACATGGGATATTGTGCTGGCGGGCAATGTGTCGGTGGACACGGGCGCCGGCCAGACTGCCGTGCGCTTTGCAGAGATTCTCGGACTACCGCACGTGGCGGCTGCCTTGAAGCTGGAAGTGGCCGGCGGAAAGGCGACGGTGCATCGGGACGCCGAAGGCGACACCGAAGTAGTCGAGGTGGCGCTGCCGGCACTGATTACTGCACAGCAGGGCCTGAACGAGCCGCGGTATCCGTCGGTGCCCGGAATTATGAAGTCGAAGCGCAAGACCATCGCCCGGGTGGCCCCGGCGGACGTGGTGCCGGCCGCCACCGCGGTGACGGAGGTGTTCCAGGCCCAGCAGAACCGCCGCAACACCATCATCAAGGGTTCGCCCGCGGAGCAGGCCAAACAGCTGGTCCAGCTTCTGCGCAGCGAAGCCAAGGTCATATAAGGAGGCGGGGCGAGATGGCACGCAACGTTCTTGCATTGGCAGAGGTTCGGAACGGCGCGCTCCGTCCGGTCTCCTTCGAGTGCATTGCCGCCGGGCGGACGGTGGCTGAGGGCGGCACGGTCACGGCAGTACTCGTTGGCGCAGCCGGCGAGTATGCAGCTGCGCTGATCGAGCACGGCGCTGACCGTGTAGTTGTGGTGAAGGGCGAGCACCTGGCCAATTACACGCCGGAAGGATGGGTCGGGGCTCTTCATGGGGTGGCGTCGGAGCTGAAGCCGGACGTCGTTTTCATGGGCCACACGGGCATCGGGCGGGACCTGGCGCCCCGGTTTGCCCAGCGCAATGACGCCGGCATGGTTTCCGACGTCGTGGATGTGAAGCTGGCTGACGGGAACATCGTCTTTACCCGGCCGGTTTACGCGGGCAAGGCGTTCGCTACGCAGGTCGTGAAGCAGGGCATGGCGGTCGCGACGATTCGCCCGAACAACGTGGAGGCGCTGCCTGCTGAGGCCGGTCGGGCCGGCGAAGTGACGGAGACGGCGGCGCCCGCCGCCGACCTGCGCACGGTGATTAAGGAGATTGTGCGCAAGTCGACGGGCGGGGTGGACTTGACCGCCGCGAAGATTGTGGTCTCCGGGGGCCGAGGCGTGAAGAGTGCGGATGGGTTCAAGCCGCTCTATGAACTGGCAGAGGTCCTGGGCGCCGCCGTGGGGGCGTCCCGCGCCGCTGCGGATGCCGGGTATTGCGATTATGCGCTGCAGGTGGGGCAGACGGGCAAGACCGTGACGCCGGACCTGTATATTGCTTGTGGGATTTCCGGAGCGATCCAGCATCTGGCCGGAATGAGTGCTTCAAAGGTGATCGTAGCCGTGAATAAGGATCCGGAGGCGCCGATTTTCAAGGTTGCCGATTATGGGATTGTGGGTGACTTGTTTGAGGTTGTGCCACTTTTGAGTGCCGAGTTTCGTGGGATCCTGGGTCGGTAGCTTACGGTTGGCGACGGTCCTGCTCCCCGGAGGAGCGGTAAGGGGCAGTACGCCCTTCGGTCAAGTTCGCCGGCATCGGAACCGTTATTGGGTCTTCAAGTATAGGGACGCACCGCCGATGCCGGCGCAGTGGGGTAACGGGGCTACTGCCCCTAACCTTACCTCCGAACGTCGCTCGGACCGTCCCCAACCGAAGCTACCTTGCATCCTCCGCCAACCCCCTCGCCACGGCGCCCCCGAATTGTGTGGGGGGGCGGGGTAGGGCATCGGGCGCCTGGGAAGTCTGCCCGGACCCGTTTGAAAAGACCCAGCGTGCCGGGGCCCACCGCGGGTGGGGATGAGCCTCGGCGGGATGGCGCCTGAGTCTTGGACCCGGGTGGGGTGCCGCCGGAATGGGAGGGGCACCCCTGCCCGGGCCCCGACCTAAGAGGCGGCACACCGCCCGGGGAGCCCACAAAGAGTTCCGCGAGTAAAGGAGGGGAAGAACAAGCCATGCCCAAGGCGATCCGCAAGGCAGCAGTGCTCGGCGCCGGCGTGATGGGCGCCCAGATTGCGGCGCATCTCGCCAACGTCGGCATCCCCAGTCTGCTCCTGGACATCGTCCCCAAAGAACTGACCCCTGACGAGGCCAGGAAAGGCCTCACCCTGGAATCGAAAGCGGTGCGCAACCGCTTCGCGGCCGGCGCTCTTACGAAACTGGCCGCGCTGAAGCCCTCGCCCGTTTACACCAAAGAAGCAATCGAACTGATTACGCCCGGCAACTTCGAGGACGACCTGCCCAAGGTCGCCGAGTGCGACTGGGTCGTCGAAGCGATCATCGAGAACCTGGCCATCAAACAGGAACTCTGGAAGCGCGTCGCTGCCCTCTGGAAGCCCGGGATGATCATCTCCTCCAACACCTCCGGCATCTCCATCGACAAGATGTCCGAAGGGCTGCCGGCCGAGTTCCGCAGCCACTTCCTGGGCACCCACTTCTTCAACCCGCCCCGCTATATGAAGCTCCTGGAGATCATCCCGCTGCCCGGAACCGACCCGGGTATTGTCGCCTTCATGACCGACTTCGCCGAGCGGACCCTGGGCAAGGGCGTGGTGCTAGCCAAAGATACGCCCAACTTCATCGCTAACCGCATCGGCACCTACGGCATGATGATGACGCTGCGGGTCATGGAGCAGATGGAGCTCGGCGCCGACGAAGTCGACGCCATCACCGGGCCTGTGATCGGGCGCCCCAAGTCCGCTACCTTCCGCACGCTGGACGTGGTGGGCCTGGACACCTTCGTCCATGTGGCCGACAACTGCAAGGCGACCATCCCCGTGGCTGCTGAGGCGGCCGTGTTCACCATACCCGAGCCCCTGCGGGAGATGGTCCGGCGCGGCTGGCTGGGCCAGAAATCCGGCCAGGGCTTCTTCAAGAAGGACGGCGAGTCCATTCTCACGCTGGACCTGGCCACCATGGAGTATCGCCCCCGCAAGAAGGGGAACTTCCCCTCCCTGGAAGCGGCGAAGCCTTTGACCGACCTCAAGCAGCGCATCAAGACGATCGCATATGCCGAGGACCGGGCCGGCAAGTTCCTCTGGGAAGTCCTCAAGCAGACCCTTCTCTACTCCGCCGAAAAGATGGGCGAAATCGCGGGTGACGTGGTCGCCGTCGATAACGCCATGAAATGGGGCTTCAACTGGGAGCTCGGGCCGTTCGAGACCTGGGACGCCATCGGGGTTGCGAAGTCGGTCGCCCGCATGGAGGCCGAGGGCGCCGCAGTGCCTGCCTTCGTCAAGGCGGCGGCCGAGGCCGGCGGCTTCTACCGGCGCACGCCCGAAGCGACGTTCCACTTCCTCAAGGGCGAGTACCGCCCTGTCCCTGCGAACGACCGCATCATCGACATCAACGCTTTGCGGGCGCAGAACCGGGTGATCAAGGCGAACAAGGGCGCGAGCCTCATCGACATGGGCGACGGCGTGCTGCTCCTGGAGACGCACGCCCCCAAGACTGCGCTCGGACCCGACGTTATCTCCATGGTCCGCCAGGCGAACGAGATCCTGGCGACCCAGGAGCAGTGGCGGGGCCTGGTCATCGGCGCCCAGACCGAGAACTTCTGTGTGGGCGCCAACCTGATGCTGATGCTGATGGAAGCTCAGGACGAGGAATGGGACGAAATCGAAGTGATGGCCCGCCAGTTCCAGAACGCTTTCATGGGCCTCAAGTACGGCCCGAAGCCGGTGGTGGCGGCGCCGTACGGCATGACCCTCGGCGGCGGCTTCGAACTTTCGGCAGGTGCCGACCTGATCGTGGCGGCCACGGAGTCGTATATCGGGCTGGTGGAAGTGGGCGCCGGGTTGATTCCGGGCGCCGGCGGCAATAAGGAGATGCTGATGCGATCGCTGGAGGGGCTCCCCGCCAGCGGCGGGGGCCTCGGCGGCGCGGCGCAGATGGCATCGGGCACCGGCCTCGACCTGCAGCCCATCATCAACAAGGTCTTTGAGACAATCGGGTTGGCGAAGGTGGGCACCAGCGCACACGAGTCGCGGGCCCTGGGCTATCTCACGAAGAAGGACCGCATCGTCGTCAATAAGGATCACCAGCTTTACGAAGCCAAGCAGGCCGTGCTGGAGATGGCGAACAAGGGCTACACCCCGCCCCTTCCGGCCATGATTCCCGTGGTTGGCCCCAGCGGCCGGGCGGTGCTGGAGCTGGGCCTGTACAACATGCGGCTGAGCGGCTGGGCTTCCGAGCACGACTGCCTCATCGGCAAGAAGCTGGCTTATGTGCTGACGGGCGGCAAGGTCGCCGGCGGCACGTACGTGACGGAGCAGTACCTGCTGGATCTGGAGCGTGAGGCGTTCCTCTCGCTGTGCGGCGAAAAGAAGACGCAGCAGCGGATGGCCTACATTCTCAAGACCGGCAAGCCCCTGCGGAATTAAGGGAGGTGGGCGAATACCATGCGTGAAGCAGTCATCGTGAGTGGCGCCCGCCTGGCCCAGGGCAAGGCGCCCAAGGGATCGCTCAAGTCTGTGCGGCCGGAGGACCTGGCGGCCACCGTGATTCGTGAGGCGTTGAACCGTGTCCCCAATGTGCAGCCGCACATGGTGGAAGATGTGGTCATGGGCTGCGCCTTCCCCGAAGGCGAGCAGGGTCTCAACTTCGGCCGCATCGCTGCCATGCGGGCGGGCTTGCCCGCCAGCGTCCCCGGGTTCACCATCAACCGGTTCTGTTCCAGCGGCCTGAACGCCATCGCGATCGCAGCGCAGTTCATTGCAGCCGGCAGCGCCGACATTTGCGTCGCGGGCGGCACCGAGTCGATGAGCAGGGTGCCTATGGGCGGCCATACGCCCCGGCCCCATCCCGAAATTGTCGAGACCTATCCGCAGCTCTATATCTCGATGGGCCATACGGCCGAGAACGTCTGTGCCCGGTGGGGCGTAGCACGGCAGGATTGCGATGAGTTCGCGGTGCGGTCGCATCAGCGGGCCGCGGCGGCGATTGACGCCGGCCGGTTCAAGGCTGAGATTGCCCCCATCAAGGTCAAGGAAGTCACCTTCGACGGCAAGAAGGCCGTCGAAAGGGAGTTCACCTTCGATACGGATGAGGGCGTCCGGCGGGATACTTCCCTGGAGGCGCTGGCGAAGCTGAAGCCCGCCTTCGCCGCCAAGGGCAACGTCACCGCCGGCAACTCCAGCCAGACCACCGACGGCGCCGCCGCCGTGGTCGTGATGAGCCTCGATAAGGCCGAGGAATTGGGCGTAAAGCCCCTGGCTTTCTTCCGGTCGTTCGCCGTGGGGGGCGTCGATCCGGATGTGATGGGCATCGGGCCGGTGGCGGCGGTGCCCAAGGCGCTGAAGCTGGCCGGCGTGCGGCTTCAGGATCTTGATCTGATCGAATTGAACGAGGCCTTTGCGTCGCAGTCAATCGCCGTCTGCCGCCAGCTTGAGTTTGACATGGAGAAGGTGAACGTCAACGGCGGCGCCATTGCCCTGGGGCATCCCCTGGGCTGCTCGGGCGCCCGGCTGACGGTCTCCATCATCCACGAAGCGATGCGGCGGCAGGCGAAGTACGGACTGGTGACGATGTGTGTTGGCGGCGGCATGGGGGCGGCGGGTGTGCTGGAGTTCGTGAACTAACGAGGAGGTAAGCGGGATGGCTGAGACCAAGGCGTTGATCAAGGGTGGGTCGTTCCTGCTGCAGACGGCCAACCCGGCCGATGTGTTCACCCCTGAGGATCTGAATGAAGAACAGAAGATGATCGCCCAAACTTCCCGTGACTTTGCCAAGAAGGCCCACGGCAAGATCAAGGAGATTGAGGCTAACAAGCCCGCCGTCTCCCGGCCCCTCATGAAGGAAGCCGGTGACCTGGGCCTGCTCGGCCTTCAGATCCCAGAGGAGTTTGGCGGCCTGGGGCTCGACAAAGTGACAGCCACCGTCGCCTCCGAGGAGTTCCCGCGGGGCGGCTCGTTCGCCGTCACGCTGATGGCCCACACCGGCATCGGCACGCTGCCCATCGTCTATTTCGGCACGAAGGCGCAGAAGGAGAAGTACCTGCCGAAGCTGGCGAGTGGCGAATGGGTGGCCGCCTATGCCCTGACGGAGCCGGGGAGCGGCTCCGACGCCCTGGGCGCCCGCACCACGGCGAAGCTGAGCGAGGACGGCAAGTACTGGGTCCTGAACGGCACCAAGCAGTGGATCACCAACTCCGCCTTTGCGGACCTGTTCGTGGTCTATGCCAAGGTGGATGGGGAGAAGTTCTCCGCCTTCATCGTGGAGCGGACTTTCCCCGGCGTCTCCGTAGGACCGGAAGAGGACAAAATGGGCCTGCACGCATCATCCACCTGTACGCTCATTCTGGAAGACTGCAAGGCGCCCGTGGAGAACCTGCTCGGCGAAATCGGCCGGGGCCATGTGATCGCCTTCAACATCCTGAACATTGGGCGGTGGAAGCTGGCGGCGGCGACCAGCGGGTCGAGCAAGTTCATTTTGGAAGTGGCGGCCAACTATGCCAAGACCCGCGCCCAGTTCGGCAAGCCCATTGCCACGTTCCGGGCGATTCAGCAGAAGCTGGCCGACATGAACGTCCGGACTTACGTGACCGAGTCGGTTTCGTACCGGACCGCCGGGCTGCTGGACAGCGTCCTGCACGATCTGGACTTGGTGGACACGGATATCCGGGAAGCCGGCAAGCGGATTGAGGAGTACGCGGTGGAGTGCTCCATCAACAAGGTCTTCGGCTCCGAGGCCTTCGACTTTGTGGTGGACGAAGCCGTTCAGATTCACGGCGGATACGGCTATATGAACGAGTACGAGGTGGCAACCGCGTACGTCGACAGCCGCATCAACCGGATTTTTGAGGGCACCAACGAGATCAACCGGCTCCTGATTCCCGGCACGCTGGTCCGGCGGACCATGAAGGGCGAGCTGCCGCTAATGCCTGCCATGATGGCCCTGCAGGATGAGCTGATGAACCTGTCGCCGTTTGAAGATGACGGGGCGCCTCTGGCCCAGGAGCGGTATATGATCGACCGGGCCAAGAAGGTCTTCCTGATGCTCGCCGGGCTGGGCGTGCAGAAGTTCCAGCTGAACCTGGAGCATGAGCAGGAACTGCTGCTCGGCGTGGCCGACATTGCCATTGAGGTCTTTGCCATGGAGAGCGCTGTGGCACGGGCGCTGAAGGCGATCGCTGCGGGCAAACCGGGGCTGAAGCCCGACATGGCCCGGGTCTATTGTCAGGAGGCGTTTGAGCGGATTGGGGCGTTTGCGCGGAACATCCTCCCGTCTATCGAGGAGGAGGGCGACACGCTGCTGACGCAGTTGAGCGTGCTGAAGCGGTTGATGCGCTTCACGCCGGTCAACACCATCGCCCTGAAGCGGAAGATCGCGGAGAGGGTGCTCGATAAGGAAGCGTACGTGGTGTAGCTCGTGAGAAAAAGCCCTGAGACTTCTGGAAGTCTCAGGGCTTTTTCCCAACAACGAACAGGAGTTCGGGGTTGCGGTGTAGAAGTAAGTAGACGGCAGAGGCGGGGCCGGAATTCTCTCGAAAGAGGTGGTCCGGTGTCGGCCAAGGAGAAGGTGCTCGTGGCCCTGACCGTGGTTGCTTTCACCGAGGCGATCAAGCTCTTCTTGCACGATCTGCTTCCAGGGATTGTAACTCGGCTGTTCGGATTCTGAGTTCCGATTCGCAACCGGCTGCCCGCCCTGCCGCTTCTAGTATGACCCCAGACAATAAGCGGCTATCCCCGCGGGCCTTCGTTCAGTCATCCTCCGCCCGGAGTGCCAGCGCCGCGTTCGGGGCATACGTCAGCCTTACCCAGCGCCTTGCCAGTTCCCGCCCGGCTCGCCCGGTGTTGTTGGCCAGCAGCACTGTCCCCCGGGAAGTCCGAACGGACAGCACTTCCCGCCGCAGCGCCATAACGCCCACAACGCGGCAGCGCTCGGTGACGACCCCTTCGCGCAGGTCCCGCTGAATCGCCATCGCTTTGAGGCCGGTCGCCGACGCCAGCCAACACCCGGCTAGCACGCAGGCGATGGCCGCCGGCTCGCCGCCCGCGAAAAAGAGCAGCGGTACGCCGCTGAGCAGTACGAGCCCGAGCGAAAGGAAGCACCCCAGCAAGTAATCGTCCCGCCGGGCCCACAGGAGGGAACGGGGGTCAGGTGGTCGGTCTGCCACTGTCCGGCCTCTCCCCTTTCATACTGCAATGATATGCGGGGTGGCCTGTCCGCCCGGCGCGGGTTTTCGCTGCGCATCGGGCAGGAAGTTCATACCAAAAACTGGAAGAAAGGAAGTGGTAGGTTCCAGTCGGCTTGGAGGTGGGGGGCCGGCGCATGAAGGAGTGGGAACAGTACCTGCTCGCGAACCGGGAGCGGCACCTGACTGAGCTGATGGAGTTCCTGCGGATTCCCAGCGTCAGCGGGCTCCCGTCGCACCACAGCGAAGTGGAGCGGGCGGCGCACTGGGTGGCCCGCCGCCTGCAGGAGGCTGGGCTTGAGCATGTGGCTGTGCGGCCGCCAATCGTATACGCCGACTGGCTCCACGCGCCGGGGCGCCCCACGGTGCTGATTTACGGGCATTACGACGTGGAGCCTGCCGGCGCCGCCGAGCGCTGGAGCCATCCCCCCTTTGCGCCAGAGGTCATTGGAGGGCGCATTTACGCCCGGGGCGCATCGGATGACAAAGGGAACATGTTGATTCCCATCCTTGCTGCGGAGGCTTTGCTGAAAGCGCACGGCCGCCTGCCGGTCAACCTGCGGTTCTGCTTCGAGGGGCAGGAAGAGGTGGGGAGCCCGGAGTTGCCGCCCTTTGTCGCGGCCAACCGTCCGCTTCTGGATTGTGATCTGGTCGTCAGTGCGGACGGCGGGCAGTGGGCGGAGGACCAGCCGGCCCTGACGCTCGCGTGCCGGGGCCTGTGCGCCTTTGATCTGGTCGTGCGGGGCCCGGCTACGGACCTGCACTCAGGCGTGTACGGCGGCACCGTGCAGAATCCCATTCACGCATTGGTCCGCCTACTCGATTCCATGCGCAGGCCGAACGGGCGGGTTGCCGTGACCGGCTTCTACGCTGGCGTGGCTCCGCCCGCCGGTGCCGACCGGGTGCTTGTGGGCATGGCGCCCTTCTGCGAGCGGTCGTATGCGGCAGAGCTAGGCGTGGACCAGGTCTTCGGCGAGGCGGGCTACTCGACGCTGGAGCGAAGCTGGATGCGCCCCACGCTGGAAGTCCACGAAATCCGGGGTGGCAGCAGGGCCGCCATCATCCCCGCCGAGGCGCGGGCCTCTGTCACCTGCCGCCTGGTGGATGGGCAGGACCCGGAACGAATCCTCGGGCTGGTGGAGGAACACGTCGCCCGGTGTGCTCCACCGGGTGTGCGAGCCCGGGTGGAGCGATTGCCGGGAACGGCCCGGGCCTACAGCATGCCGACGGACCACCCGGCCAACCGGGCTGCGGCGGAGGTGTTGACCGAGGTGTACGGCAAGGCGCCCATCCAGGTGCGAATGGGCGCCACGATTCCGGTCTGCGCCCTGTTCCGGGAGGAGTTGGGCGCCGACACGCTGCTTTTTGGATTTGGGCTGGATGACGAGAACATCCACGGTCCGGACGAGTTTTTCCGGCTGACCAGCTGGGAGCGGGGCAAGCTGGCCTACGGACGGCTGCTGGAGCGGCTCGCTACCCCCTGGTGAGCAGGCTTACGTTCGGTCCAAACAATGGGGAGCGCGTCGGTGGACGTCGCCTGGTGAGAGGAATTATCGCTCCGCAGGCGTACTTACAGGGTAGGGGAGGTGCGGCGCGATGAGGCCGACCGTGATACTCGGCGCGACGGGCGCCGGCAAGACCACCGCGCTCATGCAGCGGTACTATCAGCTGGTCCGGGGCGGCGCCCGCACCGACCAGGTGCTGGTGCTCACCGCGGGCGCCGCCCAGACCTCGCTCTGGCGCCGGGGCCTCAAGCTGGAAACCCACGGGCCGATTGAAGCCCACAGCTTTTTCGGCTTTATTCAGCGGGAGCTGAATCTCTTCTGGGCGCCGGTCCAGGATGTCGTCCCGGTCCTCCTTCACTGGGTTCGACCGGAGTTCCTGAACGTCGAAATCGCCCATCATTTGATGCGCGGCCTGGTGGAGCCCGTGGAGATGGACTTTGGCCATTTGGTGAAAGCGAGTCCCCAGCGGATTGCCATTCAGATCGCCAGCAACCTCTCGACGGTTGCCTCCGCTTCCGGCCTTACGCCGGCCGAAATGGCCCGGCGCCTGGCAACGGCCGACCGGCAGGAGAAGGCGCGTCTTTACGATTTGATCCACGGCCTGCTGGAGGTCTTCCGGGAGCAGTGCCTCCTGGCGGGCCTTCTTGACTACGGCCTGTCGCTTCACCTTTTCACGCGGGTGCTGTTGGAGCATCCGCACTACCTGGAGCACCTGCGGGGGCGCTATCGCTACCTGCTGGTCGATGATCTTGATGAAACCGTCGCCGCTGAGCAGGACTTCCTCGCCGCCCTCGCCATGCAGATGGACCAGGTCGTGTACACGTTCGGCACCGACGGCGGCCACAGCGGCTTCATGGGCGCCGATCCCCTGTCGGCCCGCCAGCGTTTCGTGACCCCCGGTGCCGAAACCATCGAGCTGAATGGTTCCCACACTTGCTCGCCCGAGGCGTTTGCCTTCGGCGAGGCGCTCGCCCTGCGCGTCGGTGGGGAGCGCAAGCAGCGGGCCAAATTCCGGGAGATCGTGGAAGACCACATTTCGGCGGACCTGCGCGGCGAGATGATCACCCAGGTGATCGACCGCATTGTCGCCATGGTGGACCGCGGGATTCCCGCCGGGGGGATCGCCGTGATTACCCCGCACGTCGACAAGGCCCTGGAAGTGACTGCCCGGCAGGCGCTGGGCGCCCGGGGCATCAAGGTGCAGAACCTCAGCCTCAGCCGCCGCCTGGTCGACGAGCCCTATGCCCGGGCGATCATCACTCTGGCCGGCCTGGTCCATCCACACTGGAAGATTCCCCGGGACTCGGCGGGCAGCTTCAGCAACGCCATGCAGCTCTTACTGCGCCTGGACCCGGTGCGGGCTTCGATTCTGGGCGACGCCGTCTGGCGGTCGGGCGACCTGCCCGACCTCGACGAGGCGGGCCTGCGCCGGCGTGTAGGGTTCGAACGGTCGGAAGCCTACGAGTACCTGCGCCATTGGGTGACTGACGCCCGCCGCAAGGAGTGGGGGACCGACGAATTCGCCCAGGCCGCCGTCGCTGAAGTGATGGCGCCCCTGGTAGGCGACCTGCGCCCCGAGCAGCTTCACGCGTGCCAGCAGCTTCTGGTGTCGGCGCATCGTTTCCGCCAGGCCATGGAGCGGTTTGGCGAGCAGGCCTATGGCAGCGAGTACATCAAAATGCTGACGGAAGGCACCGTCGCCGCTGAGCCCCTGGAGGCGTACGACCCGGCCAAAGACGACATCACACTGGCCACGCCGTTCGCGTACCTGAGCAGCCGGCTGACGAGCCAGTATCAGCTCTGGGTCGACCTCTCCAGCGACGGCTGGTATCCCAGCGACGTCAAGGAGCTGGCCAACCCGCATGTCCTGTCCCGGCGCTGGGAAGAAGGGAACCGCTGGACCGACGGGCTCAATAAGAAGTCCCGCCAGGCCAATGCGGCCCGGACGGCGAAGGCCCTGGTGCGGCGCTGCCGTGGCCGCCTGATTCTGGCCGAGTGCGGGCTGACGGCCTGGGGCATCGAGCAGGAAGGCGGGCTGGCCGACGCCTTCAGCGACCTGATTCGTGAGAAGGCGCGCTGAGAGGGGGCAGAGGCTGCCCCCTCTCTACATCGACCTGACCGGTTTTGCATGTGACCCGGCCATCAGCGACCGCAAACGGTAAGCGGCGCCCGCCGGGTCGTCGTTCAGCAGCACCGCTGAGATGATCGCGATGCCCGCGCACCCCGTCGTTAGAACATCCCCGAGGTTCGCTTCGGTAATGCCGCCTATGGCGATCACAGGAATAGGGACGGACCGGACGACTTCCGCCAGAGCGTTCAATCCCTGGCCTGCAGCAACGCCGGCGGTCCGGCTCGGGAAGACGCTCCCGAACGTGACGTAATCTGCCCCTGCTTTCTCGGCAGCCACCGCCTCGGCCAGGGAGTGGACGGACGCCCCGACCAGGCGCCCCGCGGGCAGCAAAGGCCGGACGGCCGCCACGGGCAGGCTGCGCGCCGCCAGGTGCACACCGTTGGCACCGGCCGCCAGCGCCACATCCACCCGGTCGTTGACAATCAGCCCGGCGCCCCGGACCCGGCACAGGCGCCCGATGCCCAGCGCCGTTTCATACAGGTCCTGAGCCGGGGCGGATTTCTCCCGCACCTGCACCCAGTCGACCCCGCCATCCAGCGCACGGCCAACCGCCCCGAGTAGGTCAGGTGCGGCCGTACGATCCGTGATAAGATGTAGTGTAAACACGGCTTCAGCTCCTTTTAGCTGGCTCCATTCTAGGGGCCGGAAGTTTACCTGACAAGAGGGTGCGGACCGATGAACATCCAGCTTCGCCCCGACCAGCAGCGGGTGGTGGAGTACCGGAAGGGATACATGGCCGTGCCCGCCGTGCCGGGCGCCGGCAAAACGACTGTGCTGGCTTACCTGGCCGCTGACCTGATCGCCGAAGGCGCCCCGGACCCCGGCCGTATCCTCATCGTCACCTATACCAATTCAGCTGTGGCCAACTTCCGCAGCCGCATCGGCGACTTTCTGGACGCCCGGGGGTACCCGCGGCAGCAGGGATACGAAGTCCGCACCATCCACTCTCTGGCGATGAACATCGTGCGGGAGCGGCCGGACGCCATCGGCTGGTCAGACGGCTTCACCATCATGGATGAGGTGCGCCTCAACGCCCTCATAGAGCGGCTCACGCTTCGCTGGATTGGCCGCAACCGGGCCGTCTGGGAGTCGCTGATCAAACCGGACCTGAAAGGCCCCATTCGCGACCGGGCCGGGGAGCAGTGGGAAGGCCGGACCAAGGACCTCTTCCGCAGCCTGATTCAGGCCTTCAAGAGCCGGCGGCTGGCGCCGGAGACGGCTCTCGACCTGACGCGCCATCTGGCGGAGGAATCTGCCCTGCGCTGGGCCGCTGAGGTTTACGTGGACTACCAGCGGGAACTGGCCATCGAAGGCGCCGTCGACTTCGGCGACCTGATGCTGGGCGCTGCCCAGCTGCTTGCCATGGATACGGAACTGCTTGCGCGCCTCCAGGAGCGCTGGACCTACATTTTTGAAGATGAAGCCCAGGATTCATACCGCCTGCAGGAGCAGGTGCTGAAGCTGCTGGCTGGCCCGGAGGGCAACCTGGTCCGGGTCGGCGACGCCAACCAGGCGATTATGGGCACTTTCACGTCGGCGGAGCCCGACCTGTTCCGCCGCTTCTGCCGGGAGCCTGGAATCGATACCCGGCCGCTGACCATGGCCGGGCGCAGCAGCGCGGATATCATCGAACTGGCCAACGACCTGGTGCGCTGGACCCGGGACCATCACCCCGAGAGCCGCTGCCGGTCGGCCCTGGAGGACCAGCAGATCGAGCCCGTGCCGCCGGACTTCCCGTTCGCCAACCCCCAGCCGCCGGGGTATATGATTCGCACCGTAACTTTCGAGACGTATGACAAAGAGCTGAACGAGGTGGCCCGGCTGGCCGCCCGCAGCGTGACCCGCATGCCCGACAAGACTGTGGCCGTGCTGGTGCCCACCAACGCCATGGCTGGCACCATGGTCGAGCTGCTGGAGGCCCAGGGCGTCAAGGTGCGCCAGCTCGGGGGGCCGACTGCGCCCGAACGGCAGCAGACCACCCTCGACCTGCTTTCGGTGATGGATTTCCTTGCGGTGCCCCATGAGCCCGCCCGGCTGCTGAGAGCCGTCGGCAACCTGATGCACCTGCCGAAACTGGAAGATGCGCCGTTCGCCGCCTTCCTGTCCCAGTGCCGCCCGGAGGAACTGTTCTACCCGTTGGACGGCTCCAAACCGTTCGAGGCGCTCTACTCCGCCTGCCCCGAGTGCCGGGGCGACATCGCCCTGCAGGAGGCGCTGGAGAAGCTCCGGTCCTGGCTGCCCCAGGGCATCATCCCCGCCGATGAGCTGGCGGTCATCCTCGCGGGCGACATGGGCCTGATGGGGGAGGAGCTGACCGTCGCCCACCACCTGTCCGTGCGGGCGCGGCGCCTGTTGCAGGAGAACCCCGCCTTCGGCCTGCCCGATGCCGTCGCCAGCCTGACCGGTGAGCTGCAGGCCATGGGCCGCTTTTCGGACACGGTCTACGATCGGAAAGGCTTCAAGCCCCTGCCGGGCGTGGTCTACGTGGCGACCTGCCATTCGGCCAAGGGGCTGGAGTGGGACACCGTCTATATAGCTGCCGTCACCCGGGCCGAGTACCCAAGCATGGCCCAGGACAAGGTGCGCAGCGAACACTGGTTCCTGCCGGACGATGTGGTCAATCCTGAGGCGCTCGCCCTGGCCGAGCTGGCGGAAGTGCTCGGGGAGGACCCCGGCACCGACCCCGTGAGCCGGGCCAAGTTCGAGATCATCGGCGAGCGTCTGCGGCTGCTCTACGTAGCCGTGACCCGGGCCAGGGAGAACCTGATGCTCTCCTGCCACCTGGAAGACCGGTGGCGCAAGCCGGCCCATCCGGCGCTGGCATATACCCGGCTCAAGGGACTGATCGATCACCGTCAGCGATCCGGCCGGGCGTAAGTGTTGGTCTGTTCATCTGCAATCGGTGGAACGACCAGCTGTGGTGCTTCCATGAGGGACACGGGGTAGTAGTTGATCAGCTCCTCGAGGATGCCGCCCCGCATGTTCAGGCCGGCAACCAGCACCTGCGGGTCGCCTACGGCGCTGATGACCACCTGATCATCAATGGTCTCCCCGTCGATCTCCACGATGCCGCTTGCCGCCTCGCCGATGCGTGTCCGTTCCGTCACCCGCACATCGCCGATGGCCATCGCCTCAGCGCCCGAAGCCCGCAGCTCGTTAAGCACCAGCAGGACGTCCTTTACCAGGATGCGGTCCACGGACCGGGAGTCGCCCAGGGTGACGACGACCCCGCGGCCCTCCACGGGCGCCAGGCCCGAGGCGCCCCGCTCCTGCAGCATCTGCTCCTGCAGGCGCGAGCGGTTGGCCGCCTGGGTGGCCATATCCTTCAGAACGCGCAGTTCCTCCTGCAGCCGGTCCCGTTCCTTGCTGACTTTGATCAGCTGCGTGACCATCTCGTCGGTGCTCTGGGACTGTCGCATGGCCAGGACTTCCTTCTGGGTCAGCGTGCGGACCTGCAGCACGAGCGTAAAGCCCATCAGCGCAAAGATCAGTCCGGTGGTCAGGTAACGTTTCATCCTGAAAGTCACCTCGGGCTAAAGTTTAGCCCGAGTTCGCCCGAAAAGTCCGTCGAATTTCGGCGCCCCGGGGAGGGAACTTCGTGCAACCCTTGCAGGAACGCCATCTCAGCGCATCGGCGCTGGCGACTTACCAGGCCTGTCCGCTGCGCTTCCGGTACCGATATATCGACAGCCTGTACTGGTCGCGCCTCTGGGGCGCCCCGCCCGAAGAGCGGGCGGTCATCGAGCGCGGCCAGAACTTCCATCTGATGGCCCGGCGATACTACGCCGGGCTGGATCCGGCCCGGGTGGAGGATCCCGTGGAGCAGAAGGAGCTGGAATCCTGGCTGACGCTCATGCAGGGTTTTCTCCCCCGGACGTTTGACCGCGCCTTCTACCCGGAACTGGAGCTGCGGCTCAACCGGCCCGACATGCGGCTGCAGGCCAAGTTTGACCTTGTCGCCGTCGACCCCGACGGCCGGGCGACCATTTTTGACTGGAAGACCGAGCGCAGGCTGCCCACCCGCAGCTATCTGGACAAGGCACCGCAGACACTGGTTTACCGCTACATGCTCTGCGCGGCCGGGGGGCAGTACTCGCCGCGGGGCCGGTTTAAGCCGGAAGAGATCAGCATGGTCTACTGGAACCCGCAGCACCCCAGCCGGTGGCACCGGCTTGAATACACGCAGGCCCGCTTCGATAAGGATGAGCAGTTCCTGCGGGATCTGGTCAGCCGCATCATGCGGACGCCGCGTGAGATGTTCCTGGCAACCACCGACGAAGGGACCTGCCGCCGCTGCGAGTTCCAGATGATCTGCCACGGGCGCCGGGCCGAGCAGCTCGACTGGAGCGACGAGGAGGAACTGCGAGAGGCGACCCTCTCGTGGGATGATCTGCCTGACCTGCCGTAGGGGGTGAGCCCGTGGCTGCATCGTGGCTGAAGCCTGCCCCGCTTGCCGTGCCGGATGAGCTGGCTTCCGCCGTGGGGAGCCGGCTGCTGGCGGAACTGCTGTACCGGCGGGGATTGACGACCCCGGAAGGCGCCCTTGCGTTCCTCACCGGCGGCATTGATGTGGATGCGCCGGGCCTCCCCGACCTGGAGGCGGGCGTGGATTGCATCGCCCGGGCTGTGTTGGGCGGGCAGCGCATTTGCGTATACGGCGACTACGACACCGACGGCGTCACTGCCACTACGCTGCTGGTGGATCTGCTGCGCCGTCTCGGCGCCGATGTGACTTACTACATTCCCAACCGCTTTCGCGACGGCTACGGCATGAACCCCCGGGCCGTGGAGGCGCTGGCCGCCGAAGGGACAGCCGTGCTGCTCACCTGCGACTGCGGCATCAAGAACGTGGCCGAAGTCGCCCTGGCCCGGAAGCTGGGCCTGGAAGTAGTGGTGACCGACCACCATGAGCTCGGACCGGAACTCCCCGTCGCCGAGGCGGTCATCAACCCGAAGCGGCTGCCGGAGGAGCATCCCTGCCGGATGCTGCCCGGCGTGGGCACGGCGTTCCTGTTTGCCCGGCAACTGCTCCGGGCGCTGGACCACGACCCCGCCGAGGCCGACCGGTGGCTGGACCTGGTGGCGGTCGGCATCATCGCCGATGTGGTGCCCCTGAACGGGGCGAACCGGGAACTGGGGCGCCGGGGCCTGGCGCGCCTGTCCACATCACCATCGGTCGGTCTCCTTGCGCTGATGACTGTGGCCGGGCTGCAGCCCGGCCTTACCGAGGAGGATGCGGCCTTTCAGATCGTTCCCCGCCTGAATGCCGCGGGCCGCCTGGCCGATGCGGGCCTGGGCGTCCGACTCCTCCTCAGCGAAAACCCCGCGGAAGCGCAAGACTTGGCGGGGCAGCTGGATCAACTGAATTTGGAGCGGAAACGGCTGACCGCCTCCGTGGTGGAGGCGGCCCAGGTGGCGGTGCCGGCAGGGGTCGGGGCGATTTTGCTGTACCGCCCGGAGTGGCACGAAGGCGTGCTGGGCATTGCCGCCGGGAAGCTGGCGGAGGAGCACGGCGTGCCGGCGCTGCTCATGTCGCGCAAGCACGGGACGAACGTGCTGGTGGGCTCGGCCCGGGCGCCGGAAGGGTACATCCTTCACGAGGCCCTGGAGGCCTGCGGCGAGCATTTGCTCAAATACGGCGGGCATGCCGGCGCCGCGGGCTTCTCCTTGTTGGAGGATCAATTGCCGGCTTTCCGGGCAGCCATGCTGGAGGAGATGCGGCGCCTCAGCCGCCCTGGTGCGGCGGCGGCGCCGGTCCGGGCCGCGGACCTGACCGTGCCCCTGCGCCAGGTGGACCGGCAGGCCTACAACGACCTGCGGCGGGCGGCGCCCTACGGCGAGGCAAACCCGGAGCCCGTGCTGTTCGCGGCGGGGGCGCAGTTGCTCTCCACCCGGCGCATCGGGCCGCAAGAGAAGCACCTGCGTCTCGTCCTGCGCGACGGGGAGCGGTCGTTCGTAGGCGTCTGGTGGGGCGCCGGGGCCCTGGTGATGGAGCAGCAGCCCGTGGACCTGTTCTACCGCCTGGGGCTCAACCGCTGGAGCGGCGAGGAGACGCTGCAGGTCGTCGTAGAGCAGATGAGCCCTGCGGCTCCGGACGTTGCTATGGTGGCGCCGCCGCTGACAGCGCCGGCGGTGGCTCTGCCCGAGTTGCTTGATCGCCGGGGGGCGGCGCCCGGGGCGGTGGCCGCGGAGTTCCCCGAAGCGCTCTACTTTGCCGAAGGTTGGGGGGGCGCCGGGACCGTGGACCGCTATGGACTCGCGACTGCGACGGACCTGGTGCTGCTCACCCCGCTGCCCAGCCCCCGTCTGCTCGACGAGGCGGTGGCGCACTCGGGCGCCCGCCGCCTGGTGCTGGCCTGGCCGCTCAAGGCGGCGCCCGACGAGGAGCGGTTCCTGCCGGGTCTGATGAAGCTGGTCGCCGAAGCGATGGGCATCAGCCCGTATGTGAGTGTGCCCCTGCTCGCCGTGCGGACCAGTGAACTGGAGGTTGCCGTCCGCCTGGGCATTGAGGCGCTGGTCGAGAGCGACCTGCTGGCGATAGACGAAGAGCGGGGCGACCTGCTCCGGCTCCGCCGCCGCACCGACGGGCGGGGCGTCAAAGAGAGCGGCGCCCTGCTGAATATGCGCCGAATCCTGGGCGAGAGCCGGGCCTATCGCCGGTTTCTGCGCACGCGGAGCCTGGACGCCGTGCGTCGGTCCATTTACACCCGCTAAGGCAGAAACTCCTGTACCGGCGGCTCGGCTTCCACGGCGGACCGGGTGCGCCGCGCCCAGTATACAGGTGTCAGGTTCATCTTCACCGGCTCTTCAGAGCGCTCTTCAAGGCGGGCCAGGACGTCCGCCTCCGTGAGGGCCGCCGGAAATGCCCGGAAAGTGAAGTACGGCCTGCCGCCGGCATCCTGACCTTCCACCCAGCAGGCCCAGGCCTCGTCAGCGCCGTCCGGCACGTCTGTGGGCACGAGTCCGGCGGAGTACCCGCCGCCCATGCCCAGCGTCCGTTCGATGGCTTCCCGCTGGCTCAGGCCGGGCACGGGCTCTACCAGGAACATTCCCTTCTCGCGGACCAGGACCACGTACATCTCTCTGGTTGGCATCCTTCACCCTCCTCGTTTCGTCAGGCTCGAACCGTTTCCGTCAGCCAGGAGTTACGGACGGAAACGGTCAACTCCTTGCCTAATAGTTCCCGGCTTCCCGTGGCACCATAAGCCCAAACCTATGTAGTGGGGGAAAACCCATGCATCCATATGTGTTCAAGACCGATGTGTACGCCCTGCGGTGGGAGAACGTGCTGATTATGGTGGGCATCTTTGCCGGCCTTTGGCTCGCGCACCGGCGGGCGGCACCCAAAGGGCGGGCCTATCAGGACATGATCGTCGACCTGGCGCTCTGGCTCGTACCCGCCGGCGTTGTGGGCGGGCGGGTCTGGGAAGTGATCTGGACGTGGCGCGACTACGCGGCCCAACCGCTACAAGCGCTGGCCCTTTGGAACGGGGGCATGTCGATTCAGGGATGCGTCCTGGGCGGGCTGGTTGCCGCGCTCGTCTTCGGATGGCGCCGGCAGGTGCGGGTATGGGAACTGCTTGACGTGCTGGCGCCCGGCGTATTGCTTGGGCAGGCCATCGGGCGCATTGGCTGCCTCACCAGCGGCGACGCGTTCGGGCGCCCGGCCGCGGAGGTCGCCTGGTGGCCCCAGTGGCTGGCCATCGTCTACCACCCTGAATCGCCGGCGGCATGGTTCTATGGGGCGACGCCCTTGATTCCCGCTGAAGCCCTGGAGGGCTTGGGGGACTTCCTGGTTTTGGGCTTGCTCTTGTGGTATGTACCCCGCCGTGAAGTGCCGGGCCGCATTTCCATGACATACGCCATTCTCTATTCGCTTATCCGCTTCGGTCTGGAGTTCCTGCGGGCTGACTCCCTGCTGGTAGGCGGGCTGAAGGTGGCCCAGCTGCTCTCCATAGCGGCGATGCTGGTCTGCAGTGTGCTCCTGGCCATGCAATACCGGAGGCATACCCCAACAATCACGAAGGCGACGGGCCAATAAGCCCGCCGCCCTTTTTCCTCACCGCTCTTCGACGAAGACCCCATTAGGTTCCTGGGCTTCGTCCTCGCATTCGCGGCACTCCAGCATCTCTTCCATTGAGCCGGATGTGACGCACAGAATTCTGGCCACCCCTGCGCCGCAGTTCTCCACACGGTGCGGCACGAATCCGTTCCAATGCAGCGAGTCGCCGGCTTTCAGCACCACGCTCTCGTCACCCTGGGTGTACCGCACGGTGCCTTCCAGCACCAAATGGCACTCTTCGCCTTCGTGCGTGTGATTCTCCCCGCCGGCCCCCATGCCGGGAGGTACCAGAATCATCATCATTTTCAGCGCCCGGCCCCGGGCCGAAAGCATCTGGACTTTCATACCTTCCGGAACCTGATACTCCGGGCGCTCCTGTTCCCTGACCACATGAATCTTGTCCGTAGCGGTCAGGAACAGATAGGCGATCGGCACGCTGAGCCCACCCGCCAGTTTCTCCAATGCCTGCAGCGACGGCGACGCCTTGTCGTTTTCCAGCTGGCAGATGAAGCCTTTGGACAGGCCGCTCCGGTCAGAGAGCTCCTGCAGGGTGATCCCTTTCTGTGTCCGCGTCAGGCGGATGCGGGCGCCCAGTGACATCTCTTCGTTTCCCCCCTGGACTACAGGACATCTGCCGAAGTGGCAGTGGCGTAGCCGGGAACCATGACGCCGCCGTCAAGCGTGCGCTTGAGCGCCTGGCGGGCACGGTGCAGGCGGGCTTTCAGGGCGCCAACTTCGATGCCCATGATCTCTGCGACCTGGCTGTTGGACAGGTCTTCAAGATCACGCAGCACCAGCAGACGCCGCTGGCTCTCGGGCAACTGCTCCAGAGCGGCCCGGACCATCTCTTCCCGGTACTGCTGTTCAACGTATACATCCGGATTGTCGTTCGGGTGGTCATCCAAAACGGACATGGCAACGCCGGGTGAGTGCTCAAGTGCGGCTTCCAGAGACTCAGCCGAGGTCCGGCCCCGCTTGCGGCGGATGTCCAGGCATGTATTGGCGGCCAGCCGATAGAGCCACGTCCCGAACCGGGAGCGGCCCTGGAACTTGGGCAGGGCAGCCATTAGCTTCAGCAGAATCTCCTGAACGGCGTCCAGGGCGTCATGATGGTTGCCCAGCATGCGGAAGGACAGCCGATAGAGACGGTCTTCATACCGCCGGACGATCTCTTCAAAAGCGGCCTTATTACCCCTCAGGTAAGCTGCGACCAGCTCTTCATCGGTCGGAACAGCCACCGGGTGAGGCCGGGCCGCCGGAATGTGCGTGACCGGAGCTTCAGAAAGCGCAACGCTGGATGCCTTCATAAGATCTCCTCCCTCCCCAGGGAAGGTTATGTAGCGGGTAACTTCGTTTGTCTGAGTTAAACTTACCATGTTGTTTTCCGGGAGTCAATAAGGTTTGCTGGGGCAAAACTATATTTTTTTCACACGAATGTATAGTTAGTGTTCCTTCCTGTGAATTTGAGCAGACTAAGTCCGGGAGGTGGGCACAGCATGTCCGAGCAACCGAGGGGCTGCACCGGCGAGACTTGTAAGGTCAGCGGAACCTACGTTTCCGAGCACGGTGCCAAGGAATTCTTCGCCCAGGGCGAATGTTTCGGCCCATGCCCCGCCCAGGGCAAGGATACGCACTGGACACGGTTGACTTGATCTCCCCAGCCCTGGGGCCTCGAAAACGTGGCCCCAGGGCCGTTTTGTACATTCCCGTCGTCCCCTTGCATATTCTTAGAACGGATGTCGCTGGCGGAAAGTTCGATAGTAGTAAACGAATAACCGTTGATCACGGGAACTGGCGGCGCACAGCAGGAGAATCGGCTCATAAGTTGAATTACCGAGAATCCGGTGGCTTGCGGGGGAGGGAACGGCGTGGAAGATCGCATCGCCAAGCTGGAGCAGGCACTCGTAGAGCTCCGGGCGGAGAACGGGCAACTGCGCCAGGATCTTGCCGACCTGCGTGAGCGGCTGATTCACAGTGAAGCAGCAGCGGTCGCCGAGAACGTGCGCGAAACGGATACCGCGATTCGCAAGCGTTTCAAAGGTCGCTGGACGTATATTGTCCTGATTGCCTCCATCGTAGTAGTGCCCGTCATCGCACTGACAATCTGGCATCAGACTCCGCTGGTATCCACGGTCATCGGTGCGCTGAACGCGTTGGTTGTTTACTTCATCGGTCCCGGAGCCGTCCGACTCCTGGCTGAAGGGCTCTTGCGGGCCATTCCCGGCGTCCTGCTGGGTCAGACTGCCCGCATTACCGTCGACAGCATGCGCA
Source organism: Symbiobacteriaceae bacterium (assembly GCA_035628915.1). GTDB lineage: Bacteria > Bacillota > Sulfobacillia > Symbiobacteriales > Symbiobacteriaceae > JARBUG01. The sequence goes on along the minus strand of DASPIW010000035.1, from coordinate 5,081 downwards.
AGAAAAAGGCCCGCTAAGCAGGAGATGCCAAACTGCTTGAGCGGGCCTTTATACATGCTCATCCTCCGCCGCGGGCAGACTACATAACGCAGGCAGGAGGTGAACGATTCGATGGCAGAGCAGCGCACCCCGTCGGCAGGTGCCTCCGCGGCGCGGCAGGCCGGAGCCGGAAATCAGCCCTTTGACCTGCAGCGTTTTGGCGTGGAAGTAGCGAGCGAGATCGGGGTCGATCCGAATAATCTCGGCGCCTACGGCCTGTCAGAGCAATCTCTCCGGCAGTACGAGACCCAGCTCCACAGCAGAACCCAGCGCGGCGGCTCTCGGTAACATCTCGCAGGCCGCAGCCCATATGATGCAGCGTGGACGGAGCTCAGCCGCAACCCGGAGCGGATGCCGCAGTTCTCGGACGGGCGCCAGCCTTCGCCTTGCAAACTACCGCTGACCTCCGTAGTCACTGACTAACACGGCCGCCTGATTGCCAGGCGGCCGTTGCTCATGCTACAGGGCGAAGGTTCCCCCGTCCGACTGAACTTGCTGGAGGATTTGTTCTTCCTGGCCTGTGTAGGCGTTGACATAGACCAGGTATGTCTCCTCGCCGAACCGGGTCAGAAACTCGTAGGTCAAGATTTCGCCGGTGCCTGACTGGCTGGGAATCAGGGCCAGCTGTGTCCGGTCGATCGTCAATTCCGGTCGGATATCTTCTTCCGCCTGATCCGGTGTGATCGTGGCCGGCCGGATATCCCGGGGGTGGTGGGACATCAAGTACTGCCGCGCATCGACTGCCAGAATCTCACCGTTGTCGAGGGCGACCTTGATCTTGATCTGGTCGGGATAGATCAGCACCCCGTTCTCGCGGTAGGCGTAGGCAATGGTTGCCGTTCCTTCAGAGATCTGACCGTAGGTGGGCACCATACCCGCGTATCCCTGCGCCGCCAAATACTCCAGCCCCAGAGCCTTGGCCCGTTCCAGGTCGATGGTCGGGTTGCCCACCATTCGGCTGTTGACCAACTGAATCAGGAAACCGCCGTTGCGGGCGATGTCGGCGCTGGCCGTGTAGGCGGCGCCTCCGCCTGCCGCTGTCGGGGCAAGTTGGAAGGAGAAGCCCGGCAGGTTGCCGCTGATATCCGTCACGCCGGCCACGCGGTACGTCTCGGCGTTCGGCACCTGGCGGCGCATCAGCCGTTCAGCCTCCTCCCGGCTGACGGGGCTGGCCTGTCTCGCAGGCGCCCGGTTGTTGACGTGGTCGGAGAAGGGCCCGTCATAGATCATGACGGGCAGGCGTTCCATAGCTGATCCCACCTGATCCCATCCGCCGGCCACCATGCTGGAAGGCGCCTGATCCTGCGTCGCCGGCTTGCCGACGGCGCTCTGATAGCCCCGTACGAGATTGCCCCAGGTCAGCTGCATAGGCGGGCTCCACCGGAAGCCCCCTTGGTTGTAGCGGGCGGCAATTTCCTGCAGTTGTGCGCTCAGGTCCGCTGACAGCGTCCGGAGCCGGGCCAACTCGCTGCGCCCTTGGTCCTCAAGCTCACGCCCGGCGGCTTCGTTTCGGGAGATTGATTGCGCAAAGTCTCCGGTCTGCTGCAGAAATTTGCCCACCGACGCGCTGACCTCGGCGGGCAGCGGGAGCGAAGTGAAATTGGTGGCCGCCGCTGCCGCGTGATGATGCGCATCGCTCAGGTATCGCATGTTCTGGCGGGTTGTTCCCGCCACCAGGCCCTTGCCCAGCAGAGCCTGAATCTGCTCCACGTGGTAGGCCATGTCGGCAAAGTTGCGCTGCCTGTCAGCCTCAACAGCCAGGGCGAGGTCCCGGTTGGCCGCCGTGAGCCGCCAGGTCCAGACTCCCCACAGGGTCAAAACCACGGCGGCCAGGGTGCCGAACACCGCCCATGATACAGATCTGCGCATGGCTGCTCCTCCTCGTTTCGTCAGGCTCGAACCGTTTCCGTCGGCCAAGAGTTACGGACGGAAACGGTCCGACCCTTCCTTCAACTCCTCGTTTCGTCAGGCTCGAACCGTTTCCGTCGGCCAAGAGTTACGGACGGAAACGGTCCAACCCTTCCTTCAACTTCTTACCTTGCAAAGACGTGGTTCCCGATCCGCCTCATGATCGGGCGCGACCAGATCCATCTGCTGACCGCTTTGGCGGGATTCCAGAAGAAGACACAACCGTTGGTCGGATCCCAGCCGTTGAGGGCGTCCCGGGCCGCCCGCCGGGCACTGGCTGTCGCCGGCACGTATATGGCGCCGTTGGAGACGGATTCGAAGGCGTGGGTTTGATAAACCACACCGGCCAGCGTATTGGGGAACCGGGAATCCCGCACACGGTTCAGGATCACTGCGCCTACTGCCACCTGCCCCTCGTACGGCTCTCCTTTCGCTTCCGCCGAGATGACCCGTGCCAGCAGTTCCTGGTCGTCAGCCCGTGAGGCGCCCCGACCGCCGCCACCACCCCGGGCGGGGGCGCCCCTCTCCCCGAGGGCGGCCCAGGTGGCCGGCCCGACTACGCCGTCCGCCCGCAGCCCGTTTCGCCGCTGGAACGTGATGATCGCCCCGTACATACGGCGCCCGTAAATGCCATCAATGCTCCCCGTGTAATACCCCCAGGCCCGCAGCTTGCGCTGGGCCAGACGCACGGACGCCCCCGTCGAGCCCCAGCGCAGGGTGGGCTGCTGGGCGGATGCTGTCCAGGGAAGGGCCACCATCAGCAGCATCAGCACCAAAAAGCCTGCAAGAACGCGTTTGCCCATCGGACTGGTCCTCCTCTGACTGCAAATCCTGCTTCGTCCTTTACGATGCCTCCGCAGTCAGCGGGGAATTCATCCGTTGCAGGTGCAAAACGGACAGGCGTACAATGGCAGCGGGCGGCCCCCTGATAAAGGGCCGCCCGCTCAGGAGCCGCTAGTGCTCGTTTTTTCCCGGCGTGCCGGGCAGGCGTTTCTCCGTGGGCTGCAAGTGCCGGTGGGTGCTCTTGGGATCCGGTTCGTAGCCTTCGTATTCCAACAACATCGTGAGGCCGAACATGCCGTCAGGCCCTTCGGCGTGTGGGAGAATGTGGCAGTGGAAGAGCCACGACCCCGGGTTATTGGCCGCAAATGCCATGTCGTACGTCTCGCCGGGGGCTATGTCCGTCGTGTTCCACAGCATTGGCTGGGCGATGGCGTTGCCATCCTTGGCCACCACCCGGAAGTCATGCCCGTGCAGGTGCATCGGATGGGGGCCGACGCCGAGGTTGATCATGCGCAGAAGCGCCCGCTGGCCCTCTTTCACCTTGAACGGCAGGTTGTACGGAAAGCTCTTGCCGTTCATGACCAGCCCCAGGGTGCCCGTATCGCCGATGATCAGCACGTAGTCCTTGTCGTACTGGCTGGGGTGCGTCGGATGAGACGGGTCCTTCGGCTCCACAATCAGGGCGCCGTACAGGCCATTGGTGACCTGCTTCGCCCCGTTGAAGTGGGAATGATACATGTGCGTTCCCGGCGGCCCGGGTTTAAACTCGTAAACAAACGTGTCGCCGTGTTCGATCGGGTCCTGCGTCAGGTGAGCGATGCCGTCCTGCTTGGCCGGCAGAATCATGCCGTGCCAGTGGATGCTCGTGGCCTCGCCCAGTTCGTTCTTGACCCGGAACCGGGTAAACTGCCCTTCTTTCACCCGCAGTTCCGGCCCCGGAACCATCCCGTTAATGGTAAACGCGTCTTTCCAGTTGCCGCCGCCGATATCCCACTGGACTTTTTTCAGCGTGAGGTCGTAGGTGGGCACGCCGTCTTCCATGCGGGGCTGCAGCGGTTGTCCGCCGAAGTCGACGGTCGCTTTCGGCAGGGCAGACGCCGCCGCTCCCTGCTGCGACGTCGGCGATGGCGCGGCCGCCGGGCCCCGGGGCAGCCACTGTCTGGAGACCGTGCTCGCCAGGATGCCCAAGAATGCAAGGGTCGCCACTGCCGTCACCAGGGACCAGATGATTCTGCGGTTGCGCTTCATGACTCCACCTCCGTCGCCCGGAGCCGTTCCAGCACGGGGACCCATCGCCGGACCAAGCTCGTCGACCGTTCGCCCAGTTCCACCCGTTCCGCCCGGCCGCCGTCGTCCACGACGTCCTCCGGCTGCGGGTTGAACGCGAAGACTGAGCAGCCCGGGTGGTCGGGATCCGGGTACACCCAATAGGGGTAGTAGCCGTTGGACTGGAAATCGTGGCCCCAGCCCTGGGTATCGGTGGTATCGGGCTGGTGGGCCAGAGGGAAACCTTCGCGCAGGAGTTGGCGCGAGAGCCGCTGCGGATCCACGGCGAAAGGCAGGTGAATGCGGACTTGTCCGCCCGTCAGAGACGCTTCGAGGGTGGAGTTCCCGACGGTCACCGGAAGTGCGGATGCGTGCTGCTGCACAGTCGTACACTCCTTGTTGCGCCTTATGGTTACTCGTTATGGTGCCCAGCTTCGGTAGGAAATGACCTGGGAATAGATGATCCGGTTCCCATCGACAGGAATCAATACGAGGCGGTATCATTAGGCTATATCGATATTGGACAGGGGATGGGCACGCTTGCGACGTCTCCTCGCACTGTTGGTTGTGATCCTGTTGCCGCTTGTCCCGGTGGCGGGCCGGGCCGAAAGCGGTGGTGCACCCCCGGTGATCGCCGCCCGCGCCTATTTGCTAATGGACTCGGCCTCCGGCCAGGTGTTGTACGCGTATGAAGGTGAAACACCGCTGCCCATGGCCAGCACGACCAAAATCATGACCGCCATTTTGGCCCTGGAGCGCTCCCAGCCTACTGACATCGTCACGGCCGGCCAGAAGCCGTATGATACGGGCGGGTCAACCATCTACCTCGACCTGGGCGAGAAGCAGCCCATGCAAAACCTGCTCTACGCGTTGATGCTGGAAAGCGCCAACGATGCGGCGGTGGCCATCGCTGAACACTTGGCCGGCACCGAAGAGCAGTTTGCGGTGTCCCGCTCCCGCCCGTTTTGGGCAGATTGCTCGGTTTTTCGACCAACGCGGGCTCCGGTCGCAAGATTCGGACTCGGTTCGACAAAAAAGGGGACTTCCCTGCTGGGCACAGGTTACGGAAGCATTTACCTCAGTTA
>DASPIW010000034.1:0-111569 GCA_035628915.1 Symbiobacteriaceae bacterium | reverse complement strand
TTATAAAATAGAGAGAACACCCCGAGAGAGACGTCAGACATGGCCCAGAAACATGTTTCATCAGTGTTTTTCATCCGCGTTGTTCCCAAATCAGCGCCATCAGCGCAATCCGGGGTCATATCACATTCCCACTTCCACCGCAGTGATTTCCGTGTCCCCCGCGTTTTCCGTGGTAAAAATCCCGTTCCCAGTGGTAAAATTCCCGTTCCCATTCCCGCATTGAAGGCCCGTACTGTGACACGGGTGACGGTCAAAGGCGACCCAACCCCGACAGGGTCAGGTCGCCGGCAGAAGTGGTCTCTCAGGTGCGGGGGTTGGTGCCGCCCAGGGGGCCGTTGCTGGTGGTCTGCTGGGTGGTGTTCTTTGTGTTGGCATCGGTGTTGGTCTGGGTGGTGCTCTGCTGCCCCAGACTGCCCGTAATGCTGGTGGTGCCTTCCGTGTGGTACCCGCCGGGCGTGTTGTTCCCGTTGTTGTACGTGCTCTGGGAGCCCGTGATGCCCATGGTGCCGCCCTGGCCGAGGTTCTGATCCTGGTTCTGGGCCGCGTTCAGGGCCTGGTTCTGCTTCTGATTCTGGTTCTGGTTCTGGTTCTGGTTCTGGTTCTGGTTGGTGCCGGCCATGGATCGTTCATCTCCCGTTGGTCATTTCGCGAATCCCCGGGTTAGGGTTCGCTGCCGCCCACGGGCATATGCGCCTGCCGCCTATCCGCGCCGCGGGTCGTACCGCTTGAGCAGGAGCGAGTTGGAGACCACCGAGACCGAGCTGAACGCCATGGCTGCCCCGGCGATCATCGGGGTCAGCATGCCGAAAGCGGCCAGGGGAATGCCCGCCGTGTTGTAGAAGAACGCCCAGAAGAGATTCTGGCGGATCTTCGACATCGTGCGGCGGCTGAGCCGGATGGCCGTCGGAATCGCCCGCAGGTCGCCCGACATGAGGGTGACGTCGGCCGCCTCAATCGCCACATCCGTGCCGGTGCCAATCGCCATGCCGATATCGGCCGTGGCGAGGGCCGGGGCGTCGTTGATGCCGTCGCCCACCATGGCGACGACCTTGCCCTGCCCCTTCAGCTTTTCCACTTCGGAGGCCTTATCTTCGGGCAGCACTTCGGCCAGCACCCGGTCGACGCCCACCTGGCGGGCGATCGCCTCGGCTGTGCGCCGGTTGTCGCCCGTGATCATCGCCACCTCGATGCCCATCGCCCGGAGTTCGGCAATGGCCTCCCGGGAGGTGGGCTTGACCGTATCGGCCACGGCGACCAGACCGGCGGCGGCGCCGTCGACGGCGACCAACATGGCCGTCTTTCCTTCGCCTTCCAGCCGCTCCTTGTCGGCCAGCAGTGCCGACACGTCGACGCCGATCTCGTCCATCAGCTTGCGGTTGCCTACGGCGACCTTGCGCGCTTGCACCGTGGCGGTAATGCCCCGCCCGGGGATCGCCAGGAAATCCTGCGGCTCGGGCAGGCCCGGGCCGGCGCCCTTGACGATGGCCGCCGCCAGCGGATGCTCCGAGTTGCGCTCGGCGGCAGCCGTAAGGCGCAGGAGGGTCTCCCGGTCGGCGCCCGGCGCCGGGAGCACGTCGGTCAGGTCGGGCTGGCCCCGGGTGATGGTACCCGTCTTGTCGAGCACAACGACGTTCACCTTATGTGCCTTTTCCAGGTGCTCGCCGCCCTTGAACAGGATGCCCGTCTCGGCGCCCTTGCCGGTACCGACCATGATGGCAGTGGGGGTCGCCAGGCCGAGCGAGCACGGGCAGGCGATGACCAGCACCGCCGTGGCCGCCTTCAGGCCGCCGATCCAATCGCCGGTGATCAGACCCCAGCCGACCAAGGTAAACAGGGCCACGGCGAGCACGGCGGGCACAAAGACCGCCGAGACCTGGTCGGCCAGGGCTTGAATGGGCGCCTTGGAGCCCTGCGCCTCTTCGACCATTTTGACGATCTGGGAGAGGGCGGTGTCGGCGCCCACCCGGGTCGCTTCAAACCGGAAAGAGCCATGCTTGTTAATGGTGGCGCCGGTCACCTTGTCGCCGGGCTTCTTGTCGACGGGCAGCGACTCGCCGGTCAGCATCGACTCATCAACCGCGGATTGGCCGTCGATGATGACGCCGTCCACCGGCACCTTCTCGCCCGGGCGCACGGCGACGATATCGCCCACCTGCACCTGATCGATGGGGACTTCCCGCTCCTCGCCGTCCCGGATAATCCGGGCGGTCTTGGCCTGCAGGCCCAGCAGCTTCTTGATCGCTTCCGACGTGCGCCCCTTGGCCACCGCCTCGAGCAACTTGCCCAGGATGATCAGCGTCAGTACGGTGGCGCCGGCTTCATAGTAAAGATCGCCGTGGGTAAAGAACGTGTTAGTGACGCTGTAGAAGTAAGCGGCACTGGTGCCGAGGGCGACCAGGACGTCCATGTTGGCCGTCCCGTTCCGGATGTTATGCCAGGACCGGCGGTAGAACTGGAAGCCGGGGCCGAACTGGACCACCGTGGCGAGCGCAAACTGGACGTATTTATTCATCATCCACGTAATGTGGATGTTCAGGGGCATCAGAATCATCGCTTCGATGAAAATCGGCAGCGTGAAGACGGCGGCGATGGCGAATGCGATCCACTGTGTGCGGACTTCCCGGGCCCGGGCGTCGCGCTCCCGGTCTTCCTGCACATGCTCGCGGGCGCCATACCCCAGCGATTCGACTTTCTTGATGGTGGCGGCGAGATCGGTCAGGCCCGGCGTGAATTCGACGGTGGCCTTTTCGGCGGCCAGATTGACGCTCGCCGTGACGCCCGGCAGTTTGTTGAGCTCTTTTTCAATACGGGCCGAGCAGGCGGCGCAGGTCATGCCCGTCACGTCGAGAATCGCCTTCTGGCGGGCGACGCCGTAGCCCAGCGCCTCAATTTTGGCGATGAGGTCGGGCACGGTGACGGCGGCCGGATCAAAGATCACAGAGGCCTTTTCGGTGGTGAGGTTGACATTCGCCTCGGCCACACCCGGCAGCTTCGCCAAGCCTTTCTGCACGCGGCCTGAGCAGGCGGCGCACGTCATGCCGGTGACGCCGAGCGTGATGCGCTGCGCTGAGCTTCTATCTGTCACTGTGATTGCCTCCTTGAGGGGTACCCCGGTGGGGTACTCCGACTACAGCCTAAATGTAGCAGAGGACCGCTCTTGTGTCAACTACCCCCACGGGGTATGGCGGCCATTCGGAGATGAAAACGGATTACGCGGCGATTCCTGTATGGAATCTGCGTAATCCGTTTTCCGCTTATTGTGTGCCGGTTTCCCGCATTGTAGCGCCGTTGCAGCGGGGGAACCGGCTGCAGAGCCAGATGTCCCGGCCGGCGGCGATTTTGGGTTCCATGGGCTTGCCGCAGACCGGGCAGGGGGGGCCCTGGAAGGCAGCCATGGGTTCGGTGGCCGCAGGCGCCGGGGCTTCGCGGGTTGCCGCCAGACCGGCGGCGGCCGGGGCGGCGCCCTCCGGGACGAAGCGGGCGGGCTCCCTGCTCTGGAAACTGGGGCGCGTGCGGACTTTGTCCATGGCGCCCGCGAGGTCTGCGGCGTCCCAGAGGATGGTCCCGCTCTGCTCGCTCTGGTCGATCGCCTTGTTGGTGAAGCCCATCACGCTGACGACCAGCGTGTCCTGGCAGCCGTAGTATTCCGCCCCTTCGGAGACTTCGCCCAGCATTTCCGGGGTGATGCGCTCTTTGAAGTGGCGGGCATTGACCGCCGTGCGGCGGCCCGTTCCATCTTTGAGGATCAGGTCGGCGCCGTAGTCGCTGCGCTGTCCGGGACGCTCGACTTGATAGCCGAGGCCGGCGAAGAGCGATTCGAGGTAGCGCTGAAACTCCGGCCAGGCCATCTTCCTGGCGTGGGGCAATCCGGCCCTGGCCAGGGTCCGTACTTCGCGGGAGGCCTGCACCCACATGTACATCAGCGGGAGACCGACCGCTGTCAGAATCAATAGATAAACATACCAGGGCATGGATTGGATCCCCCCCGTCGATGTCGAACCTTGTCCATTTTCGCATAAATTCGGGGTTCGATCAATCCGCGATTCGCCGCAGAGCACGAACGGCGTGCCGGCACAGGTTCGTCAGGGCCATCGCCTCCTCCGTTCGGGGGGCGGCGCGCATCAGCATTGTCCTGAGGCGGCTCAGGGCGCTGCTCAGCCGGGCTTCGGTCGTGCCGGGGTAGAGGGTGCGCAGCAGTTCTGCGAGCGAGCCGAACATCGCCTCCCGGTCGGGTCCGGCGGCGACGGTGATGTCCGGGGCGGCGCCCGCCGGGGCCTCTGCCATCCAGAGCTCGTAGCAGATGACGAGGGCGGCCTGAGCCAGGTTCAGCGAGCGGTTTTCCGGGCTGGTGGGAATGGTGATGACGCCGTGGCAGCGGTCAAGGGCGTCGTTGGGCAATCCATCCTGTTCTGGGCCGAAGAGGACGGCGGCCTTCCCGGCGGTGGCACGCAGCTGCGGCGCGGCCTCCCGCGGCGTCAGGATGTTGCGCTGGGCGGCCCGGGGGCGCCCCGTGGTGCCGAGGATGTAGTCGCAATCCAGCGTCGCCTCGGCGAGACTGGCGAAGCGGCGGGCGCCGGCGATGATCGCCCCCGTGTGGTGGGCGATCCCTTCAATACGGTACGGATCGAAGGCGGCGGGATCCACCAGCCGGAGATCAGTCAGGCCGAAGTTGGACATGACCCGGATGATGGCCGCGACGTTGACCACATCCTGGGGCTGGTAAAGGATGATCACGATGTTGCGCAGGTCCATAGTATCACCTCGGAAGGTTGCTGAACTTGGCGAGCAGGACTTCTTCGGGGTTGATCTGCGGTTGGGCTTCGAACCTGACGACCCGCCACCGGGGCCGGAAGGCAGCCATCTCCGCCCGGGCGCCCTCCAGCAGCGCCAGGGAGCGCTCCACCGCTTCGGCCCGGGTGGCGCCGTCCGCGATCGGATAAAGGCGGAGCCAGTTGGCCAGCTCTTCGTCCGGCGCGTCGACTTCATCCATGTGAAAGGAGAGCGGCTTGAACCCAGCCCCCTGCAGCGTCCCTTCGATCGACCGCTGATTGGGCAGCCGGTCCACATCGGGCAGGGCCCGGGGCAGGGCGCCCCGGTCCGCCAGCACCCGCAGCAGGGCCCAGTGGGGGGAGACCACTGTGCCGCCCACGTTGAAGTAGGTGCCCAGCAAGGAGAAGCAGAGCCGCCCCGCTGGTTTGATCACCTTTCGCAGTTCCCGCAGGACGGCCTCAGGCTCTTTGAAATACCAGAACGACAGGTTGCACAGCACCCGGTCCACCTTCTCGGTGACCAGGGCACTTACTTCTGAGGCGTCGGCGACGTGGTACGCCGCGGCCCGGGCGCCGACGTGCTGTATTGCCGATTCGATCATCGAGCGGCGGCTGTCGATAAGGATCAGCTTCAGCCCTTCGGGCACCGCCGCCAGGGCGGCCAGGCTGGTCAGGCCGCTGCCGCAGCCCAGGTCGACCACGGTCATGCCGGACCGCAGGTCCGCCCCTGCGACGAGCCGCTCGTTGCTCTGCCGGTATATCGCCATGCCGGCGGCGATGGCGTGGTAGTATTGGCCGAGGATTCGGGCCATCTGCTTGATCCCCCTTATGCGCATCGCATCGTCATTTGGACGCCGCCCCCGTGGCAGCAGTTGTGGTGTAGTCTACGTAACGCGGCCCGCGCATAAGAGAAAGCGGAGGGGATATGCGTGGGCGATTATCAGGTGCTGCCGGCGCCGGTGGAAGGATTGCCGGCTGCGGAGGTGGAGAGGCTGCTCCGCCGGGCGGCGGCGGGCCGGGGCGCCCGGCGGGGCGACCTGCACGAGGCGGCTGGCTTCGCCCTCGAGATGACCGGGGGCGGGGGGCGCGACCGGCTGGTCTGGGGTACACTGGGGAAGCAGGACGGACTGCTGGCCCTCTTCAGCGGCGACCGCCTGCTGGCGGCGGAGAAAGACCTGGGCGAAATTCTGCGCGTGCAGCCCGTAGCCCTGCCGGGCCTGCCCCAATTTGCCGCGATGGTCGATGACCTGTACGATGAGATGGTCGGCGCCTTCCTCCGCGAGGAGCGGCGGCGGATATACGTGTGGGACGGGCGGGGGCTCCGGGAAGTCTACAAGGGAACGCTGGAGTCGGAGCAGTACCGCCATGCCCGGTGGGACAACCCCCGGGGCCCCAACGCGTGGCGCCTGCGGCGGATCCTTGGCGAAGTGAAAGTGCAGGGGGGCAATCTGACGGAAGTGGAGCGGACGCAGGAGCTGGAGGCGTCCGGGGCGCCCGACGCACCGCTGCCGCCGGCGAAAGTCTTCCGCCTGCTGCGCGAGCGCCGGCAGGAGCGGCATCTGGTCTGGAACGCCCGGCTGCGGCGCTTCGAGGAAGGCAGATGAGGGCGGAGCCGCTGCCCCGCCCCCTGCTGCCTTATTTCTTGTCGCTCATTTCCGGACGGACACGCTTGGCCCGGTCATCTTCATGGCCTTCCAGCCGCGGAATGGGCCCTTCGGCATCGCCGCCGTAGTGCTTGCCTTCGGGGTTGGTCAGGGGCTTGGCTTTGACATGCCCCTCGACCCCGCCGGTGACGGCGCCCGTCGCCCCGTGCGTGTGGCCGATGGTGTTGCGCAGATCGCCGGCCTTCCAGCGGTCGGCTTCCGATGGCATGGGTTGATCCTCCTCTTCGCGGGAGATGATGGTGAAGCCGACTTTAGTGTGTCCGCCGCAGCACAGGAATCCGGTGGCGAATTGCAGAAGGATGAACGAAATGCCGTACATTCATACTCACTGGAGATGGAAACGCATATGCAGTTCTTCGTCATGTTGGCTATCGCACTGACCGCGGTCCTGTTGACGCTGATGTATCGCAGGCACCGGGACCGCACGGAACTGACCGCCCGCGTGGCCGGGATGGGCGGCGAGGTGATCCGGGTGGTGCGCATGGGCAAGGGGCATCCCTTTGCTGACACCGGCCGGGGCTGGTGGGCCTGGCGCATCGACTGGCGCGACGGCGCCGGCGAGCACCGGTCCTACGCCCTGACCACCCGGGACGGGATTAAGGAGTGGAGGGACTGAGTTGCTGAGAGCTTCCGGTGTGGAGATTCTGCTGTCCCACGATGATGTGGAGGAGACGCTGCGGGGCCATTCGGCCGGTCGGGCTGAAGTGGAAGCGGTTGAACTCCTCCACGGCGCCGTCGGTCTGCGGCTAAAGGTGACGCCGGGCGAACGGCTGCCCGTGGCCGTGCCCGTGGAACTGCGGCTCTCGGTGCGCGGGATGCAGGGCATGTCGGTGGAGTTGGACGTCGCCTGGTCGAACATGCCGCTGGTGCCGGGCTTCCTCAAAGAACTCGCCCTGCAGAAAGCCTTTGAGGCTCTGCCGGGCGAGTATCGGGACGGCGTCTTTTTTGTCGACATGGCCGAAGTGCTGCAGGACGTTCCGGTCCAGTTCGAGCTGTCGGGCGTGACCGTCACGCCCGCCGGCATTCGCGTCAGCCTGCGCAATGTGATGGCCTTTCCCCTGCAGCCCGCCGGAATGATCATCGATGTGGGCGAGACGGCCCTGGTGCCCGTGCCGAGCACGGAGGAAGCGAAGTTGCCGGAACACCAGGGGTATTATCAGAAACTGCGGGAACGGGTTCGGCAATGGGCCGCCCAGAAGGCGCCGCGCTGGATGCAGCCGCTGGTGCCCTGGATCCTGGTGGGGCCGGATCTGTTCGTGCTGTTAGTCAGGCTCGCCCGCGACGAGCGGGTGCCGGCCGCGGTCAAAGTGATGACCGGCGCCGTGATCGCGTACTTCATCATGCCGGTTGACTTGATTCCCGACATCATTCCGCTGGTGGGCGAAGTCGATGACGTGGCCGTGGCGATTTTCGCGCTGGAGCAGATTTCACGCCGGGTCCCCGCCGCGCTGATCCAGGAGCTCTGGCCCGGGGAGGGGAAGGTCGTCGACCTTGTCAGGGCCGGAACGGCCCTCTTCAGCCGAGCTCTGCCCTCCCGCATGCTCGAATCGATCCGGCGCATGGTCAAGTAGCGCGAAGCCGAGCAGGAAGAGGCCGGCACCCGCCGCCAGGGCGGCGAGCGCGGGGCCGTAGTGTTGGGCATTCGGGTCGGCCAGGAGGGCGGTCCGGATGAGCCCGCCGAGTGACGGGGCGTCGGCAGGCAGGCCGGCGTTCATGACGCCCAGCGCAACCTGTGCCGCGAAGGCCTGGCTCAGGGCGAGGAGGGCGGCGCCGGCCGCCGGGAGCCGGTCGGCGCCCCCCGAGGCGAAGAGCCGGTGGAGGGGGCCTGCCAGAGTCGGGGCGCACCCAAGACCGATGGCGATGATCTGGAGCCAGAAGGAGCGGCCCGCCAGTACCGGCAGCGCGAGCCCCGCGATGAGGGGCGCGATGAACGACGGGAAGGCGGGCCTGACCGCGAGGGGGCCGGCCAGGGCCAGGCCGGCCCCGCCCGCTGCCGCCACGGGGAGAGCGCCCAGCGCCACCAGCCAGGTGTTGGCCGTGGCGGGCGCATCGAAGGCGAAGGCGGCGAGCCCGGCTGCCAGCAGGGTGCCTGCGAGGAGCGTCCAAAGCCGGGAAGGCCGCCCCGGCCCGGCGGGGCGCCGTGGGGCCGCGGCCATGGCAGTGAGCAGATCGCCCGCCAGGTGCAGCGCCGCGACCAGGATGATGGCCGGAGCCAGCAAGGTGTAGAGCAGCGCCGGGTCGCTCATGCGGCTGCTCAGCTCCAGCAGGCGGAGCAGGCCGTTGTCGGGCACCAGGTAAACGCCCGCCGCCAGGGCGCCCAGGGCGATATTGCCCGCCTGCCCGAGCAGGGCGCCGAGCATGGCCGTCATGGCCCGGGCGGGATGAACCCCGGTCGCTCCCGCCACCAGCGGGGCGACGCCGTCTCTGACGGCGAGCATCAGCCAGGGCAGGGCTGCGGCGGCGAGCCCCGCGTGGACGGCCCCGCCCAATCCGAACCACTGCAGGTCAAGGGAGAGCGCACAGACGACGCTCAGCATCAGCGGCAGGGCCGGTATGCCCGCCAACAGGGCGGCAGCACCGGTCAGCAGGCGGTCCGTGCGGCTGCCGGGGCGCAGGCCGGCGGCCAGGCCCATGGCCAGCGCCGGCGGTAGGGCCATGGCCAGGCCCCGGGCCCCGATGGCAATGGCGGTGAAGATCGATTCCCGGGCCAGGCTGCCCAGGGAGTCGCGGTAGTGGACGCCCACCGGGCTGACGACGCCTGCGGCGGGAAATGCGCCCGCCAGCGCTTTGAGCAGCAGCCCGCCGGCGAGCAGGGTGAAGCCGAAGCGGGCGAGGGCTGACAGGTAGCGGTTGTGCAAGTACACTCCTCCTGCCCGGGGTATTCGCCCTGGCCTCGCCGGGGCCTGCCTGAGCGAGCGCGAAAAGTGACCGCCCCGGGCGCCGTGCCGGGGCGGTCTCCCTATGCCTGCTTTTTCTTCGGCTTTTCACCGCCGGGGTGGAAGGAGGGCAGCGGGTTGCCCCGCTCCGGCCTGAGTATGGGTCCTTCCGGCCCGCTCTCCACGCGGGCGGGGATGCCCAGCCACTTCAGCGCTTCGGCCACGGCTTTCTCATCTTCCGGCGTCGCCGTGAAAAAGGCGAGGATCTCCCCGGTCTCCCGGGAGGCGACCAGAAGTTGAGCCCAACCGTTGCCGGCCCGCCGGCAGAGGTGATAGGTCTGGGGCGGGCCCGCGGCGCCGGGGCGCTGGAAAGCCCAGTAGTAGCGCTTGTCGCTGGAGCGGGTGTACATGGCCTGCTGCAGGGCCGCTGTCACGGGAGACGCCATGGCGATCTACCTCCACAGTCCGTATCCATAGACCGAAACGATCACGTTCAATGCTACTTTAGCAAATCGGGCCATGATCGGAAAGGGCTATCGGAAAGGTTTGACAGGCTTCGGGGCCTATAGGATAATGAGACCGTCTTCCAGGGAAAGGAGATCGAACTACCATGGGTGTGCAGGATCACAAAGCAGCAGCGGCGCAGCTCGGAGCGTTCCGGGGTGCGGTCTTGACCGTCTCCGACTCCCGGACCGAAGCGACCGATGAATCGGGCAAGCTATTGCAGGAGCTGATTGTGGCGGCCGGCCACGAGGTGGGGGCTTATCGGCTGATCAAAAATGAGAAGGAGTTCGTCACTGCCACGGTCCGGGAGCTGGCCGAGCAGGTCGACTTCATCATCACCACGGGCGGGACGGGCATGAGCCCCCGCGACCTGACCATCGAAGCCTGCCGTCCGCTCTTTACCAAGGAGCTGGAGGGCTTCGGCGATGTCTTCCGGCTGATCTCGTTCAGCGAAATCGGCTCTGCCGCGATTCTGTCCCGGGCGACGGGTGGGTCGGTGGGGCGGGCCCTGGTCTTCTGCCTGCCCGGCTCCAAGGCGGCCGTAAAGCTGGCGACGGAGAAGCTGATTCTGCCCGAGATCAAGCATTTGCTCTCTCAGGTCAGGAAAGTATAGGCAGGCGCTGCGGGAGCGGATATTCTTAAACAAAGTGATTTACATAGTGAAGGAGGATTCCCGCCATGGCAGAAGTCCCGGGAACACTGGAGGGCTGGTACGCCCTGCACGATTTCCGCCGGCTGGACTGGCCCCGGTGGAACAGGCTGAGCGGCTCCGAACAGGGGGCGATTGTGGCCGACGCCGCTGCTTTCCTGTCGCAGGCCGAGAATCCTGAGGAAGGCAGCAGCGCATTGTACAGCATCATCGGCCATAAGGCGGATTTGATGCTGCTGCATCTGCGGCCGACCGTCGACCAGTTGGGGGCGCTGGAGCGGGCGTTTGCACGGACGCGGCTCGCCGAGTACACGACGCAGACCTATTCGTACCTGTCGGTCACCGAACTGAGCCTCTACGAGGCATCGGCCCGGGGGGGCAGCGAGGACCCCGAGGAGCTGAAGAAGAGCCCCTTCGTTCAGAAGCGGCTGATGCCCCAGATTCCGGACGTTCCTTACGTCTGCTTCTATCCCATGAACAAGCGGCGGGGCGAAGTCGTCAACTGGTACGCGGCTGATATGGAAGAGCGCCGCCGGATGATGCGGGAGCACGGTGCGACCGGGCGCAAGTATGCCGCTGAAATTACCCAGATGATTACCGGCTCCACCGGACTGGACGACTGGGAGTGGGGCGTCACCCTGTTCGGCGTCGATACGCTGCCCATCAAGAAATTGGTCTACGAAATGCGCTTTGACGAGGTCAGCGCAAAGTACGCCGAGTTCGGGCCTTTCCAGATCGGCATTCGCGTCAAGCCGGGCGGCCTGGCGGCGTGGCTGATCGAATAATGCGGGCCCCCTGTCATCCGGGTGGATGCAGGGGGCTGTTCCGTTTGCTACCCCCAACAGAGGAGTGATGGAGAAGAACAGAGGAGTGATGGAACAGGAACACGGGTGTGATGGAACAGGATCAGAGGTGTGATGGGACAGGATCAGGGGTGGGATGGGACAGGATCAGAGGTGGGATGGGACAGGATCAGAGATGAGATGGAACAGGGTCAGAGGTGGGATGAGACAGGATCAGAGATGAGATGGAACAGGGTCAGAGGTGTGATGGGACAGGATCAGAGATGGGATGGGACAGGATCAGAGGTGTGATACAACAGGATCAGAGGTGTGATGGAACAGGATCAGAGGTGAGACGGACGGAGCCAGTACCGTGGTTCCTCGCCGGCGTGACGGGCTGCTCGGCCGCTCCCGACGCCTGACTCCCGGGGAGGTTTGCCACGAGGAGGTCACCCTCCCAATCGCCAAGGAGTCAGCGGACCGCTCCGGTTGGAGCGGTCCGCTGACTTTATTAGGGCGCTTGGCGGATGGATGTTAGAAAGCTGTTATAGTCCATTTGTAGTCCCATTTCGGCTAGAAATAAGGCACCATGTGCGCTACGGACGCCCGCTGATAACCGATAGAATTAACCCTGAGCCATTCTTATACGAATGATTGCTGAGTCTTCTAAATGATACAGGCGGAGGGGTTGCCAATGTCTGGACATCCGGGCGGAGTGCCCATGCCTCACGGTCATCACCATATGGCTGGTGGGCCCGGTGGCGGGGCGGTGCCCCGGCTGATTTTCTGGGAGCTGACGCAGGGCTGCAATCTGGCCTGCAAGCACTGCCGGGCAGAAGCGCAGCCGGAGCGGGCCCCGGACGAACTGACCACCGTGGAATGCCTCCGGATTATTGATGACATTACGGCCAACTACAAGCCGGTGATCATCATGACCGGCGGCGAGCCGCTCTATCGCCCCGACCTGTTCGAGTTGGCGGAATACGCCTCGAAGAAGGGCGCCCGGGTCTGCCTCGCCTCCAACGGCGTACTGATCACCGACGAAATCGCCCGCAAGCTCAAGGAGATCGGCATTCAGCGCGTCGCTATCTCCCTGGACGGCGCCACGCCGGAGGTTCATGACGCGTTCCGGGGCATACCAGGCTCGTGGGAAGGCGCCCTGCGCGGCGCCGACTGCGTGATGAAGGCCGGCATTGAAGTCCAGTTCAACATCACCGTGGCTCAGCACAATAAGCAACAGATTCCGGCGATCGTCCGCCTCGCCGAAGAGCGGGGGGCGGCGGCCTGCCACCTGTTCGTGCTGGTGCCCGTGGGCTGCGGCGTGCAGATCGCCGGCCGCGAGATGCTGCCCGCCGACGAAGTGGAAGCGATGCTCGAATGGCTCTACGAAGTCTCCGAGCGGACGTCGATCGAAGTGCGCTCCACCTGCGCCCCGCAGTACCACCGCATCATGCGGCAGCAGGGCGGCGCCGGCGCCGTGGCCCGGGCCCGGGCTTCGGCCCAGGCATCGCTGGGCGAGGGGAAGGGCCATCATATGCCCGGCAACCGGGCGGCCGGCTCCAAGGGCTGCCTGGCGGGCAGC
Organism: Symbiobacteriaceae bacterium; assembly: GCA_035628915.1. Taxonomy (GTDB): domain Bacteria; phylum Bacillota; class Sulfobacillia; order Symbiobacteriales; family Symbiobacteriaceae; genus JARBUG01. The sequence continues at coordinate 98,743 of DASPIW010000034.1, read as the reverse complement.
GGGGTCTGCTTCATCTCGCATACGGGCAACGTGCAGCCCTGCGGCTATCTGCCGCTGCCGGCGGGCTCGCTGCGCAACCAGCCCTTTAAGGAGGTCTGGGAGGGATCGCAGCTCTTCGCAGATCTGCGTGATCCCGATCTACTCGGCGGCAAATGCGGCGAGTGCGAGTACCGGGTCTCCTGCGGCGGCTGCCGGGCGCGTGCCTACTATGAGCACCACCACTACCTGGCTGAAGAGCCGTACTGCAGCTACGAGCCCCAGACCAAGTAAGAAGCACGGAGGGGCCAGGCGCTATGCCGTGGCCCCTCGTTTTATGCTGTCTCGTTTGTCGAATCGGCAGCTGCACGCTGCCTTTATCGCCGAGTTCGGCGAGCTGAAGCGGGTGCTCGAATCGGTGACAGAGTATTGCGGATCATCCGGAATCAAAAGGCATAATCTACCGACAGCATTGGAATGATGACGATTCAGGGTGCGAGGGGCTCTATTGGCGATATTTGCCCCCATTTCGGGCGGTTTTTGCCCCCCTTGGGGGCGGGTTTGGCCACTTCGGTGCCAGATTTTGTCCTCTGAGCCCCGAATCGTCACCATTCGAAAGCGCAAACGCGCTGCGGGCTTTTGAATGGTGACGATTCCCCCTGGGACCCGGAAATCGACACAACAGCAGGGGGAAGCGCCACCGCTAACTGCCCAGCCGTCTGAGAACTCCATCCCGCATCCGGTAGACGGTCAGGCACCGGGCAGCCACTTCGGGATCCCCGGTGGTCAGGAGCACAGTCAGGCCGCCCTGTACGAGTCCCCTCAGCAGCTCGGCGACCGGCTCCCCGGGCTCATCTACCAGCAGGACCGTCGGGCGCCGGTCCAGCGCCCCGCACAGTGCGAGCCGCTGCTCGGCCTCGGCCGTGACGAGCGTGACGCCTTCCGACCGGAGCAAAGCCCGCTCGGCGTCGCTCAGTGAAGTGACCAGCCGCCCCTGGTAGTAGAGATCGCCCGCCGTAGGGCTGTCGACGAACCCCAGAATGCGCAGCAGCGTGCTCTTGCCGGCGCCCGGCGGCCCGAGAATGGCCGCGAAGTCTCCTTCGGGCAGGGCCAGGTCCACACCCCTGAGGGCGTGGACCTCCGCAGCGCCGACCTGGAAGACCCGGGTGATCCCGCGGGCCTTTAAGATCAGCCGTCTCATGTGATCACCGCCGCATGAAAACATAGGCCACGGCGCCGACGTTGATCGCCAGCGGGGCGATAATCCAGACGTTATTGACGGCGATGACCGAGAAGAGCAGGGAGGCCGCCGCCGCAATGACCACCAGCACCTTGAGCAGTCCGCCGCTGAGGACCGGTACGCCGAAAAAGCCGAGACCAACGAGAATAAACGCCGCCATCGAGACCTGTCCGGCCACCTTTGCGACCGAGGCCAGGCTCTCCATCGAGATGCCCAGCGCACCGGCCACCCACGAGTTGGTGACTTTCAGCGCCAGATGGACGAGTCCATGGGAAACTAGAAAAGCACCGATAAGAATGCGAACCATCATGTCGATCTCTCCCTTTTGATTTGCTTGCGGTTTGTCGCCCGCCTCCGGGACCATCATCGCACCCGCCTCTTGACAAAAAGACCGTCAATCTCTTAACAGCCTCTATACAGTCGATGGACGCGGCGGACCCCGGCAGCCAGTGGCACGGCGCCGGGGTCCTTCTTTAGTCAAGCAGGCGCTTGTACAGTTCCTGGGCCCGGACGGAGGGTGCCAGCCCGAGCTCATCATCAAGCAGCCGCACCAGCGTCCGGTATTGCTGCAGGGCCGCGCTGCGGTTTCCCAGACCGGCGTAGCACTCCATCAGCATCTGGTGGCCGTCCTCGGCCAGCGGGTCTACCTGGACCAGCAGCTGCAGGACGTGTGTCGCCTCGCCCCAGCGCCCCGCCTGGCGCAGATGCTCGCTGCGGCGGCGCAGGGTGTCCAGGTAGAGGCTGCGGGCCCGGGCGCGGGGCCCTTCGCACCAGGGGTAGTCAAGGCCTTCCAGCAGATCGCCCCGATAGAGAGCGATGGCAGTGCGCCATCCTTCCGGGTTGTCAGGGGCGGCGGTCAGGCGGTGGAATTGCTCCAGATCAAGGTCGGCGCCGTCCCGGTCGAAGCGGTAGGCGCCGCCGGCGAACGAGACCATGGTATCGGCGCCCGGCCCCAGCGCCCGCCGGAGGTGGTAGAGGGCCGTGTGCAGGGCGGACGTGCCGGCGTCCGGCTCCGTCTCCGGCCAGAGGGCTTCGATGATCTGATCCCGGCTGACGGGCCGGTCGCCGCTGAGGATGAGGAAAGCCAGCAGGTCGCGGGCCTTGGCCGTCCGCCAGCCTGATACGGTGCGGCCTTCCACGTGGACTTCCATGGGGCCCAGGAGTGCGACGGAGAGGCGTGGGGCGCCCGCCGTTCCGGTGCTGGGCACCGGCCCCGCCGCCGGGGCCGCACGGCCCGCCTCCAGCGACTGCAGCGCCAGCAGGGCCGCATCCCGCACGCCCTCCTCCGGGTCGTGAGCCAGCCGCCGGATGGCCGCCAGCGCCTGCTCGCCGCCCACGGCCGCGAGTGGATAGACGGCTGCCCGCCTGCCAGCGGCTTCCGGCTGGGCGGCCAGCTCCAGCAGATCAGGCAAAGCCCGCTCGCCCATGCGGGCCAGCAGTTCCTGGCACATGGCCGGCTCCGACCCCCGCTGCAGGGCGTCCAGCAGCAGCGGCAGCGTCCGGGCCCGGGGCGTCTGCAGGTATTGAACGTACCCTTCGCGCGCAGCCAGGGCCAGCGCCTCGTCAAAGTGGGCGCGGGCCGCATCCGTGCGCTCATCCGACCACTCCAGCCGGGCCAGGCAGGCGAGTGCCACATGCAGATGCCACTTGGACTGGAAGCGCCGCAGGGCCTGCAGGGACTGGTGCAGCAGGCGCTCAGCCGCCGCCTTCTCGCCCCAGAGCAGCAGCCCGACGGCCAGGACATGGCCGCACATCGCCTCAGCGTACGGCCAGCGGCCCCGCACGATGCCGTATGCCTCCTCGGCCAGCTGCCTAAACGCGGTCATATTCCCCCGCAGCCCCTCCAACATCGCCCGGTGGATGATCGCCAGCGTGCCCAGCAGCGGCTCGCCCGCCAGCTTCCGCCCGGCGCGCTCCGCTTCCAGGTAGGCGGTCTCGGCTTCGTCAAGGCGCCCCAGCTCCATGCACACGGCGCCGTAGTACATGTGGGCATAGGTCAGGGCCTGCAGGTCGCCCCGCTGGGTGCCGGCCGCCACGCACCGGCGGGCCAGCGCTTCGGCTTCGTCAAGATGGCCCTGATCGCGCAGGAGCAGTACCATGCTATGGCCGCTGTAGAGCTCCAACTGCGGATCGGCCTGGAACGCCCGGTGGTACCATTCCATGGCATCGCCGAACTCGCCCAGTATGTAATGCGTTTCGCCCACGAGCAGGGCTACCGGCCCCGCCAGGGCGCGGTCGCCGCGGCCCCGGACGGCGTCCCACAGGGCCTGCACCCGGGTGAGGGCCGCCCGGGGATCGAAGGCGGAAGCCTTGCGCGCTTCATCTACTTCCCGCCAGAGCCGGTCGGCGCCCGGCTGAGCGCAGGAGACCTGGTGCGAAAACGACTGCAGCGTGAGACCGCCCCCCAGCCATTCGGTAACCAGGGCCTGCATGGCGTCCGGCGCCATGTGCGGCGGCATGGCTGCGATCATTCGAGCGGCTGCGGCCTCCCGCCAGCCGGCCGGCGCCTGCTGCCAGAGGCTGAGCGCCAACGGCAGCCCGCCGCAGGCGCTGTGGCATTCTTCCCAGCCGCCTGGGCCCAGCAGGGCGGCGGCTTCCTCCCGCGTGAAGGCCAGTTCGGGCGCCAGGATGCGCCGTAGACCGTGGCGGGCCGTTTCCGGATCGACCGGGAGGGGCGCCCGGGTGGCCAGCGCCACAATAAGGGTGGGCGGCGCATACCGGAGCAGCACCGCCAGGAAGTCGGCCAGGTAGGGCTGCCCAAAGGCCTGCTCCAGCCCGTCCAGCACCAGGGCGAGGTCCGGGCGGGCGCCCGCCTCGCTGACCAACTCCACAGCCAGTTCCGTCGGGTCGCTAAACTCGGGGGGAGCCCAGCCGTCCCAGACCGTCCGCAGCCCGGACCGCAGGTGAGCGGCAAAGGCGGCGCCGTCCCGGTCCTGCTCGTCCAATTCATAGTAAACGAACGGGCCGCCCCAGGCCTGCAGCCACTGACCGAGAAAGACCGTCTTTCCTGCGCCCGCAGGGGCCTGGGCTACCAGGAGCCGGGCGCCGGCGTCGGCGGCAAGCAGCCGGGGCCGGGGCAGGTACCCGCGGTCAGCCGGGGGCGCCAACTTGCTGCGAAAGATGCGGATCATCGCCACTCCCCCTGCAGGAGGCCTTTTCCGTGTGAATACGGCGCATGGACGAATCTTCCTTCTTTCGTAACCCGCAATAACCCCGCCCGCCACGCGGAAGGGCGCCGCCCCGCTCATGTCGAATGGGGCAGACTGAACACTGGAGGGATACGCAGTGAACGAGACAAGGCTTGACGTGGCCCTGGTGCAGCGCGGACTGGCGCCATCGCGCGAGCGGGCCCAGGAAGCGATCACCGCCGGGATGGTCCTCGTCAACGGAAAGCCGGGCGTCAAGGCCAGCTTCAAAGTCAGCGAAGCCGACCGCCTGGAAGTGACGGGCGATCCCATCGGGTATGTGGGTCGGGGCGGGCTGAAGCTCGAAGGCGCGCTCGACCACTTCGGCATCGACCCCGCCGGGCTGGTCTGCCTGGACGTGGGCGCCTCCACGGGCGGCTTCACCGACTGCCTGCTGCGGCGGGGCGCACGCCTCGTCTACGCCCTTGACGTCGGCCGCGACCAACTTCACCCGGACCTGCGGCGTGACCCGCGGGTCGTGAACATGGAAGGAACCGACATCCGCACCGTGCTGAACTTGCCCGAGCAGCCGTCGCTCGCTTCCGTCGACGTCTCATTTATTTCTTTGACAAAAGTGCTGCCGGCGGTGGCGCGCCTGGTGGCGCCCGCGGGGCGCATCATCATCCTGATCAAACCGCAATTCGAAGTGGGTCCGGGCGCCGTGGGCAAGAAGGGCATTGTCAGGGATCCGCGACAGCATCGCCTTGCAATTGATAGGGTTTTGGAGTCGGCTGCGCTCCTCGGGCTGAAGGCAGCCATTCCGATGGAATCGCCGGTCCTTGGAACCGAAGGCAACAAGGAGTTCCTTACGCTGCTCCGTCATTGATCGTAGAATGGCTCCTCCAAATGGATGATAAAGGGGAGGCTGATAGGAATTTGTGATCATACTCTTTTGTATTTCGGATTAACAAAGTCCCACCAACCCTGCCATCCCCAATTGACAGTTTATTAGTCTTACAGTATACTCCGTACAAACCATATCAGCGATAGCGCGGTCGGCGAGCCGGGCTCCTTTTTTGTACCCTTTTGCCGGGGTACGCCATAGACTGACCATCCCGGTGGTGCCGGACAGCGCTGGATAAATATGCACAAAGGGGGGACCGTCTTATGGATGAGACAAAGGGGAACGGAGGGTCCCTGCTGGGGACCAGGACCCACCGTATTCGCTCCGAGCGGGAGATACGGGAGTACCTGAACCGCCATGAGCACGATGCATGTGCGCTCATGGCTGCCGCACGCAAAGACGGTGTCCCGTCCCATCAGATGGTCATAGACTCCCTCGAAGCGCTGGCGAAAATGGTCCACCGGTCCGGCGACGTCGACGGCGAAGGCGACGGCTGCGGCCTGCAAATCGACCTGCCCCGGGGCTTCTGGGGCGTCCTGCTTGGCGAGGCCGGACAGGATCCCCTTTACGCGCAGCACCCCCGCTTTGCCGTGGGCCACTTCTTCATTCCCCGAACTGAGGCCTACTGGGCCAAGACGCTCAAAGAGCAGATCCTGAGCCGCCTGGAGATCGAAGGCTTCGAGGTGCTGCTGCAGCGCAGCGGTGTCGTAAACACCGAAGCCCTGGGTCCCCGCGGCCAGCATGACGAGCCCGAGTTCTGGCAGGTGGCCTGCCTGGCGCCGGGCGACGACCTGGCTGCCGTCAACAAGGCCTGCTACCGCATGTGCATCGCCCTGGAGGACGAGACAGAGCTGCACGTGCTCTCTTTCTCGGCCGACACGGTCGTCTATAAAGTCCGCGGCGACGCCCGCGTCCTCGCGGCCTATTACCCGGACCTGCGTGACACTCGCCTCGAAAGCCGCATGGCCATCGGCCACAATCGGTACAGCACCAATACATCGACCATTTTCGAGCGGGTGCAGCCGTTCTCCGTCCTGGGCCACAATGGCGAAATCAACACCATCCGCCAGCTGCGCGAGCAGGCCCGGCAGCTCGGCATTCCGCTCACGAAGGGCGGCTCCGACTCGCAGGATCTGAACCGCACGCTCGACGGCCTCATCCACCAGTTCGGCATTACGCTCTTTGAGGCCATGGAGATGATCTTCCCGCCGATTATCGGCGAGATCAAGGGCATGCCCGCGGAACTTCAGGACCTGTACATGTACTACCGGCAGGCCTGGGGCCCTTACGCCCAGGGGCCGGCAGCCATCGCCGCCCGCAGCGGCGACTATCTGGTTGCATCGGTGGACGCGATGGGCCTGCGCCCCTTCTGGCAGATCGAGACCGCCGACACCTATTTCTTCTCCTCAGAGCAGGGCATCGTCTCGATTGGTGAGATGGTACGGGATCCGCACCCCCTGGCGCCGGGCGAAAAAGTCGGCGTGCTGCTGCGGGTCGGCCTGCAGCCCGAGCTGCTTTCGTACACCGATCTGCAGCGGCGGGTGCTGCAGTTCTCCCGCAACCGGTTCCCGGTGCCGAAGGATTACCGGCGCCACATCGTGGTCGGCGGGCCGCACGGCCATTCGCTGCCCCTGCAGCTGGCCGGCGCCAACACCGGAGCTTACCGGGTGAGCTACCGCCAGGCCCGGGCAATGGAGATCGCGCAGGAGCGGCTGCTCTCGGCCATGGGCTGGAGCGGCGAGGACCTGCAGCAGGTGCGCGCCATTGCCGCCAGCGGCGCCGAGCCCATCGGCTCCCTCGGCTACGACGGTCCCCTGGCCTGCCTGAACGAGCAGCGGCATAATCTGTCCGACTACTTTAAGGAATCGGTCGCCGTGGTGACCAACCCGGCGGTCGACCGTGAGCGCGAAATCGAGCATTTCTCGACCCGCACGGTGCTGGGCGCCCGCCCGCCCGTAGCCATGCTGCCGGGCTGGACCGACCGTTCGCCCCTGTCGGCGGTGCGGGTGGAGCTGCGGCTCCCCGTGGTCCTGGGCGGCCACCGCACCGACGTGGCCATCGCGATGGGCGAGTACCGGGATCTGGCCCGGGCCGCGGGCACGTATCTGCTGGAAGACCTGTTGGCGGAGTTCGACCCGCTCAGCGGCGCCGGCGACGACCCCGGCGTGATTCGCCGCATCCATACGACCTTTGCCCCCACCGAGTCGCTGGCGCAGGCGCTCTCCCGCATCGCCCGGCACGCCGTGTCGGCCGTGAGCGAGGGCGCGCAGTTGCTGGTCATCGACGATGCGCTCGCCTTTGAAGAGGGGAACCTCTTTATCGATCCCCATCTGATCCTGTCGGTGGTCGATCAGGCGCTCAAGCAGGCGGTGCTGCCCGAAGGGGCGACTAACCTGCGGCGCCGCTGCTCGCTGGTGCTCCGCTCCGGCGCCCTGCGCTCGCTGCACGATGTCGCCCTGGCCATCGGCATGGGGGCAGACGCCGTCAACCCGTACCTGCTGCTCGAAGTGGCTGCCGGGGAAGGCGTCACCGCCCGGGAAGGGCTGGAGAACGTGGTCGGCGCCCTGCACAAGGGTCTGGAGAAAGTGATCTCCACCATCGGCATTCACGAGCTGCGGGGCTACGCCCGCTGCTACAGCCACATCGGCCTGAAGCGCGAAGTCGCCAAGTTCTTCGACTGCGAAGGCTATTGCGGCTCTGATACCGCCGGCCTCTCGCTGGCACGTCTCAAGGCCGACGCCGGCGAGCGCTACCGGGTTGCCCGGGGCGAAGGCAAGGGCGAACTGGCCAAGAGCGTCCACTTCTGGCCCCGCCTCTGGAAGGCGGTGGCGGATGCGGGCATCTCACCGGCCAAGTACGACGATTATTTGAAGCGGCTGCACGTGCAGGAGAAGGAGATGCCCGTATCGCTGCGGCACCTGCTCGATTTCCGGCATGCGGCGCCGCCCGTGGCGCCCGATTCGGTCGATGTGACCATCGAAGATTATCAGTACCCCATCACCATCTCCGGCATGTCCTTCGGCTCCCAGAGCGAGATCGCCTTCCGGGCATACGCCGAAGCCGCCAAGCGGCTGGATATCGTCTGCATGAACGGCGAGGGCGGCGAGATTCCGGACATGGTCGGCAAGTATTTCAAGTGGCGCGGCCAGCAGGTCGCCTCGGGCCGCTTCGGCGTCCACGCCGAAATGCTCAACGGCAGCCGCTTCATCGAGATCAAGGTCGGCCAGGGCGCCAAGCCCGGCGAAGGCGGACATCTGCCCGGCTCCAAGGTCTCGGCGAAAGTCGCCCGGGCCCGCAACGCCGTCGCCGGCACCGACCTGATCTCCCCGTCCAACAACCATGACGTCTACTCGATTGAAGATCTGGCGCAGTTGGCGGAAGAGCTGAAGACCACCAACCCGCATGCGAAGATCGTCGTCAAGATCCCCGTGGTGCCGGGCGTCGGCACCATTGCGGTGGGCATCGCGAAGTCGGGCGCCGATATTGTCGCCCTGTGCGGCTACGACGGCGGCACCGGCGCTGCCCGCAAGCATGCGCTGCGCCACGCCGGCCTCCCCATCGAAATCGGTGTGCGGGAAGCGCACCTGGCGCTGGTGGCGGCGGGCATTCGGGACCGCGTTGAGATCTGGGGCGATTCGGGCATCAAGTCGGGCACCGACGTGGTGAAGCTGATGCTCCTCGGCGCCAACCGGGTCGGCTTTGCGACCATGGCGATGGTCGCCATCGGCTGCACAATCTGCCGGGGCTGCCAGCTCGATACGTGCCACGTGGGCATCGCCACGCAGATGGAGACCCACGAGGAGGCCCGGGAGAAGGGGCTCAAGTCCTTCATTCCCCGGGTGTATGAGGATTCGGTCGACCGGCTGGTCAATCTCTTCACCTGCGTGGGCGAGGAAGTGCGCCGGGTCACGGCGAAGCTGGGCTTCGCCCGGACGCAGGATCTGGTGGGCAAGGCGGAGCTTCTGGAGCAGGTCGGCGGCATCGGGCGGGTCGATCTGGCCGAACTGATTCTGCCTGTGGCCTGGGAGCTGCCGTCTGAGATCAGGGCCGACCGGCCGCCGATCCGGCAGTGCGCGCCGAATCACCTCACCCGGGAGATTGCGGCGGTGGCGGCCCGCGGGGCGTTCATCCGTTCCGGCGTGACGGCCCGCGACCGGATTTTAGGCACGCATCTGGCGGGCGACATCGCCCGGGCCCGGGTGCAGGGCCTCCCGGAGCAGCCGGCGGCGGTGATCGAACTGACCGAAGGCTCCGTGGCCGGCAACGGGCTGGCGGCCTTCTCGACCCGGGGCATCAGCCTGAAGGTCCTGGGCGGCGCCCAGGATGGCGTGGGCAAGGGCATGCTGGGCGGTCGGGTGATCATCTTGAAAGATCGCAACCGCTACGGCGGCCTGATCGGCGGCTCGGTGGGCAAGTCATTCGCCTACGGGGCCCAGGAAGGCACGTTTGTGGTCCAGGGCGATGCGGACGCCCGCTGCGGCATCCGCTTGTCGGGCGCCGACCTGATTCTGGGTGCGACCCTGAAGGGGCCCCTGGAAGACGGGCTGGGTTCGCTCGGCACCCGTGCGAATCTGAAGGGCTTTGCCTTCGAATACATGACCCGGGGGCGGGCCGTCGTCCTGGGCGACCCCGGCCCGTGGATCTGTTCGGGCATGACGGGCGGCGTGGTCTACGTCCGGCTGCAGCCTGAGATGGGCCTCGACGAGGCGGCCATCCGGCGACGCCTGGCCAAGGGTGCGAAGGTGCATCTCTCCCGGATTGGCGCCAAGGGGAAGAAGGATCTGACCGAGCTGCTGTCGACGTATCATCAGGTTCTGCTCGGGGCTGGCCGCTCGGATGAGGCCGGCGAGGTGCTGAGCCTCATGGTCGATTGCGAGAAGCAGTTCCTGGCCATCCTCCCCATCACCAAGCAGGTCGAGGGCGCCGTGACAACGGAATAGACACCAGATGCAAACGACCCGAGGCGGCATTTTGCCCCTCGGGTCTTTCTTATCGGCAGGTGATCGATCTTGAGGCGAGAATAGACTGCAAGTAATTACGAACCCCGGAGGGGACGCCGTGGTCCGCATCTTCCGCCGCAAACTGCTCATACCCGCTTTCCCCGAAGCTCTGATGCGGCCCCGGCTCCTTTCGGCCACGGTCGGCGCCCGGGTGCTGGTCGCCCAGGCACCCGCCGGCGCGGGCAAGACCGTCTTCCTGGCCCAGTGGCAGGCGGCCCGCGGCCGCCCCGCCGTCTGGTACGAGCTGGACGGCGAAGACCGCAGCGGGCGGGTCTTCTGCGCTCACCTGCTGGATGGGCTCCGGCGGGCCTGGACCGACTGGTCGCCGCCCCCGGCAGCGGCCGAAGACCCGGGCGAACTGGCCGTCGAGCTGGTGACCGAGGCGGGGGCCCGGGCGCCTCTGGACCTGGTCCTTGACCGGCTCGAATCCGCCTTTGGCGAGGCCTGGCTGGCCGATTTTCTCGCGGTGCTGCACCGGTACGCGCCGCCCGGCCTGACCCTGGCCATGGGCACCCGGGCGCCCCTCCCGGCCGGCGTCAGCGGGCGCGTAGTCACTGCCGCTGAGTTGGCCTTTACCCCAGACGAAGCCCGAGAGTGGCTGGGCGCCGGCGCCTGGGATGAGTGCCTGCGCACCTCCGGCGGCCTGCCCCTCGCCCTGTCGCTCTGGTCGGGGGCGGAGGCGGGCGCGGGTGCGGGCTGGGAAGCAGAACTGGCTGCCCGGGCCCGGGCGGGTATGCCGCCCCACATCACCCCGGAAAGGGGGCGTGTCCTGGTAGAGGACTGGCTGGCCGGGCGCATGGACCTGAGCGCCTTCGCCTTTCAGGTCGCTTGCGCCCCGCCCGGGGCGGAGCAGCTCTGGGGCGAGCTGCACGACATCCGCTCAGTCTACCTGCAGGGCGAGTTCCGGGGTGCCCAGACCCGGCTGGACCAGCTCTGGGAGATGGCCCGCGGCCGGGGCGACAAGGCCCTGGTGGGCGCCGTCGCACTGCTCCGGGGCGAAACTTACTACGGCCTCGGCGAGTATGACCAGGCACTGGAATGGTATCGGCAGGCCTTTGATGCGGACCCGGCGCTGGAGACGACCGGCACCCACAGCATGGTGCTGATTCTGCGCGACCAGGGGTTCACGGCGGAGGCGGAGGCGTTGGGCCGGCGGTGCGTCGCGGCCTCCGCCGCCCGGGGCGACCTGCAGGCCCTCTCCTTTGCCAAAATGCAGTACGGGTGGATGTGCACCTTCCTCGGGCGGACGGAAGAGGGAGAGCGGGAATTGGAAGAGGCGCAGCGGCTGGGGTTTCAGAGCCCCGAGCCGCTCTACGGGCTGATCGCCCTGATTCACCGGGCGGGCATCGCGTCGATGGTCGGCAACGCAACGGCTTTCCGGCGCCTGGCAGAAGAGGCGTACACCGTCGCCCGGGGCCGCTCGCCGTGGCTGGAGGCGCTGGCCGGGTACGTCTTCGCCGGCGCCCTGCTGCGGTGGGGCGACCGGGAACTGGCGGGCCGTCTCGTGACGGGCGCCCTGCAGACGCTGGTCCGCATCGACTGCAAATATCAGGTCCACATGCTGCTCTCCATCGCCGCGCAGGCCGCCTGGGTGGACGGGCGCCGGGAGGAAGCCCGGCGGCAGTTCGACCAGGCGCTGACACTGGCGGCGGCGCAGGGGTATGTCTACATTCTGGCGGGCGAGGGGTATCAACTGCGACCGTTGATCATCGATGCGCTGGTGAGGGGCGTCGAGGTGGCGTTCTGCCAGCGGGTGCTGGTGCAGCAGGGCGCCCGGAGCCTGCCATCCCTGTTGGATCTGACCGGCTCGCCCGATGCGGCGGCCCGGCGCGCGGCGCTCTATCCGCTGGCAGCGATTGGCGGGGAGGAGGCGGTCGCTGCCATCCGCCGGCTGCTGCACGATGAGGACGAGCATGTGCGGGACAGCGCCTTGCTGGCGCTCAAATCCCTCGGCCATCCAACCGTCGCGGTGCAGGACGCCGCCGAAGCTGCCCCCGAGCCGGTGGCGGCCACAACGGGCGTTCGGGTCCGCGCCGCCGTAGTCGGTCCCTTCGCAGTGACGGTGGACGGCAAGCCGGTGCAGGGGTGGCGGACCACCAAAGCCCGGGACCTGCTGGCCTTCCTGCTGATCGGCGGGGACCGGCCTTATTCCCGAGAACAGCTGGGCGAAGCGCTCTGGCCCGACGGCGACCCGGAAGCCGTCACCCGGCTGCTGCACACTTCGCTGCACCACCTGCGGCGGGCCCTGGGGCCGGCGGGCGAGTCGCTCGTCACGTTTGCGGGCGGCGCATACCGGCTGAACCGGGATGGGTTGGAGAACGACCTCGACCGCTTCCAGGCCCTGACCGGCGCCCGCGATGAGCAAAGCTGGCGGGCGACCGTCGCCCTCTGCCGGGGCGAATTGCTGGAAGGGCTCGACTACATCTGGTGCGAGGGACCCCGGGCCCGCGTCCGCGGCGCCTTCCAGGAGACGCTGCGCCGGCTGGCGGCGCATCTCATCCAAGCGGAGCGCTGGGCGGAGGCCACCGAGTTCTTGCAGTACCTGATCGAATCCGACCCGCTGGCCGAAGACGGCCACATCGGGCTGATGCAATGCTACGCCGCCCTGGGCAACCGCGGCGCCGCCGTGCAGCAGTATCGGGCCCTGGCCCGGGTTCTGGACGATGAGCTGGGCGTCGAGCCCGGCGCCCGGGCACAGGAGCTTTACCGGCGCCTCATCGACTGAAGCGAGGAGACGCGAAGCGTCGGACTGTTGTGCACCCCCGTTGACGCCTATGGCGGCCTGGAGAACTAATGGTCGGGCGCAACGTTGTGGGTGTTCGGCACTCCTCAAGCTCGACCTGAAGCCGCACGAATCCGTACACTGCATAATTATGCAGCCATCCGGCGGCGGGATCGGCGGGAATGCATAACGACGGTGGCGACGGTGGCAGCCACCAGGGCGCAGGTCCATAAGAACGGACCGGTGCCTGGCCCCCGCACTGGCCAATTGAGCACAAAGTTGGCCGCAGTATTGGCGCCCGCGTGGGCCAGCAGGGCAAGCAGAACGCTGCCGTGTGAAGCGTTATAGATCCAGCCCGCCAGCACGGAGAGCCCAATGCCCGTCAGAACGAGGACGGCGAAGCTGGTGCCGTACTGGGCGGAGCCCCGCACGAAACAGAGGGGCAGCTGCCAGAGCGCCCAGGCGGCGCCCAGCGCAAAGGCGGCACGCCAGAAACCCAACTGTGCCTGCAGGCGCGGCAGTGCGTATCCGCGCCACCCGAACTCTTGCTGCACCGGTCCGCCGTAGAGGAGCACGAATATGTACGTCGTGATGATGACGCCGGGGCTGACGGGTGGGTTCGGCGCCGGCGCCCCACCCAGCCAGGCATGAATCAGGCGGCCGCCGGTCATGTAGGCAGCCGGTCCGAAGAGCGCCGCCAGGTAGAGGAGCGGGTTCGCCCGCCACTGGGCGGCGCGTTTGAGCAGCGCCTTTCGGTCCCTGCCGGCCAACAGCAGGGCCGCCAGGGAGGGGCCGAAGGCGCCGATCTGCCCCAGGTGAAAATGGCTCCCCGGCACCTCGATCCACCCGGCGGTGTCGGCGGCCAGCGGCAGCCAAACCAGCCATGAGAAACCGAAGGCGGCCACGAAGAAGCGAAGACTTGTGCGGAAGGCAGCCACGCGGGTACATCTCCTTTTGCAGATCACAAGAGGAATCGAGCGGCTCGTATGTCGAAAAAGAAAAGGATTGCCAGAAAGAACCGTAACCGGTTGCCTGCAGGAGCCGGCGGCAAAACGGGGCAGACTTTCGGGTGAGGCAGTTCTTGCAGGGAGGTACCGCGCGTGGAGATTGAATGCGCTCACTGTGGTAACAAGCAGCTGACGCAGGTTCCGGGAACCTGGACGCCCCTCGGCCTGGGCGAAGAGGGGATCAAGCAGGGTCCCGCCGTACCTGTTGTGATGTTGGGGTGCAATCAGTGCGGCTTCGTGATGATGTTCTCCGCGCAGGCCGTCAAGCCTGCGCCCTGGCCGGAAGCGCCGGCCAGCGAGTAGCTCGCGCCGATTGGGCAGGGCCGCCTGATCTCCTTCATGGAGGCAGGCGGCCCTTGCTTATTTAGCGCCGGACCAGGCGTCTTTGGAGCGATCCAGTACGTTGGCCATGGTGGGCCGGACGTTGGGCAGCCCCAGGACCAGCAGCAGCCCGATGACGACAAAGAGCCACATGACCCATACGGCGCTCTTGAGGGCGAAGACCTCGCCGTAGCGGGGCTCGAGTATCTGCGCCGTCACCGTCCACGCCAGAATGCCCACCACGCCTGCCGACTTGCCCGAAAGCGAGTACAGGCCGAAGAACTCCCCGCTCTTCTCCACCGGCGCCAGGGCGATCAAATACGTACGGCTGGAGATCCAGACGGCCGCCAGCCCGATGCCCGCCAGGGCGCCCAGCGGGAAGAGCTGCATGGGCGTCGAGACGAGCGAGACCAGGGGCAGGGTGATCAGCCAGATCCCAAGCATGATCAGCACGGACCGCTTCGGGCCGATGCGGTCCACCGCGCGCCCGAAGAACATGCCCATGACCACGGCGAAGACCGTCGCTCCAATCAGGAAGAGCTGGACCTGAGAGTCGGTCATTCCCGTGGACGCCTTGGCAAAGGGCGTCATGAAGAAGATGACGGCCGCGACGGCGTTCTCGTACAGGAAGTCAGCGATCAGGAACCGGAAGAGTCCCGGGTACTTGCGGGCGTGCGTCAGGGTGTCTGCCACACGGCGGTACGCCCCCACCACGTCGAACGTCGCCTTACGGGTGGGTGGCGCAAAGTCCGGCACCACGGTGAGGCAGGGGAGGGCGATCAGGAAATAGAGGGCGGCGGTAATGGGGAAAGCGAGGGGGTACTGGGCTTCTCCGTGAATCAGGAGCAGCATGGAAGCCAGGCCGAAAATCGAGCCGACGTAACCCAGCCCCACCCCGATGCCCGACACCCGGCTGATGGTATCGGGCGTGGCCAGGCCGGGCAGGAGCGCCTGGTAGAAGTTGCCCGCCGTGTTGTAGGCGATCAGCGAGATGGTGAACAGCAGCACCGCGATGCCATACGACGTGGCGACGCCGATGAGGGCCGTGGAGACGGCGGTCAGGACGGCAAAGAGGCGCAGGAAGGGCAAGCGGCGCTGGCTCACGTCGGACATGGCGCCCAGCAGGGGCGAAGTCACGGCCACCAGCAGGTTGGCGACAAACAAGGTCCAACCGTAGGCCGTGCTGTTCTTGCCGAAGAACGCCGCGATGAAGAGCGCGAAGTAGAAGCTGGTCACATTCATCGAATAGATCGTATCGGCAAAGTCGTACATCTGCCAGGACAGGATCCGCCACCACCGGACCGGGCTGCCTGACCGTACTGAGCCGGCTGCGTTCACGAAGTCACGCCCCTCGCGCAAGAGTTGCCTTACCGATACCACAGGGCACGAATGAATTCCTGCATTGCTATATGCGCGAAGGAGGGGTGCCGATACAGGCACCCCCTCGGACCTGGTGTGTCCCTGAAAGTGAAGACTGCTAATATGAGGTAATGGATGCATTTTGCCACGGAGGGCGCGGAAGGCGCGGGTTTCCAAATCGCCATCCGCGTCCTCCGCGGCCATTTCAACAGCCCTCTTCCACTACCGCGATTTCCGTGTCCCCTTCCGCGCCTTCCGTGGTAAAAACTCCGTTCCCCTTCCCACATGAAAGGCCGGCACCATGACATAGCGGCGGACCAGGGCGCCCGCCCTGGTCCTGCATCGCCACGCTGCTCCATCCGGGTCACGAGTCCGCCGCCTTACACGACGCCGGGCACCGGAGACGTTGCCACGGTCGTGGTGGGTACGACGTAGTTGAACCCCGTAGACTTGGTAGCCGGGAATCCGAATCCGCCGGCAAACGGCTTGCCGATGCCGAAGGGCTTGCCGAAGGGCTTGCCAAAGGGCTTGCCGATGCCGCCGAAGGGTTTACCCATGAAGGGCTTGCCAAACCCGAAGGGCTTGCCGAACCCGGCCTTCCCGAAACCCGGGGCGACTGCTTTGCTATAGGTGGGCATGACTTTTGAAAAGCCGGTGGCCTTCGTCGCCGGATAACCGATGCCTCCATAAAACATGTGCTTGCTTCCTCCCAGTAAGTGATCAGAGGGGCGGACAATCGGACTGTCCCCTTCCCCACGCTATGAAGCCCGCCGTCCAAAGGTGACATAAGGGGACTGGCACGCAGAGGGAGGAACGTTTTGACCGGTCCGCCCGTACATTGGAACCAATGCCAGCCTGCCAGAAGAACGATGACAGACAGGCCCCCGAAAGGAGGAGTTCGATGTCCGGGACTTACTCCACCCGGGACCGCGACCTGAACCGCGGTCAACTCTACTCCAGCCGGACCACGGTGATATCGGCTCACCGGCCGTCCCTGCCCGAGCGCCCCGTTTCCGTGGGTGTCGCGATCCCTCCGCCCGCACCGGCAGCCCCGGCTGCGGCCCCGCCCCTCGCCCCTGAGCAGCGGTTCACCTTTGTACTGTCACCGCGGGGAATCGTGCCCGCTCCGCCCATCGGGAGCACCGCTGCCGGCTCCGTCACGGTGTCGGGGCGCCCGGGCGAGGCTTATGCCATCTCCGCACAGGTGACCGGGCTGCAGCCGCACCGCGATCCGGCCATTCGCCCCGCCCTCTGGCTGATTCACGACCTGACCGTTCCCGCCGACCTGGCCGCCGCCGACGTCGCAGCCCTGCCCAGAGGGGTCGTCCTGCCCGCCAACCAGCCCGGCGGCATCTTCACAGTCGATGGCAATCCGCCTACATATGGCAAGAACGCCAACACACTCTCCATAGCCGTCTGTGCCGGAGGTTTCGCCCAGACCGGCCCGAGCGACTGGACCCTGACGGCGATGCTGGACGCTGCAACCAACCAGACGTTCCATCCGCTGGCCGTACTGGGACCGGCAGCCCTTGGCAACATCGACGTGGCGCTGCCCACCGGCACGGTGGCCCGGACTTTGACGGACGTATTCATGCGCCCGGCCACCGTCCATCCCCAACTGCCGGTCCGCACCCATTACGCCCAGCGCCTGGGCGCCGTGGTCCGCGACGTGCTGGCGGCGCCGGGGGCTGTCAGCTACCTGGCGCCCGAGCAGTTCACCCGCGCCGCCGTTACGCTGGAAGGGATCGTCCGGGGCACTCCCCGGCTGATGCCCACCCGGGAGGCCTGCTGCCTGATTGCCAACGCCCGCAGCTAAGCGCTCATCACGTAAACAGGGCCGCCTGCGAAGTCCGCAGGCGGCCCTGTCGCCTTATCTGAGGAGTCCGGCGCTCTGCAGCGCCTGCCCCACACTGCGGGCGAACAGCTCGGTGAAGCGGGTCTGCTCCAACTGTCCGGCAGTCAGCGCTTTGAACGCAGCTTGCAGCTCGGGGCCGGCCAGACAGCCCGCCGCAATCTGCAGCGTCTTCATCCGGTCCTCGCTCTCCAGCAGCACCTGGAACGACTCGCCCAGCACATCCCGCACCGCCGGGGTATGGGAGAGCTGCCAGGCGAGCTGCAGCCAGAACGGGTTGGGCGCCGGCGCCTGGGGGGGCGCCTGCTGCGGCGGCGGGGCCTGCGGGGGGGCCTGCACCGGCGCCGCACCGGGCAAGACCGGGAACGCCGTTGGCGGCGTGGCGGCCGCCGCTGCATCGGGCGGTGGGAAGTACCCGAGGCCGGGCAGATAGCCCATCGGCCCGGTCACCGTCGTGGCGCCCGGCGCCTGCGGCGGCTGTTGGGGCGCCGGCGCATTCGGCGCCACCTGCTGGATGTTGAAAGGGTTGGGGAAGCCCTGGGGCAGGGGCACCTGCGGCATGGGAATCAGCGGATGCGGCCCGCCCGGGCCCGCCGGGAGCGCCACGGTGCTCACGGGGGCCATGCTCACTCCGGGCACGCCCGCAGCGCCCGCCGGGGCGGCCGGGCCGCCGGGCTGGGGGCCGAGAGCCGCGGGGCCGGGCACCCGGAAATAACCGGGGTATGTACCGTTTTGGGGGGGCTGCGGGAAGCCGGGCGGCGGGTATCCGGTGAACGGCGCGGCGGGATACTGTGTCAGGTTAGGTGCGACCAGGCCCGGTGCGGCCGGATTGGGGACCTGTGGCACTCCTTGCACGCTGACCACCCTCCTTGTCTGACGGGCGTTTGGTTTCCGGCACATGATATTCATCGGCACCCGCTCGCGTGCCCGCGCAGGGAATCGCCTAACGGAAGCGAAAACAAACAGGGAAGATCGACCCCGGGGAGGACATACAGGTTGCGGAAAATCGCACTGGTGGTCAACACGGAAAAGCCTCTGGCGCTGGACGCCACCCGTAAGCTGATTCCGTGGCTGGAAGCAAGGAATTATGCGATCATGTTACCGCCCAGGGGCGCCGACCTGGTGGGGCGCCCCGACCTCGGCGTGCCCCAAGGCGACCCGTGGGCCACGGCGGAACTGCTGATCGTCCTCGGCGGTGACGGCACCCTGATTCGGGCGGCCCAGGCCATGGCCTCCCTGCAGATTCCCGTCCTGGGCGTCAACACCGGCCATCTCGGATTCCTGACGGAGCTGGAGAACAGCGAGCTCTTCGACGAACTGGATTCGATCCTGGCGGGCAACTACCGCATCGAACAGCGCCTGATGCTCTCGGTCGCCGTCATCCGGGAAGGTCAGGTCGTCTTTACCACCACCGCGCTCAACGACGCCGTCGTCTCCAAGGGCCCCAGAGCCCGGTTGGCCCAGTTGGGCGTGTCCGTCGGTGAAACCGTGGTGGCCCGCTATCCCGCCGACGGCGTCATCATTTCAACGCCTACCGGATCGACCGCTTACTCGCTCTCGGCCGGCGGTCCCGTGGTCGGCCCGACGGTCGACGTGCTGATGATCACGCCCATCTGCCCCCACACCATGGCGGCGCGGTCCATCGTCGTCGCCGGGCAGGAGCAGGTGACCGTCACCGTGCTGGAGAGCCCCGGCGAAGTCGGCCTTTCCACCGACGGCTCCGAGCCCATCCGGCTGCTGCCGGGCGACCTGGTCGCTGTCAGCCGGGCGCCGTTCAGCGCGCGCCTTGTGCGCCGCCACAGCTACAGCTTTTATGATGTGCTCCGCCGAAAACTCGCCAATCCAGGCCGGTAAGACGTCATTCACCGCTGCATATACAACGAAGCGAGTTTTTATGCAGGGAAACCCGCCAGCCTTAAAGAAATCATGGTTAAGAATCTAACCATGAGGTGACCGCAGTGAAAGCACGACGCCAGGCGAAAATACTTGAGATCATCAAGCATCAAGTGATCGAAACGCAGGAAGAACTGGCCGAGGCGTTGGGGCGCCATGGCATCCCGGTGACGCAGGCAACCGTTTCGCGGGACATCAAAGAGCTGCAGCTCAACAAAGTCCCCACGGGCGACGGTCGGTACCGGTACGGCGTTCCGGAAGAGGTCCCCTCGGTCTCCTGGGACAAGCGGCGGCGCATCTTCCAGGAATCGGTCCTCGGCGTTGACCACAGCGAGAACCTGATCGTCGTCAAATCGCTGCCCGGTACGGCGCCCGGGGTTGCGTCAGCCATCGACCACCTGGGCTGGACGGAAATGATCGGCAGCGTCGCGGGCGACGACACCGTCCTGGTCATCATCAAGCCGAAGGAAGCCACTCCCGAAGTCGTGGAGCGGATCCGCGGCCTTATGCGTTAAGCGGGTATGCAGAACAGCCGGGCCCCATCGTAAACAGCGGGAGGGTGAGCCGGTGCTCCTCGAGATCAGTATTGAACAGTTTGCACTTATTGAGTACGTACGCCTGCAGTTCGCCGGGGGGCTGAATGTCCTGACCGGTGAGACAGGCGCGGGCAAATCGATTATTCTGGATGCCGTTCAGGCTGTGCTGGGCGGCCGCACTTCGGCGGATGTCGTCCGCTCCGGCGAGGAGCGCGCCGTGGTCGAGGCGGTCTTCGACCTGGCTGACAGCCCGCACAAGGCGGGCGCCCTGCGCGAAATGGGCGTGCCCGTGGAAGATGACAACCTGCTGGTCGTCCGGCGCGAAATCGCCCGCAGCGGCCGTGCCTCCATCCGGGCAAATGGCCGGACGATCACGGTCGGCATGCTCCGGGAGGCCGCGGAAGGCCTGGTCGACCTGCACGGCCAGCACGAGCACCAGTCCCTGCTGCAGGCCGAGAAGCACCTGGAACTGCTGGATCAGTACGGCGGCTCGCTGCTGCAGCAGGAAGGAAAGAGCCTTGACCTGCTCGACCGGTACGGCGGCGGCCCGCTCATGTCGATCCGCGAGCCCCTGGCCGAAGTCGTCCGGGAACTGCTGCGCATCCACGGTGAACTGCGCGCACTGCTCGGCGACGAGCGGGACCGGGCCCGCAAGGAAGACCTGCTGCGCTTCCAGGTGGATGAACTGACCGCTGCCCGCCTGAAGGAGGGTGAGGAGGAGGAACTGGAGCAGGAGCGCCAGGTTCTCGCCCACGCCGGGAAGCTGAAGCTGACCGCCACCACGGCGTACGGCCAGCTTTACGAAGGCGGCGGACGGCAGCTTTCCGCCGTGGACCTGCTGGGGCGGGTCAGAGTCGACTTGGAAGATGTGCTCCGGCATGACCCCTCGCTGGGCGAAGCGGTGGAGCTGGTAGGTTCTGCCCTGATTCAGGTGCAGGAAGCGAGCCACCTTCTGGCCGACTATCGCGACCGCGTTGACGATAATCCGGACCGGCTGGCCCGGGTGGAAGCCCGCCTTGACCAGATCGGCAGTCTCAAGCGGAAATACGGCGACTCCGTCCATGAGATGCTGGCCTATCTGACGCAGATTCAGCAGGAGCTCGACCGGCTGACCCACAGCCAGGAGCTGATCGATGGGTTGAAGGCCGAGGAGGCGCGCCTCGGCCAGCGGGCCGAGGAACTGGCCGCCCAACTGACCATGCAGCGCCGCGAGGCGGCCGGACAGCTGAGCGCCCGGGTCGTCCGGGAGCTGGCCGACCTGGGCATGGCCAATTCCCGGTTCGAGGTGGTGGTGGAGCACCCGGCCGGGGCCAACTACCATCACGTTACCCACCGGGGCTGGGATAAAGTGGAGTTCCTCTTTTCGCCCAACCTGGGCGAGCCGCTCAAACCCCTCGCGAAAATCGTCTCCGGCGGCGAAATGAGCCGGATCATGCTGGCCCTTAAGGTGATTTTGGCCAAGGTCGACGGCGTGCCCAGCCTCGTCTTCGACGAGATCGACACCGGCATTTCGGGCCGGGCGGCCCAGGCTGTGGGCGAAAAGCTGGCGCGCATCGCCCGGGATCGCCAGGTGCTCTGCGTCACCCATCTGCCCCAGGTGGCGGCCCTGGCCGATATTCACTTCCTGATCGCCAAGAGCACCGAGGCGGGGCGGACTGTCACCAGCGTCGCAGCCCTCGATGATGCGGGCCGGACCGACGAAATCGCCCGGATGATCGGCGGCGCCGAAGTCTCGCCGTTTACCATCGAAGCGGCGCGCGATATGCTGCGCCAGGCGGACCGCCAGAAGCAGGGCCTGCGGACGGCGTGAGGCCGTGACAGGAGAGCGCCACCCTCCCGAAAGACGGGACGGATGGCGCCCTCTCATTTGCTCGGCAAGACCCCAAACCACTTGGGCAAGGCAGATCAGTACGATCAAATGGGGGCATTCCATGATCCAAGCTGATCCACCCGAAGCCGAACGACTGTTGCTCGTTCGACAGCTGCAGAAAGGCGTGGGCGGGTATCCCGGAAGGTTTCCTGCACCAGGGCCACCTCCTCAGAGTCAGTGACCTGATAGGGCTCTAACCCCTTGGAGTACTAGTACCACATTCGACCCCCGGGTAGCGGTTTCGCCCTTTGGCTTACCGCGACGAGGCGTATCATCATGACGATCCGATTATTGTCATGGACCACATGGGCGAATGTTAGCCGACCGAGTCTTGTGACTCGTTCGCAGGTATTCCTTTTTTCTCGCACGTCGTGGTCGGTGCTCGCAGGAACTTGTCGGTGGTAGTCACTGCTGGCAGGGTGTGTCAGGCACAATTGTCTGCAAGAGGGCCGCTAGCGCTAGTGAATGCAGGTGCTAGCGGCATTTTTCTGCCCGTGGCTGTTCCAAGGTATCGCGTACACAGTAGCGCTTTGTCGGTTGCCGTAGCTTGTCGTCGGATCTTCCAGGATGATCACAGGATGCTGCAGGATGCTCCAGGAACGTTGGCGTCAACACCGCCGGCGGAGCAAAGCGGGACCAAGCTGTACGGTCCCTGCCGCTGCCGCGAGCGCTTCATAAACCGGCTGTCAGGATTTACAAGCTAGCAAGACTTACTGCCTTGTAGAAGTTGACAACCTGACCATGCCGCAGTCCTCAACCGCTCGTTTCTGCGCTGCGCCGGCCTGATGGAACAGCGGAACCCGCCCCACTTCATGCCGAATACCCTCAAACCCTGACGAATACTGTCGCTTCGCCCGGTGTGGGTAGATCCAGCGCTCAATTGGTGTGTTCAGTTGTCAACTTATACAAGCCAAGAAGGACCCGAAATTTGTAAAAAATGACAACCACCTACCGGCGCATATCCTCGCCGGCCCGCGGCGCCGGCCATGGTAGCGCCGAAGACGGCATCCCCAGCCCCCGGCATGCGAAACGGCCCCAGAGGCTCGCCTTTGGCGAACCCTGGGGCATAGTTCTGTTCGTTCGCACCCAACGCGACTTCACTCGACCCGCCGATTAGGGTAAGAGCACAATACCGTGTCCGGCGGCTCGATGCCGCAGAAGTAAGGGCACAGCGACGTATTTTTCACGGCACACTTGTGGCGCCTGATGTTCTCGGCAGCGTTCCAGGGACAGGGCATCTGCTTCCAGGCAATCTTGTCGCCACTGGTCAGGTCGATATCCATGTTTGCTCCGGATAGACGGTAGACATGATGCAGCATAGGCTTTCTGCCTCCTGACGTCAGTTCGGGCGCCGCCTCTCAGCCGTTTCGCTTTCCTGTGCCGATCGCGTAGATGCCTCCCGGCTCCGGCAGTTCCCTCGCCTGCCCAGCGATAACCATGCGCTCCGGGTTCTTGCTGTGGATAGGCATCAGCACCTCCGGGCCAATCGCCCGGGCGATGCGCACCAGATCCTCATGGGACGCGTGCCCGGTACTCAACACCGAAACCAGGGGAACGCCAAAGTGCTCCAGCCAGCGGGCAAAGAGCTCGTAGGCCGGATCAAACCGCCCCAGCGGCTCGCCGTTACTGTGGATGAACAGCCCGCCTTCCCACGGCTGCAGGTCCACCAGCTCCGGCAGATCCCAGTAGAAAAGCTGCAGCAGATACCGTGCCGGCTCGGCCCGCACCGCAGCGGCATCCAAGACCCGCACGTCCCGGTCCAGCAGAGCGGTCAGCCAGCCCGGCGCAGCTCCCGCAGCCAGCGCATGGTGGTCCTTGGCGCGCACATACACTGCGACGCTGCCCAAATCGCCCCCCATTTCACCGAAAATGTGCGCCAATTCCGGTGAAAGCGCCAGCGTGCGCCCCGCCGCCGGGACCGCCCGGGCCAGGTTCGCCACCCGCTCTATGTTACGGGGGTACAGGCCGATCATCGCCAGACCTTTGCACCCGGCAAGGTGCTCCAACACCCGGCTGGGAACCTCCGCTTCCGAGAGGGTGGGCGCCCGGTCCGGGTAGAGCTCTGCTTCACCCAGTCGGGTGCCTTCGATCAGCAAAATCTTGGGCCGGGTCGCCCGGGCAAGTTCGATGAAGCGGTCGATCAACTCCGGGTGCGCGCCGTGCCGGCGCAAGTCTCCCGTATAGACCACCGTGCCCGCGGATGTTTCTATCAACAGCGCCGCAGCGCCGGGAATGTCATGGTCAACGGCGACGGGCGTCACCCTGATCGGCCCGACCTCGACTCTCTGCCCCCACTCGAAGGTGCGGGCGCCCGCCGGCACCGGCGGATTCTCGCCCGTGGCCGCGATGGCCCGGAAGAGCCGGAGAGAATCGCTGTGCATCCAGACCGGCACCTCGTCGGCCACCAGATCGACCAGGGCCATATGATCGAGGTGCAGATGGCTGATGAAGACCTGGGTCGAATCGCTCCGCCCGGGTTCGAGGCCGATGGTCTCGGCCGCCCCGGTCCGATACACGCCGTTCAGGGCCGGCGTATAGCCCATCACAATCATGTCCCGCAAGTGGGCGGCGCCCGGCCGGGATTTCAGCTTGGCGCCCCAGAAATCGCCGCCCGGTGCGTACGTGGAGCCAAAGTCGAAGATGACCCGGTATGCGCCTTCCTGTACGGCGATCTTCGTGCCGCCAACGGTTCCGATGCCGCTGAAAACCGTAAGGGTAGGGTAGGTAGCCAAAAGGCAACGCCTCCGTACGCCGGGTGACTGAGGCAGGGCGGTGCGGCGCCTGCCGCGAGCAGGTCGAGGGGGGCGGCAGCCCCCCTCGTGCTCGATACGGTTACTTCTTGGACAGGAATTCGTCGCCCTTCTTGGCGGCGTCATCCAGTGCGGCCTTGACGTCTTGCTTGCCGAGCAGTGCGGACTCAACCGCCGTCGTGATCTGCTTCTGGACGTTCGACCACTGCGGGTGGCTGGGCTGCACAACGCCCTTGCTCAGCGCGTCGCCGAGGACACCGTATTCGGGGTTATCCTTGATGAAGTTCTTCCAGCGGTCGTCGGCCAGGGCGGACTTCCGGACGGGACCGTAGCCGGTCTTGCCCATGGCCCACGTCAGGGTGGCTTCCTTGCTCGTCATCCAGAGGACAAACTTCAGAGCGGCATCCTGCTGGTCCTTCTTCAGGCCTTCCATGATCGAGAGGTTGGCGCCGGAGAGCGGCGGAGCCTCACCCTTCGGGCCGGCATAGAGCGGAGCGACTTTCCAGGGCTTGCCGTCGACCGGCTTCATGTAGGCAAAGGAAGCGGTGGTCGTGGCGATCATCGCAGCGCGGCCCTGGTTGAAGTAGTCGGACTGGTACTCGCCCTGCTTGAGCTGAATGGCGGTGCCTTCCTTGGCCATATCGACGATCAGCTGCAGCGCCTGCTGGCCTTCGGGGCCGTTGAAGGCAGCCTTGCCGTCCTTGATCCACTGGCCGCCGGTCTGACCGAAGTGGGTGCCGAAGTAGTACACGTCGGCATTGAAGGCGGTGCCGAAGCGCTTGCCGGGGTCGGTGGCAGCCTTGGCGGCCTTCTTGAACTCATCCCAGGTTTTCGGGGGGTTCGGCACGTAGTCGGGATAGTAGATCAGAACGACTGCCGATTTATTGAACGGGAGAGCGTATAGCTTGCCGTCGATTTTCTGAGCCAGGAGCAGGGAAGGGGGGAAGTCAGCAAGTTCGGCGGCGGGGACCAGGCCGTCCAGGGCGATGACCGCCTTGCCATTGACGAGGCTGGAGAGGATGGAGTCCGTCGGCTGGACCACGGCGGGCTGCGTGCCGGCCTGCAGGGCGGAAGTCACCTTCTGCTCAAGTTGGACGTAGCTGCCCTGGTACGTGGACTCGACGCTGACGTCCTTGTGCGTCGCGTTGAACTCCTCGACGAGCTTCTTCAGAACTTTACCATGAGCCGAGTCATCAGCCATGCCATGCCAGAACTGGATCTTGACCGGTTCTTTCGGAGCTTCGGTCGCTTTGGCGGGCGCGGGAGCCGGTTCCTCTGTTTTCTTGCCGCTGCACCCTACCGCAGCCAGCATGGCGACGGCGAGCACGAAGGCTAGACCCTTGCGGAAGCTGACCATCTCTCTCGTCTCCTCCTGTGTGGTAGCCCAGATGGTGGACATAATCCGGACGGGTTCTATATTGCCATCTTCTTCCGGCGTGCGCAAGTCCCCGAAGGTCGCAGTATTCGACCTGCAATTCGTGCGCATCCGACAAAAACAGCCAATGAAAACGGATTAGCTATCCCTTCAGCCCGCTCTTCGCAACGCTCTCGAGGAACTGCTTTTGCGCTGCGAGGAAGACGACGAGCACGGGAACAAGGGCCATGGTGGCCGCGGCCATCCAGTAATGATACTTCAGGCCTTCGTCCTGCATGAGCGACATCAACCCGATGGGCACCGTGCGCAGCTTCGCGCTGTCGGTCACCAGCAGCGGCCACAGGAAGGCGTTCCAGGAGCTGATGAACTTGAGCAGGGCGATGGTGGCGATGGGCGGCCGGGAGAGGGGAATCATGACCTGGAACAGGAACCGTGTATGTCCGGCGCCGTCGAGATATGCCGCTTCCTGTAGTTCAAACGGAATCTGCAGGAAGTGCTGCCGCAGCAGGAAGACGGCGAAAACGGAGACGGTGAACGGGATAATCAGGGCCCAGTAGGTGTTGTACCAGTGCAGGCGGACGATGGTGATGAAGTTCGGCACAAGCAGCACTTCGCCGGGGATCATCATCGTGCTGAGGAAGAGGGCGAACAATAAGCCTCGGCCGAGGAACTTGATGCGCGCAAACGCGTAGGAAGCGAAGATGGTCATGATCACTTCCGTGACCATTGTGGCGATGGTGACGAAGAAGCTGTTGTAGAAGTACCGGACGAAGTGCTCCTGGGTCTTGACGGCCTCCACGTAGTTCCGCCACTGGGGCACACTCGGAATCCACTTGGGCGGGAAGGCCAGCGTTTCCTGATAGGTCTTTAGCGACGTGGCGACCATCCAGAAGAACGGCAGGAACATGACCACGGCGCCCACGAGCAAGACAATGTGGGTGCCCGCCAGCTTGAACCGCTTGCGCCAGGGGGAACTGGCAACGGACGACTGCTGCATGACAGTTCCCTCCTTAGTCGTAATGAACGCGCCTGCGCGCGTACCAGAATTGGAAGATCGTAACCGCCAGGACCATGAAGAAGAGGATATAGGCGGCAGCCGACGCGTAGCCCATCAGCCGGTCGTCCCACGCTTTTTCGTATATGTAGAAGACGATGGTCATGCCTTCGCGCAGGGGGCCGGGGCGCCGTCCGTACATGACGAAGAGCTCAGTGAAGACCTTGAAGGCGTTAATGACGGCCGTGATGGTGATGAAGAAGGTGGTCGGCGACAGCAGCGGCCAGGTGATTTTCCAGAAGACCTGCCGTTCGTTGGCGCCGTCGACACGGGCGGCGTTCATTAATTCCCGGTCCATGGTCTGCAGCCCGGCCAGAAAGATGACGACCGTGTACCCGAGCCCTTTCCAGATCGCGATGACGATGATGGTGAACATCGTCCATTTCGGGTCAAGCAGCCACTGCTGAGGCTTGAAGCCGAGCCAGTCGAACCAGCCGAGGGCGTAGTTGAGTAGGCCCCACTGCTCATGGTAAATCCAGGCCCAGACCATGGAGACGGCGACGGCGGTCGTGACGTACGGCACGAAGTAGGCCAGGCGGTAGGCCGCCCGGAACCGGATGGCCTGGTTGAGCAGGATGGCGACGCCCAGGGCCAGGATGACGGTCACCGGCACGGTGCCGATGACGTAGATGGCGGTATTCTTAACGCCTTTCCAAAACATCGGGTCCTGCATGATCTCCCGGTAGTTCGCCAGTCCGATGAACTCGCCGGCCCGGCGGAGCGCATGGTAGTCCGTGAGGCTCAGCAGGAACGCCTGCACGACCGGGTAGAGGCTGAAAAGGCCGATCACCGCGAGGGAGGGGAGCAGGAACAGGTACGCAAGCGAAGTGTCGGCCCAGAACTTGCGCCAGGTCCAGCGGGTGGCGCCGACCGGCATGTCCAGCCACTTGCCCAGCGTGGCCCCTAGTTTCATGCGGGGTCTTCCTCCTCCGATTGGAATGGGATGGGACTCATGAGGGAAGCCCCTCCGACAATTTCATCTATGACGGATATTTCGCCCAGCGGTCAGTGTCCAAGATATGTCAGATTCAACGGCAAAGTCTGAATCCCTGCCGATGGGCCGGTAATAGCGTCGGTTGAGTTGCCACTTATGCCGAATTATGTGACGCATAAAGCCGCAGGGCAGGGGAACGTTATTTTCACAAGACAGCGGCGACAGACCGCCGCACGGTTAGCCATAGATAGGTTCGCATGCGCAGTGGAGAGGGTGAGTGGCGGAAGAGGCTCCGGTTCGGGAGGAGAAGGCTTGGGGAGGGACAATCCCGCTATGGCAAACCGGGAGAAGCGCCGGAGGGTCGCCGGGCTTTGCCTGGTCGCCCTGATTCTCGCCCTGTGTGCTACGGAGCAGTTCCGTGCCTTCGTCAGCGTACCCGACCGCGTCCGGCTTCCTCAGGGGCAGGTTCAGGACTTCGCCTTTCAACTTCCGTTTCGGGTCACCGTTCATGCGGACCGTGACGGCGCCCTGGCGCTGAACGGCGAGCAACTCGGCAGCAGGGGACGCGGCGCCAGGCTGACGGCGCCGCTCAGCATCGCAGCGCTTCAGACCGGCCGCCATACCGTTGACCTCAAATTGTTTGGGTTGATTCCGTTCCGCAAGATGACCCTCGACGTGGTGCCGCCCATCAGAGTGGTGCCGGGCGGGCATTCCATCGGGGTGCTGCTCCGGAGCAAGGGGGTCATTGTCGTCGGGTATGCGGGCATTCGCGGCCAGAACGGCGAACTGGCCCACCCGGGGCGGGACAGTGGCATCGAGCTTGGCGACGCGATCCTGCAGATCGGCGGCAGGGAAGTGATCAGCCAGGAGCAGGCAGCACGCCTCTTTGAGGAGGCGGGCAAAGCCGGCAAGGGGACGCTGGTGATGATCAAGCGGAAGGGGAAGATCGTACAGAAATCGATCACGCCCGTCCGCGACAAAGAAAGCGGCCGCTGGCGGGTCGGGCTGTTCATCCGGGACGGTGCGGCCGGCGTGGGGACCCTCAGCTTCTACGAGCCGGCCAGCGGCAAGTACGGGGCACTGGGACACGTTATAGCCGACGCCGAGACCAGCCAGCCGATTGACGTGCGGGAAGGCCACATCGTCGAGGCGGTGGTGACGGCCATTCAGAAGGGCCGCAAGGGCGCCCCGGGCGAGAAGATGGCCGCCTTCAAGAACGAAGATAACTGGCTGGGATCGATCGAAAAGAACTCACGTTTCGGTATCTTTGGCTCCATGCATGGCCCGCTCACTAACCCCTTTTTCCGGGAGCCGGTTCCGGCCGCCCTGGCGAGCCAGGTCAAGGAAGGGCCGGCAGAGATCTTCACCGTGGTCGAGGGGCAGAAGATGGAGCGCTTCCAGATCGAAATCGTGCGGGTGATGCGCCACCCTACGTCCGACGGCAAGAATATGATCGTCAGGATTACCGACCCACGGCTGCTCGGGAAGACCGGCGGCATTGTGCAGGGAATGTCCGGGAGTCCGATAATCCAGGACGGGCGGATGGTGGGAGCCGTCACCCACGTCTTTGTCAACGATCCGACCAGAGGATACGGCGCCTTGATCGAGTGGATGCTGCAGGAGGCAGGAGTCATCCCGCCGTCCGGTGGCGTCGGCCTCCGGGAGGCAACTCCCGGAGGTTTTCTCTATTTCACAGCAGATGTACTTTTGTCAAGAACGGCCCGCTGTGCTATGCTACAGAAGAAGTGGACCGCGTATTCGCTGGGAATGATTGACATTACCGGTCGGTTCTCTGTACAATGGCATTACGGCCTCCGACCATCCGGTAGCACATGGGGCAGGATTGTGATTTTTTGCCTTTAGCTAGGGGGAAAATCCTGGTTCGATGGCGAAAAATCTGCACGCGGTAATATCTGCGAAATCGGCGTAGGACCCGGAGCCAGTACGGCGTCGTTCACTCCGGGAGAACTTGACGCCCCTAACGAATCGCCCTGTGTGACGGAACCGTTTCCGGACACGGGAGTTATCAGGCCCATCGGGGGGAGGAACGTGGTGTTGGGGATTATCAAGGTTCTGATCGGTGACGATAATCGAGATTTTTGCGAACTCCTGCGCTCGTATGTGGAAGGGCAGCCCGATCTGGATCTGGTCGGCGTGGCCAACAATGGCACGGAGGTTCTCGACTTGATCGAGACGACACTGCCCGATGTCATTATCCTTGATATCATCATGCCGCACCTTGACGGAATCGGCGTGCTTGAGCGCTTGAACGATATGGATCTGCCGGCCCGCCCGAAGATCATCATGCTTACGGCTTTCGGTCAGGAGAATATCACGCAGAAAGTGCTGGAGATGGGCGCCGACTATTACGTGCTCAAGCCCTTCAGCCTGGACGTGCTCGGCACCCGCATCCGCCAGCTGGCAGGGGCGTCGCCCGCGCCTGCCACGCCGCCTTCCGTCGCCGTCAAGGAGGCAGCGCCGGCTTACGTGCCGCCCCGCACCCGCAGCCTTGACAACGACGTCACCACGGTGATTCACGAAATCGGCATTCCGGCCCATATCAAGGGCTACCGGTATCTGCGGGAAGCGATCATGATGGTCGTCAACCGGGTCGATCTGCTGGGCTGCGTGACGAAGGAACTCTACCCGACCATTGCCCGCAATCACTCCACGACGCCGAGCCGGGTGGAGCGGGCCATCCGCCACGCCATCGAGGTGGCGTGGAGCCGGGGGAACGTCGAAGTGATCAACGGGCTCTTCGGCCACACCGTCAACCGGGAGCGCGGCAAGCCCACCAACTCCGAGTTCATCGCCATGGTGGCGGACAAGCTCCGTATGGAAACGAAGGCGAGCTAAGGCGTTAGCATCACCCCGTCGCAGAAGACGGGGTGATTTTGCGCGCAACCCACAGGTGTCTGAATCGTCAATGGAGCGGAGGGGGTGTGAGAAATGTGGAGGCAACGGGTCGTCGCTGGGGTTCTGGCGTTGGTTTTGGCCGCATGCACAGGACGGGGGCCGGCGCCTGGCCCGGCGCCCCAGCCGGCTCCTTCGCCGGCGCCCCCGCCGGCTCCTTCGCCGGCGCCCCCGCCGGCGTCTGAAGGGCCTGCTCCCGTCCGGCCGGAACCGCAGGCGGACCCACCCCGCCTGCTGGCCTCAACCTCGTTGGCGCCACCGGTCGGGGTGTCCGGCAGCTGGCTGACGCCCGACGGGACCAGGAAACTCGTGTACTATGCCTGGGATGTGGACAGACTGGCGGGTTCCTGTGGCGACACCTGGTTTATCAATCAGCAGGGTGTCTGGCGTGCCGGGCCCGGACAGCCCGAGCCCCTGAGATACCTTCCGCCCGAGCCGAGGGATGGCTTGGCCTGGAGGCAGGGAGATGTCTATTTCCTGCTGCACTTCATGCGCGACGAATGGTGGCTGACGGTGCTTGAGGCGGGCTGGCGAACGATCATGAGGATCGAACCCGGAAAGGGAGTTGTCTGGATGCTCACCGAGGAGCCATCCGGCATCGCAGTGGGGCAGCTCGTTGGTGCGGACGAACATTTCCTGCTGCCTGACCGGTCGGAAATGCTGGCCCATGCCGCCCCGGCACCCACCGTTTTCCCTTCCGTCCATGAGGTGCTCCCGGAGGAGTTCCATGCACAAATTCGCGCATACTTGCAGCGCGTTGGCAGGCCGTTCCTTGAGATCGACCTGACTGGCGACGGCAGGCCGGAACGGATCGAGGGCGCCGTCGGCTCGTGGGCTGAAGGGCCGCTGTTGTTCTTCGATGCCGATGGCAGGTATCAACCGAATTTTGGTCAGACTGAACCAATGCCCTACCGTCTGGACCTGGCCAATCTGCCTGTCAGGCGGCGCCCTGCTCTCCTGTACCAACGCGGTGGTCCTGGCACGTGGCATCAGGTTGTCCTCAGCTGGTGGAGCCCCGAACCGGGCGGCGGACTCTTCTGGACCATCGCATCGATCGTGGGCTGGGGGTCGGGCGCGGCTGTCCGCCCTGATGGCAGAATCGAAATCGACGCCGACCCTGACGATATGGCCGGTTATTCCTGGACCAGGCTTTACCGGATCGAATCCGACACGGACAACGGGTCGTTTCGGGCGGTACTGGATGAGGAAACCCTTTTACCGGGGCCTTATCCCACGACGCCGGAGGCATTGCTCACAGCTGCGTGGGTCGCACTGTGGTACCGGCGCCCGGCCGACATGGAACGCTATATCCCGGATGCGGCCGTGAGGAACCAGTTCCTGGCCACAAGAGTAGGGCGCCCCCCGATGTACGCCGGCGTCGTGCAAACTGGGCGTCTGGGGCCGGATGCGACCGAGTTTCCGCACTGGCCCACCCTGGAGCAGGCCCCGGCGGACCAGAACGGTGAGGCGGATTTTCTTGTACGGGTGGACTGGCGCGAGGGCTGGATGTTCCATGTTGGGCGGGTGGCCTTCGGGACGGCGCCTGACGGCCGGCTGATCATCCGAACGCTCGACCTGAAAGAGACTGTCAGCCGTTATGCAATGTGACAGCCCGATGGTGACGAACCGGGCGTAACCCAGCGCCGCTACGCCTGCTGTTCTGAGAGACCCCGCTCCCCGCTCGGGTCTCCCCAGCGACCCGGGACAACACTCCGTTGACTTCTGCAGCTACCGGGCCCATTCTTCACCGCAAAAAGTGACGGAGGAGGCCGCACACCTGGCTTTGAAGGCCTGAGATCGGGGTACCGGTATCCTTCCGTCAGGAATTGCGGCCATCAGCGGAGCTCACAGGTGCAAAAAGCGACAGAGGCACGGGGCGCCTTGACCTCACCTTCATTTCAACCTAGAGCCGGGCGGGGTGCTTTTTCACTCGCTGCGCACAGAAAGCCAATTAACGTTCCAGACCCATTCATAACGGCCGAAGGCATTCTCGCTGATCAAGCGAAAGGCAGTCGATGGAGATGCCCAGATCCTGCCACATGGGTGTGCTTCCACTGCCCGCAGGGATACATCCGGAAATTCTGCCTTCACGGAAAATCATCCATCCTGGCGAGCGACGCCCCTGCGAAAGCTTGTCTGCAGGAAGTTGCAGGGCTTGGACCGAACAACTCTGCAAACAGCTGCAAGGGAGCTGCGTCCATGCTGAACGTCGTCATCATCGGAGCCGGCGAAGGCGGCAGTTCGCTGCTGCGCGCCTTTCGCGGCATGGCATCCCGCATCAAGGTGATCGGGGTGGCGGACCGCAACCCCCGGGCGCCGGGCATGGCCCTCGCCCGGTCGATGGGCGTTCCCACCACCACCGACTGGTCCGGCCTCGTCTGCCTGCCGGAAGTCGACCTGATCGTCCAGGCCACGGGCGACCCTTCCATCGACCCGACCATCAAGCGGCTCAAATGGCCGCGGGCCGTCATTATGGAAGGGCTGGCCATGAATCTGTTCCTCTCCTTCGTGGAGGACGGGGAGAAGCTGCTGCATTACCTCGAGGCCAAGGAGCGCGAGCGGGACGTCATGCTTGACTCGACCCACGACGGCATCGTGGCCGTCAACGCCGACGGGGTGGTCACGCTCTGCAACCGCGCCGCCGAGCGCCTGATGGACCTGCCCCGGGAGCAGCTGCTGGGCCGGCCGGCGGTCGAAGTGATCCCCAGCACACGCCTGCACCGGGTGCTCGAGCTCGGCGTGGCCGAGTTGAACCAGCAGCAGCGGGTCGGGGGCACTGTGCTGGTGACCAACCGGGTGCCCATCCGGGATCGGGACGGCAAGGTGGTCGGCGCCGTGGCCGTCTTCCGGGACATCACCGAAGTGAAGGCCCTGGCCGAGGAACTGGGCGGCATGCGCGAGATGAAAGTGCTGCTGGAAGCGATCATCAACGCCACCCAGGACGCCATCTCCGTGGTGGACGCCAACGGCATGGGCCTGCTGGTCAACCCGGCGTACACCACGCTGACGGGCATGCCCCCGGACGCCGTCATCGGCAAGCCGGCCACGGCAGATATCGACCCGACGCAGGAGTCGATGCACCTGCAAGTCCTGCGGACCCGGCGGCCCGTGCGGGGCGTCCATATGCAGGTGGGCCCGAAGCAGCGGGACGTGGTGGTGGACGTGGCGCCGATTATCGTCGACGGCGAACTGCAGGGCGCCGTGGGCGTGGTGCACGACGTCTCTGAGCTCAAGCGGCTCTCCGACGAACTGGAGCAGCACAAGAAGCTGGTGCGGCGCCTCACGTCGAAGTACACGTTCGCCGAAATCGTCGCTGAAAGCCAGATCATGAAGCAGGCCGTGGAGCAGGCGATGCGGGCCGCGGAAACGCCCGCTACGGTGCTGCTGCGGGGCGAAAGCGGCACGGGCAAGGAGCTTTTCGCCCACGCCATTCACAACAAATCGGGCCGCCGCAGCGGCCAGTTCGTGCGCGTCAACTGTGCGGCCATCGCCGATTCCCTGCTGGAATCCGAGCTGTTCGGCTACGCCGAAGGCGCCTTCACGGGCGCGCGCAAGGGCGGCAAGCGGGGCCTTTTTGAAGAGGCGAGCGGCGGCACGATCTTCTTGGACGAGATCGGCGAGATCTCGCTCAGCCTGCAGGCGAAGCTGCTGCGGGTGCTGCAGGAGAAGGAGATCGTGCGGGTGGGTGAGACGAAACCCGTCCCCATTGGCGCGCGTATCATCGCGGCCACCAACGCTCCCCTGGAAGACCTGATCGCCCGGGGCGCCTTCCGGGAAGATCTGTACTACCGCATCAACGTCGTGCCCATCGTCATCCCGCCCCTGCGGCACCGCAAAGAAGATATCCCGCGGCTGGTGCAGCATTTGGTGGAGAAGTTCAACGGCGAGTACGGCCGCAATGTCTCCGAAGTCTCGCCGGCCGCCATGGAGCGCCTGCTGGAGTATACCTGGCCGGGCAACGTCCGCGAGCTTGAGAACATCGTCGGGCGGGCGATGATCGCCATGGCCATGGGCGACACGGTGATCGACGCCCGGTTCATACCGACCCTGGGCGACGGGCGCCCGGCGCCTGCCCCCGCCGGCGGCGGCGCCGACCACCAGCCCGCCTACCCCGAAGGCGAAACGCTGGACGAGATCGTCGCCAGGGCGGAGAAGGCCGTGCTGGAGCGCACCCTGGCGGCGACCCGGGGCAACAAGACCGAGGCCGCCCGGCGCCTGGCCATCGCGCCCCGTACTCTTTACTACAAGTTAGAGCGCCACGGGCTGCTGTAATCTGCAACAAGTTGCAGGCAAAAGACTGCAGCATGTTGCAAAAAGCTGCAGGAGGTCTCCTTCCGAAGGAGGATGAAGTCGGCTTCAGGCGACGTTTGCCATTGGCACGAAAGTTGCAAACTACCGTTGGATAGGCCCGCGTCACCGAACCGCCGAAAGGGGGAAGGTCCGGGACTATCCGCAACTCCCGGGCCACACACACATGGGTGTTTTTGAACGGATGGAGCAGGACGGGCACGAACAGGTAATCTTCTGCTACGACAAGGTCACCGGCCTCAAAGCGATCATTGCAATCCACGACACCACCCTCGGTCCCGCCCTCGGCGGCTGCCGCATGTGGCCGTACGAGTCCGAGGGGGCTGCCGTGGAGGATGCGCTGCGCCTCTCCAAAGGAATGACGTACAAGTCTGCCGTCAGCGGCCAGAATCATGGCGGCGGCAAGGCGGTCCTCTGGGGCGACCCGAAGACCGACAAGTCCGAGGACTACTTCCGTGCGTTCGGCCGATTCGTCCAGACCCTGGGGGGCCGGTTCATCACCGGCACCGACGTTGGCACCGAAAAATCCGACTTTGTCTGGTCCGCCATGGAGAGCCCGTATCTGGTGGCGCTGCCCGAAGAGCACGGCGGCAGCGGCGATTCGTCGATCATCACCGCGTATGGTGCCTGGCGGGGCATGAAGGCCTGCGCCATGGCCACCTGGGGGCTTGACACCCTCAAGGGCAAACGGGTGGCCGTGCAGGGCGTCGGCAAGGTCGGCTACCACCTGGTGGAGCATCTGGTGGACGAAGGCGCCGTCGTCACCGTCTGCGATGTCGTGCCAGAGAATGTCAAGCGGGTGAAGGAGACCTTCCCGAACGTGGCGTCCGTCCCGCCGGAAGCCATCTATGACGTGGAATGCGATATTTTCTCGCCCAACGCCCTCGGTTCGGTCATCAACGACGAGACGATTGGCCGGCTGAAGTGCCGCATCGTGGCCGGCGCCGCCAACAACCAGCTCAGGGAGCCGCGCCACGGCGATGAACTCTACCGCCGCGGCATCCTGTACGCCCCCGACTATGTCATTAACGGCGGCGGCCTGATTCAGGTGGCCGACGAACTGCTAGGCTACAATCGCGACCGTGCGTTCCGGAAGACCGCCATGATCTATGACCGGCTCCTGCAGATTTTCGATATCAGCCGCCGGGAAGGCGTTCCGACCTACCGGGCCGCCGACAAGCTGGCCGAGCGGCGGATTGCGAAGGTAGGTGCGCTCAGCCGCATCTACGTCCCTGAATAACAGAGTGGGTGACTAACCGTGCCTGATACGCAGCACCGCGTTCTGGTGATCAACCCGGCCGCCTCGGTAACGCACGTTGCCGTTTTTGAAGGCGAAACGCTGCTGGCGGCCGGGGACCTCGATCACAACCCCGACGAACTGACCCACTACGACCGCGTATGGGACCAGTACCTGATGCGCAAGGATCGCATCACCGACTTCCTGGAAGCGCATGGCATCGGCGTTGGTTCCCTGCACGCGGTCGTTGGCCGCGGCGGCCTGCTCAAGCCGATTCCTGGCGGTACTTACCGCGTGGGGGCCGAGATGCTCGAAGACCTGCGCCACGGCGTGCAGGGCGAGCACGCGTCGAACCTGGGCGGCATTTTGGCCTACGGCATCGCACGGTCGGCGGGCGTCGACGCGTTCGTGGTCGACCCCGTCAGCACCGACGAGATGGACCCGATCGCCCGGGTCTCCGGCCTGCCCGACCTGCCCCGGACGGCCCTGGCCCACGCACTCAATATGCGCGCGATGGGCCGGCGGGCCGCCGCCGAGCTGGGGCGGCGCTATGAAGATTGCCGTCTGGTGGTTGCCCACCTGGGCATGGGCATCTCCGTGGCGGCGCACCGGGACGGCCGCATTATTGACACGAACAACGCCAACGAATCCGGCCCCTTCTCCCCGGAGCGGGCGGGCACGCTGCCCGTCGGCGACTTGATCAAGCTGTGCTTCTCGGGGAAAGTGACCGAGCGGGAACTGGTCCGGAAGCTGACCACTCAGGGCGGCCTGGCTGCGCACCTGGGCACCAGCGACGTGCACGAAGTGGAGCACCGGGTGGAGCAGGGCGATCCCGTCGCCCGGCTAATCTACGAGGCGATGGCTTATCAGGTCGCCAAAGAGATCGGGGCGATGGCCGCCATTCTCACCGGACAGGTGGACGCCGTCGTGCTGACCGGCCCCCTCGCGGAGTCGCGCTGGCTGGTCGGCTGGATTCGGGAGCGCGCCGGCTGGATCGGGAAGGTACTGGTCTATCCGGGCGGCGACGAGATGCGCGCCCTGGCCGAAGGCGCCCTCCGGGTCCTGCGGGGCGAAGAGGAGGCAAGAGTCTACGCATGAAGAGCTTTGAGCAGATGCGATACGCCGCACAGGAGAAGGCTTCGCATAAGATGCCCGTCCTGGCGGTCGCCCAGGCCACCGACCATCATGTGGAAGAGGCCGTGGCTGAGGCCGAGCGCCTCGGCATATGCAAGGCCCTGCGCATCGTCGATCCGGACCCGAACGAGGCCGCCCGGCGTGCCGTGGCCGCCGTCCGGAGCGGCGAAGCGAATTTCCTGATGAAGGGGCTCCTGCAGACCGCCGAGATTATGAAAGCGGTCCTGCATAAGGAAGAAGGGCTGCGCACGGGCCGGGCCCTGTCGCACGTGGTCGCCTGCGAGATTCCGGGGTGGGAAAAGGTCGTGTATATCACCGACGTGGCCCTGAACGTCGCGCCCGACCTGGCCCGCAAGGCGGACATCGTCCGCAACGCCGTACTGACCGTCCGGGCCCTGGGCGTTGATCAGCCCAAGGTGGCCGCCCTTTCCTCCGTTGAGAAAGTGAACCCGGACATGCCTTCTTCGGTGGAAGCCCGCAGCCTGCAGGAGATGGCCGAGCGGGGCGAACTGGGCAACTGTCAGGTAGCAGGGCCCCTGGCACTGGATCTGGCCGTGTCGAAGGAGGCCGGCGAGACCAAGGGCGTCAGCGGTCCGGTCGTGGGCGACGCGGATATTCTGTTCGTGCCCCATATTGATGCGGGCAACATGCTCTATAAAGGTCTGGTCTACTTTGCCCGGTGCCGTTCCGCCGGCATCATCGTCGGCGCCCGGTGCCCCGTAGTGTTGCTCTCCCGCTCCGATTCCGCCGACTCCAAGCTGATGTCGATCGCGATGGCCGTGCTCTGCGCCGAGTAACTCCTTAGGAGGGCGTTTGCGATGGGGATTTTCGAGATGATGGAGAAGTTCGGACATGAGCAGGTAGTTTTCTGTTATGACAAGACGTCCGGACTGAAGGCGATCATCGGAATTCATGATACGACGCTGGGGCCGGCCCTGGGCGGCACCCGCTTCTGGAAGTATGAGAAGGAAGAGGACGCCATCACCGACGTGATGCGCCTCTCCCGCGGCATGTCCTACAAGAATGCTGCCATGGGCCTGAACCTGGGCGGCGGCAAGGCGGTCATTTGGGGCGACGCCAAGGCGGACAAGAGCGAGGAGCTCTTCCGGGCGTTCGGCAAGTTCGTCCAGTCGCTGGGCGGCCGCTATATTACGGCGGAAGATGTGGGCACCACCGTCGCCGACATGAACTACGTGCTGATGGAGACCAGCCATGTCTCCGGCCGGGGCGATGTCTCGGGCGATCCGTCGCCGGTGACGGCGTTCGGCGTCTACCGCGGCATGAAGGCGGCGGCCAAGTTCGCCTTCGGCTCCGAGTCGCTGAAGGGCAAGGTCGTGGCGGTGCAGGGCCTGGGCAAGGTCGGGTATCATCTGTGCGAGCACCTGCACGACGAAGGCGCCAAGCTGATTGTGACCGATATCAACCCGGAGTCGGTGGAGAAGGCGGTCAAGGAGTTCGGGGCGACCGGCGTCGCACCGGACGCCATCTACGCCGTTGCTTGCGATGTCTATTCGCCCTGCGCCCTGGGCGCCACCCTGAACGATGCGACGATTCCGCAGCTGAAGTGCAAGGTGGTGGCGGGCGCGGCGAACAACCAGCTCAAGGAGCCGCGCCATGCGCAGGTGCTGAAGGATCTGGGGATTCTGTATGCGCCGGACTACGTCATCAACGGCGGCGGCGTGATCAATGTGGCCGAGGAGTTCAACCCCAGCGGCTACGACCGGGATCGGGCCTACGGTCGGGTCAATACGATCTTCGATAAGCTGATGAAGATCTTCGAAACGGCGAACGTACAGGGCATCACCACTGCCGAGGCGGCGGACCGGGTCTCGGAGGAGCGGATTCGCCGGATTCACTCCATTAACCGGATGTATGTAGCGGAGTAACCTTGGGTTGTGGATTGGGGCTCCTCGCGCCTATATGCGTGAGGAGCCTTGTTTTTCGGGAAAGGGAAATAGCCACGGAGGACACGGAGCACGCGGAATCTCACGGAACCCTTTCTGCATCTTTTCCCATTCCGTGTTCTCCGCGTCCTCCGTGTCCTCCGTGGCAAAAAATGCCCCAAGATAGACCAGGATCAACCGCCATAGTCAGGAAAGCCCACCCCGGAAGGTAGCTTGAGACCACGAAGCGTCGTGTGATACGCTATCATCCGCAGGACCTTACTGGATGAAAGGAAGAGGGCCGTGGTCTCTACGCACAGTCTGCTGATCATCAACCCCGGCTCCACTTCTACGAAGATCGCCGTCTTCGACGATGAGCGGCTGGCCTTCAAGGAAGATTTGCGGCACAGCGCCGAGGAGCTCTCCCGATTCACTCGCGTGTATGATCAGTACGCCTACCGCAAGGAGATGATCCTGCAGTGGCTGGCCTCGGTCGGCATCACGCCGGAGAGCCTGTCCGCTGTGGTTGGCCGCGGCGGCTTGCTCCGGCCCATTCCCGGCGGCACGTACCGCGTATGTGAACGGATGCTGACCGACCTGAAAGCCGGCCTGCAAGGCGAGCATGCCTCCAACCTGGGCGCCGCCCTGGCCTGGGAGATCGCCCGGGCCGCCGGCGGGGTGCCCGCCTTTATCGTCGATCCCGTCGTAGTCGATGAACTGGAGCCGGTCGCACGAATCTCTGGCATTCCGACGATGCCCCGGCGGTCGATCTTCCATGCACTGAACCAGAAGGCGGTGGCGCGCCGGGCCGCCCGGGAACTGAACCGGCCCTACGATGAACTGAACCTGATTATTGTGCACCTGGGCGGCGGCGTCTCGGTGGGCGCCCATCACCGGGGCCGGGTCGTCGACGTGAACAATGCTCTGGACGGCGAAGGCCCCATGTCGCCGGAGCGCGCGGGCACCCTGCCGTCCCTGGGTCTGGTCCATATGTGCTACTCGTGGCGCTACACCCTGCCCGAAATCTCCAAAATGGCCGTGGGCAAAGGCGGCTTCGTGGCGCACCTGAAGACGAACGACGCCCGCGATGTGGAGAACCGGGCCGTCAGCGGCAGCGACCCGAAGGCCGAGACGGTCTTTGAGGCGATGGCCTACCAGGTGGCCAAGGAGATCGGCCGGTGCGCCGTCGCCCTGCAGGGCAAGGTGGACCGGATCATCCTGACGGGTGGCCTGGCCCGCTCCAAGCCCCTGGTCCAGTGGATCACGGAGTGCACCCAGTGGATCGCCCCCGTGATCATCTACCCCGGTGAAGATGAGATGACCGCCCTGAACGAAGGCGCCCTGCGGGTGCTCAGGGGCGAGGAGAGCGCGAAGGAATACTAGATTGACCAGGCGCCGGCACGCTGCCGGCGCCTTGGCGTCTGCATCCGGCCTCGCTTTTGCGCGTTTCGGGTGCTACCATGAGCAGTGATGTACATACGCAGGAGGCTTGCGCAGCATGGAATGCATCAAGTCGGAGGAGATTTACCGGGGCCACTCGATCACCGTCCGGAAGGACACCTTGCGCATGGCGGACGGCAAGGAACTGAAGCGTGATGTGGTCGCCCATCCCGGCGCCGTCGTTGTCGTTGCCGTGGAGAACGGCGACCTGCTTTTCGTCCGGCAATACCGCTACGCCGCCGGGGAGCCGCTGCTGGAGTTGGTGGCCGGCACCCGGGAGCCCGGCGAGGAGCCGGACGTGACCGCCGCCCGGGAGATTCAGGAAGAAGCGGGCTACAAGGCCGGCAAGCTGACGAAGATCGGGGAGTTCTTCAGCGCCCCCGGCTTCTGCTCGGAGCTGCTGCACCTCTATCTGGCGGAAGACCTGACGCCTTCACGCCTGCCCGGTGACGAAGACGAGGAGATCGAAGTGGAGCGGTATAGCCTCGCGGAATCGCTGCGCATGGCCCTGGCGGGCGAGATTCGCGACGCGAAGACGCTGGCGGGGGTGCTGCTCTATGCCCGGCTTGCCGGCGCCCGCTAGCGGTTTGCAGGAGGTCTATCTGGACCTGCACATCCACCTGGGATGGGCGGGCGAGCCCGGCGGCGGCGTGAAGATCAGCGCGGCCCGGGACCTGACGCTGGAGAACATCCTCATCGAATGCCGGGAGCGCAAGGGCATCGGCATGGTGGGCGTGATTGACGCGTCCACGGCGGGCGCCCTCCACGACCTGGAGCGGCTGCTGGCGGCCGGGAAGGTAGAGGAGCTGCCCGGCGGCGGGCTTTCGTTCGGCGGAGAAGTGACCTTGATACCCGGGGCGGAGGTGGAGGTGACCCACGGCCCCTGTGGCAAGGCGGTTCACCTGACCTGCTACGTGCGCGGCGCCCGGGAACTGCGGGAGCTGGGCGCATGGCAGCAGGCCCGGGTCCGGAACCGGCAGCTCTCCACCCAGCGGCACCACGGCACGTCCGCCTCCGAGGTCGTGGAGTTTGTCGGCGGGCTGGGCGGCATTGTGATACCCGCACACATCTTCACGCCGTTCAAGTCGACCCTGGGCGCGGCGGCAACGGTGGGCGAGGTGATTGCGCCTGAGCTCTGGCGGTACGTGCCCGCGGTGGAACTGGGGCTCTCGTCGGACACGGAGCTGGCCGATGAACTGCCGGAACTGACCCGCTTCACCTATGTGACGAATTCCGACTCGCACTCCCTCGGGAAAATCGGGCGGGAATATAACCTGATCCGCGTCGCGGCGCCCACCTTTGACGAGCTGGCCCTGGCCCTGCGGGAGGAGCAGGGGCGCCGGGTGGCGGCCAATTACGGGCTCGACCCGCGGCTAGGCAAATACCACCGGACGTACTGCCTGGACTGCGACCATCGTTTGGAAGGGGAGCCGCCGGTGCTGGAGTGCCCGGTCTCCCCGGGGCATAAGCTGGTGCTGGGCGTGCTGGACCGGATTCGCCACTACCGTCCCCTGCAGGAGCGGGCCGGGGTGCGTGCCGTTCCCCGCGAGCGGCCCCCTTACGTCCACCAGATTCCCCTGGCGTTTGTGCCCGGTCTGGGCAAGCGGGCCCTGGAGCGGCTGCTCGCCGCCTTCGGCACGGAGATGGGCGTGCTGCACCGGGCCACGGAGGGCGAGCTCGCCGAAGTGGTGGGACCGAAGCTGGCTCGCCTGGTAGCCGCCGCTCGGGACGGCGCCCTTGCCATTGAAGCCGGGGCCGGCGGGGTCTACGGAAAAGTGGTGGCGGAGTAGAGACATAACGTGGACGGGCCCCGCATAGCCTTTACTGGAATCGACTCCGGAAGGGGCTGGCGGGGCCGTGCAGTTGCTACACCGATATCAGCGCAGCTTCGAGGACTACGTGCGCCGGAACACCGGCCTGATTTTGCTGCTGGCAGGCTTTTTCGTGATCGGCGTAGTTTTCGGGGGGCTGGCCGTGCGCAGCGTCAGCGAGCGTGATCGGACGGAACTGGTCGCCTACCTGGGCGAATCGATGGAGCGGATCGCCCATCCGGCAGTCACGGACGGCTGGCTGATCCTGCGGCAGTCGCTCGTCCGCTCGCTCAAGGAGCTGGGCTTCTTCTGGATTCTGGGCATTTCGCTGCTGGCCGTGCCCTGCACGGTGATTGGCGCCCTCGTTTTTGGGTTCGTGTCCGGGTTTACGATCAGCTTCCTGACGGCCGAACTCGGCTGGGGCGGTCTCGCGCTGGGCGTGGCCGGCCACGTGCCCCACAGCCTGCTGATGAT
Source organism: Symbiobacteriaceae bacterium (assembly GCA_035628915.1). Lineage (GTDB taxonomy): Bacteria > Bacillota > Sulfobacillia > Symbiobacteriales > Symbiobacteriaceae > JARBUG01. The sequence continues at coordinate 55,625 of DASPIW010000034.1, read as the reverse complement.
CCCGGCGCTCATTATGGGCGGCACGGCGGCGTCCGGGTTCTCGCTGCAGGTCATCCGCTCCTGGCGGGAGCGGCGCCGTCTGCCGAACTTTTATCCTGCGCTGGCCAGGTTTACGGCTACCCTGATGGCCACGGGATTGGTGCTGCTGCTGGCGGGCCTCGTGGAAGCATACGTATCGCCCGGTCTCGCCCGCCTGGCGGCATCATGGCTCCATCTCTCTTAAGGATCAGGCAAGTGGCAAGACCCTGGCACATCGGTGTCAGGGTCTTGCCAGCGTGCGTTCGCATCTGCCATACTCAGGGTGGTATCCGCCTCCAGATTCCAGTCGCGTATGGATCGGTCGTTGCGCACACCCTACATCTAAGGCCCGCCCGGTTGCATCCCCGCAACCCGCGACCGGGAAGGTGCGGAAGGAGAGAGCCACGTGCTGGTTGGCGTACCGAAAGAGATCAAGGCGTACGAGAATCGAGTCGGTCTGACTCCGGCGGGAGTATCCGCGATGGTCAAAGCCGGGCACAAAGTCGTGTTCGAGAAAGGTGCCGGCAAGGGTTCCGGGTTTGAGGATCAGGAGTACATAGCGGCCGGCGGCGTTATGCTGGCGACAGCCCGGGAAGTCTACGCCGCCGCTGACATGATCGTCAAGGTCAAGGAACCCCTTCCGCCGGAATATGACCTGTTCCACGAAGGGCAGATCCTCTTTACCTATCTACATCTGGCCCCGGAGCCCGAACTGACCCGGAAGCTGGTTGAAAAGCGGATTGTTGCCATCGCATACGAAACCGTTCAGCTGCCCGACAAGTCCCTGCCGCTGCTGATGCCCATGAGCGAAGTGGCCGGCCGCATGGCGGTGCAGATCGGCGCCCACTTCCTGGAAAAGGCCCACGGCGGCCGCGGCGTGCTGCTGGGCGGCGTGCCCGGCGTGGCCCCCGGCTCGGTGGTCATCATCGGCGGCGGCGTGGTGGGCACCAACGCAGCCAAAATGGCGATGGGCCTCGGCGCCGACGTCGTCATGATCGACATCAACCCGGACCGGCTGCGCTACCTTGACGATGTCTTCTTCGGCCGGATTCGCACGCGGGTGTCCAACGAGTATGTGATCGCCTCCGAAGTGGCCAAGTGTGACCTGCTCATCGGCGCTGTCCTGATTCCGGGCGCCCGGGCCCCGCACCTGGTCACCACCGAGATGGTCCAGAACATGAAGCCCGGCTCCGTGATTGTCGACGTCGCCATCGACCAGGGCGGCTCCGTGGAGACGATCGACCGGGTGACGACCCATATGGACCCCGTTTATGAGAAGTTCGGCGTTATCCACTATTCCGTGGCGAATATGCCCGGCGCGGTGCCCCGTACTTCCACCTATGCCTTGACCAACGTCACGCTGCCCTATGCCCTGCAGCTTGCGAACAAGGGCTGGAAGAAAGCGATCATGGAGAACGCCGCCCTTGCCAAGGGCGTCAACGTCGTCGGCGGCAACGTCGTCTACGAGGCCGTGGCGCAGGCGCACAGCCTGCCTTACGTGCCGCTCGATACGGTGATCGAGCACAGCATTTGATCCAGGCCACGGGCGGCTTTTTGCCACGGATTACACGGATTTCACGGATTGGAAGATTATTAAGTTCGAGTTTCCTCGTCAATAGAGGAATTCGAATATTAATAATTAACAAATCTGTGTAATCCGTGTAATCTGTGGCTGATTCTTTTTCCCATTGCCCGAAAGGGTATACCCAGACGGAGGTCGTCATAAGGTTACACTGGTAAAGCCTGTGGACGGTCGCAGGGGCATAAGTTTGGGAGCAGGAAAGCTCCGCGTTATGTAGAATTGACAAAAACGGCCAAGTCCCACGCATAATTCGCCCCAGTATGCGAGAGAATGATTACCACAACAGGCGCGAAGGGGATGCGGGATGAAAAAGTTGATCCATGAGTTCATCAACTACCTCAGCGTGGAGCGGGGCTTGGCAATGAACACGCTGGAGTCCTACGGACGAGACCTCCGGCAATATTCCGAGTTCCTGGAGACCGATGATGAGTCCGCCCTCGACTCCGTCTCCCGGACGACGATCGTAAACTATCTACTGTACTTGCAGTCCCAGGGGAAGGCCACCGCCACGATTGCCCGGCGGCTGGCGGCGCTGAAAGCGTTCTATCAGTTCCTGGTGCGGGAAAACCGGATCGGCAGCGATCCGACCGCCAACCTCGAGTCGCCCAAACTGGAGAAGCGGCTCCCGAAAGTGCTCTCCGTCACCGAAGTGGAGCGGCTGCTGGCCCAGCCTGATGCCGGTCAGGCGGCGGGCGTGCGGGACCGGGCGATGCTCGAACTGCTCTATGCCACCGGCATCCGGGTCTCCGAACTGGTCTCCTTGGACGTGACCGACGTCAATCTGGAAATGGGCTACATCAAGTGTTCGGGCAAGGGCTCCAAGGAGCGCATCGTCCCCCTCGGCTCGCTGGCCATTCAGTCCTGCCGGGACTACCTGGGCGTCGCCCGGACGCGGCTGGTCCGGGAGCGGGAAGAGCAGGCGCTCTTCGTCAACCACCACGGTCACCGGCTGACCCGCCAGGGCTTCTGGAAGATCGTCAAGAAGTACGCGGAAGATGCGAAGATCGAGAAGGAGATCACCCCGCACACGCTGCGCCACTCCTTCGCGACCCACTTGCTGGAGAACGGGGCTGACCTGCGCTCCGTCCAGGAGATGCTCGGCCACGCCGACATCTCCACCACCCAGATTTACACGCAGGTGACGCGCGGCCGCATCAAGGAAGTGTACGCCAAGGCTCATCCCAGGGCGTAGGCGCCGTACTTATCCATACGTGAGCACCAGGGGGGTGGCCCGGCGATGGCCGCCCTCTTCCGCTTTATGCTATAGTAAGGGCTGTCAGACTGGTACCGAGGGGATGTGGCGATGACCAAAGTCAACCGAGTCTTGCTGATCATCATCGACAGCGTGGGAGCGGGGGCGCTGCCGGATGCGCCGGAGTGGGGCGACGCCGGGAGCAACACGCTGGGCAACATGGCCGCCGCCCGGGGCGGCCTGGAACTGCCTGACCTGGGCCGGCTCGGCCTGGGCAATATCGTCTCCATCGCGGGGACGCCGCCCGCAGCGGCGCCCGCCGGGGCCTTCGGCCGCATGGCGCTGGCGTCGCACGGCAAGGACACCATGACGGGCCACTTCGAGATGGTCGGGGTGCCGCCCACGGCGCCGTTCCGGACCTATCCGGAGGGGTTTCCGCCGGATCTGATCGCCGAATTCTGCAGGCGGACCGGCCTGCCCGGGGTGCTGGGCAACACCGTGGCTTCAGGCACGGAGATCATCAAGGAACTGGGCGAGGAGCACCTGCGCACGGGGCTGCCCATCGTCTACACCAGTGCGGATTCGGTCTTTCAGGTCGCGGCCAGCGAAGAGAGCTTCGGCCTGCAGCGGCTGTACGACATCTGCCAGATCGCACGGGACCTGCTCGCACCGCCGCACCGGGTGGGCCGGGTCATCGCCCGCCCGTTTGCGGGCAGCGACGCCACCACGTTCAAGCGGACGTCGAACCGGAAGGATTACGCCATCGAGCCGCCGCACATGCTGCTGGACGACCTTAGGGAAGCTGGCCTCTCTGTCATGGCCGTCGGCAAAATTGAGGATATCTTCTCCGGCCACGGGATCACGTTTGCTGAGCATACCAAGGACAACGCCGACGGGGTCCGGGTGATTCATCAGTGCCTGGACCGGCAGGAGTCAGGGCTGATCTTCGCCAACCTGGTTGATTTTGACATGCTCTACGGCCACCGCCGGGACGTGGAAGGGTACGCACAGGCGCTGATCGCCTTTGACAAGGCGCTCTCCGGCATCAAGGCGAAGCTCCGTCCGGACGACGTGCTGGTGATTACCGCCGACCATGGTAACGATCCGACGTTCCCGGGCACCGACCACACGCGGGAGTATGTGCCCGTGCTGCTGTATGGGCAGACGATCCGGCCCGGTGCCGACGTGGGCACCCGGCCAACCCTGGCTGACCTCGGCGCAACGGTGGCCGATTTGCTGGGCGTGGCCTACGGCGGCGCCGGCACCAGCTTCGCTGACCTGATCCGATCAGAAAACTGAACTCTTTTCAAGGGGCTGCCGCACAAAACGGCAGCCCCTTACGTTTTCTTTATAGAGGAATTTTTGAGGTAAAGCCGAAAAAGGGAAAATGATACCATGCAGGGGTGCAGGAGGACAGCCAATGACAACGTGGCAGCAGACCGAGTCCGTGCTAGATTTGAATGAACGTGCGACCGACAAGCTCGTGGTCAAGGTCATGTGGTACACCTTCCTGGTCGTTGCGCCCCTGGTGGCGCTGGTCTATTTCTTGATCGTGGAGTCTGAGACCAACATCGCGCTGTTTCTGACGTGGATCGGCGTCACGACGGGCATCATGCTGGTGCCCTCGGTCCTGCTGTGGCGGGGCTGGCTCACCGGGTCGATCAAGTACATAGGTCCCCTGGCGGTAGTCGGAGCGCTCGTCACCCTCGCCTTTACCATACATCTGGCGCAGTCCAGCTGGATCATCTGGCTTCTGCCGTCGCTGATGGCCGCCCTCTATTTTGCGCCGCGGGTCGTCTGGGTGACCAACCTGCTCTCCTGGGCGGCCATGGCGCTGTGCATATGGCGACACCCGGAAGGGTTTCCCGAGGGACCGGAGATCAACGCCGCCGGCCTCGGCTACTATGTGCTGACGGTGGTCGCCGTCCAGGCTGTCGTCGCCAGCCTTGCCAAGAAAGCCGCCCTGCTCCTGGGCCGGGTACAGGACGAATCGGCGGCGAGGGCCCGGGCCCTTTCCGGACTGCAGGCAGCGGCCACGGAGATCAAGCATGCGGCGCAGCGGCTTGTGTCGGCCAGCGGCGACTTGGCGGCGAACACGGAAGCCGCCGGCGCTTTCCTGGAGGGCGATTTCGGCGTAACGGTCGAGGGCGTCCTGGAGGCCAGCCGCAGCCAGCAGGAGCGTGTGCAGGAAGCCAGCGCAGTCATGGCGGAACTGAATAAGTCAATCAACCACATCTCCGCCGGGGCCCAGCAGGATGCCGAGGCGGTAGCCCGGGGCACCGCACTGGTCGACGGCATGGCGACGGCCATCAGCAACGTCAGCCGCCGGGCCGACGTGGTGCTGACCGAGTCGAACCGGGCGGCCGACGTGGCTTCCCGGGGGACGGGCGCCGTCGCTGAGATGGTGCAGGGCATCGACCGCATTCGCACCAGCGCACATCTGGCCGCGGAGGCGATGCGGGGCCTGCGGGTCCATTCGCAGAAGATCGGGGGCATTGCGGTTACCATCGGTGAGATTGCGGAGCAGACGAACATGCTCGCCCTGAACGCCGCGATCGAGGCAGCCAGAGTGGGCGAGCACGGCCGGGGCTTTGCAGTGGTCGCTCAGGAAGTCAGGAAGCTGGCGGAGCGGTCGGCGACCGAGGCCCGGGCCATCGACACCCTTTTGCAGGAGATCCGGGCCGGCGTAGATCAGGCAGCCACCGCCGTGGAGACGACGACGCAGGAAGTGCAGACGGGCGCCGCCCTGGCCGGCACGGCCAACGAGGCGCTGGGGCAGGTGCTGGGCACCACCCGGGAGACGGCCGCGCAGGTGGGCGAAATCGCCCGGGAGGCCCGGCGGGAGTCCGAGTCGGCAGGTCAGTTGGTCTCGTCGTTCCGCCAGATCGAGCAGGTCGTGCAGGATACCAGCGCCGCCTCGGAGGAGATGGCGTCGGCGTCGCACGAAGTGCTGACGGGCGTGACGGCCATTGGCGATACCTCCCGGTCGAACCTGGAGGCGGCGGACCGGCTGCAGCGGGGTGCGGTCAGACTGCGTGATGCCGTCGCCCGCATTGAAAGCGTCAGCCGTGAGCTGGGCGAGATTGTGGGCCGGCTGGAGGATTCCACCCGTCAAATTGGGTGACCCAATGCGCAAATAAGCCCGCACTGCCACTTTGGAGGGCAGTGCGGGTTCGCTTTGGCACCTTGACAGGTGACGCCAAACTGAGTATCCTTTGTGATGTCGATACCGTACGGGGTATATGTATGTCGATTGGAGGGCTTGGTCATGAACGAGGAGGGGGACCGGGGGCAGCAGAGCTGCATGAGCGGCGGCTGAGGCGTCCCGCGAAAAAGCAGGCGGGGCCTGCCGAACGTCTGACCCGGAACGGTGCTGCTCCTCATTTGGGCAGCGTGGATGCTGGTACAGCATCTGTTCGGCCTGTAGCCGGCGTACTCTGGACCGTCAGGGGTCCAGAGTCTTTCTTTAGATTCGAGCCTGTTTCAGGCGAGGGACAACTGCCAGGAGACGCCAAACCGATCCTGTACCCAGGCGTATTTCCGGCTGAAGGGGTAAGCGGACAGCGGCATCAGGACCTGCCCGCCCGAGGAGAGCCGCTCAAAAGCGCGGTCGATCTCCGCTTCCGTGTCACAGGTGACGTGGAGCGAACAGGCCGGGGTAAATGTGAACGGCTGCTCCACGCTGCTGTCGATGGCCATGAACTGCTGCCCGTGCAGAGTAAAGACCGCGTGCATGACGCTTCCCTCAGCACCGGCTTCGCCCGGCCCGTAGCGCAGAATCTGCGTGATTTCTGAGCCCTCAAAGGTGGAAACGTAGTGGTTCATCGCTTCTTCGGCGTTGCCGGCAAACATGAGGAAGGTGCTGATCTTCTGCCTTGCCATCGCTGCTTCTCCCTTGCCAATTGTGTATGACCATGATACCACAATGGCGGCTGCATTACTTCAGTGGCCGTTTGCCGTCCAGCCCTTCTCCATGATCCAGTAGCCGCCCGCCAGGATTGCCGCCGGCAGGGCAGCCGCTGCCGCAAGGAGCGGTGCTTCGGGCAGGCGGAAGGGGGTGCCCGGCTGCCCGGCGCCCAGCCAGATGGGCAGCCCTGCCGTCACCAACAGGGTAGCGGTGCGGGCCAGCGCCCACCAGGCGTTGTTGCCGGTGGTCTGGGCCGTATCCCCTTCCCGCCTGGGTGCAGCGTCCAATTCCTGGTCTTCGCTTTCGCCGGCGGTGGCAGCGGCGGCGCCAAAGCCGCCCAGCGTGCCGGCGGCCAGGGCGCCGAGCGTCCAGCCGAGCAGCCGCAGCGTATCGCTGAGAAGTGCGCCGGCGGCCAGGGCGCCCACCAGGGCCGTCCCGGCGACCAGCAGGGCGGAGGGTAGGAAAATCGAGGTAAACTTGGCCGCGATAAGCCGCCCGGCCGGAATCGCCGCGAGGCGGTAGAGCAGCATAGTGCGGCGCTCCTTTTCGAAGACCCGGACCACCCAGTGGCCATACGCCATGAACCAGGTCAGCAGGGCGAGCAGGCCGACGTTCTGGATCAGCCGCTCGGTCGGGCGCCCCGCCATCGCCCGGCCGGCGAACCAGACGCCCACCGTGCCGGCCAGCCAGATCAGCAGCTGAATGCGCGCCACCTTGGAGCGGGCCAGTTCCAGCCATTCCCGGGAGAGGACCGCCCGCATGACGTGCTGCCGGACGGGGAGCCAGCGGGAGCGGACCCGGCGGTCCACATCCGCCTCGTTCAGTTCGATGACCTGATAGACCCCCTGGCGGTAAAGCCCCTCCACGGCCGCCGGCCTTACGAGCAAGGCCGCCAGCAGGAGGAGCCCGGGCAGGCCGGTCAGAGCCAGCACGGCGCCGTAAGCGAGCAGGCGGTACCGCCGCATCATCAGCGCCAGTTCGGTGAAGGTGCCGCCCCCGGTCAGGTAGATCATGGCCGCAGTGACTATGCCCAGGGTGACAATGCCGAAGAGGAGTGTGCCGTTGCGCATGGTTTTGGGCGACCAGCGGCTCCAGAAGGAGAGGAGGAGCAGTCCTGCCAGGTGGGCGATCATTGCAATGGCCAGGCCGAAGCCGGCCAGCAAGGGCAGGGCGCCCCACCGGGCGGGGCCGGGTATGACGCCCGAATAGGCCCAGGCCCACAGCAACGTGGACCAGGCGCGCGCCGGCACCGCCTCGATCACCCGGCCGATCAGAAAGGCCAGGGGCCGGGCGGGGGTGATTTGGAAGAGCGGCACAAGGATGCCCTGGTAAAGCTGCATCTGTCCGCGCACGAAACCGTACATCATGCCGAACCAGGCCATTTGGACGGCCATGACGGCCAGCAGCCCGCCCAGCGACTCCCGGGCGCCGGCGCCTGCCACGGCCGGGGCCCGGCGGGCAATGAAAACGAAGAAGAGCATCTGCGCCGCCAGGAAAATGGCGGCTGTTTTCATTTTGGAGAAGCGGATCGACCGGTTCCAGGAAGAGCGCCAACCCGACTTCGCAATGGACCAGGCGGTGGGGAGGAGTTCGCTCACGCCGGTTCTACCTCGTTTCGTCAGGCTCGAACCGTTTCCGTCGGCCTGGAGTTACGGACGGAAACGGTCCGACCCTTCCTTCAACTCCCTCCATTTCTGCGGGCACTTGATCGCCCGTCAGGGTGAGGAAGATCTCTTCCAGGTTGGCGCCCGGCTTGCCGGCCCTTTCGGCGAGTTCTTCCTTGGTGCCGACGCAGAGCAGACGGCCTTTGTGAATCAGGCCGATGCGGTGGGAAAGCTCCTCGGCGGTATGGAGGATGTGGGTGGTCAGCAGGACGGCCACGCCTTCGCCGGCCCACCGGGTGACCAGGTCTTTCACCTCTCGGGCGGCCCGGGCGTCGAGGCCGTTGGTCACTTCGTCGAGCAGCAGCACCCGGGGCCGGTGCAGGAGGGCCGTGGCGATGGCCATCTTCCGCTTCATGCCCAGAGAGAAGTCCCGGATCAGCCGGTCGGAGGCATCTTTCAGGCCGAGCATTTCCAGCAGCTCGGCGGCCCGGGCCTGTCCCTCCGGGCGGGGCAAGTTGTACAGGTCAGCCATGAACCAGAGGAACTCCCGGGCGGTCAGCAGTTCGTGCAGAATCGGCGTGTCGGGCACATAGCCGATGGCGCGCTTGGCCTGCCGCGGCTCTTTCCAGACGTCGTGGCCGCCGATGACCACCAGGCCGCGGGTGGGAGGGAGCAGGCCGACCATCATTTTTATGGTGGTCGTCTTGCCGGCGCCGTTGGCGCCCAGGAAGGCGAAAATTTCGCCGGGCTGCACGCGTAGGTTCAGGTCGTCAACCGCCGTGAAGTTGCCGTAGTCCCGCCCCAGGCGGTCAAGCAAAATCGCCGGACTCTGGTCCATGCAGGTCACCTCAACGGTTTCGACGCTGCCCTGCGGGCGGTCGGTGCCGGTGGCGCAACACTTTTTTATCGCATTTTTTACTTGTCGTATGGCGGGTCCGTCCGGACTGGGCAAACTAGCGCTACGAAGCCAATTGGAGGGATACGCCCATGTCGAAATCCAGCATTCGCTATCTGGCGGCGCTGGGGGCGGCGGCTGTGCTACTGAACCTGTCCGCCCCCGCTCTCGCCCGGGAACCCCGCTGGGGGCCCGCCAGGGAGGTCGAAGACGGCGCTGATGTGTCCGGTGACGACCGGCCGGCGATGACCTCCGAGACAGCCAAGGCGCCAGCACAGCAGGGGACGGCGCCGGTCAGCATCGATTCGCCGTCGGCGGTGCTGATGGAGGCCCGCAGCGGCCGGGTATTGTTCGCAAAGAACGCCAACGAGCGGCGCAATCCCGCCAGCGTCACCAAGATCATGACCCTGATCGTCGCCTTTGACGCCATCCGGGACGGGAAGGTGAAGACCGATGACAAGGTGACCATTTCGGACGAGGCGGCTAAGCAGGTTGGCACGATCATCTTTGCCGATACCGGGGAGACGTTTACCCTGGGCGAGCTGCTCAAGTCGGTGGCCGTCGGTTCGGCCAACGACGCTTCCGTCGCGGTGGCGGAGCATGTATCGGGTTCTGTCGACGCCTTTGTCGAAGCGATGAACGCCAAGGCGAAGGAACTGGGGATGATGGATACCCAGTTCAAAAACCCAACGGGGCTTTCGGCGGACGGGCATTTGACCAGCGCCTTCGATATCGCCCAGATGAGCCGGTATGCGGCGCTCAACTATCCGGAGTTGGTGAAGCTGACTTCGATTTACGGGGCGGATTTGGAGGTGCCGTGGCGCAAGAACGGCCCGACCTTCCGGCTCTGGAACAACAACAAGCTGCTTACCTGGTACCCGGGGGCCGACGGCCTGAAGACGGGGTGGACGGAGGCGGCGGGCTACTGCCTGGCGGCCACGGCCGTCAAGAACGAAGTGCGCATGATTTCGGTCGTCATGGGCGCCGAAACGTGGAAGAAGCGGAACGCCGAGGCGGCGAAGCTGCTCGACTACGGCTTCTCCAATTACACGGCGGTGGAGCTGGCGCCGCTGAACAAGCAGGTCGCTGCGGTCAGCGTTGCGCGTGGGAAACTGCCCAAGCTGCCGGTGGTTCCCCAGTCGCTGTTTGCGGTCAGCGTGGCCAAAGGTGAGCAGAAGAAGGTCCGGACGGAGATTCGCCTGCCCAAGCGGGTGGAGGCGCCGATCCAGCAGGGCCAGGCGATCGGTGAGATGATTGCCACCCTGGACGGCAAGGAGATCGGGAAGATGACGCTGGTAGCGTCTGTCGCCGTTCCTAAGGCCAACTTCTGGGATACGCTCCTGTACGGGATGAAGAAGGTTTTCTTCCTGAATTAGCATGGTTGTGCGGCTCACTGGGATCTGCGTATCCCGGTGGGTCTTCTTTATTTTGCCGCCGAAGCGCGGAATTTGGACAAACGCGGAATGTGAAAAAATACAAATAAGTATTTTCCCATGTTCCCTAATTCCGTGTCTTCCGCGTCCTCCGTGGCAAAATGCCCCAATTCACCCACATCCGCTACAATTGTCGGAACTTGGCGACCGATAGATGGGAAACCTGGTAGGATATGGCTCTCGCAATACAGAAATGCTGACGTCGGAACCACCCAAGCACAAGGGGTGAACTGCGCGTGACAATGGAGCACCTGACCGTAGGCAGCAACCTCGTGACCCGCCTCTCGGGCGAGCTTGACCTGGTGGCGGCGGCCGAATTCCGCCGGCTGGTGGACGACCTGGTGGACCGCCGCAAGATCCGGCACCTGGTCGTCAACCTGGAGCGGGTCACATTTCTGGACAGCTCATTTCTGGGCGCCCTCCTGGGCCGCTACAAGCGGCTGCAGCAAGAAGGCGGGCGCATGGCCGTAGTCGGCACGCCGCCTTCGGTGCGGCCCACGCTCGAAGCCTCCGGCATTTACAAAATCCTGTCCGAGTACCGGTCGGAGGCAGACGCACTGACCGGCGACTGAGCCGCCGGTCACAGCCGAGGAGCTGAAGGAAGGGTCGGACCGTTTTCGTCCGTTACCTCTGGCCGACGGAAACGGTTCGAGCCTGACGAAGTGAGGAGGGGTTCTGGTGCAGCAGAATCGGGTTGTGGCTGAACTGGCCTCCGTCCCGCAGAACGTGGGCGTGGCCAGGCTCCTGGTCGCCATGGTGGCGGCCCAGGCTGACTTCACCGTGGCGGAAGTGGACGAGGCCAAACTGGCCGTATCGGAAGCGGTGACCAATGCGGTCATCCACGGTTACGGCTCCGAACCGGGCCATGTGGTCCGCCTGGAAATCACTCTTGAGAACAACCGCCTCGAGGTCGTCGTGGCTGACCAGGGGCGCGGCATCGACGATATCTCCCTGGCCATGCAGCCGGCCGTCTCATCCGACCCTGACCGGATGGGGCTGGGCTTCTGCTTCATGGAATCGCACATGGACTCTCTGGAGGTCGAGTCGGCACCGGGGCGCGGCACCCGCGTACGCATGACCAAACGGGCCGGGTCCGAACACCTGGCGCGGGCGACGGGCAGCTGAGCCCCGCATGCCGGAAGAAAAGCTCCTCGAAGAGCGAGGCTGGCCTGATCATATAGTCCGCGAACTGATCAGGAAAGCCCAAAGCGGAGACAGGCCAGCGCGCGACGAGCTGGTCGAAGCCAACCTGCGGCTGGTCCGGAGTCTGGTCTCCCGGTTCTCGTCCACTTCCTTCGATCCGGAAGACCTGTACCAGTTGGGCTGCATCGGGCTGCTGAAGGCGGTCGACCGGTTCGACCTCAGCTATGACGTCCGCTTCAGCACCTACGCCGTCCCCCTGATCCTCGGCGAAATCCGCCGCTACCTCCGCGACGACGGGCCGCTGCGCGTCTCCCGCGGCCTCAAGCAACTGGCCCAGCAAGCCCGTAAGGCCCATGAAAAGCTGGCGGGGGACCTGGGGCGGGAGCCGACCGTCGCCGAAATTGCCGCCGCACTGAGTGTGACCCCGGAAGAGGTGGTCGAAGCCCTGGACGGCGCCCGCACACCCGCCTCGATCCATCAGACCGTCCATGAAGGCGACGGCGATCCGATTTACCTGCTGGACCAGCTGTCGGCGGGCGGCGAAGCCCGGGAAGGCCAGTGGGTCGATCACGTGGCCCTGCGGGAGAGCCTGTCGCAGTTGGAACCCCGGGAACAGAGCGTCATCCTGCTGCGCTTTTTCCGGGACAAAACCCAGACCGAAGTGGCCGAAATTCTCGGCTGCAGCCAGGTGCAGGTCTCCCGGTTGGAACGGCGAGCACTTGAGCACATTCGCAGGTTTATGGATGCAAGCTAGGGAGCTGAAGGAAGGGTCGGACCATTTCTGTCCCTAACTTCTGGCAGATGGAAATGGTTCGAGCCTGACGAAGCGGAGAGCGTATACTTGGCCTTCCCTGAGGCATGCTAGAGCCAGGGTCCGGAGAGGCCCTGACCGGAAGTCGTCCGGGTGAAGGGGCGTCCGCCGCGTGGCTCGGTCGGCGGGGTTCCGGCGCCCGGGACTTCCGGTCTTTGCATTGGCTGGCGCAGCCATACGGAGGGATCGCAGCTGAATACCTATCACGTATATCGAAACGGCAGACCGACCATCCCGACTGTGCCGCCTGTGGACACGCCCATGTGGCCCGGCAGGCCCATCGAGCCGGATCCGGCGACACAAGGACAGCCCGTGGTGCCACTCGGCAGCCTGCTCGGCGACACTGACACCCGGGCTCAGGGCAAGCCGGCAGCCGGGCCGCACAGTCCCTAGTCTAGTGCGGCGCCGTGCAGCGGCGAAGCCGCACGTCACCCGTAAATGGCGCGTCAGCGCCGAGAAGGGAGAGGAGGATCCCATGCTGGCGGTGGACTGGCTCGGACTGGGGCTGACCGCCGCCGTGACGGCCGTGCTGCTGCCCGAACGGTACCGCCTGCTGCGGTCGCTGCTGGCGATGCTGATCGCGGAGTGCGGGCGCATTGCCGTCACTGCCCTTGTTGGGGGTGCCGTCGTCTCTGTGACCGTTGCCGGGGCCTTTACCAGCGTGGAGTCCGAGGGACCGGCACACCCCCTGCTGCCGGCCGCCGGAATGGCGGCGAGTGCGGCGGTGGCCGTTTTGCTCTCCCGGCGGACCGCGAAGGATGTGCTCATCTACTCGCTGGTCGCCGGCACAGCGATTCTCTTATTGCGGGGGTGGAGCAGGTGAAGACGCCCGTGCGGGTGATTCTGATCACCGACGGCGACAAGGTCGCACGCCGGGCGATGGAATATGCGGCCGGCCGGTTGGGCCTCCGGTGCATTTCCGCTTCGGCGGGCAACCCGACTCCGCTGAGCGGTCACGAACTGGTGGAATTGATTAAGCAGGCGGCCTACGACCCCGTGCTGGTTATGGTGGACGACAAGGGCAACCCGGGAATGGGCGCCGGTGAAAAGGCGCTGGCTTACATTTGCCAAAACCCGGACGTTCAGGTGCTCGGCGCCATCGCCGTCGCATCCAATACCCGGCGGGCCCTCGGCGCCCCGGTGGATGTCTCCATTACCCGCGATGGACGGGTCGTGGAGGCGCCGGTTGACAAGCATGGTCTGGTGGACATCTACCGGCCCATGCTGCGGGGCGACACCGTGGATGTGCTGCGGGAGCTGAACGTGCCCGTGGTCATAGGTATCGGCGACCCCGGCAAAATGGAAGGGGCCGATTGCGTGGAGAATGGCTGCGAAGTAACCACGCGCGCCATTATGGAGGTCCTCGCCCGTACGGTCGGCCAGGTGCCGGAAGTAGCCGGAGGACAGGCAGAGAGCCACCCGCGGCAATAGGCGGGCCGTTTTGGCGAATCAGAATATGATGGTCCCGGCCAATCCCAGCGATGGCCGGGCTGTTGGCGCGTTGACTAGGATATTGATGCATGTTATCGTTAATGCGATTTGATGTTATGGTAGTTTCATACGACCATCGAATCCTTAGTGGGAGGACGGCTTAGGCATATGCATTACTACGGGACAGCGGCCAAGAACGCGCTCGGGCACCTGACGATTGGCGGCGTTGACACCACGGACCTGGCCAGGGAATTCGGCACCCCGCTCTATATTATGGACGAGGAGCTGATTCGAAAAAACTGCCGGGTCTACGTGTCCACGTTTGCCCAGGTTTACCCCAATGCCGAGGTAGCCTTCGCCTCCAAGGCGTTCCTCTGCAGCGCCATGGCAGCCCTGGCCGCACAGGAGGGGATGTCCCTCGACGTGGTCTCCGGCGGCGAAATTGCCACGGCGCTGAACGCCGGCTTCCCCATGGAGCGGACTTACTTCCACGGCAACAACAAGACCCCGCGGGAGATTGAACTGGCCATTACTTCCGGTGTCGGACGGATTATTGTCGATTCCGTTCATGAACTGCACCTGTTGGGCCGCATCGCCGGGGCGCTTGGCGTCACGCCCAAGATTTACCTCCGGTTGACGCCCAACGTGGGCGCCCACGGCCATCACTATATCAGCACGGGTCAGCTGGATTCCAAGTTCGGCATTCCCATTGAAACGGGCGACGCCCTCGAAGCGACCAAGCTTGCCCTGGCGCTGCCCAGTGTCGAGTTGAAGGGCTTCCACTGCCACATCGGCTCCCAGATTCATGATCTTGAGGGCTACCGGGTGGCGGCTGAACGCATGCTCGGCTTTGTGGCGCTCGCCAAGGCGGAGACTGGCTTCGTGGCCTATGAACTGAACCTTGGCGGCGGCCTCGGTGTCCGGTATGTTGATGCGGACACGCCCAAGCGGCCGGAAGTCCTGGTTCAGTTTATCACCGAAATTGTGACCGAACTCTGCACCCAGTTGAAGCTTGACCTGCCGAAGCTGATCATCGAGCCCGGGCGCTCCATCGTCGGCGAAGCGGGCACCACGCTGTATACCATTGGCACGGTGAAGGAGATTCCGGGCATCCGCAGCTACGTTTCCGTGGACGGCGGCATGGGCGACAACATCCGGCCCGCGCTCTACCAGGCCCAATATGAGTGCGTTGTGGCCAATAAGGTCACCGCGCCGGCGGACAAGGTCGTCAGCGTGGCCGGCCGCTATTGTGAATCCGGCGACATGCTGCTGTTCGACGTGAAGGTTGCCAATACAGTGGATACCGGCGACCTGCTGGCTGTCTTCACAACCGGCGCCTACAACTACTCCATGGCCTCGCATTACAACCGGTATCCCAAGCCTGCCGTGGTCTTTGTGGCCAATGGGAAGGCTGAGCTGGTGGTGCGGCGCGAGACGTTCCAGGAGATGACCGCCTTCGACCTGATTCCGGAGCGGATGCAGGCGAAGGTGCCTCGTTAGGATCTCACACGGCAACCGCCGGGGCAGGACGCTCCGGCGGTTCTTCTTTACCAAAACTCTACCCAAACAATCTCGCGCAACAGGTAAAATGGGCGCGACGAATTGTTTGGAGGTGTATCTATGCGGCGGTGGATCGGCTCTCTGCTCGTCATGCTTCTGGTATTGCTTGCGGCGCTGCCCGCATCAGCGGCCGATGGACCCATGGTCCCCACCAGCCCCAAACTCCCGGGCGGCACTCTTCCCAGGCTGGAGCTGCCAAACTTGAGGAACTCTGATACGCCGGTAGCCTTCAGCGCCATAGCCAACCGCTACACCAACTTGGACCCCGCCACCATCGTAGATCTAAACGGCGATCTCACCGGCGATCTTCAGGTGACCAACAACACCGTCACCGCCAAGAACGGTGCGAAGGTGCAGCTTCTGGAGCCGGCCGTTCTAAACCTCGATGAGGTACAGGCGGTGCCCACATCTGGCTATGCAGCCACGGCAGCGGTCCAGTTGTCACGGGTTTATGTGGCCCAGCTGGCCGGCGGTGGGTACGCCAAGTTTATGTTGCTGCAGGCTTCGCCCAAGGTGACGGTCTGGTTCCATTTCGGTACGCCGACGACCAGCAGGCTGACTTTGGACGGCTCGGGCGGTACGGCCGTGCTCTCGTGGGACGCCCTGCCCGACGCACAATTGGGCTACAACATCTACCGCTATGAGATCCTCGAAGGCAATGCTTACTCAGTCACTCTGCTCAATGACTTCACGGTCCGGGAGACCACCTTTGCCGACACCACGTCCAAGAACCGTTACTACCTCTGGGTAGTCATCGCCATCAAGGAAAACGGGGCATTCGGCAACTCCACCACGGTGGCAGCCGGTGCCGTGCAAGCCCAGCAGCGTTCCCTGGTGATCTCCCTGGAGCCGGCTGCCGCCAAGCTGAACGGTGCCAACGTCGTGGTGCCCAAGGCCCCGGTTATCAGGGGCGGTCGGCTCATGGTTCCCGCCTCAATCCTGACCAGCGCCGGGGTCACGGTCAATTTCGACGCCGGCCCGGGCAAGGTTACATTGTCCCGGCGGATTGACACAGTCACCTACACGCTGGTCATGACCGTGGACTCGACCCAGTACACCTGGAACGGCGCCTCTTATGAAGCCGACGTGGCGCCCTACAAGAACGGCAATGAGGTGATGGTGCCCCTCCGGGTGGTCGCGCCCGCCCTGGGCTTCGGAACCACCTTCAACTCCGAAGACCGGACCGCCACGATCCAGTGGTACGAATAGCGCTCTGCACAAAAGGCGAAAGGGGGTCGACAGACCCCCTTTCGCCTTTTTCCTGGTGGGCGGTACTGGGATCGAACCAGTGACCCCATGCGTGTGAAGCATGTGCTCTCCCGCTGAGCTAACCGCCCGTTGCACCGCTAATTATACCGGATGCGCCCGGACGGGTGCAAGCGAATTATCCGAGAACTACCACGGCGGGGTGGAGTTGCCCGTCTGCCGGGCGCAGCGGCGCCGGCCCCGCCCCGGCCAGCAGGAACGCCAGCGTGTAGGGCCCGTGCTCCGGCCCCACGCCGACCCGCCCCCCAGCCCCGGTCGCAGCCACGGTGAGCGGCTCGCCATCCTGGTCGTACCGCACCACGGGCGCCAGCAGAGCCCCGGACGGCCCCAGTTCGCGCACAACGTCCGTAAAGGCCAGGGGCGGGCCGCCGGTCACCATGGGGCATGCGGCCTGACCGAACAGCTGCACCAGGCCTTTGAGCCGGCTCATCTCGGCATCCGCCCTGCCAATCAGGCCTACCCGGCAGTCGAGTTCCTGCGTCAAAAGGAACAGGAGGAGCAGCGGCAGTCCGTCCGCCGCGAAGCGGCCCCTCACTTCCGATGCCGCCGGCGGCCCCCCCAGGGCCGCCAGGACCCGGTTGGCCAGCAGCAGTTCGCCATCGGTCACCCGCAGCGGATGGCCATACTCCGCCGCTGCCCTGCGACAGAGCCGCCGGAAGCCGTCGAACCGCCGAATCAGCATTCCGCCCACAAACACGGGCCGCTCAGTCCTTTCCAGGGAATCGTCTGCCTCCAAGATACCACAGACCCAAAACGAAAGGGAGGCGAAAGCCTCCCGCCCATCTACGTTATAGTTCACCGGCCAGCAGGTCTTTCAAACGCTCCCGCACGTCCGCGACCACGTCGCGGCGTCCGGAATGAATGGCAAACGTGAGTGCCCGTCGCGCCCGCTTGCCGGCTTCCTTACGGCCTTCCGCGTAGTCGCTCAGCGCCAGCAGGCACGTGGCTTCGGCCAGCACGGGCAGGTCGGCCAATTCACGGGCCAGGGCCAGGGTGTTCAGGCCCAGGGCCCGGGCCTGCGCCCAGTGGCCCAGTGCCAGTTCCACCCGCGCCCGGGTGAAGTTGAGGTGCGTCTTCCACCAGAGGCTGCGGGGGCCGGAGGCGTACGCGTCATCCGCAATGCGGCTGAGCACCTGAGCGGCCTCTTCGGGCCGGTCCAGCTTGAGCAGCACCAGCGCCTGCCGCCGGTAGAGGTCAGAGAGCATGAACCGGCTCTCTTCGTCACCACAGTGGCTTTCCGCCTCCTGCAAATGGTGCAGTGCTTCCGAACAGAGCCCTGCCACCATGTCCAGGTGAGCAAGGCCCTGGTGGGCAATCACCAGCCCGCAGGGCACCAGTGAAGGGTCCCGCTTCAGATGGCGCAGGATTTCCTGGTAGGTCTGGCGCGCCTGGCTGAAGTCGCCGATTTGGTGGTAAGCGGATGCCAGGTTGCACATGGCCTGCAACTGCAGGGAGCGCTCGCCGAGCGCGTTGGCCAGGCGCACGGCCTCTTCGCCGTGGAGGGCGGCCTCCGGTGAGGCCTGCTTCAGCCCTTCGATGAAGGTCCAGCAGAGCAGGTTGTGCGTCTTGGCCCGCACGAGCGGTCCGACATCACCGGACTCGATAGCCACGCGGGCGCGCACGAGCGCCTCTTCAAACCGACGTTCGTCGAGCAGGACCAGCAGACGGTGATACTCCTCGATTCCCGGACTCTCCGGTCTACTTTGCCGGTGGCTCACGGTGACCCCTCCCTTCGTGATGGTAGACCCTGCTCTATAAGTATACCAAATTTTACCAGATCATCAAGAGTCAGCGATCCGGCGGGAGCCGGTTCATGGTACAATAGCGGCAACGGAGGTGCGGCCACAGGTATGGATATCATCATTCCCCACACCAATACCGATCTGGATGCCCTGGGGGCCGCCGTCGGCGCGCAGGTGCTCTACCCGCAGGCATCCATTGTGCTGCCCGGGTCGGCCGGACCCCTGGCGGCTGAGTTCATTTCGCTGCACCGCTACTATGTTCGCGTGAAGAAGGCACGGGATATCGATCTCGGTCAGGTGAAGCGGGCCATCGTCGTTGATACGGCCGACCCGGCCCGGCTGGGCCCGCTGGCGGCCGTGCGGGCGCATGCCGAGATCCATCTGTACGACCATCACCCGGCGGAGCCGGATGATCTGGAAGGGACGCTGGAAGTCCGGGATCTGGTAGGTGCGACCTGCACGCTGCTTGCCGAGCTGATCGAAGAGGCGGGCGCCCCGCTCTCCCCGGTCCAGGCGACGGCGATGCTGCTGGGCATCTACGCCGATACCGGTTCGCTGACGCACGCCGGCACCACCGATCGGGACGCCCGGGCGGCTGGGTTCCTGCTCTCCAAGGGCGCCAATCTGCGGGCCGTGGACCGGTTCATCCAGGGGGCGCTGACCCCTGCCCAACAGGCGCTGCTGCGTCAACTGCAGGAGCAGGGGCGGTGGCTGACCGTACGGGGCGCCCGCATCCGCATCGTGGAGGGGGAGACGGCTGAGTACGTAGGCGGCCTGGCCCTGACGGTCCACAAGCTGCTGGAAATACAGCCCGCCCACGCGCTGTTCGCCGTCGTCCGCATGGGCGAGCGGGTCTATCTGGTGGGGCGGAGCGAAGTCCCGTGGGTCGACGTCGGACAGGTGCTCTCCCGGTTCGGCGGCGGCGGGCACGCGGGCGCCGCGTCAGCCGTGGTGCGGGGCTCGGCCGGCGCCGAGGTGGCAGCCAGACTGGAGGCCGCCCTGGACGAACTGGTGCAGCGCCCACTCATGGCGCGCGATGTCATGAGTTCCCCCGTAAAGACGATCGAAGAGACGAAACCTGTCAGAGAAGCCGAGCGTCTGATGCTCCGGCACGGCCACTCCGGCCTGCCGGTGGTCGATGAATCCGGCCGGCTGACCGGCATGATCTCGCTGCGCGATCTGGAGAAAGCCCAGCGCCACGGCTACCCCAACATGCCGGTCAAGGGCATCATGGTGCACAAAGTCTATACCACGGGCCCGGACACGCCGCTCGATGAACTTCAGGACCTGATGGTGACCAAAGACGTCGGGCGTGTGCCGGTGGTGGAAGGGGAGAGCATGGTCGGCATCGTCACCCGGAGCGACCTGCTCGAGCAGCTTTACGGCGGGCCGGCGCCGCGCTGGCACCGGCGGCTGTACACGGCCACGGCCGCTCCCGGCCCCGGCGATGACCCCGGCGCCGACCGGGTGCAGGATGCTGTACGGACACTGCCGCAGGCTGTGCGAGATCTGCTGGTGCGGGCCGGCCAGGTGGCCGAGCGCCAGGGCGTGAGCGCCTATGCCGTGGGCGGGTTCGTGCGAGACCTGCTGATCGGCCGGCCGAATCTTGATATCGACATCACCGTTGAGGGCGACGTGCCGACCTATGCGGGCGCCCTGGCTGAACTGCTCGGCGGGCGTGTGCAGGAGGTGCCGCGCTTCCGCACGGCGCACATCTATTTGGATGCCCCGTTGCCCGACATGCCTTCACGGATCGACGTCGCCACGGCACGCCGGGAGTTTTACGAGCATGCCGCCGCCCTGCCAGTCGTGGAGCACGCCGCCCTGCGGGAGGATCTGTACCGGCGCGACTTCAGTATCAATGCCATGGCCATTCCCCTCGGGCCGAAGGGGCCCGCCGGCCTGATCGATTTCTTCGGCGGATGGCAGGACCTGCAGGACCGGCAGATCCGCATCCTTCACACGCTCAGCTTTGTTGAAGATCCGACGCGGATCTTACGGGCCGTCCGGTTCTCCCATCGCTACGGATTCACGCTGGAATCCGAGACTGCCCGCTGTGCCAGGGAGGCGGTGGCCCAGGGATTTATGGACCGGGTTGCCATCGAGCGGCTGCGCAATGAGCTGATCTTGATGTGGAAAGAGCCCCGTAGCGGGGCGGCCATGGGCACCCTGAAGAGGCTTGGGGTTCTCGGCAAGCTGCTGCCCGCGGTGGACGCCCGGTTTGACGGGGAGCTGCAGGCGCTGCTCGACGGCTACGAGGATCTGGCGGCGACTGCTCCGGAGCTATATGCCGAGGCCACGCCCTGGCTGGGCAAACTGATGCTGCTGCTGCACCGGCTGCCCCTGCAGGACGGAGTGCGTATGGCAAACCGGCTCAAGCTGCGGCGGGAGCAGGCGCAGCCCCTGCTGCACGTGCTGGCGTTCTGGCGCGCCGCTCATGATGTTGCTACCGCGCGGCGCCCGGACCGGGGCGAAATCGTGCGCACGTTGGCCCAGTGGGATCCGGACGGACTGCTATTGCTCTGTCTCCGGGGCGGTGCCGATCGGGTTCTGCCCTATTGGCGGGAATGGCGGCACGTGCGCCTCGCCATCACCGGGGCGGACCTGATCGCCGCTGGCGTGCGTGCGGGTCCCCGCATCGGCCGGATTTTGACCCGTGTGCTGCGCGACCGGCTCGACGGCCGGGCGCCCGACCGGCAGTCACAAATGGCCCTGGCGCTCCGCTATGCGAAGGAGGTCTGACCTTGGCGTTTCCCGACCTGCAGACGGTCATCATGTCGATTCCCGGCGTGCTGATGGGCTTCACGTTTCATGAGTTTGGCCACGCCTATGTGGCCACGCTGTTCGGCGATGATACACCCCGCCTCCAGGGGCGGGTGACCCTGAGCCCTCTGGCCCACCTGGACCCCATCGGCACGATTCTGCTGCTCATTGGCGGCTTTGGCTGGGCGAAGCCGGTGCAGATCAACACCGCCCGCCTGCGGCCCCGCGTCTGGGGCGACATCGCCGTGTCAATGGCCGGGGTCGCCATGAACTTTCTGCTGGCGCTGGTCTTTTACGCTGCCGCCCTGATCATGTTCAGGATGGGAATATACGGTGGTTACGACAACCCGGTGCTGGTCGATACGCTGTATCGCACCGCACAGATCAACGTGTTTCTGATCGCCTTCAACGTCCTGCCCCTGCCGCCGCTGGACGGGTTTCACGTCGCGCGTTATCTGTTCCCGCGCGGCATGGAGCATGTTGTTGCCACGCTCTATCGCTATGGCCCCATCATTCTGATCTTCCTCTTCTTCACGCCGGTGGCGGCGTCAATTCTGCGACCCGTCAACGGCGCCGTGTGGAGCGGCGTGACAGCGATTGTCCATGCTCTGGTGGGCCGGCCGATCTGAGCCGTTGCAGGTTTGCAGAACGCCGTGTAAACTAAGACAGTCTGCAACTGTCAAGCTCGCGGAGGTGACGGCCAGTTGACGAAGCAGGAGATGGCTCTGCCGCGGACCGAGTCCTACACGGTGCGGCTGGAGCACTTCGAAGGACCGCTCGACCTGCTGCTGCATCTGATCCGCCGCGAGGAAATGAACATCTACGATATTCCCATCGCGCAAATTACCGAGCAGTACCTGATCATCATCCGCGACCTGTCGGCCCTGGATATCGACCGGGCCAGCGAGTTCCTCGTGATGGCCGCGACGCTGCTCGGCATCAAGAGCCGGATGCTGCTGCCCAAGCCGCCGAAGCTGGAGGCGGAGGAACTGGCAGAAGAAGAGTTCGAGGACCCGCGCGAGGAACTCGTGCGACAGCTCGTAGCCTACAGCCAGTACAAGGAAGCGGCCCAGCAGCTCCGCGAGCGCGAGGAGTTGATGGCAAAAGTCTATACGCGCACGCTCTTCCTGGAGCAGCCGGAAGGGCCGGCGCCCCTCGAAGGGCTAAACCTGGCGGATCTCGTCAAGGCCTTTGAAGAAGTCCTCAAGGAAGAGTGGTCCTGGCGGGAAGTGCCCCGCGAGGAGATTCCTTTGCGCGAAAAGATCCGCGAAATCAATTTCCGCATCTCCCGCAGTCCACACGGCGTGCGGTTCCGCGACCTCTTCTCCCGCGGCGGCTCCCGCCTGGAGATCGTCGTTACCTTCCTGGCGCTGCTGGAACTGATCCGCCAGCGGCGGGCCGTTGCCATGCAGGAAGGCATCTTCGGCGACATCGTCATCCGGCGCGTGCTGGTGACCGACATCGTCAAAGGAGAGACCGGGGACGACGACGAAACCTAAGTCACAGCAACTTGGGCGCAAGGGGGTTCCCCTGCCGATATGATCTGGAACCACGGCAAGGCCATCTTGGAAGCGATATTGCTCGCCTCCCCGGAGCCGCTTTCCGTCAAGCGGATCGCCGAGGTAATCGGACTGGATGAAAAAGACGCCCGGATTCTGGTCGAAGACCTGAAAAAGGAGTACACCCAGCCCGGGCGGGGGCTCCTGGTCCAGGAGATGGCCGGCGGCTATGTACTGACTACCCGGCCCGAGTACGGCGAATACGTTGAAAAACTCCTGGCGCCCAAGGGTAAGGGGCTCTCCCACGCCGCTCTTGAGACGCTGGCCATCATCGCATACCGGCAGCCGATTACGAAAGCGGAAATCGAAGGCGTCCGCGGCGTCAAGGTCGACCGTTCCGTCGAGACCCTGACCGAGCGGGGCCTCATCCGCGAAGTCGGGCGCCGCGACGGGCCCGGCCGGCCCATCATCTACGGGACGACGAAAGATTTTCTGGCGTACTTCGGACTCAAGGATTTGAGCGACCTGCCGCCGCTCTCGGTGGACACGTCAGACGCACAACTGATTCTGCGCGGCCGGGAGGTCTCGGCGGCGGAGCAGTCAAATGGCGATGGCGGGGAGCACCAGGCGTCGTAGACACCGCAGGAGGAGTCGATCTGCGTTGCGATTCATCGGACACGCCTTTGTCGATTGGGATGACACCATCGCCGAAAATATCAAGTACTTCAACATGGCCGAAGATGCCAATGCGCATCTGATCGCCCGCCTGACCCGGCACGAGTACCGCGTCGTGCGCGAGCGTGGCCGGGAGATTGACCTGGCCGTCGCCCGCAGCATCGGGCTCGGGAAGGATAGCTTAGGCATCGCATGGCTGCAGTGTTACCAGGAATTCGCCGGCCGTGCCGGCCTACCGGTCGACCCGGACGGTGCCGAGGCCATTCGCCGTTCCTGCCTGATGCCCTATGAAGTCAAGCAGGAACTGCAGACCGGGGCGGCAGATCTGCTGGGCTGGCTGCACGGCAGCGGCTTTGAAGTGACCATCTGGACGGCCGGCGACCACGATGTGCAGGGGCGAAAGATTGCTGAGTCCGGTCTGACCCATCTGATCCACCGGCAGGCGATTGTGCCGGACAAGACGCCGGAGCGGCTGCTCGCCGCGCTGGAGAGCCGGGACCCGAGCCTCAGCTTCGTGGTGGGGAACTCCCTCCATTCCGACATCCGGCCGGCTCTGGCCATCGGGCTGCTCGCCATCCACATTCCGACGGAAACGTGGGCGTACGACCACGCACACCTGAATGTGAGCGACCCGAATTACCAGAGCATCCAGCAGCTTTCCGAGTTGCCGCAGGTGCTGGCTTCACGTTTCCGAATGGCGGTTTAATCATGTGAACGCCTCAGGAGCCGGGAGATCCCGGCTCCTTTTTGCGCGCCGCCGGGCGGGATACCCGTGCCCACAAATGGAAAGACTCCCCTGAGTGAGGGAGCAGGTGGGGCGGGGGTGTGGCGGTTGCTGGTAGTGTTGGTCGCTCTGCTGCTTGCTGCCGTGATTGCCATGTTGCCCATCCAGACGCAGATCATCCTCGAGCAGCACGCCTGGCAGGCGGTTATGCATGTGCAGGTCAAGCTGGCCGTCGTTCAGATCCGGCGGACGGTCAATATCTCGGACAAAGTCGCCATGGCGGCGGAACATGTGTGGAAGCGCTGGCGGGCCAAGGGTGAGCCTGTGAAGATTCCGCTGCAAAAGACGGTCCGTCGCTTTCCGAGCAAGCGTATTGTGCGGGCAGTGCGCGGCCCCTTTCGATACTTTCGCAAGCGAATCCGGGTCCGCCGATTGGACATCCACAGCGAAATCGGCGGATTTGACGCGATGCAGTCGGCCCTGCTGGCCGGAGTTTTCTGGAGCGTAGCGGGGACGGCGTTGGCGCAGCTCAGCCGGCTCATCCGGCTGGATCCGAGCGTACCGAAGGTGAAAATCGTACCAGTCTTTGCCGGACCTGCCTACAGGCTGGAGATCAACTGCATACTGCGCTATCGCCTCGGCAACGCTATCGTTGCAGGAGTCTGGCTGTTGTCACGGCTGATCGGCGATCGCACGATCCGGGCCTGGGCAAGGGACAGCTGGCGCAGGAAAGGGGTAGAGGGCAGTGGCCGAACATCCGATTCAGGGCCTGATGAAGACGGCCATGGAGAGCCTTAAGGGCATGGTCGACGTCAACACCGTCGTCGGCGATCCGGTGGAGACCCCCTCGGGAGAAGTGATTATCCCGATCTCCCGGGTCGCTTTCGGATTTGCTACCGGCGGTGGCGAGTACGCGGCACGGCCCGATAACGAGGCGGTCGGCAGCAGCGAGTTTCCGTTCGCAGGCGGGAGCGGCGCCGGCGTGTCGGTCCAGCCGATGGGCTTTCTGGTAGTGGGGCAGGGGTCCGTAAGGATGCTGCCGGTGGAAGGCGGCCAGCCGCTGGACCGGCTCATAGATATGGCGCCGACGATCATCGACAAGCTGCGCGGAAAGACCCGGCAGCCGAGCCCCGCGATGGGGGGCACCGACCAGGGAGTCGGCGCGACGTGTGTACAATAGGCAGCGACGTTGGCCGGGCGGCGCCCGGCCTTTTTTCGTGCATAGGCGCCCCTGCTGTGGCGAAAACTGTACACATAACGTGGCGTTCGCGTAAAGGGGAGTGCTGCATTGCGGAGCATGTGGAAAGGCTCCATCAGCTTCGGCCTGGTCTCCATTCCGATCAAGCTTTATGCCGCCACCGAGTCCAAGGATGTACGGTTCAACCTGCTGCACGACCAGTGCCGGACGCCCGTGCAGTATCGGAAATGGTGCCCGAATTGTGACCGGGAAGTGGCCGCAGAGGAGATTGTCAAAGGGTACGAGTATGAGCGCGGCAGCTACGTGATGGTGACGGAGGAGGACTTCGCGTCGATCCCCGTGGCCGCGGCCAGGACGCTGGACATCGTAGATTTCGTGCGGCTGGAGCAGATCGATCCGGTGTACTTTGAGAAGTCGTAGAATACTTATTGCAACCCGATCGTGCTCGGCACTGCCCCCATGCGGCACTTGACTTGCGGCCATTGATGGCCTTTGCTCGTGCCACATCGGGATGTGGGGGATGCAGCCTTGATTGGGGAAATATGGTATAGTAGATTCTGGAGGCGATGATCCGTGAGTTTGCCTGCTGGCGTGCTGCCCGGTCACAAGATGACCGCCAACCTGGAGATCCGGTCGTCCGATGAGAACTGGGCGCAAGAGTCAGGGTTTCCAGTCGGTGTCTATATTCGTATCTCCACCGACTCGGACCTGCAGAAGACCTCGATTATCAACCAGGAAAAGGCGGTGCGGGAGTGGTGCAGCGACCCCTCGCATTACTACCCCGTGCATGACGTGTACATCGACGACGCCCGGAGCGGCGCGTACATGGTGAACCGCCCGGAGGTCAAGCGCCTGATGGCCGATGCGGCGACCGGGAAGATCCGGGGCATTATCACCAAGGAGATCTCCCGTGTCAGCCGTGACGTGTACGACACCCTGGCCATCAAGCGTGAGCTGGATAACTCCGGCGCCTGCTATATCGACATCATCCACGGCTACGACAGCCGTAAGGACGGTGACGAGCTCTTCCTGGTGCTGTACGGCGTGATTGCCCAGAAGGAACGGAAGACCACGGGGCGCCGTGTTGCGATGACGATGAAGCAGAAGGCGAAGGACGGCAAGAACCCGTGCATCAAGCCGCCGTTCGGGTACATCAAGACCAAGGAGAACAAGGATCAGCTGGTGCCGGACCCGGAGCGGGCTGCGGTGTATCGGGAACTGGTCGTGAAGTTCCTGGCCGGGTGGGGGAAGAAGAAGCTCTGCAACTGGCTGAACGAGCAGGGGATCTACACGACCATGGGCAAGCCGTGGTTGCCGGCGTCGATTAACGTGGTGCTGCGCAATCCGGTCTATCTGGGGCATACGTTCTGGGGCACCACGAAGATGGTCAAGGGCGCCAACGGCCGGGCCAAAGTAGTGGCCCGGCCGGAGAGTGAGTGGGTTTTCAATGCGAATACCCATGAGCCGCTGATTGATAAGGAGACCTGGGATCAGGTGCAGGCGCTCTTTGTGGAGCGCAAGGTGGTCACGAACGAAGGGGTGAAGGGGCAGCGCTTCACCCGGAAGTATCCGCTGGTCGGGTATCTGCGGTGCGGGTTGTGCGGGAGCCATATGTATGGGCACCGGTTCACGAAGCGGCCGAAGGGGAAGCCGGCGTATCACAACTTCTACTACACGTGCCACCGGGAGTTCGGGCACTGCAAGCTGCCGTATCAGCGGCAGCAGGACCTGGAGCGGAAGGTGAATCAGCAGATCCTGGACCTGGTGGGCGACCCCGATATCATCCGGGCCCAGGTGGCGAAGCAGTCCCACCTCTACGTGGAGGGGATGGACGAGCTAAAGGCCAAGCGGGAGGAGCTTTCCAAGAAGTTTGAGAAGCTCGTGGCGGGGTCAAAGCAGCTCGGCATGGATCGGGTGATGGGGACGATTACGGAGGCGGAGTTCGCCGAGCAGATGAGCATGATTCGCGAGGTCCGGAAGCAGGTGGAGGAGGACCTGGCGAAGCTGGACAAGCAGCTCAGCCGGGCCGATAATGCCGATACGCAGGCCGAGCGGGTCGTGGCGGCCATCCGGGAGTTGGTGCTGCCGAGCGACCCGGGCGTGACCGACGAGGTGATGGAGCAACTCTATTTTCTATTGCTGCGGCGGGTAGTGGTCGAAGCCGAGGGAGAACCTGTCCTTCAATGGACTTTCAGCGCTGACGAATCAATCGGCGCGACTGGGTAGCCAATTGAGGCGAGGGCCTGGCCAGCACCCTTAGGTGGTTGGCAGAGGCCCTCGCTGTGTTTCGGACGACCGTCAAGATGTGGCTTGCTCTCCCTGCGTGAGCTGGGCCTTCCCTATTTGGGTTTCCTAGAGCGTTTTCCTGTAGAGGGACCGGAACCCCCCTTTTTCTTCGGGCCAATATCAAGGCCGGAGCGAAGCAGCCGTTCATAGGTTACGGTCACCGGGTGCGTGGGACCATTCACCTCCATAGAGATGGCTAGCCCACGCTGCAGAAGCGCTCTTGATGCCTCGCGTTTGCCTAACTGTGCCATGATGAACGCAAGATTCACGGCGATTCCCGCTACTACTCTGTGTTTGGGTCCATAAAGGGCTTCGTAGATGTCGAGTGCTTCCCGAATCCACTTCTCGGCTTCAAAGTAGCGCCCCGTCTTGGCCAGTGCCGCGCCAAGATTGTTAGCGGTTCCCGCAACCAAGTGGTGCTTGTGACCGTAAGCTCGCACAAGAATTTGGTGGGCGAAGGTCGCCAGCCTTATGCCTTCCTCTCGTCTACCGAGATCAGTTTCAACGCTGGAGAGGCTGGCTGCGATCCGGGCGACAAAGGGATGGTCTGCACCATACGCCTCAGTCGCAATCGAAAGAGCCTTTTGGAAGTAGTCACGAGCACCCTTGAGGTTTCCCTTCACCTCCAAGAGTGCGGCAAGGTTGTTAAGAGTGGAGGCATATATAGGGTTACTTTTTGTCGGTGGAGTCTCGCAGAGCTTGAGGGCTTCAACATAGTATTTTTCGGCAAGGTCAAGGTTACCTGCTGCTTTCTGAACCATTCCAAGGTTCACTAGCGCACCGACTAAATCTGAGATATCCAGGATCGAGCTCCTTCTAAGAATATCAAGGGCCCGTTCCTGGACCATCATGGCTTCGCGGACCTCCCCTGCCCCTCGCAGGGCAGCACCGAGACCGGATAATGCGACAGTTATTTCGTGGCTATCAGCACCGTACTCCGTTTCTGCCTGTCGAACAACCATCCGCATTACTCGCACTGCCTCGCCAAACTGCCCATAGTCGGCTAGGAAAAGGCCGGCGTCTGCGACAAGTCTGCGGAGGTCAGGAACTGACATAGAGAGACGATAAGCGTGGTCGGCTACGCACAGAACGTGAGGGAGCAGCTCTCTATGCAGCGTCTCTGGTTTGTCGGGCGAATATCGAGGAAAGACCGATGCCAACCAGGTTACTGCGGATATGATTGTCTGTCTGGTCTCATCAGTGCTGAGCTGGTCACGCATAACCAGTTGTATTAGCCGATGAACTGCGAGCCCATCATCGTGCGATTGGACGAGAGAATACCTGCGAAGGGCTGCAATCAATTCATCCACACGAAAATCCGACTGTTCATCTCCCAGGAAACCAGGCGCTCTTCTCAGCGCCCAGTACGGAATAATCTCAGGCGCACTAAACGCAGCGATTTCCAGAAACTTCGCGGCATCAGTGGACGTCTCCCGAACGGCGGAAAAGGACATTTGCCAAGTGGTAGCTACCGTATGTGGGTACCCCGAGGCCGGTTTTCCTTTCTCCCAAACCCTCTTGTGGTCACGATTGAACCTGTCCAAATAATCCGTCACAGTGATCCCCGTCTGCTCAATGTAAGCAGCCGCTTGCTCCAAGGCCAGTGGCAGGTGCCCCAGTGTAACGGCCAGTTCGCTGGAATGTACGTCATCTCGGTTCAGCCGACCACGGAGAAATGTCAGAGACTCCCCGGGGTCCCAGACGTTTATTGGCACCAACGTTCCTAAACCGGCCCAGTTAGGGTTAACTGTTGTGACGATAATGTGTCCGCGACCTGAAGTAGGCAAATACGGCTCGATATCTTGTGGAGAATCTGCGCTATCGAACACCAGTAGCCACTTAGAGTGGGAATCAAGCCACGCACGGACAGCTTGGGCTACCAAGTTCGGCTCGCCCTCTGGGAGAGAAAGACCAAGCATTTGTACTACACCCAACAGATCGAAAGTGATGGATGCATGGTCTGTCGCTCGAACCCAGATTATGGAGTCGTAATCAGCATCATAGCGGTGCAGGAATTCCCTGGCGAGTTGGGATTTCCCCACACCTCCCAAGCCAGAGAGTATGACTAGGGTGTCTTGCCCTGACTCGAACACCGTGCGAATCCTCGTGAGTTCCTTTTGACGGCCACTGAAGCGTGGGTTGTACCTAAGACTTATCTTCCGGAGTTGTGTAATTGGACGTGGGGGTTGCGCTTGCCTTAGTCGTCTGAACTCCGCGAGGTCGCTGATGATCTTATCCAACTTGTATTCAAGACGGGGAAGAATATCGGCGCTGGTCTGTAACGACGTAACGATTTCTGCGACAGTTACTCCAACCCCAGCGAGAACATAAGTTTCGAAAATGCTCCGAACCTGCTGGCTTTCCTTGATCTCAGCGGCAAAGTACTCACTCATCAAAGGGAGCAAAGCGTTCTTGGCCGCCTCCCTAAAGACTGCCGGCGTGTTCTCGTCGTCCTGCACTGTAGAGAGCACTCGCTCTCTAAGTCGCTCCATACTATGCTCGCCAGCCGCGCCGCCCGGACGTACAAGTAGACTGAGTTCATCGAACGACTCCGTTAATGGAAATACGTAATTGCTCCGGTCGACAGTTTTGAGATCCGACTCCAAGATCGCAATATGTGAGGATAGCCACTCCCTATCCGAAAACGACAGCTCACGGAAGATCTCGCTTCGCATACAATCCCTGCATAACGCCAACTCAGCCTTCCAGAGCGCTTTGCGGAGCGCGATCATCAACTTATTGCTTGCATCGCCACTCTTCTTGAGGCGACCAACGGTGGTCTTCCAGGCGGTAACTATCGTGGCATCCAAACGATTGCCAATTACATTCAGAACGACACTGCCCAACCATCCCATCAATTTGGCTCCTAGTGCGGCGTCCATATATGATATCTCCTTCAATCAGTTCTCCCAACTGGAATTGCAGAGGTGTGCGCCAGGGTTAGAGCCCCCGTTTGGTGGGTTTATGTGCATCGGGCGTATAGAGTCCATCATCCGAGATATGTTCATACCTAATTGTACACGGTTTGCCTATGGCATTGTATAATAGGCCAATTTACAAACAAGCTAAGGGTCGCGTTTCATATGTTGTATCTGGTTGTCAGTCATCCAGTGAAATCGAGACTGTCGGTGTAAGCATGAAACCAGATATGTCTTGCCAGGCAGGCCGGACATCTCTGGTCTCAAGTAGTTGCTCATAGGCCTCAATCTTGACGCGACATCAGTGCACCTGCAGACACGCTCTCTGAAGCCTGCGCCCCCTAGCAGGTTCTCGTTGATTTCACGTTGAACAGCTATCCGTAAGGACAGATCAAGGAGAGCAATACATGCGGCACGTTAAGGCGTTCGTTAGCTATAGTCACGATTCCCAAGAACATGAGGACGCGGTCCTAGCCTTGGCCGATAGGCTAAGGCGAGAAGGCATCGACTGCAATCTCGATCAGTACGAAGAGGCCCCGGTCGAAGGTTGGCCCCGGTGGATGGTCAATCAGGTGGAATGGGCTGATTACGTGCTGATCGTCTGTACAGAGAAATACGAGCGCCGATTTCGTGGGCGCGAGGCACCAAATAAGGGGTTAGGGGCGTCGTGGGAAGGCGCGCTGATAACCCAAGAGATCTATAACGCGGCTTCCAACACAACCAAGTTCATCCCAGTGGTTCTCAATCCAGGGGACGCCAAGTTCATCCCTGTTGAGCTACAGGGTGCCACCAGATACGACCTGAGTGAGATCGGACAGTACTTCCGGCTCTACCGCCGCCTCACCGGTCAGCCTCACACCCCGAGGCCCCCTTTGGGCGAAATAACTCCATTACCGGAGAGGGAGCGAAAGCTACCATTCGCCGCTGAACCGACTGCTCCGCTAGGAGTAGTAAACAGCCCGCAAGCCCGTGACGGCTCACCCGAAATCCGTGTGCCTGCATCTGAAGCTGCCAAGCTCATGGAGCAGGTAGAGCGCCTCAAAGAATTACTGACCAACCGTTGCACTAATGACGGCCCCTGCGATGATGAGGAGTTCAAGGCGTTGCGCCGGACGCTATGCGCTAATAGCTTCATCAGGACATTGCTTCCTTCGTTTGTGCAAAGCTGCAGATCACTCGACGAGTTCTGGGGTTTCATCAAACCCAAGGAATCGACCTACGCCGGACGCCGGGAGTATCTGAGGGAATCCTTTGATCAGCTTCTAACTGGCTTAGAGGATCTCACCTTGAACCCCAGCGAAAGCAAGATGGAGAACCCAGCACCGGACGCAACCGAGTCCGATGAGCGCTTTCGAAACTTCACCCTTGCGGTAGTGCCCCAGACCCAGGGCTACTCTGCGATTTGTTTGGACTTGGGGCTCACTGGATACGGTGTAACCCCACAAGAAGCGCTTGAGAGTGTTCGGACAGAGTTGCAGGCATATCTAGCCAATAAGGGCATGCCTGCAGACCACCAAACGCCCATCCTTACCCAGGCCATGGTCCTCGTCGCCAGCGGGACCGTTTCTGCGGCGCCCGATTCGGTCGGACTTCTTGCTGGCAGGTTTGTCCGGGCAGTGTATATTAGTGATATCGAGGGATTCTGGTCGCAGTTGTCGCATGAGTCTCATGGCATATGGAAGGGAATCTGGAGCAAATCTGAGGGCTGGGATCTTGGGGACGTTGACATAGCCAGCCGTCATCCCTCCACGCCGCGGTTTGCAGGTCTGATCATGAGGCTCATGGAATCCCTGGCAACCGCCTGGGGGCCGGAGTGGGGAGGAGACGAACTATCGGTCGCACCCACTCGGTATGAGTCTGCCCACCGAGCGAGAGTCAGGGTTCTCAAAGGGTTTGCTGACGTTACCGTGATTGCCACTCCTACCAGGATGGAGGCTATCGTGGTTCCAATGGTGTGTGAAAATGGTCTATGGAAGGTTGACTATCTGGGGCTCATAACGCCAGCCTCCTTAGCAAGTAACACGGTATTGTAGCCTCAACACCGGTGCCAGCGCATTCTGAATATCCTATCGGAGTCGCCCCCCTCGCGCTAGGACCACTGGGCCGATAGACATAGAACCGTTCAGCGCGGGTTGGCTGACGAACGGTAGTCTTGTGGGACTGGAGAACCTTGTAAGGCGCCCCCGTGACGTTCACGGGGGCGCCCTTTACTGCCGGTTTTGCTTTACCTTGGCGACGGGTAAACTTGGCTCAAGGGGCGCCGGCTCTCGATTTTCACCGAGCCGGCGAACAGCGGTGCGGATGAGTAGGTCGAAGACCCGATGGGCGACGGGTGAAGAAGCGAAAGTGGCTTTGTCTGTTCGCATGAAAGCCCTCCGATCTGCGGCTGTCGCTCCTATCTTGCCCCCCGGCCCCGGTCATGCTCCCCCCGTTCTTTCACCCGCTGATACTCTTCCAACACCGCCGACCCAACCATGGCGCGCATCTCTGCGGTGACCGGGTGCGCCACATCCCGGTAGCGATCCCCGTCCTTCCGCTGGGGCATCGCCACGAACAGGCCCTTCTCAGACTCCACCACCCGGACCCCGTGCACCACGAAGGCATCCCCGATGGTGACGCTCCCGATCGCCTTCGTGGGCCCGCCCTCGCCAAGCTCGTAAAGCTGCACACCCGTGACCGGAACGAACTTAGGTCCATTCTCACTCATCTTGAATTACCCTCCTCTTGTCTATGAGAGGGGGACCGGCCGGGCTTGAGGGGATTATGCCCGTTGGCTCCAGGCTGTCAAGGTTCTCGCTGAGCCCGCCCCCGTAAGCCTTGACAGCCTGGTGGCGCCAACGGGTACACTTCAATCAGCCCGGCCGGTCCCCCATGCTCTACTTGGATCGCTCACGCTGCAGGTAGCGCTCCAACTCCCGCCCGGCCTCGCTCAGATCCAGCGCCGAATGCCTGACCGGCAGCGTCTGATCCGGCGCCACGACCGTAGCGGACGCCCACTCCTGGATCTCCGGCAGGCGCTCGTTCACCTGCTCGATCCGCAGCTTCGACCACTGGAACGGCGGCGTCGGTACGAACGGCATTCCGTGCTTGAAGATCAGTGCGTATCCGGCAGTCCGCGAAGTCCTGGCCAACGTCCGGTACGCCAGGGCCGTGTCCTTGTCGACCTCCAGGGTAGCCATTCGCCGGCGCAGGGACGCCGACAACTCGATCAGCAGGGCGCCCATCTCAACTTCGTCGTAGGTCGCCCAGGGGCGATAGGACGCATCTTGTGTAACCTGATCCCGAACCAGCATTTGCTTACTCCCTCCCAGAGCGCTGCGACAACAGCAGCAGCGGGTCGACTGGTGTTTCGTTGTAGTGAATCTCGAAGTGCAGGTGCGGTCCCGTCGAAAGCCCGGTGCTCCCGGCGTACGACACAACCTGCCCTTGCTCTACGTGCTGCCCTGGCTGCACGGCCAGGGCCGAACTATGTGCGTACAGGCTCTGATACCCTTCACCGTGATCGACCACGACCATCAGACCGTAGGTAGGGTTCATCTCAGCGACGACCACCGTGCCCGCCTTGGAGGCTCGTATCGGCGTTCCTGTGGACACGCCCAGGTCAACCCCGGCATGGAGGCGCCGGACGCCGTCTATGGGGCTCACACGCATTCCGTAGCGGCTCGTGATCGGCGCGACCACCGGCCAGGCGAAGCCATCGACCGGGACCCAGTCTGCCGGCGGCTCGAACGGCTCAATCAGGATCTCGTCGGCATCGGCGTCAAGGCTATCCAGGAGCTGATAACCCTCGAACAGCTCCGCTGCTCGGGCCGCCGCCCCGGGCGCCAGCGACCGGGCATACACGCCCTCCGGGCCCCGCTCGAAGTCGGGTGACGCCAGGACGACCACGCTCTGCTCGATGTGTCGGTGCAGCAGTTGGCGCCACGCCTCATGGGCGCCCCGCCAAAGAGCGGCTTCCTCCTGCGGAGTCAGCTCCGGCGACTCAGGCGGGCACCGCAGCGTATCCGCAGGATGCTCCCGGCACCATTCCTCAGCCGCCTCCCGCTTCGACCGCAGACGAGCCGCAATCCGGTCGGCATACAACTCATCCACCGACGGAATCGGCAACTCGAAATCACCTGCGGCATCCCAGGCGGCCAGGGCCGCCCAGTGGACGCCCGTCCGGGCGCCCACCTGCCGGTAGGCAGCCTCCAGCTCCGGGGGAATCGGCACTTCGGCAGCGTTCGCAGCCAGCGCCCCGACGAAGAGCACCACGAACCCCACAACCGCAACCACCACAACAGTCACCACTCCGACTACGAAAGCAAGCCATTTCACGGCCAGAGCTCCTTCATCTCGCCGGGCCGGGTCGTGAAGTAGTCGTACTGATAGGCCGACAGCAAGAGCAGGAACGGCAGCCGATACGGCCCCAGTACATAGAGCCCCTTGCCCGGGCTGCTGCCCTTGACGAACGACGCCTCCGCATCCGACAACCCGCAGTGCGCCTGGATCTCCGGTAGCGCCTCGCCCTGGTCGAACAGGACTTTCAGGTCGCTCGTCTTGACGATGGTCCGCCCCACTTCGGTCGCCATCAGCCGCTCCAGCAGCTGCGACACCGCCGCCGGGCAGCAGCGCCACTTCCGGCCCCGGGTCCAGATCATACTGATGTACTCCGCCGCGATGGGCTCCTGCAGGAACCAGAGGATCTCCTCAAAGTACAGGTGCGTGTTCCGCTTGTGATACCGGTTCAAGCCCACCCGGGCCCAGACCCAGTTCACCATCCACGGCATCGCCATGTTCCGGGTGGCCGGGTCCAGCTCCCGCAGGTTGAGGCTGATCAGCCGGGCGCCCGTCAGATCCACATTCGTCCGGGCGTTGAAGAGCTGCATCGGGCCGAACCGGAAGAGATCCATCGCTTCTGCAAGGCTCGACTCAACCGAGCGCAATTCCTCCTGCAAGTCGTCAAGGACGGGCATGGCCTCAGACCGATATCGGTCACCGGCCAGGATATCGCTCTGGTTCTCCGGCGTAATGCCGTACCGCCCGTACGCCCGGATAATCGCGTGCATTACGTGCGCCTTCTGCACCGGGTCGAAGCGGCGCCGGCCATCACCACCCGACACCCCGATCTGGTACTCCAGCCAGCTCGTCAGCAGGGGGATGAACTTGTCCAGCGGGCGCCCCTTCTTGTAGCCGCCCCGCTCGTCATCCCAGTCGAGGGCCAGGTCCATGATGTTGATGCGATGGGCCGAACTGCCGCCCAGCCGCACCACGACGCCGCCCATGTCGGTGATCATGCTGTCCATCTCGCCGTCGGGGTCCAGCACGACCTGGTCGTCATCGGTCATCGTGTGGACATGCTGGATCTTGGTGCGCAGCCACATCGTCTTTCCGGACCCGGGCACGCCCAAGACAACCAGGTTGTAGTTTTTGAGCGCCCAGACGTCGAGTGAGATCAGGCTGTTGTTAAGCCGGGATACGCCCGCATACATGCCGGCGGGGTGCATCAACTGCTGCGCATCCAGCGGGGCCAGATGAGCCACCGCATCGGTCAGCATGTTCCGGCTCGCCTCCACCGGGTCGTAGCCGATGGGGAGACAGGCCAGGAAGCCTTCCTTCTGCTGCCGCAGGGCCGGCGCTGCCTTGATATCCGCCTGATTGAGCAGCGTCTCCACCGTCCGGACGTCCGCCGCCAACTGCTCCTGCGAGTCGGCTGTCACCGCGACGTACATGGCCGTGTAAAACCAGCGCTGATGCCCCTGCTCCAACTGCTCCCGGCAGTAGACGGCCTGATCCCGGAACTTCAGCACCCGGTGATCCTGTGTGAAGCCTTCGACTTCATCTTTGGCCGTGGCCACCGTCAGGGTGCGGATGCGCTCATCCAGACGGCGCAGCGCCTCGCCCGTGTCGACGGGCTGCACGTGGATGCTGATGTCCAGGTTCAACTGGCTGTTCGTCAGATGCCGCAGCGCGTTGTACTGCAGATAGGTCGGCCACGCCCGCACGGCCAGAACCGCCCGGTGCACCCGGTTGAGATCGATCCGGTCCCGGTGAAACTGACAGTCGATGGGGGCGATCAGGTCCAGCCAGAGCTGGCTCGCCTCGGTGATGTCGTCGTTGATGGCGAAGTAGTTGCCCTTCTGCACCAGGCTGATGCCCTCGGGCTTCGTCATCGTCAGGAGGCTGTTCGGATCGCCCGGCGTCTTGTGGGTGGCGACCAGATCCGGGTTCATGTCCGCCCAGAGGAGGCAGATCATCTCCCAGGTGTTCAGCCGCCGGCTGTCGACGCCCACGGCGTGCAGTTCCGACATGGCCTGTGTGCAGAGCTGCTGCAGCTTCTTGGCGACCTGATCAACCGTTTCGGGCGCCTGGCGCCCCGCCGGGTGCGGCACCCGCAGCACGAGGTAGAGCCCGGCCTCGGGGATGTTATTTATGCGGACCAGCGTGCGGATGTGCTCCTCGTGGTCCTGCAGCCAGGCGCGGCGCTCATCGTGCTCGGGCAGGGCCTGCAGCCGCTGGTGGATGGCCGCCAGCATCTGCTGCGGATCGACGGGCCGGGATGAGAACCGCCACTGGAAGATCTCCGTGCGCCCGTTCAGGAACTTGAAGAGGTGGTAGAGGGCCCGCTCCTGTTCGGCCTCGCCGCAGGTGGATAGGTTCCGGGTGGCGACTTGCAGGATCGCCACCCAGAAGCCGGGCTGACCGGGCGGGTTGATCTTCATCACGTTCTGCCCGAGGGCGTGGATCGGCAACTGCTGTGCGGCAAGTGTCCGGCGGAAGTTGTGCAGGCGCCGCCGCAGCGCCTTGCGGGGAGAGTGGAACGGCAGGACCTTGTCGTCATCCACGGGCGCCACGCTCCCTCTTGCGGTACTGCTTCCGCCGCCGGTTGTGCCAGACGGCGTTGATGATCGGATCGAACTGCGCCAGCCAGACCAGGCGCAGCACCAGTGGCGATGCGGAGATGATCTGTGGCTTGGTGTAGTAGCGGACGACGACCCGCAGCCAGTACTCCAGCGGTCGGCCGTCGGGCTGATAGTACCCGTAGGCGAAGCCCGGCAGGGCCATCAGGAAGGCCAGGAGGTAGCCGGCGAAGTCGTGCGTGCGCATGAGCAGCAGGCCCACCGCCGCACCGGCCACTCCGAAGGCGATGCCCTTGAGTTGGCGCCCGCGGAAGGACTTGTAGACCCGGGGCTGTGCATCGACCAGGGGCACGGGAACAAAGGCACGTGTCGGCACTCGGATGCTCACCTCTTACTCACTTGTTGTCGTCCGGTCGGCGGGCATCTCTCGCCCCTTGCATGAATCGCTCGATGGCGATGATCTGATCCCACGAGTCGGAGCCCGGGTCCGATTGGCCCATCTCGATGACGGCGGGTTGCTCCGGGGTGATGGTCCAGGGCGCCTCCAGGGCGGGGCGGGCGGCCGTGGCGCCGGCGTGGACCTGCCGGGCGGCGTTCCTGGAGATCGCTTCAGCCGGGGCTTGCGGCTGCGATGTGGCGTGGTGCCCCGTTGCAGCGCCGTTTGAAGGGACGGGAGCGATCGGATAGGCGGATGCTCCAGCCGGGGCCTGCGGTACGGACGAGGCCGCGGGCGGGCTGGGGATGCTGTCCTTGTTGCCCGGCTTCGCTGCCATGCTAAGCCCCTTGAGGCCCGCCAGCATGTAGGCGGCGGTCATCAGGCCGCCGGAGCCCGTGTTGCCCTGGCCGGTCAGCCGCTTGATCATCGTCGGCAGGAAGATGGTCAGGATCAGCATCGAAATGGAGGGGACGAAGTTCCAGATCGTATTGCCGATGCCGGCGCCGACATCCATCTGTACGGCTAATCGGAGCATCGCCACGATGATCAGCAGCGTTGCATTAAGCCCCAGGAAGCTCCGGAAGGCCGCCTTCGGGATATCGTCCAGCGCCGGAATCAGGTAGACCGGCCAGACTAACGGGGAGATGATCACCGCCAGTGCCAGCTCTGCCACCCGGACGCCGCCGATCAGGAACCAGAGGATTAGCAGCACCAGCAGCATCACGAGGGCGAAGAGCAGGACCAGAAAGGTGTTAGCGTCATCCAGCATCCAGATCAAGCGGGTGTATATCTCCGTCGGATCGCCGCGCCCGGCCCAGTGCGTGTCCAGGTAGCCCCGGAAGCCGTCCAGCATGGCGTTGAAGATGCGAATCCAGAGGCCGTAGAAATGGATGCTGCCCATCGTCATGAACGCCGCCACGCCGAAGCGTTTGACCCAATCCATGATGTTGCTGGATTCGCCCATCAGCCCGGCTTCGGTCACCTGCGACAGGGAGATCACCGTGCAGAGCCCGAGGAGCAGGAGTCCGGCCACCCGCATGGCCTTGTAGACTTCCTGCACGGCGACCATCGCGGTCACGTCACGGGTGCCGTTCAGGAAGAACCGCTCCGCATCCTGCAGCAGGGTCACTGTGGCGGGCTGGCGCTCTTTCAGCCGGTTCTGGGTCGTGGAGACTGCCGAGTCCCACAGGCGCCCGACGACGGTGCTGCCGACATCAGCATGAACAGCGGTTGGGGCCGCGGTCGCCAGGAGGAGCAGGAAGAGGAAGACCAGGCGCTTCAATTTGCGTTTGCACCTCCTACTGCCAGAAGACCGGTAGGTAGGAAGTGAAGCCGAACCACTGGGCGACGCCCCGGGCCAGGATGCGGTCGCCGGCCAGCATGAGGAAAAGGACGGCGGCCCGGATCAGCAGCGCCTGGGCCTTCGAGTGGTCGTAAGGCATATCAGCCGAGCCAAGCTTCGTGAGCGCCACCAGGAAGGCCAGAGCGGCGAGTGCAAGCCCTACGCCCCGTACGAGGCGGTAGTCCTGGATGATCTCCGTGGAGACAGTCATGCCGTCACCTGCCTTTTTTCGATGGGGGCCCCGAGGTGCGATCCCCGGGGCCTCCTTGACTACTGCCAGAGGAATGTGGGGATCGAGCTGGGGTCCACGTTGAACCAGGCGACGAGCCCGCTCAGCACCAGCTTGTAGCCGATGACGGCGATGAAGCCGGCGCCGCTCCAGATCATCTTTTTGGTGCCTGCGTTGACTTCGTGCGGGTTGTCCGAGTTCTGGACCCGCTGCGCCCAGGCCAGGCAGAAGATGATTGCCAGGATCAGGGCTGCCGTCCACCGGCCGTACTTGACGAGCTTGCCGAAGCCTTCGGTGATGGCGGTGTCGAG
Source organism: Symbiobacteriaceae bacterium (assembly GCA_035628915.1). Taxonomy (GTDB): domain Bacteria; phylum Bacillota; class Sulfobacillia; order Symbiobacteriales; family Symbiobacteriaceae; genus JARBUG01. The sequence continues at coordinate 15,821 of DASPIW010000034.1, read as the reverse complement.
TTCGCCATCGGCGGCAGAGGCGGCGCCGTTGTTCATGAGAAGGGTGGTTGAGGCGACGAGGGATGCGGTCAGAACACGGGTGGAAATACGGCGCATCATATCCATCAACGTGATGAACCTCCTTCTTGTTTGGGTCCTTCGTTGGCGAAATCGGTGAGATCTGTGTCTTCGGCTGTTGCGGTGGTCGGTGGCGCTTCGGTCTGTTGCGGCGTGATCTCGGTGAGGATTTTGGCGACGTCGATCACCACAGGCGGGGTGCGCTCTGGCGCCGGGTACGCCCGGTGATCCTCTTCCACGATCTCCTTGGCCTTGGGGTGCAGTGTGAAGTCGACCTTGGTCAGGCGGGCCGGGAAGTTGGCCTTGGGTAGCAGCAGCGCCTGTTCGCTCGGCAGCCTGCGGATCTCGTCCGGCGTGAGGAGGGGGCGCCCGATGTAGGTGCGGCTGGAGCTGGATGATCCGCCCGTGGAGCCCTCGGTGGCGCCTGTCCCGACGATGCTGAGGGTGGTGGTGCCCGTGAGCTGCGAGACGTACTGTGCGGTGTCGAGATCGTTGACGCCGAGGATCAGCAGGTGGTCGCTGTTTGCCAGCAGCTCAGACCAGGACTGCGGGTAGCGGTTCTTCATCTGGCCGAGGCTCTGCCAGATCTCTTCGGTGCTGATGCGGCGGCTGCGCATGGTGCTTTTCTTGAGTGCGTAATCGGGGATGTAGCCGCAGTTGGCAATCTCGTCCATCACACACCGTACGGGGTTCGGTAGGGCGCCGCCGTGTTTGTCCGCCACGTCGTAGAGCTGCTGGAACGTCTGCTGCCAGAAGAGGGCGAGGATGGGGGCGTAGGTTGCCTTCGAGTCGGGCACCACAAGGAACAGGGCGATCTTCTTCGTGCCGAGGTCTGCCAGGCTGAAGTCGCTGGCCGCCGTCAGACTGATCACTTCGGGGATGTTCCAGAGCTGCAGCCGGCTGCCGATGCCAGCTACCACACCGGCCCGGACCTTCTCGTCGGCCCGCAGGAACGTGCGGTAGAAGCGGCGCGCGGGTGCGTTCTGGTCGAGGCGGAGGAAGAGGTAGTCGAGGTTCTTCGGATGGAGTTCGGAGCCCAACTCCAGGACCGAGGCCATGTGCTGCTCTTCCTTTGGCCTGTGCTGCTTCACGTAGAGGATCAAGGCGGTGATGAAGCTCTGTTCGGCCTGGTCCCAGAAAGGGTCGCCGCCGGCCGGGCGATTGGGGTTGACGGTGTTGGCGACGATGTTGACAGCGAGATCTGCGGCGTCGGTGGTGGTCTGAACGGCGTCGAGCGGGTTCCAGCGGTCGGAGTGGGCCATGTCGAGGAAGTTGAGCAGCCGGACCTCGTACCCCGCCCGCTTCAGCAGGTGCGCGCTGCGCTTGTAGTTTTCGGACTTGGGGTCCATGCAGACGAGGGACGCCTGCCCGTGGAGCGCCTCCTGCAGCAGGTTGGGCTGTACGAAGGAGCGGGTCTTCCGGGACCCCGACGAGCCCAGGATGGTCACGTTCTGGTTGTAGGGCAGCGTCGGGTCTGGTGGCAGGGTGAGGAGGCCGTCTTTTGCTCTGCCCAGGATGAGGCCCGGGCCTTCTCGTTTGAGGTAGGACCGCAGCTCGTGGGGATGGGCGAAGCGTGTGCTGCCGTGGCTGCCGTAGTGGCTGGCATCTTCCGGCGCCTTGGGGTTGGTATTGCGTTTGGAGTACCAGGTTAGCACTGCGATAACCGCGGCGAGATTGAGGACGAACCACTCGCCTGTGAGCTCCTTTTGCGTAACCAGATACCACGGACGATATGGGCCGGGGCCGCTCCACATAGCCCACGGCAAGGTGATGAAGTCTGCGAAGGCGAGGCCGGCGCCGATGATCAGGTAGATGCGTTTCATCTTCACCTTTCTGGGGCTCAGCGGCCCCGGTCGTCGTCGTCCCGATCCTTGCTGGGGCGCCGTTTCGGGGGTCCGCCAGGGAGTCCGTCCGCTTCTCGCTCATCGGCCCGTGCTGCGTCTCGGAGCCCTCTGAGCAGGGTGGAGGTCAGGTCACGGAGGGCGCCGTTGAACTCCCGCTGCTGGCGGCGTTCTTCGTCCCGCTCCCGGCGCTCTCGCAGGATGATCTTCTCGACGGCCGCTTTAAGTTCGATCCGCATCGGGTTGGTGATGCGCAGCCGATGTCGGGTGCCGTCGGGTGCGGTGTAGACGCTCTTGACGTCGATGTGCACGTGCGGGTTGGACTCGGTCAAGTGCTCTGCTGCGATCCATTCCAGCTTGATGCCGTGCTGCTTCTCGAGGCTCTCCAGCGCCTCCCGGATGACCGGCTTCCAGCTCGTGAATCCGCAGGCCTCGAAGTCCTTGCGTCTCATGGAGAACATGAGCCGGTGCATCTTGGCGGGCTGATAGAGGTTGCCGTTGCGCAGCTTGCGGCCGCGGGTCAACGGGTCGTCCAGGGAGGCGATGAAGGAGCGAACGTCGGCGTGATCGGAGCGGCGGTCGAAGGCGCCCAGCTTGTGGTTGGGCTCTTCTCGGGATCGGAACGCATGGTAGCGGACGGACTTGGCGGCCTGGGGCAGATGCTTGGTGTAGTTGATCTTCAGGACGACCATGGGTTAGCTGCCGTCGCCGGGGAGTTCCCGCCGGATGATCTTCCAGGCCCGGCCCCGAATCAACTCGAAGTGATCCTTGGCCTGGGCGGGATCGAGCTGCTTGCCGCACATCAGCTCCAGGAGCAGCAGGGCTGCCGTGGCGCTGTATGTGCCGCCGCCCCAGACACCGGGGCGGAGCCAGGCTTCCAATTGGGCGAACTTCTCGTTGAGGAGCTGCTCCCAAACAGGCGTCATGTTTGCCTCTTCGTGTTGTGCGTCTTGCTTCTTGATGTAGTCCTTGATGGCCGCCGCCACTTCGCTGCTAATTGTGTACCCGCGGGCTCTGCCTCCCTTTGCTGCCGCAAGACGCCTGAGCTCGTGCATGTCGGCCGCAGACAGGCAGACGGTCTGTCGGATGAGGCGGGTAATACTGATCCCTCCTACGGCGACAAGGGGGTTGGGCCGATGATCATACTGCTCCCGGGTAGGGGTAATAATGTCCACACTGCGCACCCCAAGGCCCGGGGCGAATGCTCATACTTTTTTATCTTGCGAACCGTGAAGGGGTGACCGGCGGGGGACGGGGGGCGGCAGCCCCGTGCCCCGGTTCCGGCTCCGGAATCGCCCACCTGGCGGGCCGGCCCGGCTCAATCGGGATGCCCGTGCAGCCCCTCATACCGTTACGGCGGCGCCCCATCGTTGCATCCCTGCTTTCAGGTAACCACGACCGTTGGCGTGTTGCGGGGCCGGGGCCACGAGCTTGTTCTCCTCGTCGGGGAGGATGTATTGTGAAAGGGCCATCGCCCCGCCGCCGGTGATGAGGTAGAAGGCGAAGTGTGGGCTGTTCCAGGAGCGGATCAGCCGGGTGATCTGGCGCCCAAGCTCTGCGAAGGCGGCATCATGGCCGAGCAAGCGATCCTGGCGAAGCACTTCCTGCACCTCGATTTCGCTCCGTCCTCCTGCGGCACGGCCAATCAGTTGATAGGCGTAGGCCATGCCGAGCTTGGGCGAAATGCTAAAGCGGCGGAGCGGCTCCATGTCGTCCAGGGCGTAGGTGTTGAGCGTGTTGAACCCGATGTCCAGGACGCACCAGCGCCAGGTCGCCACCAGGGAAGCGGCCCAGTGCCGCTGACCGCTCAGCTCAAAAGGGAACTCGATTGTGTGATCTAGCGTACCGTGCTCGTCCAGGAGGAAGTCGAGTGCCGAGCCCAACGGCTGGGGCATCACCAAGGCGTCTTCAACAGTGATGGTCACGTCGATCTCACGCCGGTCGGTGCGCAGCCGGACATGCTCCTGATCGACGCCGAGGAGCATCTGCTTCAGCTCGTCCTTACGCCTCTCCCAAGTGTCGACCGGGAGCCCTGCGACGACCCGGAACCGGAAGGTGCCTGATCGGCCGGCCACGTGCGCTAGGGAAGCGAGGTAGAGGAGACGGCTTTCCTCGCTGACCGGGGCGGCGTCGGCGAGATCGGCGAAGCTGGCGATTCCGCTTTGCTTGGCCACCGTCGTGCCCACCAGGTAGGTGATGCCCTGGTAGACCATAGTCAGCTGTTCGGGGCATAGGCCGGGAAGTGTGGCGCCTGGTGAGATGAGGCTCTGAGTCATCAGTGGCTCGGTTCCGGTGGTGCCACCGGCCTTGAGGAACCCGAAGCCCCGGTCTACGTAGGCGATCAGGGACTCTTGACTCATCCGTCTGCAGCTCCTTTCTGTTGTGTGTGGTCAGACCAACTTCGCAAGGTCGCCAGCACGTCACTGTGCAGCCTGAGGGCGCCGCGCCCTTCGAAGAGCCGAATCCTGCGGGCAATGGTCCAGGCGGCTGTGAACTGATGGAGCGGCAGGACTGGTCGCCTGATGAAGGTCCTCGCCCGGTGACTGTGTGGCAGATCCCGGTGCCAGTCCTCGTGTGTGTCAATGAGGAGGTGGTAGAGGTCAGACCACCTGATCGCTACATTCTCGCTCTAGCCAAACAGGATCTCGACCGAGACCAGAAGGGTGACGGTGCGCCTGATTATCCGTGGAATCTCGGGGTAGGACCGCAGGGAGGCGTTCATGCTCTTCGTCAGGCCGTTCCCCGCTCGAACCTGAACACGACTCAAGTAAGGTGAGAGTAGTTGATTGACTGCCTCATCTATCTGCATGACCGTTTTCCTCCGAATATTGCGTACGGCGTCCGGAGCCTGTACAATGGAAAACACAACCAGTCGGTGCTCTCTTCGTGTTTCCGCGGCAACATGAGATTGACCTCATGTTACCAGGGAAACATCGCCTCGCCTACCAGGATATGGAGTATAACCTATGGGCGAAACCGGGGGGTGAATCGCCTTGCCCTTGACCAGGGGACAACGCCTGCGGCGCTTGCGCCAGCAGCGGGGGGTGGAGCAGCAGGTGGCGGCTCCGGCCATCGGCATATCGCGGCCTTACCTCTCTTTGCTGGAGCGTGACGAGAAGGGGCGCAACGTGGACCATCTCCGGACGACCTTGGAGAAGGCTGCCGGCTACTACGGGGTGCTCCCCGAGTACCTGCTGGTCGAGACGCCGCAGGAGTACATCGATGCATTCGTGCGGCGGCTTGGGGACGGCGTCCCAACCTCGACTGGAGAGCGTTTGCGCCTTATCCTGGACGAGTTGCAGCTGCGCTGGGGTGAGGAGTTCACGGTAGTTGCCGTCGCCGAGACCCTTGGTACGAGCGTCGACGTGCTGGCCGACTTCGTCGCCGATAGGGTGCAGATCACTGAGAGCGTGGCCAGGCAAATGCAGGCCGTCACCGGGGCGCCCATCGACTGGCTAGTACCTCGACCCGGAGTGGCCGTAGACAGGTCGCCGGAACTTCAACGGATCGTGCAGATGGCCATGGACAATGGAGTTGATCCAGCGGACCTCGAAATGATGATCAAGCTCTGGCTGGCCAGGCATGAAAAGAAGGCGCCCTCGGGTACGTGACCCGAGGGCGCCTCCGTGTGTATGGGTTGGTATTTTGCGCTGGGAGCGAAAATCCTGGCCATTAGTGGCGCCCTCGCGTGAGCCAGCTGCGTTGCCGCAGCCGGCGACGGGGGCGCTACTTCGTGATTCGGAACGATGTGACGGTTGCGCTAGGTGTCGGGCCCGGCCCTCCGAAGGCGGCGCTGGCGGTCGTAGCGATCGCGCAAATGAACACCAAAAACGTCAGGAACAGAACGGCTTTACGCATCAACGGATTCCCCCCTTATCCAATAGCTCAGCAAGCCACTCATCGGCCTTGTCCCGTAGTCCCAGGTTCCAGAGTTCGCTGGCCTTTACAGAGGCGCGCAGAGCCAGGGCGGCCGAACTACGTCGGTCTCCCATTTCCCACACGATCCGTGATTGCCAGTACCATAACTCGGCCAGCGGGTTAGCCCAGAGTTTCTCGTTTCCACAAGCCAGCGACTCCGCTCGTTGCGAAGCACCGAACGCATCGCTGAAGTGCCCTTGGTGATAGCGCAATAGCGTAGTCGTGCAGGCCAGCACAAACGTGGCGAACCTATCTTCGCAAGCTTCTGCGCGGCTCAGAATCGCGTCAGCGTCGTCAGTCTGGCCGGCCAGGATCAGCGCATACGCCAGATCGCTGGTCGTGATGGCGCGCTGGACTGGGTCCGCGTGCAGTTCTGCAGCCCGGCGGTAGTGTGCAACTGCTCTCAGATATTCCTTGCGGCGGTCTTGGGCGAAGGCGACAGCGTGATGGGCATATGGGATGAACGTAGCGGTATCCGCGGGCAGGGAATCGGTGAGAGCCAAGAACTGCTCCCCAGCGCAGATGGCATCCAGGTAAAACCCGTGGTGGGCGCAGGCAATCGCTCGATTGACCAGAAGCTCGGCCCACACCTTCGTGTTGGGCTCTGCCACACGTAGACCGTGGTACAAGAGGACGACGGCATCGGCGAGGCGGCCAACCCCGATAGCGGCCTTTCCGCCCATTAGGGAAAAAGTGCCCGCCGGGGAGCCCAACTCCCCCAACTCCAGCAGGCGCTTTGCAGCGTCAACGACAGAATCAGCCGCCCCAGAGCGAAGCTGCTGCAGCAGCCCAGTTCGGAGTTCAGCCTGTGCCATCACCATCACCCCATGAGGTCATTATACCCTATATTGGGTGATGTTTCCAGAGTGCGATTCCAGATATTCGGATCCTACCTCAAGGGTGAAATCATGCTTGATCGGATCAAGTGAAGAAAGATTAAGTGAACTAGGTATCCGACAATACCAACGATGTTGGCGTTTGTCGAGAAATGTAGGGTAATTCAGATGGACTGAACTAACCTGAAAGTAATACCATCGAAATATAGCCATCACGCACCGAACTGCCAGGGCATCACCACACTTTCTAGAAACTGGAGGAGATCCCGTGCGTAGGACGTTTGGGACGGTTGTAGTCGTTTTAATCGCGGCAATCTTGGCGAACATGGTCCCGCTTCCTCGGGCATACGCGGCTGGAGCGCAGGACATGGCCAAAGGCATCGGGACTGAACTCGCCGACCGCCGCACGGCCACCACGCGCGTGACCAAGACTGAAAAGGGGCTTCGGTACGAAGTTTTCGCCAAGCCCGTTCACTATAAGGACCATCAGGGCCGATGGCAGCCCATCAAGCCAGGGTTGAAGGGGGCCGGTCATGGCGGCCCGTTTGCGATAGAGTCCGATGCGGTGCCGTACCAGGCCAGGTTCACTGACTCGGCGGCAGGCAATGAAGTCGAGTTTCGTTACCAGAACACGGCGATCCGCTTTGGCCTGGACGCCTCTTTGGGTGCCGGCGCCTACCGCAGTGAGAGCGCTGGCAGCTCTGTGCGCTACAAGCGCGGAAATGAAGACGTGGAGTACCGCTATGAGTTGGGCAGCATCTCCCTTAAGGAGACGATCATCCTTAACCGCCCGACTGGGCGCAGTGTGTTCAAGTTCCCGATCCAGACAGAAAACGTTGACTTGACCCTTCAGCCGGATGGAAGCATTGAGGCGAAAGATGAATCGGGCACCGTAGCCTGGTACATTCCTGCACCAGCAGTCAGAGACGCCGCCGGAGCGTCTCCACCGGCGGCATCCCAGATGATTAATGATCAGGGTGGCGGCAAGGTACTTACCATTCAGGTAGACCCCGAATGGCTGGGTGCCCCTGACCGCGTATGGCCGGTGGAGATCGATCCGACGGTCATCATCGCGCCGGATGCGGCGGAAGCGATGGATACGGGCATCGACTATAACATCGACCCGTGCGGAACCAGCCGAAACGATTCCTATCCTTCCATCGCAGAGATGATAGCGAGTAAACTCCCGACGTTATCGTACAGGACTTGCGACGGCTACCAAGAAACAGTCACTTCAGGAAAATTTGCCCTGCTCAAATTCAACCTGGATGAACTACCCAAAGGTGCAACTTTAACGTCGGCGAGTCTGATGCTCTTCCAATCGAGTACATACTCAGGGACCCTGAAGGCGCAGCCGGTCATGCAAGCCTGGGAGGAGCGGACAGCAAACGGTCGGTTCCCGTGGAACGATGCCTATTATGCGGTAGGCGCTTCCATTGCCACGGTGGCGTTTGGAGCCCGATCCTGGGTAGACATGAACATTACCGCACTTGTGGATGATTGGCTACAAGGTCGGCGCCCCAATTTCGGTGTGGCGGTCGCCGGTGGTTCGGCTACGATTACCAGCAGTGATGCTCTCGATGTGACCTTGGCGCCTCATCTGGTGGTGGAAGTAGAGGAGGATCTCACACCGCCCTCCATCGCTGCCTTCACCGCTCAGGTCAACCAGAGTGCGGTGACCCTGCAAGCGACGCTGTCTAATCCGACGGACGTTGACCGAATCGAATTCTCCGTCGACGATCGGTTGGTTGGTTTTTCGGAGCGACCGCCCACGTCGAATCAGGTGGCAGTGTCCAACATTCAAGGCCTGACCCAGGGAACACATACCGCCGAAGTCCGCGTTTTCGATCTGGCCGGCAATGAGACAACCCGATCTACTTCCTTCGTGACCAGTCTTGCGGCACCAGCCGCCGGAGCGGTGAGTATGGGCAGCGGCAAGGTGCTGGTAGGCTTCGAGCCAGGTGGCGAGGCCGGATACACGTACCGTTTGTGGCGAGCGGCGACCAAGGACTTTCTGGCCCCCACGGAGATTACCCCGACGTCTGGCAGGACAGTCCTCGACGTTCCCCCGGTTGGCAGTTGCCCGGAGGCATGTTTCTACCGTGTGGAAGTGCGTGACGCCGTAAGTGGGGCGACCGTAGGCTGGGGTCCCATAACTTCAGCTGCAGCAACTCCACAGCCAACCATCACCATGACTGTGGGTGACAATCCGTTGGCCGTGACGCGGCAGTTCGCCGCGGTTCGTGAAGCCGACTATTACCCGGTGAAACTTGAGGCCCCAATCCATGATCAATGGCGACGGTCTACGCCGGTGAGCGGGGAACTGACCGCAAGGGGAGATGGAAAATCACTCGCTTCGGTCAAGAGTATCCCGAACATGGTACGCGGCCAGCTTTTCGATTTCGACCTGCTGGGCCTAGTCAACCAGGAGCGCCGGGCCATGGGGCTGTCCGCACTAGAGGCCCCGGATTTGGGACCCCTCCTTTCCGGTGCCACTTTCAACTGGTCGGGCTCCGCACAGGGTATGAATGGCACTCTGAGGAGCTATGAAGCGGCGCTATATGCGTGGAACTACGCGAGCAACAAGTATGACCTGACGCAGAATCTGACCGGCCCGGATGGAGCGCTGGTCATGTCAGCCCTCCAAGCGGCGCAGCACATAGATGCCTCGGGGCATCTGCAACTGCTGGTTCAGCCGCGGTTCCCGTCCGACGGTGTCACAGAGGCACGAGTGAGTACAGACTATGCCGCACTGACGGTTACCTTCCAGCACCAGTCTCCCCAGCGCCTGAGCGCAGCCTCCGGGGGGAGCGGTCAAATTCTCCTAGCCTGGCAGCCCGGCTCGCTTCGGTACCGGGTCCACCGGGGAACGACTGCCGGGTTTGCCCCCACCGATAGCAACGTCATTGCAGAGGGGTGGGGGGCACCCTCGTTCGTCGACTCTGCCGCTACCGGGATTACCTCGGGACAAACGTACTACTACCGGGTGACGGCGCCCGACGTTACAGGAGCGGTCGCAAGCAACGAGGCTAGTGCGGTTGCGGATCCCAACCCTGTCATCTGGATCACCAGTGAAATCGCGCCTCAGCGAGATGGGATTTACTACTCGTCGAGCAGCGTGCAGGAGTTTGACTTTGACCTCCTTTCCGCGGCGAAGCAAGTCTTCGGTGCATCAGCCCTGAGCAATATTAGCAGCAGCGTCACAACGGTCATCGTCGATTGGACTGGCTACGGACCTGGTGGTTTTCAAATCGAGTACGGTTCGGCATTTAGCATGCCTGCCCCCTCCACTTCAGAACCAGTCCGACTGGTAGGGAGCCTTTCACAGCCAGCCGACATTATCAGCTATACTAACCACACGACCGTGCAGTTCGGTTCGTCCACCGGCTCGAAGAACACGGACCACATTCGGTTGGGCTTCATGATGAAGCCGCCAACACCCACGCTCACCTCACTGCTCAACACAGATGGAACCGTGACGCTGAGTTGGGGTGGGACCGGAGGGTACCATGTCTACAGGGCCCTAACTTCTGGAGGCCCTCCCGTGGCTCTCACCACGCAGTCGACCAACGCATCCTTCGTGGACACCAGCGTCGAGCCCGGCGCTACCTATACGTATACCATCCGGCCGGTGGATGCCGTCACCGGAGCGGTAGGGCTGACGGCTGGGTCAGTGCAAGTTACCGTGCCGGTTAAGCGGTTCGAGGAGTCCGGGGCCGTGACCAGCATAGCCACCTGGACCACGCTTGCCGACGCATCATCCAGCGGTGGGCAATACATGCAGACCTCCGGTACGAACGGTCGCGCGGACTTCACGTTCCTTGGTACCAGCGTAGCCTACATCGCAAGGACGAGTTCGTCTGCCGGCACCGTCCGCGTGTACTTGGATGGCGTCCAACAGGGCACGACCTACAGCCTTACGACGACCAGCATACTGCGCCAGCAGACGATTTTCTCCGCTGCGGGCTTACCGGCGGGATACCACACCATTCGGGTAGAGCGGGCGACGGGGACGCCTTCCGTCGACGCGTTCGACGTCTCAATGATCGCACCGGCACCGCAGGGTGTATCGGCGAAGTCGGTAAACAGCGGGGTCACGGTTCAGTGGTTGTCCACGGTCGGGGCTCAGGGCTACCACGTGTACCGAAGCGCGTTCGCAGGCGGACCCTACCAGCGCCTCACGCTGCTCCCGGTCGTTTCGACCACCTGGACTGATCCCCAACCGCTGCCGGACGGCTACTACGTGGTCACCGCACTGCACGATGACAATCGGATGACCGCCCCCAGTGCAGAGGTCCGAATGGCCGGGGGCATAGGCCAATATGACGACACGAATTCGGAGCTTGCTTACATAGGCACTTGGCAGAAACCGACCGATGCTGCCAGCTTCATGGGCACGCTGCACACTGCATCGACAGCTGGCGCTAGCGTGGCCCTGCGTTTTTCGGGCGACACCGGGGCAATTCGACTCCTGGGCCCAAAGGGTCCGGGCTACGGAAAGATGGATGTCTATCTTGATGGCATCCTGGCCGCTGCCGGAGTTGACCAGTTTAGCGCTACGCCCCAGGCAAAGCAGGAGTTGTTTCGGCGGGAGCCGCTTACGGCGGCTGCTACGCACACAGTGGAAATCCGGTATACCGGCACGAAGAACCCAAGTGCGTCTGCCGCGACCATCGCACTAGACGCGATTGAGGTCTTACCGGGCGGACGCCCCTGGTTCCTTGCCGCACGGCCCGCTTCCAACCGTGTCGATTTGACGTGGACCGGAACCGTAGTGGCTACAAACGGCTATCGGGTAGAGCGGCGAGCGGCGGGCGCGGCGAACTACGCCGCTCTCCCTGGCATGCCTGTGCCTGGCACGCAGACGACGTTTGCGGATGCGACAGCCGTGAATGGTGTCAGTTACTCCTACCGCGTGGTCGGGATTGGCGCCGGGGGCGTGGAGACGCCGGCATCCAACGAAGTGCAGGCACTTCCAGTCGCGAACCGAACCGGCCTCGACGGTCGATATCCGTACGCTGGACTGCCTTGGGGTGGAGCGACCGGGTACGTCCAGTTGGAGACCGGAGCGTTTGTGCTTCCAGTCACGGACGCCCTGATTCCAGAGGGCCCGCTGGCGGTGGTGCTGCGCCGTACCTACAACAGCAATGTAACCGAAGACCGCGGTGTCGGCCCGGGATGGCGCCTGAATTTCGATCAGACTCTGGCCGCGTCTGGGGAGGACATCATCTGGACTGACGGGGACGGGAGCCAAGTTAAATTCCTCGACCAGAGCGGCTCTTACACGGCCGAGCCACAGACCTTTGTTTCTTTGCGTAAAACAGCGGCAGGATGGGAGATCACCCGCAAAGACGGCACCCGCAATGTGTTTAATCCCCTTGATGGCACTCCGGGCAGCGGGCGACTTGTCTCGACTGTCGATCCCAATGGAAACCAAATCTCGTATTCGCTGGATGTAAGTGGAAGGGTAATAGATATCCACCCTTCAGTCGGGAACCGCTGGACGCTGACCTACACAGGTGGACGTCTCGACACTGTCAAGGACGGCGCCTATGGGAGTCTGCCCGGCCAGCGGTCGGAGGGACGGATATACCGCTTCAGCTACGGCGGCAGCGGGCAGCTTGAGCGGGTGACCACCCCGATGACCGAGGTTTGGACCTACCAGTATGATGGCACCGGAAAGATGGTCCGCGTGATCGATCCTGCCGCACGATCCGCTTCACTACAGTACAGCGGCGAACGCGTCACGGCCTATGTCGAAGAAGAGGGTGGCCCAGGGAGCCTGGGTCCTAAGACCACCTTCGTATATAACGCGGGTCGAACCACGGTGACGAATCCGCTCGGGCAGGCGACAACCTTTGTTGTAGGTGGCAACGGTCGGCTGGTAGAAACGATCAATGCACTGGGAGGACACACTTTCTTGGAGTACGACGAGTCAGGCAACCTGACTGCCGTCGTCGACCCGCTCAACCGTAGGACCCAATACGGCGCGTACGATCAGTGGGGGAACCCCGGTTTCGTCCTGGACGCGCTTGGCCAGAGGGTCTCCTATGAATATCATCCAGTGCTGCACCTGCCAACCAAGGTAACCGACCAACTTAGTCGGGTGCAGACCATCGATTACGAACTGGTCGGGGCGACGTGGCGCCCGAACGTTACACAGGCAGTATCGGCGTCCGGCACAGCCGACGCCCAGGTTGTTCAATATGCCTACGATGCGCACGGGTTACGGATCAAGTTAACAGACCCGCGGGGCTTTGAGACGGCATATGAATATGACAGTCGCGGCTGGCTCAGCCGCGTAACCGGCCCGTACGACCCGGCCACACCTCCAGCGCTCCGGACGCGCATCACAACCTTGGGGTATGACGAAGCCGGCAACCTGATCGGAAAGACTGAACCGTCCGGGGATGCAGGCTCCACACCGCGGACCACCTATTACGCATACGACCTGGTAGGCCGACTCGTTAGCACCACTCTGCCTGATCAGAGTGTGACCGTGACCCGATATGATGCCAGCGGGTTACCCGTCAGCATCGCCGATCCGATGGGTGCCGAGGTGCACTATGCCTACGACAGCCTGGGCAGGTTGATCAGGCAGACTGATCCGTTGGGCGGCGTTGTCCAAATGGACTATGACGACGCCGGGAATCGAATCGGGGTCACCGATGCCCGGGGAAACCGGACGGCGACCCAGTACGACGCACTTGGTCGTCCGGTGGCTGTCACGGACGGGGAAGGCAACACGACGCGTACCGGATATGACCCGGTGGGTAACGCGACGACGATGACCCTACCCAGCGGGTATACCGTGACGGCGGAGTACGATGCTTTGAACCGGCAAATCCGCCAGAACGCACCGTCAGCCAGGTATGAGTTCCAGTATGATGCCGTTGGAAACCAGGTACTGAGCCGTGATGGCAACGGGAACTGGACGCGCTACGAATACGACAACCTGAACCGGCTTGTTACTGTGTACGACCCACTAAACCTGAACGCCAGCGGCGGGTTGCTGTATGACACCTCGACACCGCCTGTGAAGCTGTCAAAGGCCACCACGTACGTTTATGACAAGGCAGGCAATCGAGTCAGAACGACCGACTTGAGCGGCCATGCAAGCGTCTACGCCTACAACGAGGTTAACCAACTAGTTTCGGAAACGGACCCGATGAACAATGTGCATCGTTACGTCTATGACGCCGCGGGGCAGTTGATCCGGGAGATCGACGGCAATGGGTCTGTTCGCTTGTACACCTATGACATCCGCGGAAATCTCCTGGCCGTCGGACCGGAGCAAGTATGTAGCTGTGACTGTGATTCGATTATCTATGAGTATGACAGGGCCGGTCGAAAGACGAAGGCGCAGACCAGCGGCGTTACGACTTGGTATAGGTATGACGCTGCGGGACGGATTGTAGAGGTTGACCAATCCCCCGGGTCCTCCACAAGGTACGCATATGATCCCAACGGGAACATGGTTCTCATTGCGCTGAACGAAGCGACTTGGGAGTACACCTACGATCGGGCCAATCGGCTCACGCAGGTGGTCGATCCCAGTCGGCTAAGAACCTCGTATACTTACACGCCCAATGGCCAAAGGTTGAGGGTCGACCTTCCCTATGGCATCCAGCTGCTGAACACGTTTGATCAGTCTACCAATCGGCTGACCAAACTTCAGTATTCTATGCCGTCCAAATCGAGCTCGTGGGAAATCAGTTACACCTACGACGCCGCGGGAAATGTGTCATCTCAGGCTGAGAAGCTGAACAGTGGCACTCCCGTCCAAACCACTTACCAATACGACGTCTTGAACCGGTTGGTCAAGTCCGAGCGAGGGACTCTCGGAAATTCCTGGACCCAGATAAAGCAATACACGTATGATGCTGTTGGAAACCGCACAAGTGTATACACCTCGCCACCGAACTCATCGTCGTCATCCGTCACGGAAACGTACACGTACGATGCGGCGAATCGGGTTACATCCGTAAAGCGCGGATCATCCCTCGCACAGAAGTACATCTACGATGAGGCTGGCCGCCTGATTCTCGTGGACGGCTACGATCCCGATTCCAACACGAACCAGAGTGCGCGTTACGAGTACGACAGTTTCGACCGGGTCATCAAGGTGACCAGCGGCACATCGGTGACGTCATATGGCTACGACCCCGATGGAAAGCGATACTACCGGAAGGTCTTGGATCGCATCAACAGTGACCTGGCTCAAATGGTTTACTACCAGTACGCCGCCGGTCAGGTTGTTGCCGAGCGTGATGGTACAGGCAGCCTGGTGTCATTGCTAACCCGCGGTGTCGGAGGAGAATTACTCAGCGTCACTAAGCCCAAAGATGGGTCGTTTGTCTACCTGAAGGACCATTTGGGAAGCGTTCGCAAAATGGCGGACAAGGACTTTGCCTTTACCAATTCATACGAGTACGATGAGTTTGGAAAGGTGACAGCTTCCACCGAGGCGATAAAGAACGATTGGAAGTTCACCGGTGCTCTGTACGATAGTGCAGCGTCGCTATATCACCTCGGGGCTCGGTACTACTCGCCGTCAGACGGGCGGTTCATCACGCAGGACTCCTGGAAAGGCAGTCCGTGGCAGCCGTGGACCCAAAATCTGTACGTCTACGTGGGAAACAATCCTGTTAACTATGTGGACCCGACAGGACACGCAGCAGATGCAGCCGGTGGCGGGGGCTGTTCCGGTGACCTCTGCGAAGATGCTGAGGCGATTTTTGAGAGCGACGAGGCGGCTGCGGTGGTATCTGGTGCATGTCGTGCAGGACTCGAGACGGACTACGACTACTGTGTGGCAGCGTACTACTCGTTGAAAGCCAACGGCTACGATGTGCCAGCTTCACTGAAAGAGGCCTATCCAATCTTCTTTAACCCTGAGGGCACAGCGATGGCGCTGGTTATCCAGTCCAGCAACGAAGCGATGAGCAATATGGCCACTGCACAGTTACTTGCAGGGGCAGGCACCTCTTCGGCTGGCGCTGCAGGAGGCTCGTTAGGCGGCCTTAATTGTGGGCGCTCACATTGTCTGAACCAGTCCGGCTCACATTAAGTGAACCGACCTGGGCACGTGCTTGCTTACAATAAGTGAACCCAAACGGAAAACCGGGGACTACGCCCCGGTCGTTGCTTTATTCGGCGAGCAGTGCAA
>DASPIW010000033.1:0-147341 GCA_035628915.1 Symbiobacteriaceae bacterium | reverse complement strand
TATCGCTGGGTAGCCATGGCCGGAACGGATCAGCGCTGAAAGCATCTAAGTGCGAAGCCGTCCTGAAGATGAGACTTCCCATACCAAAAGGTAGTAAGGCCCCAGCAAGACTAGCTGGTAGATAGGCCGGGAGTGGAAGCGACGTAAGTCGTGGAGCGGACCGGTACTAATCGGCCGAGGGCTTGACCCCTACTGTTGATGCAGATCACACTTACGATTCTTCGCTGGTAAGCATTTCAGGTTGCGAACCACGCAAAGATGTAGTAAGATAAAGTTCCGTCGGTGGTCAACACCGAGGAGCATTCACCACTGTGGAGTTTTGAGGGTACTAACCTCATACAAGTTTAGGGTGGCTATGCCGAGAGGGATCACCCGTTCCCATTCCGAACACGGCCGTTAAGCCTCTCAGGGCCGATGGTACTACGCTTCGAGCGTGGGAGAGTAGGTCGCCGCCCAAACTATTCTTTACCCCGAGGTCACTCCCCGGGGTCCATACTGGGGATTGGGGTAACGGTAGCCCGGCTGACTCTGGATCAGCTAGTCTAGGTTCGAATCCTAGATCCCCAACCACTTGATTCCGGCATAGCTCAACGGTAGAGCATCCGGCTGTTAACCGGAGGGTTGTAGGTTCGAATCCTACTGCCGGAGCCAGAGGCGCCCACAGTGGGCGCCACCCATGCGGGTTTAGCTCAGCGGTAGAGCGACGCCTTGCCAAGGCGTAGGTCGCGAGTTCAAATCTCGTAACCCGCTCCATTTCCCGGCGGTGTAGCTCAGTTGGTCAGAGCACACGGTTCATACCCGTGGTGTCGCTGGTTCAAATCCAGCCACCGCTACCACACTTCACCTTGAAATCCGCATACTTACTCGTGGCCCGGTAGCTCAGTTGGTAGAGCAGCGGACTGAAAATCCGCGTGTCGCCAGTTCAACTCTGGCCTGGGCCACCATGACGGGGAGATACCCAAGTGGCTAAAGGGGCCTGACTGTAAATCAGGTAGCACTGCTTTCGGTGGTTCGAATCCACCTCTCCCCACCAGTTTCATTCGCGGGTTTAGCTCAGCGGTAGAGCGACGCCTTGCCAAGGCGTAGGTCGCGAGTTCAAATCTCGTAACCCGCTCCAAGAGAGCCGGCAGCCCCACCTGCCGGCTGACCCGAACGGGGCTATAGCTCAGCTGGGAGAGCGCTTGAATGGCATTCAAGAGGTCAGGGGTTCGATTCCCCTTAGCTCCACCAATATGCGCGGTTAGCTCAGCTGGGAGAGCACATGATTGACGTTCATGAGGTCAGTGGTTCGATCCCACTACCGCGCACCAGAGAGGATCGGGAATGATCCTTCCCGATCCTCGCTTTCTGTCCCCTGTCATGCGGAGGCGTGGTGTAGAGGCCTAACATGCGGCCCTGTCACGGCCGAGACCGCGGGTTCGAATCCCGTCGCCTCCGCCAAAGTCCCTTTCCCGGTGTTCAAATGCAGATGTGGCGGAATTGGCAGACGCGCACGGCTCAGGACCGTGTCAGGTAACCACCCCTGGTGGGAGTTCGAGTCTCCCCATCTGCACCAAGTCCCTTGCTGATGTAGCTCAGTAGGTAGAGCACGTCCTTGGTAAGGACGAGGTCACCGGTTCGAGCCCGGTCATCAGCTCCAAGAGGGCGGTTCCAATTGGAGCCGCCACCATGTGCGAGGGTAGCTCAGTCGGCTAGAGCACTCGGCTGATAACCGAGAGGTCCCGGGTTCGAATCCCGGCCCTCGCACCAGTTTCGGACTCACCGCGGAGTGGAGCAGTCCGGTAGCTCGTCGGGCTCATAACCCGAAGGTCGAAGGTTCAAATCCTTCCTCCGCAACCATTCCGGCCCCATCGTCTAGAGGCCTAGGACGGCGCCCTCTCACGGCGCAAACTGGGGTTCGAATCCCCATGGGGTCACCATGTCGCTCGCTGGTGTAGCTCAGCCGGTAGAGCAGCTGATTCGTAATCAGCAGGTCGCCGGTTCGAGTCCGGCCACCAGCTCCAGAAGGCGCCCACGGGGCGCTAATATGCTTTCTGCCCACAGCGGCTTCGACACGGAGAGGTGTCCGAGTGGTTGAAGGTGGCAGTCTCGAAAACTGCTGTAGGTGAATAGCCTACCGTGGGTTCGAATCCCACCCTCTCCGCCAAAAAGAGCAGCCCAGCGCACCGAGCGCTGGGCTTTCTCTTTACCCTTACGGAGTCAGGCGAGTCCGGTCCCGGGGGAAGGCGGTGGCCTCACGAACGTTCGACAGACCCAGAAGCTTCGCCGTCAGACGCTCGAGGCCGATAGCGAATCCACCATGGGGAGGCATGCCCAGACGGAAGACCTCCAGGTAGGTGTCGAAGCTTTCCGGCTTAAGACCGCGGCCCGCAATCGAGTCGATCAGCATCTGCGCGTTGTGAATCCGCTGGCCGCCGGTTGTGATCTCCAGGCCGTTGAATAGGAGGTCGAAGGAAGCCGTGAGTGCCGGGTTCTCCGGTGCCGGCATGGCGTACATGGGGCGCATTTCACGGGGATAGCGCGTCATGAAAACCAGTGCGGGCTTGCCGCCCTCCGATACATACTGGGAAATCAGCCGCTCCCCTTCCGGGTCGAGGTCGCCCTTGGGCGAAATCTTTCCGTACTTCCGTTGGATGATCGCCTGTGCCTCGCCCACGGGGATACGCGTGATCTCGGTGATCTCCGGCACAGTTACACCCAGCAACTGCAGCTCGGCAGAGCACTCGGCGGCCACCTTGCCAAACATATGCCTGAGCAGCCCAGTCTCCAGGTCCATCAGGTCCTCTTCTGACTGGATGAACCCCATCTCGACGTCGAGCGAGAGGTATTCGTTGAGGTGGCGGGAGGTGTTGTGCTCTTCAGCCCGATAGACAGGGGCGATCTCGAAGACACGCTCGAAGCCGGCGCCCACCATCATCTGCTTATAGAACTGAGGAGACTGGGCCAAGTAGGCCCGCTGCTCAAAGTAATCGATGGGGAACAGATTGGAGCCGCCTTCGGTACCCGTGGCCACGATTTTCGGGGTGAAGATCTGGGTGAAGCCCTGGGAGGCAAGGTACTCCCGGAAGCCGCCGGCCAGGGCCGACTGAATGGTGAAGGTGGCGTGGATTCTCGGGTTGCGCAGGCTCAGTACCCGGTGGTCCAGGACGGTTTCCAGGCCAGTCTTGACTTCCTTCTTATTGATCTCGAACGGCAGGGCCATGGTGGGGGCGCTGATGACCTCCACCGCCGAAGCGCTCACTTCGAGCCCGCCAATAGCCTTGGGCGCCGGAACGACTCGCCCTGTGACTGCGATGACTGCCTCGTTGTCGATGGGGAGGCTGGCCAGTTCACCCTCGAGAACACACTGCACGAGACCTGTCCGATCCCGAAGCATAAGGAAAGCGAGGCTTCCCATGTGACGCAGGTTGTGGGTCCAGCCTTTCAGCGTAACGGTTTCACCAACGTGGGCATTTAGCTGGGACGCGAGCACACGGATCTGCGACATGATTGCAGACATGACGGAACTCCTCCTCTAAATTGATGTTCTTGTTGTGGGGATCGTTATCGTTATCGTCGTTATCGCCGTCATCCATGTGATCACCCCCCTTTGGGCACAAAAAAACCCCGCCCTTGATAGGGACGAGGTTGCGCTCGCGGTACCACCCTAGTTGCTGCCAGCCACAGCAGCCACTCTCCCCGGTAACGGTGGGGTGCCGTCCGCTCCTACTTGGGGTGTCCCCCTTTTGGGCGCCGCTCCCGGGTGTCATTCGCCTGAGCGTGGTCGCCGTCCTTCCACCGGTGGACGGCTCTCTGAAGGCCACGTGACTCAGGGTACTTTGTCCCGGTCATCGCTTTCGGGCTATTGTTCCGCATCTTACACCTTCTGGGTTAGGTGTGTCAAGAGGTTCCATAGGAACGTTTTGCCCCGGCGCCGGGCGTTGTGCTATAATTTGACGGTACTTAGAAGGCCCTGCCGTGGAAAGGAGCCCCATGACCTTGGAGCTTTACTTAACTGAACAGCAGACGGACAACATGCGTCTGTCCGTGCGTGTTACCCGAACCCTGCACCATGAGCAGACCCAGTTTCAGGAGCTCACCATTGTCGAGACGCCCCAGTGGGGCCGCTTGCTGGCGCTGGACGGGTTCTTCCAGACCAACGACGTGGACGAGTTCGTGTATCACGAAATGGGCGCCCACGTGCCGCTGTTGACCCACCCGAACCCGAAGCGGGTCCTGGTGATTGGTGGCGGCGACGGGGGCATGGTGCGCGAGGTGGCCAAACACCCCGGCGTAGAACATATCGACTTGGTGGAAATCGACGGGCGCGTCATTGAGACCGCGAAGGAATTCTTCCCCAACATCTCTGTGGCGCTGACTGGCAACCCGAAGGTCCATGTACATGTCGAAGATGGCATCAAATGGGTCAAGGACCGCGAGGCGGAGTACGACGTCATTATCATCGACTCGAGTGAGCCAGTGGGACCCGGCGAGGGCCTTTTCACCCCCGAGTTTTACGCCAATGTCTATCGGTGCCTGACCGGCGATGGGGTGATGGTCGCCCAGACGGAATCGCCCTGGACAAATGCCCACGTAATCAAGCGGGCTTTCGGGGGCATCAGCAAGTCGTTCCCGATTACCCGGCTGTACACATGCGCGGTGCCGACTTACCCGACAGGCCTGTGGAGCTTTACGATGGGCTCTAAGGTGCACGACCCGCTTGATGCCGATGTGCATGCGCGCTTTGCGGACCTGCAGACGAAGTACTACACCCCGAACTTGCATATCGCTGCTTTCCAATTGCCTCGGTTTGTCCAGGCAGTTACGGAGGAGGCGGCAAAGTAATGGGTGGCCTCAACTTCGCCGGCTTCTCCCATATTGAACGGCTGTCCGATTTCATGGGCGCTTCTGACGCGTACGACTCCAGCCGGGTGGTGCTCTTCGGCATCGGGCAGGATTTTACAACGTCATTCCGTCCGGGTACCCGGTTCGGTCCGGGGCGCATCCGTGAGGCCAGCTACGGCATCGAAGAGTTCAGCTTCCACAGCTTCGCCACCCTGGCGGACAAGCAGTTCTTCGACTTGGGCGACGTCGCCGTCGTTTTCGGCGATGCCAAGGAGACGCTGGACCGGGCCGAGCAGGTAGCCCGCAAAATCATCCGGGACGGGAAGATTCCTTTCATGCTGGGCGGTGAGCATCTGGTCTCTCTGCCGTGCGTGAAGGCTGCATATGAAAAGTACGGGAACGACCTCCTGCTCGTCCATTTTGACGCCCATGCCGACCTGCGCGAGGATTACCTTGGCAATCCGCTCTCCCACGCTGCGGTCATGCGACGCTGCCTGGATTTCCTGCCGGCCAAGAACCTGTATCAGTTCGGCATTCGCAGCGGCACGGCGGAAGAGTACCAGTTCTCGAGCCAGCAGTGCAATCTCTTCCCCCATGAGGTGCTGCGCCCGCTCCAGCAGGTCATCAACGGATTCGGCAGTCGTCCGCTCTATTTCACCCTCGACATTGATGTGGTAGATCCGGCGTTTGCACCCGGCACCGGCACTCCCGAGCCCGGAGGCATCACCAGCCGGGAACTGATTGATGCGGTCATGGCCTTCAAAGGCCGTAATGTGGTCGGCTTTGATATCGTCGAGGTGGCGCCCGGTCTGGACCAGACGGACCGGACTGTGGTACTGGCCGCCAAGCTGATCCGCGAGGCTATTTTGGCGTTCGGATAGATTGAGGAGGCTGAGAGGCGTGCGTGTTATCGAACAGATCAGAGTTCAGTTGCGGCAGGTCCTGACGGACGCGATCACGTCCGCCGTGGCGGCCGGTGAGCTTGTGGGGCCCGCCCCGGGTACGATTGTGCTGGAGGTCCCGAAGGACAAGGCGCACGGCGACTATGCCACCAACCTTGCCATGGTGCTGGCCAAGCCCGAGCGCAAGGCGCCCCGGGCGGTCGCCGAGGTCATACTCAAGCATCTCCGGACCGATGGCACCTGGATCCTGGGTGCAGAGATCGCCGGGCCGGGCTTTATCAATATCCGCCTGAAGTCCGGCTGGGTCCATCAAGTGCTGCCCGCCATCAAGGCGGAGGGCGCCCAGTTCGGCGCCAGCGAGCACGGCCAGGGCAAGCGGATTCTGCTAGAGTACGTCAGTGCCAACCCTACCGGCCCTATGGTGCTGGTGCAGGCCCGGTCAGGTGCTTACGGCAGCACGCTGGGACGGCTGCTCAATGCCGCCGGTTACGACTGCAAGACCGAGTTCTATGTCAACGATTCGGGCAATCAGGTCAAGCTGCTGGCCAAGTCGGTGGATCTCCGCGCGCAGGAGCTCAGGGGCGCCACCATCCAGATTCCCGAAGGCTGCTACCCCGGTGACTACGTCATTGATGCCGCCCGGGAACTGCTCACACTCCACCCCCATTTCCTGGCTAAGCCCGAGGAAGAGCGCCTCGCTTTCCTTGAGCGCTGGGCGCCCGAGTATTTTCGCAGCGGGCAGGAAGAAGTGCTCAGGAACTACGGGGTCGTCTTCAACCGCTGGTTTAGCGAGCGGTCGCTGCGTGACGCCGGCAAGCCTGACGAACTGGTGAAGCGGCTTTTGGCCTCAGGGACGGCGTACGAGGCGGACGGCGCCATTTGGATGCGCACCACCGAGTATGGCGACGACAAGGACCGGGTCCTGGTCAAGTCGGACGGCGAGAAGACCTACTTCGCGGTGGATGCCTGCTATCACATGGACAAGTACGACCGTGGCAACGACATTCTCATCGATGTGCTCGGCCAGGACCACCACGGGTACCTGGGCCGCATGAAGGCCATGGTGGAGTGCCTCGGCCATTCAAAAGCGTCGCTGGAGATTCTGTTCACGCAGATCGTCCGCCTGTTCAAGAACGGCGAGGAGTTCCGGATGTCCAAGCGCAAGGGTAACTTTGTGCTGATGGAAGACCTGCTGGAGCAGGTCTCGGTGGACGCCGCCCGCTACTTCTTCCTGATGCGCGGCCTGGACGCCCATATGGACTTTGATCTCGATCTGGCCAACCTGAAGTCGAGCGACAACCCGGTCTACTACGTGCAGTATGCGCATGCCCGGATTTGCAGCATCCTGCGGCAGGCTGAGGAGACGGGCAGGGCAGTTCCTGAAGCTGATGAGGCCGACCTGAGCCTGCTGACCGATGAGTCCGAGACCGACCTCATGCGCAAGCTTGCCGAGTTCCCCGAGGAGATCATCGGGGCGGCCGATGCCCGGGAGGCCCACCGCCTGACACGATATGTCAATGAGCTGGCCACGGTATTCCACAGTTTCTATACCAGGTGCCGCGTGGTGACCGACGACGCGCCGCTGACGCAGGCCCGCCTGCTTCTGTGTGATGCCGCCCGGATCGTTATTCGCAACGCACTGACTTTCATGGGCGTAAGCGCCCCGGAGCGGATGTAGTTTGGTCCAGTACAAAGAGTGGCTGTTTGCGCTCGTGTCGGGCGCCATTGTCGGATTCGCCTTTGCCAAGCTAAAGTTGCCCGTCCCGGCCCCCCCGACCATTGCCGGCATTCTGGGCATTATCGGCATCACTTTGGGCTACGTGCTCGGGAAACGGTAGTAGAAAAAGTGCGAGCCTGCCCGTTTCTTGTGAAGGGCAGGCTCGTTCATTTACGTCTAATCTAACGGGATGCCGTTCAACTCCGCACGATAGGATACTTCGGCGACTTCCCGGGCATGCCATCATACCCCTCCAGGTATGTGGATGTGAAGCGACACATTTTCGCACTCTCACATGAACCTTTTTAATCCGAGACGCGCTCATTGTGGTGTAGCGTTCCTACCGGCGGGTGCGGCGCTGCATCTAGAAGGGGGTACCGACTGTGACCTCAGAGGATCGCTTCTTCGCTCTTTTTAAGCCGGAAGCGGGCCGCTTGTATCGTACAGCCTGGGCCATTCTCGGCAACGAAGCCGACGCCGGCGACGCCGTTCAGGAGACGACCATCCGTGCCTTCCGTGCGTTTGACCAACTCAAGGGCGGCGCCACGGCCTTCCCGGCCTGGGTCCGCCGCATCCTCGTCAACACGTGCACGCAAATTCTGCGCAAGCGGATGCGGGTGGTTCCAGTGGAACGCCCGGAAGACCTTGCCGAGGAGCGGGCTACGCCTGACGTGGATATTCCGCTGGGCAGCGAAGTGTGGGAAGCCGTCCGCCAGTTGGATGAGCGGTACCGCGCTGTAGTCGTCCTGCGGTTTCTCAACGATATGCAGCTTGAAGACATCGCCAATGCCCTCGATATTCCCCTGGGCACGGTAAAGTCCCGGCTGCACACCGCCCTCAAGCAACTGAAGGGCATGCTGCAATCTGACCAGGGCGAAAGGAGAGGCGCTGTGTAATGCAGTGTGAAGACTTTCAGCTGGACCTCACAGCGTACCTTCACGGGGACCTCCCGCCAGACCGGCAGCGCGAGGTTGAGCACCACCTGTCCACATGCCAGGCATGCTCAGAGGAGGCCGCGGCCATGCGGGACATAGGTAAGGCACTGAGTCGGGGGCTGAAGGATTGGGTTGATGAGGGGGTCTGTCCGCCCGAACTTCTGACCCGCATCGAAGTGACGCTTCGGCCGATGCGGCGGCGCGCCTGGTGGCAATCCTGGCCGGCCTATGCCGGTGCAGTTGCAGCCGTCTTCCTCGTATTGTTGGTCGTGGCAAGCCGATCAACCGACCTGTCTCAGCAGATCGCATCCATTCCCTTAGTGGGTGGGCTCGCCACGAATCTGCTGTACCCAGGCACCGATGTGGAGGTTCTCAATCTGACGGAGCCCGGCGAGCCTGTGGCATCTACGGAGCATGACGGTGTCAGGCTCGACGCGTATGCTCCTGCTCTCGGGACGAATGCGGTTCGGATTCAGTATGCCCTCCGGGGCGCCGTTCTGGATTCTCAGGCCGGCAGAAACCGCTATCAGGCGGTACTTTCGGGACCGAACGGGACCATCAAGTTCCGGCATCTCACGATCGAGCGCACGGACGATGAGGTGCTGGTCAGCGCCGAGTATGAACCGGTGCTCCCGGGACGGGCGCTGACACTGACGTTGAGCAACCTGCCTGTACAGGTACCTGTGCCTCCGGCTGTATGGCAGGTTACGATCAATCCCTGAATCACAAAGATCATGACGGCGGAGGTCGACAAGGCCTCCGCCTTTTGCATAGTCTGCAATCTGACCGGGTTTCACAGAAAGTGGTAGAATTGCGTCTTTACCGCCTGTACAATATTGGCAGTGGCATGATGGAGGAGGAGCCGAGTGGCACCGCAGGTGAAGATGGGCCTCGCTTTGGGAGGCGGCTTTGCCCGGGGCATCGCACACATTGGCGTTCTCCAGGCCCTTGTTGCGCACCGTATTCCCATTGACTATGTGGCAGGGACTTCCGCCGGGAGCCTGGTGGGCGCCATGTTCTGTGCCGGGCTGGATCCATGGCTGCTGGAGCGTATTTGTGAACAGCTCAACTGGCGGGCGCTCGTCCGCCTGAAGCTGCGCCGGGACGGGCTGCTTGACGCCGAGGGGCTCGAACGTTTTGTGTTGGGGAACATGGGAGACGTACAGTTTAGAGACTTAAAGATTCCTTTCGTGGCAACGGCCACCGACCTGCTGACGGGCACCGAGGTGCTGCTCAACTCGGGGCGGGTCTCCACGGCTGTGAGAGCCAGTTGTGCGTTTCCGGGAATTTTCCTGCCGGTCCGGGTCGGAACGCACACGCTGGTCGACGGCGGACTGGTCCATCCTGTTCCGTCAACCGTGGTTCGGTCAATGGGCGCCGACCTGGTCATAGGCGTGGAACTGAACCGGCCGGGGCCGACCGGAAAACCCCTGCGTAATCTGCTGCACATCATGCTCCAGAGCCTGGCGCTGGTGCAGCGTCCGCAGGTGGAGAAATCCCTGCGCGAAGCAGATGTGACGATTCAGCCTCCCCTGCACGATTTCAGCGTGATGGAGCTGGAGCGGGTGGAAGACATGGTACGAGCAGGCCGGGAAGCGGCGGAAGCAGCCATCCCGGAGATCCTGGCCACGCTGGATCGGGTTGCCGCTGAGAAAAGGAACCTGCCGTCGCCGGAATAGCCGGAAGGAGGGGCTTGGTATTATCAGCCTCGAGCCGCTAGTGCAAGCGCTGTTGCTCAACGTGGACGAAGGCATACATGTCGTCGACTGCCGGGGCTTTACCGTGCTGTATAACCCCCAGGCAGGGCTCAATGATGGCCTGGAACCTCACGAAGTCAAGGGGAAGCACCTGCTTGAGGTATACCCTTCGCTCAATGAACATACAAGCACGATCCTGAAGGTACTGGAGACGGGCGATCCGATCGTAAACCAGCAGCAGACCTTTACCAACTACAAGGGGCTACGGGTGACGACGGTAAACTCCACGTGGCCCATTCGGGATGAACAGGGCCGGCTCGTCGGGGCCGTCGAGATCTCCAAGGATGTCACGCACGTGCGGGAGCTCTCGGAACAGGTTGTCGACCTGCGGGCGGAGCTGCTGGGCAAGCGCAAGGGTCAGGCGGAGGCCCGCAGTGAGGCGCGCTATACGCTTGATGATCTGATCGGCGCCCACGTGAGCCTTGTCGCCGTGAAGGAGCAGGCCCTGCTGGCCGCCCGGGGCGATTCGCCTGTGCTGGTATACGGGGAGACGGGGACCGGCAAGGAGCTGCTGGTCCATGCGATTCATTACGCGAGCCCCCGCAGTGCCAGGCCGCTGGTAATGCAGAACTGTGCCGCCCTGCCGGAGGGATTGCTTGAGAGCATCCTTTTCGGCACCGTGCGGGGCAGCTTCACTGGCGCCGAGGACCGTCCCGGCCTGTTTGAGTTGGCCGACGGCGGCACGCTGTACCTCGACGAAATCAACTCAATGGATCTGAACCTGCAGGCAAAGCTGTTGCGCGTGCTGCAGGACGGTCGCCTTCGCCGCGTCGGGGACGTCAAGGAACGGCGCGCCGACGTACGAGTGATCGCCTCTACGAACGAGGACCCGCTGGAGGCTGTGAATCAGCGGCATCTCCGGCAGGACCTCTACTACCGCATCAACGTAGTCTGTCTGGAGCTGCCGCCCCTCCGGGAGCGGCGTTCGGACATTCCGCTGCTGACGGAGCACTTTCTGCGCAAGCATCGCGGGGCGCTGGGCGCCCGTGTCTCCGGCGTTGACGCGGCCGTAGAACGATTCTTCGCAGCCTACGCCTGGCCGGGAAACGTGCGGGAGTTGGAACACGCCGTTCAGGCATCGCTGCACATGGCGCGGCGAGAGAAGCTGGTGCTGCGCGACTTGCCGGCACACCTGCAGAGGGCTGCAGCCGGGTTGGGTGAAGTGGTGGAGTCGCCGGCGACTGCAGTGCCGGCGGCAACGGTAAACCCTCGCGAACTGCGAGTTTCACTGGCCCGGGCGGAGCGGGAAGCGCTCCTCTCCGCTCTGGAGCAGTGCGATTGGAATCTGTCGCGGGTTTCCCGATTGCTGGGCATGCCCCGCCAGACACTCCAGTATCGCATAAAGGTATTGGGTTTGACCAAACCACAGATGGGGGGATAGCCGCGTGCTGGCTGACCTTTTCCCATTCCGGCATCAACTGCGGGCGGGCACGCTGTCCGCTGTGCAGCCTCTGCCGGAAGAGCATTGGGAGTGGAAGCCGCCGGGCGGGATTCATACGGTCAAGTCCTGGCTCTGGCACATCGCCGAAACGGAAGACCGCCTGTCCGGGCGGGAGCCCAGGCGCCGGGCGCCCCGGGCCGGACGCGAGCAGGTGCTGGCTTACCTGGCGGAGTCACGGGCGGCTACCGAGCGGCTGCTACAGTCGGCATCCGCCGATGACCGTCAGATGTACGAAACGGTGCGTCGCATCTTTGCGCATGAGACCCACCACCGGGCGCAGATTTACCTGTACATTCGGCTCATGGGCTTACAGCCCCCGCGGACATAGTGGAAGACCCGCCTGACACGGCGGGTCTTTCTGTCCGTCGATCAGCGTCTCTTACGGGCACTGGCGACCCGCTTCGCGTGTTTCTTCGTCGTTGCAGGAGCCGCCGGCGCCGCTTTCGGTTTTGCAGGGCGTTTCTGGGCGGCAATCACGGTGTAGCCGTCCCGCTCTGCGATCCGGCATCCACCAAACACGCTCCGGACTTTCTGGATGTACCAGTCGGCACGTTTCACGACCAGGTAGAGCATACCTTCTGTCGTCAGGTGGGCATGCGCGCCTTCAATAAACGATTTGGCGACGCCAAAGTCCGTGTGGTATGGCGGATTGCTGGCGATGATGTCGAACTGGTGGTCTTGTATCGATCTGAACCCATTGCTGGGGATCACCCGGGCTTGCGGGGCGTTCATTGCGGTCAGCCGCAGGGCCCGGGCGTTCACGTCTACCGCCGTCACCTGAAGGCCCCACGTTTCCGAGGCGACTAGGCTAACGATGCCCGCGCCGCAGCCCAAGTCCAGAAAGCGGGCGCCGGGGCTGTGCTCGACCTGCTCCAGCATGAAGGCAGTACCCTCGTCCAGATGACGGGGGGAGAATATGCCGGGCGCCGACTGAATGTGGTAGGTATGTCCGGCGAACTCGACTGCGTACGAAGGCCACTGGGGGAGGATGACTTGAGGGCGAGGCGCTCGGGCAATCACCGCTTCACCTGCGGGCTCCACATCGGAGAAGCAGGCCTCCACATCCGAGCGGCGGGCGGTGGTAATCAGGGCGCCGCCCTGCGCCAGCTGAAGGGCTGCTCCGGCCACGATTTCTGCCGCAAGACCGGGTTCATATTCACGAGCATCGAAGAAGATCGTATTATATCGGCCGGCGGGCAGTTCATCGGAATGACAGGCTTCTGACAGGCCCGACTCTGTACAGGCGGTAAGATCAACGTTTACATATGTACACCCGACTTCGCGGGAGACGGCGCCCAGGTGGCTCCCGACATCAAGGGCGAAGCCAGGTACCCGGTGGTCGAGGAGCGCCAGGAGTGCACGCGTTGAACGAGGCTGATCGGTCATGGAGAAATCACCCTGCGTAGTCTTCCCCGAGTACTTCGCCGGCTCCTCCCAAAATCGCGAGCGCACCCCGGTGACCGGGGTGCGCCCTTATTAGTGGCCGAATTGGAAGACGGGGCCGCCCTGACCTCCCAGGAAGACCTGGTCTCCGGGCTGGAGGACTACCTGCTGAACTTGCGTCGACGCCGTGGCATTCACCACGAACGTCCCCGTCAGGGACCCTGTGTCGATCAACACAGTGGCGCCTGAGGCATCCGGACCGATCCAGCAGTGCTGCGGGGCCACCACGGGGTCCTGCACCGTCAGGGCGCCCTGGGCGGGAGCTGAGCCGATATACATTCCGCCCTCAGGAACACTAAAGGCCTGTCCGGCCAGCGGGCCGGTCAGGAACTGAATGAAGCCGAGAGTTGCCGGCGCGGGCGCCGCCACCGCCGGGGCGGAAAGGTCAATCCCCAGGTCCGACAGTGCCTCCGGAGTCACATCCGTTCCTCCCATGAAGTTCTTGAAAATGACCATCGGCGTCCAGATGAACCCCCAAGGGAAACCCCACCAGCCCACGAAGAATGAGATCGCCGACCAGAGCAGGCCCTGCGTCAGGGCACTTTGGCCCGGCGGAATGTAGTAGATTGGGCTGGGCCGTTTGAATGACATGATCAGGACCGAAAAACAGTACTGGTAGAAGACAAACCGTCCCCCACGGCGGACCTCATCGGCCAGTACTTCCAATGACCGTCCTTCAGTCCCCTTGAACACGACCAATTCCCCCTCTTGATGCCGGAGAGGGTTCGCCATAGAGGAGTTATATACCTTCACGACAAACGTATGTGCATATCCTTGCAAGCAAAAGGGGTGCGTTATGCCGGACTTTCACTTCCGACGACTGACGATGGAAGATTTGCCGCTCATGCACCGATGGATCCATACAGCACGGGTCAAAGCGGTTTGGGATCCGGACAAAGCCTGGACGTACTCGGAAGTAGTGGACAAGTACCAACCGAGAACCGACGGCAGCGAGCCGACCGACTCCTTCGTGATTATGTGCGACGGTCAGCCGATTGGGTACATACAGACCTACCTGTGGCGGGACTACCCGGACTACGCGCAGCACCTCCACCTGACTGAAGAGGCCGCCAGCCTCGACGTCTTCATCGGAGATGAGGCATACATAGGCAAGGGGATTGGCCCGCAGATGCTGATCTGTTTCATGCGGGAGATCGTGTTTGCCAACCCGGCTCTGGACAGCTGCATTATATCCCCTGAAGTGACCAACGTTCCGGCCATCAAGGCTTACGAAAAAGCGGGCTTCAGGCACTGGAAGACGATGGATCACCCTAATGAGTCAACGCCCGTCTATTTGATGCGCGTTGGGCGCGCCGATCTCCCCTCCGGATAAGCAACCGGAGGGGTTTCGCCTGGGCGCCGAAATTTCGGCACAAACAACCCAGATATTGGGATACATGTAATGCCCAAATTTCGGCAGGTGCACACGTCTTGTCGGCAATGAGTGGCGATTCTCGGTTGGCACGCATCTTGCTTCTTCCATTGGTGCAGATGAATGGAGGTAAGAGAATGGCCCTCGGCTGTGTCTATGGTACGCACCGGGTCCTTGAACCCAAGGGGGTTCTCCCGCAGCCCGCCTGGCGTGTCGATAACGAGACTGCCCCCTACGATAACGAAATCCTCGTTGACGTGGAGACGCTGAACGTTGACTCCGCCAGCTTTCACCAGATCAGTGAGAGCACCGGCGGTGACCCGATCATGATCACTGAGCATATCCTCGATATTGTGGCTCGCCGCGGCAAGATGCATAACCCAGTAACCGGGTCCGGCGGCATGCTGATCGGCACCGTCCGCTGGGTGGGTCCGGCCATCAAGGCTGATGTGAAGCCGGGCGACCGAATCGCCACGCTGGTGAGCCTCAGCCTTACGCCCCTCCGGCTCCAGAGCATCAGGGCGGTCCGGCCCGAGACAGATCAGATTGACGTTGAAGGCACGGCCATCCTGTTCGAGTCCGGCATTTTCGCGAAAATGCCGCCGGATATTCCCGACACGCTGGCGCTTGCCGTGCTGGATGTGGCCGGCGCCCCGGCGCAAGCCAACCGCCTTGTCAAGCCTGGCAATTCGGTACTCATTCTGGGCGGCGGCGGCAAGAGCGGGTTGCTGTGCAGCTACGTGGCCAGGAGGAACAGCGCAAAGCGCATCATCTGCTTCGATTACAGCGAGGCCGGCCTGACCCGGGCCCGGCGTCTCGGCTGCTACGACGAGTACATCCAGGGTGACGCCCGGGATGCCATTGCCGTCATGAAGGCAGTGGGGGAGAGGGTCGATTTAACCCTCTCCTGCGTCAATGTGCCAGGTGCCGAACTTTCGGCAATCCTGGCCACCAGGCCGGAAGGCATGGTCTATTTCTTCAGTATGGCCACCTCGTTCACAGCGGCTGCCCTCGGTGCCGAGGGCGTAGGGAGCCCCGTAGACATGCTGATCGGGAACGGATACTACCCTGGCCACGCGGAGGTCACGCTGCAGTTGCTCCGCGAGAACCCGACGCTCCGGGCCATGTTTGAAGAGCTGTACGTGGCGGGCCATTAAGGCCGCCACGAATACGGGAGGTAAAGACGAATGCTTTCCAAACCTCGCAACTGGAAGGACATTCCCGTCTGGGCCAGCGCTACGGCAGAGCAGTGGAACGATTGGAAGTGGCAGGTCAGCCACCGGATCACCACCCTCGAGCAGCTGAAACAGGTCGTCAACCTCACCGACGAAGAGGAACGGGCCATCCGTGACTCGGAGCACCTCTTTCGCCTTGGCATAACTCCGCACTACGCAACGCTGATCGACCCTGACGATCCCAACTGCCCGATGCGCCTGCAAGCCGTGCCCAAGTACAACGAACTGGCCTGGGCCGATTACGAGATGGGCGACCCGCTTCATGAAGATGTTGATTCGCCGGTTCCCGGTCTTACCCACCGGTATCCGGACCGGGTCCTGTTCCTGATCACCCACGAGTGCTCGCTGTATTGCCGGCACTGCACCCGGCGCCGCATTGTCGGGGATCAGGAAGGTAACTCCACCGTCATGATCGACAACGCCATCGATTATATCCGCAGAACGCCCGCAGTGCGCGATGTGCTGATTTCCGGTGGCGACCCCCTGGCGGTGCCCGACAAGCGGCTGGAGTACGTCATTTCCAAGCTCCGTAATATCGACCATGTGGAGATTATCCGCATCGGCTCCCGCATGCCGGTCGTGCTGCCGCAACGCATTACGCCTGAGCTCTGCAACATGCTGAAGAAGTATCACCCGATCTTTTTCAACACGCATTTCAACCACCCGTTTGAACTGGATCCCACGGCCCGGGCCGCCATGGAGCGGCTGGCCGATGCCGGCATTCCGACCGGCAACCAGTCGGTGCTCCTGAAAGGCGTCAACGACTGTCCGGTGCTGATGAAGAAGCTGGTCCACGAGCTCGTGAAGGTGCGCTGCCGGCCCTATTATATCTACAACTGCGACCTCTCCGAGGGCCTCAGCCACTTCCGGACGACCGTCTCCAAGGGCATCGAGATTATTGAGGCCCTGCGCGGCCACACCTCGGGCTACGCGGTGCCGACTTTCGTGGTCGACGCCCCGGGCGGCGGCGGCAAGATTCCCGTCATGCCTAACTACCTGATTTCGCAGGGCGCAGGCACGGTGGTGCTGCGCAACTTCGAGGGAAAGATCAGCGTTTACCACGAGGGCTCGCCGGACAATCACGTCGTAGATGACCAGTGCACCATCTGCCACACGGACCATTCGTCCATCAGCGTGGGCGTTGCGTCCCAGATTTCGGCGGTCCGCCGGGTGGCCGGCGAACTGCAGCTCCCTGAGAATGTCACCCGCTTTGGCGATTTCACCGGTCGCCCGTTGATCTCCACTGAGCAGCTGGAGATTATCGAGAAGACGCAGCTCAAGCGGGAGGCGGCCGGGGATGACTAACCCCCTGGCCGGCCGATTACTGGACCACGTGGCGGGAGGGGTCGCGCCTTCCCGCCTCTCGGTAATCGGGCTGTGTAAGAACACCGGCAAGACTGCCACGCTGAACAGCCTGATCCAAGCAGCTACGCACCAGGGAATTCCGCTGGGGCTGGTAAGCACCGGTCGGGACGGCGAGGAACAGGACGCGATCACCGAGTTGCCGAAGCCTCGCATCTGGGCGCCTGGCGGCGCTTGGATCGCTACAGCGCGGGGCGCCCTTGCTACGGGGACGGCACAGGTGCGCGTTGACCGGGAGCTGCCGATGACCACGCCGTTTGGCCCCGTGGTAATCGGGCAGGTGGAGCGGGAAGGCGAAGTGCTGCTGATCGGGCCGGGCTCCATCAGGCGGATCGGCGACCTGCTCGGGGTGCTGGAAGCCTGCGGTGCCCGGCTCTCACTGGTGGACGGCAGCTTTGACCGCATTGCGGCCGCGGCACCTTCCGTGACCGGACGAGTCGTACTCTCAGCCGGCGCTGCCTTTAGCAGCAGCATGGGCGAAACGGTGGCCCAAGTCCGGCACGTGCTTGACGTGTTCGACCTCCCGATGGCGCCTCAGCACATCGGAGCGGATGCAGCGCCGGTGGGTGTCGTCTCTGAAAGCGGAGCCTTCGCGGAAATTCCCGTCCCCAGCGCCCTGAGCGACCCGGAGCCGGTAGTCGATGCACTCGCAACACAACCGGGGTACCTTGTGCTTGGCGGCGCTCTATCCGATCGTTTGCTGACAGCCCTGCTGCAGCGGCGCCCACCGCTGTCGGGCATAGTCGTCCATGATCCGACAAAGGTGCTGGTCGAGCGGAATCTGTGGCGCCGCTGGCGTCGCCAAGGTGGCGTCGCCTACGTCCGGCGCAGGGTACGGCTCCTAGCTGTGACCACAAACCCGTATTCCCCGGTCGGCCGGGACTATGATGCCCTCGAGTTCTATGAGGCCGTGGCGGCGATTGCCAACCGACCGGTCTTCGACCTGCAGGCCGGATTCCCACAGTAGAAAGAAGGTGGCCACCGCATGGCCCTGAGACTGCGCGTGGACGAAAAACTGATCTCCCGGGCCCGCGACGCGGCGCACCGCATTACCGGCGGCGTCCAGGAGTTTATCGACCGGCATACCACAACCAGCACTGAGCGGGCCGTCGTCCGTCTTCTCGGCGTTGAGGGGAAAGGCCCCGACGATGTGCCGCTGCCGAATCTGCTCATCGAAAGCATCCAGGACGCGGGCGGGCTCGAGAAGGGCGCCGCGTATTGGATCTGCAACGCCATGGCGCGCCATTCGCTTTCCATCGCGGAAGTAGCCCGGGCCGTGGGCGAGGGGAAGGTTGACCTCGCGAAAGTCCCTGTTGTGGATGAAAGCCGCATCCGGGAAACGGCCACCCTGCTGGCGCGGGAAGCGCTGGACAAGATTGCCCGCAATCGCCAGGCCCGGACCGGGTACATCCACCAGTGGGGCGAGCGGCCCACGCCGTGGCTCTACATCATCGTGGCCACCGGCAACATCTATGAAGATGTGATTCAGGCGCAGAACGCCGCCAGGCAGGGCGCCGATGTGATCGCTGTGATCCGGTCCACGGCTCAGTCGCTGCTGGACTACGTACCCGAAGGGGCTACCACCGAGGGCTTTGCCGGCACCTATGCGACGCAGGAGAACTTCCGCATCATGCGGCGTGCGCTCGATGAGGTCTCTGACGAGCTGGGCCGGTATGTCCGGCTGACCAACTATGCTTCCGGTCTTTGCATGCCGGAAATCGCCGCCCTGGGCGCCCTGGAGCGCCTTGACATGATGCTCTCGGACTCGATGTACGGGATTCTCTTCCGCGACATCAACATGAAGCGCACGCTTGTTGACCAGCATTTCGCCCGGATAATTCAGGCGCAGGCCGGCATCATCATCAATACCGGTGAAGACAATTACCTGACGACTGACGACGCCTATGAGTCTGCCAACACGGTTCTGGCTTCGCAGTTTATCAATGAGCAGTTTGCCCATCGTTCCGGCATGCCGGATGAACTGATTGGCCTGGGGCACGCATTCGAGATGGATCCCCGCCAGGAAGACGGGCTGCTTTATGAAATGGCCGACGCACTGCTCTCCCGGCATTGCTTCCCGAAGGCGCCCCTGAAATACATGCCGCCGACGCGCCATATGACGGGCAACATCTTCATGGGACACTTGATGGACGCCCTCTTCAATCTGACGAGCGTCGCGACCAATCAGCACATCCATTTGATTGGGGTGTTGACCGAGGCGATTCACACCCCGTTCCTCCACGACCGCTACCTGGCTATCGAGAACTCCCGCTATGTGTTCGGCTATGCCCGCCACTTCTTCGATGAGTTCGAGCTCAAGAAGGGCGGCCTGATCGAGAAGCGGGCCGCCGAAGTGCTGCAGCAGAGTGTGGAACTGCTGGAGCACATTGAGCACGTGGGTCTGATGACGGCCATCGCCGAGGGCGTATTTGCCCGGGTCCGCCGCCATCCGGACGGCGGTAAGGGGCTCGAGGGCGTGGTCGCCAGGGCGCCCCAGCACTTCAACCCGTTCTTCGACCTCATTTTGAAGGGGGGCGGGCACTAATGGAACCGAAGTGGGTCAAGCCATATGGCGATACCACCAACGACGGCGCCGTGCAGCTCTCCTTCACGCTGCCGGTGAAGGGCGGCGGCGCGGCCCGTGAGGCCGCCAGGCGGCTCTGCGAGCAGATGAACCTTGAGAATGTCCAGATTGCCTATCAGAAAGATTTGGGCGGCGGCTACACGTTCTTCGTCATCTACGCTCGCTGCACGAAAGCGGTAGAGGTGAACGGCATCTCGGTGCCGGAAGTGCAGGCTCCTGCCTGGGAAATGCCCCAAGTTAACACCATCGCGCGAGAGAAGCTCGGTCGGAAAATCACGGTCGTCGGGGCGTGCACAGGCACCGATGCCCACACTGTGGGCCTCGATGCGATTCTGAATATGAAGGGTTTCCACGGGGACTATGGGCTGGAGCGGTACAGCGAGTTTATCGTACACAACCTGGGCAGTCAGGTGCCCAATGAAACGCTGATCGCCCGGGCCCAGGAAGTGAAGGCTGATGCGATTCTAGTCAGCCAGGTGGTGACCCAGAAGAACATCCACCTGCACAACCTAACCCAGCTAGTCGACCTCCTGGAAGCCGAGGGCATGCGGGATCAGGTGCTCCTGATCGCCGGCGGCCCCCGCATCACCCACGAACTCGCCGTCGAACTGGGCTACGACGCCGGCTTCGGCCCGGGGACGGTGCCCAGCGAGGTGGCGAGCTACATTCTGAAGGAACTCCTCACCCGCAAGGGTGTTACGATTTGAACGCCTGGGGGCGCCGCTAGCGTGCGGCGCCCTCAAAATGCGCAAGACAAGATTTCTGGCGAGTCGGCTGCGGACCGCCGAGGTCGACGGGAGGGTGTGAGACGGAGGCGGTGGGCAGGGGGTCGGTGGAAAGTGACGTCAGTGGCGGAGTTTACGGGTGACGCCCAAAGGGCGAAGAACCCGTAAACGGAGCCTCTGGGAACGCCGCCGACCTCCTGCCCGCCGCCGACTTACCATGACAACCGCCCTGCACGTGACCGACAACAACGGCATACGTTATCCGCAGACCCGACTCGCAAAAAATCCCCCCAATGAACCGAACTCTTTGCGAAGTACTTACGTCTAAACGGGTAAATTCTGTCATGCCCATGTGATCCAGAAATTCCGGAACTCAGGGCAGGAATGCCGCAATTCGAGTCGAACAATCCTGCGTTTGACCGTGTAGTGGAAAACGAACACGTGCGACGGCCATGGGAGCGTGATCAACAAATGGGGTGCCCTCACGAAATGCGACCGGATATGTCGGTGACCGACATCGCGTTGTGCATTCTTAAGAACCGGGGAAAGACGATTCACTTCAAGGAACTGATTTCGGAAGTTATGCGGGTCAAGGCGATCAGCCAGGAGAATCCCGGGCGCCTGATCGCTCAGATGCACACCGAAATTAGTCTGGACTCGCGGTTCATCCATCACGGCAACGGTGAATGGGGCCTGCGCGAGTGGCAGATCAAAGGTTCCAAGATTGTAAAAATCCGACCGGAGACACCCTCTGCGCCGGTTCGTTCTCGTCCCCTTCTTCGGGACGACGAGGAAGAAGAGGAAGCCCTCGAGGAGCTTGAGGAAGAGGACGAATTCACCGCCGAGGAAGAAGAGTCTGGGGAAGACGAGTATGAATCCGAGCCTGATGAATATGAGGACGACGACTAGCACACCAAGTGCGGAGGGGTACCCGTCACCCCTCCGCCTTTTCGTTATCTCCCGAAATGCCGCCTTGACACTCCCAAATTCGTGCGGATAAAATGGACAAGTGTTTGAGAAGCACGGAGTGGACCCTCGCCCAATCAACCCGAGGAGGGGCACGTTTTATGGCCAAGTTCATCTTCATCACCGGTGGCGTAGTCTCCGGGCTTGGTAAGGGAATAACGGCGGCGTCCCTCGGCCGGCTCATTAAGAGTCGCGGCTATAGGGTCACCGCCCTTAAATTTGACCCTTACATTAATGTGGACCCCGGAACCATGAACCCGATCCAGCATGGTGAGGTCTTTGTCACCGACGACGGCGCCGAATGTGACCTGGACTTGGGCCATTACGAACGGTTTATGGATGTTAGCCTTAGCAAAGGCAACAACGTAACCACGGGCAAGGTCTATTCCAGCGTCATTGCTAAAGAGCGCCGCGGCGATTATCTGGGCGGCACTGTGCAGGTCATCCCGCATATCACGAACGAGATCAAGACCAACATCAACCGGGTGGCTGAAGATCAGCAGGCCGATGTGGTGCTGATCGAAGTTGGCGGTACGGTCGGCGATATTGAAAGCCTGCCCTTCCTGGAGGCCATTCGCCAGTTCCGCCACGAAGTGCCGCACCGGGATGATGTTCTGTACATCCACGTCACGCTGGTGCCGTATATTGATGCGTCGGGCGAAATGAAGACCAAGCCGACGCAGCACAGCGTGCGCGAGCTTCGTGGCATCGGCATTCAGCCTGATATCATCGTGTGCCGGTCCGAGCGGGAGATCCCCAAGGACCTGCGGGAGAAAATCGCCCTCTTCTGCGACGTGGCGCCCAACGCCGTTATCCCCAACATCGACCTGGATAGCCTCTACAAGGTGCCGCTGGTCCTTGAAGAGGAAGGGATGGCGCATATCGTGTGCCAGCGGCTGGGCTTGCAGGATCGCACCCCGGACCTGGAAGAGTGGAATGCGCTCGTCAACTACGCACTGAATCCGAAAAAGGTCTGCGACATCGCGATCGTCGGCAAGTACGTAGCCCTTGAGGATGCCTACCTGAGCGTGGTGGAGGCGCTGAACCACGCCGGCATCCATAACGACGCCCGCGTTCGCTTGCACTGGATCGACAGCGAAAAGCTCGAGAACGGCGAGGCCGAAGAGAACCTGGAGAAGTACCTGTCGCAAATGGACGGCATTCTCGTACCCGGCGGCTTCGGCTACCGCGGCATCGAAGGCAAAATCAATGCCATCCGGTATGCCCGGGAACAGCTGATTCCGTTCTACGGCATCTGTATGGGTATGCAATCTGCCGTGATTGAGATCAGCCGTAACCTCCTGGGTATCCACAAGGCCAACTCGACGGAGTTTATTCCGGACTGCAAGGAACCCGTCATCGACCTGATGGCCGCGCAGAAGGAGATTACGAACCTGGGCGGCACCATGCGGCTGGGGGCTTATCCCTGCCACCTGGAGACCGGGTCGAAGGCCCACCAGGCCTACGGCCAGGATGTCATTTACGAGCGGCACCGCCATCGCTGGGAAGTCAACAACGCCTACGTCGACCGGCTCAAATCCGTCGGACTGAAAATGGTCGGCATCTGGCGGGAAGGCAACCTGGTCGAAGTGGTGGAGCTGGAGAACCATCCGTGGTTCGTTGGCGTTCAGTATCATCCTGAGTTCAAGAGCCGGCCGAACCGCCCGCACCCGCTCTTCCGCGACTTTGTGAAGGCGGCCATTGAGCGGCGGGAAGTCCGGACCCACCGGTAACTGCACACGTGACGGCCCGGGGCGGACAGGCGCCCCGGGCCTTTTGCACCTCTTCGCCATATACTAAGCAAACAGCCTGATGGCGACGGAGGAGGGCGAAGCCATGCCGGTGGTACCTGCTACGGTTGACGCCCTGGTTCCGGACCAATTGGTGGTGCGGTGGGGGAAGAATGCTCCTCTGGAAGACGTGGAGACGTTTCTGACCTACCTGCTTGAAACTGACGGACTTGGGCAGGCGCTGGAGACCAGCTACGGCCCGATGCTTGAGGCCGAGGTCGGCGATGATTACTGCATTTTCACCCCCGAGCCCGACCTCTGGTCGATGATTGTTTCGGAAGAACTGGCGGTCCGCCTTGCCCGGTGCCAGGGCGGCGATATCCAGGATGGCTATGGCCGTTTGCTGGCTTCAGCCGACGCGGAGGACTCGCATCCGTGGGCGGCCCTGGAATCTGTGGGTGTCACCAGCATTTTTCGTCCCCGCCCCAAGACTTTACCGGAAATGAACTCGCACCCGTTGATTCCGCTGGAAGACTGCAAGCTAAGCGGCGTCAGTTTCACGGAAGACAACGAATGCATCATGGACGTGTACTTCGACTACTGGGCGCGCCCCTGTGCATTCTTGGTGGAAGACGGCCAGGAGGACGTTCTCCTTTACCGCCCCATGTATCGCTTCCGTCAGGCCATCTTCGGCGAATCCGACCTGTGCAAGGTGACGATCAACGGGCACCCGACCAGCCGCATTTACGGTGCGCTCGGGGTGAGGGGTTACAAGGTCCAGACCCACAAGGTCGATCGCCGGAATACCTGGTCGATCAAGGCGCAGGGGACCAGCTTCTCCCTGCGCATCCGTACGCAGGACGCCTGGCTCACTCGGAGTGTACCGCTCTGGTACCGCAGTGACCCGCTGGTCCTTGCCGTGCCCACTGACCGGTCCTTTTCGGTGGACGATTTGCTGCAGCGCAAGGAACAGCACTGGGACATCATCGATTCGGTCTGGGGGCAGGAGTGGTATGTTGCCGCGCATGCCGACGGGACGCTCAATCCGTTCGGGCGCATTTATAGCGCTGATCCCACGGCGGCATTGCTGGACCTGCCGGGACTGAAGGCAAAGAAAAAGTGAGGCCGGGCTGGGCTCCCGGCCTTTTGAATCTTTTCGCGCCGCGGGCCGCGAACCCAAACCGAACTTATCCGTATTACAGAATAAGGAATTCGCGCTCCGTTCGGGGGGAGGTGTCTGCTTGAGCGGCATCCTGAGCGGGTACACGGTCATGCAGCAGGCGGAGTGGGCCGGGCGCCGGTTCTTCACTGCGCAGGACCGCCGGACAGGCCAGGTGGTCCACCTGGTCGCCGGACCGGTCACCGACGCGCTGGCGCCGTATCAGCATCCGAGCCTGCCACCCCTTCAGCCGGTCGCTGTGGAAAGCGACACGCGGTGGCTGGTTGGCCCCGTCACTGAAGGGGAGACCCTGGAAGACCTGCGCACTGGCAACCAACTCAGCGAGTCCGACCTGGTCAGCGCTCTGCTGAGCGTGCTCGAAGGGCTCGCAAGCCTTACTGCCCTCCCTTCGCCGCCCGCTCCTTCGTATCTGGACCCTGCTTGCATCAAGCGGGACCGGCTCGGGCGGTGGTCACTGGACTATCTGGCGCTCGCTCATGCGCCTGAAGCGAGAAGTGCGGCCAATCCGCCCTATGGGGTGCATGCCTTCGGTGTCCTGCTCTACTGGTTGATCACCGGTCAGACGGTGCGCCGTTCCCGCATTCAGCTAAACCGGATGGAGAATGGCATTTCGCCGGGATTGCAGTTTGTGCTCATTCGCTGCCTAAGCAAGTCTTACCCATCCCTCAGCGAACTCCGCGCTGACATCGAGCGGTCCGGCCAGGAGCATGAGTTCCGGCAGATCCTCAACAAGCCGCCGTCGGCGGCCACTCGGAGTGTACCGACACCCCGCCCCATCAGACTGCCGCCACAGCAGCCAGAACCTGCGCCGGCGCCCGAGCGAAGCTCAACCGAGCATCTCCTCACGCACATCCCGGTGATTCCGCTCGACCTTGAAGCCCCGTCGCGGCGTCTGGCTGAACTGGAACGCCACCGGATAACGTTGGGCGGGCCGCAAATCCCAATGAGCGACCGCCCCTGGGCGTTGCCGCCCCGGCCCAGCGAGGGCTATCGCAAATATGTCGTACCGCCTCCCCCGAATCCCAAGGTAGTGAAGGCGATACGCTTCGGCAGTCTTGGTCTGGTCAGCCTCGCCACCTTCTTTTTGGCCAGCGCCGTTGTGATCAAGGCCGGCCTGATTCCGTCGGAGTTGCTACCGGAGGCGTGGCGCAACGAAAGGACTGCCGCACGAATGCCGAATTACGCGGAGCCCGGCGCCCAAATCGGCGAGGACTTGCCGCCCGAGTCGGAGGGGCCGATTGCCGGTCCTGTCCTGCCGGATCCGCCGCTTCAGCAAAAGCCTTCTCCGGAAGAGAATGAGGCCACCGAACCACCCGTACCACCGCCTTCGTCGCCCCCTGCCGCAACAAATCCAACTCCGCCGCCGCCCAAGAATCCGCCGCCGCCCATCAGTGCTCCGGCCAACCCGGTGAAACCGGCGCCCACGCAGCCGGTGCCCATTCCGCCTCCCAAGCCGGCCCCGCCGTCACAACAAGAACAGCCGCCAACCGAGGCCAAGCCCATTCGCAAGGAGCCTGAACCTGGCACGCCGGATTATCTGGATGCAACGCAAGGCGGTTTGCCGGTCCAGGTCTTCTTCAACAATCGACGGCTCGGCTGGGCCTACATTTTCCCCCATCCTGCCAGCCCGTACGTCTCCATAAGCACATTCAACCGCTTGTTCGGGCGCAACCTCTACTGGGTACCGCAAGATGGCGGCAGCATCCGGCTGCTCAACGGCGGCCAGAACATCATCACCGGCGACTACAATATCGTGCAGGAACGGCTGTGGCTGAACCTAACACCCTTCCTGCAGGAAGCGCTGGGCATTCAAGTGAAGTCCTACAACGAATACGGCATGCACTTCTCCAGCATGCCGTAAGGAGCGGCCCGGGGCGGCTATCCCCGGGCCTCTCCATTTGTTACAATTACTATACCCAGCCTCCGGAAAGGGAGGATAAACGTGAAGGAGTACGTATTCCGCGATCCGGTGCATGGCAACATCTCCGTGACGGATCCCACGGTGTTTGCCCTTATACAGAGTCCGGAGTTCCAGCGCCTGCGACGCATCAGGCAGCTGGGCACTTCGTTTATCTCCTATCCGGGAGCTGAACACACACGGTTCGCCCATTCCCTGGGCGTCTATCACCTCATGAACCGAGTACTGAAGCACCTGACTGACCATGCGATCGTGCAGCTGGACCCCGAGGAGCATGCGTTAGCCTGCTGCGCAGCCCTCCTGCATGACATTGGCCATGGGCCCTTTTCCCATCTGTTTGAAAAACTGACCGGGCAGCACCACGAGACCTGGGTCGAGCGTGTCATCGGCAGCCCTGAGACCGGTATTTACCAACTTTTGGCCGGCAGGAACCAGGATTGGCCAGCGCGAATTACTTCGATCATAGCGGGAACCTGGGATGGGGCGCCATTCCTCAAGGAACTCATCTCCAGCCAACTGGACGTCGACCGCATGGATTACCTCCTCCGGGACAGCCGGATGTGCGGTGTGACCTACGGCCAGTTTGACCTTGACCGTTTGATCCAGACGACCACCGTTGTGGACGGCCACGTCGTACTGACGGACAAGGGG
Source organism: Symbiobacteriaceae bacterium (assembly GCA_035628915.1). GTDB lineage: Bacteria > Bacillota > Sulfobacillia > Symbiobacteriales > Symbiobacteriaceae > JARBUG01. The sequence continues at coordinate 120,599 of DASPIW010000033.1, read as the reverse complement.
ATTCACTCTGCCGAAGAGTTCCTGCTTGCCCGCTACTTCATGTATTGGAACGTTTACTTCCACAAGGCGACCCGGTCCATTGAAACCGTTCTGGACAAAATGTTTGAGAGGGCAGTCCAACTGGTCCGCTCCGGGCGCCGGGAGGATATCGGCTTCCTACCGCCCAGCCTGGAGCCCATTCTCGCCGGACGGGCCATGACCTTGGCGGAGTACCTACAACTGGATGAAACGGATGTCATCTACGCGATCAAACGCTGGACCCAGGCGACTGATCCCATTTTGCGCGATCTGAGTGACCGGTTCATCAACCGGCGGCTCTTTTCCGGCCTCCGGCTGGACGAGCGGCTGGGACGGGTCCTGGAGCGGCAGGAGGATATTGTGGCGGCCGTCCGGTCCGCCGGTTTCGAGGAACCGCAGTACTACTATCACATTGACAAGACATCCAACCTCGCTTATTCCTACTACGTCAAGCCTACGGAGGGCGGATCGCCGCCGCTTCAGGTTCTGGTCGACTGGACACGGCCGGCAGCCCTGCGCGAGGTGACCACCATGTCTGACGTACTAAAATCCATCGCCAGCGAACGAGTCACCCGCTATGTCCTCTTTGTACCGAAGGAAGCGGCCGATGCGGTCGATCAGATCCTTGAAGACTGACCTGACGGGGGTGCCGATGCTTTGTTCACACCCTACCGTTCACTGACGCACCTGTTAGTGACGGCCGGCGAAGTGCGGGGGCGCAAGAAACTTCAAAAGATGGTTTTCATCGCCCAGCGCCTTGGCTACCCGTTTGCCGAGCCGTTCGACCTCCACGTCTGGGGCCCCTACTCTGAGGTGCTCGCCCTGAAACTCAAAGAAATGACCGACTGGGGTTTCGCCCACGAAGAGGTGCTGCCCGGCCCGGCCGGGAATCACCAGTACGTTTACGCACCAGGCCGCAACGCTTCGCTGGCGCTGGGCGCCCCTTCCGAGTCTGATTCAGCCCGGGACCGCCTTGCCGGACTCATTTCGCACTTGAATGAGCAGGATGCGACGTTCCTGGAGGGTGTGGCCACGGTCCTGTACCTGAAGTCTAAGGGCCTCGCTGACCAAGCGGTGTGCGACCGACTGGTGCGGCTGAAGCCTGACAAATTCGCCGAGCAGTCACGGGTACACGCTGTTCTGGCGTTCGCCAACGATCTAGATTTCTACCGACATGACGGGTAGATAGCAGAGTGGAGTCAGCCAAGCGGTGGGCTGACTCCACTTTTTTTCCAAATTTGCGGCAAGGTAGTCCGTACTGGCAGGATTTTCTACGTAAAATGGCTAACAATAAAGCTGTATCGTTAAAGGACGCCTGGGGGAGGAGCATCACAAGCCTGCAGAACGTATGCTAACAACGAGCCGAGGTATGGAACGGCTGCGTGAATGCAAAAGATAGACGCAGATTCCCGCCGGGGGAGGACCAGTAATAAAGGAGGGACCCTGTTGAACACCGTCATCTTTATGGATTACGAGAATATCTACTGGAGCATGAAGCAACAGTACGGAACGGTGCCGGACACCGAGAAGCTAATCAACAGCCTCAGGGAGTTGGGGGAACAAAAACACGAAGGCGGACCGGTATGTCTCATGCAGGCGTACGCCGACTTCGACCACGAGGAGTTCCGGGGCTTGTTGTCCGAACTTCAGCGGCGGAGCGTCGAGCCGCGCCACGTCTTTTCCAAGAACTACGAGGACGGCACCCGTAAGAATGCCGCCGACATCGAAATGAGCCTTGACGCCCTGGAACTCATGTATAACCGTCCGGACATTGAGATTTTCATTCTCGTGTGCGGCGACCGGGACATGATCCAGGTGATTCGCAAACTCCGGGCCCGGGGTAAGCATGTACATGTGGTTGCCGTGGAAAAGACCATGAGCAAGGATGTCATGTCCTTCGTCAACTACTTCACGACCATTGAAGCCCTGCTTGGCATTCTGCCGCCGGCCATGTACGACATGGAAATGATGATTCGCCGCCTTGATACTGCAGAATACGGCAAACCCTTCGTCGGGCTGAAGTACTTCCTGCGGGTGCTGGCCGGTTCCGACATTGTCGACCGCAAGACCTATGAACTGGTCAACCAGGCCATTTCAGAAGGCGTGATCGAAACATACAAGGTGCCGAACCCCAAGGATGAACTGTTCCCGACGACTGCATGCCGTCTCAACCGCCAGCATGACCTCGTCAAGCGGGTGCTTGGCCCCGGCAACCCGCCAAAGGAGCAGTCCACAGCCAGCGCATGACTGCTGACATCAGCATGGTTCTTATGCTATAACTCCGAATGCGCTGGACCAAAGCGTCGCCCTCTAGGGCGGCGCTTTCTTGCGTGTTTGTGGGAGTTTTTGGGGGTCGGGAACCAAAATCGATTTCTGGCGTCTATTTACCCGTGTAAACCGAAAAAGTTTCTGCGAAAAATCATCCCGACCGGGAACAAATCCGGCAACACGTTCGTCAGTACAAAACGTCAGGATCCTACAAGCCGCGCGGCACACGGGGTTTTGCAGGATCTGGCACCGAGATGAAGCAGGATTCCAAGGGAAATCCCCGAACCCAATGTCGACCACGCTACGGGTGACGAACAAATGCAGTCGGTGCTGGATGGACCCCCATAAGTACTCCAGAATGTACCGAACCACTTAGCGAGACAAACGGCAGGACAAGCAAAAAGACCTGTCGAAACCAAGTACCCCGATAGGCCGGGTAAGGGTAGAGCGATCCCGGACTCTTCTTGGCCCGATACTTTAGGTCTATAAGTTTCTCCAACCAAGTTTATAAGTCTTCCCCATGTTTCACCGCTCGTGGGGAGGGTTAAATTGCCCCGGCCCCGTATCACTGGAAACCCCCATTATGAAGGAGGAAACCAAGCAGATGGGTCTGATGAAGAAGCTGACGTCCGCTCTCGTGGCGTCTAGCCTCGTCCTCTCCCTGGTGGCCACGGCTTCTGCCGCGTACACCCCGGCTGCTGGCGAGACTGCTGGTAAGCGGATGCAGGATCTCAAGATCGTCCAGGGCCGTCCGGATGGCCTCGCTCTGAACAGCGAGATCACCCGCGCCGAGCTCGTGACGCTCATCGTCCGGGCCTTTGGTAAGGAAGCCGATGCCCAGCTCCTGAAGGGCTCCACCGTCTTCCCGGATATCGCCAATCACTGGGCCTCTGGCAACATCGCCATGGCCGTCGCTCTCGTTGAGAAGGCTGGCAGCGATCCCATCGGCATGCCTAACGGCACGTTCGAGCCGGACGCCAAGCTGACCCCGGCTCAGGCCGTGGCCTTCCTGATGAAGTTCGTCGGCGCCAAGGCTGACGGCACCAAGACCTGGCCGGCCAACTACCTCGATGTCGCCGTTGAGAAGAACCTCATCACGGCCGAGGACAAGGCCCTCATCGCCCCGATGCTGAATGAGAACGCCACCCGTGGCCTGGTGTTCTACCTCTTCGACCGGGCTTTCTTCAGCTATCAGCTGCCCACCGGCAAGACGTTCTACACCCAGTACGTCGACACCGCCGCTCCTGAGCTGACCGTCGCCGCTGTCGAGCCCACCACCATCGACAGCAAGCTCACCATCACCGGCACCGTCACCGGCGCCCTCGAGACTTATGTCGGCACCACCAAGGTCACCCCGGCCGCCGACGGCAAGTTCTCCGCCGAGTTCGCTCTGCCCGAGCTGAAGGACTACGAGATCACCGTCACCGCCCTCGACCTGGCTGGCAACAAGGCTGAGAAGAGCCTGAAGGTCACCCGCGTCGCCGGCACCGCCGCCTCCATCGAGGCCAGCGACATCACCGTCGCTGCTGGTGGCACCGTTGAGGTGAAGCCTGTCGTTAAGGATGCTGCTGGCAACGTCCTCGAGCAGGCCGTCACCGGCGAGTCCGCTGTTGGCACCTACGCCGACGGCAAGTTCACCGCTCAGGCCACCGTTGGCACTGGCAAGCTGGTCCTGAAGGCTGGCGAACTGACGAAGGAAGTCAGCGTCACCATCAACGCCGGCCCCATCGCCAAGGTTGAGGCTTCCGCCGTTTCCGTCGCTCCTGGCAAGTCCGTCACGCTCGTCGCGAAGGACGCTGCTGGCAACGTCGTTTCCGGCGTCACCTTCGCCCAGACTTCTGCTAACGCCCTGCTCGACGCTAACACCGGCGTCTTCATCGCTACCAAGGCTGGTTCGTACACCGTTACGGCCACCAAGGACGGCGTGACTGTCGAAGGCACCGTCGGCGTCTACGGCGACATTTCCAAGTTGGTCGTTAATGCTCCTGCCAACATGATCGCTAACGATGCGACCGAGTATGATGTCACCGTTACCGCTGTCGACTCGAAGGGCAACGCTGTCCTCGACTTCGACGGCAACATCAAGCTGACCGCTTTTGGCGCTGACGAAACCAAGGCTGCTGAGGACGGCGTGGCAACCTTTACGGTCACAGTGCCTGAGGGCTATGCCGACAGCGAGGTCGACATCTACGCTCAGTATGACGACACTGAGGATGATGCGATCGACAGCGACGACGAGGAATATACCGACACCGTCGCCGTTGAGGCCCAGGTCGCGACCAGCATCGAAGTCGACGCTCCTGACTACCTGGTTTCCGACATTGATGACGAAGGCGACCTGCTCTCTGCTCCGTTCACCATCACCGTCCTCGACCAGGATGGCGAGGATATGCTCGACGGCGCCTGGGAGATCGAAGTCACCGTTACCGGTGACGCCACCCTCGAGGAAGGCGACGACACCAAGTCCGACACCCTCACCATCACTGCCGGTGGCGACAACGAGTACGACCTGTACGCCGAGCAGAAGGGTGACGAGGGCACTGTCACCGTCACGGCTGCTTTCCCGGGCATGACCGCTGGCAAGGACACCCTGAAGATGGCTATGCCCAAGAATCCGGAAGCCATCACCCTGACCGCCAAGGACAACAAGGCCGAAGTCACCGCTGACTTCACCGATGTTGAAGAAGACGTCGAAGATGACGACGTCGAGAAGGTCACCTACACCGTGAAGGTTGTCGATGAGAACGGCGTGCCGACCCTGTACGACACCACCGTTACGATCACCCTCGACGGCGTGGACAAGCCTGAGCTGCTCTACGTTGCTACCGATGCTGACCTCGAAGTCTTCGCGGATCTGGAAGACGAAGAGGACGAGTTCGACGTTTCCGTCGTCGACGGCGTTGCCAAGTTCGCTCTTGTCGGCCAGCATGTTGATAGCTTCAAGCTGGTTGCCGAGGACGGCGACTCCGACGATGACTACGACCTGAAGGACAGCGCTGAGCTCAGCCTGTCTGTGGTCGCCGATGAGGCTGCCTATGTCGGTCTGACCAAGGGCGTCCTGAACTACCTCCAGAAGGAAGACGCCACTGCTACCGTCACCGCTCAGCTGTACGACGCCTTCGGCAACAAGGTTGCTAAGGCGGGTCTCGAGGTCGAATTCGACACCGCTGACTTCGACGGCATCGAGATCAATGGTGATGACGAAGCCGTCACCGTCGAGACCGACGTGAACGGCGCCGCTAATGCCACGGTCGGCCTGGCCACCTATATCGACGAGGCAGAGATCACCATCTCTACCGATGAAGAGGGCCTGGAGCTCGCCGACGGCACTGCGTTTGACAACGGCACCAAGGCTTACGACTCGGTCACCCTCGGTGCTGTTAGCACCATCCCGGCCAGCGTGAAGGTTGAAGCCAAGCGGACGAATGGCACCAACACTTCTACCATTGCTGCCGGCACCGACTTCTACCTGAAGGTCACCGTTGAGGACAACTACGGCCGTGCCGTCGACAACGACGACTTCCTGGCTGAATACGGCTTCAGCCTGTCCGACAGCAACGATGATCTGGATCTCGGCAGCAGCGGCCAGAACGTTACCTTCTCCGCCGGCGACGAAGACGGTGTCTTCGTGTCCACCGAGTTCTACGCCGAGGACGCTGAGACGCTGACCCTGACCGTTAAGGTGAAGAACATCGCCGACACCGTCCAGGGCTCCAAGTCCATCAGCGTCAAGGCTGGCGATGTGGCTAGCGCCACTGTGGCCCAGAAGACCACCTCTGGTCTGGACATCCCCGAGGACAAGGAAAGCGATCTGCTCACCGTCCAGCTGACCGACGAGTTCGGCAACCTGATCACCAGCACCTCCAAGTCCTACGTTGTCGTCATCACCGGTGCTGACCGGGTCGAGGACGAGGACGGTACGGATGTGTCGGGCGCGGGCGAGGGCATCCTGGTCAAGGCTGGCCGGACCACCGCCAAGTTCCGCCTGTTTGTTGAAGACATCGCAGCTGACTCCGAGATCTCCCTCACGGTCTACGAGGCTGACGCCGACGGCGCCCCCACTGGCGCCGCCCTGGGCGATGCCACGGACATCACCCTCAAGTAAGTAACTTGACAGGGTAGCAGAAGCCCCCCTACCGAGGTAGGGGGGCTTCTCAGACTGCTGACAAACCCCGTCAGGAATTGCCCTGACGGGGTTTCATCTTGCTTAGTTGTTCTTTTGGGGTGGGGAAGCGACCGGAAGTGCGAACGTGGCTGCTCAGAGGTTCGTTCTGTGCCCTGCGCTTCCCGCGTCACGCCGCTTGGGCGCGCTGAGACCGCCGGTCCATTACTGTGGCCAGCTTCTTGATGTTCTGTGCAGTTGCGGTCATCAGGCACTGCTCCCGGACCCGGGCTAGCCCGCGCATGCGGGCGTAGCGCATGCCGTGTAACTCCTTGGCGTCCGCGAAGCTCCGCTCAATCGTCTCTTTGCGGAAGGCGTACATGATCCTGCCGAAGATGGACAGACGATTGGCTCGAATCTGCTCCCAGTCGTCCTCCCACACGTGGCGGGTGATGGTCTTGACGCAGGTTTTCGAACGAGTGCAGTAGGGCAGTAGCAGACAGGACTTGCAGCGTTCGGGATCGGATCGGTATTCACGGTACCCTTCATGGTTCGTCGTCCGGTAGGTCAGCTCCTGATTGCCGGGGCAGTGGTAGACGTTTTCGGTGGCGTCGTAGGTGAATCTGGCCTTGGGCATCATGCCCTTGACCGACTGAAACCGGCGATGAGCGATGACCGCAATGATCCCGTGTTCCGTCAAATAGTGACTGGTCCAGGCGTTCAGATACCCGGCATCCAGGGCGACCACCTGAATTTGAAATCCAAACACGTTCGCCATGCGCTCCAGACGGCCAGTGTAGGGCACTGAATCGTTGACATTGCCAGCCGTGACGTGGACATCTACCACGATGTTGTGCTTGCCATCCGTAGTCCGGTGTTCCCTGTAACCAACAACCTCGGTCCCGTCCCGATTGGTGGAGTACCCGGCGTCGGGGTCGGTGAGGTTGCGCTTGACCTCATGGGTTTCCTGCTTCACCTCCTTCTCGCCCTTCAAGGGCTTTTTTCCGAATTTCTCCCGGTCGGCGTTTATGGCTGACTCCAGCTCGTCCATGTACTCCTTGGTGCTGACCGCAACTTCCTCGTTCACGAACCGTTTTTTGGCGGCGTTGGCCTTGATCTGCGTCCCGTCTGAGTAGAGAACCTCACCATCCACCAGGCCATGCTTCATGCACTGTCGGACGATCTCGTCAAAGATCTCCTGGCACAGCTGGCTGTCTTTCCACCGCCGCCGGCGGTTCTGCCAAATCGTCGCTGCACTCGGCACCGGATCCGTTAGTTTCATCCCAAGGAACCAGCGGTACGCGACGTTGACGGCCACCTCCTGCACAAGGCGCCGCTCCGACCGGATCCCGTATAAATAGCCGATGAACAGCATCTTGAACAACAGAACTGGATGGCGGGCGGGACGCCCGTTGTCCAAGCAATACAGCTTCTCTACCCTGTCCAGGATGAAGCCGAAGTCCACATGCTTTTGCACCTTCCGCAGCAGGTGGTCAGCAGGAACCAAATGCTCAACAGCCACCATTTCCAGCTGAGCTTGGGACTCCGTAGCGTTTCGAATCACACCGACCAACTCCAACGCGCTAGTTATTACCCTTGTAGCATGAAATATTAAAGGCCGCGACTAGGTCGCGACCTTTGTAAGCAGCCTGAAGCCCCCCTACTTCGGTAGGGGGGCTTCAGGCTGCTTACAAAACGCCCTCAGCAGACGCGTTGCTGACGGTGAGGACTTATCGTTGACAGGAATTGATATCGGCTTTGGCAAGGTGTCTAAGGAAGGCCGCTCGAGTGGACGATCCGCTTGACCTCGCTGTGACCGCAGTAGGCCGCTTGCCTGTCGCCGCCGGGAAGTGCCCGCACCCACAGCGCAAAGGACCCGCGCCCCCTGAGGGGGACCCAGGTCCTTTTGGCGAGGCATTTACCAGGTGATCTTGTACGTTCCGTGCTGTAGTTCTGAGGCGTACCAGCCGTCCTCCGTCTGCAACCAGTAGACTTCGTCCTCCAGGTCATTGGTCTTGCTGGAGAGGAAGACTTTGCCGCGCTGGCTGGGAATATCAGCGTCGGCATCGCCTTCAATCAGCTTGGCGTGGTTCGCATGAAGCTTGATCTGGAACTCACGGTCGTCTGTGAGCGTATTGCCGTTCACCACTTGGTCCGTGCTATCCAGTGCGAACAGCACTTCCCCGCTACGGTTCTTCACTACGAAACCCTCGAGGTTTACGGTACCGTTCTCCAGTCCGCCCGGGCTGAGGAAGGTGAAAGTGTCCGTGTCGGGGTCGTAAGTGACTCGGGTGATGCTGACCTTGGCGTAGACAGGAATGGACAGGATTTCTCCAGTGGTGTAGCCGCTGCTGTTCAGCCAGCCAGTGGCGGCGTCCAGGGTGATCTCAGGGCCCGTCCGATCCTGGAGCCGCTTGGCCACACTGTCGGTCCCGGATGGGGCGGTGTTGGGAACCGAAATTGTAACAGATGTGGCGGAGCTGGGAGTAACGGTTGTCGTAGTGGAAGAGCTTAGCTTCATGGTTTCGTCACCGAAGAAGGAGAGCTTGGAGAGGGTGATCCTGCCCTGGTTAAGGTTCTTGCCATACAGGGTAAGCGAGGCCGTCAGTTTGCCCTTACTGTCGGTCCCGAAGCTCACCACACCGTGGCTGATGTAACCCATGGGCTTGACTACATTGTTGGAGAGGTCCTCGTCCTCTTCGGCCGTCTGCCCGGTGCTGCTCCTGAAGAACCAGCCGTCGTTGGCGACCAGAACCGCGCTGCCCTCCAGTTCCGCTGCGTCAAGCTCAACGCCGGTGCAAGTGAAGCTGCCGCTGCCTGTCGTGCACTGTACATCGCCCAGCGGCACGTCATTGATGCTCAGGTACATGGGATTAATGGTTCCGCTGGAGATGCCGGAGGCCTTGACGTACAGCTTGGTATCCTCCGCATCGTATTGGACGCTGGTAATGTCCACTTCAAGTGCCGTCTCGTTGACGACGTCGCTGCCATCTGTTGGCCATGCCAGAGATTTGCTTGAGTCGCTGTCACCGTTGTTGACAACAATCTGGTACTGTTCAGAAGTGGACGGAAGCTTCTCCTTCGGCACCCGGACGTAGGTGGTTTCAGAGAAATCCAGAACCTCGCTGGTCCAGATCGCAGTCGAGCTACCAGACCTATAGACCTTCACGTACCCATATCCGCTGACGTCGGTGAAGCTGATCTCCATGTAGGTATCGTTAACCAAAACACGGTTCGGGTAGGCACTGTCACCAGCGATGCCGATAATGCCGGGTGAGCCAGGCTTTTCGTCATTGGTGACGATTGTGATGGTCTGGTTGGCGATTGCCGGCCAGAGGGTCCCAGTCGTAGGTGGGTTTACCGATACTTGCCACTCGTCGATATCAACCGTGCGGGTAGCGGAAATCGAAAACTCGGCAACTCCGTCATCGAAGCCTACGCGGTCGTCATCGTCGCCAGTACGTCTGGTCCCCGCTCCGTCAACCTTTGTCAACGTCGCCGAGCCTTTGTTGATTTCCATAATGCGTCCGCCGGCGGTGTCCACCAAATGTGCCTTGATCTTGGCCTGAGCGGAGCCGTTAGCAGGCAAGACGCCGATAGGCTGGTCGACAAGCTTGGCTCCCGGCAGATCGACAGTTAGTTCAATCGCAACAGGAGTTCCGGCATAGGCAACGTAGCGTTCGTCGTCCACGTCCAAGGACCTGCTGGACGAGGATTCGTCCGATTCGCCTTCATCATCGTAAGCTTCTTCTTTCGCTTCCACTGTCACCAACTTGAGATAGACCCGACCGCTCTTGTTGTAGTCAAGCGTAAGTTCGGCAAGGCCGTTGTTGGTGCGGGCCACGATGGCATCTTCGGCCCCGACCACGGGAACCAGGTCGGTCCCATCGCCGAGGGTCAAGGTGAGGTCTTCAGGAAGTCCGTCGATTTGAGCTTCTTCGTTTGAAGTGCGAACTTCAACTTGGAATCCATAGGAGCCTTCGTCGACCAAGTTGTCGTCGGCGTCGGTGACCCGCACGCGGAGGGTCACGGGTCCGCTGGTTGCGGGGTTGTACGTCGCACCGCCGCCTTCGAGAACGAGCTTCGCCGCCGGTCCGATCTCCTCTTTTGTAAAGGAGACGGAGACAGGCACGACGGTAAAGGTGTGGCTGCTCGTCACTTTGCCGGAAACGGTCACCTTCTCCGTTACGAAGCCCGGAACCAAGCTACCCGTAGTGGCGCCGGAGTTGGAAGTCCCCTTCCGGATGATCAGGCCCGAGGAGACAATCCGGCTGTCATCGGAATTGGTGGAGAGAGAGATGAGGATGTCCTCGTTGGTGCTATTGACGACTGCGTCACCGTCCTCGTCCTGGAGGTAGGCACGGATAACGCTTTGCGAAACGCCATCGGCCGCTTCGGCCTCAGGCGTGGCTGTGAGGACAATGCGGGTGTTTGTGCTGAAAACCACGCTCTGGCTCGTCCCGGGCAGACCGGTACTGGCTACCGAGAATGAGGCGGAACCGGCAGTGGAACTCAGAACGCTGAAAGTCGCCACACCGGCCACGGTCTGGACAGTGGTGTCGGTCACCATCACACCGGACAAGCCTGAAGCGGTCAGGGTAACGGTGCGACCCTGGTCATAGGTGACGAGATTGCCCTCTGCGTCGACCACTTCAACTTCAACTTTGGTCGACTTGTTCAGCGAGGCAGCCTTTCCGTTGTTGATGGATCGGATCCGAAGAGCAGTGGCTTCATTGGCCTTGCCAAGCACCTTAATTGTGAACTCCTCGGTCACCGATCCGCTGGTGAATACGAGTTGGGCGTCGCCTGCGTTGGCGCCGGCGGTGAACGTGCCGGAGGCGCTTTTGTAGGATCCGAAGCCGGCGGGAACGGTGGCGGTCACTCCGGACGAAGGTACAGTGAGACCGCTGGCGTCTTTAGCCACCACGTTCAGTTGAACGCTCTTACCGGCTTCAACCGTGTCAGGACCGGTCACCTCGATCGAGGCGATCTGGCCGCCGCGGACTACGGTGGCCGTCTTTGTGGTTGTGTTTCCGGCGGCGTCCTTGGCGACCGCCGTGACAGTGGTGGTACCGAACGGCACCATGATGGTCGTCGAGAACTTATTGCCGCTTACCTCGGCGACCTGGCCATTCACAGTGACAGTGACCGGAGACTTATCCGTCACAGTGCCGCTGACTGTCACTTGCTCCTCAAGGGCAGAACCGGGAACAGTCAGCTCCAGGGACGGGGCGTCGCCATCGAGTGTTTTCTGAGCGATGGTTTTACCATCTGCCGTTGGAATCGCAAAAATGGCTGACGCTAAAGCCTGGAATACTACGCCACGGACAGCATCAAGGTTGGCCAGCATGCTTCCCATGCCCTCGGGGGCGAGGCCCAACTGGGCCGCCGCTTCCATAATGGCTTCGGCATTCCACGGGCCGGCGGGCTCGCGATCCACCATGCGCAGCACTACGGTGAGTACTTCGGCATTGGTAATTTTGGCATCCGGCTCAAAGTGAGTTGTGCTGCGGCCATTCATTAGTTTCAGCCGCTGAGCAAGGGTGACATACCCGGCAGCCCAGTGACCTTTGGTGTCCTCGAAAGGCACTGCATCCTTGACCATTTCTGCATAGGATTCATGACCTAAGGCACGAACAAAAACCGTTGCCGCTTCGGCTCTGGTAATGGTGTCACCAAGCCGCAAGTCGCCGCTCTGGTCGCCCCTGACCAAATTGATCGACTTGAGCAACTGAATGGCTTCATCGCTGCTCAGCGGGGACGGAGCAGCAGAAACCGGGGCGACACTTAGGACTAGAAGCAAGACAACTAACAAAGACGATATCCAGGTCTTGGTACCTCTGTGCACTATACTACGCCTCCTTCTAGCCTCCATGGGCCAGCCTACCAATGGGACGTCACAACTGGGGTCTGGGTTTCAAATTCCTCGCCTTTCTTAATTCCACGCGCTAACGATAAATCCTGGTAAAATACCGGCTGATGGTGATTTTGATGTGGGGCTGAAAAGCTTGCCCGGATTGACACACGCGTCTTGCAAAGCGAGACCGGGCGCCCAGTTTCCCGGGTGCCCGGTCTCGCTTTTGCACGATGAGAGTCTTAAGGCCTAGGCACTCTGAACAGGATACTATTCTGGGGGATGGGCGCCAGCTGGCGACCGGCAGAATCTGTTGCCCAGCCGCCTTCGGTATTGAGGAAGACATTCTCGCCGCTGAAGCCAGACGCGGACTCAAAGAACGAACTGTCCGTGTTGTTCAGTCTAATGGTGATCGTTGTGTTGCCCGTTACGGTCACATTCGACTCACCGCTGAGCTTACGATCAGTGTCGGCTCCTGAAGCACGCAGCAACAGATTCTCAGGGTTTATTGTCATGTCTGCGAAGCCGGAGCCATGAATGGTGAGGGTATTCGTGCTCCGATCGTACTCAGCACTGGATACCCGCGCCCTGAGGTAGAGGGCGTGCTCTTCGCCGGCGATGGGCAGGGCGTTGTAAGTATTGCTGCCCGAACCGATTCGAAGCCAACCGACCTCGGCCGTCACAAAGAGTTCCTGTGTCGGCAGGCTCTTGATTGCGTCGTTGGTGACGGTCGAAAGTGAGATCGTTACCTGCGAGTCGGTGATGTCGGACACGACGTCATTTCCGCTACCGCTGCCCTGCCGGAGGGCGACTGAACCTACGCCGATTTTGGCCGCAGAGATCGTACCTTGTTTGAGCCCGGCCCCGTGCAGATAGAGGCGCCGTGCAGAAGGGTCAAAAGAAGCGTGCGTGATGACGGGCATCGGCGTCAGGTGAGCCCCCGTGTTCTTGGGCGCAATTTGAGCTCCGTCACCCGACTTGAACCAGCCTTCCTCTGCCTGGAGGCTCACTGTTCCATGGAAAATATCAGGGTCAAGCAGTGTGGGCAGCGTTGTGCCACTGAGTGTAATGGAAGATGTGCCAACCGCGACCGTCGCTTCGACATCGTGGAGGGAGATCCTATGGTTATCCTTCATTATGGTGATCTTGTCCAGAACGACACTGCCTCCGGAGGGTAGGCGGCTGGTGGAGAGGACGAGTTTTCCGGTCTGAGCATCGAATAGCCCTGACGTGAGGCGGTAGTCATCGTTATAGGTGGCGTTAACCGCCTCGCTCAGACCAAATTCGGATTCCGGCGACTTTGCACTCTCTCCCGCACCATTGTTGATCGTCACTTGATAACTAGCCCGCCCGGCGCGGAGTTTCGCCTTAGGAACGCGAACGATCGGCGGGTCCGCTTTCAAGTTGACCAACGCCCCGGTGTAGAAGGGTGAACTCTCGCCTTTTCGATAGACGCTCGCGTTCACCCAGTACGACGGTTCCTCCTGGGGCAAGTCCTGGTAGTTCAGCTGAATATCCATGAAATCCGCGTTTGGAGATATATACCCGATTTCCGGTGACGGATCATCTGCAGATGATCCGCGAATGGCTGCGATGCTCGGCGCCGAGAGTTTCTCGTCCCGGACGGCCACGACCACTTTGGCAGACGGCAGGGATCCAAGTGAAACGGTATATTCATCGTAGCCGACGTTACCGGTGGTCTGTACTTTCCATTCAGCGAGACCGTTGGCTACCGAATCGCGCATGCTGTCTGCAGTTGTTCCCGAAAACTGTGTCACGTTGTCGCCGGTAGAACTGCGTGTCAGGGTCGCGGTGCCTGAGTACCCGGGAATTGCAAATCCGTTTGCATCCACAACCCGTGCACGGATCGTCATTGATCCCCTGGCCGTTGTCATGGCACCTCCGGCCAGGTCCTTACCGAGGGCGGAGTCCACCGTGAGCCGTATGCCTGCTGCGGCAGCCACAAAGGTGACCTGAGCACCGACTGTCTGCATTTCACTCGACCCTGATGCATCGGCGAATCCCGTCTTGGGATGGTACGCACTTTCGGTTGGACCAAGCACTTTCGGTGTGAGCTTGACCGTGCCGCTTTTGTCGTACTTCAAATACAAGGTCGCCGTTCCCTGGTAGGTGCGACCCACTATGCTGTTTTCGTCATTGAGACTGCTGTTTGCTGGCCTGCCGTCATCGACGGGATAGTATTCGGAATCAGCAAAGGCGAACTCGACGCCTTCCGGAAGCGTAGGGGCAGGCTCTTCGTCGTTACTGGTGGTAACGGTGATTTGGAAGGCGTATGAACCGGTGGTCAGCGTGCGGCCCCGCGAATCCAAGACCTTTACCGTCACAGGCACCTCGGCCCCGCCGGGGGTCTTGGTACCCGATGGCAGTGAAATCTGGAGGGTCGCCCCGGGGAGGGTCCCCGTGACAGGCAGGTACAGGGCCTGAATGGAGAATCCCTCGCCATCGACCAGGGTTCCGATGATCCGGGCCGTACCTGGACGAATGCCGGCCTTGAAGGTGGCATCATCGCCGGAGGAGGAGCTCGCGTTCCGCCGGATAGTCAGTGTGCTATCGGTCAGCTCACCATCAGTACCGGTCGTGCTGATTTTGATAACAAGGTCGTCAGACGTCTTGTTGGTCACGCTCTTGCCACTTTCGTCCTGAAGGACTGCCCGAATGGTCGTTGACGCTGAGCCGTCCGGAGCGAGTGTCTTGGCCGAACTGGTCAAAACGATGCGTGGACTGGGCAAGAACTGGACCTGCTGCTCTGCGTCAGGCAGGCCGGATGACGTAGCCCGTAAGGTGGTTTCGACATTCTTGCTGCTGCGAACCGTGAAGGTCGCAACACCGGCTTCAGTGTTTACTCGCGACTCCGTGATCTTCACGTCGTCGTCCTCGCTGCGGAGGGTAATGCTCCGGAAGTAGTCCTCAGAGAGCACCCGGCTATTGCCCCCGACCACCTGGACCTTGACCGAATACTCCTTACCGGTCAGCGGAGCAACTCCGCTGTTCACAGGCTGAATCACAAGAGTTTCGGCTTCCGGCGCCGGACCCCGCACGTAGAACGTGTAGCTCTTCTTTACCCGTCCGGCAGACAGCGTCAAAGTCCCTCGCCCAGTCTTGTCCCCGGCCTTCAGGGTGAGATCGGAAACGTCGAAGGTCGCGACATCGCCCGAAAGGTCGACCTCGAGGTTGTCGAGGGGAAGGCGAGCGTTCGCCTGGTCATAGGCAGCAACCTGCAACTTAGTTGAAGACCCGGTTCGCACTGCTTCCGGGCCCTCGATTTCGATGCGGTTGACCTGGCCTTCGCGGTCGACCGTTACGGTTGTGGAGGCTACATTTCCAGCCCAGTCGGTGGCCTCGATCTTGAGTTCATTGCTTCCAACGGTCAGCGTTGCCGAGTACGTGAAGATGCTGGTCTTGCGATCCAGTTTAGCCGGGCGCCCGCCCACCGTCACGAACGCGGCGCCGGCGGCGCTGCCCGTGATCTCGAGTTTCTCGCTGGAGGTGCTACTCGGGACCGAGGCTACGGTAAGCGTCGGCGGTATGTTATCCAGGTGTTTCTTGAGCACCGTCTCGCCTGAGGAGAGAGGCACCCGGCTGATCGCGGAAGCTAAGGACCAGAAGAGTCTTCCCCGCAGCGCAGGAGCGGTGGCGGAAACGCCGGAGGGCACCAGGTCGTATTTCGCAGCCTCAGCCATGATCTTGCTGCGCTCCCAGGCCCCCTCCGGCTCCCGGCCCAGTATCCGGAGAAGCACCGTCAGCACTTCGGCATAGGTGATCTCGCTCTGGGGGCGGAACATATTGTTGCCGTCGCCTCGCATCAGGCCCATGCGTGATGCTAACGTAATGTCCCCTGCGGCCCAATGTCCTTGCGCGTCGAAGTATGGTACAGCACCGGCGAGTGACGCCGACGACAGGTCCTGTCCGAGGACCCGAATGAACAGGGCGGCTGCCTGTGCTCGGGTGAGTTTGCCCTCCAGATCTAACCCTGCATCGGGATCACCGCGGACAATGTTGTAGCTCTGAAGAAGTTCAATGGCCTCCGCCTCTGGCAGGGGGTCGGCGGCTCTCGCAACGCCAGAGGGGAGCAGGGTAACCAGCAAGAGGAGTGCCGTCACGAGTGACACCAGAGAGAGAAAGTGTCTGTTCAAAGGGGAACCTCCTTTCGCCATGACTCTGACCTGGGTGAAAGTTTCATTCACCAGAACAGTTCCATGAGATTGGACGGTAACCCTTCCAGTCCGGTTGCAGAAGTATCTCGATGCTCCAGTGTGTAAGCCCCTTAACGACTAAGCTGGCGGATGCGTACCACAAGTGTGCAGAGTTCAGCCCGGGTGAGGTTTTGCTCCGGCCGATAGGTAAAGGTGCCGTCTGCCTCCTGGTAACCTGCCACATAGCCCGCTGCTTCAAGTGCAAGCACGTCCAGGCGCGCCCAGTGACCGCTCATGTCTGTGAATTTCGACTCGAAGCCCTCCGGGGCCGGGGGAATGGCATATGCTCTGACCAGAATCCGAGCCTCCTGGCCTCTGGTCATTTGCAAATCAGGGCGGAAGGTGAAAGTGCCGTCGGGTTCAGCAAAACCACCCACAACACCGCGTTCTTCGAGAGCCATGATGTGGTTCCGCGCCCAGTGCCCGGCAATGTCAGTGAAGGCGGTGCGGAACTCCGGGCTGGGCGCTTCCAGGCCGAGGGTCTTCGCGATGATTGTGCTGCTCTCCGCTCGAGTGACGAGATTATCGGGACGGAACAACTGATCCGGATACCCGCTGACGTAGCGGTTGAAGACCATGATCTCGACGTTGAACCTGGCCCAGTGCTTGATGATGTCCGGAAAGGTGTTCACGGGGATCAGTTTCGTCAGTGTGTACCGGGCTCCGGACGCTTCCTCAATATCGACCAGGACATGGCCGAACTGATTCACGTCGCTGAACCCGGTTGATCCGGCGGGGTTCCACGTGATTTCGTGGGCGCCCGGTGACCAGTTTACTTTGTTCACCATCAGGGTACTGACCCCGGTTCGTTCGCGGTAAGCGGCAACGGATACACGAGCTTCAGACTGCAAGTTTATCCTGACTGCGCCGCTGCCAAAGCTGGAAGCCGGGCCCCGCAGCGGAACCGGAGTAACCTGAATGTCATCAGCCGATGTCCGCGGCGAGGACGACGGGGAAGCGAGGGCCGCTGTATGTGCGCCACCATAGACAAGCATCCGTTCTCCGTTCGTTACCGGAATCCCGCCACCCCAGGGCGAGTTGGCGGAGCGGGAAACCCAACCATATGTCCCATCGGTGCGGTTGATTGCCAGCAGGAGTGCTCCGTCCGGGTTTACTCTCATCGTACATCCATAGAACAGATAGCCACCGCTCAGCGCAAGGCCGTGGTCTCGTCCGACGGCGGGATCGTAAATGTACTGACGATGCCACAGGCCTGCTCCGTCGGAAGCCCGGGTAGCGGAAATTGAGGCGCCGTAGTAGGCGGAGTAAACGGTCTCCCCGTCGGTTACCATTGCCCCGACCGGAGTATCGGGCCGTTGCCATGCAATCGTTCCATCCGTCAGGTTGTAGGCAACGATCGTGCTTCCGGTGCTGATGATCACCCGGGCTCCCGCGATGACGTGCGGATGCTGAACCAACGAAGGGGCCTGGTTGTGCGGGCGACCGGTCCACACAAGCTCAAAGGATTCGGCGGTTACCCGATAGCGAGTAGGAATCCCGGCACCATTGATGACCAGAATGTCTCTCGGTCCAACTAAGGTGACCGTACAGGGGGTGCCCGCGCCCAAGGCAGTCCCGAACAGGAGTCCGCGATCCTGGTCAATCGCATATAGCCCCTGGTTGACAGCCAAGTAGACCATACGGTCATCGACTACCGGCGCTGACAGGTCGGCATCGGCTGTAGCGCCAAAGCTGACCGCCAGCCGTTCTGTCGCCGAGGCGCCGATGTCATCGACGTAACCGAAACCTTCCCCTAAACGATACGCAAAGAGCCTAGAACCCTGACGGGTAAGGTAACCAGGAACATACCGACTGGATCCAGCCCACAGCTGCATCCCATCTGCAAGGTTTCTGGCAACCAGAGAACCGTCAGGTGTGATGCCGTACAGCTTGTCCTGTCCCAGGACCGCCGTCGCGAGGCTGCTTTCCTGTCTCCACATCAGGTTCAGGGGGGCAGATAAGGACATCGTGATGTGCCTCCTTGTGTCGATCCCTCTACCTTTAAGTACGTATGGGTAATACCTCTTGTTCCTTTTCTAGTGGCGAATAGATCGAAAGCCGAAGAACCACTCCGCGGGGAGTGGTTCTTCGGCTTTTCACTATTGAACTCCCCTTATCAATCAGGACCCGGCCCTGACGGAGGATTTCAGCGACGCGAGTAGATCCTGAAGGGGCTTTACGTGGCCGTTCGTGCGGGCGACCTCCTCCAGAACGGCGATGGCCTGCTCGACCTTCCCGTTCGTACGCAACATGGTGGCGAGGTTGGTGGCCGCCTGCCAACCAGTGGGATCCAGCTGAAGAGCCTCGCGATAGGCGGCCTCAGCCTCATCAAGGCGTTTGGCATCCCGAAGGGCGTTACCGACGTAATTCCGCATTTCGGCCTTCAGTTCCGGCTTCATCTCCGCAGCCTTTGACCAAGCTTCAATGGCGCCCGCAGTATCGTTCAGGTTGTACTTCGCCGTCCCGAGGTGCGTGTAGACGGCTGCCTCGGGCCTCGAAGCGGTGATTTCCTGGAGCAGCGGGGCAGCCTCAGCGTAATAGCGGTCTTCGACAGCCTTGACGGCGAAGTTAAGTTTCTCGTCCTCGCTGGCGAAGGTCTTCGGAACGACCAGGGCAGGCCGCGTCTTTGCCGACTTGACCTCCTGGGTGGGTTCGGCTTGCCTTCCCGAACACGCGGTAAGGAGCATCACGCTGATTAGCAGGGCGGCGGCCAGGGAGATACGCTTACGAGCCAACATCGTCGAACCACCTGCACTTTCTTTAACATATGCGCACATAGTATTATGCGACCCGAACTGTTTAACGTCAACGAATCGGGCATCGTTAAGATATGGACAACACATATGAACTTAATTGCCCGTGATGGACAGGAATGGAAGGGAAGGTAGTTTACTTTTCATCCATTTTAGGGGATAATATATACCGGTACTCAAATTGACCATTCGACAATTCCGAAAAAGAGAGGGGGGCGCGATATGCGCCGCTCACTGCGGAAGATTGACACCCAGGAGGTCGGGAACTACTCCGAGGCTGACCAGTTATTTACAGTGCAGTCCTTGGAGGAAGCCAGGCAGCGGTTGACGAAAGAAGGTCTGGACCCCGCCAGTTTCTGCTTCTTTACCTGGATGCGTGAGGGCGTCCGCTACTATCGCGTCTGGGAAGATAAGAAACTGAAGGAAGGCATCGTCCGGATCGTACCATTCGGCGATGTAGCCGCACGCCTCAAACGGGCCGACGCCGAAAAACTTTATACCGTAGCGAAGCGCTACACTGGTACAAAGATCCAATTCGAAGCCTACGACGGACTCCTTCAAATAGCTGAAGCCGGCACTGGTGAACTCAAGATGGCTGTCAGCGTTCCGCTCGTAGGCGGCAGTGTCGTCTTCGAACCTCGATCCTGGAATGAACGGCAGGCAGCCCACTTTGTGAATGTCATCCTGGTTCGGGGGCAAACGCCGGATGTAGCTTTTGCCGAAGCCGAATCGATGTTGGTAGCGTCGAATAAATAGGGCTTCAATTACGGGGGCTAACGTCCCCCGATTCTTTTTATAGGGGGTTATCCGGTGTTTCAAAAAAGAAGCCGAATACTGCTGGCAGCCCTGAGTACCGTGCTCGTCTTGGGGACGACGGTGGGTGCCGCCATTGCATCTGATCCGAAGGACCAGATGTTTGGGCGGATTCGCAGTGTATATGAGGTAGTGGCCGCCTGGAACAAGGACGGAGCGGATGTCGAAAAGTACACCACCGGGGCGATCAAAGGTGGTCTTGAGGCGCTGGGTGACCCCTATACGAACTATTTCTCTGACCAGGAGTACGGGGACTTCCTGGACAGCCTGAACGGTTCATTCAGTGGCATCGGCGCTTACCTGGAACAGGACGGCAGTTACGTCGTCATTGCATCTCCGATCAAAGGGACTCCCGCCGAGAAAGCCGGCTTACAGAGCGGTGACCGCATTTTGGAGGCGAACGGCACGCCTCTGGTCGGTTCCACTACTGAGAAGGCTGTGAGCCTGATCCGTGGCGAGGCCGGCACCACGGTCACGCTCAAGATCGAGCGCCCTTCGGAGAAAAGGACGTTCACCGTTACCATCATACGCGCCCAAATCAGCATTCCTGAGGTCGAAACAAAGATGCTGGACACGGAGGTGGGGTACCTCCAACTCGCCTCGTTCGGCGACGATGCAGTGAAGAGCTTCTATGCCGGCGTTGACGCCCTGAAGAGTCAGGGCGCCAAGGCCATGGTCCTGGACCTGCGCCAGAACGGCGGCGGATACTTGAACGCCGCTGTCGATATTGCCAGCGCATACGTGCCCAAGGGCGAGCCCGTGCTCTGGGAAGTCGGGAAATCAGGAAAAACAGTCACCAACAGTTCGGGACGCCTGATTGATCTGCCGACCGTCGTTCTCGTTGATAACGGGACAGCATCGGCTTCAGAGATACTGGCCGGAGCCCTTCAGGATGTCGGTGCTGCACCACTGGTGGGCATCAAGACATTCGGCAAGGGTACGGTGCAGCAGATTCTTTCCCTCTCCGGCGGCGGCGGCATCAAAGTGACGGTGGCCGAGTACCTGACTGCGAAGGAGCGACATGTGCACCACATTGGCCTGACCCCCGACTACGTGGTCGAGAATCCTAAGGCAGACGCAGAGCGGATCGCCCCGCTGGAACTGAAGCAACTGATGCTGCCCAATTCTGCCAGCCTGGAAGTACTGAACCTGCAATATCGGTTGCAAGGCCTCGGGTATCATCCCGAGACCAGCGGTTACTTCGGCATCAATACCGTGGATGCGGCCACGAACTTTGCCGAGGAAAACGGCCTCAGCACAGACCCCCTCATTAGCGAGCAGTTTGTTCAGATCCTCAATGCAAAAGTGTCCGCCCATGCCAAAGAAGCCGTGCAGAAAGACCTGCAGCTTGAGAAGGCCCTGGAACTGGCCCGAGCTAAGGTAAAGAACTAGGTGTCAGGCGAAAGACACGCCCTTCGTAGCAACGAGGGCGTGTCTTTCTTTATGCAGACGGGGGTGCGTATGGCTTGTGTGTGTTAGCTTCCAGAAGCTCCAACTGCCCCCGGCTATAGCGTGCATACGTCGGCGGATATCGGTCCCAGACCCAGGAACCTGTGTTCACGTACGTCCGATTCCCGAACCGGCGAACTAGAGGGTGATGGGTGTGGCCCATTACCACAAGTCTGGCGCCCCGGCGCATGAGGTTTCCCGCGGCTTCCTCGTAGACTCGCTCACCGGCAGGGTAGCCGCGTTCTCCCGGGGACTCGTGCTCCAGTACCCTGCGGGCCTGTGACAGGAAGGAACTCATATTCCGGTGCGCCGTCGGGTCCCAATCCGGCAGAAAAGCCTCCAGAGTCGTGGCTGCTTTCTCCAGGGCAGTGCCCGCGTCAGCTACGGCATCTCCCGCCTTGTCACCGCCGAAGCGCCCGATAAAACCCACAGCCTGAACCAGCCGGCGGGTCCAAGGGACCTTCACATGCCCCCCCGTTATGTTGATCTGATTGAAAGGGTCGAACTGGTGCCCATGGAGGGCCAGCAGAGCGCTGCGCGCCGGCGTGTACTCCTCGACAATGCGAATTGTGCCTGTGCCCTGCCCGACGAAGTAGTACCACGGCAGGCAATCGTGATTCCCAACCACATAGGTGATCGGGTGAGTGGCGGCCAGTTGACCCAGCATGAAGAAGATGGGGGCGTGTTTGATCAGGACAGGCTCCAGGGACGTTGCCCATAGCTCCATGAAGTCACCAAGTAGGACGAGGTGGGCTTCAGGCTCCGACTGGATCTTCCTGAGCAATCCCATTAGCTGATCCGGGTATCGGAAACGATCAGCCCCGGTACCGTCGCCGAGGTGGGTATCGCTTACAAAGTAGATCACTTCGTCAGGCATGGTTCCATTCACCCCCCGCTTACAGCCCTATGCCCGCGGGTGGTGCCACATAACAGAAGAGACCGGGGTTACCCGGTACTCCCTGTGGAAAAGCCAAACTGGGGTACGTCAGGCTGGCGCTTGACTTCTACCCGGGAGTTGGTCCCATGGCGATGGTAAATGACTTCGCCGGCCAGGGCAAAACCGGCCCGTTCGATTGCCCTTATGGATGAGCGATTCTCGTGTTCTACCGCGATCCAAATGCGAGCGGCGCCAGCTGCCGAGAGCGTCCGCCCAATATGCGACAAGACCGCAGGGAAGACTCCCTGGCCCCGCCAACTGGCCGAGGTGTAGCAATCGTATACATAAGCCTCGCCCGGGCCTACTTTCAGCCACCCGTGGACTTCACCGATCAGCGAGTTACGTGAGGTAACCCAGGAATGGTGGATACATACCCCGTTTACCCAGGCGCCATAGCAGGTATCGCCACCGGACCAGCGGTCCTCCCAACCCGGGCGAATTAAGGCTGTCTTCGCAGCCTCGTCAGGCCGCAACACCCTGATGTCCAGTGGAATCTTTGCTCCCCGTACGGGAACGGGCGGCTGCATGACGAGGATCTGCGCGGAGGCCCGCTCCCACACCGGTCGAATGACCCGGGCGCCCAGGTGACGCATGAGGCCTGCAACGCCATACTGCCTGGCATATTCCTGCCATCGTTTCACGGTCCCCATGGGTCAGCCTCCCCGCCCGGACTTCAGGAACCGGTTCAGCCGGCGCAAGACAGCGAACTCCTGGAACTTTCTCTTCCACGAAGTCCGATAGTTGAAAGCGAACCACGCACCCGGTGACGGATGGACGACAAACATGAACCGCAGGTTTTGCACGAGGCTGTTCGTCCACAACTCCTTGTAGGGTTCTTCTCCCCGCAGAAGATCGAACGTGCGGTACCCCTGTGCAATTCCACTCTCAAGCAGGTGCAGAAGAGCAGTCTTGCCAGGGCCGGTGTTGCGGTGCTCCTCGTCGAAAGCCCGGCTCCAAGCATAAATTGTGGTCCTGTGTAAGAAGCACAGTTCGTACGCAATCAATCTTCCGTCCAGGTACAGGCCGGTCAGTCGCAACTGCCCTGTGGCGTTGGTGGCGGCGAGTACATCTTTTACAAACAGGCCTAGCGGCCCTTGCCACATGGGCACTTCGCCCTTTGTCCGCATGCGCTGGCTCTGCAGGTCTGACATCTCATCCTTGAGGGTTGTCCAATCGCCGTCCGACGGGGTGATGTGGTCAACGATGACGACCTCGCCCCGCTCCCGCAAGCGCCGTTCGCCCCGCCGAATATCGGCCAGAAAGCTTTTCTTGAGCTGTTTGTGATACTGTTCGGTTGTCTCCGGCAACGCGACAGTCGGGCACACGTCCTGCGGTGCAGCGCTGGACCGTACCCTTCGTTTCGCCGCCCACTCTTGCAGGATCGCCAGCGTGGGGCTCACTGAGGGGATCTCCTGAAAATCATAGAGCGCGTCGCGGAAGCTGTCCGCCAGGTAATCCATCAATGCAAATATGACCGAACGTCTGTCAGCCACAGATTCGTCCACGAGAATTTCGGCGTAGTCAGAGAGGCCTGAGCCCAGGAACTGGACTGAGCGCCCTCCCGGAATCGGGGCAAGCATGAGCGGTGCAAAGCCCGCAGGGATTCCGTCCCTCTGAATCCTGAGCAGAAGGAGCTCATGACCGTCGTGGTGATGGTCCCACCAGGTTTGCAGCCAGGCTGGCGTGGAGAAAAACGTAGGGTTTGAGTCTGCTGCCAGCAGCCGCTCCCAGGTGTCTAGTGCATCACCGAAAGTGTTCAGTCGGTCAATCTTCAGGTTCAATCAGGTAAGCCCCCTCGCCTTAGCCGGCGCCGCTCTTCGTTCCGCATGTAGATGTTGATCCACCAGTCATAGGCACCCCGCACCTTCAGCTGAAAGTCATGCAAGGTGTCGGTGCCCAGGATGCCCGCTCTCCGCAGCTGGAGCGGGTCAGATCCCGATTTGACGGTTCCGGCCTGCTCCAGGCAGCACGTGCGGAACCCAGATGAACGAACGAACCCCGCAACGGACTCATTGTAATGACCAAATGGGTAGCAGAAGTGCTTTGCAGGAGCGCCGGTCAACGCGGCCACCTGTGCTTTGGAGCCCGCAATCTGCTCTGCCGCCTCATCCGGCGCCACAGAACTGAGCGACACATGATCAACCGTATGGGCGCCGAAGCCGACCCCATAGGCCAGCATCTCTGCGATCTGGCCGGATGTAACAAAGAGCGGATTGCGGTTAACCTCTCCGGTGACCAGGAAAACCGTAGCGGGAAAGCCGTGGCGCTTTAAAACCGGAAAGGCGTGCACGTAGTTGTCAGCATAGCCGTCGTCAAATGTAATGCAGACCCAGTTGTCCGGCAGGCCCCCCCCGGTCAGCAGGCGATCGGCCAGGGTGTCGAGGGAGACGACCTGATAGCCGGATTTTTCCAACCACTCCATTTGCGATGCAAAATCCGCCGGATCCACATAACTGCTCCGGGGGCCCGTTCCGTCGGGCCGGACCGAATGATACGTCAAAATCCGGGCGCCGGATGGGGCCGGCAAGAAGGAACGGAGCCCGGCGAGTGTTCGCAGGCCGGTCCGGAGCGCGGTTCCGACGAAGCGCCTCATGTTTAGCCTCCTATGGCCCAGGGGGTACACTCCAATTTTGCGCCACGAACCACCGGTGTCAACCCGCGTTTAATCAGTTTCTGGCGTCTTTGTGAAACCTTCACCACAGTTTTGTAGTCAAATACCGGAGGTGCAACAGTTTCCTCTTATACCGAATTCTTAACGACCTAGCCATAAAGGAAACTTCTTGCCCTTAACGAACATGTTCACATGAGTCACACCCACGTGAACCCCAACCGGAGGTTTAGGAGCCGAACGATGGAAGGGAAACACTGGCGATTGGCAGCATTGGTCGCTGTACTGCTCCCCCTCATAGTGGCCAAACCGGCCGCGGGCATCCTTACTGATATGGCCGCTCATTGGGCAGGGCCGCTGGTTGGGGCCCTTGAGGCGCGCGGGATTGTATCCGGAGATGAAGATCTTCGCTTCCACCCGGAAACACCGCTCACCCGGGCTGAGTTGGCCAAACTGGTGGTCAGCGGGCTTGGCCATGGTGACGAGGCCCGTTTGCTTGGCGATTACAGTTCTCGTTTTGAAGATATCCCTAACTGGCACTGGGCAAAAGGTTATATTGAGTCCCTATCCGAGATCGGTGCGGTCGAAGGATATCCAGATGGGCGCTTTGGACCGGGCGATGAGGTCTCACGAGCGCAGCTGGCCGTGATCCTCGTCCGCATTGCTGGTCTGGGCGAACAAGCCCGGCTGATGCGGTTTGAGCATACGCCCTTTTTTGACGACCGGGAGATCCCGGACTGGGCACGCGGCTATGTGCATGTGGCCCAGACTGCCGGCTTGATAGCCGGATTCGAGGACAATACGTTTCGCCCACTGCTGCCCGTTACTCGTGCAGAGGGCGCGACGACCTTATTCCGGCTGTTGGCCACCAAGGGGAGTGTGTTCCACCTGAGCGGGACGCTTGTCCGCTTCGACCAGGGGACGTACCAGGGAGTCGTAAGGGACTCGGCAGGGACTGAGACAGCCTTCACCATGTCCCCCACTGCTCAGTACTACCGGGCAGGGCTTCCCAGCCATGCCGGACGTGTGCGCCCTATGGACCAGGTATGGATCATCCTCGGCCCGGACGGGATAGGTTCCTACATGGACGCCCGCTTCGCAGACCGCCTGGTCACAAACCTTCACGTCACTGCCCGAACGGTGACCGGTACGCTTTCGGGTGGAGGGACCCGGACAGCCGAAGTGTCTCCCGGGGCTCTTGTTTACCTGGATGGGCGCCCGGCTTCCCTGTCCCAGCTCGACGGTGTGGCCATGGCCTATCTCATTTTTGACCGTGTTACAGGTGAGGTGCGGGTTCTTGACGGCCTGAATGTCTCCGTGAGCGGGAGGTTTGTCGGCCTTGACACGGTTCCGGCTGCAATCGCTGTCGAAATCGATCAGGATCTCAAGTCGCTTCTCCTGGCTGCAGATGCGATATTCGTGCTCAACGGCCAGCCGGTGGACCGGGTTGAGTTGCAAGAAGGCGATTCTCTGCAGCTTGTGCTGGATCAGTCCGGGGCAGCTACGTACGTACTGGCAGAGAGGTGAGGAGACCGGATGCAGAGGCTCAAACGCACGCTGAGCATGGGGCTCTTCGCCATTTTGCTTGCGGGACTAATCTCGGGCGCCGCCCCACGGCTCCCTGCCGGTGTAAACGAAGAAGTGCGAAGGCCGGCAGAGATTCCGAACGCGATTTCTACACTGTTTGAGCAAGTAAATGGCTCCGAGAACCCTTTTGTTGACCTGGACCTCCTGGTCGAAAAGGGCAGCGACCAGACCCGCGTGAAGGAGGCTGTGGTTGCTGCCGGCGGAGAGATCACGGTCCAGGAGCAGACTTTTCTGCGCGTCCGGCTTCCCGTCGCTGCTGCTGGGGACCTGCCAAAGTTGGCCGAGGTCAAGGGTGTAGGCGTGAATCAGCCGCTTCAGATTGACCCCACCGGCGTGAGCGCCGAGGCGCAGCCTGTTAATGCAGCACAGGCTGCAGCATCAGCCAAGGCCAACCTCGACCCCATTGGTGTGGAAGCCTTCCGCGGTGAGTTCAACGCACAGGGCAACGGCGTTATCGTAGCAGTGATTGACAGTGGTGTTGACCCCGGGCACCCCGCCCTGATGACCACGCCGGACGGTCGACCCAAAATCATCGATTGGAAGAACTTCACCCGCGAAGGCAGGGTCCTCACTACCGAAAAGGTGACCTGGCAGTCCGGGGTCTATGCCACCAGTGACGGTCGCCAATATCGACTGCCCAACGTGGACAACACGGCCACCCCCGCTTACTTTGGTTACCTTGACGAGCAGTACGTTTACGGTTACATCAATCAGGATCTCGACCGGAACGGCCTCAAGATCGACCGGTTCGGGGTTCTCGTCACTGCCGGCCAGCGTGGCGGCGCATACGATACGGTGTTCATCGACACAAACCGCGACGGCGATTTCCGTGACGAAGCGCCCCTCACTGTGTTCCGCCAGGGGCACTCCTTCACCCGGTTGGGCGAGTACCGGGATGGCCTCCGGGGCGCCCAGCGGCTCAATGTTGCAGTCGCGGATATCAACCCTGACGGCCAGTTCGTATCGGTCGGCTTTGACGGACTGGGCCACGGCACCTGGGTCAGCGGCATCATCGGCGCCGCTGCCCCAAATGGCGGATTCCAAGGTGTCGCGCCAGGCGTTCAGATTATGGCGCTGAAAGCATTGTCGTCCACTGGTTCCGGAGATTGGTGGGATATCAAAAAGGCGATCCTCTATGCCGCAGATAATGGCGCCTCCATTATCAACCTGAGTGTGGGCGACCTGGCCACGGGGGCCGCCAAGGTCTTCGATACGGGCGCTTCCGAATGGCTGAACCAGATTGCTACACAGTACGGGGTGTTAATCGTCCTGGCAGCCGGGAACAGCGGCCCCGGGCTTTCGAGTGGTACGACCATTGGCAGTCCGTCTCAGGTCATTGCTGCCGGCGCCTACTTCTCGCCAGAGATGTGGAAGCGGGACTACGGATGGTCAGTACCCCACGAAAGCATCTGGTTCTTCTCGGGCATGGGGCCCCGGTCCGACGGGACCTATCTGCCCAGCCTTGTGGCGCCGGGCGGCAGCCCCGCCCCTTCACCGTTCTGGCGTGACGTCACGGGCTACACCACTGCGGTTGGCACCAGCGTCGCCACGCCGCATGTCAGCGGAGCGGCTGCGCTGCTCATGGAAGCAGGGCGCGGCAACGGTATCAGCTATGACTGGCTGAGCGTGAAGCGCGCGCTGGAGATGGGCGCCCGCCACATCACCGGTTTCGCGGTCTACGAGCAAGGCAGCGGCCTCGTACAGCTGCGGGCTGCGTATAGCCACCTGGAACAGATCGATTCACGCCCTGCGCTCAGCGCACGCACCCTTGACGGCCAGGGCGGGATTTTGGCCCGTTCCTACGCCCCGGGCAGCACGTCGCTTTCGCTGACCAACGCAGACACAGACCACGCACGGGTCACCCTCTATAGCTCAGAACCCTGGATGCGTCCGGCGTTTTCGTCGATGCTGCTGCCGAGCAACAAAAGCCGCCAGCTTCCCCTTCAGTTCGATCCCCCCCGGGACCCTGGTGTTCACAGTGCATTTGTCACGGTAACCCATCAGAATCATTACGGCCCCAGCCTGTTGCTGCCGGTGACCTACGTTCAGCCCGTCCAACTCGGCAGCGCGACGGACTACGGCGATACAAGGGCAGATACGCTCGAAGCGGGGCGTTACCGGCGCTACTTCTTTGAAGTACCCCCGGGGGCGGCCAGTTTTGCG
The DNA here is from genome assembly GCA_035628915.1 of Symbiobacteriaceae bacterium. Classification (GTDB taxonomy): domain Bacteria; phylum Bacillota; class Sulfobacillia; order Symbiobacteriales; family Symbiobacteriaceae; genus JARBUG01. Next base: position 91,833 of record DASPIW010000033.1, on the reverse strand, counting down.
GTGACTGCCCGGATGCCCTTTAGCCAGACTGCCACCGGTAACGGTACGATTCAGATGCATGTTTTCCGCCCGGACGGCCAGGTGCTTCATACCGGCAAGTTCGGCTTGGCCGGCGAAGGTCTGAGTACGCTATTTCAGACGGATGATCCCCTGCCGGGCGTTTGGGAAGTCGTATTGGTTGCCCTGCCTGACCAGCGGGCGGAGAACGCCAATCCCGCCTACACGCTCGAGGCGCGAACGCGGCCCGGCGCCCTCGGAAACCAGCCGTTGAAGTTCTCGGTCGCACCGGGCTCCGTCACAGCCGTGCCCATCAAGGTCAACAACGTCTTTGGTCCTTTCACGGGCAGCCTGGCCGGCGTCGGCCTGGTCAAGTCAGATGACAAGGATGCCTGGGGGCGGAGCGTGCCGTGGCGGATGCAGTTGAAGCGCGAAACCGTGGTGGAGACCTTCACTGTCAAAGAGTTCGTTAGCGACATCCAGATTCAAGTCAGCAACCCGACCCGAGCCGATATGAACGTTCCGGCGGAAGCTGATCCGGATCTCAGCCTCTATCTCTACAAAATCCTTGATGACGGCACCAAGGAACAAAAGGCGGTTTCGATGCATGCCGGCACGAGCCGCGAGACGATTCTTTACTCGAGCGTATCGCCGGGCACCTATCGGGTTGTGGTGACGTCCAGCACCGACGGCGTGCAGTACCAATACCGGCGGCTGATGGGTGTCGACAGGTTTCAGGTTGGGATCAAAGACGAGCCCCGCCAGCATGCGGCCGGCGACGTCTGGACGCCCACTCTTACCATTATGGCGCCGACCTCTCCGGGGCGCTACTTTGGGTACCTGATGGTCCAGGATACAGCGCGTGGCAACATCCTTGGCTGGTATCCTTTCGAGGTGTCAGTAGGCCAGCCGGCACTCAGCATCCGTCCTATGGACGCCCAACTTACCAGGGGCAAGGACAGCAACGTCGTCTTCGAGACCAGAGACTCGCGGAATAACCGGCTCGTCTCGGGTGTATCCATCATGGTCAACGGTCAGAAGTATCTGAGCGTCAACGGGCAAGTCACCGTGCAAGTTGCACCCCAAGGCGAAACCCACGTGCTGACCGTAGAAGCAGACGTTCCCTCGTACCAGTACTTCAAGGGCCAGTTTACGCTCCCTGTGAAAGAGGCGTGGGGACTCCACCCACTGGGCATCGACAAGGACGAGGAAAATTCGAATTGGCGCCGAAAGGTAATCAATCAACTACCCTAAATTCCGGCGATCTGAGAGTGGTGGCAAGCATGTCGGCCCAAGCCCCGCTTATCCTTGTTGTAGATGATCAAATGGGTGTACGCCGTCTGGTCCAGGAGGTATTCCGCGAAGTGGGGTATCGCGTCGCTACCGCAGTTCACGGCCAGGAAGCGATGGCCCTCTGCAGTGTCGAATTGCCTGCCCTGGTTCTGCTGGACATGAAAATGCCGGTCATGGACGGTCTGGAAACACTGCGGACCTTGCGCCAGCTCTATCCCGAACTGCCGGTGATCGTTATGACCGCCGTCGGCGATGGGGACCGGGCCAGCGAAGTCCTCAGCAGCGGAGCACGCAGCTGCATTAGCAAGCCCTTTGACGTGTTCGAACTGCGCGAGTTGGTGCAGAAGGCGCTGGACGAGGAGGAAAAGCCGTGAACGAGTCCTTCCTGCGGGTGCGTATGTCGGCGCACGACGCCCACTACGGCGGCAACCTCGTGGATGGCGCACGTGTGCTGGCCCTGTTTGGCGACGCGGCAACGGAGCTTCTCATTCAGCATGACGGTGACGAGGGGCTTTTTGTCGCCTACGACATGGTGGAGTTCAAGGCTCCCGTTTACGCCGGCGACTACCTTGAGGTCCGTGCGCGCATCGACCGTGTCGGCAACACCTCCCGTGCCATGACCTTCGAAGCCTACAAGGTGATTGCGGCGGAACCGACTCCCGAGCAGCCGTCAAAGGCGCGGCTTCTCACGGAACCCGTATTGGTGACCCGCGCCACCGGCACCTGTGTAGTTCCCAAGCAATTTCAGCGGCCGGGCGATTAGCCCGGCTTTTTCCTTTTTACATGTCAGCCGGATAAAGCCGAGGAGGTTTACCGCATGGAGAAGTTGATCATAACATGCGCGCTGGACGGCGCCGAGGTCACCAAGGCACAAAACCCGCACCTGCCCGTGACGCCGGTGGAGCTGGCGGAGGACGCTGCCCGGGTTCGCCAAGCCGGCGGCGCAATGGTTCACGTCCATGGCCGTCTGCCTGATGGCACACCCACTCAGTCCGGGGCGGTGTACGCCGAGATCATCCGGGAAATCCGGGCCCGCACCGATATCATCGTTCAGTGCTCAACCGGCGGAGCGGTAGGCATGACGGCCGAGGAACGGCTCCAGCCCGTCATGCTCAAGCCCGAAATGGCCACGCTGTCCGCAGGTACCGTCAATTTCGGGCGGGATGTGTTTATGAACTCCCCCGAAATGATGGAGCACTTCGGAAAGACCATGAGGGAGCAGGGCGTGGTGCCGGAAATCGAGGCGTTTGACGTCGGCCACATCAGTAACGCCCTGGCGCTGGTTAAGCAGGGCATTCTTGCGCTGCCCCTTCACTTCGACTTCGTCATGGGCGTCCCTGGCGGTATTCCGGGAACCGTAAAGAACTTGCTGTTGATGGCTGAGTCAATTCCTGAGGGTTGCACCTGGTCCGTCGCAGGCGTCGGTCGCGCGCAACTGCCACTGGCAACGGCCGCAATCATCCTGGGCGGTCATGTCCGGGTCGGGCTGGAGGACAACATCTATTACGCCAAGGGCCTCCTGGCCAGCAACGAAATGCTGGTGGCTCGGGTTTTGAGGCTGGCCCGCGAGCTTGGCCGGGAGGTGGCCACCCCGGATGAGGCAAGGAGGATATTACGTTTCCCTGAGCGAAGCATCTAGATAACCTGGCAGCGAAAGAGCGCTGCTGCCTCGGGCTGCCGGTGAGGGGGGGTAGAGCCTGTGCTGGTCCCAACCCAAACGACCTTTGCCATCCGCTGCCCGCAGTGCGGCCGGCTGGAGACGCACGTTGTCTCACGCTTTTCCCTGAGCGGCGGTGAGTCGGTAAGGGTCACTTGCTCGTGCGGCAGCCACAAGCTGACACTGGGCAGCAAGCAAGGGCAGGTCTGGCTGCAGATCCCCTGTTACCTCTGCGACGGCCTGCATTTCGTCAACTTCGCCGCCCGACGGTTCTGGGAAGGGAAACTGCAGCCGCTGCTGTGTTCTGACACGGACTTGCAGTTGGGCGTATTCGGGGCAGAAAACGAAGTGGAGGTATACGCCCGGGCCGGTGGCAGCGAACTGGACCGCCTGTTGGAAGATGCCGCCTTCGGTGAGTACTTCGATCATCCGGACGTCATGTATCAGGCATTAAGCCGGGTGCACAGCATGGCCGAAGAAGGAAACCTGACCTGCATCTGTGGCAATCGGCACATATCAGTCGACATTTACCCGGACCATCTTGAACTCTCATGTTCGCAGTGCGGGCGGCATAAGACCATTCTGGCAGGACGCGAAGAAGATCTGGCTGCGCTTGAGTGTATGATGCGTATCGAGGTTGGGGATGACCCCCCGGGGCGCCGCAAAGGACACAAAAAGTGAGGCCGGATATGGATTCCGGCCTTTGCCTTTTAGATAGTTCGTCTTTGTGGTAATCTGTGATTCGGTACGGTTATCGACTGATCCCCGAAGGAGTGATAGCCAGTGAAGTTTTTCATTGATACCGCTAATGTGGACGAAATTCGAGAAGTAGCCTCCTGGGGCGTACTGCATGGCGTCACCACCAATCCATCACTCGTCGCCAAAGAAGGGCGCGACTTCAAACAGGTCCTCCGCGAGATCCTTGAACTCGTGGATGGCCCTATTAGCGCGGAAGTCGTCAGCCTGAAGGCTGATGAGATGGTCGCTGAAGCCAAGCAGTACCACGAGATGCACAGGAATGTTGTCATTAAGCTGCCCATGACGGATGAAGGGCTGAAGGCCTGCAAGGTGCTTAGCGGCATGGGGGTCAAGACCAACCTGACACTAATCTTCTCCGCCAACCAGGCACTCCTGTGCGCCCGGGCGGGGGCGACTTTTGTCAGCCCGTTTGTCGGCCGGCTCGACGACATTAGCATGGACGGCATTCAGCTCATCAAGGACATTGCTGACATTTTTGCCATTCACGGGATTGATACCGAGATTATCTCCGCCTCCATTCGGACGCCCGGCCAGGTGACGGAGAGCGCCAAGGCCGGTGCCCACATTGCCACCATTCCGTATAAGGTGTTCAAGCAAATGCTGAAGCACCCACTGACCGATGCGGGCATCGATCGTTTCCTCAAGGACTGGGAGGCGGCCAAGGGGAAGGTATAACCTAAAAATGATTACCGGTGCAGTGCTACCACCTGCACCGGTTTCTTGTTAAAGTGTAAGCATAGTATGATCTACGCGGGCCCGACCGCGAGTCGCGAGATGAGGAGGAGCGTCGTGGAACGGGAGTTGGCTGTCGAGCTGGTACGGGTGACGGAAGCCGCAGCCCTGGCGTGTGCCCGGTGGATGGGCCGGGGTGACAAGCACATGGCGGACCAGTTGGCCGTGGATGCCATGCGTGCGGGGTTTGACACGGTTCAGATCGACGGCGTGGTGGTCATCGGTGAAGGCGAGCTGGACGAGGCGCCCATGCTTTATATTGGTGAGCATGTTGGCGCCGGCGGCGAGAAAGTGGACATTGCCGTGGACCCGCTCGAAGGCACAAATCTGGTGGCCAAGGGTCTCAACGGGTCGATCGCCGTCGTGGCAGTAGCACCCAGGGGCTGCCTCCTGCACGCTCCGGACATGTATATGGAAAAAATCGCTGTCGGCCCTGAAGCAAAGGGAAAGATCGATCTGACCCGGCCGATCGGCGAAAACCTGAGGGCCGTGGCGGAGGCCAAGGGTAAGGACGTAACGGACTTGACCGTCGTGATTCTGGACCGTGATCGGCACAAGGCGATGATTCGGGAGTGCCGTGAAGCGGGCGCCCGGATCAAGCTAATCTCCGACGGTGACGTGGCACCGGCAGTTGCCGCTGCCTTCCCCGAGACGGGTGTCGACATTCTGATGGGAATTGGCGGCGCGCCGGAAGGCGTGCTGGCTGCTGCTGCGCTCAAGTGCCTGGGCGGCGACATGCAGGCCCGGCTCAAGCCGGAAAACGAGCAGGAGTATTTGCGTTGCCAGTCTATGGGCCTGGCCGATCCGACGGCCGTACTAACGCTTGAGGATCTCGTGAAGGGTGACGACGTCGTATTTGCAGCCACAGGCATTACCGAGGGTGACTTGCTTCGGGGTGTCCGGTATTCCGGATTCTCGGTGGCTCGGACCCATTCCATCGCACTACGCTGTAAGACTGGAACTGTACGCTTTATTGAGGCTCAGCACCGACTGGAGCGCAAGCCGGCATGGGCCAAGGGCGATCGGCTGCACCCATAGCGGAAGGCAGCGGGGCTTGTCATAACGCGGACTGGCAGGGCATAAGCCTATCCCACGAACTTTCGGAGGTGGGACAGGATTGGAGCAACTGCCGGTCCGTTCTTTTGTGGCAGGGCTTTTTCTGGCCACGATGGTCATTTTCACCGGAACACTAAGCTTCCGCCTGACCGGCTCCCGGTTGCCCCAGCCGGCACCGGCGGTTGCCGAGGCTGCCGGACGGCAGCAAGCACCGGCGATCAGCCCGAAGCCGGTCTCGCCCTCGACTGCGGCTGCGACTCCGGCAACAGCTCCCCCCACGGCACCGACATCTAAAGAACCCAACGGCAAGCCCACTCGCCGCTATACCGTGCAGCAGGGCGATTCGCTATGGGAACTGGCCAGTCGATATGGCCTCAGCCTGGAGGCGATCCTGGCCAGTAACCCGCAGGTGTACAACCCCGGCCACCTGCAAATCGGGCAGGCGATTATCTTGCCGGCATCCGGTGGAACCGCGGACGCTGTCACGGCGGCTGCCAAGCAGGAGCCTAAAATCGCAGGGGCGTTCTCCTGGCCCGTGTTTGCACCGATCAGTTCGCCATTCGGCCCCCGAGACGGTCGCAACCACAACGGGCTCGATTTGGCTGCCCAAATGGGCGACCCGATCAAGGCCGCCAGAGATGGCGAGGTAATCCTCGCCGGGCCTGTGTCCGGCTATGGGCAGACCATTATCCTGATGCATGAGGATGGCACGCGCACCTTGTATGCTCACGCTTCCCGGCTTCTGGTGCAAGCAGGCGAAAGAGTGAGGCAGGGTGAGGTAATTGCCGAGGTGGGCTCAACGGGACACAGCACTGGACCACATTTGCACTTTGAAATAATCGTGAACAACAAGCCGTTGGATCCGATCTTGTACTTACCGAGGAACCCGGAACGTTGAGGCGACTTAGTCCACCGAAGTTTCCACAATGGGACCTCAGTTATCCACATAATCCACAGACGCCTGTTGGTAAATATTCATGCAACATGTCGCTCCAATAGACGGTTCTACTGCTCCTTTTGTCACATCAAAATGACAAAGGCGTCGTGATAGGACATGAACGACGTTCGAAACATAGAGGCTCCGCAAACTTTGTCGAAACTCCTTTCAAACGGTCCGGAGTACCAATGGGAAGATCCCCCGGCCACATACCGCCGGGGGATCTTTTCTGACCATTCGCAACGGCCTCATCACGGTTTAAGCCGCAGACAAGGCAGGGCCTGAATCAGCTTGTGGCGGATTATCTGCACGTGCGTTTCGCCTTTGAGCCAACCGGCCAATTGGTCAGCGTAGTGAGGGCTCAGCGGGTGACCGCACTGGCCCGGTGCGCATACATCACGCGATTCTTCAAGCTGGCCCAGGTCCACAACCTGTCGCCATGTGGCGGCGGTGGTGACTTGGAACGGCCTGAGATGGCTGTAGCGCGGACGGTTTAGCGCGATTTCGCTCCCGCCGAGGGCAAATGGCCCGAGATCGAGGATATGCCGCAGCCATGGCCGCAAAGACGAGAGGGGATGGCGGAACATAATGGTATGCTCCTTGCCCCACCGCCAGCGTTCAGGGCTTGGTCCATACTTGGCGGAGAGGTACCCTACGGCCCTTCGGAAAGAGCGCAGGGCGATGCGGCTCAGACTGTTCTCGCCCTCAGCCTCCACCCAGAGGCTGCTTCCACCCAGGGCCGTGTGGTGAGCGAGGCGGTCGGTGACCTGCACCGGCTGGCCGCTTGCTACAAAATAGTCAAACAAATCAAGACCCATTTGCGGGCGGAAGATGCCTTCCACCAGGAACAAGTACCACTGGTGCCAGAGCAGTGCTGCGGCGCTGTCTACTCCTTCGCAGCAGTTCCATTCCGACAGAAGCAGCATCGCCCGCTTCTCCGGGTCGGTGAGCGACTCCGGATGAGCCCCCTGGCGCAGCCCTTCTTGAATTGCGCCCAGGAGAATCTGCAACAGCGATCGGGCATGATAATTCACGCAACCTGTCTGCATCAGCTGCATTTTCTCAGCCGTCAGGTCGGTTGCTCCCCGCAGTCGCTCCGCGGCGAACAGTGTGTGATATGGAGGCAGCGATGCTGGGCTGAGTTCGCCCTGAAAATCAACCGAAGTAATAAAACCCTCCGGCGGGTTTACCAGCTCAGGGAGGTCATCAAACGGGATGAACCCGGTCCATTCGCACTGGCCTGTCCATCCCGGAACGGGTGTCTGGCCGTCACCTCTCAAGCGAACGGGGATCTTGCCGGCGGCCTTGCCTGCGATGGTTCCGTCCTTGCCGGCGAAGAAGAACTGCTGTGCCGGGGACGAGAACGCAGCCAGTGCGCTGCGGAACTCGGGCCAGGACCGGGCACGGTTGATGGCCAGGAACGTGTCCAAATCCGCCGCAGGCTCCAGTGCAGGCCATTTGAGGGCAAGGGCGGTGCTTTCCCCTCTGGCGATGAGTGGGCCGTGTTTGGTGATCAGCACTTCATGCTGAATCGGGTTAGCCTTGCCCCGGATACGAATGGTCTCGACAATGCATTCGGCCTTCTCCCACCTGTCGCCGTACCGGTATTCGTGTCCGTTTGCAGGATTGGCCTGTTCCACAAACACGTCCTGGCAGTCAATGCTCAGATTGGTCGTACCCCAGGCAATCTCCCGATTGTGGCCGAGCAAAATCCCTGGAATGCCCGGGAATGTGGCGCCTGTCACATCCAGGCCGCTCGGCCCGACCAGGTGACACTGGTACCAGATCGCGGGATTGCCTGCCATCAGGTGCGGGTCATTGGAGAGAATTGGGGCGCCGGAACGAGTCCTGCTGCCACCTACCACCCACCCGTTAGCACCGCTGGTCTCATGTAGAGTGAGGGCCGCCATGTCCAGCAGCCTATCCAAATCGGGCAGATGAGCGGTCTCCAGCATGTGGAGCAAATCAGCGTCAGGCGGCGTCGGGAACAGTTCCGCAGCTTTCTCTGCGCCCACCAGCTGCGTTACCTTCGTCCGGAACAGTTCGCGGTTCCAATTCCCCCCGAGGTAATACGCAGCATACTTGCCGAGCAGCAGGCAGTCGGACGAGGTCCACGCTTCGGGGTGGCACCTGAGCAGCGAATACTCCATCGGTGGGCGCCTCTCCGCGATGAAAGCATTGACACCCTCGGCATAGGCCGCCAACGCTTCGGAGGTCTCCCTGCTGTGCAGCAGTATCGACGCGGCCGCCGCCCGGTGCATGCCCAGCGTCCTGAAGTGTTGGTCGAGTTCAACCATTTCCGGCCCGAACATCTCCGCCAGCCGGCCCGAAGCGACTCTACGATGCAGATCCATCGTCCAAAGCCGGTCCTGAGCCGTGATGTAGCCTTGGGCCATGTACAGGTCGTGCAGGTTGTTCGCGTAAATGTGGCGTACACCCCGGTCGTCGGCGTACACATCAACCTGTTCCTGCAACCCCGGCACTTGCAGTGTGCCGGTTCGGCGCGGCGCACTGCGGTGAAGGAGCGCGTAGAGTCCGATAACCGCGAGCCCGACTACCAGGGTCAAGAGCTTGAAGAACCCTGAACCCGTCAGCAACGCTACAATGGCGCAGATCAGGATGACGAGGCCGCCGAATGCGAAGAGACGCAGCACTGGAATCCCCCCAGTGTTGTCAGAAAGGCGGCAGCCCAAAAGTCCCGCCCAATATGGTTATTGCATGAGATTAGATGTACACAGAGGAACTCCTGCTTGTCCAGAGTCACCGCATGTTGCTCGTTGCGCGCGTCAAATCGCGCGTGATATAATTCTTCAGTACGACTCCGACTTCGTAGACCGGCGCCTTGAAAGCAGCTACAACTGCTCCACCGACAAGCACGGTAACGGCGGCGGGTTCGAAGCAACGGATATGAAAGAGAGGCGTAATCCCCCGTGAAGGCTGGTATTCATCCCAAGGCCGAGAAAACCAAGATCGTTTGCGGTTGCGGCGCTACGTATGAGGTTCTTTCCACTAAGAAGAACATTCACGTCGAAATCTGCGCCAACTGCCATCCCTTTTACACTGGCAGCAGCCGGCTGCGTGTGGAAGCCGGCAGCCGTATCGACCGCTTCAAGAAGAAGTACGGCCGGTAAACAACTCGCCAAAACAAAGCAGAGCCCTCGCGCTCTGTTTTTGTTTTAATAAACACTTTACGTACATCGAAAATGGGGGTGAATGGAACGATGGCTGAACAGCAGTTCGCTTATGGCGGACAGGCGGTCATCGAAGGGGTTATGATGCGCGGTCCAAAGCGGGTTGCCATCGCTGTTCGCCGTCCCGACGGCGAAATCGCCATCCGCGACCAGGAAGTTACTTCGGTCATGCAGCGTTACCCGCTGCTGAAGTTTCCGGTGCTGCGGGGTATGGTGGCCATGGTTGAAACCCTAAGCATCGGTATCGGCGCGCTCATGTATTCGGCCAACCAGGCCATGCCCGACGAGGAGCAGCTGACCAAGAAGGAAATGACCTTGACCACCGTGGTGGGCCTGGTTTTCGCGCTGGGCATCTTCGTCGCACTTCCGACGCTGGTGACCCACTGGGTCAGAGGCTGGGCTCAGGGCTCTGCCGTTGTTAACATCGTCGAAGGCGTCTTCCGCCTCGGCCTCTTTATCGGGTACATGGTGGCCATTTCGTTGATGAAGGACATTCAGCGGGTCTATCAGTATCACGGTGCAGAGCATAAGGTGATTAACACGTACGAAGCAGGCGCCCCGCTGACGGTTGAGAGCACCCGCACGTTCTCCCGGGAACACAAGCGCTGCGGCACCAGCTTCCTGCTTTACGTTGTCGTACTCAGCATAGTCCTGTTCTCGATCTTCAAGGTAGACAACGTCTGGCTGCGCATTTTGGTGCGACTCGCGCTCATGCCGCTGGTAGCGGGAATCTCCTATGAGTTCCTGCGCCTGATGGGCCGCTATAATAACCGCCTGACGCTGATTTTGAGCCGCCCCGGCATGTGGCTGCAGGGGCTCACCACCCGTGAGCCGGACGACAGCCAGCTGGAAGTGGCGATTGCCGCTCTGCAAACCGCCCGCGGCTACGGCCTGCCGGGTTAGCTACGCCAATGCAAGGGCTCGGGCATCCCCGTGCCCTTTTTGTGTGCCCTGAAATACTTCTTAGCCCAAAATTCAACGGACATTCTACCACGGGGTGAACATTCATGGATGATCGGATGCGAGATAAGCTTGAGGGCGTCGAGGCCAGGTATGAAGACCTGGCTCATAAGCTTGGCGATCCCTCAGTCATTGGAGATTCCAAGGAGTTTCAGAAGACGGCGAGGGAGCACAACAAGCTCGGGCCGGTGGTCGATAAATGGCGCGATTACAAGCGTGTCGAGTCCGAAATGGCCGATGTGCGGGCGATGCTGGACGGCCAACTTGAAGCGGAGGAGCGGGCACTCTTTCAGGAGGAGTATACCGAACTGAAGGAACGGGAAGCACAGCTGACCGAAGAGCTGAAGATTCTCCTGCTTCCCAAGGATCCGCTCGACGAAAAGAACGTTATCATCGAAATCCGCGCGGGTGCGGGCGGCGATGAGGCCTCGCTCTTTGCTGCCGAGCTCTACCGCATGTACAGTCGGTTCGCTGAGCGCCATCGCTGGAAGACCGAACTGATTGACATCAACCAGACCGAAGCCGGCGGTATCAAGGAAGTGATCTTCCAGATCAACGCCGAAGGCGCCTTCAGCCGCCTGAAGTACGAAGGTGGCGTGCACCGCGTGCAGCGCGTGCCGGAAACGGAGGCACAAGGCCGGATTCACACGTCAACAGTCACGGTTGCTGTCATGCCTGAGGCGGAAGATGTCGACGTTGAGATTAAGAATGAGGATCTTAAGGTCGAAGTGACCCGGGCGGGCGGAGCCGGCGGCCAGCACGTGAACAAGACCGAGTCGGCGGTACGCCTAACCCACCTGGCGACAGGCATTGTCGTCTACTGTGCGGACGAGCGCTCACAGATTCAGAACCGCGAAAAAGCCATGCGCGTTCTGCGGTCTCGCCTGCTGGACCTGTACCAGCGTGAAGCCAAGTCAGCGGAAGACGCGCAGCGGAGGTCACAGGTCGGCTCCGGGGACCGGTCGGAGAAAATCCGGACCTACAACTTCCCGCAGGACCGGCTGACCGACCATCGCATCGGGCTGACGGTCCACAACCTGCCGGTAATCATGGACGGTGACATCGACGCCGTGATCGACGCCCTCGCACAGCACGACCAGGCGGCGCGGCTGCAAGGCATGGAGGCCTGATTACGATGACGACCGTGCAGGAGGCGCTGGCTGATGCAGTCCGGTGCCTCTCCCTCGCCGGCGTGGCAGACGCCGACCGGGAGGCAGTATGGCTGCTGGCCCACGTGCTGCAGACTTCTGCGGGCACAGTGCGGGCGCGGGGCCGCGAGCCCGTGCCGCCAGCGGCCGCCGGCACTTACTCAGAGATGGTTGCACGCCGGTCCCAGCGGGAACCACTTCAATACATCCTGGGAACGGAAGAGTTCATGGGCATGACGTTTAAGGTCACCCCGGCTGTTCTGATTCCCCGCCTAGACACCGAAACGCTTGTGCGGGAGTCTGCGGCACTCCTGCAGGGCGCCGTCCGCGTGGCCGATATCGGCACCGGCAGCGGCGCCGTCGCCATCGGGCTGGCACGGTTGCTGCCGCAGGCGCAGGTCGTGGCGGTTGACATCAGCCCGGCCGCCCTGGCCATAGCCCGCGAGAACGCGGAAGCAAACGGGGTCGGCACCCGGGTCGAATTCCGGGTGGGCGACCTGCTGGAGCCCTTGCGCGGCGTGCTGTTTGACGCCATTGTCTCAAACCCGCCATATATCGGCGAAGCCGAGTGGGAGTGTTTGATGCCCGAGGTCCGTTGCTTTGAGCCGAAAGGCGCCCTTACGCCTGGAAAAGACGCTCTGCTGTATTATCGGCAGCTCGCAAGGGGCAGCAGGGAACTGCTCCGGGCCGGCGGCTTCCTGGCGGTGGAAGTGGGCTATGACCAATCCGCCGCCGTTGCCGACCTATTCTCCGCAAGCGGGTTTGCGGTTGCCACTCACTTGGACACAGGCGGATGCAGCCGGGTGGTTATCGGATATACGCGCGAAAAAAACGGCAAACCCGCAGGGGGGGTGCCTGCGGGCTGCCGCTCATAATGGAACCGTTTTGGGGGTATAGGAGCCGTCGGGGGGATTGACGGCGGGCCTAACAAGAAATGGACCTGCTCCGGCTGGGAGCAGGCCAAGTAAATGTGCCTGCCCGCTCCAGCAACCCGGCTGCCCTGGCGTGTGACACGCTGTAGGCCCGTGGCTTTGCGTCCCCGCCTTTCAGCGGGTTTGCCGTTGGTGGAAGGGGCTCTCTACACTTGTAATTATATCCAGGTTAGTGTTATTTTCCATGGGACTACAGTCCTATTTTTCCGGTATCCTGGAAGGTCCCTTTGTCAGTCGGCAGGCCGCTACTCGGATACATATCGAGCGTGGTTTCGGAAATCCTGGATGATGGTGTCGGTGGCAACGGGCAGGAAAAGGCGGCTCCTATCCAGAACAGACACGATTTGGACGGGGGTCGAGCTGGGGGGGATGGCGATGGAGAACCTGGAGAACAGCACCAGGGTGTTCGTGTTGGACGCCGTGCAGCCCGAAGCTGCACCGGTGGCTGAAGCGGCTGCCACCATCCGGTCCGGAGGCCTTGTGGCGTTTCCGACCGAAACCGTCTATGGACTGGGCGCCGATGCGTCGAATGCAGCGGCGGTGGCCCGGATTTTCGCGGCGAAAGGGCGGCCTTCGGACAACCCGTTGATCGTGCACGTTGCAGACCCCGGTATGCTGGCGGACGTGGTACGGGAGATCCCGGGCAAGGCAGAGAAGCTGATCGAGCGTTTCTGGCCGGGACCGCTGACGCTTGTCCTGCCGAAACTGCCCAGCATTCCTGACAGTGTCACCTGCAATCTGCCGACGGTCGGGGTCAGGATGCCCCACCACCCCGTGGCCCTGGCCTTAATCCGGGCGGCCGGCGTTCCCATCGCGGCGCCCAGCGCCAATCGGTCCGGGCGCCCCAGCCCCACGGCTGCCGACCACGTTGTCGAGGATCTGTCCGGCCGCATCGACATCATCCTGGACGGTGGCGAAACCGGGGTTGGAGTCGAGTCCACGGTGCTGGACATGACGGTCGACCCGCCGGTTTTGCTTCGCCCCGGAGGAGTCACGGTCGAACAGCTGACCAGAGAGATCGGGGAAGTGGTGGTGGACCGCTCGGTGCACGGCGCCGAGGCGGACGACGTCCCGCGCTCGCCCGGCATGAAATATAAGCATTACTCCCCGCAGGCACAGGTGATTCTGGTTGTGGGGCCGGTCCTGCAAATGCAGGCTAAAATTAAGGATCTGGCCTATGAATACGCAGAGGAAGGGCAGAAGGTAGGCATCATGTGCAGCGCTGAAAGCCGGGGCGCCTACCTGGCTCCTGTCGTACTCGAGTACGGGTCCAGGGACGACCTGGCCTCCATGGCCAGCGACCTCTTTAGCACCCTCAGGGCATTTGACCGGCATGGGGTAAGTGTTATTCTGGTAGAAGGAGTACCGGCGTCGGGAATCGGCCTGGCCATCATGAACCGGCTGCGCCGGGCTGCCGGGGGGCGGGTGGTGGAGGTATGATCCGCCGAGTCCTGCTGGTCTGCTCCGGCAATACTTGTCGCAGCCCCATGGCCGCCGCGCTCATGCAGCACCTGTGGCAGAAGGCGAATCCGGGGTGGGAACTGGAAGTACACTCAGCCGGGACATCTGCCATGCCGGGCGATGTAGCAAGTCCTCATGGGGTGACGGCCATGCGCAACCGAGGGCTGGACCTGACCGCCCACAGGTCGCGCAGGGTCGATGACCAGGCCGTGGCGGACGTCGACCTGATTCTGACGATGACCGGCCGGCACAAGGAGAGCATTCTCGGGCGCTGGTCGCATCTCTCCGGGAAGGTTTACACGCTCGGTGAGTACGCCGGCACTGACGAAGAGATCGCTGACCCGTTCGGCGGTACGCTGCAAGACTACGAAAAAACTGCGGTTGCCCTCGAAGCAAAGCTGCAGGCCATTATTTACCGTATTCGCAAAGAGGGGGCACAAGCCGAATGAAAGTAGCGATTGGGTGTGATCACGGCGGTCTCGATCTCAAAGAGGCCGTCATTTCTGTGCTCCAGGAGCTAAACCTAGAGTTTGAAGACATGGGAACCTACGACCGGACTTCCTGTGACTATCCGGATTACGCTGAGAAGGTCGCCGCGGCGGTCGTTTCCGGGCAGTGCCAGCAGGGGATCCTGATCTGCGGGACCGGCATTGGCATGAGCATGGCCGCCAACAAGGTAGCTGGCATTCGGGCCGCGCTCTGCAACGAACTCTTCTCGGCCAAGATGGCCCGGAACCATAATGACGCCAACATCTTGTGCATCGGCGCCCGTGTGGTTGGACCCGGCGTCGCTCAGGAGATTGTCAAAGCCTACTTTACTGCCGATTTTGAAGCCGGGCGCCACGCTCGCCGGGTGGAGAAAATCAACCTTCTGGACACGCGAAAGTAGGGGATTCCATGGATGACGCACTGTTCCTGACCGAAGTCCGCCGCCAGGTGGCTGCGGCGGCCGGCGAACTGCTGGGCGTGGCCGGGCTCCAGCGCGGCCAGGTGCTGGTAGTTGGCTGCAGCACCAGCGAAGTGGCCGGCGCCCGCATCGGCTCCGCCGGCAGCGATGCCGTTGCCGAGGCGATCTTGGAGCCGCTCTGGGAGGTCACGCAGGAGCATGGGCTCTACCTGGCCTGTCAATGCTGCGAGCACCTGAACCGGGCGCTGGTGGTTCAGCAGGCGGCTGCCGAACGCTATAACTGGGAGCCGGTTACCGTAGTGCCCATACCCAAGGCTGGAGGTGCGTTTGCCGCCCGCGCAATGCGGCACATGCCCGGGGCCGTTGTAGTTGAGGAAATCCGGGCGCATGCGGGCCTCGACATTGGCAGCACGCTGATTGGTATGCATTTGCGGCGGGTGGCGGTTCCCGTGCGCCTGAGTATTGACACCATTGGCAACGCCCGTCTCACTGCCGCGCGGACGCGACCAAAGCTCATCGGTGGAGAACGGGCCGTCTATCGACTTTCCTGATGGGAGAGATAGCGGCCCCTTTCGCGGGTGGCCTATTGTAATACATGGAGGGGACTGAACCATGTCAAAGGTAGTCGTGATCGATCATCCCTTGATCCAGCACAAGCTGTCCATCATTCGCGATGAAAAGACCGGCTCCAAGGACTTTCGTGAACTCGTGCGGGAAGTGGCTCTGCTCATGGCCTATGAGATCACCCGGGACCTGACCCTTGAAGAAGTCGATGTCAAGACACCGGTGGCAGTGGCCAAGTGCCGGCGCCTCGCCGGCGAAAAAATCGGCGTCATACCCATTCTCAGGGCCGGCCTCGGCATGGTTGAACCGATTCTCGAATTGTACCCGACCGCCCGCGTCGGGCATATCGGCCTGTACCGGGATCCCAACACCCTCAAGCCTGTCGAGTACTACTGCAAGCTTCCCTCGGACCTGCCCGAGCGAGATCTGATCGTTGTCGACCCGATGCTGGCAACCGGCGGCTCTCTCGTGGCGGCCATTCAGCTGGTCAAGGATAAGGGCGGCAGGCGCATCAAGGTGCTTTCTCTAATCTCGGCGCCGGAGGGCATCCGGACGGTGCAGGAAGCCCATCCGGACGTGGACATCTTCACGGCAGCCATTGATGACCACCTTAACGACCACGCTTATATTGTTCCTGGCCTCGGTGATGCAGGAGACAGGCTGTTTGGTACGAAGTAAGGGGGCAGGCATTTGCCCCCTTGTTCCTTTGCCTCACCAAGATTTGGAGGTGCGCAGTACCCCTATGCCGAGACCGAGTTGGGACGAATACTTTATGGAATTGGCCCAGGTAGTGGCGAAACGGTCCACCTGCAACCGGCGTTCGGTCGGTGCCGTCTTAGTTAGGGAGAAACGCATCCTGACCACTGGGTACAACGGGTCCCCGCCCGGGCTGCCTCATTGCATCGACGCCGGATGCCTCATGGTTGACAACCATTGCGTCCGGGCGATTCACGCTGAGCAGAATGCGATCATTCAGGCTGCTCTGCACGGCATAGACCTGCGCGGCTCGACCTGCTATGTGACCAGTTCCCCCTGCGTTCACTGCAGCAAGATGCTGATCGCCGCCGGCATCAAGCGCGTCGTCTTCCTGGAAGCGTACACCGAGGAGCTCGGCCAGCAAATGGCCCGAGAAGCCGGTGTTATCCTGGAGCGCTTTGAGCGCAAGGAGGAGAAGGCGTGAGAACCAAGACCATCGCGCTGCCCCAACTCAACAATATCCAGCCCACGTTGGAGTCCACGGCCATCAAATTGATGGAGGAGGCCGGGGAACTGGCCGCAGCCATCGCGAAGTTTAAGGGCCATGGCGGTGTCCAAATCGGCACCAGGGACCCGAAGGAACTTGCAAATGACTGTGCGCGGGAACTCCTCGATGTTGCACAGACCGCCATCACCATGATGTTCGTGCTTGAAGAGCAGTACGGCGTAAACGTTGAGGCAGTAGTCACCGAGCATGTTCAGAAACTTATTAATAAGGGATACCTTGGCCTTTGACATTTTGACGTCTCGGGAGTAGAATAAGTCGTGTTTTACGTAACGCCGGGTGCTTTTACGTTATGCACTACAACATGCGTTCTACTTCCGGGGCGTTGCTTAATGTTGTGCCCCGTATAGTTAGGGAGTGAATTACAGAAATGAACACGAGCCTTGTGTTCGGCCTGGCGCTGGTCCTTTCACTGGTCCTGACGCCGCTGATGCGCAAGATCGCCCTTCGCACGGGGTTTGTGGATATTCCCGTTGCACGGAGTATGCATAAAGAGCCAAAGCCCTATCTCGGCGGAGTCGCCATTTTCCTCGCATTTGCTGCAGCGGTACTTCTGGGCGGCGGAGTTCCTGATCAGAAGGAGATCGGCATCCTCGTCGGCGGCGGCCTAACCGTCTTGCTCGGCGTCGTGGACGACAAGGTCCGGCTCAGCGCAAAAGTGAAACTGATCGGCCAGATCGTGGCGGCAGCAGTACTCGTGTACGGCTTTGACGTCAAGATCGAGCACATTTACAGTCCGCTGGGCGCCCGCTACGTTCCCTTTGGCGCCTTTGCCGGACCGCTGACGATCTTCTGGGTCGTGGCCTTTGTCAACGTCATCAACCTGATTGACGGCCTTGACGGGCTGGCCGCGGGCATTTCCAGCATCGCGTCTCTGACACTGCTGCTTGTGTCCCTGCAGAACAATTTCGCGTCCGCGATTGTGCTGACGGCAGCCCTGGCCGGTTCCGCGATTGGCTTCCTTCGTTACAACTTCAACCCAGCTAAGATCTTCATGGGTGATGCGGGCTCCATGTTCCTTGGGTTTACCTTGGCCGCCGTGTCAGTGCATGGTGTGCTAAAAACCACCGCCACGGTGGGCGTATTCGTTCCGGTACTGGCGCTTGCACTGCCGATCTTTGATACGGCTTTCGCAATCATCCGGCGCGTGGCCAATGGCCGGTCCATCGGTGAGGCCGACAAGGACCATCTGCACCACCGGCTGCTGCGGCTGGGTCTGTCCCACCGCAACACCGTGCTGGTCATGTGGACGATTTCCGCATGGCTGGGCCTCTCGGCGGTCGCAATGACGGAGGTTTCACTGCGTCAGGCGCTGATTATCATGGCTATGGTGCTCCTGGGCATTCTTTTCGGCGCCAAGAAAGTGGGGCTCCTTGACGTCACGGCGACTACGCCGCCGGTCACGGCCCCAAAACAGAAGAGTATCGGACGCTAGCTTTGGAGATAAGGAGGGGGAGAGGTGATAAGCCTCGAACCCTCTTTTTTCGTGCAGATCAATTGCCTGGGAGGCTAACATCGTGGCAGAACGCCGCAAGGTCATGACCGTATTCGGCACCCGGCCCGAGGGTACGAAAATGGTGCCCGTTATCAAAGCTTTGAGACTGCGGCCCAACTGGTTTGACGTAGTGATCGTCAACACCGGGCAGCATCGGGAGCAGCTCGATCAGGTTTTTGCAGCCCACCGCCTGAAGCCTGACCACGACCTTGCCGTTATGCAGCCAAACCAGACGCTTGCCGGGACCATGACTCGCATGTTGTCCAAGCTGGACGACGTGCTGGCCATGGAAAAGCCGGACATCGTGCTTGTGCACGGCGACACCAACACGACGGCGGCGGCTTCGCTGGCTGCGTTCTATCACCAGATTCCCGTCGCTCATGTGGAAGCGGGACTGCGTACGTACAACAAATACAGCCCGTGGCCGGAGGAGATTAACCGGCGGATGGCGGGCATTATCGCAGATATTCATTTTGCACCGACGCCCTTGTCCCGGGCAAACTTGCTCAGTGAGCGGGTTCCGGCGGAGCAGATATTTGTGGCGGGCCAGACAGGCGTGGATGCAACGTTGGAGATCCTGTCTCAGCCCTACGAATTTGAAATCCCTGCCCTCAAGCAAGTGGACTTTGCCGGGCGCCGAGTCATCTCTGTTACCGCCCACCGGCGTGAGAATTACGGTGAACCCATGCGCAATATGTTCTCGGCTCTGCGCAATTTGGTCGACAAGTATCAGGACACGCTTCTCATCTACCCTGTCCACTTGGCACCGGCAGTCCGCAATATCGCGTTCCCAATCCTGGGAAACCACGACCGAATCATGCTGTTGGATCCAATCCCCCACCCGGATATGCTGCACATGATGGCCCGGTCCTATTTGGTGATGGCCGATTCAGGAGGTTTGCAGGAGGAGACGCCCTGCATGGGAGTTCCCCAGGTCCTGATGCGCGAGACCACCGAACGCCCCGAGGCGGTGGATGCCGGTGTGGTGATTAAGTCCGGCACGAGCCACGAAGGGGTTTTCACCGCCGGCGACCGGTTGCTCTCCGATCCGGCACTTTATCAGCGGATGGCCAAGGCGAAGAACCCGTTCGGTGACGGCCATGCCAGCGAACGCATAGCCAACTACCTGGCCTGGAGGTTCAATTTGTCGGCCGAACGGCCGACAGAGTTTTCCCCGGCTTAGCACCGGGGATCGTCTATGAACGAACGTTCCGGGAATAATACGGGGAAGCTCAGATCGGGACGTATCGCGACCCACAATTCATTCGTCAACACAGTGTGAGTGTAGTCCGAAGGTTTATGGTCTAATGCTTTTGTGTTATCGACCGATTAACTATTTGGAATGATCGGCGCAGGGTCGGCGATGACTTTACTCCTTGCGCTGCAAGGGCCACTTTAGTATAATCCGCTTGGGAGTCGAAAGGACGTCGTAAGGAGGAGGCTGAGCCCCGGTGTTTAAGCGAACACGGGAGCGGTCGCCTTACTTTCTTCTGGCGATGGACTTCGGCTATACGTTGCTTGCTGCCATTCTGCTTTTTGGCTTCATCGGGTGGTATGTTGACAACCGCTACAGCACGGCGCCCTGGTTCATGCTGGCCGGCGGCGGGCTGGGGCTGGCGGTCGGCTTCAACAGCCTCTTCCGGAAGCTGAACCTTCTCGAGAGCAAACGGAAGGCTGCAAGAAAGCAGGATACGCCGGAGGAAGAGACACCGGGCCGTCAACCCCGTTAGGGGGTGGAACGGTGCTACTGGTTGTTACCGGAATCACATATGGGACACTCCTGGGGTTATTCGGTAATTGGCTTCTGTTCAAACATATGGAGAATAACCGGCGAAAAGGGAAAGAATTATTGAGTGGCATCGGTGAGGTATTCTTGGTT
The DNA here is from genome assembly GCA_035628915.1 of Symbiobacteriaceae bacterium. Lineage (GTDB taxonomy): Bacteria > Bacillota > Sulfobacillia > Symbiobacteriales > Symbiobacteriaceae > JARBUG01. The sequence continues at coordinate 71,604 of DASPIW010000033.1, read as the reverse complement.
CGATACCTGATCGACGCCACTGCACTTATTGCATTCGCATGGATCACCCGGGACGGGTACGGCATCGTAGCCGCCGCCTTGAGCATCACGGTAGCGGTTAAGATATCACTCCTTATCATTTACACACGGAAAGGGGGGAGATTTGATTGACCGATTCGCTATTCGGTCTGGCTGCCGGGAAGGAATTCGAAATCCACATGCCACATGTGTATTTCCTTCCAGACACTCCCTTCGAGATTTCCAACGTCATCTTTGCTGAATGGGTCATCGTCGCCGGACTGATTGTGATGGCCATCATCATTAACCGGGCCGTAATCAATGGCAGATTCACCAAGTTGCGTGGCACACTTGAGCTCTTGTTGGACTTCCTGGAGGGCTGGTACGGCTCGTTCATCGGTGGCCGCAAGAATGCTCGGCGCTTCATGCCTTTGCTCTGTACGCTGTTCCTGTTCATCCTCGCTTCCAACTACCTCGGCATGCTGCCAACCATCGGCTATCCCGGGTCGCTGTTCGCTCCCACCGGCCGATGGGGCACTACCTTGGGTCTGGGCATCGTAGTCATGTTTGCCGTTCAATACGTCTCCGTCGCTGAGCTGGGTCTCTGGGGCTGGATCAAGCACCTCTTCCACCTGGGTCCCCTGTCACTGCTGGAAGAATTTGTCCACCCGTTCTCGCTCTCGCTCCGTCTTTTCGGCAACATTTTTGGTGAAGAGACGTTGCTCGCGGTTATCGTGTTCCTGCTTCCGCTGGTGGCCCCGATTCCGATCATGGGCCTGAGCTTGCTGTTTGGCGCCATTCAGGCGATTGTGTTCACGACGCTGACCGCCATTTACATCGGCAGTGTTCTGGAACACGCGGCACACGCACACGGTCACCATGGGCACGAGGAGCACAGCCCTAAGGCTGCTCATGCTCACTAACCACGTGATCTTTCCTCCCCCTCTAGGGAAGTCTTGCTTCCTTTGCCCCAACGGGAGGATTGACTAAGGGCCTATGCCCAAAACGCTTACCACAGGCACTTCAGTGTAAGAAGGGAGGGGAAGTTTTACACATGGTACTTGGTTATATGGCAATCGCCGCCGCCCTTGCCATCGGTATCGCCGCTCTGGGCGCGACCTTTGCTCAGGGTAAGGCCACCGCTGCTGCTATGGACGCCATCTGGCGTCAGCCCGAGGCTGCTGGTGACATCCGCGGCTCTCTCATCGTGGCTCTGTCCCTTATGGAAGCCATCGCCATCTACGGTCTTCTGATCGGCCTGCTGATCATCTTCATTCTGCCCAACGCGATTGCGTAATTCGGAGGGGGCGACCCGAGGTTAGTCACCTCTGGTCGCCCTTTATCTAGAGAGGGGGGGAACCGCTTTTGGATCCTAACCTGCTTTTGATGCTGGCAGCTGAAGAGGCCGGTCATGCGACTCCGAACCTTTTTCCAGACCTGCCCACCATTCTTTGGACCACAGTGAACTTCCTGATCCTCCTGTGGGCTCTGCATAGGTTCCTCTACAAGCCGCTCATCGGAGCGATCAGCACCCGGGAACAGGAGATTGAGGGCGCCCTCAAAAAGGCCCGTGAGGACCGTGAAGAGGCGAACCGTCTCCGGCGGGACTTTGAGTCTCAGATCGCCAACGCTCAGCGTGAGGCGCACGATATCATCACCAAGGCTACCAATGCTGCGACCACCGCACGGGAGCAGATCGAAGCCGAAACTCGGGCGAAGACTGCGGAAATGCTGGAGAACGCCTCGAAGACCATCGAGCGCGAAAAGCTCAAGGCGCTCGCCGAACTGCGTGAGGAAGTTGCCAGCCTGGCCGTTGCGGTTGCCGGCAAGGTCATTGAGAAGAACCTCGATAACGCGGAGCAGAAGCGACTTGCTGAACGCTTCGTTGCAGAGGTAGGGAAGCACTAATGCTTAACCAGGCTGTGTCCCGCCGCTATGCTCGTGCGCTCTTTGATCTGGCGCAGGAGAAGGGGCTGGTAGACCAGGTTGATCAGGAGTTCGGCATGTTCATTCACATGATCGATACGAACCCGCAGCTGCGGGCCGTCATGAATGACGTGCTCCTGGCTCCTGAAGTGAAGACCGACCTGGTCAGAAAGATCTTCACGGGAAAGGTCAGCGAGCTGGTTTTGAACTTCTTGCTCGTGGTGGTTCACAAACGCCGCGAAAACTTCTTCCCGCAAATGTATCGCTCTTTCCTGGATCTGGCCAACGAGGCCCGCGGTATCGTGGAGGTCGAGGTTCGTTCTGCTGCCGAGTTGCCTGAGGAGACTGCACGAACGCTGGAGCAGAAACTCGCAGTTCGTTTCGGCAAGCGAGTCAAATTCCAGACCCAGGTCGCCCCCGAGCTGATCGGCGGCCTGGTTGTGCGGGTAGGCGACGAACTGATGGACGGGTCCGTCCGCACTCGTCTGCGCCGCATGCGCGACCGCCTGATCCGTTCGAAAGCTGACTAGCACAGGGGTGAAACTGGGATGAGCATTCGGCCTGAAGAGATCTCCTCGATTCTGAAGCAAGAGATCGAGCGGTTCTCCACGGACATTGAGACCACGAACATCGGCCGGGTCATCCAGGTTGGCGACGGCATCGCCCGTATTTATGGCCTGCAGAGCTGCATGGCGTCGGAACTCCTGGAGTTCCCCAACGGCGTCATGGGCATGGCCTTCAACCTGGAAGAGGACAATATCGGCTGCGTGATTCTGGGCCCCTTCACGGAGATCAAAGAAGGCATGGAGGTCCGCCGGACCGGCCGCGTCGTCGAAGTGCCCGTGGGCGAAGCCCTGATTGGCCGCATCGTCAACGCACTGGGTCAGCCGCTCGACGGCAAGGGCCCCATCGTCACCGACACCTATCTCCCGGTCGAGCGCAAGGCCCCGGGCGTCATGACCCGTAAGTCGGTTCACGAGCCCCTGCAGACTGGCCTGAAGGCGATTGACTCACTCACGCCCATCGGCCGCGGCCAGCGCGAACTGATCATCGGCGACCGCGGCACGGGCAAGACCGCCATCGGCGTCGACACGATCATCAATCAGAAGGGCCAGAACTGCATCTGCATCTACGTTGGTATCGGCCAGAAGGCCTCCACCATCGCCGGTGTCGTGCACCGGCTCACCGAGGCGGGTGCCATGGATTACACCATCGTCGTCGCCGCCACGGCCTCTGAGCCCGCCCCGCTGAACTTCCTGGCCCCCTATGCCGGTGCTGCCATCGGCGAGTACTTCCGTGACAACGGCAAGCACGCCCTGATCATTTATGACGATCTGTCCAAGCACGCCGTTGCCTATCGCGAAATGTCGCTGCTGATGCGGCGCCCCCCGGGCCGTGAAGCTTACCCGGGCGATGTCTTCTATTTGCACTCCCGCCTGCTGGAGCGCGCCGCGAAGCTGAACGATGAACTGGGCGGCGGTTCGCTCACCGCTCTGCCGATCATTGAGACGCAGGCCGGTGACGTGTCGGCCTACATCCCGACGAACGTCATCTCCATTACCGACGGCCAGATCTTCCTCGAGTCCGACCTGTTCTACGCTGGCGTCCGCCCGGCTATCAACGCCGGCATCTCGGTCTCCCGCGTCGGCGGCTCTGCCCAGATTGACACGATGAAGCGTGCCGCGTCTACCCTGAAGCTTGACCTTGCCCAGTATCGCGAACTGGCGGCATTTGCTCAGTTCGGCTCCGACCTGGATAAGGCCACGCAGGCCCGCCTCACCCGGGGCCAGCGGACGGTGGAAATCATGAAGCAGCCGCAGTACCAGCCCATGCCGGTGGAACTGCAGGTCTGTTCAATCTACGCTGCCACCAACGGCTTCCTCGACGACCTGGAAATCAGCCAGGTTGCCAGGTTCGAGAGCGAGCTGCACACCTATCTGAAGGCTAACTACGGCGCCCTGCTGACCTCGCTCCGCACCGGCAAGTTCAAGGAGCTGGAAGCGCAGTTGAAGGCTGCCATTTCGGAATTCAAGAAGGGTTACGGCCAGCGCGCAGCCGCCAACCAGTAAGGGGGCGGGCGTAAATGGCGGAGAACAAAAAAGCAGTCCTGCGACGGATCAAGGCGATCAAGAGCACGATGCAGATCACGAAGGCCATGAAAATGGTCGATGCAGCGAAGCTCCGTCGGGCCCAGGAAAAGGTGCTCGCCGCCCGTCCGTATGCCAAGGAGCTGGCCAAGACGCTGGCCCGGCTCGTTCAGGGCGGCGCAGGTGCCAACCATCCGCTGCTGGCGAAACGGAGCGGCACGCCGACCGTAGCGTATGTAGTGATGACGGCGGACCGTGGTTTCGCCGGCTCCTATAACGTCAACGTCATCCGGAAAGGTCACAACGCCATGAAGGCCGATGCCCGGCCGCTGAAGCTGGTGGCCATCGGGCGGAAGGGCCGTGACTATTTCCGGAAGCGGGGCATTGCACCGACCCTGGAGTTCACTGGATTTGGTGATGATCCCAGCTTCGCGCTCGCCCGGCAGATGGTGAACCAGATTATCGACCTGTACCTCAAGGGTGAGGTTGATGAGGTTCGCCTGGTCTATACCGAGTTTATTAACCCGGTCAGCCAGCGGCCGAAGGAGGTCCAACTGCTGCCGGTCGTGGCGCCGGAGGGCGCTGGCACCCAGGGAGCGGCGATGGACTATATCTACGTTCCTAATGCCGAGCACGTGCTGAACACCCTGGTGCCGCGGTTCGCCGAAACGGTCTTCTACCAGTCCCTGCTTGAGGCCAAGGCCTCCGAGCACGGCGCACGTATGACCGCCATGGGCAACGCCACCGACAACGCGAAGGAAATGATCGGCAAGCTGACTCTCGCTTACAACCGTGCCCGTCAGGCCGGTATTACCCGTGAAATCTCTGAAATCGTCGGCGGTGCCAACGCCCTGCAGGGGTAAGCCGCTGCTGAGGAGGGTGACAAACCTGTGAGCTATCAGACTGGCAAGATCCTGGCGATTCTGGGCGCCGTCGTCGACGTAGAGTTTGCCGACGGCCACCTGCCCGCTCTGAACAACGCCCTGCTCATTCAGGGCGCTGGCGAGAAGGGCAACATTAACCTGACCCTCGAAGTCGCCACGCACCTGGGCAACAACCAGGTCCGCTGCGTCGCTATGGACTCGACCGACGGCCTGCGCCGCGGTGAGCCGGTTATCGACACTGGCGCTCCGATCGCCGTACCCGTGGGCGAACCAGTTCTGGGCCGCCTGTTCAACGTGCTGGGCGACCCCATCGACGGCCTGGAAGCGCCCCAGAGCGCTACCCGCCTGCCCATCCATCGCGTGGTCCCTGGCGTTGCGGACGTCAACCCCGCCACGGACATGCTGGTTACCGGCATGAAGGTCGTCGACCTGCTCTGCCCGTACGCAAAGGGCGGCAAGATCGGCCTCTTCGGCGGCGCCGGCGTGGGCAAGACCGTTACCATTCAGGAACTGATTCACAACATCGCGTACAAGTTCGGTGGCTACTCCGTGTTCGCCGGCGTGGGCGAGCGTACCCGCGAGGGCAACGACCTCTACCACGAAATGAAGGACGCGGGCGTTATCGACAAGGTCGCCATGGTGTTCGGCCAGATGAACGAGCCGCCCGGCGCCCGTATGCGTGTGGCTCTGTCGGGTCTGACCATGGCCGAGTACTTCCGTGACGAACAGGGCCTTGACGTGCTGCTGTTCATCGACAACATCTTCCGTTTCACGCAGGCCGGTTCCGAGGTGTCCGCACTGCTGGGCCGCATGCCCTCCGCCGTCGGTTACCAGCCTACGCTGGCCACCGAAATGGGCTACCTCCAGGAGCGCATCACCTCCACAAAGAAGGGCTCGATCACGTCGGTTCAGGCCATTTATGTGCCTGCTGACGACCTGACCGACCCGGCCCCGGCCACGACCTTCGCCCACCTTGACGCCACCACCGTTCTCAGCCGCCAGGTCTTCGAGCTGGGCATCTTCCCGGCCGTCGACCCGCTCGACTCCACCTCTCGGATTCTCGACCCGAACGTGGTCGGCCGGGAGCACTACGAAGTCGCCCGCGGCGTGCAGAAGGTGCTGCAGCGCTATAAGGAACTGCAGGACATCATCGCCATCCTCGGTATGGACGAACTGAGCGACGACGACAAGCTGACCGTCTCCCGGGCCCGTAAGATCCAGCGGTTCCTGTCCCAGCCGATGTTCGTGGCCGAGAAGTTCACCAACCTCCCCGGCCAGTTCGTCGACATCAAGGACACGGTCCGCGGCTTCAAGGAGATCCTGGAGGGCAAGCACGACGAGCTGCCCGAGCAGGCATTCTACATGGTCGGCGCCATCGAGATGGCAGTCGAGAAGGGCAAGAAGCTCCTCGCCGAGGTGAGCTGATATGGCGGGTGAGATGACCCTTCAGATCGTGACTCCCGAAGGGACCGTCCTGAAGGATGTCAAGACCGACGCCGTGATCATTCCGGCATCGGAAGGCTCCATGGGTATTCTGCATAATCACGCACCTATGGTGACGACGCTCAAGGTTGGCGTTCTGCGCTACAAGCAGGCGAACAACTACAAGCGGGTCGCCCTGGCCGGCGGGTTTATGGAGCTGAACACCAACAAGATCACAATCCTCGCCGATACGGCCGAAACCGGCGAGACGATCGACGTCATGCGGGCCCAGGAGGCCCGCAAGCGGGCGGAAGCCCGCCTGCGTGACCGGGCGGCCAACCTTGACCGGGCCCGGGCCGAAGCGGCCCTGCAGCGGGCCGTAGCCCGTCTCAAGGCGGCCGGCAAGCTTGAGGACAAGGACTAAACAGCAGACCCCCAGGCACACTGCCTGGGGGTTTACTCTTTGGTTCGGGAGGACAAAATCAGATCCTCAGTCATGTTAACCAGATCCTGTACGGTGCGGACCAGGTAAAGCCGGTCGGCATATTTGCCTAACGTTCCATACCAGAGGGGAGGCCCCACGGCGAAGATCGGGATTTCTTTGAAGCCGTGTTTCAGACTCCCGATGCGCTCGGGCTTCATCTTCCCCTGATTGCCCCCGGCGAAATCGGCGGAAGGCGTGAGGAAAATGACCTGCCTGGCCCGGCGCCGTAGTTCCGTCATGTGTCGTTCAATGAGTTCAGGTTCGTTTCCATGCAGCGAGACCTTGCCGTCTGTCGCGATGATGACGTACGTATTTTCATCGACCCGCCCCGACGCGGCGATCTCCTCCAGGGCTGAGCCGAAGCGCGTACCGGCGCTCCAGGACTTGGCGCCTGCCACCAGCCGGTTTACTTTCTCTGCAAACGTCCCCGGTCCATTTAGAAATGGGGCCGAGTGGGTGACCTTTTCGCTGAAGACATAACTGTCGATCAGGAAATGGAAGGTCAGTTTGTGGAGGAAGTAGAGGACGACCGTCACATAATGGACCATTGAGTGTGAAACGTCACCGATGACCAGGATCCGGGCCGGCTTTGCCAGTTGCGGGACCGGCCGTTCTTTCGTGGCCCATTTGAACTCCAGAATGCGGCCCGCATACCGGGGGATGTTATATCGGAGCGTTTGCCGGACATCCAGCCGATTCCGCTTGGGAATCATCTCAAAGCGCTCATCGACGTCCAGCCACCTGCGCGCGAGGCGTTCAATCATCTCATCGAGGAGCTGCATTTGTTGGGTCGGCAAACGTTTGATTTGCGAAGCCAGAAGTTCTACGTAGGAGAAGCGTCGGTTGGCAGCCTCGGCGCCTGGGAGCGCCTCGTCGAGGGTCACCTGTCGCTGACCCCGCCATAAAGACAGCGCCGCAGTGTCGGCGCCCACCGGTTCCCGTACGTGCTCACCGCCCCATAGGAGGGTAGAGCGGGCTTCCCCCTGCAGTTCGTAGATCGCCGATACTTCGGCTTCTAATACCTCATGGCTTCCCTTGCTGTCGCTCTTGAGGAAAACGTTGTTGGGATTGTGGGGTCTGACAAGAAACGACAGAACCCGTTTCATTGTCGCCAGCTGTCCGCCCTGGAGCCGAAGGAACGCACCAAGCCTTTGCAAGAGCCACCGGAAGAGCTGCCGGAAGGCCTGAACTAGGCGGTTATGCCAAAGCCATCGTACCACCGGCGAAGCGCCTCCTTGACGATCACTTCGTCTTCAGGGTACTTGGCGAGGAAGCCGATGGTGATCTCAATCGCTTCGGCCGTAATCTCGCCTGCGCAGACATCGACCAGTGCGCGAGTCCACTCGATGGCTTCGGCGATCGCCGGCTTTTTTTCCAGGTTTAGCTGCCGAAGCTGGAAGACGATGCGGGCGACCCGGATGGCAAAGTCATCGGGCACTCCAACGGTATTGTGAATGATTTTGGCGAGGGCCAGTTCGCTGGGGAACTGCAGGTCGAGCCAGACCGTGCGGCGCATGAAAGCAGTGTCCAGTCGCTTGTACTCGTTTGAAGTCAAGAAGACATACAGGGGCGCCGTGGCCCGCAGGACCTTCTTTTCACCGGGTTCAGAGAGGTTGTGTACTACCAGTTCTTTCTTGTCCAGATATCTCAGGAAGAAGTTTGTGGTGTGTTCGTTGAGTTTGTCGACTTCGTCGACCCGTACAACGGTCGGCTGGTTCGCCAGCAGGCTTTCTAGCAGTGGCGTATGATTGAGATACTCCAGGGTATAGAGATTGGGCGCCGTCTCGCCCGATCGGTAGGCCTGGGCGTCAACGATCTGCTTGAAACCGTTCCAGGAGATGCCGATTTCATCGGCTTCCAGGTGACTGTGGCATTCCAGGTCGATGAAATGGAACCCCATGGCCTGGGCGAACGCCTCCGCCAACTGCGACTTGCCAATGCCAGGCTCTCCCCGCAGACCGATCGGCTTCCCCTGGCGAAGGTACGTCCACAGCCGGAGAACGCTTAACCGGTCCAGGCTGTAGTTCTGAGCTTGGAGCGCATTCTGCAGCTCCTCCGGCGTCAGGTTGAACAAGCGGTCAGCCTCCTCGTGGATACGGCACTTCGTCACTTCAAAGGCGGCCTGATTGTGCATTTCCCGCCGCATCAGGCTCCACCATTGGCGGGCCTGCCAGCCTAGAGCGGCAGTAGCGGCGGTGCCCAGGGCGGCTGCACCGAGCAGATACGGACTGACCTCCATGGGTTCTCAACCGCCTTTCTCTTGACCGGGGGCTTGGCGCGCGGGTCTGATCGGTGAAAACAATACTCTGCATCAGCCGAGATTCCTGCCAACATTGTTTGGGCGTAGCTCCTAATTACATACGAAAGACCCAGAATGCGTGTTCGCGGTTTACCGATAGGGCTATTTGTCAACAATCGACGCAGGGGGTGATATCCCGTGCGTCAACTGGTTTTGATTGCCGGAGTTGTCGGGGTGCTCATGTATGGAGCGCTGGTGAGCCAGCGGGGGATACCGGTCGCCGCCGCTCCCCTCGAAGCGGCATCCGGAGCCCCGGAGCAAGGGATGGGTGCCCTTCAGAAGGGCCTGGCGGCAGCCGGCGCCCTGCTTGACGAAGCTGTGATCACCGGCTGGGTTGAGCTTCAGCGCCCGCAGGAGACGGACCGGGTCAAGGCTGCCCTGGGCTGGAACGGAATGCAGCCGGAAGGCGAGCGGCGCGCTGTTGCGCTGCGTGATCGAAATGGGCGGCAGTACATATTCATCCGCTGGGAAATGCGAGGAAAAGCGGCCGCAAAGTGGCAGGCCGGTATGCGTCATCTCCAAATGGCGCTGGAACAGGCCGTGGCCCCCCCAACAGTGACTGTGCAGCTTGGTGGGCCCGCCCCCGGCGCCGATCTGCCCGAACTGGCCGACAGGGCCCTGGGCGCCCTTTCAGCGACAGACAGGCAGCCCTGGAGCGACATGCGGGCTGCAAGCGTGGCAGGCCGTACGACACAGCTTCCGCCCGGGCCGTTCGGCGTGAATGTGCAGGTGGCTGTACGGCATGACGCCGCCACGGGTCAGACCCGTGCATGGGTTGCCTGGCCGGCACTGCTTCAGGAGTACTAACGGAGGGGGTAAGCCTCTGCCCGGCAACTTCCTCCGGCGCCAAAATCGCAGTGTTCTCAGAAGTTGCCGGGACACCCCCTCCTCACCTTTTATGTAATACGGGGCGCTCCTGTCCCATACAGATTATGTGACACAGCTTCTGTGTGGGGGGAGAGCATGCGCCGCTATCTCATAGGGGGCCTGATCGCTCTGATCCTGGTCCTGGTCGCCATCCCAGCCTCACTCGGCCGGCTCTCAGCGAGCGGGAACACCTTTGAGCACGCCCTGTCGCCCTCAGGCATCAGTAGCGACACGTGGCCCATCAAGGTCTATTTTCCTGGCTCCAAGACGGTCCAGACTATGCCGCTTGGAGAGTATCTCAAGGGCGTGGTGGCAGCGGAAATGGAGCCGGATTTTGAAACGGAAGCCCTAAAAGCCCAAATGATCGTCGCCCGCACCTACGCCCTGCGGCGGATGTTTCCCGCTGGCGAGCAGAGCAAAGGCGGGTGCCCCGACGACCCGGCAGCGGACATTTGTGCAGACCCCAAGACGGGTCAGGCCTACACCAGCAAGCATGAGTTGGCCGGGAAGATGGGGGCCGGAGCGGCCAACGTGCTCTGGCAGCGGCTGGATAAGATCCAGGCGGAAACCGACGGCCGGGTATTGCGATGGAAAGGGCAGTTGATTGACCCGCTATATCACTCGGTATCGGGCACAAAGACCGAGGATGCAGGCTCCTACTACTCGCAGTCGCTTCCATACCTCAAGTCGGTCGACGATCACTGGGGTCAGGATTCGCCACGCCTCAAAAAGATCTACGAGTTTACTCCGGCGGAACTGGCCGAGAAGCTTTCCACGGAGGGAAAGCCGCTTGCGGTGCCTGCCCTGGCTAATTCTGTAACGGCAGGAAAAGCCCCCGTTCTGATTACAGCCTATACGGAATCGGGTCGCGTCAAAACGGTCCGCGTGGACGCTGTGATCTTTTCGGGCCGGGAATTTCGCGAGAAACTCGACTTACAGTCAACCAATTTTGCCGTATCCGTGCAAAAGGGGCAAATCGTCGTTACTACGACGGGTTACGGGCATGGTGTCGGTATGAGCCAATGGGGCGCCAATGGGATGGCAAGGGCAGGGAAGACCTACGCCGATATCTTGAAGCACTACTACACAGGCGTTGAAGTTGCCTGGGCACTCGAAGACTAACTGCCAATACATGGTATGACAAAATCCAATATTGGGCAAGATATTGGCCGAGGTGATTGGTTTGAAACCCACACGCGGCCTACCCAACTCGTGGCTGAGCCACATGCCCAGAGAGCGCAGGGTTGCCCTTGGGTCACTGGCTTTTCTCGTCGTACTGCTAGGTTCTCTGATCGCATACCAACGCTTTGCCGATACAACACCGGACGCCATAGAGCCGCTGGTAGCTCCCGGGGTACAGGCACCCACCGTTCCGGACGGGGTCCAGGCGCCCCAAGGCCAGGGTGAGGTCGCTACCGCCCAGACCGCGGCCGCTGCCCCACCCCAGCAGCTAGCCCGCCCCCTCGCCGGTAAGCACAAAGTCATCCGGAACTACGGATATATGTACTCCGGGCTCTTCGGCGATTACCGAATCCACCCCGGATTCGACTATGCAGCCACTGCCGGCGAATCCGTGCTGGCTGCAGCCGCCGGAAAGGTGAGCCGGATCGATGATGACCCGGCCGAAGGCAGGTATGTGGAACTAGATCACGGCAACGGATTGGTCACGCGATACGCTGGTCTCGGCGAGCTGAAAGTGGGCCTCAACGCCGCCGTCCAGGCGGGGACTGTGATCGGCCAAATCAGCCCCGGCGAAGCGCCCTATCTGCACTTCGAGGTCTCGCTTAACGGCTCCCCGGTTGACCCGGCTCCCTACCTCAGGCCTTGACCGACAAAAGCAAATCACCAGCCATACGAGCACGCCCTCCGGCGTGCTCGTCATGTTTGGTTTCCCCGCCCATATATATCTAGCAACCATGAGGTCGAAGGGGGCCCAGCGGTGCAGGACTACATTTGGAAGCGCGTTCTGGATGTGAGCAACCACATATTCAGGACGAAGGACACCGTTCGGGAAACGGCCATGCTCTTCGGAGTATCGAAGAGCACGGTCCACAAGGATGTCACCGAGCGCCTTCCCAGGGTCAATCCGGAACTCGCTGCCCAGGTGAAGCAGGTGCTGGAATTCAACAAGGCTGAACGCCACATTCGGGGAGGTGCCGCTACTCGTCAAAAGTACCTCGAAAAGTAGTACATATGACATTTGGCAAACCGAAGGGACTTGCGGTCGACATGTCGAATCTGGCTTGAATAACCAAGGCCTTTACGGGAGGCGTCGACGCAGTGTTCGGTTTGGCAACAGACATTGGAATTGATCTTGGTACGGCCACTGTCCTCATCTATGTCAAGGGGAAAGGCATCGTGCTACGCGAACCTTCCGTAGTGGCAATGGAGCGCGACACAAAGAAAATCCTGGCCATCGGCACCGAAGCCCGGAAAATGCTCGGGCGGACGCCAGGCAACATCATCGCTACCCGGCCCTTGCGTGAAGGTGTTATTGCCGACTATGACGTGACAGAAGCTATGCTCAAAAGCTTTATCAGTCGCGTGAGCGGGTCCCGGTTCTTTTCCCGCCCCAGGGTAATGGTCTGTGTGCCCGCGGGCGTCACCACCGTGGAAAAGCGCGCCGTCGTGGAGGCTGCCATGGAGGCCGGCGCCCGTCAGGCTTCCCTTATTGAAGAACCTCTGGCCGCCGCCCTGGGCGCCGGTCTTAACATAACGCTGCCTACCGGCCACATGGTGGTCGACATCGGCGGCGGCACGACCGACATCGCCGTCCTATCACTTGGCGGCGTGGTTCGCAGCGAATCGCTCCGCATTGGCGGGGACAAGTTCGACGAGGCGCTTGTGCGGTACGTCAAGCTCAAGCATAATCTCCTCATCGGTGAACGCTCCGCTGAAGAGATCAAAATCCAGATCGGCAGCGCGGGCTGCGACAGCCGCAACCAGACCATGGAGGTGCGCGGCCGCGATTTGATGGCGGGCCTGCCCAAGAACGTCACCATCTCCAGCGCGGAGACGCGTGAAGCTCTGGCGGAACATGTCACCTCCATCTGTGATACGATTCGGTCGGTTCTGGAAGCGACGCCCCCCGAACTCGCGGCCGATATTATCGAGAAGGGCGTGGTGATGACGGGGGGTGGCAGCATGCTCCATGGCCTCGACAAGGTCATTACCGCTCGCACGGGTGTGCCGGCCTACCTGGCTGACGACCCGGTTTCGTGCGTGGCTTTGGGAACAGGCAAGGCCCTGGAGCACTTCGAAATGCAAGACGACCACCTGGTGGTCCTCAAGAAGATCATGTAGATATGTAACAAACAGGCCCCTCCGCCCATGACAGCGGAGGGGCCTTTCCAATGCCTTAGCACTCACTGATGTCAGGATGGCGGAAGGTAAAGCCGCCGCCCCACATGTCCTCTTCCCAGCCAAGTTTAGCGCCTTCATAAAGATCGGCCACACGGCGCTCCAGGTACACGCGGGCGCCGCCTTCATGTACAACCAGATCCAGTTCCCCAGGCTCTGCCAGAGCCAGCCCCAAACTGGGGCCGCTTCACCCAATACCCCGAATGAAGATTCGAATGCCGACATCCCCAGGCTGCCCGCTCAGGCGGCGTTCCACTTCTGCCGCGGCTTCGGGGAGCACTTTAATCACAATGATCACCTACCATACCCGGTATAGTACCATCATAGGTCCTTCCCCCCTGCCTGTCAAGCCGGGCTTAACGCATGGCCGCTGGGCTCCGATAACATACAAAGAGGGGTCAGTCGAAATCGAGGTGGTTCCATGCTCCGGGGGATCTACACATCGGCCTCGGGCATGCTGGCGGATCAGCGACGGCTGGACGTCGTGGCCAACAACCTGGCCAACGCGGCCACAACGGGGTTCAAACGCGAGACGACGGTCTCCAAGGCGTTTACTGAGTTCCTGATTGAGCGGGTCAACGACGGTACCCCGGCAGGAGGGCTCCCCACGGCAGTAGGACGGCTGGGCATCGGTACGTACATCGTCAACACGGCAACTCGGTTGACGACCGGCAGCCTGCAGCCGACGGGAAACCCGCTGGACGTGGCCCTTACGGGGGACGGCTTTTTTGTCGTCAAAACGCCGCAGGGCGTTCGTTACACGCGCCAAGGCAGCTTCCGCGAGAACGGCGACGGCACGCTGGTTACCCCTGAAGGCTATGAAGTCCTGGTGGACGGCCATTCGGTCCGGGCGGAGGAAGGAAACCTGTCCTTTACCACGGACGGCGACGTGATGGCTGGAGCGCAGAACCTTGGTCGCCTTACCGTTCTTACGAGCTTGGACTTGGGCGCCCTCCGTAAAGAAGGCAACGGCTTCTGGGTTCGGGCAGGCGACGCCGGCGATTTCCCGGTGCTGCTGACCCCGGCGGAGACGAGCGGACGGTACGAACTCAAAGTCGGCCACCTCGAAGCATCGAATGTCGAATCCGTGACCGAAATGGTTGAGATGATGACGACCATGCGCTCCTTCGAGGCGAACCAGCGGGCCCTGCAGGCACAGGACGAGACCCTGCAGAAAGCGGTCACTGAAATCGGGCGGGTGTAACAGAAACGAGAGGCTGGACCTCTTCGGAGGGAGCCTCCCAGAGCAGCTCCGGAACGACTGACGGAGCTCACTTAGGCATGGGGAGGTATTTGTTTTGCTGCGAGCGCTTTTTACCGCTGCATCGGGCATGGTGGCCCAGCAGGTCAATATCGATGCCATTTCGCACAATCTGGCGAACGTGAATACGACCGGCTTTAAGAAAGGCCGGGCCGAGTTTCAAGATCTGCTCTATACGCAAATTCTCCCGCCAGCCCGGGGGGAGAACCAGGGGATTGTAGTGGGGCAGGGGGTACGCCTCAGCAGCATCCACCGCATCATGAACGGCGGTACGCGGCAGGTCAGCGGCGGGGACTACGATGTGGCGATTTCCGGCGGGGGCTACTTTCAGGTCCGGCGGCCCGACGGCAGCACCGCATACACCCGTGACGGCGCCTTTCACCTGGACGCGGACCGTCACCTGGTGACGGCTCAGGGCGACTTGGTGCTTGGGGAAGACGGCCCCATTACGATCCCTCCCGGAGCCACCGAAGTGTCTATCGGTGCTGATGGAACCGTGAGCTATACTGATACCGCCAAGTCCGCGACAAACAAGGAAACGGCCGAAGCCGATGGCTTCAAGCAGGCAACGGTCACGGTTGGGCGGATTGTACTGGCCACCTTCCCGAACCCCGCCGGACTCGAAGCGCTGGGTGATAATCTCTGGGGCGCCACCGCCGCGACCGGCGATGCAGTTACGGCGCCTCCTGGAGATAAGGACGCCGGTCGCCTGGTACAGGGCTATCTTGAGGGGTCCAACGTCCAGTCCGTCGAAGAGATGGTCAACCTGATTATGGCGCAGCGGGCTTACGAGATTAACTCGAAGGTTGTGCAGAGCGCCGATGAGATGATGAGTCTGACCAACAACCTGCGCAGGGGGTAATTGAGCGATGATCACTGCTGCATCGAGCGTGAGCCGCCCCGCGCATGCTGACCCGAGGGATCTGAAACTCCGCGAGACCGCCCGGGAGTTTGAGGCGCTCTTCGTGGAAATGGTGTTCAAGCGAATGCGGGCCGCCACGAACGCGCTGGGCGGTGAGCAAAAGAGCTTCGCACGGAGCACCTACGAAGAGTGGGAGCACCAGGAAATGGCGCGGGCCATTAGTACCCAGGGGAGCTTCGGGCTGGCAGAGATTCTGTACAAACAATTGCAGCAGCAGGCGGCGGCGAGAGCATAACAGGCTCCGCCGCCTTCCATTTGGGAGGAAAACGCCATGAAAAGCGGAATACTAGACACTGGCAGAAGGTAGAATTCCGGAGGTACGATATGCTGGACACGAAACAGATTATGGAGATCATCCCGCACCGCCACCCCATTCTCATGGTGGATCGGATTGTCGAGATGGAGCCTGGCAAGCGGGCCGTAGGCATGAAAAACGTGTCCGCAAACGAACCGGTCTTTCAGGGCCACTACCCTGGCAACCCCATTTTCCCCGGCGTGCTGATCCTCGAAGCGATGGCCCAGACCGGTGCAGTCGCACTCATGACGCTGCCCGAATTGGCGGGGAGGGTGCCACTCTTCGCCGGCCTTGATGAAGCCAAGTTCAAGCGCCCCGTTCTTCCCGGCGACCAACTCCGCCTGGAGGTGGAGATTATCGCCATGAAGCGCGGCCTCGGCATGGGCGCCGCCAAGGCGTATGTGGGCGAGAATCTCGTCGCCGAGGCGATCGTGAAGTTCGCGTTGGTCGACCCGGCCCAGATGAAATAGAAATTGGCGCCAAATTGCTTGACGCGGATCGCCCCCCGGTGGTAACATCACTACAGTTTAATACTCTTATCTAGAGAAGCTGAGGGACAGGCCCGATGACGCTTCGGCAACCGCTCTGCCCCGGCAGGGTATGGTGCCAATTCCTGCCGGCAGAGGCGCCGGAAGATAAGAGGCGAAGAGACGACCGCAAAACCCTCTTCGTTTCGAAGAGGGTTTTTTGTGTGCGCGGCGTCGCAAAATAGCACAGGAGACCGAAGGAGGCAGGACAGAATGACCGAACGTCGCGGCCGGTATGTGTTTACGTCGGAGTCGGTTACGGAAGGCCACCCCGACAAAATGGCCGACCAGATCTCTGACGCCGTATTGGATGCTATGCTGGAGAGGGACTCCAAGGCTCGCGTGGCCTGCGAGACGCTGCTGACCACGGGGCTTGTGGTGGTGGCTGGTGAAATTACGACCGACGCGTACGTCGATATTCCCAATCTGGTCCGCTCCGTCGTACGCGACATCGGCTATACCCGGGCCAAATTTGGTTTTGACGGGGCGACGTGCGGCGTTGTGACGGCGATTGACCCGCAAAGCCCTGACATTGCTCAGGGTGTGGACGTCGCGATCGAAGCCCGTGGTACGACCCAGGAGAAGGAACTGGAACTCGGCGCAGGCGACCAGGGTATGATGTTCGGTTTCGCCTGCAACGAAACGCCTGAACTGATGCCCATGCCCATCTCCCTGGCGCACAGGCTGGCCCGGCAGCTTTCCGTCGTTCGCAAGAACGGAACCCTGCCTTATCTGCGGCCCGACGGCAAGACCCAGGTTACCGTCGAATACGAAGATGGCCGGCCGGTTCGGATCGACACCATCGTCGTTTCGACCCAGCATGACCCCGACGTCACCCAGGAGCAGATCCGTAAGGATATCATCGACTATGTCGTAACAGATACGGTGGCACAGAAGCTCCTGGACGACAAGACCAGGTACTTCGTCAACCCCAGCGGGCGGTTCGTAATCGGCGGCCCGCAGGGCGACACCGGCCTCACCGGCCGCAAGATCATCGTTGACACCTACGGCGGCTACGCCCGTCACGGCGGCGGCGCCTTCTCCGGCAAGGACCCCACGAAAGTTGACCGTTCCGCCGCCTACGCTGCCCGCTGGGTCGCCAAGAACGTCGTGGCGGCCGGGGTGGCCTCGAAGTGCGAGGTACAGCTTGCGTACGCCATCGGCGTAGCGCACCCGGTATCCGTACTGGTCACCACCTTCGGCACCGGCGTCGTGCCCGATGAGCAGATTGCCCAGCTGGTGAACAAGAACTTCGATCTGCGTCCGGTTGCCATCATCCGCGACCTGGGCCTGCGCCGTCCGATCTACCGGCAGACGGCGGCCTACGGCCATTTCGGCCGTCTCGATCTGGACCTTCCCTGGGAAAAGACCGACCGGGCCGCCGAGCTCAAGCGGCAGGCCGGAATCGCCGGAGCATAACACCACCACGCCCGCTGCGCATGCGTCGCAGCGGGCGTTTTTCACCTCTTTACCCCCTCACGGCATAAAGTGGGAGCACCAAGCGTGCCTGGGGGGATGCAGTCTCCATGCAGTGGCTTACCGGCTCCGCCGGCGACTGGGTGCTGCTGGCGCTCGCTCTCTACGGGCTGGCCAGTGCGATCGAACATGCAGTAGAGCTGCTTCGGTCCCTCCGTCACAAGGGGAAGACGGCATCTGTCAGTCTGCTGGTGCTGACCCGGAATCAGGAAGAGCAGATCGAAGGGTTTGTCCGGGACCTGCTGGCGCTTGTCGGTCGTGACGGCAGCCTGTGCGAGCTGGTACTGGTTGATTTGGCGTCGACCGACGATACGCCGGCCATACTAGACCGGTTAGCCACCGAGGAACGGGTGCGAGTCATGCGGCTCCCGTCTGACGAGCCCGGCCCCGCCTACGAGGCCGCGCACTTCCTGTGTGCGGGCAAGCTCTCTATGGTCGTGGATTTGCGGGGAAAAGTTGATGCACCGGAGTTGCTTCAAACCCTGCAATCCGTCTGGAAATAAGAGGAAATCACGCTGATCATGGCGAAGTCCCCCCGAGAGGGGGGACCTTTGCATGCTGCGGATGATCCTTCAGGGATTGGCGAACATACTCTGGCCACCCCGGACGACCTGTCTCATCTGTCAGACGGTGCTGGCCGGCTGCTCGGAGCCCGCTGGGTTGGTCTGTGATCAGTGCCTGGGCGAAATGGACTTTGACCCGCTGGCGCCCCGGTGCGCGAACTGCACCCGCCCGACTTACGCAGCGGACGGCCTGTGCGCCGAGTGCGAGGATGGCTCACCGTTCGGGGTGGTTTTTTCGCTAGGGCACCATCAGGGCGCCCTGCGCGAGGCCGTTCATCACTTCAAGTTTGAGGACAGGCGCGAATTGGGGGCGATTCTCGGGCGCCGGCTTGCCCAGAGAATCTGCATACCGCTCGACTGCGTCGTTCCGGTGCCGCTGCACCGGTCACGGCTCCTGGAGCGCGGCTACAACCAGGCCGCCGTGGTCGGGCAGCAAATCGCCCGGGCGGCAGACATTCCTATGATCGAAAACGTACTGGTTCGTCTGCGCCGCACCGGGCACCAGGCCAAGCTGCACCGCCATAGCCGCCTGCACAACCTGCAGGGGGCATTCGGGGTTGCCTCTGCGGCCCCGCCCTGGTCCGGGAAGCGGGTGCTCCTGGTGGACGATGTGCTCACAACCGGCGCCACGGCTGCGGCGGCAGCCACCGAACTGTACGGCAGCGGCGCCCGGAGCGTTGACCTGGCAGTGCTGGCAGTCTCCACGACGCCTGTGCGTGGAAAACTGAAAAGTCACCCTTAAAAACTTGACCGGGATGCCCGATACTTAAGGTGAACGGATCAGGTCACTCTCCGAATGAAGTGACCCGATCGAGGGGGGTTCTGGTATGAAGATCAATAACGTGACGGGGCCCATGGGCGTTTACCAGCAGTCGGGCGCCCGGCGGGTCACCGGCGCGAAACAAACCGCCCGGACCAGCAAAGGTGACGGCGTCGTCCTGTCTGCCGAGGCGCAGCAGGTGTTGGCGCTCAAGGACAAAGTTGCCCAGGCGCCCGAGGTTCGGCAGCAGCGCATTGAAGAGCTGCGGCGGCAAATCGAGGCCGGCACCTACCGGCCCGACGCACGGCAGATCGCTGAGAAGATGCTGAAAGCCCGGGTCTTCGACGAACTGATATAGCAAGCCGAAACAGCGGGAGGCGGCGATGGTCCCCCTGGACCCGCCGTCTTTCTCATGCCCTTTTTTCGGTAAAGGGGGAAACGCAATGGACCCGCAACGGCTCAATCTACTGCTTGCCGCCATGGAGGAACAGGTCAAGATCATGAGCGACCTGAGCGCCCTCAGCCAGAAGAAGTCCCTTCTGCTGGTGGATGGCAACCTCGACGAACTGGATATCCTGCTGCGGGGCGAGCAAGCCCTGATTTGGCAGATGGGCAAGCTGGAGGAGCGGCGCCTGCGGCTCCAGGCCGAAATTGCTGCGGAGATGCGGATTCATCCCGGGCAGTTGACTCTGGAGCGCCTCGTCGCTGACGTTCCCTCTGAGTTGGCCCCCCGCTGCCAGAACGTGGCCGAGACATACGGGCAGACGGCGAAGCGGCTGATGGAAGTCAACCAACTCAATACCGAACTCGTGCAGCAGGCGATGGCTTACGTCGATTTTTCGCTGCAGCTGCTGGGCGCCCGGGGCCCTGCAACGGCGCAGGTATATTCCCCGCAGGGGTATCGCGATCAGCGTGACGCCAAACTGCGGCGGCTGGATAACCGGGTGTGAGGAGTTGAAGGAAGGGTCGGACCGTTTCCGTCCGTAACTCCTGGCCGACGGAAACGGTTCGAGCCTGACGAAACGAGGGAGGAAGACGAATGTCGTCATTCGGCAGCATCTATTCTGTGCGCTCCGGTCTTGATGCTGCCCGCCGGGCGCTCGATATTGTTGGGCAGAACATCGCAAATGCCTCCACCCAGGGGTACACCCGGCAAGAGGCGTCCTTCATTGCCGCCGAGCCCACAAACGTCATCAAGTCCGCCGGCCGCGGCATCAGCGACACGCTGGTGCTGCGTTACCGCGATGAATTTCTTGACCGGGCCTTCCGCAACCGGACGGGCATGCAGGGCTACTACGACACCCTCAGCACCCAACTGAGCCAGGTGGAAGAAATCGTCGGGGACTTGTCCGAAGGCGGGCTCCGGACTGCGCTGGACCAGTTCTTCAACGCCTGGGATAATTTGGCCAACCGGCCGACCGACTCGGCGGCCCGCGCCCAGGTGGTTACGGCAGCCGAAGACTTCATCGACACGGCCAGGGCGATCTTCGGCGATCTGACCGGAGTACGGACGAACGTCGATGAATCGATTGGCATCAAAGTGAAGGAGATCAACTCGGCAGCCGAGCAGATCGCCACCCTCAACCAGGAGATCATGACCCAGGAAGTCGGCCGCCAGCCGGCCAACGAACTCAGGGACCAGCGGGACCGGCTCCTGGACAGTCTCGCGAGGTTGGCGGGAACCACCACGGTCACCCACAACGATGGGAGTGTGACGGTCTACCTGGGTTCTCTGCCGCTCGTTGACCGAAACCTGGCATTCCCCATTAACGCCACGCAGGCCATCGAACCCGACCTGGATCCCGGTGCGGGAACCTTTCAGCAGAGCACCACCACGCTGACGTGGAACGGTACCCCCACACCGGCTCTGTTCACCTCCGGTGAGGTGGCTGGCCTTATGCAGGTGCGCGATCAGATCGTGCCCGAGTATATGAAGTATCTGGACAATCTCGTTCGCACCGTAGCAACGGCCGTGAACACCGAGCATACGAACGGAATCCCGGCGGCAGACCAGGTCAGTGTGTTCACCGGCAGCACCGCTGCGGCTCTGGGCAGCACCTGGTTGGATATCGTCGTCAATCCCGTGATCAAGGCAGATCACTCCAAGATCGTTGCCGCGGCCACCGTGCCAGCCCTCCCCGCTCTTCCGGCGCCCAGTGATGGCGGCCGAGCTCTCACCATTGCCCGGCTGCGTGACGACACTTCATTGCTGAGCGGCAAGCCGTTGGGCACTGCCACCGTTACGGCCAGCGAATACCTGCGGGCGATCTCGGCACACCTGGGAATCGACGTGCAGCAGGCCTCCCGCCAGTCCGAGGCGGCCGGACTGCAAGTGACGCAGGCAGACAGGCAACGGCAGTCCGTCTCCGGCGTTTCCTTGGACGATGAAATGACCAAGATGATTCAGTTCCAGCAGACATACAACGCCGCAGCCCGGATGATGACCACACTTGACGAAATGCTTGACGTGGTTGTCAACCGGATCGGACTGGTCGGTCGATAGGGGGTAGCTGCCGATGCGAGTAACTCAACAGATGATGGCCGGCAACATGCTGGCGAATATCAACCAGCTGCGGGCCCGGCAGAGCAGCCTCAGCGACCAGATCTCCTCGGGCGACCGGATCACGCGCGTCTCCGAAGACGTCACGGCCGGCACCGAAGTAATGCGCATTCAGCACAAAACCCAGTCACTGAAGCAATGGCGATCCAATCTGAGCGATGCCAAGAGCTGGGTCTACGCCACCGAGGCCAAGCTTGGCGACCTGGCGGACATTCTGGTACAGGCGAAGGACCTGGCCCTGGACGCCTCCAACGGCACCGTCAGCGACGAAACCCGCAAGTCACTGGCTCCTGCAGCGGAGAATCTGCTGACCGATTTGATGAACGCCCTGAACGAGAAGGAGCCCAACGGCTTCCTTTTCGGGGGCTTCCAGACGCAACAGCAGACCGACCCTGTCACCGGGGACAGGCTTGACGCCTTCACCCTTGACGATGTGACCGGTCAGGTCACCTACAACGGTGATTCGGGGGTCATGCAGCGGGAACTGGGGCCCAGGGTAACCCTGGATGTGAATATCCCGGGCAGTATGCTGTTGAACGATGCGGACCCTGACAACGTGGTGCGGGCCCTCTGGGAACTGAAGACGGCCCTGAAGACGCCCGTTCCGCAGGATGCAGACAACGACGGCCAGATTGACACCGACACCAACGGTGATGGCATCGTCGATGCGGACGCAAACGGCGATCTGTATATCGATGAAGATGTCGATGGGGTCCCGGGCATCGACTCGCCCACTGCGAACTCCAAGCTCATGCCCCAGCCAGACGCCGGCCTGCAGAATAGGATCACATCCGTCCTGGCCAAACTGGACAAGGCGAGGCAGCATGTAGTTTCCCTTCGGTCGGAAATGGGCGCCCGCCAGATGCGCATTGAGGGGTTGGAAACGCGCATTCAAGACACAGAAGTGCAACTTGAGGAAGCACTCCAGCAGGCGCAAGGCGTGGACATGGCGAAAGCACTCATGGAACTTTCAAGCGCTGAAACTACGTACCGCGCGGCGCTGCAGGTGGGGGGGCGGATTCTCCCGCAGTCCCTGGCTGACTTCTTAAGGTAGTCTGGAGGGGTTCATCGATGGGAGAGGCGGCCGGCTCTTCGGTGGAGGAGAAGGCGTTTGAGTTCTCCCCGGGCCTGTATGGTTTCCCCGATGTGAAACGCTATGTAGTGACCGACATTCCCGGCGGCGGCGATATTTTTAAGCTCATGCTGGCCCTGGATCAGCCGGACCTGGGCTTTACCCTGGTCTACCCATTCGCGTTTTTCCCGGACTATGCACCTGACATTCCCGAGAGTGACGCTCATGACCTGGGCGCCGACAAGCCGGAAGAAATTCTGGTGATGTGCATCGCAAATGTCCCGGAGAAGTTCAAGGAATCGACCGCAAACCTGAAGGCTCCCCTGGCCTTTAACCCGCATACGCGCAAGGCCCGGCAGATCATCCTGCCGGATGACCGCTACACAACTCGCCACAGTCTGTTTCCAGCCTAGAAACGTCCGGGAGGAGGCCCTCCGATGTTAGTCCTGACCCGACGGTTGGATGAGACGATTCTGATCGGTGATGATATCGAGATCAGAATCGTTCAGGTCAGGGGCTCGGGCGACCAGGCCGTGGTGCGGCTGGGAATATCGGCGCCGAAGCACATTACGGTCCTGCGCAAAGAAGTCCATGACGAAGTGGTGGCCTCAAACCGGCAGTC
Source organism: Symbiobacteriaceae bacterium (assembly GCA_035628915.1). Lineage (GTDB taxonomy): Bacteria > Bacillota > Sulfobacillia > Symbiobacteriales > Symbiobacteriaceae > JARBUG01. The sequence continues at coordinate 48,220 of DASPIW010000033.1, read as the reverse complement.
GGCACAGGTAGCCGCTGCCATTCCCAGCGACCTGCTGGCGGCCGCCAAGGCGTCCCGCTCCAAGGTCAAGGAACCGGATTCCGGGACGACCAAATCCAAATGAACAGTGTCAAGTAACCGCCCTTTCGAGGGCGGTTTTGTTATTGTCGTGCAATTACCTTAAACATAATGAATGGGTGACCGATATACAGAAGTAGGAGAATAACGAACCCGTAATGGCGTGATTGACAAAATAACGCGCGTTGTGGAGAAAACACGATTAAGGTGGTGATAATCGGGCAAGAACGCACCTGGTCTGCGATTTTACGGTAGGCGAATCTTAATCCAAGATCTGCCTGCAACGATAAGTAGACCGTAGGGGTTTTGCTCCCAAACCACGGCAAGGATGCCGTGCCACCAAGATGATGTCAAGGAGGAGATATCGGCATGCGGATCAACACGAACGTTAGCTCCCTGAATGCATGGCGCAACCTGACCGGCACCGACAGCCTCATGTCAAAGAACCTGGAGCGCCTGTCTTCCGGCTACCGGATCAACCGGGCCGGCGATGATGTAGCCGGTCTGGCCATTTCGGAGAACATGCGGGCTCAGATCAAAGGTCTGAACCAGGCGGTCAAGAACGCCCAGGACGGCATCTCGCTTTTGCAGACGGCAGAAGGCTCCCTGAACGAAGTGCACACCATGCTGCACCGCATGCGTGAACTCGCCGTCCAGGCCGCCAACGGCACCCTGCAGCCCGAGGACCGCAAGCAGATCCAGACCGAAATGGACAACCTGGCCAAGGAAGTCACCCGGATCACCAACGCGACCCAGTTCAACAGCAAGGACCTGATCGACGGCTCGCTGCAGGACGGTAACATCGCCAGCGTGAACCTGCAGATCGGTCCGAATGGCGGTCAGACCGTCAACTTCAGCATTGGTGCGATGGATGCCAAGTCCCTGGGCATCAGCCGCGACGTGCTGGCCGGTAGCGTGGACAACGGCCCCTTGACCATGGAGGTTCGGGTCGGTGGAGGAACCGATATCGATGATACAGCGCCTGTTGTGTTGTCGGGGCATGGGATTGATGGAAGCAAGCTCTATCGGGTTGTAACCACCAACGCTGCTACCGACACAGTCCTGCTCCAGAGTTCGGATGATGCCGGCACCACCTGGCTTGACGTGGGCAGTGCGGTAAACGCTCCGGCAACTGCTGGTGCAGTCATGATTGGCGACTCGACTACGGGTGAGACAATCACTCTCTCGACCTTAGAAGACGAGGGAAGTTTCACCGGCGGCACCAACTATCTGGACTTCACCGGGGGCTTCTCCAACTCCGTATCCAGCGTGGGTACAGCCGGCGCCGGCCTGGCTGACGGAAAGTACCAGGTCTTCTATGACAGCACCACGCAGAAAATGCAGCTCCGTGACGCCGCGGGTACCACCAACATCGGCGCTGCCGTCGACGTTAGCGCACTGGCGGGCAAGACGGTCACACTCGGCGATGCAAACACGGCCCGGACCCTGGAAATCACCGTGGCCGACACCCTGGTTGCCGCCGGCACGGCCACCGATACCATCGTCATGAGCTCTTCCTCCGGCAAGACCGTGGTCGATGGAGGTATCCTGCAGGAGGTTGCTGACGCCAACAATCTGCTGGCCGACGGCGGCTATCGGGTCTTCTTTGACGCCACGAATGACACCGTCCAGTTGCAGGACGCTACCGGCCGGGCCATCGGCCAGGCCGTGGGCTGGGTTCAGAACGGTACGGTTACTCTCGGTGACGACAAAGATGGCCGGACGGTGACCGTCCACCTGGCGAACTCTACCGCTGCGGCTCTTGGTACGGTGAATCTCAGCGGCAGAATCGAGGTCACCAACAACGGCCAGTCCGGCGAGACCGCCCAGTTCACCGGCGGCGTAAAGTACGCCAACAGCCGTGCCTTCGCCGGCCTGAACGTCAGCTCCGTCGACGGCGCCCAGGCTGCTATCGCGGCCATAGACACTGCCATCGGCAAGGTCTCCTACCAGCGGTCCCAGCTCGGCGCCATCGAGAACCGGCTTGACCACACCATCAAGAACCTGGAAGTCGTCTCCGAGAACCTTACTGCCTCCGAGTCCCGCATCCGCGACGTGGACATGGCCCTGGAAATGACCCAGTTCACGAAGCAGCAGATCCTGATGCAGTCTGGCACGGCCATGCTGGCGCAGGCCAACCAGAAGAACCAGGCCGTCCTTTCCCTGCTCCGGTAAGCTTCACGTTTAACAGAGCGAGCTGGAGGCTTCAGTTCTTGACCGCGGCAAGGATGCCGTGAGGCCCCGATTTATTTCAAGGAGGAGATATTGGTATGCGGATTAACACGAACGTCAGCTCTCTGAATGCGTGGCGCAACCTGACTGGCACGGACAGCCTGATGTCCAAGAACCTGGAGCGCTTGTCGTCAGGCTACCGGATTAACCGGGCCGGCGACGATGTGGCGGGTCTGGCCATCTCGGAGAACATGCGGGCTCAGATCAAAGGTCTGAACCAAGCAGTCAAGAACGCCCAGGACGGCATCTCGCTCCTGCAGACCGCTGAAGGCTCCCTGAACGAAGTGCACACCATGCTGCACCGCATGCGTGAACTCGCCGTGCAGGCCGCCAACGGCACCCTGCAGCCCGAGGACCGCAAGCAGATCCAGACCGAAATGGACAACCTGGCCAAGGAAGTCACCCGGATCACTAACGCGACCCAGTTCAACAGCAAGGACCTGATCGACGGCTCGCTGCAGGATGGCAACATCGCCAGCGTGAACCTGCAGATTGGCCCGAACGGCGGCCAGACGGTCAACTTCAGCATCGGTGCGATGGATGCCAAGTCCCTCGGCATCAGCCGCGACGTCCTGATTGGCAACGTGGATAATGGCGCCATGGCGATGGCTGCCCGGGCGAGCGGTGGTAGCTACGTTGCCGGCGGCTCCATTAGCACCGCTGCCGGCGATGTGACGAACCTGGGCGGCGCCATTGACGCTACCAAACAGTACCGGGTAGTGGCTCCTACTGCAGCGTCTCTGCAACTCGAAAAGTCCTTTGACGGCGGTGCCACGTGGACGAAGGTCGGCGCCGCTGTGAACACCACCGCCCTCGCCTTGGGTGCAACAACTGCTGTCGGCGACTCTACCACTGGTGAAACGATGACGGTGGAGCTGGCCCTGGCCGGTAACGCCTTTACCGCCGGCGACATCGACATGGTCGACTTCAGCGGCGGCACCAATTTCGGCGGCGGCTCCAGGGCTGTGGCTGCTATTGGCGCTGCCGGAGCAGGCCTGGCCGATACCAATTATCAGGTCTTCTACGACAGCACTACGCAGAAGATGCAGCTGCGCGACGCCTCGGGTGCCACGAACATCGGTGCAGCGGTTGACGTGAGCGCCTTAGCGGGCGAAACCGTTACCCTCGGCGATGCCAACACCGCCCGTACTTTGGAAGTCACTGTTGGCTATAACCTGGTTACTTCTGGAACAAGCACCGACACCATCACCATGAGTTCCTCCTCTGGCAAGGTTGTCGATGCCAAGGCTGTGCTGACTAGCGTTGTCGACTCCTCTAACCTACTGGCAAACGGCGCGTATCAGGTCTACTTTGTCGACGCCGCTACCGACACGATTCAGTTGCGTGACGCCAGCGGACGTGCCATCGGTGCAGCTGTTACCTTCGTGGCTAACACGGACATCACCATTGGTGATGAAAATGACGGCCGGACCGTAACAGTTCACACTGCCAACGCGGCCCCCGTGGGTACCGCGACGGCCACCATTCAGGTCACCAACAACAGCCAGTCCGGCGAGACCGCTCAGTTCACCGGCGGCGTGAAGTACGCCAACAGTCGTGCGTTCGCCGGCCTGAACGTAAGCTCCGTCGACGGCGCCCAGGCTGCCATCGCTGCCATCGACACGGCCATCGGCAAGGTCTCCTACCAGCGGTCGCAGCTCGGCGCCATCGAGAACCGGCTTGATCACACGATCAAGAACCTCGAAGTTGTTTCCGAGAACCTGACCGCCTCCGAGTCCCGCATCCGCGACGTGGACATGGCGCTCGAGATGACCCAGTTCACGAAGCAGCAGATTCTGATGCAGTCCGGCACGGCTATGCTGGCTCAGGCCAACCAGAAGAACCAGGCCGTCCTGTCGCTGCTCCGGTAAGGTTTACCTTCAGCAACTAGCAGTAGGGGCCAACCTGCAGAAACAGGTTGGCCCCGTTCTTGTGTTTACACGCCGCCGCCTCAGTGTTGGCGGTTTTTATCGTGTCGTTAAAAGTCTCTTAAATATGGCGAACTAGTGACCGATAAAGAGTGGTAGGAGCACTAAGTAACTACCAACCGGGTCCGACTGGCGAGAGCGAGAGACATCAAGAAAACGGGACGAAGGCGGTGATAATCGGCAATAAATGCACTGGAGTGTCGAATTTGACGGTTGGCGAGCCTTAACCCAAGATCTGCCTGCGACGATAACTAGACCGTAAGGGTTCCAGTCCCGAACACGGCAAGGATGCCGTGCGGCCCGATCAAATCAAGGAGGAGATATTGGTATGCGAATCAACACGAACGTTAGCTCCCTGAATGCGTGGCGCAACCTGACTGGCACAGACGGCATGATGTCCAAGAACCTGGAGCGCCTGTCTTCCGGCTACCGGATCAACCGGGCCGGCGACGACGTTGCCGGTCTGGCCATCTCGGAGAACATGCGGGCTCAGATCAAGGGTCTGAACCAGGCAGTCAAGAACGCCCAGGACGGCATCTCGCTCCTGCAGACGGCGGAAGGCTCCCTGAACGAAGTTCACACCATGCTGCACCGCATGCGTGAACTCGCCGTCCAGGCCGCCAACGGCACCCTGCAGCCCGAGGACCGCAAGCAGATCCAAACCGAAATGGACAACCTGGCCAAGGAAGTTACCCGCATCACCAACGCGACCCAGTTCAACAGCAAGGACCTGATTGACGGCTCGCTGACCGATGGCAACATCGCCAGCGTGAACCTGCAGATCGGCCCGAACGGCGGTCAGACGGTCAACTTCAGCATCGGCGCGATGGATGCCAAGTCGCTAGGCATCAGCCGCGACGTGCTCGCCGGCAACGTTGACAACGGCGCCATTACCATGGGCCTGGCTGCCGGCGGCTCTGCGAACGTTACAGGCGTTTCCGTCCCTGGCGGCGCTGTTGACAACACCAAGACCTATCGCGTCGTCGCTCAATCCGCCGGCACCCTGCAGCTGCAGAAGTCGGCCGACGGCTCCACGTGGTCTAGCGTAGGCGGGGCTGCTACGGCCAGCGGCGCCGGCACCATCACTGTCGGCGACAGCACCACCGGAGAGACCTTCAGCGTGACGATCGCCGGCGCCTCGGCGCTCAACGACACCAACGCATTTTCCTATAGCGCTGGCGGGGCCGCGTCCGTGTCCGGTATCGGTGCCGCCGGTGCCGGCCTAGCCGACACCAAGTACCAGGTGTACTACGACAGCACCACACAGAAGATGCAGCTTCGCGACGGATCCGGCGCTGCCATCGGCGCCGCCGTTGACGTCAGCGCCCTGAAGGGCAAGACGGTCACGCTCGGCGATGCCAACACCGCCCGGACTCTCGAAGTTACCGTTGCCAGCACCCTGGTTGGCTCTGGCACTACCACCGACATCATCAACATGAGCTCTGCTTCCGGCCGGGTGGCCGATGCGCAGGCTGTACTCTCGAGCGTAGTTGACTCCAGCAACCTGCTCGCAGCGGGTGGCTACCAGGTCTACTTCGACAACGCCGGCGCCGGCTCCATTCAACTGCGTGACGCGAGCGGACGGGCCATCGGCTCTGCCGTGGCCTGGCAGAACAGCGCGGACCTGACCATCGGCGACGCTTCTACCGGCCGTACGGTCACCGTTCGTACGGCGGGTGGTGCCCCCGGTGCTGCTGCGACCGCCACGATAAACATCACCAACAACGGCCAGTCCGGCGAGACCGCCCAGTTCACCGGCGGCGTGAAGTACGCCAACAGCCGTGCGTTCGCCGGCCTGAACGTCAGCTCGGTCGACGGCGCCCAGGCTGCCATCGCCGCCATCGATACCGCCATCGGCAAGGTCTCCTACCAGCGGTCGCAACTCGGCGCCATCGAGAACCGGCTTGATCACACGATCAAGAACCTCGAAGTCGTCTCCGAGAACCTGACCGCCTCCGAATCCCGCATTCGCGACGTTGATATGGCGCTGGAAATGACCCAGTTCACGAAGCAGCAGATCCTGATGCAGTCCGGCACGGCTATGCTGGCACAGGCCAACCAGAAGAACCAGGCCGTCCTGTCGCTGCTCCGGTAAAGATCCACCTCAGCAGTTAACGGTGGGGGCCAACCTGTTTCCTCAGGTTGGCCCCGTTCTCGCCTAAGGGAGGTTGTAGTCGACGATGAGGATTCGTTCTAGCGTCACGCCGACGCCGATTGTTTCTGTAACGGTCTCCACCCAGCAGCAGCCTGCAGAAGCCGCACCGTCAACTCCGGCGCCCCCTCCTGTGAAGGTGGAATCGGAGCCAATGACTGTCGATCTGGGCGACAAAATCGTTGAGCTGCAGCCGGGAGAACTGGCCAAGGTTGTCGACAAGATCAACCAGACCGCCCGCGTTTTCAACCATTCGCTGCAATTCCAGATGAGCGAAGGCAGGCAGGTTGTCATCCGTGTTATCGACACCCTCTCCGGCCAGATCGTGCGCGAAATTCCGCCCGACAAGTTCATGGACGCGTTCAAGCGGATGGAGGACGCTCTGGGACTGCTTGTCGACCTACGACTCTAAGAGAGGAAGGGGGGCCGAACCATGGGGCTTCTCAAGATCCCCGGACTCGCCAGCGGACTGGACACCGATGGGCTGATCAAGACGCTGATGACCCTGGAACGCCGGCCCGTCACCACTCTTCAGACGAGACGGGATCAGATGACCAGCCAGGTCAACGCCTGGCGCGACCTGAATACACGCGTACTTACACTGCAAAAGCGGATTGAGGAACTGGGCAGCCTTACCTCGTCGGATTTCATGGCCAGGAAGTCGACATCCCTGGACCCCGGCATCGTGAGCGTGACCGATACCCAGAGTACGGCGGCCCTGGGCGACTACTCCGTGGAGGTGATCACCCTCGCAAAGGCCACCTCCTGGCAGTCGGGTGTGATGGTCGACGGTCTCGGCGCCCCAAAGCTGGTCGCCGATCCGGCCGCAGCGCTGAACCTGTCCGGCACCATTCAAGTCTCGGGCGGTCCGAAAGACGGGGCAACGTTCACGATTGCGGCCACCGATTCTTTGAATACGATTGTCAGCACGATTAACAGCAAGAGCAGCGACCTGGGTTTTACGGCGAGTGTCAGTCAGGTAAACCCGGGCGATTACCGCCTCGTCCTGAAGGGCAACACGGGTGCGTCCAGCGACTTCCAATTGGTGGACGATGCCGGATCTACGGTTGCAGCCGACCTGAAGCTGACCGCAGCCGGTGCCACCAAACTGGCAACCGCCGCTGACGGCAGCATGAAGGTCAATGGCTCGACCGTCACTTTCAGTTCAAACACAGTGAAGGACGCCATTGGCGGGGTAACGGTCACCCTCAATAAGAGCGGTCTCACCACCATCACCGTAGGGAAGGATCAGCAGCGCGTGATCGATGCCGTCAAGAAGGTCGTCGATCAGTACAACAGCGTGATTGACTTCATGGAGCAGCAAACAAGTTATGACAGCAAGGCCAAGAAGGCCGGCACGCTGTTTGGCGATCCCCGCATCAACGACCTGCGGGACGGGATTCGTAAGGTCCTTGGCGATAAGGTTCAAGGCCAGCCGGACGCGTACAACAGCCTCGGCATCGTTGGTGTGACGACACAATCGTTCGCCCAGGGCGCCGATTACAACGGAAAGCTGACGTTCGATCAGGATAAGTTCACCAAGGCGCTGGAGGCCAACCCCTCGGCCATGCGGGACCTGTTCACGGCGAGCGGGAAGGGCGTGGCCGTTCGCGCCAGGGAGTACCTGGACAATTACACGAAAACCGGCGGCATATTGCAGGGGCGCGCCGACTCCATCGACAAGGGCGTCGAGCTCATTAAGAAGCAGATCACGCGATGGGAAGAGCAAATTCTTCCGGTCCGGGAGCAGCGTCTGCGGGACCAGTTCCTTGGGCTGGAGAAGGCCATGTCCACCCTGCAGAATCAGGGCAACTGGCTGTCCGCCCAGCTCAAGAGCCTGAACAGCCCTTCCGACAAGTAGTGACAGGTGGGGGAGAATTTGCATGAGCAGCGTGTATGACCAGTACCGGCAAACGGCCATCCAGACAGCACCGCCTGAGCAGTTGGTGGTCATGTTGTACGACGGCGCCATCCGCTTTCTTGAGCAAGCCAAGGTCGGCATGCAGGATGGCAAGGACATGAGCGAGCCGCTCAGCCGGGCCCAGGACATAATCGTTGAATTGGCTTCGTCGCTGAATCGGGCGGCCGGCGAGGTTGCTGACAACTTGGCGCGGCTATACGACTTCTGGATTCAGTGGCTGCTTCAGGCGCAAATCCGGCGAGATAGCGAAAAAGTGGATGAAGTCCTGGGGATGGTGCGGGAACTTCGTGAGGCCTGGGCGAGCATTGCCCTGCAGCAGCGCCGCGCTGCGGCCGTCAACGCGGCCGGTGCCAGTGCTGCTCTGAACGCACGCGGATAAAGGGAGGACATCGGCCTTGAACGCAGCTGAACTCTACCTGACCTGTCTGCAGCAGCTTACCCAATTGTCTGAACAGGCCGAGGAGGCCGCCCGGAACCAGAACTGGGACGGCCTTGTCGCTACCCTGACCCAGCGCCAGGAGATTATGACCAAAGTGGACAACCTGCCGGACGAGGCCCGGCACCTCACACCGCAGCAGAAGCTTCAGGCGGCTTCCCTGCTGGAGCGGATTGCCCAAATGGACAGCATGTCCACAGCGATTGTGGATACGACTATGTCTTCGACCAGGGCGGTACTTCAGGACGGGAATCAGGCGAGGGCAGGCATTTCCGCTTATAGGAAGGTGGCCGGCACCGCTCCGCAAATGCATGAAGCGCGGTTTGTGGACAAGAATCGTTAAACCAGTCCCGGAGCATTGCTCCGGGTTTCCTTATGCCCGAGCGCGTCCACAGGTTGTCCCCATACGCGAACCTTGTGCGATCGGTTATCAACAGAGTTATCCCCATTATCCACAGCCCTTGTGCCCACAAGTTGTGGATTCCGCGTGACTTGCATAGGGATTCCGTTAGCAGGAGTTTGCAGTCATCTAACGAACTAGTAGAATCGTTCCGTATGCACAAATGTATGGACTTCGGTGTATAGGCTAAGAGCCCTTACATACGGCACCGTTTTCCGGAAACCACAGAGGGGGAAGAAGGCATGCGGAGGACTCGCAGACCCGTCGCACTGGCGCTCCTGACCATGATGATGCTGGTTCTGGCTCTGGCAGGTTGCTCCAAGCCGAAGGAAACCACACTGACACCCGAACCCACCGCTCCGCCCGCAAAGCAGTTTGAGTTCACCTTGATGGCTTACACCCGTGACCGTCCGTACAACACCGTTAAGGATAAGCTGGCCGAAGGTATTCAGCAGGAGCTGGCCAAGGCTGGCATCAAAGTCAACATCAAAGCCTTGCCCTGGGCTGAGTTCCTGGAAGCCACACGTGTGAAGGGTGAAGGCGATGCCTTCCTGCTCGGCTGGATTGGTGACAACGGAGACGTCGACAACTTCCTCTACACCTTCTTCCACAGCAGCCAGATGAACGGCGGCATGAACCAGACCAACTACAAGGTCGACAAGGTCGACCAGATGCTGGTGGACGCTCAGCGCACCTCTGACCTGAAGAAGCGCGCTGAAATCTATCTGGAAGTCGAAAAGATCCTCTCCGATGACGCTGTGTGGATCCCCATCTCCCATGGCAACGACTACATGGCTCACACTAAGAACGTGTCTGGCATGTATATCCATCCCACTGGCTATCTTGACCTGCGGAACGTAACGGTCCAGGGCAAGAAGGAGTTCATCTTCGGCCGTGGCGGTGACTCTGTGGCCCTGGATCCTGCCCTGATCGAGGACGGCGCCAGCGCCCAGGTCGTGGAGCAGATCTACGAGAGCTTGTACGCCTACAAGCCCGAGAACACCGACATCATCCCGCTGCTGGCTGACGGCATGCCGGAGATCAGTGCTGATGGCAAGGTTTACACCATCAACCTCAAAAAGGGCATCATGTTCCACGACGGCACCCCGTTCAATGCCGAAGCCGTAAAGTTCACCATCGAACGGATGAAGACCGGCAAGATCGAGGAGATGCCCTACGCCGACTTTACGTTCGGTGCCGTTGAAAAAGTTGAGGCCAAGAGCGAGAACCAGGTCGTCATCACCCTCAAGGAGCCGGTCGCCCCGTTCCTGGCCAACCTGGCCATGGGCCTGGCGGCTCCGATCGTCTCCCCGGCCGCCGTCAAGAAGTATGGCGACAAGGCCGGCGAGAACCCCGTGGGCACCGGCCCGTTCATCTTCAAGTCCTGGGCCAAGGACCAGCAGATTGTGCTCGAGAAGAACCCGAACTACTGGAACAAGAATGCCCAGCCCAAGGTTGACACGGTGATCTTTAAGGTCATCAAGGAAGGCAGCCTGCGGGTTGACGCCGTTGTCAAGGGCGAAGTCGATGCGATCGACGGCATCGCTCCGGCCGACGTGAAGCGGGCCAGGGAAGGCGCCGTCCTGCTCCAGAAGGAAGGCATGAACATCTCCTACATGGGCTTCCGGACCGACCGCCCGCCGTTCAACAACAAGGAACTGCGGCAGGCCATCGTCCAGCTCGTCGACCGGAACGCCATGGTGAAGGCCCTGTACGGTGAGACGGCCACCCCGGCCACCACTTACGTGCCGCCGTTCATGCAGAAGTCCATGGAGACCCTCGCCGGTAAGTCTGCTAACTACGGTGCCGCATTGTCCTACAACCCTGAAAAGGGCAAGGAACTGCTCAAGAAGCTGGGCTACAGCACCAAGTAAGCCGCGTTTGGAAGCGAGGGGGGCCCGCCTCGGGTCCCCCTCGTCCTACGCCCTCCATGTCTACAACAGAGGGGCGAAGCAAGAGTGACAGGCTATATCGCACGCAGATTGCTTCAACTGGTTCCGGTATTGCTCGGAATCACGCTCCTAGTCTTCCTCATTTTCCACTTTACGTCCGACCCGACGCAGGTCATTTTGGGCATGCATGGGTCAGCACAGCAGCGGGAAGCGCTCCGGGAGCAGCTCGGACTGAATGACCCGGTGCTGGTGCAGTATGCCCGATATCTCGGAAACGCCGTCCAGGGCGACCTGGGCAACAGCTGGATGCGTAAGACGCCTGTATCAAGTGAGATTGCGCAGAAGTTCCCCCATACCGTGGAGCTCACGGTTATTGCTATGGCCATCACGATAGTGGTTGGCATTTTGATCGGGGTCATCTCTGCAGTCAAAACATATACGGTGACTGACTACATCAGCATGACGGTGGCGTTGATTGCCCTGTCAATTCCGGTATTCGTGCTGGGCCTGTTCTTTATCTCCATCTTCTCGGTGAAGTTGGGATGGCTGCCCATTAACGGGCGCATGAGCGCAGCGCTGCTGGACAGCTTCAAACCGCCGACCAACTTCTATCTCACGTACGCCCTGTTTACGGGGAAGTGGGCTTTCCTGAAGGACCTGGCCTCCCATATCGTCATGCCGGCCGTCGTCCTGTCGGGTGCGACCACGGCGCTGGTGGCCCGGATGACCCGCACGACTATGCTGGAAGTGATCCGCCAGGACTACATCCGCACGGCGCGGGCCAAGGGTCTTTCACAAAGGGTCGTGATTTTCCGGCATGCCCTCAAGAATGCGATGATTCCTATCGTGACGGTGATCGGACTTCAGTTCGGCCACCTGCTGGGCGGAGCGCTGCTCACCGAGTCCGTTTTCACATGGCCCGGCGTCGGTACGCTGACGATCAGCGCTGTGGAGGCCCAGGACCTACCCCTGGTTCAGGGAGTCGTCATTATGGTGGCTACTCTGTTTGTTCTAGCCAACCTTGCGGTGGACCTTACTTACGCGTTCTTCGACCCGCGCATCAAGTACGCTTAGGAGGGAAGTCAGGTGGGAGCTGTCGCAGAACAGGAAGTCCGGACTTTCTCTCCGTGGCGGAGTTTGATGCGACGGCTATGGCGGCATAAGGCGGCCATGGTCGGGCTGGCCATTTTGATTGTGCTGATCGCGGCGGCCTTACTGGCTCCGCAGTTAACCAAGTACGATCCCACTCTGGGGGATTTTTCAAAATCCCTCGTGCAGCCCAATTCAGAGCACATTTTTGGCGCTGACGAACAGGGCCGCGACGTCTTCACCCGAGTCCTGTATGGACTCCGACTCTCACTGGTTGTCGGATTGATTTCGGTGGGCATTGGCGTTGTGTTCGGCGTGACGCTGGGCGCCCTGGCCGGCTTTAAGGGCGGCTGGGTCGACGTGGTGATCATGCGCTGCATGGATATCCTGCTGGCTTTCCCGGCCTTCCTGCTTGCACTCGCAATCGTGATCGGACTGGGGCAGGGGTTGGATAAAGCCATTATCGCCGTGGGTATTGTTTCGATACCCTCGTACGCCCGCATTACCCGGGGCGCCGTCCTCTCGGTGAAGGAGAACGACTACGTTCAGGCCGCGTCGGCGCTCGGCGCCTCCCAAAACCGGATGCTCTGGCGACATATCCTCCCCAACATCTTTGCGCCGCTCCTGGTCCGAGCCACCCTGGGTACGTCGGAGGCAGTCCTGGAGACCGCCGGCCTGAGTTTCCTCGGGCTGGGCGCCAAGCTGCCGACGCCGGAGTTGGGCTTGATGATTGCCCGGGCCCGCGAGTACTTCCACGACTCGCCGTACCTGATCTACTACCCCGGCCTGGCCATTACGCTGATGATCCTTGCACTAAACCTGTTGGGCGACGGACTGCGTGATGCGCTGGACCCCCGGTTGAAGAACTAAGTCATGCACCCGAGAGGCGTCGCCCAAGGCGGCGCCTTTTTGTATCCGAAAGGTCATACTGACGCCGGGGGGAGTAGGATAGAATGTAAATAGACGAGCGATTTTGATAGATCCGAGAGGCAAATCTTTTATGCCCTTGGATAAGGGCAGGGAAACCTGCGATCGAAGCTGAATAAAAGAGTACCGTGAGCGGGTTGGGGATGGGGAGACCCCTCCGGTAGGAAGGAGTTGGCCCTATGCAACTTGGTGTGCGTGGAAAGAATATGGAGATCACCAACGCCCTCCGCGACTACGTCGAAAAGAAGATCGGCAAGCTTGAGAAGTTCATCGACCAGCCCTTGAATGCTCAGGTCAACATGTACACGGAGCGAGGCCGGCACATCGTGGAGGTAACTGCCGCCTTAAATGGACTCTTGCTCCGGGGTGAGGAAGCGTCGGGCGACATGTACGCTTCCATCGATCTTGTGTCTGAGAAGCTGGAAAAGCAGCTCATGAAGTATAAGGCCCGCTTCAAGAAGCGGGGCAAGGAGAACGGGATTTCGGAGTTTGGCGAGGCCCCGCCGGATGTCGAAGGCACACTGGTGAAGCACAAGCGGTTCGCTGTGAAACCCCTGACCATCGACGAGGCGATCGTACAGATGAACCTGCTCTCCCACGATTTCTTCGTATTTGCCAACGCCGAAACGGACAAGGTGAATGTGCTGTACCGGCGCAAGGATGGCAATTACGGTCTGCTGGAGCCCGAGTTCTAGGGACGAATCCGGCCCGTGGCGGTAGCCACGGGCCTTTGGTATACTAAGGATGTTTCAGGGCCTAGTCTAGTGTGGCGCCGCGCAGCGGCGAGGCCGCACGGCACTCGTAAATGGCGCGTCAGCGCCGAGAAGAGCAAGCTCCATAGGAGGCAAATCGTCGTTGCACAGGGCTGCGGTCATCTTTGAAGGGGGCGAGCCCCCGCAGAATGGTCTGCAAGAGATCATTCACAGCCTCCGGCATGCTGTTACGCTGGACACGCTCGAGAAGTACATACGGGCCGGTCTGGATGAAGTGGTGCTGGCGACAAATGATCCCGATCTTTCCTTGGCCGCTGAGCGGCTGGGCGCCCGGACTCGGGATACCCGGCAGTCGTGCCCGTTTCACTTCGGCCGGACGCTGCAGCGTGTCGTGCAGGAACTAGGCAGCGAAGGAGTCCTCTACTGCAGCGGAGCGGCCCTGCCCCTGATTACTCAGGCCGAAATCCAGTGGATTCTTGAAGCGATGGCCAAGTCCCCACCCTGCGTGGTGGTGAACAACCTGCAGTCCGTGGACCTGGTGGCCTGGAATCCAGCCGAATATATCCAGCGGATTTCACCGCCGGAGAGCGACAATTTCCTGGGTTGGCTCCTCCGGGAAGCAGGGATGGAGCGCGTTCTGATTCCCAACTCGGCCTCCATTCACTTCGACCTCGACACGCCGACCGACTTTCTCGTGCTCGGCATGTCCGACAAGGCGGGGCCCCGGGCCCAGGCCGCCCTGGACGCAGTCCCGTGGTCCAGCGATGCCCTGCGCCGCGCCGCAGACGTGCTGATTACCGACCTGCCTGAGGTGGCGGTATTCGGGCGCGTGGGCACCCCGATCATCGACCACTGCAACAAATATCTGCGGGTGCGGCTGCGGGTCTTCTCCGAGGAGCGGGGCATGAAAGCGCTCCGGCGGGAGGAAGAAGGCCGGGTCGTATCGCTTGTTGCCGACATGATCGAACAGATCGGCCCCCGGCAGTTCTTCCGCCAGCTGGAGAGCATTTGCAGCGCCGTCTTCTTTGACACCCGGGTTGTTTTTGCCAACCATGGCCGGCGGGTTTCGGACTGGGACCGCTACCATTCCGACCTGGGCATGGTTGACATGATTCACGATCCATGGGTACGCGCCTTTACCGAAGCGGCTCTCGAGTGCCGGATACCCGTGGTGCTCGGCGGGCACTCCGTGGTCTCCGGCGGCTTGTGGGTTCTGGCGGACCGGGCCATCGCGGCTCGTGGCGGTCCGCGCGTCAGCCAGGCAAAAGGATTTGCACCTTCGTGATCATTGGACTTGGCTGCCTCTTCTGGCAAGTCGCAGGCGACGCGTTGCCTGTCCGAGCCCCACGTGTTAAAATATCGCGGATACGGCCCCCGACACCGCGAACCCACACCCGGCCGTGACGACTCTAAGATATCGACCGGGTTTTTCTCTTGCGCCGACCCAGTCGGCAGCCCAGCCAAAGAAGGTGTGACCGTGGCATTGAAGTTTCTCACCGGCCTTTTCGGTAACTACAGCGAAAAGGTCGTAAACCGCCACCGCAAGACGGTGACGCTCATTAACAACCTTGAACCGGAGATTCATACGCTCTCTGACGCGGAACTTGCGCACAAGACCGTAGAGTTTAGGGAGCGCCTGGGTCGCGGCGAAACCCTCGAGCAGCTGCTGCCGGAGGCTTTTGCCGTGGTGCGGGAGGCATCCATCCGCACGACGGGCAAGCGGCATTACGACGTTCAGCTAGTTGGCGGCATGGTGCTCCACGAGGGCAACATCGCCGAAATGAAGACCGGCGAAGGCAAGACGCTTGTCGCGTCCCTGCCCCTGTACCTGAACGCCCTGACGGGCCGGGGCTGCCACCTGGTAACGGTGAACGACTACCTGGCCCGGGTCGGTAAGGAAGATATCGGGCGCATCTATAAGTTTCTGGGCATGAGCACCGGCCTCATCGTCCACGGCCTTACGTCCGCACAGCGGCGCGAAGCGTATGGTTGCGACATCACCTACGGCACCAACAACGAGTTCGGCTTTGACTACCTGCGCGACAACATGGCCATGTACCCGCATGACATGGTGCACCGGGAGTTCCACTACGCCATCGTCGACGAAGCCGACTCCATTTTAATCGACGAAGCGCGTACGCCGTTGATCATCTCCGGCCCGTCGGGAAAGCCGACCGAGCTGTATTACACCTTTGCGAAAATCGCCGAACGCCTTGCCCGCGACACGGATTACGTGGTCGAGGAAAAGGAGCGCCGTATTGGCGTCAACGAAGAAGGCATCGCCAAGGTCGAAAAGTGGATGGGCGTCGACCACCTATATGAGGGCGAGAACCAGCAGCTGGCGCACTATCTGAACAACGCAATCAAGGCGAAGGAACTCTTCCACCGTGAGCGGGACTATATCGTCAAGGATAATGAGGTTATTATCGTTGACGAATTCACCGGCCGTCTCATGTTTGGCCGGCGTTGGTCCGACGGTCTTCACCAGGCAGTGGAAGCCAAGGAAGGCGTCAAGATCGAAGAAGAGACGCAGACGCTGGCCACGGTGACCTTCCAGAACTACTTCCGTATGTATAAGAAGCTGGCCGGCATGACCGGTACTGCACTCACGGAAGAAGAGGAGTTCCGGAAGATTTACGGCCTCGATGTCATCGTGATTCCGACCAATAGGCCGATGATCCGCAAAGACCATGCGGACGTGGTTTACAAGACCATTAAGGCGAAGTTCAACGCCGTGGTGGAAGATATTATTGAGCGCAATAAGAAGGGTCAGCCGCTGCTGGTTGGCACGGTGTCCGTCGAAAAGTCCGAGTACCTTTCCGGGCTTCTGACCCGCCGGGGCGTCAAGCACCAGGTGCTCAACGCCAAGTACCATGAGCGTGAAGCGGAGATCGTCGCCCAGGCCGGCCGGTTTGGTGCGGTTACCATAGCCACGAACATGGCCGGTCGCGGTACCGACATTCTGCTGGGCGGCAACCCGGACTTCCTTGCCCGCGGCCGCATGCGCGCCGACGGGATGGAGCATGAGTTGATTGTCGCCGCCACGGACATCAACCCGGTAGCCGTTCCCGAAGTGCTGGCGGCCCGGGAGACGTATCTGAGCTACCTGGCCCAGGCCGAGGCGGACTGCAAGGCCGAAGGCGACCGGGTCCGCGAAGTCGGCGGCCTGGCGGTGTTGGGCACCGAGCGGCACGAGGCCCGCCGTATTGACAACCAGTTGCGCGGCCGATCCGGCCGTCAGGGCGACCCCGGCGAGTCCCGCTTCTACGTAGCGCTCGAAGACGATTTGATGCGGCTGTTCGGCGGCGAAATGGTCTCAAATATCATGGACAAGTTGGGCATCGAAGAGGATGTGCCCATCGACAGCCCCATGGTGTCAAAGGCGTTGGAGAACGCCCAGAAGAAGGTCGAAAACCGGAACTTCGACATCCGCAAACACGTATTGCAGTACGACGATGTGATGAACACGCAGCGCGAACTGATCTACAAGCAGCGCCGCCGCGTGTTGGAAGGCGAGGATACTCGCGACATTTCGCTCCTGGCCATCGAGCAGATCGCCGAGCGGCTTGTCAACGAAGCAGTGCCGGAAGGCGTCTACTTCGAGGAGTGGGATCCCGAACTGCTCATCGGCCTGTGCGAAGAGGCGGGCTTCCCGAAGGGGTATGTGCAGCCTGAAGCCCTAAAGGAGGCCGTTGAAGGCATCCGGAAGGAGGCTGAGGGCAAGAAGAAGCTGGTCGAAGTGATCCAAGCGGCCGGGCACAAGGCCTACGAGGACAAAGAGCGCCGCATGGGTGACATGTTCCGCAGCCTTGAGCGCTTCGTTCTGTTGCGGACCGTGGACGAGAAATGGATGGACCATCTGGACGCCATGGATGACCTGCGGGAAGGCGTGGGGCTCCGTGCATACGGACAGAAGGATCCGCTTGTTGAGTACAAGTTCGAGGCGATGGAGATGTTCAACGCCATGATCGCCTCGATTCAAACGGAGACCGTTCGCAACCTCTTCACCATTGAAGTGGCGCGCGAGCCTGAGCGGCCCCGCAAGGTGATTGAACTGGGCAGCCAGGGATCGACTGAGCCGCCGGCGCCCCACCGTAACACGGAGAAGAAGGTGGGCCGCAACGATCCGTGTCCGTGCGGGTCGGGCAAGAAGTACAAGTTCTGCCACGGCAAGCAGTAAGGCCAACCCTGGTATAGAATCCTGCTGAATAGGGCAAGACCTCTGGCACATGTTGCCAGAGGTCTTGCTGCTATACGCGATCTCAAAACACCAGCCCGTCCCTTTGGGCCCGCTTATACTGCCTGTCCAGGACCTGCTGCAAGTCGGGGCGGTCGCTGCGGGGGCGCCCGCCTTCGATCCAGATGCGGGCGTCGCCATGTTTTGTTTGGTCCGCATAGGTAAAAGTGAGGAGGGAGAGGTAGGGGTCTATCTCTCTCGCGACCCATCCCATTGCCGCTGTAAAGGCGTCGTCATCCATGTCATTCAGGGCTCCGTAGGCCTGCATGAACTCGCGCACCGAGACTCCGTCATGGTAGAGCCGGTGCAGAATGCACTTGAACTCATCGAGCTCACTCGAAAACTCTCCGACAGTCGTCGATGCGCTTCCGGCAACAGAGCCGCGCTTTGCCAAGAGCCAGGCACGGGTCCGGAGATCAGCCAGCCACCAGCCTTCAGCCATTTCTACGTAGTTGGCGGCCTCATCTTCGCCACCGATGACTGTATACTGGCTTGTCCGGTCCGGCCACTCCCGGGTGCCCAGTAGAAAGTCAATTACGTAGGGGTTAGTGTTGCGGGCTTTCTGCTCGAGGTGCTCCACTTCTGCCGGGTCTGTTCCCTCCGAAATGGCCAGCCACAACTGCTCGTATGGCAAGGGCGCCATGGCGTCTTCCGGATAACGGTCCAGCAGGGTTCGCAGCGCTTTGCGATCATCAAGCAAATGGTACAAGGGCACGACTTCGTGTCGTATTGCCATGTGGTCCTCGCAATCCAGGTCGAGTAGTTTCTCGTACAGCTCCTGTGCCTCTCTGCGGTGCCCACCTGTAACCAGGCACCGGGCCAGGGCTACATACGCCCGCATGACAGTCCGCCCCGGAATCGTGCCATAGAGGCACCTACGGTCCTCCTCCGTAAGTGCCGCGAAGAGCCCTTCGTCCTCGCCAAACCGCTCTGCAGCCGCGACGGCCCGGTCGAAGCAGCGCTTCTGCTTCTTCCAGGCTTTTTCTTCCTCGGCCAGAACCAGCCATGCATCGCTGCAGCGCTCGTCAATCGCCAGCGCCTCACGGGCCAACACGTAGCGTATCGCCCCTGTTGCTTCCCAGGCATCGTAGGCCAGGTCCTGGGCCCGCTCCCACGGACCTTCGGGTTGCGCTGTGGCAGTCGCCCGGAGTCCTTCCTCAGAATGAAGGAATTTGTCAACAGCCTCGGCGCTGTCAAACGCTCTGGCGGAGATGGCCCAGCCCATGGCAACGAGAGAGCGCTCTGTAGGGCGGGGGGCGGGTGCCACAGAAAATGACTGCGGGGTTCCGAAACCTGCGTCTTTCACCGTCATGCCCTCCCATCTGACTGGCTCTCCGGCCTCTCCTTTCCAAATAGCAGGAGAGCCTTGATTCCCCTTCAATCCGATTCGCGAATCACGATCATCTTCCTTCGTCTTTTCCGTACTGATTGTCCGAGAATATGCGAGACCCTGCGGGTGCCCGCAGGGTCTTCTCTCATAGTTCGAACCTGGCTTTCTTAGCCTCTTCCTTGACGATGGTCGTTTCAATTACCTGCTCCCACACCCCGGCTAGTTGTTCGTCAAGCACTTTGATGCCATCGGCCGTGATTCCCCCGGGCGTTGAGACGCGGGTGATGACATCGTCAAACGTCATTCCGGTGCGCTCGAGAAGTTCGCAGGTGGCGGCGGCGGTTACCCGTATCAGGAGGTTAATCGTATCGACCGGCAGGTCAGGCTGGTATTGCCGGGCCGCGTGGGCGAACGCCCGCAATATGTAGCTGACAAAGGCCGGCCCGCAGGACGAGAGGTCGGAGGCGACGCGGGCCTGCGATTCTATAATCGGCACCGGTTGACTGATGGCGCCCATGAGTCGGACCAGAAACGCCTTATCGTCCGTGGTGCAGCGGTCGCCGAACATGAGCAGAGATACGCCGCGCTGGATCGACTGGACCATGGACGGGATCACCTTGGCCACCCGGGCCCGGGTCGTTCCTTCAAGTGCAGCTATGTCGATTGTGTTGGTGATAGCGACTAGCAGCCGGTCCGGGGTCAAGTGTGGAGCGATTTCTGTAAGGACGGCTCTTGTTTCGCCGGGCTTCAGGCATAGAAAGATGACCTGGCAGCGTTGTGCCAGTTCCCGGTTGGAGTAGGCGACCTGCAAACCGGGCACCGAGCCGGCCAGGCGCCGGAGCTTGTCGGGATCGCGGGTGCTGGCGAACAGCTCGCCGGGTTGAAGTGCATGTGCGCGGGCAAGGGCTGTGACGAGCATTTGGCCCATGTTGCCCATGCCGATAAAGCCAACGTTCACCGGCGCTTCCCTCCCACGTGAGTTGACGCTCTCAGGGTATTCGGGGAGGGGCTGGTCGGTCACAGTTCGTTGTCGGACCCGCACGCGGATGGTACAATAAGTCGGATAAGAACGTTGGCTGCGAGGTTGACCGAGGAGGATGCCCGATGTACGAGGATCTTTACCAGCGTGCGGAACGGCTGGATGCCAAACTCGAAGATTTGCGGAGGTCTCTTTGACGTCGAAGGGCGACTGGAGCAGATTGCCGAGATAGAACACAGAATCGCCGCGCCTGACTTCTGGAACGATCAGGCGACTGCGCAGAAGACCATGAAACAGGTTGCTGCCCTGAAGGAGCCGATTGCACATCTCAATGGGCTGAAGCGGCGGACGGAAGACTATGCGGTGCTGATTTCCCTGGCGGAGGAGTCTGGTGACAAGGAATTGGTCACCGAAGCGACCCGTGAGGGAGAGGCCTTGGAGAAGGAAGTCCATCAGTTCGAGCTGCAGATCCTGCTTAGCGGGAAGTATGACTCCTTCAACGCGATTCTCACCATTCACGCGGGCGCCGGTGGCACGGAGGCACAGGATTGGGCCGAGATGCTGCAGCGCATGTTCATGCGTTGGGGGGAGCAGCACAAGTACAAGGTGGATGTGCTCGACCAGCTGCAGGGCGATGAGGCCGGCATTAAGAGCGTTACGCTGGCCATACGGGGCCTCTATGCCTATGGTTTCCTGAGGCCCGAGATGGGCGTGCACCGCCTGGTACGCATCTCCCCGTTCGACGCGTCCGGGCGCCGGCACACGTCGTTCGCGGCGGTGGAAGTGATGCCCGAAGTCGAGGAAGACGTGGACGATATCGAGATCCGCCCCGAGGACCTGCGGGTCGACACGTACCGGGCGAGCGGCGCCGGCGGACAGCATATTAACAAAACGGAGTCGGCCATTCGGATTACCCATATGCCTACCGGCATCGTGGTCGCCTGCCAGCAGGAGCGGTCGCAGCTGCAGAACCGGGCGGTTGCCATGACGATGCTGCGCTCCAAGCTGGTGGAGCTGAAGATTGAAGAGCAGAACAAGGAGCTGGCCCAGGTGCGGGGCCCGCAGATGGAGATCGCCTGGGGCAGCCAGATTCGCAGCTATGTCTTCCAGCCCTATACGTTGGTGAAAGACCACCGGAGCGGGGTGGAGATCGGGAATGTGCAGGCCGTGATGGACGGGGAGTTGGATCCGTTCATTTACGGGTACCTGGAGAAGCGGGCCAAAGGAGAGCTTCAGCGGTAAGACAGGGGCCGCCTGCGGCGCTGAGCGTGCAGGCGGCCCCATTAGCGTCATTTCCGCGCAGTCCATTCAACGCGCCATAGCGTGCCCGTGCCCCCCACCGCCTCGGTTAGCCCGCCGGCAGAAGGCCTCGTCTGGCCGAAATCGAGCAGAAAGACGGCGCCCCCCGGCGCGGCCGCCATAGCGACCGGGCGTTCCAGCCCGGCAGCGGCGGTGGCCGAAGCAGGGCCCGGTGTGCGGTTCTTCAGAAAAGGGGTTACATGCCCCGTTACGGGGTTCACGCGCACCACCATGTGCCCGGTAGGGGGGTTCATGGGCTGGCTTGGTCCGGACAGGGCTGCCAGGGCGTCGCCCCCCAGGCCGAAGGATTCCGGCGGGAAAAGCAGCCCGGCGGCGCCCGAGCCATGGGCAAAGGACGTAATGGGCATCGGCGGCTGACCGGGACGCTCTGCCAGCAGCGGTGTAATGGGGAAGGATGGCTTGTGGAATTGCTCCATGGTCACCGAGCGGTTGCCGGCGAAGTCGGGCCAACCATACCATTGGTCTGGCACGGCCCGGTAGAAATAGTCGCGGTCGCCTACAATGGGGCGGCTGCCCCGCTCTTCAAAGCCCTGCATGGTGAAGTATAGCTGTCCATCCGGGCCGAAATGGAGCCCGGCGGGCTGCCGGAGCCCCCAGACCACCATCTCCAGGTTGCTGCCGTCCGCCTTGGCCCGAAGAATGGCGCCGGTGCACGGTACGCTTCCCGGCAGCACCTGGTGGCGGGCGGTTGTGGCGCCAAACGCGGAGAAGGCGCCCGTAGTGGCCATGTCCATCGGGTCTCTGGTCAGCGGGTTGCCGACGGTGAAGTTGCTGCCCTTGACCATGATCTCCTTGCAGGGAATATCACGAAAGTCGGGGTACTTCCCGACCCATCCATTCTTGATATTGTCTTGCCCCACAACTCCGCTGTTGGTTGCGCTGCCGATGCCGAAGTAGAGGTGGCCGTCCGGGCCGAAGACTACGGCTCCGTTTGGATAGTCGCCGCGAGCAGGGAGTTTGGCCAGGATTGGAT
Organism: Symbiobacteriaceae bacterium; assembly: GCA_035628915.1. Classification (GTDB taxonomy): domain Bacteria; phylum Bacillota; class Sulfobacillia; order Symbiobacteriales; family Symbiobacteriaceae; genus JARBUG01. The sequence goes on along the minus strand of DASPIW010000033.1, from coordinate 25,634 downwards.
GGTGGTTTCCCGTAGCGGGATCGAGCACGTCAACCCCGCCGGCATACGCCACATAAAGCTTTCCCTCATGCCAGGTAAGGCCGGTGAGGGGCGACGGGAAGTCAGTGGCAACGATGGCGTGCTTGTTGCCCTTTTCAACTCTGACGACCCGCGGCAGGGTCCCTTCCGTGCCACCGGCCTCGGCGACGAAAATGTCGCCCCGGTCGCTGACGGCAAGGCCCACGGGGGCGGAGAACTGGTCGGCTGCCTTGCGAATGGCGTATCCTGGCGAAACTTGCACCTGCAGTTCCGCCGTCTGAAGAAGAGAAGCGGTGCGGGCCGACAGGCTGCCATAGGCACCGGCGGCGCCGCTTGCCACGATGGCGCAAATGGCCATTGTGGCCATCTGTCTCCGGTGGTTCATGCGGACTCACCCCGTAAGCATTCCTATCGGGACAGGCGGATGTTTAGACCCCAGAATTTGTCCACCGACAGGGTTGGTCCCTGCGAGGGCGAATCATGTGGGACGAGGGTCAATTGAAACCAGGGAGGTTTGGTGCCATGATGTTCAAGCGCATCGTCGTTGCTGCTGCTGCCGGTATTGGCCTGGTCTGTGCGGGTTTCTGGTTTGGCGGCGCCAATGCGGCTACAGGAGAACCGGGTACGGTGGCGGACCCCCTGGTAACCAAGAGCTATGTGGATGAAGTCGTGGCATCGCTGGTCGGGAAAGACTATGTGGACCAGGCGCTGGCCCGCATGGCCGACAAGGCATACGTAGATCAGGCGCTGTCGAAACTTGACCAGACGGGGTCTGTCGACAAGGCCTACCTGGAGTCCCGTTTGGCCGAGATGAAGACGCTCTTTGAAGTCGTGCGGGCGCCAAAGGGCGCGGTGGTACTGGGCGAGAGCGGCACGGAAGTTGTGCTGCGCGGCGGCAAGGCGACGGCGATCGTCAGCCCCATGGGCGGCGTACTTGATGCGACCGACGGGGTGGACCTGACCCAGGATGAGCCGGTGAAGCCCAATCACCTGCTGGTAATTCCGGTCTCGGACGGGCGCGGGTTGACGGCCCAGACCGACCTGATCCTGATCGTGAAGGGACCCTATACGGTAAAGACAGCCGCACAGTAATATTTACCAGTCGTACTTGTCCGTAGCATCCCCAACGTGTAAAATGGCGAAGACAGCCTGAACAGACTGGTCTGGCGGCAGGCAGTGCCGCCGTCTGGGGGGACGAAGCACCCATGAAAAGTACTCTGCCACCAATTTTGCTGGCCGCGATGGCCCTTGACCTCGGCGGGGCGGAGACCCACGTCATCAGTCTGGCCCGGGAACTGCGACGCCGGGGGCAAAATGTGATGGTCGCGTCGGCCGGGGGCAGAATGGTCTCTATGTTGGCGGATGCAGGGATTCCTCATTTCCAAATTCCCATGGATTCCCGGAGCCCGGTGGTGCTGTTCCGGGCTTATCGCCGTTTGCGGAAGCTCTTGACGGAAAATGAGATCGGGCTGGTGCATGCGCATGCCCGCATACCTGCGTGGCTGGCCTCGCTGGCGCTGGGCCAGCGCCCGGTACCCCTGGTTACGACTTATCATGGCGTCTATAACGCCGGCTTTCCGTGGAAGTACCTGACCACGTTCGGCCAACGCGCAATCGCCGTCAGCGACGACGTGCGACGGCATTTGATCGAGCGCCTGGGGGCGCCGGCAGGCCAGGTCCGAGTCATACCCAACGGATTCGATACCAACCTGTTCAGGCCAGGGCTCGACATTGCCCCGCTGCTCACAGAGTTTGGGGTGCAGGCGACGGGGCCCCACGTCGTGCACGCCAGCCGCCTGGACGGACCGTTTGCCGACGTGGCGGTCACGCTGCTGCAGGCGCTGCCAGCCCTCGAACGGGAGGTTCCCGGTGTGCGGCTCTGGCTCCTGGGGGATGGTGATCGGGGCGACGAGGTCCGGCGGGCTGCCGATGAGACCAACCGCCAACTGGGGCGCCAGGCCGCCATGGCGGTGGGCCTTCGCCTGGATGTGCCGCGGTTCTTCAACCTGGCCGATTGCGTAGTGGCGGTAGCCCGTACAGCAATTGAGGGCATGGCATGCGCCCGGGCGGTCATTGTGGCGGGCGAGGGCGGCTACCGGGGCTTACTGACCCCTGACCGCCTGAACGAGTGGGCGTCGGCCAACTTCACGGCCCGGGAGGGCGGAAGGCACCTGAATGCGCAGGAGATGGCCGGCGATATTGCGCGCCTGCTGAGGACGGAAACGGCAGCGCTCCGGGAAGCCTATGGAGAAGCCGGAAGGCGATATGTGGTGGAGAATCTCTCCATTGAGGCAATTACGACGCAGATTTTGCAGGTGTATTCGGAGGTGCTCTAGGTGGCGATTATCGATCAAAAAGGGCGGCTGTTCGGCAAGGTCAACCTGCTCGACCTGACCGTAGTACTGGTGATTTTGGCGGTTGCCGGCCGATTTGGATACCAGTACGTCAAGAGGGACGCGGCTGCGCCTGCTGCGGCCCAACAAATCGTAGAGGTGCAGTTCCTGCTTAGCCCGGTGCGTGATCCTTCGGTCACACTGTTGCAGGTAAACAACGCGAAACCAATTCAGATCTACGACAGCAAATCGCAGGCCTACCTGGGGCAGATCGTGGAGGTCAAGACGTCTCCGGCAAAGGTTCACGGTGACGACAGCGAGTATGAGTCCAAGTATACCTTCGACCATATCATTACCGTGCGGGGCACCGGGCTCGTTTCGGAGAACGGCGTCACCCTGGGCGGCGTGGAGATGAAAGTCGGCCGGGCCCAGGACCTCCGGACTTCCGGGTGGGCCGGTACGGGTATGACCTGGAATGTCAATAGCAATCCGCCGGAGCGCCCCGACCTGAAGACCAAGTAGCGAGGGGGTGCCGGCATGGCGCGACTTGACGTGCAGGGCGCCTGGGAGACAAGCCGCATTCTCACGTGGATGGTCAATGTGTGGGAAGGGAGCGTCATTTACGGCGCCATTGCGGCTTTGATCCGCTATATCGGCCGGATTGGGCCACATAGTATAACCGGCCGGATCGTGCTTTCGGACTGGCCCACCGCCGGCGATTTTGCAGAGAGCCGGTTGGGACAGGCACTGATCAGTCTGAACGACTGGGCTGCCAAGGTTACCCGGCCGCTCCAGCAGTTCCTGATAGCGACCTGGGACTCCAGCCTGTTTGTCCGCGCCGCCAAGGTCGTATGCAGCGTGGTGGCACCGATTCTGAGCACCAGTTGGGTGTTCCAGTCGCTCATTGGCTATCCGGGAGACACCGAGCTGGCAACGACGGAATCCGGGAGCCGGGCGGTATCGCCGTTCCTGCCCATGCTGGGCGCCGTTCTGGGAATCATTGCGCTGATACCGAGTCCGAATCCCGGCCAGGGTGGTCTGAACCCGACCATACTTATGGTGCTTGGGATTTGGGGGATTGCCGGCCTTTGGTTCTTGCAGAAACTGATGAACGGCGACTTCACCTGGCGGGCATCTTCGACTTTCCTGCCCCTGGCCGCGTTTCTGGGCGTTGCAGTCAGTGCGGTCTTCGTCAGCCCAATCCGCGACGCCAGCATCCAGTCGTTCCTGCTATGGGTTACTGCGGGCCTGCTGTTCCTGCTGATGGTCAACCTGGTGCGCAACAGCAAAGACGCTGCCGCCTTTATGGGTCCGGTCATGGTCGGTGCCGTCTTGATGGCGCTCTGGGCTGCGTACCAGTACGAGAACCCGCCCGTTGTGCTGGAGCACTGGACCGATCCGTCGGAAGGAAATCTGGTCCGGGTATTTGCAGGCATGAACAACCCCAACTACCTGGCGCTGTTTATGGAACTGTACATTCCGGTCGTCGTGGGCCTTTGGGTACAACAACCGAAGCGGCGGCTGGAGCTAACGGGCATCCTCGGCCTCATGGGGATCGCATTGCTCCTGACGCAGTCCCGCGGCGGTTGGCTGGGGCTGGCAGTTGCCGCAGTGGTCTTTGTCCTCCTGCGGGCCGGGCGCTGGTCGTTCCTGATGGTGCTGGGTGCCGTACTGGTATGGGTTGTGGCTCCCGACTCCGTAAAGGCCCGTGTCCTGACCGCATTCAACCCGCAGCACACCTCGAACGTGTACCGCAATAACATTCGCATCGGTGTCCTGGCGACCATCCGCAATACGTGGGTGCTGGGCACCGGGCTCGGCGCCCCCTCGTTCGCAAGCGTGTACCAGCGGTACATGCTCTCCGGAGCCGGGGCAGCCCACGCACACAACACCTACTTGCAGATGCTGGCGGAGACCGGCGTGTTCGGTTTCGGCGCCATCATGTGGGCGCTGTTCGCCACCTTGCGACGAACCATTGTCCTTGGGTTTGAGCAACTCCGCTCCCCGGTGATCGCAGCGGTTGCATCTGCCTTGATTGGCGTTCTGGTCCACGGCATGGCGGAGCACATCTGGTACAACCCCAAGATCCTGTTCTCATTCTGGGCCGTGGCCGGTCTCGGAATGGGGCTGGCGATGGGGGACAGAGAGGGCGCGAAGGCGTGAAACCGAGAGTCCTCCACGTTTGCAGTGATACCAACATCGGCGGTGCGGGCCGGTACGTCTTGTCGCTTCTGACTCAGCCCGCTGTCGCCGGACGGTTTGACACGGCGGTCGCCTGCCCGGAGGGCGACCTGGCGACCGCTGTGCGGCGCGCCGGGGTTCCCGTGTTTCTCTATCCGGGTGCAAACCGGTCCTTCTCCTGGCAGGCGGTGCGTTCGCTGGCGGCACATATGCGCGCGTGGCGCCCCCAGGTCGTACATACTCACGGCTCGTTGGCCGGGAGGGTAGCTGCGGCCGTGGCGGGCGCCCGCATCGTCTATACCAAGCATGGTCTGGCGGCGGCGGAAGAGCAGGCGATTCAGGTGCGGGGGGCGGGGCGGTTTGCCAAGAAAGCGGCCGTAGCCCTGTTTGCTGACCGGATAGTGGCTGTGTCGGAAGCTGTAAAGCGAGCCCTGGTGGCCCAGGGCGCCGCTCCCAGCCGGGTCGTGGTAATCCCTGGCGGTGTGGACCTTCATGAGTACGGCTCACCTGTTCGGCTGGTCCCGGGGGTGCTCTGCTCCCTTGGGCGCCTGCAGACAGAAAAAGGCTTTGACATTCTCCTGCGGGCCATGAGGGATCTGCAGGGGGAGGCCCGGCTCCTGCTGGGCGGCGAGGGGCTCTTACAAGAAGAACTGCCGCGGCTGGCTGCCGAACTGGGGGTAGCCGGGGCGGTGGAGTTCCGGGGCTTCGTTGCTGACGTGCCTTCGTTCATGAGCGAGGCCGGGGTCTTTGTCCTCTCCTCACGCTCCGAAGGCCTGGGGCTGGTGGTGGTGGAGGCAATGGCCGCCGGCCGCCCCGTGGTGGCGACCCGGGTAGGCGGCGTCCCCGAAGTCGTTGTGGACGGCGTAACCGGGCTGCTGGTGCCGCCCGAGGACCCGGGCGCCCTGGCCGGGGCCGTGCGGCGGCTGCTGTCGGACCCGGACCTGGCTGCCCGCATGGGTGAGGCGGGGCGCCGGCGGGCCCGCGAAGTGTTCAGCGCCAGCCGGACCGCCGAACTGACGGCAGCACTGTACGAGGAGTTGATCAGACGGTGATGGTGGCACGGGAGCGTTCCTTCATCCGGGCTGCCGGGCTGGTCAGCTTGGCCCTGATTGCCAGCCGTGTGCTGGGGTACGTGCGGGAGTCCCTGCTGGCGGCCCGGTTCGGCGCAACGCACACGACGGACGCATACCTCGTTGCCCAGGAACTCCCGACCGCCCTGTTTGCCTCCGTTTCCGCCGCCTTGGTGATGGTGGTGATCCCCGTCTACCGCAGCGTCGTCGAGCGCAGGGGTGAGGCGGCCGGCTGGCGGCTGATCAATACGGTGCTCAATGCCACGTTGCTCCTGGCGGTTGGCCTGATCGCCCTGGGGTGGGGACTGGCGCCGCGATTCATTCCGCTGATCGTGCCCGGGCTTCCGCCGGGCGCCCTGAGCCTGGCCGTTTCCCTGACCAGGACGATGCTCCCGATGATGCTCTTCCTCGCGGTCTCCGGGGTGGCCTCGGCGGTACTGAACGCCAACCGAATGTTCAACCCGCCTGCGCTGGTCGGCTTCATGAGCAACGTGGCCGTCGTTGCCGGGCTGGCGGTGGTCTCCGGTCCGGAGCAGATTCACTGGGTAGCTTACTCCGTGGTACTCGGATCGGTCTTCGCAATGCTGATTCAAGTCCCGTGGGTCCCGACACTTGGCTTCCGCTACCGGCCACTGCTGGACTGGCGCGACTTCGGTCTGCAACAGGTGCTGCGGCTGATTCTGCCGGTAATCCTGACCACCCTCGCCGTTCAGTCGATGAACTTCGTAGACCGATACCTGGCCTCACGCCTGACCGAGGGCAGCATCTCCGCCCTGAACTATGCGGTGCGTGTCAATTCACTGCCCTACGGCGTGATTGGCGCTGCCGTTACGACGGTACTCTACCCCAATATGGCCGAGCTGGTGGCCCGGCAGCAGGAGGCCGACCTTGGCCGGGCGGTCATGCGTGGCCTGCGGATGCTCTCGTTTGTTCTGCTGCCCATGGCCGTGGGGTTGATCGTTTTTCGTGAGCCGGTGGTACAGATTTTCTTCCAGCGCGGGGCATTTGACCCCCATGCCACGGACGCCACAGCGTTCGCTCTGCAGTTCTACGCAGCGGGGATTCTCGTTTTCGGCTGGCTTGATCTGCTGAACCGCTGCTTCTTCGCCCTGCAAGATACCGTTACCCCCATGGTGACTTCAGTAGGAATGGTGCTCCTGAACGTATGCTTCAACCTGCTCCTGGTAGGACCGCTCAGTCACGGCGGCCTGGCGCTGGGGACCAGCCTGTCCACGGCAGCGGCCATCGGGTTTCTCATCTGGCGGTTGGCCCGGCGGCTGGGGGCGCTGGATTTCCGGGTGCTGTTGCGAACCGTCGGACTCCATGTGGCGGGCGCCGCTCTCGGAGGCCTTGTCGGGTACATTAGCTACATGGGTGCTGCGCGGCTGGCCAGCGGCGCCGGACTCGTTCACCAGGCGTTCCGCCTCGGCGCGGGGCTTGGTGCAATCGTACTGATTCACGTATTGACGGGAGCCCTGCTTGGCAGTGAAGAGGTAGCAGAGATTCGCGTGGGGCTGCTCCGGAAACTCGGCAGGACTTGAGAGGGGAGACCTCGTCATGGCGGAAATCCTGGTCTCCGGCTACTATGGGTTCCATAATGCCGGAGATGAGGCGATCCTGGCGGGCATGATTCGGGCAGTGCGGGACCTGGAGCCTGAGTGCCGCTTCAGCGTCATCTCAGGTACGGCCGCACAGACCCGGTCGCTGCACGGCGTCCAGGCGATCAGCCGGGGAGACTTCAAGAAGATCTGGCGGTCCGTCGGCCGGGCGGACCTGTTCGTCTCCGGCGGCGGCAGTCTGCTCCAGGACATCACCAGCAGCAGATCGCTAACGTACTACCTGAGCCTGGTGACGATGGCCAAGCTGCGGCTGCGGCCCGTGATGTTCTATGCCCAGGGCGCAGGGCCCGTCACCCGCGCCTTCAGCCGGGCGTTGATACCCGCCATCGTCAACGGGGTTGATCTGATAACGACCCGCGATGCTGAGTCCGCAGCCACTTTCCGCCACCTGGGGGTATTCCGGCCGTCGATTACCGTGACCGCAGACCCGGCCCTGGCGCTGGGACCGGCGGATCCGGAGCGGGGAGCCGCACTCCTGGCGGCTGCCGGCGCTGACCTGGATCGCCCTGTAATCGGGGTATCGGTCAGACCGTGGAGCTTTTGGCAGGAGCCTGTCGAGCCCGGACTGGCCCGGGCGCTGGATCAGCTGGCCAGGGAATCGGGCGCCCAGGTGGTCTTCATCCCGATGATGCGCAAGCAGGACACAGAGGCCGCGGCCAAGGTGGCGGCGCTGATGGAGACGCGGGCAACGCTGGCTTCAGGCGAATACCGGTATGACGAAGTGCAGGCAATGATTGCCCGCTGTGACCTGCTGATCGGGATGCGCTATCATGCCCTGGTTTTCGCAGCGATGAATGCCGTGCCCCTGGTGGGGCTCTCCTACGACCCCAAGAACGAGGCCTTCCTCCAGCAGATAGGGGAGCCTGTGGCCGGGGCTACGAACCTCCTCAATCCCGACGATGTCATAACCGCGGGACGGCGTGGTTTCGCTGAAGCAGCTGCCGTCCGCCGGAGCCTGGCGGAGAATGTGGCGAAATTGACGCCCCTCGCCCGCGAAAGCGCCCGTCTGGCCATAGACCTCCTGAAGCGGAGAGGAAAGCGATGAACCGTACTCGGATTCTGGCCATCGGGATCGACAAGGTGACGATGTCGGAGGCCGTCGATCGTTGTCTCGCCTGGATTGACGAGGAGAAGCCCCGCCTTGTTGTCACGCCCAACGCCGAACATGCATATATGGCCTTGAAGGATTCGGAGTTCGCATCGATCATTAACGGGGCTGATCTCGTAATACCAGATGGAATCGGCGTGCTGATGGCCTCACGTATGCTGGGCGACCCGGTGCCCCAAAAAGTGGCCGGCGTCGAGCTGTCAACGAACCTGATCGCAGCGATGTCCGGGCGCGGCAGGGGGAGCGTTTACCTCCTCGGCGCCAGGCCTGAAGTGGTGGCCGAAGCGGCACACCGGCTAAAGGAGCGCTTTCCGGGTGTCACCGTTGCCGGGTTCCAGCATGGTTTCTTCAAGCCTGACGAAGAGCCCGCGGTCGTGGCGGCTGTTCGGGCAGCCCGGCCGGATTTCCTGGTCGTCGGCATGGGCATGCCTCGACAGGAAAAGTGGCTCCACCACTATCTCGGCGAATTGGGCGCGAAAGTCGCCATTGGCGCCGGCGGGACGATTGACGTATGGGCCGGTGCCGCACCGCGTGCACCGCAATGGATGATCAAGAGCAACCTGGAATGGCTGTTCCGTATCGTCAAGCTTGGCCGATACAGCCGGAGTCTGCCGCCTCTGTTCAAGTTCGTTTGGCTGGTGGCGGCGCAGAGAATGCGGGGGCGGTAGGATGCGTGCTGCTCTGTTCAGTGATATCCACTCGAACTATCACGCCCTGGAGGCGGTCCTGACGGACATGGCCACCCGGGGCGTGGACCGTATCGTCTGCTTGGGTGACATCACCATGAAAGGGCCTCTGCCCAAGGAGTGCTTGGACCGCGTGCGGGACCTGGGCTGCCCCGTGGTGCTGGGAAATACGGATGCGTGCTATCACCCGAACTTCCATCCGCATCTCTTCCCGACCCATAACGCAAGCCAGGAGGCGGCAATCGCAGACTTCGAGCGGCACGTCACTGCTCTCACCGAGAGTGACCGCCTTTGGCTGCAGAGCTTTCCGCTTCTCCTGCAAGAGACCTGGGAGGATATGCAGGTGGAACTGTTCCACGCCTCGCCCACCCATAATTATGTCCTGTTGATGCCGTGGGCGACCACCGACCAACTGGCTGCCCTCCGGACTTCCCGCGAGACGGCCCTTGCGGCCTTTGGCCACTGCCACAGGGCCTTTGTCCGTGTTGCATACGGGTGTACGGTCGTCAATGCCGGCAGCGTAGGACTGCCCTTCGACGGGGATGCCCGTAGCAGCTATGCCCTTGTAGATGTCGAGCAGGGGCGGACCTCGGCCACAATCGTTCGGGTTCCGTACGATGCGGAGGCTGCAATCAAGGCTGCCCGCGATGGCGGAATGCGCGGCTGGGAGCTGTTCGCACACACAGCCAGAACCGGTGAGTATCCTGGATAACGCTGTCGGAGGGGTTTTTGCCCCTCCGATTTTCTTTGCTTGATATTCCAGCCGGACCAGAAACCACAATGAAGCGATTTACGTCGATCGGAGAGGGAAGCACTCGGAGATTGTCGAAAGCCCATGAAGGATTTCAGATACAGCCGAACCGCCGGGGAGTGAGTCTGGTTGATCCAGTTCGTGAATGTCACCAAAGTCTACCCTAATGCACACGCTCCCGCGCTCAACGGCGTGAACCTGTCGATTGGGCGAGGCGAGTTTGTCTTTGTCGTTGGACCTTCCGGTGCAGGCAAATCAACGCTGATGAAGCTGCTTTACCGGGAGGAATTGCCCAGTTCGGGGAAAGTCCTGCTCGACGGAAAAGATATCGCACGCGTTCGGGAGGGCGACGTTCCCTACCTGCGCCGGCAACTCGGGGTCATCTTCCAGGACTTCAAGCTCCTGCCCGAGCGCACGGTCTTTGAAAACGTCGCCTTCGCCTTGGAGTGTACCGATGTAGCCCGCAGAGAAATCATGCGGCGGGTGCCGGCATCTCTGGAACTGGTGGGTCTCAGGCACAAGACCCACTCGAAGGCCAGCGAACTGTCCGGCGGCGAACAGCAGCGGGTGGCGGTGGCGCGGGCCATCGTCCGCAATCCCGTGCTCGTCATTGCCGACGAACCTACCGGCAACCTGGATCCCGAGAATTCGTGGGCGATCATGAAGCTGTTAACCGACATCAACAAGATGGGCGCCACCGTGGTGGTGGCAACGCACGCCAAGAACATCGTCAATGAGATGAAAAAGCGCGTGATTGCAATCGAAAAAGGTAAGGTTGCGCGGGACGAGGAGAGGGGGACCTACGGCTATGAATCTTAGAGCCTGGGTGACCGCCATTCGCGATGCCCTGCGCAGCATGACCCAGAGTTCGCTGATGTCCCTGGCTTCTATCGCAACCGTGGCCGTTTCGCTGCTCGTCCTCTCCGTTGTTCTACTCTTGGCGCTGAACCTGGATTACATGGCAGAATCCGTGGAGAAGGAAGTACAGATCAAGGCGTACCTCTGTAGCGCCCAGGATGAGGACCCGACATGCAACAAGCAGGAACTCAAGGACGAGCAGAAGAAGATTATTGTCGAACAAGTTCGCAAAGTACCGGGGGTTCGCGAGCTCCGCTTCGTTTCCAAGGAGGAAGCCCTCCAGGAGATGAAGGAGGAATTCGGCGAGCAGAAGGACATTCTTGAAGGCCTCGAAGGGGAGAACCCCCTCCGGGACTCGGTGGAGATTCAGGCGCAGGATGTTCAGCAGGTCACGGCTATTGCCGAGGCGGTCGCGAAGATTCAGGGCGTAGCCGACGTCAATTATGGACAGGCCTACGTCAACACGCTGATGACATTTACCCGGGCGATCCGCATTGGCGGCGTCGGGCTAGTGCTGATGCTGATCATCGCTACAGTGCTGACAATCTCCAACACCATTCGCCTGGCGGTTTACGCCCGGCGCCGGGAAGTCGCCATCATGAAGCTGGTGGGCGCCACGGACTGGTTCATTCGCCGCCCGTTCATGATGGAAGGGATTTTCCTGGGGGTGTTCGGCGCCCTGATTGCCATGGGCCTAACCGGTTACGGCTACAGCAAGGTCGTCGTGTATATGGACCAGAACATTCCGTTCTGGCCAGTCGCACGGCCCGAACACGTGCTGATGAACCAGACGCTCGGGCTTGTGGTCCTGGGCGGCGTGCTGGGTGCCGCTGGCAGCCTGATCTCTCTGCGCCGGTTCCTGAAAGTCTAGCGGGGGTGTTGCGGGGCATGGATTGGAAAGGCGGTACAAGCCGCTTGCGACAGAGTGTGGTCACGGCAGCGATACTGTCGGCGGTCGCTGCCGTGACGATTCCGCAGGCCAGCGCTGCCCCTGCCGATGAGATCAACCAGCTTCAGCAGCAAATGAACGAACTGAGCCGGATGAAGGCCCAGGCGAGCAACGAGTTGGAGCGGCTGAACTACGAAGCGGAAGAGGCGCAGACCCGGCTGAACCTGGTGGAAGAGGAGTACGCTGTGGCCAAAGGCCAGGCAGACGTGATCAGCAGTCAGGTGGCCGTCACCACAAATGAACTGAAGAAAGTGGAAGCGGAACTAAAGCAAGCGGAACAAAACTACCAGCACCGAAAGACGGTTTTTGCCGCTAGGGTGCGGGCGATCAATGAAGAGGGGCGCGTCAATTACGTAGGCGTTCTGCTCGGCTCCACCTCGTTCGGTGATTTCATCAGCCGGTTCGACATGCTCAAGCTTCTCGTGCAGCAGGACTCCAAGCTCTTCAGTCAGGTTCGGATGGCCAAGAAGGAGCTTGAGGAGAAACGGACCGACGTGGAGAACCGGCGGACCCAACTGCTGGCCCTCCAGGCCAAGGCAACGGAGCGGGAACAGCAGGTGGCCGAAAAACGGGCGGAGCACGAAGTTGTCTCCCGCAGCCTGAACACCAGGGTCTCATCCTTGCAGGCACAGTTGGAAGCCTACGATGCCGAGGCGGCCCAAATTGCCGATCGAGTGTGGCAGCTGCAGCAGGCACAGCGACGGACGAACGGCGGCACCTTCTCGCCAGTCTACCCGGTTCGCAACGCTGTAATCACCGACTCGTTCGGCCCCCGCCTCCACCCGATTCTCAACGTGTGGCGGCAGCACAACGGCACCGACTTCGCGGCCAACTACGGGGCGCCAGTCTACGCCATCGAGGGTGGCGTGGTGATCATGGCAGGGTGGAACGACGCTTACGGAAATCTGGTCGTCATCGACCATGGCAACGGCATTGCCAGCTGGTATGGACATTCTTCCAAGCTGCTGGTCAGCGAAGGCGACACAGTGACCCAGGGCCAGCAGATCAGTCAGGCCGGATCCACTGGCTGGTCGACGGGACCGCACGTTCACCTGGAAATTCACGTGAATGGCAAGCCGACCGATCCCATGGCCTATCTGCAGTAACACTCTCAGCCTCAGGAGCCCGGCGGGTTCCTGGGGCAGGTTTTTTGGTTTGACCAGCCTTTCCGAGGGGGAGTATACTCTCACTCAGAGTCCGATAAAAATGGTGTAAAGTGCGTTAAGTATACCCGAGAGGATGACCTGCGGGATGATGGAGCGACGCAAAGCACTGACCTTAACGGTCGTGATGGTTTTTGTCAGCAGCGTCCTGAGCTTCTATGCAGGAGCATCGAATTTGCTCCCGCACCTGAACAGGCTCGTTGCGATTCCGGAAGCGCCGCGCAGTCCGGCAGCAGCTGAGTCCGGTGTGGACCAGAAAAAAGTCGAGCTGATAGAGCAGTACATCAACGAAAAGTTCCTTTGGCCGGTGGCGTCAGACAAGCTGACCGAAGGCGCCCTGAAGGGTATGGTCGCGGCCACGGAGGACAAGTATTCGGCCTACTTTACTCCCAAAGAGTATCAGGCCTTCCAGGAGCATTTCCTGCCGTCATTCAGCGGCATTGGCGTCCACGTCGAACTGTCCGCTAAGACCGGCCTGGTTACCGTTGTCCGTCCCATCAAGGGCAGCCCTGGTGATCAGGCGGGCATTTTGGCCGGCGATTCCATCGTCGAAGTCGACGGCAAGGATATTCGCGGCATGACATTGGACGAGGCCGTGGCCCTGATCAAGGGCCCCAAGGGCACCCAAGTGAAGATCAAGGTCATGCGGGAGGGCGTGAATGAGCCCATTTCGTTCGTGATCACCCGCGCTACTATTGAGTTCGTGACGACCGAGCATCAGATGCTGGAGGCGGGGATCGGATACGTCCGCATTCTTGAGTTCAACACCGACGTGTCCAAACGCGTAGCAAAGGCGCTGGCTGAGCTGACGGACCAGGGCATGAACCGGTTGATCGTCGATCTGCGTCAGAACCCGGGCGGCTTGCTGGATGAGGCGGTCAACGTATCGTCCCTGTTCCTGTCGGCGAAGCAGCCGGTAGCCTTCGTTGAAGGGAAGGGTAACGAGAAAGAGACGCTGGTCTCCAAGGGAAAGGACCGGTTCCCCCTGCCACTGGTCGTACTGGTTGACGAGAACAGCGCGAGCGCTTCGGAGATTGTGGCCGGCGCCCTCAAGGATACCAAGACCGGCGTACTGATGGGCATGAAGACCTTCGGCAAGGGGGTCGTGCAGACGTACTACACCCTTCCGGACAAGTCGGGCATTAAGCTGACGACTGCGCGGTACCTTACGGCCGGTGGGAACGCCATTCACGAAAAGGGTATTCAGCCGGATATCGAAGTCAAACAGGAGAACAAAGTGCAACCGGGCGACCCCGGCGACATGCAGTTGCAGAAAGCCATCGAACACATCAAGACGCTCAAGCGCTAAGCCTGGAGGGAGACTCTGTTGGCATCGCTGCTTGGCATTATGAAACTCTTGCTCGAAACCCTGCCGAAGGTGATTTTGAACGGTTGGGCGTTGACGCTGCTCTTGGTCGCGGTGCTGCTGGTCTACATTCAGTACCGCCGGGTCGAAGCGAAGGAAGCTGAATTATACGGTGTCGCCAAGCATTCACCGCTTGAGCAGACCTTCTACTCCCTGGTCGTCGGCCTCTTTGGTGGAGCAGTGGGAAGCACGGTGGTAACCTTGGCAGGGGTGGGCCTGGTCAATGTGCCAGGCACCCCCTCTGCCTTGCTATACCTGTGGCCCATATCCGTGATACTCGGCGCGATCAACCCCCGGCACTTCTGCTTCGCCTACTCCGGGGCGCTCGTCTCCCTGGCAAGTCTGATCCTCGGCTGGCCCAACGTCGATGTGCCGTCCGTGATGGGCCTGGTTGCCGTGCTGCATATGGTGGAAGCGCTGCTGATCTGGCTGAACGGCGCCACCTGTGCGACACCCCTGTCCATCAGCGGACGGCTGGAGGAGGCCGTGCCGGGCTTCATGATTCAGCGCTTCTGGCCGGTGCCGCTTGTGCTCCCGATCTTTTCGGCCGTCTCCGGTTCGCCGGTCGATATGCCTATGTGGTGGCCCCTGTTCCGCCCCGATCAGTTCCTGGACAACGCCGTCGCCTTTGGGTGGCAGTTTGTCCCGTTCGTTGTCACCATGGGTTATACGGATTTGGCGATCACGGCGCCGCCCGAAGTGCGGGCGAAGCAGTCCAGCGGAATCATGTTTGCGTTCAGTGCACTCCTCCTGGCGCTCGCGATTGGCGGCGGTCTGTGGGAGCCGCTGACGTGGCTGGCCGTCTTGTTCAGCGCCCTTGGGCACGAGGCCATGGCCGTCTGGTCCGGACGCGTTCAGTTGTTGGGTGAGCCTTACCTGAAACGGCCGGCAAAGGGCGTGGGCGTGTTGGATGTGCTGCCGGGCTCGTCCGCTCTGGCGGCTGGTCTGGCGCCGGGGAGCGTCATCCTCTCCGTTGATGACTTTGAGGTGCACACCCGTCAGGAACTCCATGAAGCGCTAATGGCTGCTCAGGTGTACGTGCGGATTATGTACCGCCACGGTCGGCAGCTCGAGCAGTGCCGCCTGCCAAGGCCGCCGGAGGGATTGTTCGGCCTGGGTGTGATTCTGCTGCCTGAGCCCGGCGACCGTCCCGTAGCCCGGCTCCGGCGCCCGGTGCTGTTTCGGAAGACGACGCTGGAACGATAAGGAAACCACCCCCGGACCTAGCGAGGGTGGTTTTTCTGTGCTTCAACGTGGCGGAACTGCACGAAGGAGTAAGTGCTATGCGCCGCGGGTGCCGACCGCTCTGTATGGCGCACGGCGAGCGTCGTGGACCACCGGAAGGGGTGCACCGTGCTGGTGGCGATTCGGGTGGTTTCGAACAGTGAGGACTGTGGTGGAGGTGCTGTCTGCGGGGGCGCGGGGGCGACCTCTGCGGGAGACTCAGCAGCAGTCATCGGGGACGGCTCTGCCGCCTTCTGCCGCGGCGGCCTTGGCCGAAGCCTCAGCCTCCTGACCGGTTCGTACAGCGGCTCCTCAAGGGGTTCCTGGCGCATCGCCACAATCGTCTCCGGCCCGAGCAGAATGCGAGGCTCCTCCTCCGGCTCGTGGATGAGGCGGGGCGTTTCTGCCGGTTTGTTCAGTTCCGGGGCCCCCTCCTTGGGCAGGTTTCGGGGCTCAGCTTCAAAGAGGGCGTAATCAGGTTCTTCGAGCTCCGGGGCATCGAGAACGGCCAGTGCTTCTTCAAGGAGGGGATTGGACCAGAACCTGGACAATCCCTGGCAGATGGCGTCGACGCAGCGCTCAATCAAGGTTTGAGAATGCTCCACGTCGGGTAGGGTGAGGGCGATGACCGGTATTCCCGGCTGACGCCATCCGGCTAGTGTTGCACGGCTCCCCAGATCCTGGACCGAAAGGCCTGCGGCCAGTTCACCGGTGAGGAGGCCCGCTAGCTTTTGATTGAGGCGCCATCCCACCCAGCTGTAAGAGGCACTCACGCCCCTCACGGGCGCTGATGCGACTTCAAGGCGGAGCACGACTTCCTGGTCATGCAGCGCGGGGCTGGGGTCGGCAAGGATCGTTGCCTCGGCTCCGGCGGCGCTCAATCGAGCCCGGAGCCCATCCAGAAGCTTTGTCACGCGGTCGGGGTTGCTGGCACCGGCGGCGAGGGCCACCTTCCGCCCGTGGACCGGGGCGCATATGTACAGAGTCCGTTCGGTTTCGTGCCACCGGGCAGGTATGTTCAGGTCCCGGCATACGCCTAGCATGGCCGGGAGCGCAGCCGGGTCTGCCTCGAGGAGATGGTGCCACCCCAAATTCACCAGCAGGCCGGGCAAGGTTGATCCCCCCTGTTCAGTTGGCGCTTATTGGGTACGACATGGTATGCCGGACGGGAAAAGGGGTGACAAAAACGAAGAGACCCCGGATTTGAGGTCTCTTGCGGCGCTATCGGGCGATGAAGAGCTGGGTGGCCGTGTAGCCTGAGCCGTCGGGCGCCACCCCAACGCCGATGTAGGTCACGCGGGAGCTGAGGATGTTGGCGCGGTGGGCCGCGCTGCTCATCCACCTGGCGTGGATGCCTGCGGCATCGGCGCCCTGGGCGATGTTCTCGGCATAGTAGCTATAGGTAACGCCGTACCTGGTTAGCATCTGGGCGGGGCTGCCGTACGTTGGTGACGTGTGGCTGAAGTAGTTTTTTGCCACCATGTCTTTGCTCTTCATGCGAGCCAGGGAGGTCAGAGAAGAGTTGACCTGCAGTGGTGACAGACCGTGCTTAATGCGCTCCTGATTGGTGAGGCGCAGGAGCGTCTGCTCGACGCTGTTCGTCGCGCTGGTCGTGGCAGTAGTTTTCGGCGCGCTCATGGTCGCCGCGGCCTGAGAGGTGGGTGCCGCAGCCCGGCTGGCGGACACCGCAGTCCCAGTAGTTGGCATGTAGCCACCGTAGGTGGTACCGCCGTACCAGTAGTATGCCGAGGCAACACTTGGGAAGATCACAACAAACGCCGCAGCCAGCGCGGCGAGTCTGGTGGACCACGTCATTGGCGTACTCACTTCCTTTGCTATTTCTTGTGACATGGTAAGAACGATATAAGTTTAACGTATGAGACCGTGTTGCCCAACACACAAAAGTTGGGTCGTGACCGGAGCTCTTAGTGCCGCAGTGATTTTCGGGTGTGTGTCACCGTTTGGGAAGCGTTTTCATAACCTGAGGCTGGCACAGCCACATACTTACGAACCAAGCTCCTGCATGAGGAGGGCTGTTTGTTGTCTGAGTACTTAGCGCCCATGTCGGGCGGCCAGGACCGCAGGATTGTTCCCGGGCCGGTGCGTGGGGGTGCTTGTCCGCCGCCCAGCGAAATCGTGGTGGTTGAAGTTCGCAAGATTTATGATTACTGTTTCCAGGAGGATACGCTGGAGCGCTGCTTCTTTGTGCCGAACTTGGGTCCCCTGGCTACGGTGACCACCTGTGAAATCACCAATGTCACGTGCTCGGAGATACTTGACCGGGAGCCCTTGCCCGACCAGGACGGTCTGGCGTTGGTTTCGATTCAAGTAAGCCTGGACTTGCGAATCACAGTGACTCCGGCGCCGAACGCCACGCCTATCACCGTGACGCGGTTGGTGACGTTCCCGAAGCGGGTTGTCCTGTGTGCTCCCACCGGGACAGAGGTGACGTGCGATGTGCGCGGAACATGCATTTGCACGGTCCAACCGCCCATGGCGGGGCAAACCCAGACGGAGCCCAATATCTGCTGTACAATTCAGCTTTGTTTGGTT
This sequence comes from Symbiobacteriaceae bacterium, assembly GCA_035628915.1. Taxonomy (GTDB): domain Bacteria; phylum Bacillota; class Sulfobacillia; order Symbiobacteriales; family Symbiobacteriaceae; genus JARBUG01. The sequence goes on along the minus strand of DASPIW010000033.1, from coordinate 7,755 downwards.
GTCCAGTCTGGAGCGGAGGTGAAGATCCTGGTACCGTCTTTCGGCATCGTGATGCCCCAGGAGTGCCGGGTATCACCGGCCTTCGGCGGCTGCCCGCCGATTCCGCCGGAAGTCTGCGGGCCGGGAATCACCGTTTGAACATAGCGAAGGGGCGCCGGTGCTACACACTGGCGCCCCTTTGATTTGCGGCCACGACTAGGCTCCAGCAAGCAACGTCTCAGTCTCCTGCATCTGTGCGGCCGACACGGGGCCGAACCGGAGTGCCCGCACGTTCTCCTTGACCACGGAGTGGACGAAGGAGGCTTGCTGTACGTCGTGCAGCAAGCGCACGGCAGTAGCCAGGGGCCACAGCCCGCCATTGGATCGTCCGCGTTACAAAGCGGCACACGTGCGGTCAGGCAATCATCCCGGGTTAGGACCAATGGATCATCTTAGTTGTCTGCCACACAAAAGGATTACAAACAGTCTATATAGACACACTTGTGATACATGAGATAGAATACTGTATACAGAGTACAGTGTTCGGCGATTTAGATCGTTCTGGAAAGGCGGTGCAGTTGTTGCCTGTAACCCCAGCGATCTTGCACAGCGACCCACTCTACGTCAAAGTCTACTCGCTGTTGAGGGACTGGATTATTGAGGGCAGGTTTCACCCAGGTGAACGTATGAAGGAGACCGCTCTGGCTGCTGAACTGGGTGTCAGCCGGACACCCGTCCGGGATGCGCTTCGGCGCCTCGAAAAGGATCATCTGATTGTGTCGGTCCCGGGTCCGGCTTATGAGGTATACAGCCCTACGGAACAGGACCTCGCCGATCTGTTCGGCGCCCGTGCAGTGCTTGAAGGCGGGGCCGCACATGCCGCTGCCGAACGCCATTCGGGCGCGGCCATCCACGACATGGCGATTGTACTGGAGCAGATGCGCGAGGCCTACCCCCGGAGGCGGATCAAGCTTCTGCTGGAACTGGACACGCGCTTTCACGACCTGATGGTCGCCGCAAGCGGAAATACGGTCCTGGTTGAGCTGCACAATCACCTCAGCACACGTCTCAGGCACATTCGAAGCCTGGGTGGCGACATCATCGAGCGACAGGTTCAGGTCTTGGAGCAGCACACGGCCATTATTGAAGCTTTGCGCAGTGGTTCCGGTATCGCGGCCGAGGAAGCGGTCCGGGTTCACATTTTCAGTGTTTACAGGGCATCTCGAGAAGCGTTCCTGGAAAGGTCCGGCCCCCGACTGCAGGGCGACAAGGCCTGAAATCCTTGGAAGAGGGAAGGAAGGGAATCGCATGCTTCATGGCCGTTTGTCACGCGTACTCGCGGTAGTGGTGGGAGTCAGCCTGTTCGTAGTTGCGGGCTGCAGTCGTACTGCTCCAAAAACGGAGGAGCCGGCTAAAGCCCCTGAGGCCCAACAGCCCGTTGCGCCGAAGCCCGACGTAATCATGCGGATCGCGCTCAACGCTGATCCCCCGAAGCTGGATCCGCATCAGTCGACGGCGTTGGTCGACCGGCAGGTGTTCCAGAGCCTTTTTGACAAACTGGTTGATTTCGACACGAAGCTGAACATCGTGCCGGGACTGGCAGAGAAGTGGGATATCTCGACTGACGGGAAGAGCTACACCTTCTATCTGCGCAAGGGCGTGAAGTTCCACGACGGCACCCCGTTCAACGCCGAAGCCGTAAAGTACAACTTCGACCGGATGGTCGATCCCGCTCTGGCCTCCCCCCGCAAGTCCGAAATCAGCGCGGTGGAGAAGGTTACCGTGGTCGATGAATCCACCGTGAAAATCGACCTCAAGCAGCCCTTTGCGGGCTTGCTGGCTACCCTGGCAGACCGCGCCGGCATGATGGTCTCTCCGACCGCAGCGAAGGCGGCGGGCCTGGATTTCGTCAATAATCCCGTTGGCACCGGTCCGTTCAAGTTCAAGGAGCGGATTAAAGGTGACAGCATCACCCTGGTGCGCAACGAGGAGTACTGGCAGCAAGGGTTGCCCAAGGCCGCCGGCGTTGTCTACAAGACCGTCATTGACGAGAATGTGAAGTTGGTCAACCTGCAGAGCGGCCAGTTGGACATTATCGACACGGTGCCGCCGGCGCAGGTGCCGCAGCTGAAGTCGGACAACCGGCTGAAGGTTCTCATTGGTCCGAGCCTACAGTACCAGGGGCTGTGGATCAATACCACCAAGCCCGCGCTCAGCGATAAGCGAGTCCGCCAGGCCATCAGCTACGCCATTGACCGCCCGGCGCTGGTCCAGGTTGTGTTTGGCGAGATTGCCATTCCGGCCCGCAGCCCCTTCTACCCGGGCACCCCCGCCAGCGACGGCAAGCCGATACCGGCCCGCGACGTCGCCAAGGCGAAGGCGCTCCTGGCGGAGGCTGGGCAGAGCAACCTCACCATTTCGCTGAAGACGGCTCCGTCCCCGATTAACCAGCAGATTGCGCAGGTAGTTCAGAGCATGCTCGGTGAGGCGGGAATCAAGGTCAACATTGAGCAGGAAGAGTTTGGGCAGCTGCTGGATAAGCTCAACAAGAAGAACTACGACATCGCGCAGGTTGGCTGGAGTGGCCGGCCCGACCCGGACGGCAACATTTACGCCTTCATGATCACTAACGGCGGCAACAACTACGCCGGTTACAGCAACCCGCAGGTCGACAAGCTCCTGAACGATGCCCGTCTTCCCACCGACATGGCGAAGCGGAAGGAGATCTATTCCCAAATCATGACGATTCTCGATGACGAGATGCCCTACGTTTACCTCTGGCATCCGCAGGACGTGAAGGGCGTCGGCCCGACTGTTCAGGGGTATGTGGCGGTGCCGGACGGGATGATGCGGACCCTGAACCTGACCAAATAGCAAATTGGAAGCAAAAGCCGCCGGACCCTATGCGGTCCGGCGGCGGTTGTGGGGAGGTGAGCAATCGCGTGTTGGCCTTCCTGACGCGGCGTGTGGCGCTCATGATACCGATTCTGCTGCTGGTCAGCATCATTGCATTCAGTCTCATCCACCTCATTCCCGGCGATCCCGCGCTGGTCATTCTGGGGCCCGAGGCTCCTCGTGAGACCGTGGAGGCCCTCCGTAAGCAACTCGGGCTGGACCGTCCTTTGGTTGTCCAGTACGCGGCGTGGCTGGGTTCCGCCTTGCAGGGCGATCTCGGACGCTCCCTGGTCGACCGTCAACCCGTGCGGAAACTGATCGGACAGCGGCTGCCGGCGACGCTGGAACTGGCCGCACTCACATTCCTACTGGCGATCACGATTGCGGTCCCTATCGGGATTTACACCTCGGTGCGCCGCGGTGGGGTCGCTGACTGGATTGGCAGCGTTGCGGCGCTGGCAGGTCAGTCCATTCCGCACTTCTGGCTCGGGATCATGCTGATCATGCTGTTTTCTCTCCAGTGGAAGCTGCTGCCGGCTTCGGGCTACGTGCCCATTTGGGTCAACTGGAAGGCCAACTTGCTCTCGCTGATCCTGCCGGCCTTTGCGACCGGCGCCCGGGAGGCTGCCGTGACAACCCGGTACCTGCGTGCCAGCCTGCTGGAAGTCTTGAAGCAGGATTATGTGCGCACCGCCAAGGCAAAGGGCCTGGCGGAGTGGGTGGTCATCCTTCGCCACGCCGTGCGCAACGCACTGATTCCCGTCATTACGGCGAGCGGCCTGCAGATCGCAGCGCTGTTGGGCGGGCTGGTGATTACTGAGACCATCTTCACCATCCCCGGCTTCGGCCGGCTGATTGTGGACGCGATTTTCCAGCGGGACATCCCGGTCGTGCAGGGGGCCGTATTGTTTGCTGCCTTTATGGTGATGACTGTCAACCTCGTCATCGACATCATCTATTCAGCGGTTGATCCCCGCATCAAGCTCTCAGGGGGGAGGGGCTAATCATGGCGCAGGAGAGACTCGTCGCCGGAGGAAGCCACCCCGCCGAGCCCCCGCCCGTGAGTCAGGCTCGCATACTGTGGCGGCGGTTCCGCCGAAACAAAATGGCCATTATTGGCGGAGCGATCGTGCTGTTCATGGTGCTGGTGGCCATCCTGGCGCCCGTTATTGCCCCTTACGACCCGGTGACGCAGAACTACCCCATGGCGCTCAAGCCGGCCAGTGCGGCTCACTGGTTCGGGACGGACGACCTGGGGCGTGACCTACTGAGCCGCATTATTTACGGCGCCAGGAACTCGCTGTCTGCGGGCGTGGTGTCGGTGGGAATCGCTCTGGTGCTCGGTGTGCCCATCGGAATGATCTCCGGCTATTACCGGGGCTTCTGGGATGAAGTGATCATCATGCGCATTACCGACGCGTTCCAGGCCATTCCGTTTCTGATTCTGGCACTGGCCATGGCGGCGGTGCTGGGCCCTGGACTGAGCAAGGCCATGCTCGCCATTGGCATTGGGTTTACGCCGGCCTTCATTCGCATGGCCCGGGCCCAGGTGCTGGCGCAGCGGGACCTGGACTATGTGCAGGCGGCCAAGGGCATGGGGGCCAGCGATGCGCGCATCATATTCCTGCATGTGCTGCCCAATATTGCCGGACCGATCGTCGTGCAGGCGTCGCTGGCCACGGCGTCCGCGATTATTGCCGAAGCCGGCCTCAGTTACCTCGGGCTTGGCATCCAGCCGCCGGCGCCGGCCTGGGGGTCTGCCCTCCGGTTTGCGCAGGGGTTCCTGACCAGGGCGCCCTGGATGGCCTACTACCCGGGGGCAGCGATCTTCATAACGGTACTGTCGATCAACTTGCTCGGCGACGGTCTTCGGGATATGTTGGATCCGCGCATGAAGCAGTGACAGGTATATGGAACGGGGTGCCAACCAGTTTGGTCGGCACCCCGTTCTGTTTGACTCATTACTCCACGATCGCCGCGATGCCGATCGGCAACGTCATCCCCTCCCTTACCGGCTTCAAGACCATCTCCACCGCCCTCATGGCGATCAAGGGCACCCCCTGATCTCTGAGGCCGTGGCTATCAACCTGCTGGCCGGTATCACCGGCTCCGCTTCCGGCGGCATGTCGCTGGCGCCGGTCAATTGCACCGGCGTTCTTTTTATACACAAGGAATGAATAGGTTTGCAGGGAAATACACACATCATGGGAATATATAACCTGAGATGTCAGCAATCCAGTTAGCGAGAGGCCTTACTTCTTAGGGGGTTACGCTCATTAGCACCATCGAACTAAATGAGGCCATCGCAGAACGTATCCGGCAAATTGTGGCTGATGCTATAGGATGCCTGGTCATCATCTGTGGACAGGGCGGAGTTATCAAGGCGGCGGTCGATAAAGACCGCATTGGGCAAGTCCATGAAGGCGCCGCGCGCATCGTCCGCGGTGAGGTTGATGAGATTGCGATCACCGCTGCAGACGTCAGCCAGATGAAAGGCGTCCGCCGGGCCGGCTACAACTGCCTCATCCGATATCAGGGCAGGCGCGTGGGCTCCATTGCGGTAGCGGGAGAGCCGGACCGCGTCCGGGGCGCCGCGCGGTTGGCCGCTCGCGTCGTCGAGGCAGAAATGGGCGTTATGGAGCAAAAAGGTCGCATTCGTGAAGAGGTGTGGGCCGGGCTGGAGAATGCCTCGGCAGCTTCGGAGCAGATTCTGGCAGGCACCGAACAGCACCTGGGGTTGGGCGCGGAGCTGGAGAAAGCGACCGCCGACCTGCAGCAGCGTGGCCGGGCCGCTTCGCAGGCGTTGCAGCTTATCTCTGACCTTGCTGTGCGGGCGAATCTTCTCGGGCTGAATGCCGCCGTGGAGGCCGCACATGCGGGACGCCTGGGCGCCGGATTTGTCGTGGTGGCTGATGAGATTCGGAAGCTCGCTGACCGTACAAAGGCGTCGGCGGTCGAGATTAACAGCGCACTGGCGCAATGGCAGAAGTCCTTTGAATTCGTTTCCAGGACTGTCTCCGAAAGCGGCTTGGTAGCCCGGCAACAGGCTGATGCAATCAGGGCGGTCACGATCGAGATTCAGCGGATACAGGCTGCCGTCGGCGCCCTTACTGAATAGAAGAGTGAGGCGGGCCGAATGGCCTGCCTCATTTGTTGAGCGGATGTTCGCGGTAAAGCGCCGGGGACAATAGGACATCTGGTGAGTGCATTAAGGTGACTGATGTCTGTCGGAGCGATCATTTATACTTTGGATGTTGGTTCTACTTGATTGTTGGGATCCGTAAAGGGGGAGTCCAATGTCTCGGCCAGGAGTACCATCGGTTGCAACCGCCTGTCCGGCCCATGGGCAGAGGATTCATAAGCACGAATTGGAGACGCCCGCTCTGATTGTCGACCTCGACATAATGGAACGGAACATCGCGGCGATGGCGGAGGCTGCTCGCTACAACGGCATTAACCTGAGGCCCCATATCAAGACCCACAAGACGCCGGCGATCGCTCACAAGCAGATGGCGGCCGGTGCCGTTGGTGTCTGCTGCGCCACGCTTGGAGAGGCCGAAGTGATGGTCGCGGCGGGATTGCCCGACATTTTGATTACCCGCGCCATCGTGGGGCAGTCCAAGGTCGCGCGCCTCTGTGCACTAAGCCGCCAGTGCCGGCTTTCCGTGGTGACGGACAGCATTGAGAACGCCGATGACCTGGCGCTCGCCGCGGAGTCAGCGGGAGTCACTTTGGATGTGTTGATGGAGGTTAACGTTGGCCAGAATCGGTGTGGTGTTGAGCCCGGGTCCGCCGAAGCGCTTGCTGTGGCACGGCGAATCACGGGCAGGAGGTCGCTGCGCTTCGCCGGCATTCAGGGGTACGAGGGCCACCTGGTCCTAATTCCTGACGAGGCCGAGCGGACCGGCCTCACGAAAGCCGCCAACGCCGCGGCTCTGGGTACGAAAGCGATGTTGGAACGTGACGGCATACCCGTACCGGTTCTGACGGGAGGCGGGACGGGTACTTATCTGGTAACGGGCAGCGCCGAAAAGTCGGGTTACACAGAAATCCAGCCGGGGTCATATCCCACAATGGATGCGCGGTACTCCGCCCAAATGGGTGATGGACCGTTCGGGCCGGCTTTAGGCCTGCTGGCCACGTGCGTATCCCGGGGGCCTGGTCGGGCCATTTTGGACACGGGAACAAAGGCGGTCTCTGTTGACTATGGGGCGCCGCCGGTGAAGGGTCGGCCAGGTCTTGCGTATCAGCCCGGCCGAGGCGGCGATGAACACGGCTGGGTCCTATGTCAGGAAGACGAGCTTCGCGTCGGGGAGCGGGTCGAGCTTTATCCGAGCCATGGCTGCACTACGTTCAACTTGCACAACTGGCTCTATGGGATTCGTGGCGAATATGTAGAAGTAGTATGGAACATCGCGGCACGCGGATGCTTCTGGTAGGTCTGAGACCGTGGGATTTGCGGAGAGGCAGGTGCACTTGGAGCGCCTGCCTTTTTGATTTCGAGTACGGTGAAATCTGGCGGTTGACGCAGAGCGGAGCCGGAAGGTAAGATGAGCACCTGTTCTGCGGAGCGCCGTGCTCGCATGGCAGAAAGCACCGCTTGCGGTGCGCCGGAGATCCTGATAGTATACAGTCTTGTCGCCACGGACGGCGGCCACGAAGGAAAAACTTGCGTGGTTGACGGTTGAAGCGACAGCGTGATAAGATACAAATCTCGCCGCTGAAACGGCAGCGAGAAAAGCCTCGAACCTTGAAAACTAGACAGTGTAAGAGAGAAAGAGCTATGCGAGTCGTACGAACGATAAGTAGAGCCGAAACAAACTTTTCTTCGGAGAGTTTGATCCTGGCTCAGGACGAACGCTGGCGGCGTGCTTAAGACAT
>DASPIW010000032.1:0-67442 GCA_035628915.1 Symbiobacteriaceae bacterium | reverse complement strand
CAGCCAGTACAACTACGTTGGCATTGGCATCGCCAAGGGCGGCCAGTATGGCATGATGTTCACCCAGATGTTCGTGGGCCGCTAGGCTGCCAGGAACCCCGGCTACGCCGCTCTCGCAGCGGCTGGCCGGGGTTTCCGTTTCGAAACAGAACCGGCGCCCGCACCTCCCCGGAGGAGCTGCGGGCGCCGTATGTATTCCCCATGGAAGCTACTGCTCCGTGGCGGCGATCTGCGATGCGCCCTTCTTGGCTGCGGTGATCCGCTCTCGGGCGGCCGCCCTGGCTGCCTTCTTCGCCGCCTCTTCCTCCGCCCGGGCGGCCAGCGTCTCGTCGCCCGCAGCCCCGGCCCGCTTGGCCTTCGCCGCCTTGACGTTAATGATCAGGCAGGGCTTGCCCTCCTTGTCCAGGCCGGGCTTCCACTGGGCCTCGACGGTGGTGACCGGACGCACCGCCGGACACTCCTTCATGGCCGCCCCGAAGTGCGTGATGTAGACCCGGGCATCCGGATCCCACTTTACCGCAATGGCGCCCGCATCCGCCTCGGAGGCGGAGTACATGAAGATCAGGCCCTGCGCTTTGTTGGTACCGGTCGTAATCCAGGGCTGAAGCGGATCGACCTTCTGATCCTCGAAGAAGAGCCGCCATTCCTCGGCGCCCTCAACGTTGGTACGGGCCCGTCCGTGGCGGTTGATCTCCGCCGACGGCGGGTTGCGCCGGGCCAGGGAGTACGTGTCATAAGAGGTCTCGACCTTCTGGACATCCACGCTCACCTGTACGTAATTCAGCGTCTTCGCCACAGGGATCATCCTCCATTTGTTCCTAATTTAAAGTAGACCAACTAATATCTAGCTTGTGACTGAAGTTTATTACGTCAGATCATTCCAGTAAATGGGTCCTGAGTCATAGACCGGATATAGGTAAATGGTCTCATAGAGCGACACTCTCTGTGGAGGTGTTACGGCACATTTGTTCGGCCTCGGCTGAAGAGGACAAGTGTGGCCCGGTGGTGCGAGGGGAGGGTTGCTCCCACAAACACCCCGGGCCGGGGGCAAAATATTAGCAACAGGGGCCGGTTTTGGCGATCGCGCGCTAGATGCAGCGAGCCGCGGCGAGCCGCGTGCAGCCGCGGCGAACCGCGGCGGGTGGCCAGGGGCGAACGAAAGATCCCCGCGTGCGGGATAGTTTAGGCCAAGTGCAGCAAGGTCTGGCATGGTCTCGTCAGGTGTGCTGGCGCGGCGAACGAAGATTCGGGCCGCGGCGAAATGCATCACGCCGCGGCGAAAAGCAGCCAAAAGTAGCGGAATTTATTGAACTGAAGCGAGCCGGGCCGAGCCGCGGCGAGATTCATCACGATTTATCTGCCTGCACCAAGGCGCACTAAGGTGCCCCGAAACGAATGATGTCCAGCCACGTGGCTCATGGCAAACGGGTCCCGGGTCGGCCGCCGCGGGTTGTCAAAATGTACAAGGTGTTGGTCACCAATGGCTTGTACCGATTGAAAACTGGACCAGGTTCCCGGCCCGCACAGGTCTGCATTGGCACCAATCGAGGGCGTAAGCGACAAGATTCGCCGAGTTTCGTCTACTTCCGTTACCTGGAGGGGCATCCAACACCGCCGACGGCGTTTCAGTTGTGAAAATCTACAAGTCTTGGAGCTCGCTAAGCTTGTATCTGTTGACAACCGGAAACCGCGGGCCGACTGTATGGTTTCACCACGCCTACATCGATGCCAACGTAGGCGTAGGTAATTGCGGCGAGCCCCGGGTCCAGTACCGCCAGGTTCAGCGCCTGGTGGACCGGAGCCAGGAACCGCTGATGACTGGTGCACGAAAGAGTGCGAAGAAGCTCTTCAGACTTGCCTTGGCATACCACCTGGCAGGCCGTCGTCAACCGATTTGGCCTCGGTCCTCTGCAATACGTGCTAACAGATAAGGCTGCGCCGCCTTCTGCTGACGTAACAATGCGACTGTCGGCGCACACTAGGTTTCACACCACATGATCTGGGGGGACTTTCGGTGGCACAACGCGATGAGAAGGGGATTATCCGGTACTCCATGGAAGAGCTGAACAAGATCCCTCCCTATGAAGCCCGGGCGGGCGGCGGGGGCATGGGTGCCGGGGCCGGCGGCATTGCAGGAGGCGCCGGCGGGGTGCTGGCCGGCGCAGCCATCGGCTCTGCTTTCGGCCCTGTCGGCACCTTTGTCGGCGGGGCAGCCGGGGCCACGGTCGGGGGCGCCGGCGGCGCTGCCGCAGGGCGGGCACCCGAAAGGCCGGAATCTCCCTAGCTCGCCCGCCAGGAGGCTGGACCCTGTCGCACTCGCTGCGGCAGGGTCTATTGTTCGTTCCCGCAGAGCAGCCGAGGTTTCCCGTTTCGCCTAGCGCTTCACGTGTGCGTCGGGAGCCTTATCCGCGACGAGATTCAGGGCAATTCCGTGCTCAAGAAGCGCCTTCAGCCCGCAAAGCACGATCGTAAATCCCCCGGTACTGTCTATGACTTGCCTTACGATCTCATCCGAATCCCCGACAAACCCCGAATGTGCAATCGTGACGAAAGTTTCGTCCGCGGCCCGATCCGTAAGGGTCCACTCGACCGTGGTGTGATCATCAAATGCAATGAGGATCCGCTTGTTCTCGTCAATCGCCTGGACATGTACGCCTGCAGAGACGCCGTACATCTCCCATTCCCACGTGACGCGTTTTCCCTGTTCCAGCCTTCCGCTGCTCTTTGTAAACCAGAATTTCGTCGTAATCGCAGGGTCGACAAAGGCCTCAAACACTTCCTTAGCCGGTTTTCTGATCAGCATTTCGACCTTTGCCATTGGTTCCTGTTTCAGGTTGGTCATTGCAAGTACCCCTTTCTCAGCCCAAGGGTTTCGTGAACGGGTGGCAGGGCTCTGTTCGCCCGATGTGGCGGAAGGAGGGCGAAAACGATGAACCTTGACGAGCTTAGGATCGCCGTTTTCATTCTATATCAGCAGAAGGCGTATGGGGAGGGCGCCTGGCCCTGGCAGCCCTCAGCGGCCAGACGGAGGCGGCACTCCATGGCTAGGAACTGCAGGTGCTGGCGCTTTCCGGCCTGGCGTCTGCCCGGGGCTTCGGGGCGGTCGGGCCGTGGCTGGAGGATGCGGCGGCGGACCTGCGCCCTGCCGGAGGCCGGTGTACAACAGGGCCTCCATGTGCGGGACGCCGAGAGCCTGCAGCGGGCGACCCGGTTCATCCTGGCGTAGGGCCTGCGTCCCGCCCGAAGGAATATTCCGCCTCCTGGCGAACCTTCATGCAGTATGTGTGGGACGGAGGTCGTGGCCATGGAGCGCAGAACGCTGGGGAAGACCGGTGTGGAGCTGTCGTGCCTGGGTTTTGGGGGTATGCTGGTTGCCCGGGAGTCGCAAGCGGAGGCCAACAGCCTGGTCGCCCGCGCCATCGACCGGGACATAAACTATTTCGACGTGGCGCCTACATATGACGACGCCGAGGAGCGGCTCGGTCCAGCGCTGGAGCCGTACCGCAATCAGGTATTCCTTGCCTGCAAGACGCAGAAGCGGACAAAAGCCGAAGCGGAGGAAGCACTGGAGCGCTCCCTCCGCCTTCTGCGGGCCGATCACTTTGACCTGTACCAACTGCATGCTATGACCACGGATGAAGACTACGAGCAGGCCATGGGCCCCGGCGGCGCCATGGAGGCGCTTGTGGCGGCCCGGGAGAAAGGGCTGGTGCGCTACCTCGGCTTCTCTGCGCACTCAGACGCCATCGCCCTGAAGCTCATGGACGCCTTCGACTTTGACAGCATCCTCTTCCCGGTCAACTGGGTGAACTACATGCAGGCGGACTTCGGCCCCGCCGTCATGGAGAAGGCCCGCAGCAAGGCAATGGGCCGCCTCTGCCTGAAGGCGATGGCCCGGAGCAGCTGGGAGCGCCAGGAAGACCGGGTGCAGTTCCCCAAGTGCTGGTATGAGCCCTGCAGCGACCTGGCCGAAGCTGCGCTGGCCCTGCGCTTCACGCTGTCGGAACCGGTCACTGCGGCCATTCCGCCCGGTGACGCCCGTCTGTTCTGGCATGCAGTCGACGTAGCCGAGCGCTTCGAGCCCCTGTCATACGCCGAACGGGAAGAAATGCGCATGCGGGCCGGGCAGGTCAAGCCCCTCTTCGCATCTTCCCGGTAACAGGCGGCCCGAACCCCCAAAAGGGACCGGGCCGCTTCCGTTTACCCTGCCTGCAAATGGCGCCCGCCCCGCAGCAAGGCCAAGCTGTCGGCAAAGGAGCGCTTCTTCGTAAAGAGACCGGAGGTTCCGAGCACGAAGTACTCCGCGCCCGCCTTGGCCAGCGGTGGCACCGTCCCTTCGAAAATGTTTCCGTCGAGGCTCCCTGACCATCAGGTGTGTGTCGAACGGCAGCCCGGTCAGGGGCCTGAGGGCACGGATCACTTCCGGACCGAGGGAGATGTTCGGCACGAAGCTGCCGTCCATCACACCCGGCATCACCCCCGCTCCACCTGCACCCACGCCCGACTCGCGGCTGACCGCTCGACTGCATCCAGCACCTGCTGGTTGCGCAGGCCGTCTTCAAAGTTGGGGGCAGGGCTGTACTGGCCGGCTATGCCGTGCAGCAGTTCGTAGACCGCATGGACGAAAGTGTGCTCGTACCCGATGATGTGGCCCGGCGGCCACCAGGCGCCCGCATAGGGGTGAACCGCTTCGGTGCAGTTGATGCGCCGCCAGCCCTGCAGGCCGGGCGGATCATCGTGGAAGTAGACCTCCAGCCAGTTCATCTCTTCCATGTTCCAGCGGATGCTGCCCTTGCTCCCGTTGATCTCCCAGCGGTTGCCGTTGCGGTTGCCGCCGGCGAACCGGGTGGCCTCAAAGGTGCCCACGGCGCCGTTTTCGAAGCGGGCAAGGAAAGCGGTCGCATCGTCAACCGTGACCCGGGTGCGGGCGCCGCCGCCTCCGCCACCGGCGCCGAGGCCGCCGTCCATCTCCCCGCCCACGGGCCGCTCTTTGATGAAGGTCTCCTGCAGGCCCACCACTTCGCTGAACTCGCCAACGAGGAAGCGGGCCAGGTCGATCGTATGGGCCCCGAGGTCCCCCAGGCTCCCGGACCCGGCAATGTCGCCCTGCAGCCGCCAGACCAGGGGAAAATCCGGGTTCATGATCCAGTCCTGCAGGTAGACGCCCCGGAAGTGGTAGATCTGCCCGAGGTGACCCTCGTCAATCAGCCGCTTGGCCAGGCGCACGGCAGGAGCAAAGCGGTAATTGTGGCACAGCATGTGGGTGACGCCCGCCGACTGGACGGCCGCGAGCATCTCCCGGGCCTCGGCCACGGTCATGGCCAGGGGCTTCTCGCACAGAATGTGCTTCCCGGCCCTCGCTGCCGCCAGAGCAATTTCGCAGTGGGAGTTGTTCGGCGTGCCGATGTCGATCACGTCGATGTCGGGGCGGGCGACCAGGCGGCGCCAATCGGTTTCGTACTCCTGCCAGCCGTACCGGGCCGCCGCCTCGGCAACGGCTCCCCGGTCGCGGCCGCAGATGGCCTGCAGCACAGGGGTAAACGGCACATCCATAAACCTGGCCACCGAGCGGTAGGCATTGCTGTGGGCCTTGCCCATGAACTTGTAACCGACCATGCCGATGCGCAGTTGAGGCTTCATCATACCCTGCCGCCTCCCGTTACACGACTGTATAGGCCACGATGCGCACCGGACCACAGAGGCCCGAAGGCGCCAGGGCCCTCTCATACTGGGTGCCTGCGTAAAACTCATTTCCGGCGGTATTGGTCACTTTGAGCACCAGTTCATTCGGTCCGGCCTTGACAGCGCCGAGGGGCAAGTCCACCCGGAAGGGCGCCCAGGGCCGAACGCCGCAGGGCACGCCGTTCAGTTCGACCTCCAGGGTGTGGCAGACGTCCCCGGCTTCGAGCACCAGGTGGTGACCCAGGTACTCGGGCGGAATCGACACGGTCTGCCGGTAGATGCCCAGTCCGGTGAAGGTGCCGAAGCCCTGCCGCTCCCACCCCTGGCCGCTGCGGACTGCGACGGGGGCCTGTGCGCCGTCAAATGAGAACTGCCAGACCGGCTCCAGTTCCAGCGCCATCGCTGCTGTCCGGACAGGCAGGGCCTCCGCCGCAAAGGTCGGGCCGGCGCCCGGCAGCACCGGCACGCGCACGCAGGTCGTGTGCCAGGGTCTCAAGGGCAGGTGCACCGTCATTCCGCCTTCACCGGGCGTGCAATAGCGCCACTCCGTGACCGCACCGGTCTCCGGGTCCCAGAGCTCAGGAATGCCATGCGCCCCGCTGACGGTCAGCGCGACGACCTTATCGGACGCCTCCTCGTTGAACAGGGCGACGTAATGAGCCTCGGCGTCGGCGCGTTGGCAATAGAAGATATTCGTGTCTTCATGCCCGCCAGTGCGAATGGCGACCGCACGCGGCACCAGCCGCTCCAGAGTCTCCTGCAACTGTGCGGGGCCGTCAGCCAGCTGATGCAAGGGCAGGGGCAGCAACACCCCACCACCTGCCTCGGCGAACAATTCCCGGCTGACCACTGCCACCGCAGGGTCGGCGCCTCGGGCGCCGCTCTTGGTCGGCACCCGCCCGGTGGCAATCAACACGCCGCCGCCCGCCACAAAGCGGCGGAGCGCCTCCATAGTCGCGACGTCCTGCACCGTGGAGACGGCGGGCAGGATGATGCACGCATACCCCTCGTTCTGCACGTGAAGCTGTCCGTCGCACACCTCGCCGGCCCGAATCTGCCGCTCATCGATGATATCGTAGTCGTAATGGAGGCGGGCAAGCTGCTCGTTGAGGAAGCCAGTTTCGGCCACGAAGATGTCGTTGGTCGCTTCGGCCCAGTAGGTCCGCAGCGGGTAAAGGACGGCCACCCTGGCCACGTGCGTCCCCTGGCTCAGGAAGTAGCTCAGGCGCCCGTTGTGATCGGCGAACGCCTTATAGTACCGGAACCACGGCTCAAAGTTCAGCCCCGGCGGGAAATCAAACCGCTGGGAACACACCGCCTTGCCGCCGTCGACCACGTCGTTGGACTGATAGAACCCGTGGAAGATGAACTTGCTGAGACCCTGCAGCATGTAGGCGTCAGCTTTCTGACGCAGCGTCTGCAGGGTCAGGTTCCAATTGCCCGCCGCCGCCGACACGCCCGGCTGAATGAAGTTCGAGAACTGCTCGAGCATGCTGCCGTTCTTGCCCAGCACATGGGCGATGGAGGAGCCCATTTTGGCCGAAATGGTATGGTGGTACATGCCTGAGTCCGTGCAGGAGATCTCTTTCAGCTCGCCGATGCCGAAGTGGTCGGCCCCAAACTGGCTCAGCGAGTCAAAGTGGCTGCGCGGGCTGGTCAGGGCCCACTGCGAGTTCCAACTGGTACACAGCTCGTGGCCGGTCAGGGGAATCCCGTGCTCCTTGCACCAGGCGGACAACTGCGCGAAGAAGCTCCCCATCGCCCGCTGGCTGTACGCCGAGTAGAACTGGCAGCGCAGACGGGCCGTCTCCGCGTCGCCGGCCTTGTGAATCAGCACATACAGGTGCTTGCGGAAGTCAAAGCCGTGGTCGGCCTGGAACTGGGCGAAAAACTCCTCGTTGTACATGAAGCTGGTGTATATCTCGCCGCTCCGCTCCGCCCAGTTGTAGAAGCCGGCGTAGGGTTCATCCAGGAAAACGGCATAGAGCGGGTCGCCAAAGTAGGGCGCCAGTTCACGCCAGAACGGCTCGTAGCCCACCTCGATGAAGCGCCGGATGGCGTCCGGGTTCAAGTAGTCAATCAGCCGGGAGGTGGTGCAGCGGGCGCTGACAAAGGCGAGGACGCGGTACGCCGCGTCAGGCGGCTGCCAGTCGACCGCGACCGTGCAGGAGTCGCCGTCGTGACCTGTCAGGCACGTCTGCGCCGTGAGGTCCACCAGACTCACCGGGTCGATGGTGCCGTCCGGACGCGACCGGAACGCGAAGGCCCGCACAGGCTGCCACTCGCCCCAGACGGGGCGCCCGCCTTCGTACATCCATTCCCAGGCGTCGCGCAGGCCCTCGGCCAGCAGTGCACGAATTTGGGAGACCTTCAGCACCGTGCCGCTTTCAGCGGCGGCGCCCTCGGTCCAAAACAGGTGCCGCTCCCGGAAGTGGTCGTGCCCGGCGACGGTCTTGCCGGCACAGTGGCCGGTAATCCAGTTGTACTCGTCGTAAAGGCCCGCCTTCAGCCCAAGCTTGCGGGCCTCCTCCAGGCAGTAGCGGTAGTCGTCGAAGAACCGGGGCGACAGGTAGTCTTCCATGGGATAGCCCAGGCGGGTCTGAATCCAGAAGCAGGGAATTCCGGCCGCCTTCATCTCCTGCATCCGGGGCAGCAACTGGCTCCGGTCGACCTCCCGCCCCCAGAACCAGTACACCGAGGGGCGGAAGTCCGCCGGCGGGTCGGCGAACCCCTCACGGGTAAGCGACCAGCCGGCGAACGTGGGGTACGGGCGGCGGGGCTCGGCGCCGCTCCGTTCAGTCATGGCTCGCTCCTCCCTCTCTCCCGCTTGTCCGCAACCAACGACTCTTAGATCTGCACTTCGTATACGTCGTACGGCACCAGCCGCACGCTGCCTCGCAGGCCGGATGGCCTGGCGACAGCCTCAAGCATGTTCATGACCGTATTGGTCACCTTAACCGTCAGTGAGTTGGCTCCGGGGGCGATCAGGTCCGTCAGTTCCACCCTGTAGGGGTGCCACAGGCAGGTTCCCGCCGGCCGGCCATTGACCAGCACCTCGACCAGATCGTCGCCGGCCTCCGCCTCCAGGAAGATCCGCTTTCCCGCCCACGCCGGGGGAACCTCCACTGTGGCCCTGTAGGCGCCGGTGCCGGAGAAGAACGGGTAGCCCGCATCGCTCCAGGGGCCGCTCACCGCGGTCACGGGCGGTGCCGTGGCATAGCCATTTCCTTCCCGGCGGAGGCTGAAGGCGCCGACAATCTTGACCGGGTCCAGCACGCCGGACGTCCGGTCGGGAACGGTCAGCCGAATGGCCAGCAGGTTCTCGCCCGCCACTACGCGTTCTGCGATGGGCACTTCCTTGACCATGGCGTCAATGCGGCTCCGGCTGAACGGGCCGTCCAGGGGCTCTCCGTTCAGATAGAGCCGCCACTCGCCCTTCAGCCCGTCCACCAGCAGGCGCAGGTCGGCGGGGATATACGGCGTGCTGAACCGGCAGCGGTACCAAAGCGTGACCGGGTAGGTCCGCTCGTCCCGCTCATGCGGCAGCTGCAGCTCCCAGCCGCCCTTGCGGAAGGTCATCCAGCCGGAGTCGTCCAGCGCAGGCGACAGCCAGTCCTCCGCCTCCCCCTGCCCGCTGGCCTGCTCAACGGCCACCCGGAACTGCTCGGCGAAAAGGACGTTATCTCCTTCGACGGCGAACTGCCACGGCCCTTCGACGGTAACCTCCGCCTGGGGCCCCTGTGCGGCCACCGGCACCACCCGCCCGCCGCTCATGATCAGATGCGTGGGCGCCCTCAAACGGCTGTGAGCGTACACCACGCCGCCATCCACCCGATCCACGACCAGTCCGGGCGCCGCCGTCACCCGCTTCGCTGGCACGGGTACCGCAGGGTCAAGCAGAGCGATTGTCGAGCCAAAGGGTGCCAGCTCCAGGTCAAAGTGCGTGCGGCCGTCCTGCACGTCATAGACCGGCAGGGCTGCCTGATGACCGGTGGTGGAGTCCCACCGCTCCGGGGCGCCCACGGCCTCAAGGCTCACGTGGAAGGATCGGGTCTGGCCCGTCGGGTTGACGATGAAGTAGACTTCGCAGCCGTCCTTGCGCCGGTGCAGGCAGAAGACGGCCGGGTCGCTGATCTCCACATCCGGCGTAGTGCAGGCGCGCAGGGCCTGGTCGAGCATCCTTACACCGTTGGCGGCCCTGAACAGCCCGGCGCCCCGCAGGAAGATGGCCTTGCCGCCGCCTGTGTGCTCTTCGACGTGCAGCACAGCTTCGGAGCCGGCGCCCGGGAAGTCAGCCGCCACGCGGACCGGATCCAGCCCGAACAGCCGCTGCACCCTGCCGGCGAAGTCGGGATCCTCTCCCCCCAGGGCCGCAACCGGCAGCAGCGTATCGGCAATCACACTGCCGCCCTCCGCCACAAACTGCTCAAGCAGTGCCAGGGTGCCTGCCTTCAAATGGGTGACCGGCGGCATCAGAAAGACCGGGAACGCCTCATCCCGGATGCGCAGCTTTCCGGATTCCACAGTCGCCGCCGGCAAGACTACATCTTCATCGACGTAGTCAAAGTCAAAGTGGAGCCGCAAGAGCCGATCGGTGATCCAATTGAAGTCACGCTCCATGACGGAGGTGACCGGGTTCTGCCCCTGGGGCTGGTAGTTGGCCCACATGGCGGTCATGGGGTAGAGCACCGCCACCTTGGCCACGTGCGTCCCGCCGCTCAGCATGTAGCTGTTTCGGGTCATGTAGTCCTGGAAGCGCTGATACTTGTCCCACCAGGTGTGGTGGTAGAACTGCGACGGCGGCCAGTCGCGCTTGCGGTCGCCCTCAATGCTGTAATGGAACCCGTGGGGGTTCAGAAGGTTGACGCCCAGCACATACTCCCAGTCGGCAAGCCACTTCATGCGCTCCATGGTCACGTCCCAATAGGTGCCGCCGAAGGACTCGCAGAGCACGCGGGTGCTGCCCAGGGCGTGGGCGGCGGAGGCGCCCATCTTCATCGCCACATGCTCCTCCGGGTTCCGCTCCGTGCCAATCTTCGGGTAGAGCTTGTCCACGCCGATCAGGTCAAAGTACCGGTAGTTCCGGAAGAGGTTGCCCTCGCAGCGGGCCTGCAGCCGTAGCAGATCTTCAAAGAGCATGTGCCCGGTGAAGGTGACGCCGTTTTCGTGGCACCAATCCTGAATCTGCTTGTAGAAGCTGCGCGAGTACTGCTCGCTGAGAGCATTCCAGAAGTCGTACCGAAGCTGCGCGGTCCGCTCGCCCATGTTAAGGAAGAGTGCCGGCAGGTAAGGCCGCAGGTCGTAGCCGTTGTGGTCCCGGAAGATCTTGAACATCTGCTTGGACCACGGAACGATGTAGTTGTTGCAGGCAACGGCGAAGTAGTGATTGGCCGGCTCGTCGGTGTAGAAGCCCGGCACCGTCTTGCCAAACTGGTCGCCAACGGCAGCCTTGTACTGCTCGTGGGTCATCTCGATGAACTTGGCGGTGGCAGCCGGGTTGAGCACATCCGAGTGCCACTTGGCCCGCCGCTCCACAAAGAAGAGCAGCTTCCAGCGGCCTTCCGGCGCCTCCCAGGTGACGATCTTATCCCACGCCAGGTTCGGACTGAGGTCGACCACCTCGATGACCGTACCGTCAAACTCCTCTTCCCGCACGGCGTAGGCGGCAATCGGGTCCGAATCCTCCATGTCGATGTAGCGGCCGTCGGTACCCTCCAGGTAAGAGAAGTACGGCCCCTCGACATTGGCGATAATCATCTCCATATAGCGCTGCTGCAGGTCGGGGTACTGGGTCGGCAGCGACCAGCCCACCGTGCCGCTGGGCCAGTTCTTCTCGTCGTATATCCACGCCTGCAGGCCAAGTTCGCCGGCCTTTGCCACGGCGAACTTCACCCGGTCAAACCACTCCTCGGACAGATACCCGGGCAGATGACCGAAGCGGCTGTGGATCATGAAACCGGGCATGCCCTGCGCCCGGTACTGCTCCATCTGCCAGGCCATCTCTTCCTTATTCAGGTCGCCGTTCCAGAACCAGAAGGGGAGAATGCCCAGCGCCCGGGACGGGCGGCGGAACTTCTCCCGGCTCAGCGGTTCGCTATGCAAGGTCACATCCAGCAGGGTGCATCCCTCCCAGGTGAACACTTATCCCTTTACCGCGCCGGCAGTGATGCCACGCGTCAGTTGCCGCTGCAGAATCAGGTAGAAAACCAGGACGGGAATCGTCGTCAGTGTGGCAGCGCTCATCAGGCTGTCCCACTGGTTGAAGAACTGGGCAATGAACGTCAGCAAACCGATGGGAAGGGTCAGGCGCGTCTTGAGGAACAGGTAGGCGATGAAGAACTCGTTCCACGCCAGCAGGAACGTAAAGACCGCGACCGAAGTCAGGCCCGGCCCCGACAGCGGGAGCACGATCAGCCGGAAGGCCTGCATGCGTGAGCAGCCGTCAATGGTGGCGGCCTCTTCCAGCGACCGGGGAATCCCGTCGAAGAACCCCTTCATCATCCAGATGGCAAAGGGCAGGGCAAAGGTCATGTAGATCAGGACAAGCCCGAAAGGCTTATCCATGACCCCAATTTTGGAGATCAAGAGCACCAGGGGGATGCCGACCAGCACCAGCGGGAACATCTGCACCATGAGCAGGGTGGTGCCAAAGATGCCCTTACCCCTGAAGTTGTACCGGGACATGGCATACCCGGCCAGGCAGGCCACAAGCAGCGCCAGGGCAGTCGAGCCCACGGCCACTTTCAGGCTGTTCCAGAACCAGGCCGGGAACTGCGTTTCGCTCCACACGTGCTGATAGGCCTCAAACGTAATCTGCTTGGGAATCAGCGTGGGGCCCATCATCATCTCGCTGGCCGGCTTGATCGAGGTGACCACCATCCAGTAAAAGGGGAGGATGGCGAAGGCCGACATGGCGATCAGGACGAGATGCCGCAGGATGTTCGTGATCAGCCGGGACGTGCGGTGCGTCATCGTGCTCCCCCCTATTCGGTGACCTCGTACTTTCTCTGCAGTTTCAGGTACAAGACACCCAGCAGGGACATCACAAGCAGTGCCAGCACCGCCACGGCTGAACCGTAGCCGACATGCAGGTACTGGAACGCCTGGCGGTAGGCGTAAATGATCAGCGTCGTGGTCTTGCCGGCCGGCCCGCCGCCGGTCAGCACGTAAATCAGGCCGAAATCGTTAAAGGTCCAGATGCACTGGAGCAGCGTGGAGATCACGCTGACCGGCAGAATCAACGGGAACGTAATGTGGCGGAAGATCTGCCAGGGGCTGCCGCCGTCGATGCGCGCCGCTTCGTAAATGTCGTCCGGAATGTTCCCCATCGCCGCCAGAATGGTGACCATGTAGAAGGGGAAGCCGCGCCAGACAGCCACCATGATGACGGACCACATCGCCAGCGTCGGGTCGGACAGCCAGAGCAGCGGCTCCTTGATCAGGTGCAGCGACTCCAGGATATGGTTGAGCAGGCCGTCCATGTCGGTGAGAATCCAGCGCCAGGTAATGGAGACCACCACCGGCGGCGCCACCCAGGGCAGGAGCAGCAGGGTCCGATAGATGCCCCGGCCCTTAAAGTTGTCGTGCACAATGAGTGCGGCGAAAAGGCCGACCAGGTAGCAGAACCCAACCGCCCCAACGGTCCACTTCAGGGAGACCAGGAAGGCATTCACGAGGTCAGGATCCTTCAGCGCCTGCGCAAAGTTCGCAACACCGTTGAACTTGATGTTGTTGGCGCGCAGCAAGTTGTAATCCATCAGGCTCTGGTAAACGCCCGCGATGACCGGCCAGATGTTGACGGCCGAGATCATGATCACGGCTGGCAGGATCAGCTTGTAGGGAAGCGTATCCGGCTTCTTGCGAACCCGCCGGACCTCTACCGACGGACTGACCATAGGCTGTCTCCCTTTCCGGCAGAACCCCCCGGCGCCGGCCGATCCGGCGCCGGGGGTCCTTACGCCATCTACTGGAAGTTCTTCTCCAGCTTGTCTGCGCCGTTCTTGAGCGCCTGTTCGGGGGTCATCGTGCCGACGAGCGCGGGGTTGACGATGAAGTCGGTAATGCCGGTACCCACGGCGGCGATACCGGTGGCCGCCTTGTTGTTCGGGTACCAGTAGTCGACAGCGTACTCGTTGACCGACAGCGCCAGATTCTTCAGCATGGCCGGATTGCTGTACATGGGGTCGTTGGCAACGGACTTATAGACCGGCCAGGTGCCGCCGAGGTTCTCCTTGTAGATCCGCGACAGCTGCTGCTTGGAGACGGCAAAGGCGAAGAACTTCTTGGCCGCTTCCTTGTTCTTGGACCCCTTGAAGATCATCCAGGGGTTGTAGAAGCCGATCATGACCTGCTTGCCGGCCGGGCCCTTGAGCACGGGCATCACGTCGGTCTTGGCGAAGATCTCCGGGGCTTCGGTCTTCATCTGGTTGATGAACCAGCCGCCGTTGAAGATCATGGCCGCCTTGCCCTGCTGGTAGAGGCGGTGGGCCTCGTCGAAGGTGTAGCCGGTGACGCCCTTGGGGGCGTACTTGGCCAGTTCGAGCTCGAACCTCAGGGCCTGCAGGTTCTGCGGGCTGTTGATCATCGGCTTGCCGTTAATGTCGGCCAGACCGCCGCCGGCCTGCATGGCCAGCGTCATGAAGAACTGGTCGGGGTCATAGCTGCCTGCCTTGCCGGGGAAGACGATGCCGTGGAAATCGTTGGCGGGGTCGTTCAGCGCCTTGGCCGCTGCCAGGAGCTCGTCCCAGTTTGTGGGCACCTTGATGCCCTTTTCCTTGAAGATGTCCGTGCGGTAGTAGAACGCCCGGGCGTCGATGCCCCAGGTGAAGCCAATATACTTGCCGTCGACCTTCCACTTGTCATACGCCCAGGGAATGGCGTCGGCCAGGTCGCCGCTCTTTTTGAGCACCTCGATCACATCGTCGATCGGCTCGGTTTCGCCCATGGCATGGAAGAAGAACGCAATGCCAGAGTCGCCGCCGGTAATGTCGGGCGGGTTGCCGGCCTTCACGGCGCCGACCAGCTTCTGCTGGTACTCGCCCCAGCCCAACTGCGTGTACTCGACTTGAATGTCAGGGTTCTTGCTGTTCCACTCGGCGATCATGTCCAGTTCAGCCTTCTTGACGGCATCACCCCAGGACATGTCCCAGAACTGGATCTTGACCGGTTCCTTCGCGGGCGTGCCCGTGCCGGGCTCAGGCTTTGCCTGCTTGCCCGAGCAGGCGGCGGACAGAACCAACGCAAGCCCGAGGACGGCCACCAGCAGCAGACGGATCCAGCGGATACGGTCCTTCATGCAGAACACCCCTCCTATGTCGCTATCCATCCCCACAAGGCTGTCACCGAATCCGGGAGCCGGGAATCGCCAGCCAGCCTGGAAACGTTTCCCGCGCTGGCAGGACACACAGAGTTAATCCCGCCTGACCGGCGGTGCCGAGCTGTCGCGCACGACCAGGGGCGTGCTCAGCGTGATCCGCTGGGGAGGCCCGACTGGCTCCTGGTTCATACGCCTCAGCAGCAGTTCAGTCGCGCGACGCCGGCCCTTGGGGCAACATCCCGAATGGTCACCATGGACTTGTCCCACCCTGACGTGGAAACGTTTCCTGTCGTCGCTCTAGTTAGACGAAAGTATGTGAATTCCTTCAGTCAAGCGATAGAAATATCTATTATTTTTCCGCAGTCTATATAGGTAGAAATGTCTACCATACGGTAATATTGGACAAACGAATAGACCGCCACCCGCCGGCAATGGCCGGACAGGCAGCGGTCTGCGCAGGACTCAGCGGTCCGATTATCGCTCCTCGACGTCGATGGTAGCCTTTACGTAGCCCGGGGGACGGTCATGCGCAAACGCAAATGCTTCGTTGATCCGGCTCAGCGGGAAGCGGTGCGTGATCATCTCCCCGATGCTCACTTTCCCTTGCGCGGCCAGGTCAAGGCCCGCCTTGAGGCCGGCCACGTAAACCCGGTGGTCCCGCTCGTGCGCGTTGATTACGTCGAGCCCCTTCCAGTTCCACTGCTGCATGTTGACCTGCCGCGGTGCCCCCTGGTGGTAGCCGTAAATCACCAGGCGGCCGCGAATGCGCACCAGGTCGCCTGCGAGCGTCAATCCGCCCTGGGTGCCCGAGGCTTCCACCACAATGTCGGCCCCCTGGCCCCCGGTGGCAGCCAGCACGGCCTGGCGCACATCTTCCGTGGCGGCATTCAGCGCCTGATGGGCGCCATAGGCTGCGGCCCGCTCCACCGCCTCCTGCCGGGTATCAATCGCGATCACACGCTTGGGACTCCGGGCCAGCAGGCACTGCTGGAGCAACAACCCCATGAAGCCGGCGCCCACCAGCACGACGGTATCCTGGTAGTCGGGGTTGATGCGGCGGGCCGCGTTGACGGCGCATGCGATGGGCTCGCCTACTGCCTCGTGGAGTGGCAGACCGGGGGGAAGCTTCACCACCCGGTCCGCTGCGGTCAGGCAGAAGTCTGCGAAGCCTTCCCGCTCGTTGATGGCGGCAACGTAATCGCCCACGCTGACTTCGGTAACGTGGGGACCGACCGCTGCGATCTCGCCGGCCACTTCATGACCCAGGCGAATCGGGTAGCCCGTGAACGCTGCGTTGGCGAACAGCTCCAGTTCACCCGTACAGATGCCGCAGGTCTTCACTTTGATCAGTACATCGCGGTCCCCCAGGGCCGGCACCGGTACTTCCTCGATTGCAAACTGCCGAAAGGCGGTCAGGACTGCTCTGCGCATCTCTCAATCCTCCGTTTCAGGCCCACCACATGGCGCCGGGCTTCTCAGCGATCAGCGCCTGTTTCAGGTTCATGACGGCCGTGCGGAACCCCTCATCCACCGACATGAGGCTGTCCTCGTGTTCGATCGAAAGCACCCAGTCATAGCCCACGAGGCGCAAGTTGCTGACAATATCGCGCCACAATTCCACACCGTGTCCGTAGCCGACCGACCGGAACACCCACGAGCGCTCAATCTCCCTGGCGTAGGGCTTATAGTCGAGGCCGCCGTTCACCGGGAAGTTGACCGGGTCAAGCTTCGTGTCCTTCGCGTGGACGTGGAAGATCGCATCTTTGAGCGTCCGGATGGCCAGCACGGGATCAATCCCCTGCCACCACAGATGGCTGGGGTCGAAGTTGACGCCCAGTTCGGGGCCAACCGCGGCGCGCAGACGCAGGGCAGTCTCAGGGTTGTAGACCAGGAAGCCCGGGTGTGGCTCCAGGGCAATCTTCGTCACTCCCTGGCTGCGGCACCACTGCACTTCGCTGCGCCAGTAAGGAACCGCCACCTCGTCCCACTGCCACTGCACGATCTGCCGGAACTCGTCAGGCCATGCGCAGGTGACCCAGTTGGGCAGCCGGGCGCCGGGGCCTTCCCCGGGGCAGCCCGAGAAGGTGACCACGCGCTCCACCCCGAGTTCGGCAGCCAGCCGCACCGTCTGGCGGAAATCGTGTTTGAACCGCGCGGCCACCGCCTCATCCGGGTGAATCGGGTTGCCATGGCAGCTCAGCGCAGAGACGGTCAGCTCACGGGAGTCAATCTCCCGTTTGAACTGCCGGAGGGCGCCGGCATCGGCCAGCAGAACGCCGGGATCGCAGTGTTTGGATCCCGGGTAGCCGCCGCAGCCAATCTCCACCGCCGTCACACCGTTGCGGACGATATAGTCCAGGCTTTCTGCCAGAGGCCGCTGACCAAACAGAACCGTAAAGACCCCCAGTTTCACCGTAATACACCTCCCGCCTTACCGTGAGCGTTCCGACCGCATCGCCCGGATCAACTCCAGGAACAGGTCAGCGTCGTGCCGGTAGTCTTCCGGGCCGCACTTCGTGGGCGCACCCTCCGTAATGGCAAGGTAGAGCGCCTGCCACTCCTTGACGAACGGATCATCCCAGCCGGGAAAGAGCTCACGGGTTTCGATGCCCGTGCCCGTGGTCCGCTGCTCCGTTACTGTGACGGGCAGGTGGCGGACATAGGGCGGCGCCCAGTCGACCCGAATGGTCTGGTCGTCGCCGGCGACTTCGATGTAAGTGTTATACCGGGGCAGGTTGTCCACACTCATCTCAAACTGGCAGACGAAGTCGCCATAGTCGAAGGCCGCTGTCACCGTGGCGCCGCCCTGGCGGAACGCCGCGTAGAGCACTCGCTGCGGCAGCCCCAGCATCTCCCGCATGGCCGACAGGTCATGGCTGGCCAGGCCCATCAGCATGCCATAGGCCCGCACCTCTTCCGGAGCAGCCTCGCCGATGGCCCTGCGGATCAGTTCGGCGCGGGCCCGCTGCCCCTGCTGCAGCACCTCCGCCGGCACATCGTTTCCCCGCATGACCCGGGAGGTCTGCTCGATGATCAGGCTATTTCGCCCGATCACATCGTGGACGCGCGCCAGGCGCACGGCTTTCATCCGCTTCACGGCGTCCACGGCGGCGGTGAATGCGGGGGCATAGCGGCGCATGTAGCCCACTTGCACGGTCAGGCCCGTCCGGTCCCGCTCGGCCGTAATCTGGTCCACTTCTTCGGGTGTGATGCACATGGGCTTCTCAATCAGCACGTGCTTGCCGCCGGCAAGGGCTGCCAGCGCGGTGGCTGCGTGGAACGCGTCGGGGTTAGCCGCCAGGACCACATCGACCGTCGGTTCAGCCGCCAGATCCCGGTAATCGGTATACCGCCGGGGAATGCGCCATAGGTCGCCGACCCCGTTCAAAACCGCGGGCGATACGTCGCACAGCGCCGTCACCTCAAACGAATCGTTCAGCTGCTGAAGAGCCGGCAGATGGATGATCTGCGTCACTTCGCCGCAGCCGGCAATACCGACACGAAGCCGTTTCATACGGTACGCCTCCTTCAGGGGGCAGACGGCTCCGCCGGCGACCCCAGCCAGGAGCGCAGGTCCGTCAGGCAGCGCCGCAGTTCATCTGTGGGGTCGTAATGCTCCGGCTCATGCTCAACGGCAACGCAGCCGTTGTAGCCCATGCGGACCAGCTCCGCCACGACGCCTCTGACGTCCACCACCCCGTCGCCATAGGCGCAGGAGTCATGTCCGCCGAATGCGCGCACGTCCTTGAGGTGCACGTGCCACAGGTGCGCCTTCAGCTCCCGCACGGCCCTGACCGCGTCGTAGCGCTGCGTTGCCCACCAGCCGGTGTCAACCGCCACGCCGAAGCAGTCCGTGTCGGCTCCGATCAGGTCGATCAGCGCGCCCGGCTCCGGCTCGAAGTGGTTCTCAATGGCCATTTTCACGCCGTGCTTCCGGCAGAGCTCCAGCGCCAGCGCCCGGTTCGCAGGGTGGAACGAACCCACCAGGTAATTGACCCCCAGCGCTTTCGCCATGCGAAAGCCTTGTTCGGCACAGGCGCGGGGAAAATCGGGCCGGGCCAGCGCAAAGTAGTAGGCGACCGGCGTCAGGCCCAGGTCGCGCAGCACCGACCGGGCGCCGGCCAGGGTCTCTTCGTTCAGCGACGGGGGCAGGTGCGGATTCCAGATCTCCACCCCCGTGAAGCCCAGCGAGCGGATCAGGCCCATCAGGTCACGGAACCGGTCCAGGTATGCGGGGCCGGAGTATGCGTTCACCACCCGCCGCTCGGCCGCATTCCACGCCGACAGCGAGTAGCTATAGTCCGATTCGCGGCCGACATAGCTGGCCGTAACAACCGCCAGTTGCATGGCAGAGCCTCCTCGTTTCGTCAGGCTCGAACCGTTTCCGTCGGTCAGGAGTTACGGACGGAAACGGTCCGACCCTTCGTTCAACTCCTTACGGGTAGTCGACGGCGGTGACCGTGCCGGTTTCAACGGCCTGGTCGGCGGCCAGGGCCAGGGCGAGGCTGCCGATGGCGTCAGCATACGAGGAGCGAACCAGATCCTGGCGCCCCTCCTCTACGGCCGCCACGAATTGCTCCAGTTCCGTGCGGTAGTACTGATCCTCCGGGAAGTGGAGAGCGACCGCCTGGCCGGCCACCTGACCGGTCAGCCGGCTGCGCACCACGTCCAGCTGCAGGTGCAGCTCGTCGGAGAGCAGCTCCACCGTGGAGACGTAGTCGGTGTACGACCAGGAGTGGGTATGGTTCTGCAGCACGCCGCTGCGCCAGCGGAGGGCCAGGGAGTGGCTGTCCTCGACGGTGAAGTCGCCCCCTTTGGGCACCGTAGCGTTGCTGCCAAACCCGGCGACGGCCGCCGCTTCGCCCAGGAGGTATCGCGACAGGTCAAGCGTATGGATCGCCTGGTCCAAAATCGGGCCGCCTGAACGGCGCTTGTCAAAGAACCAGCGGGGCCAGTTGGGGTCGAGGGCAAGCCGGCAGAGCAGCTTGCTGTGGACCGAGGCGACCCGGCGCCCGGCGATCAACTCCCGGCATGCGTCGACGGCCTTGCAGTACCGGTACATGAAACCGACGCCGTTGATCACACCAGTCTGGTCCAGGACCGCCTTCACCTGCAGGGCGCCCGCCAGATCCTTCGCCGGCGGCTTTTCAATAAAGCAGTGAACTCCCCGGCCGGCCGCCTCCTGCACCGGTTCCAGCCGGACGGTCGGCGGCGTGCAGATTACCACGGCGTCTGGCCGGGCTTCATCCAGCATCACCCGGTAGTCGCCGAACGCCGGCAGTCCCCAGCGTCCGGCGATGCCTTCAGCCTTCCTGACATCCACATCGCAGACTCCGGCGACCCGGACCCCGCTCATGTTGGCCAGGTTCTCCAGGTGGCGCTGTCCGATCCAGCCCGTCCCGATGACCCCCACTTGAATCAAAGCGCTTCCCCTCCCCGCCGGGCCGCTGCTACACAGTCAGCCCCAGCTCGTTCTCCAGGTACTCCTTGTTGATGCGCAGGCTGTTCATGGGGCCGATGACGCTCTGGTCAAGCTCGACGGTGATCCAGCCCTGGTAGTCGATCTCCCGCAGGGTCGCGATGCACGCTTTCAGGTCGACCACGCCCCGGCCCAGCTCCGTGAAGATGGGCAGCTGATCCGTTCCGGCTGAAGTCTGCTGCCCCCATTCCACACCGGGGTTCAGATCCTTGATGTGCAGGTAGGCCAACCTGTCCCGATACTTCCGGTAGACTTCGCAGGGGTCGGCGCCGCCTTTTTGAATGTGGGCGCAGTCTGCCGCCAGCCAGATCAGGCCCGGGTCGGTCATTTCCATGACGCGGTCGATCTCGTCCGGCTTCTCGACGATCGTGCCCAGGTGCGGGTGGTAGCAGGCCTTGATGCCCAGGTCATTGCAGATGCGGCCAATCTCGTGCATGGTGTGCACGAAGAGCTGCCAGTCCTCGCGGGAGTTCCCCTCCGGACGGCGCACCCCGCCGCCGAGGACCATGCGGTCGGCGCCCATATTCCTGAGGAACCGGGCGACCTTGCCGTTCCACGCAATCTCCTGCTCCGTCACTGCGGGGTCGCACAGACGACCGCCGGCGTAAAGCGCCACCAGCCGCAACCGGTGTTCTGCCAGGATCTCTTTGAACTGCTGTTGGCGTTCATAGTGCTGCTCGGCGACCCAAGTGAACGTTTCGCAGCCCTTGAACCCAAGGGCGGAGACGTCCGCCAGCCCCTGCCGCCAGTCGGATCCCCAGGTAATCAGGTGTACCGCAACATCGAAGTGCGCCACCGTGAGCCTCCCCCCTGTTTGGATCATCACACGTTGCAGGATGTACTATTATGAACATGGTATCGTTTTCCCTGCTGAAATGCCCAAAATATGTGAGTAGTTATCACTATCGTATAGTACGAAAGGCTATAGACCTTCGCGCTCGCACACAATCGGGCGGGCGAACCGCCGCTCCTACCACAGAAATCCCCGGCTGCACCACCGCAGAAGTGGTACAGCCGGGGTTACCTTTCAGGGCGCCATCAGCCGCAAGTTGGGTGAAGGAGATCCTGACCTTCGGCGGTCAGAAACCGGAAACCAAGGTCGCAAAGTTGGCCATAGAACTCATGGTTGCTCCGCTCCCAGGCCGATGTGAAGAAGTCCGGAATCCATGCCCCTGCGTGCTCCCGGAAGAACCTGTGCTGGAGGCTGCGGTAGCGGGCGGCGCCCGTTTCATCGCCGGCGGCTTCCCGGGCCGCCTCCTCAGCCGTCAAGTGCTGCATGACTTCCAACTCTACAGACACGTGGTCAGGGAGGAGGCTTTTTTCGTGTATGGGCTCAAGTCCGATTTCCGCGAGGAAATCCCGGGCCGCGACGGTGTGATTCCCCCAAAGGCGCCCCTCGCCGCGCTGAATCGACTCATGCGGGTTGATGGTCAGCAAAAAGAGGTAGGTGTAAGCCGTCGCAAGTTCCTCGAGAAAGGCTTCATCGTCGGCCCGGCGGAAGCATTTCAGCGACACGCCGCTGGCGTAGAGGCCTTCGAGCACTTCAGGTTTGCGCATTTCCACCAGGAATTCGGCGTCAATCTCAGCGCGGGTGATGCGGGCCAAGAGGCCGTAAACGTGGCTACGGGCTTGCGCTTCCAGCATCATCTCTTCCATGGCTCTGTCCTCCTTTGTTGCGAAAAAGGGGACCGGACTGAGCCGATCCCCTGTCTGCCGCTTATGCCTTGCTGATGGTAACCGGCGTTGCCCACTCCTGCCCGCCGCCAATCGGGTCGGTCAGGATCTCCGGCCACCAGTTGGAAAGGGTGCCGTTTTCCGTCCACCAGATGCGTCCGTAGTCGCGATCGGCCTTCTGCAGTTCACCGCCGATCGCCTTGCCGGTGGGATCGGTCAGGCTCTTTCCGGCTGTGGCGAAGGCGCCGTACTCCCAGTGGCCGGGCCCCCAGCCGGACGCCAGGGTATCCGGGCGAATGCCCTCTGTGATCCGGATGTTGGCTACCTTCTCATTCACCTTGGACTTGATCTTGATTTTGTCGCCTTCCTTGAGGCCGTATTTGGCCGCGGTGGCGGGATTGATCCAGATCGGGTTGTCGTGCGTGATCTCGCTGAGCCATTTGCAGTTCGACGTGCGGCTGTGGGCCAGGGTCGGGAACTTGTATTGGATCAGCACCAGTTCATCTGGCTTCAGGTTGGTGGTCTTTGGGCTGGGGATCCATGTGGGGAG
Organism: Symbiobacteriaceae bacterium; assembly: GCA_035628915.1. Classification (GTDB taxonomy): domain Bacteria; phylum Bacillota; class Sulfobacillia; order Symbiobacteriales; family Symbiobacteriaceae; genus JARBUG01. The sequence goes on along the minus strand of DASPIW010000032.1, from coordinate 44,741 downwards.
TCCGGGCTGGTTGGCGTCGGCCCACCGCTGGCTCCAGAGCCCGATCATCTTGTGCTTGGTCTTCCAACCCTTATAGACCTTGCCATCCGACAGCTTGATGCCGATCGCGTCGCCGCGCTTGCCGTCCTTGAGCTTATAGACCAGGTTGGTTTTTTCGTCCACCTCGGTATCCTTGAGGTCGGTGACTTCCTTGTCGGCATATCCGAACTGCGGGGGCTTCTCATCGGGGTTGTAGTAAGCACCGACCTGCTTCAGCTTCTCGAACCCGCCCCAGGCCTCGAAGCCCGGCAGGCAGTCTTTAACGTTGGCCGCGATCATGGACTCCTCGGTATGGTCGTTGAAGAACTGCTCCATGCCGCCGCCAATGCGCTTGGCCAATTCCTGCAGGATCTGGCGTTCCGGCATCGATTCGCCCATGGGCTTGACAATCGGCTGCCGGATGGCGACCCACGCCTTGGCATCCAAGGGGTAGTGGGTTTCGGGGTCCCAGCGCTCAAGGTAGGTGGTGTCCGGCAGAATGATGTCCGCCAGGGCTGCAGACTCGCTGAAGAAGGTGTCGAGGGCCACAAAGTAGGGAATCTTCGTCCGGTCCTTGAGGATGTTGATGTGCAGTTGGGCATCTCCCAGCACATAGACCGGGTTATGGACGAAGGTCATGAAGGTGTCGATTTTGTCCTTGCCCTCAGCATACAGCTTCAGAATCTGGGTGGAAGCATCCTTGGAGGTAGGGCCGCTCTTGCCCACGGCGCTCTTCTTCTTGGTTAGCGCCGGTGGGGTCTTGGGGTACTTGAAGTTCGGCTTGTTGTTGTACAGCACGCCGCCGGGGACGTTCAGGTTGCCGACCAGCGCGGCCAGCAGCAGGATCGCCTTGGCGGTCATGGCGCCGTTGTAATGCGTGCCGATGCCCTTATAGGCGTAGAGTGTACCCGGCTTGATGGTGGCCCACTCCCGGGCAATCCGGGTGATGGTGGCCGCCGGAACGCCAGACATCTTCTCCGCCCATTCGGGGGTGTACCCTTCCTTCTCCAGGTGCGCCAGGTACTTGTCGAGGGGGTAGTTAAACCACTTGACCATCTTGGGATCGACCAGATTCTCCTTGATGATCACGTAGTGCATCGCCAATGCGACGGCCAGGTCGGAGGCCGGCTTGACCGAAATCCACTCGGAGGACTTGGCAGCGGTATTGGAAAGGCGCGGGTCAAAGGTGACAAAGTGGCACTGCCCGGAGCTGATGGCCTTGATCGCCCGCTGGGCATTGGGGACAAAGACGCCGGTGGACTCCAGGACGCCGCAGCCAAAGTTCAGGGCATACCGGCTCTCGGTGATGTGCGCCACGTGGCTTTCGTAGCCAAAGGCCTCCTCGAAGCCTTCCTTCTTGGAGTTAGAGCAGGTGCCGCCCCGTCCGAACTGGTTGGGTGTACCATATGCCTGGGTGAACAAGTTCAAATAGCCGTTAGTCCGGTCCCGGCCCGGAATGACCACAAACTGCTCAGGGCGGCCTTCCTCCCGGAGCTTCTTCAGGCGACCGGCAACCTCGTCCAGCGCCTCATCCCAGGAGATGCGCTTCCAACCCGTCCTGTCGCCTCGCTCTTTCGTTTGCTTCATCGGGTAGAGCACCCGCTGGGCATCGTACAGTTGGTTGACACCGGCCTGGCCCTTGGCGCAAATCAGGCCCTTGTTATTGGGGTGAGCGGGGTTGCCCTCAATCTTCACCAGGCGACCGTCTTCCACGAAACCGATAATGCCGCAGACGGTGGTGCACTGGAAACAGGAGCTGGGTATCGCCTGGCGTGCCTTGCCAGTTGCGGAGGGGCTGCGGCCTCCCTTGTCGAGCTCCTTGGCATAAATGGTCCGTCCTCCGAGGTAGGCCAGGGCACCGGTGGCGGCGCCCAGTTGGAGGAACTGGCGGCGGTTCAGTGACATAGTGTGCGTCCCTCCTTTCGCTTACTGCGGGAAGTCCATGCCGGCGAAGATCTCCAACGCCCGTTGGCTGAACAGGCCCACTAGAATCAGAAGGCTGGCGACGATCTGTCCGGCCCGCGTCTTCCCGGTAGCGGGGAGATACAGCAGAGCGATGGGGACCAGGGTGCCGCCACCTACCACCAACCCCCAGAAGCTGCCGCTGTAAGCGCCGGCAACGAGGTTCTTGCCGATTGCCACGGCCTGGGGCGACCGGCTCAGCAGCACCAACACCTGCACGATCACCAGGGCCAGCCCGTAGACCAGCAGATGACTGCCAACGCGGCCGAGGGTGAAGGAGACCTCCGCGGTCGAATTGGGGCGGGTCAGCGCGCTGATCAGAATAACCACCGCCGTTCCGGCCAGAACGGCAGAGAGCAGGTACATGACTGGCAGCAGAGCGCTGGTCCAGAGGGGGCTGGAGCGGGTCATGAGCAGTTCGAACGAGGTGTACATCGGCAGGAGGATTGCCGCGGGTACGCCGGCGACAGCCAGGGGGCGCTTCCAGGAGGTAATACCCTTCCACTCAGCGTAGGCGTAAAGGACGGCAAGCAGCCCGAACAGATTGAGTATCCATGCACCCCAGGAAATGGGCGAAGTCGGGTTAAAGTTGAACATCACCCGCCAGAACCGAGTGGGCTGGGCCAGTTCCAGAATCAGCGTCAGTCCCATCAATCCGGCGAAAACAGGTGTGAGGAAAGCCGTAATCCGGGCCAGGCGGTCAAACTTGCTCAGGCGGAACAGGTGGACCACCATGGTGAAGATCATCAAGCCGGAGCCGATGGCCGCGGCCAGGAAGTACCCCACGATAATCCAGCCGAAAGGGTGCTCATTGAGCAGATTGGAAACGACGCGGGTTGTGATCACTGGTTCGTCCCCCCTGTCATGACACGGGTATCGGCTCCGATGTAGAACACCCGCGGTTCGGTGCCGGCCTCGGGCTTCAGGACCTGGGTAGGCGTACGGGCGATCAGCTTGCTGATCTCGCTTTCGGGGTCATTCAGATCCCCGAAGACCCGGGCCCTGCCGACGCAGGTGTTGACGCAGGACGGGACCAGTCCCTGTTCAACCCGGTGGACGCAGAAATCACACTTGCTGGCCGTGTTTGTCTCGGGGTTGATAAACCGGGCGCCGTACGGACAGGAGGCGATGCAGTAGCGACAGCCGATGCACTCATCCTGGGCGATGACGGTGATGCCATCCGCCCGCTTGTACGTGGCACCGACGGGGCAATTGCGGACGCAGACCGGATCCTCGCACTGATTACAGAGCCAGGGGAGAAAGTGGCGGCTCACGTTAGGGAAGGCGCCGACTTCGACCTCTTTGACCCAGGTGCGGAACACTCCCAGGGGCACCTGATTTTCCGACTTGCACGAGACCGTGCAGGCGTAACAGCCAATGCACTGGCGCAGGTCGATCACCATGCCGTAGCGTGGCGTCTGCTCTTGGCTCATACCGGACCTCCTCTGCGTAGATGAGCTTCGATGGATGGTTCAGTCCACACTCATCGTAGTGCAGCGAGGTCTTCAGCCGTTAGAAGCAGGCGTACTGCAATCTGTACGTATGGATTTCATGACACCGGACAGATAGTCACAAAGGGCGTAGACCGCTGTGACAGCGGCCTCCGCCCTTCGCTAATCGAAATAGCCGTACTGGTATACCTGTACTGGTACTCAGTCACCCTTCGGCGGCATCTGCCGTGCCACGTAGGCAGCTGCCTGCGACCTGGTCGCAAAGCCGAGCTTGCTAAAAATGCTCGCCACATAGTTGCGTACGGTGTTGACGCTCAGTCCCAGCTCCTCGGCAATCTCCCGGTTGGTCTTGCCCTGACCGATCAGAAACAGGATGCGATCTTCCTGCGGCGAGAGCCCGCCCCCGGTATTTCCCCGCGCCAGGGACTGCATCTGGGCCAGGACCCGCCCGGTGACGGCGGGGTCCAGCATGGATCCGCCCCGGGAGATGGTGTCCAGCGCCTCAATGAGCGTATCGGTTCCCAGTTGCTTGAGCAAGAAGCCGGAAGCCCCGGCCAGAATCGCCCCCATCACAGACTCATCATCGTTGAAGGAGGTCAGAAAGAGCACCCGTGTCTCAGGGCGGGCGCTTCGAATCTGGCGGCAGGCGTCAATGCCGTCGCCGTCGGGCATGCGCACATCCATGATGACGATATCCGGTCGGTGTTGCTCGGCCAGGCGGACTGCTTCACGCCCGGAAGCGGCCTCGCCGACCACCGCGTAGTCGGGTTCTGCCGAAATCAGCTCCCGCATCCCATACCGAACAATGGCGTGGTCATCGGCGATGAGAACGCGTGTCGGGTGCTGTCCCTCCATGGGCACTATGCTCCCCTCTTTCGTGGCAAGATTGCCTGCACCTGAGTTCCCTGGCCCGGCTGCGAAAGGATCCGGATCTCGCCCCCTGCCATCTGGGCCCTCCGGTACAGAATTCGCAGGCCGTAGTGTCCCTCCCGGGTAAGCGCCTCACTGACCTCAAACCCCTTTCCGTCATCGGCGACCGTCAGGGAGATGTGGTTATCCTGCTCGCGTACTAGCACCCGGACGGTGTGGGCACGGCTGTGGCGCCCCGCGTTGGACAGCGCCTCCCGGAGAATGCCGACCATCTGCTCGGTCAGTTCCTGATCCACCAGATCAGAAGGCAGGCCCTCGACGGTCCAGTCGACCGCGATCCCGTATGTGTTCTGGAAATCGGTCACCCGCTGTGCGATGCTGTCTCGCAAACCGCCGCAGGGCAGCCGTCGCCCGTCGAGATCGCTGATGTACGCTCGAATTTCGTCGATGATCTTGCCGAGGCGCTCCAGGGTCAAGTCGACCCGCCGCCCGGCTTCTTCGGGATCAGCCGACATTCGGCGCCGGACCGCCTGGAGGCCCAGCCCTGCGGCATAAATCGACTGGAGGATCCCATCGTGCAGTTCCCGGCCAAGGCGGTCCCGCTCCTCTGCCGCGGCTCTGACCGCTTCGGCGTTTTCCAATCGTGACTGCATCTCAGCGTTGAAAACGCGCAGCGTCCGAAGCATGAAGAAAGCGATGAATGCCGAGCAGACCATCCGCGGGATGGGTACCGGCATGCCCATTTGCAGGAGCAGTTCGCGGTTGAGAATGTTGGCGGGAAAAAAACCCGCCTGCGGGACCAGCAGCCCGGCAAAGACGGAATAGCCGGCCATGGCAACGCTGGCGCCGCGCAGGTCGGGGACAAGCCGTGGGAAGCCGGCTTCCCGGAACTGGCGAACCTGCATATGCAGACCGACGGCGGAAGTGAGAGCCCCCGGGAAAGCAAGGAGGTACCGCCCCCACGCTTCCGAATAGTGAGCCCAGGCCAGGTCGTCCATCGGGGCCATGGCTGCCTCGTAGAGGAGAAATCTGGCGCACCAGTAGCCGAACAGTACCAATGGCAGCACCGGTAGCCAAGAAAGCCGTTCCCGGCTGTCGCTCATCAGGTAGGAGCCAAACAGGAACAGCGCCAGGAACGAGGCCGAAAACAAGAACTGATGGATCACATTAAGGGCTTGTATCATCCCGGGCCCCACAAACTGCGACTGGATGGGGATGAAGACGTGCCCCCACTCACCGAACCCGTGCAGGACGCCAAATGCGGCGAGGAACGGCAGGCTCCGGTCCAGCCGGAGGCTGCTCGCCTGGCGGTGCTGGAACCAGATCGTCCACCCAGTCAGAAAAAAGACTAGACCATAGGCAAAGTAGATTAGCGGCCGATTGGCTTCAATGATGCTTTGCAGAGCATTCCCCCCTCTGCGGTGCATACTCTCAGAATAGTGCCCGCTTATCGGAAGAAGGTAGATTGAAAAAGCCTTGTTTCCGATGGGTACAAATAGGCATATTCGGTGTTGTGCGAGCATGAGCAGGAATACAGGCGTGGTGGCCATGTTGACGGTCATGTTGGTCGTGGCGGCTCTGAATGCCGCTAAGAGAGGCAGCGGCATCCCCGGGATCCAGTGGCGGGTCTTCGGGGCCATCGCTCTGGCCGAGGCTGCCACCGTCGGGCTGATGGTGGCGCTGCGGATTATCCCGCCGACTGCCCAATACCTGATTCCGATCAGCGGCATGGTCATTGGCAATGCCATGGTGAACGCCGGGCTGCTGCTCAATCGGTTCCATGCTGAAGTTGCGGCTCGCCGGGGTGAGATTGAAGTACTCTTCTCCCTTGGCGCAACCCCGCGTCAAACTGCCAGCACGGCAGTGAAGTCCGCGGTGAAGGCCTCAATGATTCCAAGCATCGACGCCCTGAAAACTGTCGGGTTGGTGCAGCTTCCCGGCATGATGACCGGCCAGATTCTCGCGGGCGCCAGCCCAGTTGAGGCGGTCAAGTACCAGATCTTGATCATGTACTCGCTGGCGGCTGCTGCCGCCGTCACCAGCATGATTCTGGGCCTGCTGTGCATTTCGTCGTTTTTCAATCGCTATTCACAACTGGTGGAGCCACTGTAACCAAAACACGGCCCCCCACGACAAGGAAAGCCAGTGGGGGGCCTCTTCGCGGCTTCACAGGAGCTCGACGTACCCTTCCGTACCGTTTACCCTGATCCATTCGCTCCTTGAGGATTCTGATGACGTCGCCAAGTTTCTTCAGGCTGCGTCACGCACTGACGAAGCGAGGGGTGTTTCAATCACCGCGGGCCTATACAAGCAGAAGCGCCATCGCTGCAACCATGTAGAGTGATGCGAACTTGAAAAGCCGGTAGTTTACCTGAACGGACGGGCGGACCATCGCGTTGGCGCCCAGACCGACCAGCACCAAGGCCAGCGCCACGGCAAACGTCAGGGGGCCCCAATGTTCCACCAGGCTCCAGGTAATGCCGGCCATTGTAACGGCGGCGAGTACCGTGGAGAGGCTGATAATCACCTGCGTCGCCCTGAGTCCGTACACATTCGGAAACACGGGTACGCGCGCCCTGGCGTAATCGTCCGCATGCTTCATGCTAAACGTCAGGATGTGTGTGGGAATCCACAGCAGGACCGCCAGGGCCAGCAGGAGCCCGATGGCCTCGACCTGGCCCGTCGCCAGCACCCGCCCCGCCAGGACAGGCATTCCGCCGGAGAGTCCGCCCCAGATCACCGACCAGGGCGTTCTGCGCTTCAGCCACATGGTGTAAACGACCAGATCGAGTACCCACCCGGTCAGCACCACCAGGCCGAAAAGGGGGTCGAGCAGGAACGCCCACCCGAGGCCCACCGCGCTCATGGCGACACCCGGCAGCAGCGCCGCCGCCGGACTCAGCCTGCCGGAGGCCAGGGGGCGCCGCCGGGTCCGGTCCATCACCGCATCAATATCGCGGTCATACGCCATGTTCAGTGCCGTCGTTCCGCCTACCGCCAAGAACAGGCTCCCGAGCAGCCCGGCATACGCTGCCGGGTCGGTTGGGGCGTTCAGTCCGCTGGCATACCCGACCAGTCCGGTGAAGAGCAGCAGGAGCGTCTGCTTGCACTTGATCAGGGCCCAGAAATCGCTCAGGCGCTGCAGCATGCGGCGTCACCTACTTTCCGGGGGACCTTACGCACCGGAAACCAACGTTGGGGCTGGCATATTCCGGTTCCGCGCTGTTCCGGCTCCAGACGCGCAGGTCATAGCCATAGTTGGCCTTGCTCCCGCCCCGCATAAACCGGTAGTGGGTCATGGGGTAGACATCGGCCGTCCATTGGGCGACGTTGCCGGCCATGTCGTACACGCCATACGGGCTGGCCGCGGGCTGCGTCTGGAAGTCCCCGTAGCGCCCGCCGTTGTAGAAGCCCACCGGCGTGGTGTCGCTGTAGCCTCCGCTGGTCTCGAAAGGATCCTTGCTGTGGTAGTAGTTGGCGCGGACGCCGGTGATGCCGTCACCCCAGGGGTACGGGCGCTCATCCGTCCCGCGGGCGGCCTTCTCCCATTCGGCTTCGGTGGGCAGCCGTCCGCCGAGCGTCTCACAGTAAGCTCTGGCCCCGAACCAGGTAACGGTGGTCACGGGATGATCCGCATAGCCCGGCTTCACCGTAAAGCTATCGCCGTTGCGCTCAATGCGGCTGGCGGGATCGCCAAAGGTCATGAGCGGATAGTCGCCGGCCTTATACTCCTTCTCGTGCTTGGCGCCCCGGAAGGTATCACCCGGATACCCCCCCACCGCCGTGTTTCCGTCGAACCGGATGCTGCCGGCTTTCAGCGCCCGGCTGAGGTAGCCGGCGTACTGGGCGTTGGTCACCGGCGTAACCATGATTTCGTACTCCTGCGCGATCCCCGTCTCCACTGCGTCACGGCCCATTTTGAACGGGCCGGCGGGAATCCGCGCCCACGCCCCGGCGTCCGCACCCGCCTTCGCATACTGGGTCAGACCGGGCGGGGCCGACGGCTCCACGCTGCACCCGGCGAGCGCAGCGCCAAGCAGAAGGGCCACCACGGGCTTCATCAGCCTCCGCTTCATCGGGCAGCCACCTCCTCATCCGCCTCGGCTGTCCAACGGCCATTGCGCCGGAAAAGGTCGGCGAGCCGCCATAGCAGGAAGATCGCCAGCACCACCAGCACGGCGCCCAGACCGAAATCGATGGCCAGCATGGTCCAGTTCACCACGCCCTGCTGACCGTACTCCGTCACAAACAGGCGCTTCATGGAGAAGATGGTCGCCCCGGCGAACGCCATGTCCGAAGCGAGAATCAGCACCCAGCCAAACCAGCGGCGGGCCCGGCCTTGCAGTCCCATCATGTCGGCAAAGTAGCACAGCAGGATGGTCGCCGTCAGTGCCGACAGCGCGTGCCAGTGCCCGGTCAGGGTGATGCGCTCTTCCCGGTGCGGCCACACCCGGAAGATCTCATCCAGCTTCACCGCCATGAAAATCCCGACGCCGCTGACCACGAAGTTCATGTAGACCATTTGCCAGAGGGCGCCGAACCGGAGGGGGTCGTGAAGCAGCGCCCTCAGTTTTTGCCCGAGCGTAGGCTTCTGCAGACCCTGCTCGGCCGTGCGCTCCCGAATCAGCTTGCCCCAGCCGAAAATCACCAGCATCAGGGCCGCCAGCATCACGAAGACCGAACCGACGTAAATGATGGTATGGGCGTGCGGCGTCACCACCACGGACCAGGCGCCCAGCGTAATGACGACCGTACCGAACACCATGAGCGGCATGGCGATTTTGTGGCAGATGCCCTTGAAGTCGAACCAGCGCCCGATCACCAGCGCCGTGGCAATGGCGATCAGGGTGAGCATGATGTGCAGGTGGCCAATGACGGCCTTCTGGAGCAGGTTCTTGACCGGCTCCCGCACCATGTCTTCAGCCAAAAATGACTGGAACCCGTTGCCGAAGAAGGCGCCCGAGATGCCGCCAAGGGCTGCCGACCCCAGGGTGGAGAGCGCCATGACGAAGAACGCCATCCGTTCCAGGTCCACCTGCCCCCGCGTGCGGGAATAGGCCGGGTCTTTCTGGCGGAAGGCTTTCCCCCACGGCCACAGGGCGACCGCAAGCAGGCAGCCGGCGTAGAAGATGATCCCTTGCCCCACCAGGAACAGGCCGTGGAAGACCCAGTTGTGGCCGAAGTACCCGAAAACGAGGCCCGAGAACATGGCCAGCATGTAGCCCACCGTTATCGTCCCGTTGATGTTCGCCCGCTGGTTGACCGACATGGGGATGCAATGGGTCATCAGGTAGACAAGTACGGCGACCACTGCAAAGGCGATTGAGTGGTACAGGCTGATGATCCGGCCCTCGCGTTCGGCCTCAACCAGCCGCATGCCCAGGGTCCGCACCACGAAATCCTTAACGCCCCACTCAACCATGGGGCCGGACAGGCTGCTCCAAACGGCCGTCACGAGGGCCACCAGGCCAATGGCCAGCAGCACCAGTCCCCTGGTGGATGTGAAGAGGTAGCGAAGCCGATCCGCAAATGACCGCATAGCATCAGCCTCCCAAATTACCGCCGGGCGCTGTTCAGGAAACCGAACGCGAAACTGGCCGTCATAAGCAGGAGCAAGGGCGCCAGGATCAGCATGATGAAACTGGCGGGCAAAATGGGCTTTCCAGCCTTGAGGAAGGCCAGGGCGATGCCGCCAATGCCGATCAGGGCGCCGCCGACGCCGACCCAGCCGAAGGCCCGCGGGGCAAGATCCTTGAAGCTGAGCCAGAGCGGCAGGCCAAAGATGATCAGACCCGCCACGCCGTGGACGATGATCAGGGTGACGATCGACAGGCTCCGGGGTCCGACGAAGCGGGTCACGGCCAGCGCCGCCAGGCCGAGCACAGCGAATACGGTATAAGCTTTTGCGTAGGAAGGCGCATACTCGGTGACCAGCCCCAGGGAGAGGGCAACGGGGATCAGGCTGGCAACGACCACCACCATGCGGTTCTCAAGAATGCCGTAGCCCAGGGCGATCAGGAGCAGGCCAGAGACCAGGAGGACGGAGAATGACGCAATATAGTACAGGGCGGAGTGGGACGGACGATTGCCGGCCTGCAGGTCCTGGTAGAACCGCCAGACCATGAAGATAGCTGTCAGCCCGGTAACGAGGAGCGTGGCCTTGTCGAACAGATTCACCGCGATCCCTCCCGCTTAAGACTCACCGGCCCGCGCTTGTGAAATAGGGCACGAGACCCCATGCACGAACCGGCTGCCATCCTCAGTATGGCAGCCGGTTTGCAGTGAATCATTGATGAACATCAAAGAGAGGGACTATTCGCTGTCTAGACCTTCGGAGATGGCATGTAGTCTACAAGGGTCACAGAGCCCGATCTGATGGTGCCCTGTGTCCTCGATCAACCCCCTGGCCCGGAACTCGTTGAGGATGCGCACCACGGTCTCGACGGCTACGCCAACCATGGAGGCGATTTCGCTGCGCGAGAGCGTGATGACGGAACGGCCTTCGGCGGTACATTCGGTAGTCGACAGCAATATGTATGCGATCGCCGCCCGGGCCGGGAGCATGCACAGGCCGTGCAGCTTGTGGTAGGCGAATCGAATCTCCTCCGCCATACCCGCAAGGAGGGCGAATACGATGGCGGGGCTCGCTTCAGCCAGGCGCCGCCCTTCCTCGCGCGGCACGTAGCACGTGTCGGCGCCCCGGCGCCCGGCCCGGGCGCCGGCCCAGTGCGGAGCGACCGACCCCAGCCCGCACAGGCCGCACACGCTTCCGGCAGGGGCCAGGCGTATGATCTGCTCCCGCCCCGCCAGGTCGACCATGTACTCCAGCACCTGCCCGCGCCGGACAATCCACCAGCCATCGGCCTGGTCTCCCTGCCGGTAGAGGATCTCGCCGGGCGCAAGGCGCCGCACGACTCCGGAGGCGCCCAGCAGCGCCAATTGCGCTTGCAGATCGCGCCAGCAGAACGGGGCGCCGTGGGCACGCACCGGGCATGAGACGCATCTCTCAGGAGGGGTTCTCTCCTGGACCACAGCGACACCACCTGTATCCCTGGTTTTGACCACCCAAGACCAACGGTAGCCGAGCCAGACCGGCGGAAGCAATCCACCATCCGGACAAGCTCTTTGTACCCATTGTTCGGATGATTCGCTCGGCACTGCCGCTGCGGGTGGCCCCTGCCGTTGGCGGCCCGCGGCATGTTTTGGCATACCATTGCCAACGCTATGTCCATAGCGGAGGTGATGGATATGATCGAAGGAACGAACCCGCTGCAGCCGGGCGCCCAGCAGGAAGAAGCCGCGGAGGACCTCGCCCCCGCCAACGTTACAGAGGCGGAAACAGCGACCAACCGGGCGGGCATCTCGGAAGATATCGACAACCAGGTGTACATCGAAATGAACTCGCTGCGCTAAAGGCGGCCCCGCAGCAAAGAAGGGCCCTCCACAGGCTGGTGAGGCGGCCTGCGGAGGGCCTTCTGGTTCGCCTACACGGTCATTACAATTACGCCCGATTCCCGGAACTGGCGCACGTGCGATTCCGAGGCTTCCACGCCGGTAATCAGGGTGTGGATTGCACTGATTGGTGCCACGGAGTGGAGGGTTAGCTTACCCAGTTTGGTGTCGTCCATGACTGCAATGACTTCCTGCGCCGCTTCGATCATCGCCTGCTTGGCGGGCACAAGTTCGGCGAGTCCGTGGGTAATGCCATACTTCGGATGGATGGCCGGCGCAGCAACGAACGCCTTTTGCACATGCACCGACCTGATCATCGCATCCGTAAAGTACCCGTTCAACATGAAGCTGGACTTGAACAGCACGCCGCCGGCCACCAGCACGGTGACGCCCGGGGCGTCGCGCAGCTCCGCTGCCACGTTGATGTCGTTGGTCACCACCGTGACGTTTGAGCGATTGACCAGATTGCGCGCAATATAGAGCGTGGTCGTGCCAGAATCAAGAATGATGTGGTCGCCGTCTTCCACCAGCGATGCCGCTCTGGCGCCAATGCGCATTTTCTGCTCAACTTGCTGTTCGGAGCGCTGAACGAAGGACGGTTCAATGTTGGCTCCCCGGTCAACAACGACGCCACCCCGGGTTCGCCGCAACAGGCCTTCGGTTTCGATATCCGCCAAGTCTCTGCGAACCGTGGCTTCGGAGACCTGAAACTCCTTCGCCAGGTCCGTGACGCTCATGACCCGCTTCTGTCTTACTAGGTCAACAATCCGAAGCTTACGTTCCGCTGCCAGCATTTTGACACCTCACCAGGCACAAACTCTCCAAATATCGACTCCAGCATGATCGAAGTGCTTACTTCTGTCAAGCCACTGATCGGAGACCCCGGGGTCGTGCTTTTTTTCTGTCACTCTGAGCGGACCGATGATCATTTTCGCCTGGATTTCGCAGTTATGTGCAATTCCGCTCGCCATACCCCATTCTGTGCATAACCAAACACGACTGCAAACAGACTTGCACACTCATGAGCAACCAAGCTATGGCGCAGTAATTCGGTACTCTTGGAGGAAACCGGCTCCCACCAAGATTTCCACATGTGTTGACACCCCAGCGTCTTCAGTGTTGCCATGTGAACAATGTGAACACATGCGCGCACAATGCTGCATCTCCAATCACAATGCGCAAGGATCATCTGTAACGTGTGCGAATTCTGCGCGGTGAGAGCCCGACTTCGTAGAAGAGCCGACATACATGAGTTTGAACTACATGTGCTTCAGGTAGCGCAGTCCGCCGTCGAGCAGTCTGGTCGATGCGTTCGACTTGCCGGAAGCAAAGTCACCCTTCCTTGCGCTTCTTACAGGTACTGGCTACAGCCGCTCCCGGTCCAGATGCCGGTAGAGGAACCAGGATGCGAGGCTCAGACCCAGCGTGGCGGCAGCAGGCGCGAGCACTTGCGCATACATGCCCCAGGCGAGCCGGTTGACTGCCACCTGCAGCAGCCCGACCTGTGCGGCCAGAATCGCTCCCATAGCGATGACCGGCCAGATCTCAGGCGCGGCTTTCGGATGGCCTGCTTCAGGCGCCATCGGTCTTCACCCCCCGTGGGTTGCCCCCCAGGGCATAGATGACGCCGTTGCTGACCGCCAGCTCAATACGGGGCAGCGGGCGCCGGGGCGGCCCGAAGAGCACGTCGCCCGTCCGGGCGTTGAAGTGCCCGTCGTGGCAGGGGCAGACCAGATGATCCATCTGCTTATCCCAAAGGACGGGACAGAGCAAGTGGGTGCAGCGTCGGTCGTACGCCACAAAGCCGCCCTCCGGCAGGTGCAGCAGCATCGCCGGGTCTTTCTCGGTGGGCCAGTTGAAGTTGAGCGATTCGCCGCGCGGCAGGTCGGCTACCTTGGCGATGGGCGTACCGGTCCGCTCGGGTGCCTTTTTCGGCCCGGACCGCTGGCTCCACCGGGCGAGGGTGGCCAGGGGCACCGAAGCCAGCCCCATGGCCGCCGAAGCCAGGAACAATATGTGGATAAAGGCGCGGCGATTGAGACGGTGCTCCTCGTCCCGATGGATGACCGTAACCATTCGCCGGTAGACCTGTCGGAGCATCGCTCATCCAGCCTCCTTGCTACTTTCGCTCTCCGGCTTCCACGGCCGGAAGCCCAGAGAGCCTGAAACCTCGGGGTAGCCAAGCCCGGCTGCGGGCGGCAGCCCGGTGTTCGGTGCCTCATACAGCTCGCCGTGCGAGCCCCGGAAGTATCCGGTGTCGGCGCCGAGGGCGATGTAGGTGTTCGTCTCCACCACGGTCTCGCCGAAGAGGAACCGGTTCTCCAGCCGGCGGCCGCCCAGGTACGGTGCATCTTCGCCGATCTCCACGAACCGGATCGCCTGGGTGGGGCAGACCGAGGCGCACATGGGCGGCAGGCTCCGGATGGTCCGCTCGTAGCAGTTGTCGCACTTCACCATCATTTTTGCGTTGGTGTCGATCATGGGAATGCCGAACGGACAGGCGTAGGTGCAGTTGGCGCAGGCAATGCACCGCTCCTTCTGGGCGGAGAGCACCGTCCCGTCGGGGGCCACGGTAATGGCCTGGGTCGGGCACGACCGGGCACAGGCGGGGTCCTTGCAGTGCATGCAGAGGGTCGGGTTGGTCTGCAGCGACTCATCCGCCCGGATCAGGTCCACGTAGGCCCGGCCGATCTGGCCGTGGTCGCCGCACTCCCGGCAGGCCGCCTCGCAGGCATGGCAGCCGATGCAGCGGGCGTAGTCAAGACACATCACCTGTGGCAAGTCCCGCACCCCCTTCTTTGCCGTCATAGGGAACGACCCGCTGCTCGGAAGCATGTGGCGCCTCGGTTTTGGCGATTCGCACCGCTGCAGCTTTCAGCTCGGGCATTTTTGAGTGCGGGTCCAGCGCCTGCACGGTCAGGAGGTTGGCAGCCACGTCATCGCCCCAGTGGTAGGGAATGAAGACCGTATCGGGCCGGGTCACCTCGGTCACCTGGGCCTGCAGCACGACTTTGCCGCGCCGGCTTTCCGCCCGGACCCAGTCGCCCGGCTTGATGCCATACTGGCGCGCGGTGACCGGGTGGATTTCGCAGTAGGGGTCCGGCGCCAGGTCGCGCAGCATCGGAATGCGCCGGGTCTGGTTCCCGCTCAGGTAGTGGTAAACCACCCGGCCCGTGGTGTAGCGGAGCGGGTACTCCGCATCCGGCTCCTCCACCGGCGGAATGTAGGTCACGGGATGCATGATCGCCCGGCGGTCTGCCGTGTAGAATTGCCCGTCCTGAAAGAGGAGCGGCGTGCCGGGATGGTCGAGGCTGGGGCAGGGCCAGAAAACACCTTTCTGCGCAGCGATTTTCTCGTAGGTGATGCCATAGTAGTCGGCAATGCCGCCCTGGCTCGCCCGGCGCAGTTCATCAAAGATCTGCCGGGGCTCGGTGTAGTTGAAGTAGTCGCCCCGGCCCAGGCGCCGGGCGATTTCGCACATGAGCTGCCAGTCCGTCGGAATGTCGGGCGGGGGCTCAGCCGCCTTGTTGTGCTTGATGACGCGCCCCTCGGTATTCGTCGTGGTCCCTTCGTCCTCGGCCCACATGGCCACGGGCAGCACCACGTCGGCGTACCGGGCCGTCTCACTCAGGAAGAAGTCAGCACAGGCGAAGAACTCCAGCCGCTTGAGCGAGTTCTCCACCCGGTTGATGGACGGCAGGCTGACCATGGGATTGGAGCACATGAGGTACAGGCCCCGGATCTCTCCCCGGTCCATGGCCTCATAAATTTCCACGGCGGAGTAGCCCGCCCCGGGGAGCCACTCCTCCGGAACGCCCCAGACGCCGGCCACGTGGGCCCGGGCCGCCGGGTCGTAGATTTTCCGGTAGCCCGGCAGCTGGTCGGCCTTCTGACCATGCTCCCGGCCGCCCTGGCCATTCCCCTGCCCGGTCAGCGTCATGCAGCCCGAGCCTGGCTTGCCGACCTTGCTGGTAGCCAGTGCGAGGTTGATGAGGCACAGCACATTGTCGGTGCCGTGGGCGTGGTGTTCGACGCCGCGGGCGTGCAGAATCATCGCCTTGGCGGCCTTGCCGTACCACCGGGCTGCCTGCACAATCTCACTGTCGGTCAGGCCCGTGATTTCGGCTGCTTTGCCTGGCGGCATCTCCCGAACGGCGGCAGCGGTCTCGGCAAAGCCGTTTACGTGCCCCTCGATATACTCCTTGTCGATCAGATTCTCTTCGATCAGCACATGGAGCATGGACATGTAGAGGGCGGCATCGGTGCCGGGGCGCAGCTTGAGGTGCAGGTGCGATGCCCTGGCGATGTGAGTCTCCCGCGGGTCGACGACGATCAAACGGGCGCCCCGGTCCAGCGCCTTCCACAGGTAGGTGATTCCGGTAGGGTGGCACTCGGGGGTGTTGGAGCCGCAGACCAGCAGCACGTCCGTCTCCAGAATGTCGGTCCAGGAGCATCCTGGCCGGTCAATGCCGAACGCCTTGTTGTAGGCGGCGCCGGCCGATGACATGCAGAGCCGGCCGTTGTAGTCGATATGGCGGGTGCCAATGGCGATGCGGGCAAACTTGCCGGCCAGGTAGCACTTCTCGTTGGTCATGGAGGAGCCGCTATAGACGGCGAACGCGTCCTTGCCGTGCTTCTCCTGGACCGACCGGATGCCCCGGACGACGGCATCGAGCGCATCCTCCCAGCCGGCCTGGACCAGGCGCCCGCCCCGGCGCACCAGGGGGCGGAGCAGCCTTTCCGGGTTGTCCAGCTGCGTGTAGGCCAGCACACCCTTGGGGCAGAGCCGGCCCTCGTTTACAGGCCAGTCGTAGCGGGGTTCCACCCCCACCACTTTGCCCGACTCATCGCTTACCCGCAGCAGCATACCGCACTGCATGCCGCAGAAGCAGCAGTGTGTGGCCGTATACCGCTCGCCGGGCCGCAGCAGCGGATGGAGGGGGCCGTGGGTGGCCGGCCATGCGCCGGACTGCGGGTCAACATGGGGATCAAACATGCAGCGCAGGCCCTCCTCCCGGATTCTCATGCATCAGCGGGAGCGAGGCCCCTGCCTCTTCCGCCCGCAGGGGCCGCCGGCTGTAGACCAGCCCGCGCAGCACCCGTCGGCACTCGGGGCAGTATTCGGCCAGGTATGTCTTGCCATCCGGCGCCATGAGGGACATGCCGGACTCCCTGAGCACGGCGATCACGTCGCGCAGTTGCTGCCGGGTGGCAAAGGCTTTCTGACAGCGGGCGCACGCGGCCAGCCCCTCATGGGCGCCCACCTCGTGATACACGTCGGCGGCAACTGCCAGCGACCGCATGGGAATGTGGAACAGCTTGCCGAATGGCAGGTAGAGCAGCAGAATCACCACGGTAATCTGGTGGATGATGGAGATGGTCGGATAGTTCCACCCGCCAAGCCATGCGTGGCTGACGGTCAGGAACAGCCCCGTCACGGTAACCGCCAGCACCAGATAGAGCGGGAACAGGTCGTACTCCACCCGTTGGTCTACCCGGGCGTCCTTGTCCAGGAGCCGGCGCAGAATCATCATCACGACGCCGATCAGCGTGAAGACGGCAAAGGTGGAGAGCCCGTGGTAAATCAGGCCCGCCAGCAGCCCGTGCACCGGCATGGTGAAGAGCGAGATGCCGAAGGCCACGACCGTGTAGTGGGTCTCCCCCACGGCCTCGAAGTGCAGCCAGCCGAACGTGAGGGGAATGGTGATGGCGAACGAGCCCAGGATTCCCCACATGAGCAGGAAGTGCTGCAAGCCGCGCCACCAGCCCCGGCGGAAGATGAAGCGGTTCAGGAGGATGTTGTTGATCAGGGTGGACCCCGCCACCGCCGGGCCGGGCCTGCCGGGAACCGCGTGAACATCGCCTTCGGGTTTCAGGCCCGGGTCGGCGCCCCGGACGGCGGGGAGCTTCATGGGCGTGCGCAGGTTGTCCTGGGCTGCGAGATAGCCACCCGGGTGGCGGCGCCCCTCAAACCAGCGGCCCACGCCGGCGGGAACGGGGTTGCCCACGCCCGGCTTCTTCATCACCCGCCGAAATAGCTGCCCGACGGCGCGGCGGGAGAGCATGCGAGTAGCGGGGCGCATCAGCCAGGCGGTCAGGCGGATGGTCATGCCGATGATCGCGACCGCCGTGGCGACCGCATAACCGTAAAGGGCAGGGTCAAAGTGGTGCAGCGCATCGGTGCCAACGTAGACCAGTACCAGGAGCGCGCCGGTCACGATGAAGGCGTTCATGGCGGCCCGGCTGGCGAAGGCGCGCTCCAGGCGGAGCAGGGCTTCCTGCTCCCGCGGGCGGTTCCAGGGCGCTGGCTTCTCTTCAAGCGCATCGATCAACAGCCAGCCGACCAGCGCGGCAATCGCCAGCAGGGCGAAGGCGGGCGTATAGGTGCCCAGCCGGTCGCGCAGCGCGCCCATCACCAGGGGCGGGAAGAATCCGCCCAGTCCGCCCATGGCGCCCACCAGCCCGGTGAGGGCGCCGGTCATGGTCGGGAAGAACTGCGGAACAAGCTTGAAGACGGCGCCGTTGCCAATGCCGAAGCAGACGCCGGCCACCAGCAGGACCAGCCGGAACGGGTTCAGCGGCAGCTGAAGCGTCAGCAGTGCAGCCATGGCAGCAATACCGAGGAGCGAAAGGTTGATGGCCCGTTTGCCCCCGATGCGGTCGGACAGCCACCCGCCGAGCGGGCGCATGGCCGTAGCGGTCAGCACGAAAAGCGAGGCCAGCGTGCCCGCCTGCCCGCGTGGCAGCTGGTACAGGTCGGTATACAGCTTGGGCAGGTAGCCGCCGAACGCCACAAAGCCGCCAAAGGTGACGAAGTACCAATAGCTGAGCAGCCAGGCCAGCGGCTGGCGCAAGGCAAGGCCGACCCCCGGCGCCTTGCCGGGCGCCCTGGGGGCGTCCCTGGCTGTTGCGTAGAAGACCGCCCCCATGACCAGCACCACCGGCACAAAGGTGAAAAAGACCCATGGCCATGACCAGGCAGCGGCAATCTGCGGCGCCAGCAGCGCTGCCAGGGCGGCCCCGATGTTGCCCGTGCCGTAGATGCCCAGCGCCAGCCCATGCTGCTCCGGCGGAAACCACCGGGAGATCAGCGGTATGCCCACGGCGAAGGCGGCGCCCGCGACCCCCAGGGGGATCGCGGCGATCAACAGGGAGATGTAGCCCCGGCTGAAACCTGCCAGCAGGAGCGGAATCGCCTGGAGGAGCAACACGACCGCAAAAACCAGCCGACCGCCGTACCGGTCAGTCATGGCGC
Organism: Symbiobacteriaceae bacterium; assembly: GCA_035628915.1. Lineage (GTDB taxonomy): Bacteria > Bacillota > Sulfobacillia > Symbiobacteriales > Symbiobacteriaceae > JARBUG01. The sequence continues at coordinate 25,733 of DASPIW010000032.1, read as the reverse complement.
CCAGGGGAATCCGGCCCAGGGAGCCGAGCAGAACAGGGGCAGCGATCACCAGGCTGGTCTGCAGGTTGGTGAGCCCGTACATCTGCTGAAACGTCGAGGCAAGCGGGGAGATGAGCGTCCAGGTCACAAAGGAGACGGTCAGGGCGATCGTGCTGGCCGCCAGCACGGTCATAGAGTACCTGCCTGACTGGGTTGCCAAGAAAGAGCCACCATCCCTTGAAACGCTTGTGGTTAATGTCGCCCAGAAGAGTTGGCCATATGCTGAGACAGAAAAAACCCAGGTTGTGCCACTCGCCAGTGCATCGACTCGCCCACCAACTGAAAGACCCTGCTGCACAAGCTGCGGCAGGGTCTCTTTCCTAGTGTGGGGCATGCCCCCAGGAGGCGGCTTGAGGCGGGTTTCCGGGCGCCGTATGTACCTGAATGCCCTTGAAGATGGCCTGCAGGAACGGCACGTCCTGGTTGCGCACCATGAAGAAGTTGCCCTGCGTGTCGAGGGACGCGAAGAGCACATCCTGCACCGAGGCGGCGCCCCGGGCGGCCAGCTGGTCCGTGAGCCAGGCTCGGTCAAGCCCCAGCTTCTCGAGATTCGCATTGTCGACCTTGCCGTCAGCGATCAACACTGACGTAAAGCCTTCGTACGCCGTGTCGATTCTGAGATCTTTCGGGGTGACCGGCCTGGCCTGCGACCTGGGTATCACGCTCAGCTTTCCGCTGGCTTCAAGCAAGGCGAACTCGACTTCGGCGAGGTTATGGTATCCCCTCTCCCTGAGACCGGCCAGCAGTTCATCGACACTGATCTGGTGTCTGATCAGGTTTGCCTTCAGAATCTGGCCATTCTCCACCAGCGGTTCCGGCTTGCCGATCAGGAAGCCCTTGAGCGGGTTCCAGAGGCTGAGAAAGGAGACTGCCGTGTTCAGAAGCGCCAGGGTGCCTAACGCGGTGAAGGCCCGCCATAGTTCCACGTCTTGAGAGACCACCAGATTGGCCGCCGCAGAGCCGAGCAGCACCTGCACGGCCGTGTCGTAGGGTCGGGTTCCAAAGTTCAGCCCCCGGCCCAGGAACCGCAGCAGCACAATCGTCAGCGGGTAGACGACCAGAGCCCGCAGCCAGAGCATAAGTTCCCCTCCCGTCGGTAGTATTGCCGCAGGAATTCAGCACAAATGCCGGCTGCAGGCCGTGACGACGAGTGAACGGCGGTAACGTGTATCGCGTCAAATGTCTGGACATTAGCCAAATAATCGGCCTGGATGGTGATATTGGTGTCTGCACCTGCTTCCCGGAGCCGCCGGCGGTATGCGGCAGCCGGGCTCCTGATCCTTTCTGGCATCGCGGCCTTCGCTTTTCTCCTGAACCGGGCGCTTTCCACCCTGGACGGGGGATTGGAGCAGATGCTTGTGCCCGGCTTCTCCCAGTTCACGCTGTCGACCCCGGGCCGACAGATGATTTACTACGAATACGAGACGGTCTTTAACGGCATCGTCTACTACCGTCATGAGACTGCACCCCAGATGGCGCTGCGGATTGTGAACGCGGCGACGGGGGCCGAGATCCCGGTTACCGAGGTGCCCCCAAAAGAGCGGTTCGCTTTCCGGGACAGACATGGCGTTTCCATGTGGACCTTCGACACAGTAGAAGCCGGGAATTATGCGATTTCTGTCACGATGCCCCCGCGCATGCCCTTCCCCAGAGTCGTGCTGTCGGTCGGGCAGCGGCAGACCACCTGGCAAATGGCGGCCGAAGTTGCGGTCAACATGCTGCCGGGTCTGCTCCTCTCCGGATTTCTGGTCGGCAGCGCATGCGTGGTCGCGTTGGGGCGGCGATCCCTGCCACGCTAGGGGGCATTTCCCACGGGCATAGGGGAGAGCCTGTGTCCCATGTTGCATAAGGGATACAGGCTCTCATCACCGGCTCAGATTAGGACCCCAATGTGGGGAGTTCCCATTCACCTTCGACTGAGGGCTGCTTACCCAGCCCAGCCTGCTCTGCGTAGTGGTCTAGCAAGGGTAGCACCCAAAGCCGGTGTAGCATACCAAGCTCATGTCCTGGTTCGTTTCGCTGGTGGGCCTTAATTGGCGACAGAGTCACTATTCTTTAAGCGCCTTCCTCTGTGACTGGGACATCAAAGAAAAGCCTCTCTATATCTCCGTTGGCGACTGCGATGGCGGTCACCGTCCCCAGGGTTCGGTGGCCTTGGGGCCTTGTGCGCAAAATTTCCGGGAGGGTGCGCGGAAGGACCGGCGGGCGGTTTCGTGAGGCGCCCGCTCGGGTTGCGTCCCGGGGGGCGCCTCACTTCGTCTATTTCCCGACGTGGTAGCTTAGTGTGAAGTAACTGGTGGTCTCGGCCACGTCGCTGCCGAACAGAATCCCGGAGTTGGAATGGGCCTCCAGTGCGGGCCCCTCCGCCCCCGCCCGCCGCATGGCCAGCATCAGCACGCCCAGCGAAGGCGGCGAATCCACGAAATCGGGCCCCATCTTCATCAGGGCAGGGAGGTCGAAGTCCTGAATCGCCTTGTAGGTGATCTCATCGTTCGCCTCGGCCCGGGCCCGGGTCAGGTAGTGGGAGAAGTCGACGCTGGCAACCAGGATGGTGTCGGCGCTCAACTGCGGTGCGAGGAACGCGGCCAACCGCTCCATCTGTGGGAGGGTTACGCCCCGGTGGAGGATGATCGGCACCACCTTCGCCGCCGGCGCGTGGTACTTCAAATAAGGCATCAGCGCCCCGACGGCGTGCTCGGGCTCAAGCGAGCGGTCGTCGATGGCGGCCAGGCCCGCCTCGGCCAGGCGGGAGACCAGATCCTGGTCGGCCTCCACGACGCCGAACGCGGTGGACCAGCCCCGCCGCCCGGTGATGACCTCCTGGCCCCGGTTATCGTGGTTGGGTCCCACCACAATCACCGTCTTCGGCGGGTGCGGCTCCAACTGGACGAAGAAGCGGGAGAACATTTCGCCGGCCAGGTTGTGGTGGGGCACCAGGCCGCCGGCCAGGGCGCCGTCCCGGGCCGGGGGCAGCCCCCGGGTCCGCATGGCCTCCAGGCCGCGAAAGAAGGATGCCGGGTCGTAGAAGGCGTCCGGCTGGACGCCGGGGCCGGGGGCCTGCGCCGGGGGCACGGAGCCCCCGCCCCCCGCCACCAGGGCGCCCCCGCCCAGGAGGGCGCCCGCCACCGCAACTCCGGCCAACCAATGGCGCACTACGCTCATTCGATGTTCACCTGCATCCGCGGCCCGGACGCGTAAATCAGTCCGCTCTTGCTATGCTGCAAGACCGGCTCCTCAGCCGTATATTCTCCGGCCGTGACCACCCGGGCGTAGTAGCTGATGGGGTAAGAGTCCCGCCCCACCCAGAAGGTCGCCTTCTGACCGCTGACGTCGAGGGGCCAGGCGGGGTCGTTCATGGAACCCCACTTGATCCCATGCTGCCAGGGCCGAGCGACAATCCGGAGTCCGGAAGGCAGGTAATCGGTCAGCTCATACGCCCCGCCGGGCGCCGTCTCCGGTATCTTGACGTTAAGCGTCACCTTGACCAGGTCGCCGGCCTTGAAGCTGTCGGTAACATTCGCCCCGCCGACCACCGAATAGCTGCGGGCTACACTGAAGCCCTCCCGCTGCTTGAGGTCGCCCCGGCCAATCGGCGCTTCATAGATGACCGCCGCGCCCACCTTCCCCTGTATGCCGGAGAACTGCAGGGTCGCCGCCTGCTTGGCCGTAAGGAGCAGAGACTTGGTCTGTCCAGGCTTCAGCTCCAGGCGCGTCGCCTTGCCGTCAACCATGAAGGTCAGCGCCACGGGCTTCTCGGTCAGCCGCGGCAGGCCGTCGTTGGCGATGATCGCCTGCTCCATGGCCAGCAGCACGTCGCTGCCCCGGTTGGCGAGCAGGTAGCCGGCGAAGGCCGGCGCCGCCGGCTCGCCGAGCTTGGCGGCGAGCATGCCCGCCAGGGCGGTGTGCATCAGAATCTCATCCTGGTCGCGCCCCGTCTTGATGCGCGCATCGGCGCCCAACTGCTCGCCATGTACGGACAGCACAGCCCGGTAGAGCGGACGCGCACCCTCCAGGTCACCCAGCTCAGCCATCGTCAGTGCCAGATACAACTGATCGATGAGGCTCAGATTCGCTCCACCGGCCCACTGCTGCGCCGGCAGCAGCACCGGCCGGTCAAGGGTCGCCATTCCGTAGAGGGCCATCAGCTTGCGCTCACGGCTCTCGCCGTCGTCGTCCAGCACCTTCAGGAAGAACTGCTCCAAGGCAAAGGCATCGAAGCGCTCGGGCGCCAGATCCGCCGCCAGGGCCGTCAGGTGCAGGTCAGCGTCGGCATAGGGCAGATAGGCGATGCCGCCGTTCTCCGTCTGGTAGGCATAGGTGTCGAAAGCGGGCTCGTCGCCTTCCTGGGCGAAGTGGGTCTTCATCAACCCCTGGGCCGAAAGGCGGGCCAGCTTCTGCTCCAGCCGGCTGCCGCCCTGCCAGCGCGCCTGCTGCAGGAGGCGGAAATAGCGGCCCCGCTCGTAGTCGGACAGCAGCACCGTGACCAGCCCCGTCTCCGGGCCGGCAATGCCGCTACCCTCCTCCACCAGCTTGAAGCCGACGCGCTTCTGCGTGAGGTAGGAATCGACCACGGTGATGGGCTTCTCCACTGCATCCGTCAATCCGGCCGGGCCTTCGGCCCGTACGGTCAGGGCATACGTGCCTGGTTCGCTCAGAGCGGGGAGCCGCAGCCCGAGGGGGTCGAAAGCCCGGCCCACCAGGTCGGCGGACTGCCACTTGTCCGGCCCATCCAACGCTGCGCTAACTCTTGCGGTCTGGTCCGCCTTCAGGACGGCGCCGTACGTCCGCGCCGTCACCACGGGCCGGTCGCCCGTCAGATACGTCTCCGCCTGGACCGTCTCCACAAAGAAGGGGAGCTTCACGGCAACGCCCGTGGTGCCGCTCGCGGCCTCCATGGTCTCAGGCACCAGCGCCTGCCACGTCACCCGCCAGGTCGTGAGGTTGTCGGGCACCTTAAAGCTGGCACTGGCCCGCCCCTGGGCGTCGGTCGTCACCGTGGCGAAGTAGACGGCATCCTTGAAATCCTTGCGGGCGCCGCCGCCGTCGCCGCCTTTCTCCGCACCGCCGTTGGGCACCGGCACCTGGTGGGAGCCACGCGTCCGCAGAATGCCGGTCGGCATGTACTCGCTGTAAAGCGAGTCCAGAAGATCGACATGTTGCTCCCGCAGGGCGTAGATCGCTTCATCCACCAGGTTCAGGTTGACCTGCGCCCGGACCGGCCTGCCCGTACGGTCGGCGGCAATCACTGTCAGGTTGACCGTGTCGCCGGGTCTGTAAGCAGGCCTGTCCGCCACCACCTCGACACGGAGCGCCCGCTCCTGCGGGTCGAAGCGCAGCACGCGGGGGCCCGCCTCAAAGTAGGAACGACCGTCGAAGTAAACCGACCCGACGCTGGTGGAGGGCAGATCAGACTCTTTCAGTGTGTACGTAAAGCGGCTGTCATTCTGCACCCGGTACTCCTGCAGGCCCAGCCGCGCCGTGTAGAACAGGAAGCCCCCGGGCCGGTCGGGCAGCTGCGCCTGCTCCCGGCGCATCTCCAGGGCGATGGGTTCGCCCAGGGCAAAGGTGTATCTGTTTTCGGGCGATGTCGCCAGGTGGTGCCACCTGCCCCAGTGCAACCGGTCTTCAAAGCCCTGATACCACCGACCGGAGAACCAGAGTTCCTGCGTCACGGGCCGGTCCTTGCTGTCTTTGACCGTCACCTTCACGGTGTACGATTGCTCCGGGTCGATGGTCAGGGTATGGCTGAACGCGCCCCCCTGCCCGGAGAGTGCCGTGAAGGTGCCCACCTGCTTGTGGTTGGGCCGGTAGTCGTACTGCTTGCGGGTCTTCTTGCTGATGAAGTCGTAGTAGGTGCCGATCTCGACCTGATCCCAGTGCTGCTCGGTCAGGACCAACTCCACCTGGCGCCCGGGCACGGGGGCGCCACGGTCGTCCCAACCGTCGCCGCTGTTGATGGCGTCCAGCGCCACCCGGTTGATCTGTCCGGTGACAACCGCCCTGCCCTCCTCCACCTTGACGCTGCTCTGCAGCAGTACGTCCCGGTTGTAGACCATCAGCCAGCCCGAATCGTCGATTTCGCCCGCTTCGGGCAGCGTCGCGTGCACGTTGTACCAGAGGGAGTCAACGCCGCCATAGCCATGCCCTTCCGGCCTCAACGTCACCGTCGCGGTGCCGTCGGCGCCGGTGGTCATGCTCTGGCCGTCCTTCTGCAGGTTGTAGGTCAGGGACAGGTTGGGTACGGGAGTGCCTTCAAAGAAGCTGGCCTTGACCGTCAGGTCGACCGGATCGCCCGCAAAGACCGCCCGCTTGCTCAGCGATGCATCCAGCCGGTACGCGGGCTTTACGTAGGACTGCACCTCGAAGTAACGGCTGCTGAGCGGCTCGTCGCCCAGCCGGACCTGGAGCTCATACCAGCCCTGCCGCAGGCCGGGAAGCGCCAGTTCGCCCGTGTAGGTGGAATCGTTCACGGGTATGACGGCCTTGGCGAGCGGTACAGGCTGCCCGGCGTCGTCGTAATAGCCGCCGCGGGTGACGATCGCCGTCACCTCGGTCGCCGGACCGGCGCCCGGCTCGCGGGGGCGAACCACGCCCCACAGGTTGATCGTGTCGTCGGGCCGGTACAACTGCCGGTCCAGATAGAGATAGCGCCAGTACTGCACGGCCTTGCCGGTGCCCGGGTTGGAGTACCGGTAATAGCGCTCCCACGGCAGGGCGACCAGCGCCTCCCTGTCACCCGCCTGGACATGCAGGTAGACACCGGCCGGCGAGTTGCCGTCTGGGACGGCGGGTGCCACCGACAGGGTGGCTACGCCGTCGGCGCCGCTGGCCGCCTCGCCGCCCCCGCCCCCGATCATGCTGACCCGGGCGCCCGCCACGGGTTTGCCGGTGGCCAGATCGTTCAGCCAGACCAGCGTCTTGGTGGTGCTGACCACGGCATACGAAGACAGGTCGGTCACCTGGAAGCGGATCTGTCGGGCCTCGTTGGGCACTTTCAAGGTAGCGATGTAGTATCCGGGCGGCAGAGCTTCGGGCAGATGCAGAAAAGTACCGTACTGCTCGTACTCCTTCGGCTGTCCCTGGAAGGCCGCCACCTGAGTCAGACCGGCGGTCGGCTCCAGGTAACGGGCCCTGGCCCAGTTGGCCCACCAGGGGACCTTGTCCGCCGCCGACAGGGCAGCAGCAAAGCTCCCCGCGTCCTTGTAGCGGTGGACCGTTACGTCCAGCTTCTGGTTCTTGTCGTTGGTGTAGATGGGGAAATACGGCGCCTCGCCGGCCGCGTACTCGGCCAGCTCTTCCGGCACGGAGAGCATGGGGCGCCCGCCCCCCTGGAAATCACCCGCGTTCGGCTCGGTTTCAAAGGTGAAACGGAAATCCTGCGTCAGCTTTTCGGTGGTGCCGGTCAGGGCCAGGCCAGCCTTCAGGGTAACGGCGTAGATGGTGCCGGACTTGAGCGGCTCCGTCGGTGCGAAGACCAGGGTCTTCTTGTGCCGCTCGAACCGCCCCGCGACCGCCGGGCTGATGGCAAACAGGGCGCCCGGGTCGGCGAAGTTCTCATGGCTGAAAATGATCTCAATGCCGGTGTTGGCGGGCACGCCGGCCGCCTGGTCGCGCGGCAGGGTGCCCAGAATGCGGAAAGCCGCCTGGGTCTGGAACGACCATTGATAAGGCCGGCTGAGACCCGCCGCCGCCAGCTTGAACCGGTAGATACGGTTCGCTTCCAGCGGGGTGGCGGGGGTGATCAGGAACTCCTTCGCACTCCGCTCTTCAATGACCAGCTCCGCAGCCGGCTCTACCTGCAGATGCTGCTTCAGGTCGCCGGGCTTGATCGGCTTTTCGGCGGTGAGCAGGAAGCCGCTGGTCACCGCCACGCCGGCCTGGCCCGCCCGGGTCGGCTTGAGGGAGACTTCCGCAGGTGCATCGCTCCCTGAGAGGGGCGCCGTGGTTGTGGGCCGGGTGCGGGCAAACCAGGCGGTCGTGCCTGCGGCGGCAAGCACCAGCAGCGCAGCGACGGCCACGATCCACTTCTTGCGCATAGCACTCATCTCGCTTCAGAAGATTCAGTCCTCACCCTTTCGACGGCGGAAGCAGTAGATTTGTTTCAGACACCGGTATAACCCATGGTACCCCGGGCTATAATGGGAAAGGGCGCCCGGTCTCCCGGGCGCCCTGAGTCAGCGGTCACCGTCTCAAGCATCAGGCGACGGCGGCCGCCCCTTGCGGGGCTGCACCAACCGCTACCGTGTAGCGGAGAGCGCCAAAGCGGTCAGTACCAGAAGTATCAGCGCAATGGCATCCACTTCGACGGTAATCTTGACCATGGCCATCCCTCCTTTCGGAGACTGGCCCGCTTCCTCCATCTACCAGTGTAGCACCAGACGGATCGCCGGCCTGTCGAAGGCTGGCGGTCCGTTTGGCGTTTGCATCGACAAAATCCAGCGGGGCTGTGCGTCTATGCGTTATACCGCTTGACCACCTCGGCCATCTGCTCCAGGGACTGGGCGATGTAGCTCTGGTCGGTCTGAATCCGGAACTGCAGTTCGTTGCCTTCGTTGGCCGTCTCCCGGAAGGTCCCCTGAATGCAGACCTGCCCGCGGCGCCCGAAGACCACGGCGACCTTCAGATTCTCCTCGTGGGTCACGAAAGTCGCCGTGCCGTCCACGGTCTGGTAGCAGGCGCTGAGCTCCCGGTGGAACCGGGCCACGTCAACGGCGGAGAACCATACCTTGCCCTGCGCCTGAAAGCCCCAACTTGCAATGGAGGCGGTGCCGCGGCAATCGCAGCCGTCCGCTCCGCACTGCGCGTACTCGAATGAGAGACTGATGCGCCCCGTCTCGCCGGGGAGCGTGAACTGATCCATCTGAATCCATCCTTCCTTAATGGCCTGCCAGCAGCAGGCTGCCGCCTGGTCCACCACCTCAGGCGTCAAATCGAGCCGCCCTTCCTGAGCCGCCCGGATCAGGTGCTTGACAGCGCCCTCGGTGAAGGCGGCGAGCACCTCCTGGTGCACGGGCTTCAGCACGCCGGCGAGCCGGCCCAGATCAAGGGTCGCATGTGTGCCGGCTGTCACCTGCCGGTCAAGGGCATGGCTCGCCTCGTCGAGGTACGAGCCATGGTGGTGCGTTTCGAGGAACTGAAAAGCCAGCGGCTTGGCCATGGCATAGGCCACGTAGCGCTGCCACAGCACCCGGAACTGCTCGGACGGCGGCACGCCGGCCGGCAGGCTCAGGTAGACGGCCTTCTCCATCTCCTTGCGAACCCGGCGATACAGCTCGTTGGCAATCGCCTCTTTGCTGGCGAAGTAGTGATAGAGCGTGCCTACTGACACGCCAGCCCGCTCCGCGATTAACGGGACGTTGGTGGCGTGAAACCCCCGTTCGGCAAACAGTTCCAGAGCGGCCGCCAAAATGGCGCCCGGTTTCTCCTCGGCTGCCGCGCGCCTGCCAGGCGGTACGCCGCGCTCCATAGGGCACCCCCCCACTGTCCAGATTGAACGTTCATTCGATACCATATCAAGGACAGGCGGAGATGTCAAGCCTGCTTCGGAACGATAAATTCAGCATGTCCGCGGAATTATTTCCGGAGGAACGAGGTATTTCTGCTTTGGTGTGGCGAATATGTTGTGCACCATTCTTTGCACCAAGGAAGTTGATGGGCATGGAGTACAACAAGCATCTCTCCCTGGCCGATTTTTACGACACACCCGAAGCTGATCTCATGGAAAGAGCCCGTCAGTTCGGTGATTTTGTCGACATGATGCGCGAGTACCACCACCTGCAATATCGCCGGGTTTCTACATCAGGCTCTGCGCCTGTCATGCGCGTGCTGGACGCCTACACGGGCATCGAGCGGGACATGATCTACTTTGCCTCCAACGACTACCTGAACCTGACCCGGCACCCCCGGGTGATCGCGGCGGGAAAGGCGGCCCTGGAGAAGTACGGCGCGGGCGCCGGCAGCGTGCCGCTGCTGGGCGGCACGCTGGACATTCATGTGGAGCTTGAAGAAGCCGTGGCCCGTTTCAAGGGCTGTGAGTCGGCGCTGATCTTCACGTCGGGCTTCGGCTCCAACTCCGGCGCCCTGCTGGCCATGCTCGGCGAAAAGGACTGCGCGATCCTGGACCTGTACGTCCACGCCAGCATTATCGACGGCTGCAAGCGCGCTAAGACGGAGTTCTTCCGGCACAACGACATGCGCTCCCTGGAGCGCGTCCTCAAGCAGACCGAAGGCAAGTACCGCACCCGCATGGTGATTGTCGACGGCGTCTACTCGATGGACGGCGACATCGCGCCGCTTGACAAGATTGTGGAACTGGCCCATGCCCACGGCGCCTACGTGATGGTCGACGAAGCCCACGCGACGGGCGTTATTGGCCGGAACGGCCGCGGCACGCCGGAGCACTTCGGCATTGAAGGCCAGGTGGACATCGTCGCGGGCACCTTCAGCAAGGGGCTCGGCGCCGTCGGCGGCTTCATCGCGGCGAAGCGGGAGCTCGTCGAACTGCTCCACTACTATTCCCGCTCCTATATGTTCTCCACCGCCATGACCCCGCAGGTCGCCGGCTCCCTCATCGAAGCCCTGCGCGTCGTGGTCGACGAGCCGCAACTGCGGGAGAGCCTGTGGTCAAACATCCGATACTTCCGGGCCGGCCTGGAGACGCTTGGCTTCAACCTGGGCCATGCCCAGACGGCCATCTTCCCCCTGATCATCGGCGACGATTACAAGGTCAAGGAGATGTGCCGCCGGCTGCACGAGGAAGGCGTCTACGCCAACCCGGTGCTCTATCCGGCCGTGCCCAAGCGGTTGGCGCGCATCCGCCTGAGCTTGATGGCCAATCACACGCAGGAACATTTGGACCGGTGCCTCAACCTCCTGGAAGACCTGGGGCGGGAATACGGCGTCATCGGTTCAGCGGAGCTCGCGGAGGCAGACTAATGAAAGCCGTGGAGTTTGAAGTCGGTGCGTTTACCTACGTGATGATGAAGGTGCTGGGGCGCCTCAACCGGCGCCTCTTCTTCGGGCCGCTGTCAGGGGTCCGGTTTCGGGAGATGCCCGAACCGGCCCTGCCGGGCCCGGATTGGGTGAAGATCCGCACGCGCTACGGCGGCATCTGCGGCAGTGATCTGAACATGGTCTTTTTGCACGACTCGCCTTCGGCTTCGCCATTTGCGTCGATGCCGTTCGTGGTGGGTCATGAAAACCTCGGCACGATTGTGGAAGCAGGCCAGGGCGTTACGGACTTCGCCCCCGGCGACCGGGTGGTGGCCGACCCGGTGCTCGCCTGCGCCACTCGGGGCATCGCCGAGCCCTGCCCTTCCTGCGCCCGGGGAGACTACTCCACCTGCACCAACTTCAACAAGGGAACGGTCAAGCCCGGCATGTCGATCGGGCTGTGCCAATCCACCGGCGGCAGCTGGGGCGAATACTACGTCGCCCACCGCTCGCAGCTGATCCGGGTGCCTGACCGCGTCAGCGACGAGGACGCCATTTTGATCGACCCGCTGGCTTCCGCCCTGCACCCGGTCATGCGCCACTTCCCAAAGGACAGCGACCAGGTGCTGATCATCGGCGGCGGCATCATCGGACTGCTGGTGGTGGCCTGTCTGCGGGCCCTGGGCTCTAAAGCCCGGATCACCCTGCTGGCCCGCTACCCATTCCAGGCCGAGCTGGCAAAGCAGCAGGGCGCTGACAGGGTGCTCCTGGGGCGGGGCGATTACTTCGCCGGCCTCGCCGAGATCTGCGACGGGGAACTGCTCAAGCCGATTCTCGGCAAGCGGATCGTGCAGGGCGGCTTCAATATGGTCTACGACTGCGTCGGCTCGGACACATCGCTTGACGATTCGCTCCGCTTCACGGCGCCCGCCGGGAAGATGGTGCTGGTGGGTCTCGCCTCCCTGCCGTCCGGGGTCGACTGGACGCCCATGTGGCTAAAGGAGATTACCGTGGCCGGGGTTGTCTACTGCAGTACAGAAGAGTACGACGGCCGGCGTCTGCGTACATACGAACTGGGCATGCAGCTGATCGAGCAGGGCAGGGTCAGCACGAAGGGACTGCTGACGCACACGTTCCCCATCAATCAGTACAAAGAAGCCCTTGCTGTGGCCTCCGACAAGAAGGGGGCACACTCGGTAAAGGTGGCGTTCCGGTACTAAAGAAAGGGTGATGGTGAGCATCTGCGCTCGCCATCACCCTTGATTCAACTCTGAACCCGGAAGCCCGAAATGTGCTCCCGCATTTGCTGCGACAGCTCCGACAGGCGCTGGGAGGAAGCAGCAACCTGGTCGGCGGTCGCTGACAGCTCCTCGGCGGCAGCCGATACGTGCTGGGCCGCGGAAGCGTTCCCTTCCGCCGCCTCCGCCACCTTCGCGATGCGACCGCTCACTTCGCTGGCGGACGCCTCCATCTCTTCGGTGGCTGCCGTGTTCTCTTCCGTGACTGCTGCCACCGAATCGGTGGCGGCCATCACTTCGCGGCTCGCCGCTGCGATCTGCTGCGATGCGACGGAGATCTCTTCGGCTTCCGCCGCCGCCTGGGCAATCACACGCAGGACCTCGTCGAGCGCGTCGCCCGCCAGCGATGACCGGCGGAACCCGTCCTCGACCTCTGCGGTCCCCTGCTCCATCGACCGCACGGCCCGCGTCATGCCCTGCTGAATGTCCCCGATCAGCTTCTCAATGTCGCCCGCTGACTTGCCGGCCCGCTCAGCCAGCTTCCGCACTTCTTCGGCGACGACGGCGAACCCCCGGCCCTGGTCGCCGGCCCGGGCTGCTTCAATGGCAGCGTTGAGCGCCAGCAGGTTCGTCTGATCGGCGATGCCCGTTATCGCCAGCGTAATATCGCCAATCTGCCCGGAGAGCTGTCCGAGGTGGTGCAGCTGCTCCGCCGTATCGAGCACCATGTTCCGCACCCGGCTGATGCCGTCGACCGTCTCCTGCACAACACGGCGCCCTTCGGTGGCGGATGCCGTCGCTTTGCCGGACGCCACAGCCACCTGGCCGGCCTTTTCCACCACATGTTCGATGGTCGCAACCATACTCCGCACTGCGTCGACGCTGCCCTGTGTGTTGGCCGCCTGGTCGCAGGCGCCGGCGGCAATCTGGGCGATGGCGTCGCGCAGCTGCTGGACCATTTCCGTCGCCTCTTCCACCGCCCGGGACTGGTTCGCTGTCACCCCGGCTACGTCACCGGCTGCCCGGGCAACTTCGGAAATCACGGTGGTGATCTGACCGGTCTGCTCTGACAGCTGCCGGACGGATTCGTCGACGGTATGGGCGGAGCCGGTCACGCGCTCGACCAATCGGCGCAGGTCAATTACCATGGTATTGAAGGCGCGGGCCAGATCGCCCAGTTCATCCCGGCCCTTGGCAGGCAGCGGATCCATGGTCAGGTCGCCCGTAGCAAGCCGATTGGCAGCATTACCGATCCGGCGGATCGACCGGGAGATGCCCGAGCCGATCAGCGAAGAGATGACCAGGCCGACCAGCGTTGCACCGCCGATGACGACCATCATGCCCAGCTTCAGCTTGGCGGCCAATCCAGATGCGGCCTTGCGATGCTCCTCCGAGTGGGCCAACTGTGCACTGCGGATCTTGGTCAGCACCCGCTCCATTTGTTCGTTTTCGAGTTCCATGGTCTGGTTGAAGGCCGCCGCCTGAGGGTTGTTCGCCGGATTCTCCAGGGAGAAGACCAGGCCCGCGATGCGATTCATTTCGACGAGGTGGCCCTGCAAGCGGTCCCAGGCGGCGACTTCGTCGTTTATTTGTTCTTTCTCCGCCGAACTGCGCGCTTCGGCCACCTTGCTTTGAATGTCGGCAGTCGCCGCGGCATACCGCTGGGCCTCGTCTTTGTTACCGCTGATCAGATAATTGCCAGGAATCCGCCCCAATGATTCAACAGCAAGGGAGATATCGGTGATTCTTGCGGCATGCTGCCCGACGGCCGCCTGCTCATCCACTGCCCGGGTCAGGGCGCCCAGGCCTATGTATGACGCGAGGCCCAGTGACAGCATCAGCAGCACCATAACCAGGAAGCCTGCAAATAGCTTCGTGCCGATAGTGATTCTCACTGTGAGTTCGCTCCCTTTTCTGAGTTGAGGGATATGGTAATGATACAGGATGTTGCCAGTAAATATCAATCCTTGAAATTACACCATCCGACATATCTAGTTTCCATACATAGTATTTTGAGTTGAGTGAAGTGGCGGTTTCGGTGAAAATGCGAGTGTTGAGCGCGGTGGCCCTCGCTCTCATGGCACTTCTCACCGCCTGCGGCAATCCACGCTCGCGAAGGATCGACACCGTGGATATCCGTTACGCCCATTAGTCAGTGCAAAACAAGAGCACCCCGGGTCCGGGGTGCTCTTGCTGTTGTTGGCGGTGCAAGTTGGGCATGCAATGATCCGCCACGCGGTTAGGTAACTGGAGGCTGCAGCCTCGCACCGGACTGGTTTCGAACAGAAAATGGAAGGTGTATGCCAAGCCTCACCTTCCATTTTCTGTCGCAACCCCATCCGAGGGATCGCTCCGGTAATTCCATGGCCGGAATCGGGTCTACCCGTGCCCCTCCCGCTGCCTGCTCTCCCAGGCAAAGAGGGCCAGGCCGGCCAGCATGAGCAAACCTGCGCCCGCGATTTTGGCCGTCAGGGACTCGTGCAGGAGCAGAAGAGCGCTGACTACCCCCCACAGGGTCGAGGTGGATGAGATCAACCCGGTCCGCCCCGCCCCGATGTGCCGCATGGCCGCATAGAAGAAGGCCAGCGAAAGGCCGAGGGAGAACGCGCCGCTGGCCACAATGCCGGGCACCACCCGCCAGGCGACGGCCAGCGGCTGGCCCGAAGCCAGGGCCAGCAGGGCCATGACGGCACCGGCCACCAGTGCCTTGAGTGACACGAGCGTCACCGTCGGAATATCCTGTCCCAGCAGCCGGCCCAGGTTGTTCTCCGTACCCCAGCCCAGGTACCCCAGGGCAATGAGCAGGTTGCCCAACGCGTCACCCGCGAGCAGGCTGGCGCCCCGGGCCGGCCAGGAGAGCCACAGCCCGCCGGCCAGCACTGCCAGGCCGGCGACCACGGCCCACGGCGTCAGCCGCTCACGAAAGAGTGCGAAGGCCAGCAGCGCCGTGAAGACCGCCTCCATGTTGATCATCAGCACGCCCTGGAGGCCGGATGTAAGCTTGAGGCCCAGGAAGTAGAGGCTGGGGCCGAGTACGGAGCCGGCCAGCAGCCAGAGCGCCAAAATCCCCGGGCGCCGAAAATGGAGTCCGCCTGCCCTCAGCGCCCAGGGCAGCAATGCCAGCCCCGCCGCCGTGTAGGTCAAGGCGCCCGCCGTGAGCGCGGGAACCTGCTCGGTCATCAGCCACTTGTTGAGCACGGTGAAGAACCCGACCAGAGCGGCAGAGGCCAGCGCCGCTCCGTATCCAACAATGAACCGCTTCATGATTGCTACCACCATTAATGAGATATGTAAACCCAGCTTGTCCTACGCCATCTGAAAAGTCAATCCCCCGTGACAATGGCGTGCGGGGGGCCAGTGCCGGAATAGATGTGGGGAGATGGAGGTGGCATAGTGATGAAGCGGCTGCTGATGGCGCTGGCGGCGCTGGCCGGGGTGCTGCTGGCGATCTTTTTCGCCGTAGATGGGCTGGGCATCCGGATTCTGTCCGATCCCACGCCCTGGTTGGCGCGGGGCGGTCCGGGGGCGGCTGCGGCGGGCGTGGGCCTGCTGATTGCCGACGTACTGCTGCCCGTCCCCTCCAGCCTGGTCATGGTGGCCCACGGGGCGCGCTTCGGCGTATGGCTCGGGGCCGCGCTCTCCCTGGCCGGGGGGCTGGGCGGCGCCCTGTGCGGCTTCGCGATTGGGCGTCGGGGCGGCGCCCTGCTGGCCCGGTTCGTTACGGACGCGGAACGCGAGCAGGCTGAGCGCCTGCTCGCGCGGTGGGGAGCGCTGGCGGTGGTCATCACCCGCCCGGTCCCGATTGTGGCCGAATCCGTTGCCATTCTGGCCGGAGCTTCGGGCATGGGCTGGGGCAAGTTGATCCTCGCGGCAATCGTTGGGCTGCTGCCCCCTGCCATTTTGTACGCCCTGGCCGGGGCACTGGCGGGGGGTCACCCTTCGCCATAAGTCCGAAGCAGCAGTTCCGCGAAGAGCGTGTGGGCCCAGGCGAACCAGGGGCGGGTAAAGCGGGCGGGATCGTCCTGGTCGAAGGCCTCATGCATGAAGCCGGTACCCGAGCCGGCAATTGTGCCACGAGCTGGGTTTGCAGCTGGCCATTCAGGCCGAGCCCCAGGGCACGGATCCCGCCCATTACAATGACGGCCGGATCGACACGGCCGCCGAGGCGACAAGCGACCTGAAAGCCATCTGGCATAAGCTCCACCGGGATCTGTCCGAGGCGGGGTGTCCGACCTTGTACAACCGCTCCACCCGGCGGGGACGGGAACTGACCATATGTCGATTGCCGACTGGATCGAGGAGTCGGTGCCCGGTGGGACGACCTCCCGGCTGGGCCGCCTGCTGGATGTGGCTTATACCATTGAATTCGGCGCCGCGAGCGCTGAACAGAGTGCGCTTAACCTCCTGTATTAATTGGGATACAGCAGGGCGGCAATGATCGAATCGTCGCCGGATTGGCGGCAGCTCGTCAGGTCAGATTGAGACGGGCGTGCGGCTGGAGGCGATCCGGCGGAACGACGGTGGCCGGCTTACACTGACGGTGCGCAGCGGCGGGGCTTCCCAGGACCTGGTGTTTGACCATGTGGTGCTGACGGTGCCCTTCTCCGTCCTGCGCACGGCGGTTGAATACAGCCGGGCCGGTTTCTCGCCTCTGAAGCAGACGGCCATCGCCGAACTGCCCATGGGGACCAACACCAAGCTGAATGTGCAGTTGACCGACCGGGTGTGGGCGGACCTCTGCTGCAACGGTGAATCTCACGCCGATACGGGCTACCAGTGCTCGTGGGAGGTAACCCGGGCCCAGCCCGGGCAGTCCGGGATTCTGGTCAACTATACGGGCGGCCATTACGGCGCCGGTTTTGGCAGCGGCACGCCCGCCGACCGGGCCCGGCAGTTCCTGCAGCAGCTTAAGCCTGTGCTTCCGGGCACTGCCAACCGGTGAACGGCCGAGCCACCGTCGATTATTGGAAGGGTGATCCTTGGACCCGCGGATCCTACTCCTATTGGAAAGTCGGCCAGTACACGCGCTTCGCCGGCGCCGAGCGGGAGCGGGCCGCCGGAGAGATCATCGGCGAGATATAGCGAAGTGTGACCGCCTCCGTCGGGGCAGCCACTGATCTTCCCTTGGATGTTAGCAGGGAACACTATTATCTATCCTTGGCAATACTTATGCTTCATGTATAATGTATCCAAGAATGGCTTTGGAGGTGGTACATTGAAGCGCTATCTGATCAGCCTGGTCGGCATCATGTGGGTCCTGATCATAATTCCGGCCGGCGCCGCCGCAGAAGACCCTCCGCCACCGTCCCTGGTGCTCGACGGGTACACCATCGAGGCCGAAGTCAAGCCTGTCGTTGTGGACGGCCGGACCCTGCTTCCGCTCCGGGCGCTGGCAAACAGCCTGGGCGCCGAAGTGGAGTGGGACGCTGAGAACAACACGGCAGTGTTACGGATGGGTGAGAAAGTGATCCGCGTGCCGATCGACTCCAATCTGGTGACTGTGGACGGCGAAATCGTCGAGTTGGATGTCGCCGCCAAGGTTGTGGAAGGGCGGACGATGCTTCCCGTCCGGTTCATCGCTGAAGCGTTCGGCGTGAAGGTGGATTGGGATCCGGAGACATCCACGATCTCGTTGGTGCGCGAGGAAGGCACGGCTCCGCCGCTGCCGCCCGGCGCTGAAGTTACGGAGGATGGAGCGCTCAAGCTGCCGGACGGGACAATTATGAAGCCTGCGCAGGGTCCTGTCGGGCAGCCTCCTTTCGGGCAGCCTCCGGTTGGACAGCCTCCCGTTGGACAGCCTCCGGTTGGGCAACCTCCGGTCGGGCAGCCCCCGGCGGGAATGCCCCCTGGGCCTCGCGCACCCCTCCCCCCTGGGTCTATTGTGGAGAAGGATGGCAGTGTCAGACTTCCGGACGGTAAGGTACTGACACGTCAGGAAATTGGCCAGATGCTTGGGCGCCCCGTTCGGGACGAGCGCCCGGAGGGCGCCGAGCAGTTGCCCGACGGCGGATTGAAGCTGCCCGACGGAACGGTGCTGTCGCCCGAGCAGGCGAAGGGCCGCTTCGCCCCGCCGCCCCCTCCGCCGTCTAAACCGACAGCTCCTCCGGTCTTGGAGAAGCAGGAGAACGGTACGTTCCGCCTGCCCGATGGGAAAGTGATCACAGAGCAGGACGCCAAGCGGCTGTTCGGGGCGCGGCCGGAGTGCGAGCCCGGCCGGCCTTGCGGGCCGGCGCCGGGCCCCGGCCCGGGCGCCCCCGTTCCCCCGCCTCCCGGCGACGGCGGCCCGCCCCCGGCGCCGTGCGAGCCTGGTAAGCCCTGCGGGCCGGCGCCGGGCCCCGGTCCGGGCGCCCCCGTTCCGCCACCGCCACCTCCCGGTGACAGCGGCCCCAAGCCGCCGCCTCCGCCCCCCGGTGACAGCGGCCCCAAGCCGCCGCCCCCGCCTCCGGGCGGCAGCGGCCCCAAGCCCCAGCCCCCGGGCGGGAGCCGCCCCAAGCCGCCGCCTCCTCCACCCAAGTCAGCGCCCTGAATGACCAACGCCCCCGCCGCGTCAAACGCAGCGGGGGCGTTCGCGTCCTCATGCTCCGCATCTCTTCCGCCACTTCCTGGACATGCTAACCGGAGAGGCCGCTGAAGGGGGGACTGGAATGAACCGGCTCCGGCCCGAGCCGGACCAACCGATTCCGGCTGACCTGACCGCCGCTGAAGCGATGCTCCGTCCAGCACTGGACCCCTGCGGCGATATCTGCTTTCGCTCCCTGGTGATCGAAGGCGACCGCCCTCTCCGAGCGCTCCTCATATACTCCCAAAGCATGGTCAAGGCCATCCAGATCGATGAACAGGCCCTGGCCAGCCTCATGCTGCAGTTGAACCAGGGCATACCCGCCCCTGGCCGCCCGTCCACTGCCGGCGACCTGGCCACCCTGGCCCGGCAGCGCAATATCCCCCTGGCCAATCCGCAGCCGGCTCTAACTGTGCAGCAAGGCATCAACGAAATCCTGCGCGGTTCGACCGCCCTTCTGGTCGATGGCTGCCATGGCGCACTCCTGTTCCGGGTGCCGCGGGAGGTGACGCGCGGCGTTTCCGAACCCCTAACCGAGGGCGTGGTCCGGGGTCCCCGCGAAGGCTTCACCGAAGACCTGGAGACCAACCTGACGCTTGTCAGGCGGCGGCTGGCGGTCAGGGCCTTCAGGCTGGAGCGGCAACGGCTGGGTGAGCGCACCCAGACCGAGATTGCCCTCCTCTTCCTGGACGGCCTGGCCGACCCGCAGGTGGTCGAAGAGGTGCGAAGGCGGCTCAGTGCCATACAAATCTCGGAAGTGCTCGATTCGGCCTATGTGGAGGAGATGATCGAAGACGCGCCCTTCTCCCCATTTCCCACCGTCGCCCACACCGAACGCCCGGACAAAGTGGCCGCGGCTCTACTGGAGGGGCAGGTGGCTCTGATCACCTCGGGCAGCCCGCAGGTCCTGCTGATGCCCATCACCCTGACCCAACTCCTCCAATCGGCCGAAGACTACTACGAGCGCTACTACATAGGCTCAGCCATCCGGGTGCTCCGCCTGATCGCCGGCTTTTTTGCATTGACGCTCCCCTCCTTCTATGTGGCCGTCACCACGTACCACCACGAAATGATTCCCTCCCCGCTCTTCCATGCGCTTGCGGCACAGCGGGAAGGGGTCCCGTGGCCGGCGGTGCTGGAGGCCTTCCTGATGGAGATCGCCTTCGAGCTGCTGCGTGAGGCGGGAATCCGGCTGCCCCGCCCTGTGGGCCAGGCCATCAGCATCATTGGCGGCCTGGTCATCGGTGAAGCGGCCATCAGAGCCCGCATCGCCTCCGCGGGAATGGTGATCATCGTGGCGACGACGGGCATCTGTTCCTATGTGATTCCGGCGTACAACCTCTCCCTTGCCCTGCGGTTCATCCGTTTCCCGATGATGCTGCTGGGCGCCTCGTTAGGGCTGCATGGGGTTGTCGTCGGTCTGCTCCTGCTGCTGATTCACCTGCTGAACCTGACCTCCTTCGGTACCTCATATCTCCGACCGGCCCTTCCTGCAGTGGCGGCCGACTGGAAAGATACCATCTTGCGGGCGCCCTGGTGGCACATGCGGAGGCGCAACCGGCGCAGCTCCATTTCGGGAGGGGGCAGATGAACGGTTCGCGCGGGGTAGCGCTCCTCCTCTGCCTCATGCTGCTGTCCGGCTGCTGGAACCGCCGGGAAGTCAACGAAGTCGCCATCGTGTCCGCCCTGGCCATCGATCGGGACGCCGACAGCCGGTTGCGCGTAACGCTACAGGTAGCAAACCCATTGCCGGCGAGCGGTGAACGGGGCGACACAGGCAGCCGCGAGGGTGTCTTTACAATCTCTGCCACCGGTCGGACCTTGTTTGAGGCCATCCGGAATCTAAACCAGATGGTAAGCCGGAAACCTGAGTGGACGCACAACAACGCCATTATCATTGGCGAACAGGTCGCCCGCGACGGCGTCGGCCACGTACTTGACTTCTTCTTGCGCGATCACGAGTCCCGACTTGACCAGTGGATCCTCGTCGCGCGCGGAAAGGCGGCGGATGTGCTGGTGCCGAGTTTCCGGCTGGAGATGAACCAAGGCGTCGGCATTCGCCGGCTCAACCGGAATGCATTCCTGGAAACAGCCAAGACCACTCAGGTCCGTCTGTACGAATTCCTGCTCAGGCTCTCCAGCCCGCCCACGGCGCCCATGGCAGCCGCTGTGGAACCGCTCTCAGAATCCGCCGGCCAGCTCACGGCACCTGAGCCCGAATCACGTCTGCGGATAGGCGGAGCCGCCGTCTTCCGCGGTGCGAAGATGGTCGGATGGCTTGATGAACACCAGACGCGCGGCGTGGCATGGCTGCATGAGAAGCTTTCCAGCACGATCGTCGTGGTTCCGTGCAAGAAGCCTCCGGGCGAAGGGATCAGCGTGGAGGTGATGGGGGCCCGCTCGACGCTCCGACCCGTCTGGCAGGGTGGCCGGCTTCCGGTCGTGCATGCTCCTGTCACGGTCTCCGCCAAAATCGGCGACGTCATGTGCCCGGACGATTTCACCAAGCCAGCGGCGATCCATGAACTGGAGAACCGCGCGGCAGGCGTAATCCGCCAGGAAATCGCCCAAACGCTGCGGCATCTGCAGCAGGATCTGGGCGTCGATCCTGCGGGGATCGGTGCCTCCCTTCAGCGGGCCTTTCCGGAAGCGTGGCGGGCCTGGAAAGGCCGGTGGGACGAAATCTACCCACTTGTCCCCGTCGTCCCTGAAGTGACGGTGCGACTCGATCAGACCGGCACTGCAATCGGAAAGCCGTTCCGCTCCGGCCGCGACCAGTAGATCAATCCGTTGGGGGCGACTCCCGTGTCACAGTCGAGCGTCAGGATATCCGCGACCCAAGCAGTTCTGACGGTGGTAATGGCCATCATCGGATCCGCCACGATGAACACTCCCGCGGGCATTATCAAGGAAGCTGGTGCCGATGCCTGGCTTAGTGGCGTTGTGGCCGCCGCCGTCGGCCTGCTGATCGGCGGGTTGTGGGTTTGGCTGGCCTCTTTCTGGCCCGGGTGCGGCCTCTTTGAACTGCCGGTCGCCGCGGCCGGCCCTTTCTTTGGCAGCCTGATTAACGTCCTGCTGATTGTCTGGACCCTGATCATTCTCACGGGCTCATCATGGGTGGGAGCTGACGCCATCTTGACGGCCTTCCTGCCCGAAACGCCCCGGGTGGTGCTCTGTGCAAGCATCATCGTTCCGGCCGCCTGCGCCGCCCGGTGCCGGCTCGAGGTACTGGCCCGACTCAGCCAACTGGCCTTCTGGTTGATCGTGACCTTGAGCCTCCTGATGGTGCCGCTCTCCATTCCGCAAATCGACTTGAACCGCCTGGGGCCGGTACTCGCTAACGGCATGAGCCCCGTTGTGGGAGGGGCGAGTGTGCTTTCCGGCATCATGAGCGAGAGCCTGGCGCTGGTTGCCCTGCTGCCGCGGATCAGGGGGGCTGCCCGCCCCGGGCGGCTCATGGCAGCCGTCTGTCTGGTCGCAGGCGCCGCGCTTGTGGCCCTGGTCGTCTGGACCACCTTGATTCTGGGTCCCCAGCTGCCCGCCCGGTTCCAATACCCGGTGCTGCGTTTGGCTCATGTCATCAGCATCGGTGACATCCTGGAGCGGCTCGACGCATTGATGATCGCACTCTGGGTGGTGGGAGAAGTGGCAAAGGTGGCTTTCTGGCTCTGGCTCCTGTGCACGGGAATCGCGCATCTGTTCCGCCTGCCGGAGCACCGCTCCCTGGTGTGGCCGGCCTCGCTGATCGTACTGGTGGGTACCATGGCCTACGTGGAGAACTGGGCGCAATACACGCCGTCGCTGATGGGCTGGACGGCAATTTTCGCACCCCTGGTCGGCATCATTTTGCCAATTTCGCTGCTTGTGGCCACCCTACTGCGCGGGCAACGGCGCCACGCCGAATCGGTATGAAATACTTCGGGATTGCCTTGGTGACGGTCCTGATTGGCCTAATCGATCTGCCGGGGCTGATCCAGCAGGGCCGGCGGCGGGAGTTGGCGGTTGCTGCCGGGCTGCTCTTGTTCGGGTTCCTGGCCGCCGTGTTCTGGGCCATGGCCCCAGCGGCGCCGACCATTGGAGCCATGCTGCAGTGGCTGGCGGCGCCCATCATTGGGGGGCGATAAAAACGCAGACCCCCGCACCTTGGGCGGGGGTCCTCGTACCCCTATTGTCGAACCGGAAGCGCCGCCTCATCCACGGCGGCCGACAGCTCCGCTTCCACATGGTTGGCCAGGCTCTGCAGGCGCTCCTCCCCCAGCATCTCAATCAGCAGGTTCGGCCGGAGCAGCCCCACATAGGTCTTGCCGTCCTTGCTGTAGACGACCATCTTGCAGGGCAGGAAGTACCCCACCTCAAGGTTCGTCTCCAGCGCCACCTTGGCGTGGGGGGCGCTGCACACCTCGAACACATGGAACTCCCCATCGAACGCCTGTCCCTTCTCCTGCAGTTTGGCCCGCATGTCCAGGTGCCACAGGGCGCTGAACTTGCGCTTCGCCAGGGCGCCCTCCAGGGCGGCAATCGCATCCGGGACACTCTTCTCGGCCACACGCGTGTAATGGAACTGGATCCCGTTCACAGACTCATCCCTCCCATTGACTCGTAGGCTGACCAGACCTCAAATCCCCCAGTCAGGGCGGCAACCGACCGGAAACCGCTTTGCATGAGAATCCGGGCGGCCCAATATGCCTTCTGCCCGTTCTGATCATACACGACCGTCTGGCGTTCCGGGTCGAGTTCATCTATCCGTGACCGCAGCTCGTCGAGCGGTATGTTGACTGCCCCGGGCAGCGCACCCACAAAGAACTCGTACTCCTCCCGTACATCCAGCACCTGGAGGGCCGGTCCGGAGGCCGCCAGCCGGGCGGCGGCCTCTGGCGGCGTCAGCACCCGCAGTTGCCCGCGCAGAATGTTCTGCGCCACCATCCCCGCCACAATGGCCGGATCCTTGGCGGAGCCGAACGGCGGAGCATATGCCAGGTCCAGGTTCGTCAGGTCGTCGACCGTCAGACCGCCGGCGATGGCCGTAGCGAACACGTCAACCCGCTTGTCGACGCCGTTGCCGCCGACCGCCTGTGCCCCGACCAGCCGCCCGGTCTCCTGCTCGGCCACGAGCTTGATAACCATGGGCTGGGCGCCCGGGTAATAATCTGCATGATCGCCCGACACCGAATAGCTCGCAAAAGCCCTGAGCCCAGCCCGCAGGGCGGCCTTCTCGCTCAGGCCCGTGGTCGCCGCCACCAAGCCGGCAACCCGCACGATGGCCGTGCCGGTGGCCCCAGGGAAAGTCAGCCTGTCACCGGCCGCGTTGGCGCCCGCCACGCGACCCTGCTTGTTGGCAGGTCCGGCCAGCGGCATCATGCCGGGTCGACCGGTCACCCGGTTGATTACCTCCACCGCATCGCCCGCGGCGTAGATATCCGGGTCGCTGGTCTGCATGTGCGCGTTGACGGCGATGCCCCCGCCCGGGCCGAGCGCCAATCCGGCCGCTTTAGCGAGGCGGGTATCAGGTTTGACTCCGATGCCCAGAATGAACAGGTCGCCTTGGATCACCCGGCCGCTCTCGAGCCGCACCGCCGTTGCCCGGCCTTCGCCGTCAAACCCGGCAATGCCGTCGGACAAGATGACATCAACGCCCATCTGGCTGAGGGTCTGCGACACGAAAGCCGCCATTTCGGCATCCAATGGCGGCAGCACCTGATCAGCCTTCTCTACCAGCGTGACGGCCAGCCCAAGGCGATGCAGGTTCTCCACCATCTCCAGCCCGATGAACCCGGCCCCAATCACCACCGCTCGGCGCGCTTCCTCACCCTCAATATACTCCTTGATTGCGCCCGCGTCCGGCACCGTTCGCAAGGTGTAGATATTCGCCAGGTCAATGCCCGGCAGCCGCGGGCGGATGGGCGTGGCGCCCGGCGAAAGCACCAGCGCGGTGTAGGACTCCGTATACTCCTCCCCGGTTTGCAGGTTGCGCACCCGGATAAGCTTCGCGGCCCGGTCGAGTGCCGTCACTTCATGACCGACCCGCACATCGACGTTGAACCGGGCCTTGAAGCTCTCCGGCGTTTGCAGGAGCAGGGCGCTCCGGTCGCCGATCTCTCCTCCGACGTAATACGGGAGACCGCAATTCGCAAATGAGATATAGGGGCCCTTCTCGAGCATGATGATTTCAGCCTGCTCGTCGGTCCGCCGGGCCCGGGCAGCGGCGCTCGCGCCTCCGGCGACTCCGCCAACGATGACGATTTTTCGAATTTCCATGATCCAACCCCCCGAGAGTTGTTGACCGACTGTGATCACTATTATAGGCATACCCCGTACAGTATCGCAATAGCACAGTAGCGCCAGCCACAACAGTGAGCCACGAAACGCGAAATCAGTCCTACTCCCTGTTGCGCTTTATATACGGGTAGGGGTATAATAGCGCTACTCCCAACAGAACCATGAAGACAAAGCTCAGGAGGAATTGCGATGTTTGCATTGTTTGGTCCGAAAATGGAGAGTGTGTCGACCCAAGAACTACAGGAGCGCGTCGAGCGGCGCGAGAAACTGACCATCGTTGACGTTCGGGAGCCATGGGAGTACGCCGAGGGACACATCCCGGGCAGCATTCTGCGCCCCCTGGGCCAGATCAAAACATGGGCTAATGAATTTGACAAGGACCGCGAGATCTTACTGATCTGCCGGACGGCCAGCCGGTCTGCCGCTGCGTACAAGTATATGCGGTCCATGGGATTTACGAATATCAAGAATGTCAGCGGCGGTATCATCACGTGGCGCGGCCGTGTGGCCCGATGAAGCAAGGCACCCCCACCCGGATCGGGTGGGGGTTCAGGCTGCTGACAAACCCCGTCAGGAATCGTCCTGACGGGGTCATTTCATGCTTTTTCTTCTCTGTGGGCAAGGATAACGTGCAAGAGGGGCTAAGGCGGCTCCTCAGAGGGTGGTCTGCTGCCCTGTGTTGGCCCTGT
>DASPIW010000031.1:0-128769 GCA_035628915.1 Symbiobacteriaceae bacterium | reverse complement strand
AACAGCCACCATTTCCAACTGAGCTTGGGACTCCACGGCGTTTCGAATCACACCGACCAACTCCAACGCGCTAGTTATTACCATTGTAGCATGAAATATTAAAGGCCGCGACTAGGTCGCGACCTTTGTAAGCAGCCTGCGAATCGCCACCGAGCAATCGGTGGCGATTCTTGTCGTTCGATTCATGGGAATCAGAAGAAGAACCGACAAAATCAGCCATTCACTCTGAGGTAAAATCTGGGGGTAGGAATCTCTGCCCCGGGGGTGATTGGGCTGCCGCGTCGGAGTGCGTCTGCGGTCCCGGGTCTGAAGCGGTCCCGCTGGACTCAGTTCAAGGCCGCGGCCGGCAAGCGGTTGGGGTGGCTCTGGCATCCCCGTCTGTATGCCGGCATCGTGTTTGGTTTCTTGCTCGGGCGGGCCCTCGCCGGGAGCGGCCTGGCTCCGTTTGGTGTCGCGTTCTATGCAGCTGTCCGCGGCGCAGGTTTTTCCGGGCCCGACTCCATTCCTGCAGCGCTTGCCGTCATGGTCGGCGCCGCAACCGCTATTCCCGAAAGGTTTCCCTGGGTAGCCCTGAGTATTCTCGTCTGCCATGTGCTGGCGCCCCTTCTCCGGGTGGGGCGCTCTGGCCCATCGCCTCTCGGCGCGGGGGTGCTCGCGTCCATCGGCGTGGCCCTGCCGGCAGCTGCCATGCACGCAGCTCTGGGCGATCAGCCTGATCTGCTCATGCTCTCCTACTGGGTCGGCTTCACGGGGGTCGTGGCGCTGGTTTTCACCCTGGGTCTGTCGGATACGATCTCGGGCCGGCTGCGGCTGCTGGCGCCCCGCGACTCCATGATTCCGGCTGTGATTCTCCTGGCGGCTGCCGTATGCGGACTGAACGGGCTGCCGGCGCTCCGGGGCTTCTCTCCGGCTGACGTCGCGATCGGGTTGCTGGTGCTGTTCTGCGCGTATGCCGGCGGGCCACCCGTCGGAGCTGCGGCGGGGGCCCTCATGGGCATCACCATGCTGTTCCCGTTCATCGGGCAAATAGAAAGCACCCTTCCGGCACACCTGGTGCCGCAGAGCATGGCATATGTGGTGGCCGGCATGCTGGCAGGCGCTTTTCGGGATCTGCGAAAGGCAGGCACCGGTCTTGCCTTCGGGCTGGGGCTTATTTCGTATGCTATGGTGACTCTCCGCGATCCTGACCAGCTTTCGGTTGTCACCCTCAGCGCGGGTGCTTCAGTGCTGCTATTCTGGCTTACCCCGGGTTCCTGGCTGGGCGCCCTCCCTGCTGCACTGGCCATGCCCGTAGGCGGCGCACCGCCTGAAAACCGCGCCAAGGGTCTCGAGCCAACCGTCGTCACCGACCGCATTACCGGCATGTCGCGTGTGTTCAAGGAAATCAGCCGTACGCTGGAGCAGGTGGCTGCCGTAACAACTCCGTCGGCTGAGGAAGCCGCCCCGCCGTACGAGCAGGTCATGGGGCGAATCTGCACGGCGTGCTCCATGTACCATCACTGCTGGGAACGTCAGGCTGACCAGACCCGCCAGGTCTTTTCCCGCCTCTGGTCCCGGGTTGAGCAGGAGGGCCTCCTGAGTCTCCACAGCCTGCCCGAGGAACTGGAGGAAATCTGCATCAAGCCTGACCAAATCGCCGGCGAAATCAATTACCTTCAGGACACGCGCCGCGTCCATTCTTCGTTCGAGCGCCGGCTGGCAGAAGGGCGTACGGTGGTTGTTGACTACCTTAAGAATGTCTCCCGCATGATGGACCGGTTCGTGGACGAAGTCAGCCATTCACCGGAGAACCCACGGTTCGAGTCCACGCCCGTCCTGCGCGTGCAGTCAGGGGTGGCGCGCCTGCCCAAGCGGGGCGGACATATTTCGGGCGACTCGTGGGCGGGCGAGCCTCTGGGCACAGACCGGTACCTACTGGCCTTGAGCGACGGAATGGGCGCGGGCCGCGGCGCCGCCGCCGAAAGCAAGCAGTGCGTCAACCTCCTCCGGGAGATTCTCAGAGCCGGCTTCGCCACAGACGTTGCAGTGAAGACCGTCAACTCGGCCCTGCTGCTTCATTCGCCCGACGAGTCGTTCGCCACCGTTGACCTGACACTGCTTGACCTGGCCACCGGGCGGGCGGAGTTCGTTAAGGTCGGGGCGGCGCCCAGCTTTATCAAGCGCGGGCCCGACGTCACCATGGTCAAGGCTGCCTCGGTGCCCGTAGGCATCATTAACCAGGTGCAGGTGGAGCCAGAATTCCGCATACTCCGTCCCGGCGACCTGGTCGTCATGGTCACTGACGGCGTGTGGGACGTCTCCAAGGACGATGTGGACAAGGAGCGCTGGATTCTTGAGCACCTTGCCCGGGAGACATCCTCCGACCCCGAGGAAGTGGCCGAAAGCCTTGTGGCGCGTGCACTTGAGCTTCTGCCCGAAACGGGCGACGACCTGACGGTCCTGGCGGCCCGCATCGACGCGGTTGACGGCTCAGAACCCGCAGCCGACAAGCGTTTCTCCAGCCAGTGGGCTCCCGTGCGGCGGGCGCCCCGCGCCCAGTCCCGCCCCGCTGACCGGAACGAGCCTTAAGGAGGAGAGCCTGTGCGTCACACGTCCGACGACCAGGTCTGCATCACCACGGTGGTAGCTAAGGGGCCGGGCGGCCCGCGGCAGGCAGAGTGGCAGCATCAGCTCATCTCCCGGGCGGTGCTCGGGAGTACGCTGCGAACCGGCGCTCCAACCCCGGCGAAGGGCGCTCCACGCTATTCGTACCTTGTGCTTTCCCTATTATTGCTGGCCGGGGCCGCGTTTTTCTTCTACCTGGCCCTGAAATAGAGACTAATGACCCATGAAGTCCCGCAGGGAATCCCCGGGAGCGCTGTCGAAACGAATCGACGCGCAACCGGGGATTTCGGCGGAAGGAAGGGGTACTATGTTGGAGCAGGTCCGCACCACTATTGCCCGCTGTGGCATGGTTTCGCCCGGCGACAAGGTGATCGTAGCCGTCTCCGGCGGGCCCGATTCCACCGCCCTCCTGCATGTGCTCCGCACGCTGGCGCCGGACCTGGGCATTTCGCTGCACGTGTTTCACATGGATCACGGGCTGCGCGGGGCCAACTCCGCTGCGGATGCGGCGTGTGTAAAGGCGCTGGCCGACAAGCTAAGTCTCCCCTGCACGGTCGTGACGCTTCCGAGCGGCCAACTCAAGCAGCAGGGGGGCTCCCTCCAGGCCAACGCGCGGCAGGCCAGGTATAACGCCCTTGCCACGCTGGCGGCGGAAATTGGCGCCAGCCGGGTCGCCTATGGCCACAACCGGGATGACCAGGCGGAAACGGTGCTGATGCGGTTCCTGCGGGGGGCCGGGGCCCGCGGCCTTGCCGGTATGCCGGCAATCAGGCGGGACGGCGCCCTGACGCACATCCGGCCGCTGCTCGGCGTTGCCCGACGGGAAATTGAGGAGTATTGCCGGGAACGCGAACTGTTTCCCAGGGTTGACGAGTCTAATATGACACCGGCCTATTTACGGAACCGGCTCAGGCTGGAGTTGCTTCCCCACCTGGCTGCCACCTACAATCCGGCGATCGCAGAAAACCTGGCCCAGTTAGCTTCGGTCATGCGGGAAGAAGACGAATTCCTGGACACACTGGCAACAGAGGCGTTCGAACGTTGCCGCGGCAAAGGCGAAGGGATCGCGCTGGGCGGCCGCGTGCTGCTGTGCGAGCCTCTGGCCGTAAGACGCCGAGTGGTGCGCCTGGCGGCCCGTCTGGCAGCCGGACCCGACTACGACCTGGGCCTCGGCCCCGTTACCAGGGTCCTGGACGCTGCCGCCCGGACGGACGGCACAACCCGGGTCGATCTGCCCGGCGGACTCGAGGTCCTTGTTGAGTATGGTACCTGCCGCTTTCTGCCCGCTGAAGATGCGGCCGTCCCCGAGATGGAATGGCCTGTGGCCGTCACCGGTTCCACCATCGTTCCCGAACTGGGCGTGGAGCTGACTGCGCTCCCCGGTGGGGTGCCCCGGGGCCCCCTGGAGGCAGCCTTCCAGTTGAACTTACTTCCCGGCCCGCTTACACTTCGCCGCCGCAGGCCGGGGGACCGGATCTGGCCGACCGGCATGCCCGGATCCAAAAAAGTCCAGGACCTGTTAGTAGACGCCAAAGTGCCTAAACGTCTCCGGGACCGGGTCCCGATTCTGGTGTCGGGCGACGAAGTCATCTGGGTTGTGGGACACCGCCTGGACCGCCGGTTTCTGGCGCATGAGCCAGGCAAAGAGGGGACGGTGTGTGTGAGCGTAAAGCCGCTGTTCCCGGAATCCTGAAAAGTCGTCCAGAGCTTGTCAGCGATGGCGGCGCGGTTGTCGGGGCCTATAAAATATGGTACACTCTACGAGTATCTTCAAGAGTGGGCCGGGCGACTTAACGGTGACAAGTACGCGTTGCGTTTCGATAAAGCTTCCCCCTTTCGGAAGGAGGGCTCTTGTTAGTTGAACAAACTATTTCGCAACCTAACCTTTTGGCTGCTGCTCCTGGTGATCTCTGTTGCGATCGCCATGCAGCTGAATACTGCCAGTACCGGCCCTACGGTTCTCAAGTACAGCGAAATGGAACAAAGGATCACCGCCGGCGAGGTTGAGTCAATCACGTTCATTGGCTCCAAGGCCGAAGGCACCCTGAAAGACAAAACGAAGTTCGTTTCGCAAGTCCAAGAAACTGGACCGGACGATGCGTTACTCGAGAAGCTCGATGCCAAGGGCGTCAAGGTCGAGTTTGAGTCGAACAACTCACCGACCATCTGGTCGCTGTTGTTCCAGACACTCGTACCGGTTGTACTGGTCCTGCTGGCGTTCTTCTTCATCATGCAGCAAACGCAGGGGTCAGGGAACCGCGTCATGCAGTTTGGCCGTAGCCGGGCCCGCCTCCATACGGACGACCGCAAGCGCGTGACCTTTGACGACGTTGCCGGCATCGACGAAGTGAAAGAAGAGCTTGTCGAAATCGTGGATTTCCTCAAGCATCCCAAGCGCTATATGGAGCTGGGCGCCCGGATTCCCAAGGGCGTACTGCTGTTTGGTTCTCCTGGTACCGGTAAGACGCTGCTCGCGAAGGCCGTCGCCGGCGAGGCCGGCGTCCCGTTCTTCAGCATCTCCGGTTCCGACTTCGTGGAAATGTTCGTCGGCGTCGGCGCCAGCCGTGTGCGCGACCTGTTTGAGCAGGCCAAGAAGAACTCGCCGTGCATCGTCTTTATCGACGAAATCGACGCGGTGGGCCGTCAGCGTGGTGCCGGTTACGGCGGCGGCCACGATGAACGTGAGCAGACCCTTAACCAGTTGCTCGTCGAAATGGACGGCTTCGGTGCCAACGAAGGCATCATCATCATGGCCGCTACCAACCGGCCGGATGTGCTCGACCCCGCCCTGCTCCGTCCCGGCCGGTTCGACCGGCAAATCGTTCTCGACCGCCCGGACCTGAAGGGCCGGATCGCCATCTTCAAAGTGCACTCAAAGGGTAAGCCCCTTGAGGGGGATGTGGATCTGGAAGTGCTGGCTAAGCGGACGCCGGGCTTCACCGGCGCCGACATCGCAAACCTGATGAACGAGGCGGCACTGCTGGCTGCACGCCGGCGCAAGAAGAAGATCAGCCACGAAGATCTTGAGGATGCCATCGACCGCGTAATGGCCGGCGGCCCCGAAAAGAAGTCCCGTGTCATCTCCGACAAGGAACGCCGGGTAACGGCCTGGCACGAAGCCGGTCATGCCATCGTCGGCCATATGCTGGCCTACATGGATCCTCTCCACAAGATCTCCATCATTCCGCGGGGCCGGGCCATGGGCTACACCATGTTCCTTCCGGTGGAAGACCGCTACAACATCACCAAGAGCGAAGTGCTCGATCGGATGGCCATGGCCCTGGGTGGCCGGGCCGCCGAGGAGCTCACGTTCGGTGAAATCACCAGCGGCGCCTACGACGACATTGAGCGGACGACGGGCATGGCCCGCCGGATGGTGACCGAGTGGGGCATGAGCGACAAACTCGGACCGCTCACGTTCGGCACCAAGCAGGACGAGGTCTTCCTCGGACGTGACTTCGCCCGCCAGCGCAACTACTCTGAAGAAGTGGCCGGCATGATTGACGAGGAAGTCCGGAGCTTCGTTCATACCGCTTACGAGCGGGCCCGCGGCATCCTTGAGACTCACAAGGATTCCCTCGACAAGCTCTCTCAGATCTTGCTGGAGAAGGAGTCCCTCGAAGGCAAGGAACTTACCGACCTGCTGGCCAACCTGCTGCCGCCCCGGCCCGAGCCCACCGGCAGCGGCAACGGTGCCCCGGCGATTCAGCCAGCGATGTAGCACTCAACAACAAAACCTCGCCATCCAACCGGGTGGCGAGGTTTTTTCTATTCGACGGGCTGGGACGGGGCGGGAGGCTCAATGCCGGCCCGCCGCTCCAGTTCGGCCACACGCTGCTCCAGGGATGTGGCGGATTGTGCGGCCTGTACCAGCATAGCGGAGGCGGCCCTAAACGGGAGCCGCGCCAGGCCCTCCCCGATTCCTATGGATTCCACGACGACTTCGCCTAGAGGACGGTGGCTCAAAGCCGTCGCCCTGAAGACTTCGCGAGCCGTCTTGAAAGGCAGAGCAGCCAGTTGTTCCGCAAGGCCCAGCCCTTCCTTCAGGGCTTGTCTCACCCTCGTGCGCCTCCTTGGCTTCATCTTTTGCGGGGACGGGTACACACTAGTCTTTGGCGGTCATGATTCAGGTATGCGTCCAGAAGGAAACTGTTTCTACGTTGATGAACGCATAGATATATGCGGTTCCTCGGAAGGAGTTGTCGAAGCGTTGGCGCGGGAGTACCCGGAGCATCCATTTCCCTCGTGCCACGCGCTGGTCCGCTCCGGTGAGCGGATTCTGCTCGTACAGCGCGGCCGCCCCCCGTTTCAGGGATACTGGGGCCTGCCCGGCGGCGGCGTGGAGCTTGGCGAAACAGTGGAAGCCGCTGCGATCCGGGAAGTGGCCGAGGAGACTGGTCTTCTGGTAACAGTTACACGCTTTCTGGGCTATGCAGACGGCATAGAACGCGACGCACAGAACCGGGTCCGGTGGCATTACGTGATTCTATATGTCGAAGCGATGGTACTTGGCGGTGATCTGCGGGCGGCGGACGATGCCGCCGGCGTCCGGTGGGTTACACCCGCCGAGGCCCGGCAGTTGCAGCTGACCGATTCCGTGGAGCGCTGCCTGGCATGGTTAAACCTTTAGTCTTGCGAAGGGAGATCTCAAACTTGAACAGTCCGCGTGTTGCCCGGATGATCGAACGAGCGCGTGGCCAAGGGCTTGAAGCTGTCGTGATTATGCCCGGACCAAATCTCTATTACCTGACCGGTTTGGAGATGCACCTTTCCGAGCGCCCGGCGCTCTTCTTCTTCCCGGCCCATGGCCAGCCGTTTGCCTTCTGTCCGGCCTTTGAGGCGGAACGCGTTACGACCGGTGCTGGGATCAGTCGGGTTTACCCCTGGGGTGAGGAAGAAGGGCCGGCGCCCGTCCTGAAGCGTGCGCTGGCAGAGTGCGGAGTCGGCGGCGGCGTTCTGGGTGTTGAGTACCGGTACATGCGGGTGATGGAGCGAGAACTGCTGGCCAAAGCCGTCGCAGACGCCCCCCGGCTGATGGGTCACGGCGGCGGGACGCTGCAATACGAGGACGCCGGCGTGATTCTGGCCGACCTGCGTACGGTGAAGGACGAAGACGAACTGGCCCGTATGCAGAAGGCAGCGGAGATCGTGGACGCCGGCGTGGAAGCGGCGCACCGTTTCATTAAGCCGGGCGTCACGGAGCAGCAAGTGGCCGCTTACATCGAGCAGGAATTGCAGAAACTAGGCGCACAGCCGCCGTTTGAGATCATGGTTGCCTCCGGGCCCCGGTCAGCGATTCCGCACGCCGCCACCACCGACCGGGTGCTGCAGGAAGGCGAACTGGTGTGGGTGGACTTCGTGTGGCAGTACCGCGGCTACACCGGCGACATCACCAGAACGTATCCGGTGGGCACGGTGACGGGCAAACTGGCCGAAATCTACCAGATCTGCCTGGAGGCCCAGGCGAAAGCCCGGGCAGAAGCAAGGCCAGGCATGTCGGGCGCCCAGGTCGATGCCATCGCCCGCGAGTACATAGCGGCCAAGGGTTACGGCGCCAGTTTCACGCACCGGACGGGCCACGGCCTCGGCCTGGAAGTCCACGAAGAGCCCTATATCGTAGGCAGCAATCACCGCGCCCTCGAGGTGGGCAACACCTTTACCATCGAACCGGGCATCTACATTCCCGGTTTGGGCGGTGTGCGAATCGAAGACGACATGGTTCTGGAGCCGGCGGGTGCCCGCAGCCTGACGCAGTATCCCCGGGATCTTTCGCGGTAAGTGTTCGATTTTAAGGAGGCGATCATGGTTTGACCGAGAGCTTCACCAGGTATAGCCTGGCCGAAGGGGTCAACCTGCATATTCAGCCGACCAGGAAGTTCAAGACGACGGTCATTTACGTCTACTTCCACTTGCCGCTGGCGCCGGAGACGGTGACCAGCAACGCACTGCTGCCCATGGTGCTGGCACGGGCCTCGGCTGACTACCCGACAACGGCGGAACTGTCCCGCCACCTTGATGAGCTTTACGGCGCGTCGTTCGGGATTGACGTGAGCAAGCGCGGCGAAGTCCACTCCATCGTCTTCCGCATGGAAGTTGCCAGCGAGCAGCACATACCGGGCGAGAGCGGGCTACTGCAGCGCGCACTCGAAACGCTGGCGGGCATCATCACCCGCCCGGCTTTGGAGGGGGATGGCTTCAAGGCGGATTACTTCCGCCAGGAGGCCGACAACCTGAAGCAGACCATCGAAGGGCTGATCAACAACAAGACCCGTTACGCCATGGTCCGCTGTAACGAAGCGATGTGCAAGGGCGAGCCCTTCGCACTCTACCGCCTGGGGCGGGTGGAAGACCTGCCCAACATTACGCCGCAAAGCCTGCGGCAGCATCATCAGCAAGTGCTCAGCACCGCGCCGGTCGACATTTTCCTGATTGGCGATGTCGAATGTGAAGCTGCCCGGGAGCTCGTCCAGCGCACGCTGGAGCTGCCGGCGGCGGGGCCTCAGGGGCGGAAGATGCCTGCCACCAACATCAAGCGCGAGCCGGGGCGCCCCGTCCAGGAGGTCGAGGATCAGCTCGACGTGAACCAGGGCGTACTCGTCATCGGCATGCGCACGGGCGTCACCATCAAAGATGATGCCGAGTACTTCCCCATGTTGGTTGCCAACGGCGTGCTGGGTGGTTTCCCGCACAGCAAGCTCTTCCAGAACGTGCGGGAGAAGAACTCGCTGGCGTACGTAGCCTACTCCGCCGTGGAGACCCTCAAGGGCGCCGGCTATATGTACGCGGGCATTGAGTTCGAGAACCGGACGAAATGCCAGGAGATCATGCTGCAGCAGCTGAAGGAGCTGCAGGAAGGCAAGATTGAGGACGATGAGTTCGAAACGACGGTCGCCTCCCTGGTCAACGATGTACTCAGCGCCGCTGACAACCCGGGAGCCATGGCCGACCTGGCGGTGGACCGCGTCTTTTCGGGCCGCGATCTGACCGTGGAGGAACGGGTGGCCGCGTACAAGGCCGTCACCAAGCAGCAGGTGGCTGCCGTTGCACAAAGGTTCAGCATCGACACCGTTTACTTTTTGAACAAGCAGGGAGGGGGAGAGTAGCCATGGAGAAGCACTACGATCCCCTGCTCAAAGACACGCTGTTCACCGAAAAGCTGCCGAACGGGCTGACCGTCTCCGTCCTGCACAAGCCCGGGTACAAATCGGCCACCGGGCGGGCAGCCACGCATTACGGGTCGATCGACGCCCAGTTCGTCGATCCCAACACCGGCAAGGAAGTCCACGTCCCCGACGGCATTGCCCACTTCCTTGAGCACAAGCTGTTCGAGAAGGAGTGGGGGAACGTCTCCGACCGCTACTCGGAGTTCGGGGCGGAGTCTAACGCATACACGACCTACACTCACACGGAGTACCACTTCAACACGACCCAAAACTTTGCAGAGTGTTTCGACCTGCTGCTGGACTTCGTCCAGAACCCCTGGTTTACGGATGAGAGCGTGGCCAAAGAGCAGGGAATCATCGAACAGGAGATTCGGATGTACCTGGACGACCCGGGCTGGCGTTCCAACGCCAATCTCCTGGAAGCCATGTACGTCAATCACCCCGTCAAGATCGACATTGCCGGTACGGTCGAGTCGATTCACAAGATCACCAAGGAGACGCTCTACCTCTGCCACAGCACGTTCTATCACCCGTCGAATATGGTGGTCTTCGTGGCGGGCGATGTCGACCCGGACCAGGTGCTGAGCATGGTGAAAGCCAGCTACGGCAAGAAGAACTACAAGCCGCAGGCCGAGATCAAGCGGATTCTGCCCGAAGAGCCGCCGAAGGTGCTCGAGAAGCGTCGGGAGCAGAAGTTGGTCGTCAACCAGCCGCTCTTCCGGATGGGCTTCAAGGACCATCCGACCGGGCTGACGGGTTCGGACCTGCTCAAGCAGGACCTGACTACGGCGGTAATTCTCGACGCCATCTGCGGGCGCTCCACCGAGCTGTACACCCGGCTCTATGAAGCGGGCCTGATCGATCACCGGTTCGGCTTCGAGTACAACCCGGAGCACACTTACGGCTTCTCGCAGTTCGCCGGCCCCACCCGGGATCCCGACGAGCTGGAGAAGCGGCTGCTGGAGGGCATCGAGGCGGCACGGCAGAAGGGGCTCAGCGAAGCTGACTTTGAGCGTGCCAAGAAGAAGACAATCGGACGGCTGGTCAGCATCATGAACGACCTTGACGGGGCCGCCTACATGTACATTGACGGCTTCTTCAAGGGAATTGGCCTGTTCGATCTGATTCCGACGGCGCAGGGCCTGACGCTGGAGGCGGCCAACCAGCGGCTCCAGGCGCATTTTGACCCGGCCCGGGCAGCTGTTTCCGTGATCGTGCCCAAGTAAGGGTTGAGGCCCGCCCTTCAGGCGGGCCGCATCCGTTTTCCCGGGGGGGTCGGCGTATCGACAACGTTTCGCATGCACTGATCGGGTCCGCCGTTGTAGCCCTGGCCCCGCCCGACGTGCAGCCGGCGGTGGCACTGGCCGCACTGGTCGCCGCAGAGGCGCCGGACTTTGACTATGTAATCCGGGCGGTGGGGGGGCCGGTGCAGTATCTCAAGCATCACCGGGGGCCGACCCATGGCCTGATTACCCTGCCGCTGCAGGCGCTGGTCATCGCCGGCGCTATCTACGCCGTTCTGCCCGGCTCGGGTTTCTGGCCGCTTTTTTGGTGGGCCCTGGCGGGCGGCATGTCGCATGTCCTTTTTGACTTCGGCAACGATTACGGCACGCAGGGGCTGTGGCCGTTCTCCCGCCGGTGGATCGCGCTGGACATCATCCCCATTATCGATGTATGGGTGCTGGGGCTGATTGGAGCCGGATGGCTGGTGCACTGGGCGTGGCCCGGCCGGCGGCAGGCGGTGTTTGCCGTTGTGTGGCTGCTGATTGCCGCCTATGTGCTGTTGCGGTTCTTCCTGCGCCGCCGTGCGTGGCGGCTGGTCGCCAACCGCTTTGATATGAACGAGGCCTGCGGTGAGTCGGTGCCGTGCGGGCCGGGTTGGCGCGAGCAAAGGCTGACAATTCATCCCACACTGTTTTCGGTGAATGCCTGGCGCTACGTGGCCCAGAAGAAAGGCGAATACCTGACGGGGATGGTCTGGGTCTGGCCGGGGCGCCTGAGTGAGCCGGTCCGGGCCGAAAACATGCATGACCGAATTGTGCAGGCATCGCTCAAGGCCCAGGTAGTTGGCGTATTTGCCAATTGGGTGCGGAAGCCGCGGGTCACCGTCGAACGGCGCGACAGTCTGTATCTGGTGCGCTGGACGGATGTGCGCTATGAGGAGGAGGGCTTCTCCCCGTTTTCCGCCTATGCCTGGCTGGATGATGAACTGAAACTGGTGGATGAGGGGTTGGGGGCGCAGCGGCCGCCCGACCTGCAGTGGGATGCTGTAAAGAAACGGCTCCGGAAGGAGATGGGCCGAACCGAGCCATGAGGAGCACACTATTGATCTTTGATGTGGACGGCACCTTGATTTCGACGAAGGCGGGGCGCCGGGCCTTCAACCATGCACTTGAGAAGTTTTTCGGCGTGGCCGGGGCGGCCGAAGGGATTCCGATGGCTGGCCGGACCGACCTGATTATTTATCGCGATATCTGTCAGCGGCACGGGCTGGATCCCGGCACGTTTGGCGCCTTCAAGCGAGAATTTGTGACCCACCTGGCCGAGCAGTTGACGCACGACCCAGGCATTGTGCACCCGGGTGTAGTGGGGTTGTTGGAGGCGTGCGCCGCCGAGGGCGGCTACAGGCTGGCGCTGGGCACTGGCAATGTGGAAGAGGGTGCCCGGCTCAAACTGGCGCCCCATGACCTGAATCGCTTTTTCCCTGTCGGCGGATTTGGCGATGAAGGCGAGACCCGCGATGAGGTGATCGCCCGGGCCATCGCGCGGGCGCAGGCCGAGCAAGGCAGGGAGTATGACCGGGTCGTGGTCATTGGGGATACGCCCCATGATATTGCCTGTGGCAAGGCGAACCGCTGCCTCACCGTCGGGGTTGCAACGGGGTACCATCAGTGCGAGGAGTTGCGAGAGTGCGGTGCAGATCTTGTCGCGGCTGACTTTTCAGACCTGAATGCCATTCTGACCGGGTTGCGTGGCCTATAGTTTCAGCAAAAAGCACTAGTTACGGTGGTAGACTATTTGCGTCCCGATGACGGATATCAGTCTAGCCGCCTGTTCCTGTATCCTCAAGGTGCAGGCGATAGCTTGGGCCGTCCGGTAGGAACCAGGGAACGCACCCTACTCTTGAAAAAGAACTGCAGCACTTTTTCGGACGCCCTAACGGACTGATCTACGTCAAACCCCCACTTGTCGTAGCTCGGTCGGCCCAAGATATCTCCCACCGCTCACCCTCCTTTGTTGAAGTTCCTGACCACCCCCCACTGGTCAGGAACAACCCTCCCCTTTGCCGCAGCCAGCACCCTTCCCCCAAAGGATGCTGGCACCTTTTTTTGTGTTCGGGGCTGGTTTTCCGGCAGACGTTGCGAATGGCCACTTCGCCTTCGCGTGGGACTAACCCCTGGTTCAGGCCCACTGGCACGGGTCTTTGGAATGAGGCGGTCTCTGGGTTTGGCACGTTGCCGGGGTGTGTTGTGCGGCGGGGGTGGTTTTAGGCGCCACGCCGCCTGTCCTGTACTAAGTGGTAGACTTGGTGAAGCGCCCGGGGCCGTCTGAACGTTCATCCGTGAACGCAGACGGCCCCTCAAGCTTGTCGGCGGCGACCTCCTATCGCCGCCTCCTCTGATACGGGCGCTTCACCAAGTCATCTATTGAAGCGGCTCTGCGACACGCCCGCCGACAGCCGCCACCGACACAATTTCGCGGGTTTCTGAGATGACTCCCTTGGCCCTTTCACTCTGGTAAAGCTTCAGAGTAGTCGTTTGCGGCCCCCGCCCGGGGCTCAATATAATGGGGGCAGATACCATTCGCAGGCGGTGCGGATGGCGCAGGGGGAATGGCGCATGCAGGCAGTAGAGATTGGCGGCCACTTGATACTTGATGATGTTGTTGCAGTCGCCCGGGACCGGGCACTGGTCTCGTTTGGACAGGCTGCCCGCCAGGCCGTGGTGCGCGCTCGGGCGATGGTCGATGACCTGGTGGCAGCGAGGCGTCCCGTTTATGGAATTACGACAGGATTCGGCAAGTTCAGCGACGTATTCATCTCCCCGGATGAAACTGAAACGCTCCAGCGTAATCTGATCATGAGCCATGCCTGTGGCGTGGGCGATCCGCTGGACGAAGAGATCGTGCGGGCCATGATGCTCCTGCGGGCGCACGCTCTGGCGCGCGGTTATTCCGGCATTCGCGAAGAGACGCTTGACCTGCTGGTGGGCATGCTCAATGCCGGGGTTCATCCGGTGGTGCCCGAGCAGGGCTCCCTGGGCGCCAGCGGCGACCTCGCTCCTCTTGCGCATATGTGTCTGCCCCTGCTGGGGATGGGGGAAGCCTACTATCGCGGGGAACGGCTCCCTGCGAAGGCGGCTCTCGACCGCGCCGGGCTCAAACCGATCCAGCTCTCCAGCAAGGAAGGGCTGGCCCTGATCAACGGCACGCAATGCATGACCGGCATCGGGGCGCTCACGACGGAAGCGGCCCTCGATTTGCTGAAAGTGGCCGACATTTCCGGCGCCCTGACCGGCGAAGCCCTGGGCGCCATCCCTGCTGCATGGGATGCCCGCATTCAGGCCCTGCGCGGCCAGCCCGGCCAGGCGGTCGCCGCCGACAACTTGCGGCGGCTGGTGGCTGAGAGCCGGCTGACCACTGCCCCAGGCGAAGTCCGGACCCAGGACGCCTACACCATCCGCTGCATTCCCCAGGTGCACGGCGCGAGCCGTCAGGCCCTGACGCATGTGGCCGATGTGGTCGGTGCCGAAATCAACGCCGTGACGGATAACCCCCTGCTCTTCCCGGACGATGGCGACGTCATCTCCGGCGGCAACTTCCACGGGCAGCCCATGGCCCTGGCCATGGACTACATGGGCATCGCCCTGTCGGAACTGGCCAACATTAGCGAGCGGCGGATTGAGCGGCTGGTCAACCCGGCCCTCTCCGGCCTCCCGGCGTTCCTGACCCGGTACGGGGGCCTCAACTCCGGCTTTATGATCCCGCAGTATACGGCGGCCTCCCTGGTCAGCGAAAACAAGGTGCTGGCCCATCCGGCCAGCGTGGATTCCATTCCCTCCAGCGCCAACCAGGAAGACCACGTCTCCATGGGCACCACTGGGGCCCGCAAGGCCCGCAAGATCATGGCCAACGTGGTGCGCGTGCTCGCCATCGAGCTAATGTGCGCCGCGCAGGCCTGCGAGTTCGTCGGCCCCGAAGGGCTGGGCAAGGGCACCGCTGCGGCCTACCAGGCCATCCGGCGGCGGGTGGCACCGCTCAACGAGGATCGGATCCTCTACCCGGATATCGAAGCCTGCGCCGATCTCATTCGCAGCGGGGAACTGATCAAGGCAGTAGAGGCGGCCACCGGGCCGCTGGCATAGCGCGATGGTTATCAGGGGAGGTATGGCTATGTCGCGGACAATTCGTGCTCCACGGGGCACCGAGCTTTCCTGCAAGGGCTGGCAGCAGGAAGCGGCCCTGCGTATGTTGATGAACAACCTGGACCCGGAAGTGGCAGAACGGCCCGACGATCTGGTCGTGTACGGCGGCAGCGGGAAGGCTGCCCGCAACTGGGAGGCGTTCGACGCCATTGTAAAGGCGCTCCGGAGCCTCGAGAACGATGAAACCCTGCTCGTCCAATCCGGCAAACCGGTTGCCGTCTTCAAGACTCATCCGCTGTCGCCGCGGGTGCTGATCGCCAACTCCAACCTGGTGGGCCACTGGGCAAACTGGGAGCATTTCTGGGAGCTGGAGAAAAAAGGCCTGATCATGTACGGCCAGATGACGGCCGGCTCCTGGATCTACATTGGCACCCAGGGCATCCTCCAGGGCACCTACGAGACCTTTGCGGAAGCGGCACGCCAGAAGTTCGGCGGCACGCTGAAGGGCCGCCTGGTGCTGACCGCCGGCCTCGGCGGGATGGGCGGCGCCCAGCCGCTCGCAGTCACGATGAACGAAGGCGTGGCCATTGTCGTGGAAGTGGATGAGTCCCGCATTCAGCGGCGACTCGATCACCGGTACGTCGACAAGCTCGCCCGGACCCTGGACGAAGCGCTTGACATGGCCCGCACAGCGCAGGCCAAGGGCGATCCGCTCTCTATTGGCCTGTTGGGCAACGCTGCGGAGATCTTCCCAGAATTCGTCAGACGGGGTATCATCCCGGATGCGGTGACTGATCAGACCAGCGCCCACGATCCTCTGAATGGCTATGTGCCCGCCGGCCTGACCTATGAAGCCGCGCTCGCACTGCGCAAGACGAACCCGCAGGAGTACATCGCGCGGGCGAAGGCCAGCATGGTTACGCACGTGCAGGCCATGCTCGACCTACAGAAGGCCGGCGCCGTCACCTTCGACTACGGCAACAACATCCGCCAGGTGGCCTACAACGAGGGCCTCAAAGAG
Organism: Symbiobacteriaceae bacterium; assembly: GCA_035628915.1. Taxonomy (GTDB): domain Bacteria; phylum Bacillota; class Sulfobacillia; order Symbiobacteriales; family Symbiobacteriaceae; genus JARBUG01. The sequence continues at coordinate 112,618 of DASPIW010000031.1, read as the reverse complement.
GCTTTCGCCTTCCCGGGCTTCGTGCCGGCGTTCATCCGGCCGCTCTTCTGCGAAGGCAAGGGCCCCTTCCGCTGGGCTGCCCTCTCCGGCGACCCTGAGGACATCTACAGGACCGACCGGGCGATCGCAGAGCTTTTCCCGGCGGACCAGGCCCTGCATCGCTGGCTGAACATGGCGGGGAAAAGAATCCACTTCCAGGGCCTGCCCTCCCGCATTTGCTGGTTGGGCTACGGCGAGCGCGTCCGGGCCGGCCTCAAGTTCAACGAGATGGTGAAAAGCGGCGAACTGAAGGCGCCCATCGTCATCGGGCGGGACCATTTGGATGCCGGCTCCGTCGCGAGCCCGAACCGGGAGACCGAAGGCATGCAGGACGGCTCCGACGCCATCGCCGACTGGCCGCTGCTTAACGCCCTGGTAAACACCGCGGCAGGTGCCACCTGGGTCTCCATCCACCACGGCGGTGGGGTGGGCATTGGCTATAGCCAGCACGCCGGCATGGTCGTGGTGGCCGACGGCACCGACGATGCCCGGACCCGCCTGGAGCGGGTGCTGACCACGGACCCCGGCATGGGCGTCGTCCGCCATGTGGACGCCGGGTACGAGAAAGCCGTACAGGTAGCAAAGGAGCGGGGCGTGCGCATCCCCATGATGGAATGACGAGCTACAACTTCGACCGCGTCGCTGCCCAGTACGACGCCACCCGGGGGTTTCCGCCGGGGGTAGCGAACAGGATTTGCACCTGGATTCTGTCGCGCCTGCCGAACGACCCAGCCGTAACCGAGCTGGGGGTGGGCACGGGCCGCATTGCAATGCCATTTATCGAGCGCGGCGTACGCTATTGGGGCATAGATATCTCTGAGGCGATGGTCTCCCGACTGATGGCGAAGCTGGGCCCAGCGGGTCTGCGCCGGGCGCAGATCCACATTGCCGATATCACCCAGCCGCTGCCCCTGGCGGAGCAGAGCCAGGACGCCGTCATCGCGGTACACGTGCTGCATCTAGTTGATTCCCTCAAGGCGCTGGAGCAGGTGCGTCGGGTGCTGAAGCCGCACGGTGCCCTCATTTGGGGCCATACCAGGCACGACGAGCTCTCCCCGCTGGCGCTCATCCGCCCGAAGTTCCACGAAATCGTGGCGGAACTGGGCGCCGGCAAGCCGCGCAACTGGGAACAGCAGCAGGCCCGGGAACTGCTGGCCCGGTGGGGCGCCCAGGCGAGCCGGCACATCGGCGCCGTCTGGCAGGAGACGCAGACGCCCCGTCAGGTGCTGGAGCCCCTGCGGGAAAAGGCGATGTCCTCCACCTGGCACATCCCCGATGCAATTCTCGCGGAGGCCATACGGCGCACGGAAGCCTGGGCTAAAGAGCAATATCGCGGTCTTGATGATCCGCACGAGTATGACGTAAGCTTCGTTGTAGACTGGTATCAGTTCTAGTAGGGGGTTAAGCCATCTCATGGATCGCAACGCCGTAGTAGAATGCATTCCGAACTTCAGCGAAGGCCGGCGCCCCGAGGTGATTGAAGCCATCATCGAGGCCGTCCGCGCTTGCGGCGTCACCGTGCTCTCGGTCGCTCCCGACGCCGACCACAACCGGGTGGTCGTCACCTACGTGGGCAATCCCGATGCGGTCAAGCGGGCCGCCGTACGGGGCGCCGAAGTCGCCGGCAAGCTGATCGACCTCACGCAGCACAAGGGCAACCATCCGCGTATGGGCGCCGTTGACGTCATCCCGTTCGTGCCGATTTCCGGCTGCGATATGAAGGACTGCGTCGCCCTCGCCAAGGAAGTGGGCCAGGAGATTGGCTCCACGCTGGGCATTCCGGTTTTCCTGTACGAGGAGGCCGCCTCCCGTCCCGACCGCAAGAACCTGGCTGACGTACGCCGGGGCGAATTCGAGGGGCTGCGGGAGCGGATCGGCACCGACCCGAACCGGGTGCCGGATTTCGGCCCCAACGCCATCCACCCGACGGCGGGCTGCGTGGCCGTCGGCGCCCGGATGCCCCTCGTGGCCTTCAACGTCAACCTGGGCACCGCCGACGTGGAGATCGCCAAGAAGATCGCCAAGGCGATCCGGGGCTCCAGCGGCGGCCTGGTAGGCTGCAAGGCCCTGGGCATCACGCTGGCCGATCCCAACCGGGTTCAGGTCACCATGAACATGGTCAACTATAAGGATACGCCCCTGCACCGGGCCTTCGAGCTGATTCGGGTCGAAGCGGAGCGGTATGGCGTGCCGATCGTGGGTTCGGAAATCGTCGGCCTGGTGCCCATGGACGCCTTAGTGGGCGTTGCACGGCACTATCTGCGGCTGGAAGGGTTCAAGAGCGAACAGGTCCTCGAAAAGCGCCTCATGGGGGGATAGTACGTGGAAGTTCGTCCCCAGGCACAGTGGCTGCCGGAGCTAAGGCCGCCCGAGGAGTTGGCTCCGGAGGCCGACCTGCTGATCATTAACGCCGGTGAGCTCGTCACCATGGCCGGGGGTCCGCGCAAGGGCGCCCGGATGAGGGAAGCCGGGGTCATCCAGAACGGCGCCCTGGCGGCCTATCAGGGCATCATCTACGACGTGGGCACCACCGAAGAAGTCCTGGCCCGGGTGCAGACCGGGCCGACGACCCGCGTCGTCGACGCCCGGGGGCGGGCGGTCGTTCCCGGTTTTGTTGATCCCCACACCCACCTGTGCTTTGCCGGCGACCGGGCCGACGAGTTCGCCATGCGCCTGCAGGGGGCGACCTACACGGAAATCGCCGCCCGGGGCGGCGGCATTATGTCGACGGTCCGAGCGACGCGGCAGGCGACCGGGCCGGCGCTGCTCGATCTGGGCATGAAGCGGCTCGATGCCCTGGCCCTTACGGGGACCACCACGGTGGAAGTCAAGTCCGGCTATGGGCTGACCACCCCGGACGAGCTGAAGATGCTGCAGGCAATCCGGGGTATGGCGGTCCGCCATCCGCTGGATATCGTGCCGACGTTCATGGGCGCCCACGAGCTGGCGCCCGAGTACAAGCAGGACCGGGAAGGGTACATCCGCCTCATTTGCGAGGAGATGCTGCCCATGGTGGCTGCAGATCCCGGCCTGGCGGCGTTCTGTGACATTTTCACGGAGAAGGGCGTCTTCACCGTCGACGAGTCGCGCCGCATTCTGCAGCGTGCAAAGCAGCTGGGCATGCGCCTCAAGGTGCACGCCGACGAGCTGTCGGACCTGGGCGGCGCCGCCCTGGCCGCCGAGATGGGCGCGGTGAGCGCCGACCACCTGCTGTTCGCCAACGATGCGAACCTGGCGGCGATGGCGAAGGCCGGGGTGGTGGCGGTCTGCCTGCCCGGCACCGCCTTCTGCCTGATGAACGTGCCCTACGCCAATGCCCGGAAGATGATTGATGTGGGCTGTTACGTGGCCATCGCCTCGGATTTCAACCCCGGGTCGTGTCCGGCCTACTCGATTCCCTTCATCATCACCCTGGCGTGCATGCACATGAAACTGGACCCGAGCGAGGCGCTTGCCGCTGCCACTATCAACGCGGCCCTCGCCATCGGCATGGAGACCAAAGTTGGGAGCCTGGAACCCGGCAAGCAGGCCGACGCCCTGATCCTGGATGCGCCCAGCCACCGCCACATTCCTTACAAGATGGGGCAGGGATGCGTGTCAACGGTGATTAAGCGCGGCCGGCTCTTGGTGGAGGAAGGGCGGTTGTATCGCGGCGGCCGCTAGGCCGCCGCTATCCGAGTCTGGAGGGACTACTGCAATGTCTACAGCTCAACAGAAGATTGTCGATTTCTGCTCCCAGCTTGCGGCGGGAACGCCTACACCAGGGGGCGGCGCTGCCGCGGCCGTTTCCGGGGCCATGGGCGCCTCGCTGGTCGCTATGGTCGCCGGCCTGACCGCGGGCCGCGAGAAGTACGCGGCCGTAAACGATGAAATGGTCGCCCTGCAGGAGACGGGCAACCATGAGACCGTGGCGCTCTTGCGCTGCGCCGATGCCGACGGCGAAGCCTTTGACAAGGTCATGGCCGCCTTCGCCCTGCCCAAGGGGACGGACGAGGAGAAAGCTGCCCGCCAGAAGGCGATTCAGGCCGGGTACCGGGAAGCGACCCTGTCGCCCCTCGAGACGATGAAGCACGCCATCATCGTGATGCGGGGCGCCCTGGCGGCTGCCGGGCGCGGCAACCTCAACGCCCTGAGCGACGCCTATGTCGGGTTCCTCACGGCTAACGCCGGGTTTGAAGGCGCCCTGTGGAATGTGGCGATCAACCTCGGCAGCTTGAAGGATGAGTCTTTCAAGGAAGCGGTTCTGGCTGACGTTAGCCGGCTGCGGGCGGAACAGAAGGACGTTGCTGACGCGATGTATTCACTCACTCCTGACCCGGTACAGCGCTTTTTGAAGACGAAGTAGCCCTTTCGAGAATTAGTACGTGTATGGGAAAATTAAGGACAGTTCACATGGCGTAGGAGGTACTGTACGTGAAGACCGATATCGAAATCGCCCAGTCAGCACAGATGGCCCCTATTACCGAAGTGGCGAAGCAACTCGGGCTTGAGCCGGACGACATCGAACTCTACGGTAAGCACAAGGCGAAGATTGCTGCACATGTCTGGGACAGGGTCAAGGACCGCCCGGACGGCAAGCTGATTCTGGTCACCGCCATCAGCCCGACTCCCGCCGGTGAGGGCAAGACGACGACCACGGTTGGCATCGGTCAGGCCATGAAGCATATCAACAAGAAGGCGATTATCGCCTTGCGGGAGCCTTCGCTGGGCCCGGCCTTCGGTGTGAAGGGCGGCGCTGCGGGCGGCGGCTACGCACAGGTAGTGCCCATGGAAGATATTAACCTTCACTTTACAGGCGACTTCCACGCCGTCACGTCTGCGAACAACCTGCTCTCTGCCATGATCGACAACCACCTGCAGCAAGGCAACAAGCTGAACCTCGATCCCCGCCAGATCACGTTCAAGCGGGTCATGGACATGAACGACCGGGCCCTCCGGGATATCCTGATCGGCATGGGCGGCAAGACCAACGGCGTGCCGCGGCAAGAGGAGTTCATGATCACCCCCGCCTCTGAGATCATGGCGACCCTCTGCCTGTCCAAGGATCTGATGGATCTGAAGCGCCGCTGCGGTGAGATTATTGTCGGCTATACTTATGAAGGCGCCGCCGTCCGGGCACATCAGCTCAACGCCCAGGGCGCCATGGCTGTGGTCCTGAAGGACGCTATCAAGCCGAATCTGGTGCAGACGCTGGAACACACGCCTGCCCTGATTCACGGCGGTCCGTTCGCGAATATTGCTCACGGATGCAACACGGTCGCAGCCACCCGGTATGCTTTGAAACTGGCTGACTATGTAATTACCGAGGCCGGCTTCGGCGCCGACCTGGGCGCTGAGAAGTTCATTGACATCAAGTGCCGCCTGGCCGGGCTGAAGCCGTCGGCGGTGGTGCTGGTCGCCACGATTCGGTCGCTGAAGATGCACGGCGGCGTGGCAAAGGACGCCCTGACCCAGGAGAACCTGGACGCTCTGCGGGCCGGCGCGGTGAATATGCAGAAGCATATCCGCAATATCACCCAGGTGTACGGGCTGCCTTGCGTGGTGGCCATCAACCGGTTCCCCGCTGACACTCCGGCGGAGATCGAGTTGATCGACCAGTTGGCCGAGGAGGCTGGTGCCAAGGCCATCCTGGCCGAGCATTTCGCCTATGGCGGCGAGGGTGCGATTGAGCTGACGAAGCATGTGGTCGCGCTGTGTGAGCAGCCGAACAAGTTCAGCTTCGTCTATGAAGACAGCGATCCCCTCAAGGTCAAGATCGAGAAGATTGCCAAGCGGGTCTACGGCGCTGACGGCGTGGACTTCAGCAAGGAAGCCGAGCGCATGATGCGTAAGCTGCAGAAGGAGGGCTTTGCGAACGCGCCGGTGTGCGTCGCGAAGACGCAGTACTCCTTCTCGGATGATCCGAAGGTGCTGGGCGCCCCCACGGGCTGGCGCCTGACCGTCCGGGAGGTCCGGCCTTCGGCCGGCGCCGGGTTCGTGGTCGCGATTACCGGCGAGATCATGACGATGCCCGGCCTGCCGGAAGTGCCGGCCGCGGAGAAGATTGATATTGATGAGGCTGGTACGATCGTTGGGTTGTTCTAGTGCATGACAGAAGAACGGCGCCCCCTAACGCGGGGGGCGCCGTTTTGCCGTTTAGAACCCAAGTGAGCGCAAGAACCTGCACATAGGTTTACAAGGCGCGTAGCTACGACTCCTTAACTGACGGTCATCCGCTTGACTTCCAGCAACAATGGCGATGAAAACGGCTGAAAGGACCAGGGCAGCAGCTATGATTCTCCGCCTTACCCGCCTCTTGACGATCATACGTAAGTCCCCCCAATTCTGGTGTTGGAAACGACTGGCTTCATTGTTTATTACGGACCAAATGTCCTAAGAGTTCGGGACTAATTGAAGGAAATCCCAACGAATTAGTCGAATGAAATTTAACGTGAAAAGGTTGAGCGTGGGGTGGATACTAATGTGGAGCAAACTGCCACTACGGATTAAGTTGACCATATTAGTGGTCACCGCCGTCGCCGTGTCGTCATACTTGTTCGGTCGGTTTACGATACGCGGCATTACGGACATGTTGGACAAAGTGGTTGGCGAACGCGCGGAGGCAGAGGCACATGCACTGGTAGAACTACTAGCCGCCGAAGCACCGCTTCGCCCAACTGGTCTTCAGGAAAGCGAGTTCTACAACTCGGTGACACGCCTGGTGCAGTCAGGGTTCCTCGATCGTGTAGAAGTTCTTCAATTTCTCGGTGATCGAGAAGTGCACTATATGCTTAATGTGCCGGCTGACGGTTCGGAGGAGTATTCTCCAGCTGGTACTGTACAGCGCCTAGAGCCAGGGAAACTCTACGAGTACATTAGGAACAACCCAGGGCATCACGCGGTCAACCAATCCACCGGACCCGCCATGGCCGGATGGGCCTACACTGAGAGTGAGGGAGTAAGGCAGGGCTTCGTAGTCGTATTCATCGATGGTGAACCAACATCAAACCTCCTCGAATCCGTCTCGCTGACAATCCTGATTGTAATGCTGGTTTTTGTTTTGCTTTCCGGCCTGGTCGCCTACAAGTTCTCAACTACCTTCGAAAAAACCGCGGTCACCGACGGCCTGATGGGCATCTACAACCACAAATTCTTTAAGCAGCGCCTCGAACAAGAAGTGGCCAAGTCCGCCCGCTACGCGCAGCAAACCTCCCTTGTCATGTGCGACATCGACTTCTTCAAGCGAGTCAACGATACATACGGCCACGCCACCGGCGACCTGACTCTCAAGCACCTCGCCCGCTGGGTCACCGAAACTGCGCGCAACACCGACGTCGTTGCACGCTACGGCGGCGAAGAGATCGCCATCATCCTCACCCACACCGGCGTCGCCGGCGCCCAGGAATTCGCAGAACGCCTCCGCCTCAAAGTCTCCCAGCAAGTCATCAAAGACCCCGAAGAAGACGCCGAATTCAGAGTCACCATCTCCGTTGGCGTCGCACAGTGGGAAAAAGGTGTCAACATGCTCGACCTAATCAAGCGAGCGGACGCAGCGCTCTACCACTCCAAGCGCAGCGGCCGCAACCGGGTTACGATCTACCAGGAAGATATCCTCCCGGCGCCTGAACCCCAAACCAAAACGGGAACCTAACATGCGGAGGAGACAAACCGTCTCCTCCGCATTTCGCTAATCTGTTTCCTTGAAGGAGCGGTCGGAAGACGCACTCAAACCGGCGAATCGTCATGAATGAAAAGCCCGCAGGGCGTCCGGGCTTTTGAATGATGACGATTCGAGGCTCAGAGGCACCATCCCGAAGGGAAAACCGCCTCAAAATGGTACATGGCAGGCCTGGAACCGAGGCGAATGTCGTCAAATCACCCGTTCACACCCCGAATCGTCTGCGTTCGAAGGCTTTGCACCGATTTTGCCTTATGGCACATGATTATCCGGAATATTCACGAAAAATGAGAAACCGACCAGATCGTACCACGCACCGCCCCGACTGCGGTGTTCGACGCCGCGGAACCTTCATCAAAGCCCCCCACAGTGACATGCGTGACGGTCACCGCCAGGAATTGAGCCACAAAGACCATGAACAGCCCCGCCCCGACCAACTCGCATATCCTTTCTTACACCGCGAACCTTTCGCCCCCCGCTCCGCGTCTTTCTCTCCGAAAGCAATAACCGGGCAGGAATAATGCTTCTGTTGGCTGAATTTCTGCCGGGTAATTCAATCGCCGAGGGAAGTGGTACCATGCGCCCTTGGGCCTGGGTCCGGCGGGTGCTGGCCCTTGTAGTGACTGTCGTCTTCGTGCTGGGGATCTTCATTACTCCGGCCCTGGCCGCCAAGGGCGGCAGCCGGTCCTTCTCCAGCCCGCGGCCAAGTACGTCCTCAGGGAGCCGGTCGTTCTCCACGCCAAAACCAAAGACCCCAACTGCTCCCAGCCGATCGTATTCGACCCCCAAGTCCACCGCTCCGTCCACCCCGCCCAAATCCTACAGCTCGCCGGCGCCGTCCACCACGCCTTCGGCGCCGAGGAGCTACTCCTCGCCGTCGTCGCCGAGCTACTCGGGCAGCGACCGGAGCTACTCCACCCAGGACCGCTCATTCTCCAGCCAGCGGCCCACCACGACGCCGAAATCCTCAACCGCGACGACTCCGCCGCCCAGCTACGACCTCGGCAAAACCACCTACCCGACCCGTCCGCCCGTCGTTATCTATGCACCCAGCCCCACCTACGACCCGTGGTACTACCACGACTGGTACTGGGGCCGGCCATGGTACTGGCGCGTGTGGCACCGCCCCGTCTACTACAGCACCGGATGGGCCCTCAACTGGTGGCCCGTGGTTATCCTCGGTGGCATCGGCCTTTGGATCCTGCTGGCGGTCATCGCCGCCCGAACCACGAGAAGGAGGCAATAACAGCCATGTTTGAGCTTCAGGGCAAGAAGATCTGGATCATGCGAGATATGCAGGGCCCCGACAACGGCTTCGCCGGCGTGGTGGAGCGCGTCGCCGGCAAGTGGATCTACGTCAAGGTTGACGATCCCAGCGGCGGCGTCGTCGGCATCTGGATCAACACCGATTTGCAGCGCGAAATTCAGGTCCTCGGGGACTAAGGGGGCGCCACCATGCTGCCTTGGGAAGGCTTCGGAATAACGGCTATCTTCGCCCTGACGGGGCTGGCCCTCATGTTCGTGGGTCTGCTGGTCTTCGACTGGCTCGTTCCGTTCAAGCTCTTCCAGGAGATCGAAAAGAGCAACGAGGCCGTCGGCTGGATGGCCGCAGGCTTCCTGATCTCCACCGGCATTGTGCTGAGCGATGCCTTCCGTAACAACGTCGGTTGGGTCCAGGCCGTCGCTTACGCTATTCTCGGCATTCTGCTCAACTATCTGGGCTACTACCTCTGGGAGTGGCTGACGCCCCGGTGGAGCTTGAACGGCGCCATCGCCAAGGGCTCCAAGGCAGTTGGCATCGCCTGCTTCGGGATTTTCGTGGCAATCGGACTGGTCATCGTTGGCTCCTTCAGCTAGGAAAGAAGGTCCCAATCAAAGCCGGGGCGAAATATCGCCCCGGTCTTATTTGCGTTATACTAATCTCCGTGGCAGTTCTCAACTGAGGTGGGTAGACCTTGCATCAGCAGACGACGAAAACGTGGACCATTCCCTGTGGTCACGAGACGCTCATCCTGGGCCGCCGGACGGCCATCATGGGCATCCTCAACGTCACGCCCGACTCGTTCTCGGACGGCGGCGAATGGGTGGACGCCGGACAGGCGATTGCACACGCCCTCGAAATGCTTCATGATGGTGCCGACATTATCGATGTCGGCGGCGAATCGACGAGGCCCGGCCATACGCCCGTGGGCGCCGATGAAGAACTCCGCCGTGTGCTGCCTGTCATTCGCGGCATCCGGGCGAAGGCGCCGCACGCCATCATCTCCATCGACACCTACAAGTCCCGGGTCGCTGAGGCCGCCATCGAGGCGGGCGCCAACATGATCAACGACGTGTGGGGCTTTCTCAAGGACCCGGAGATCGCAAAGGTAGCCGCCAGGCACCAGACGCCCTCGGTACTCATGCACAACCAGGAGCATACCGAGTACGCCGATCTGATCCACGACATTATCCGGTCCCTTCGCCGCTCGATCCGCACGGCCGTGGCGGCAGGACTGCCCCCGGAACTGCTGATCATCGATCCCGGCATTGGCTTCGGCAAGACAGCGATCCAGAACCTTGACGTCATGCGGGACATGGCCGAACTGCGGGTGTTGGGCCGCCCGATTCTGCTGGGCACCAGCCGGAAATCGACCATCGGCAAGGTCCTGGGCGGGCTGCCCACCAGCGAGCGAATCGAAGGAACGGCGGCCACCGTGGCCATCGGCATCGCCCACGGCGCGGAAATCGTCCGGGTGCACGACGTCAAGTACATGAAGCGAGTGGCGATGATGACCGACGCCATCGTCCGGCCCGGCAGGGGCGGCTTCACCGGCGACTAAGCGGCCGCGGAGGAGGGGGAGCCATGGGCGACCGGATTGTGCTTACAGGGATGCAGTTTTATGGCTACCACGGCGTCTACCCCGAAGAGACCCGCCTTGGCCAGGTGTTCGTGGTGGATGTGGAACTGCACGCCGACTTGCGCGAGGCCGGCCGCACCGACGACTTGCAGCGGACGGTCGACTACGGCCAGGTGTACAGTACAGTCAAGGAGATCGTCGAGGGGCGCCCTTTCAAGCTGATTGAGGCCCTCGCCGAGAAGACGGCGGCCGAACTCTTGCAGGGGTTCCCCATCTCCGAGGTGGTTGTGCGAGTTCACAAACCAAAGGCTCCGATTCCCGGCGCCTTTGGCGGCGTGATGGTCGAGATCCGCCGGCGGAGGGAGTAGCTATGGCTACAGCGTACCTGTCCCTTGGTTCCAACCTCGGCGATCGGCTTGGGTATCTTACGGAGGCGGTGCGCCGGCTGGCGGCGCCGCACACACGGGTCAGCGCCGTCAGTTCCGTCTATGAAACGGCGCCCTGGGGCAAAACGGACCAACCGGCCTTTCTGAACATGTCGGTGGCAGTCGAAACCTCGTTGACGCCCCACGAACTCCTGCGCCACATCCTCAGCGTAGAACAATCGCTGGGGCGGGTAAGGCTGGAGCGCTGGGGCCCCCGCACGGTTGATATTGACCTATTGGTGTTTGACCAGGAACGGGTAACCGCACCGGATCTACAGGTCCCCCACCCGCGCATGGCGGAGAGGGCCTTCGTGCTTGTACCGCTGCTGGAGATCGCTCCTCATCTGCCCTATCATGAGGCATTGGCCGCGCTGCCCGGCCAGGGAATCGCGGTCTTCCTGCACGCCGGGCTTTTCCAGGAACGAGTCGACGGGTAAAATAGACCGTATGCGACGGTTGGGAGGACTATCATGTTAAAGCGGTATCTCGCCAACTTTGACCTGTCACGGCTGCCGCAGGTCTCCTGCGACGTTCTCGTGGTTGGCACCGGAATCGCGGGGCTTTACACCGCCCTCAAGGTGCGCGAGGTTGGCCGGGTAATCGTGCTGACCAAGCGGAAACTGGAAGAGTCCAACACCGAGTATGCGCAGGGCGGCATTGCTGCTGCCATTGGCACAGAGGACTCGCCGCGGCTCCATCTGATGGATACCCTGGAGGCGGGCGCCGGCCTATGCGATGAAGATGCTGTCCAAGTGCTTGTCGAGGAAGGCCCCGACTGCGTGCGTGAGCTTATCGAGTTTGGCACCCAGTTTGACAAGAACGAGGAAGGCGAGTATGAGCTGACCCGGGAAGGCGCCCATTCGGAGCGGCGCATCCTGCACGCCCGGGGCGATGCCACCGGCGACGAAATCCGGCGGGCGTTGCAGCAGAAGGCGTATGACGAGGGTATCACCGTTTATGAGAACCGCTATATCGTCGACGTACTTACCCATGAAGGCCGCTGCATTGGCGTTCTGGCCCTCGATGATAAGGACCGCATGACCGCCTATCTGGCGCGTGCTACGATTCTTGCCACGGGCGGTGCCGGCCAGCTTTACATCAACAGTACAAACCCCGAAATTGCCACCGGCGACGGTATCGCGATCGCCTACCGGGCGGGGGCGGAGCTGGAGGATATCGAATTTGTTCAGTTCCATCCCACGGCGCTCTATGGCGAGGGCAGCCCCAAGTTCCTCATCTCCGAGGCGGTGCGCGGCGAAGGCGCCCTGCTGCTTAACAAGCACGGCGAACGTTTCATGATGAAGTACCACCCCCGGGCCGAGCTGGCGCCGCGGGATATCGTGGCCCGGGCCATCGTAGATCAAATGCGCCAGACCAAGCATCCGTGCGTCTACGAGGATGCGCGGGCGATTCCAAATGTTGAACAGCGCTTTCCCAGCATCTACTCGGCCTGCCTGAAGCGGGAAATCGACCTGAAGACAGACCTGATTCCGGTGGCGCCGGCTGCCCATTATATGATGGGCGGCATCAAGACCGACGCCGACGGGCGGACCAACATTCCCGGCCTCTTTGCCTGCGGCGAGGTAGCCTGCACCGGCATTCACGGCGCGAACCGTCTGGCGTCCAACAGCCTGCTGGAAGGCCTGGTCTTCGGGCGACGCATCGCCAATGCGCTGATTCAGGGCGGGCTCCCGCCCCTGACGGCGCCCAACTTTGGCTGGCGGATGGCCCCTGCCATCCCGGACCGCCCCGTAAACACGCTCTGGGCTGAGATTCAGCAGCTCATGTGGGACAAGGTGGGCATCACCCGCAACGCCGCGGGGCTGTCGGAAGCCATCTCCCGGTTGGATGCGATTGCGGAATCCCTGGGCGGCGCCCTGCAGACCAAAAAGGGGTTCCAGGTGGCCAACCTGGCCACCGTCGCCGTCCTGGTGGCGCGGGCAGCCCTCGCCCGTGAAGAGAGCCGGGGTGGCCACTTCCGCAGCGACTATCCGCAGCGCGATGACGAGAACTGGAAACGGCACGTTGTACAGAGGAGGTCTGACCGATGACGCTGAACCCGATCGCGGTGGAGGATATCGTCCGGCGGGCGCTTTTGGAGGATATCGGCCCGGGCGACATTACCACCGAGGCGACCGTTCCGGCGGACAAGCTCTGCACCGCCGTGATCATCGCCAAGGAAGAGGGCATTCTTTGCGGCCAGTCCGTGGCGCAGATGGTATTCCGGGTGATGGATCCGAGCCTGACCTATGAAGTGCTTGTCGCCGAGGGAGCGAAGGTGACGCCGGGCATGGAAGTGGCCCGCATTACCGGCAGCGCCCGCAGCGTACTTACGGCTGAACGGGTCGCCCTGAACTTCCTGCAGCGCATGAGCGGCATCGCCAGCGTCACACGGCGCCTGGCTGATGCCATTAAGTACTACCACGCCCGGCTCGTGGAGACCCGTAAGACCACACCCGGCCTGCGGATTCTCGAAAAGTACGCAGTGCGGGTCGGCGGTGCCATGAACCATCGGTACGGTCTGCACGACGCCATCCTGATCAAGGACAACCACATCGCCGTGGCGGGCGGGGTTCGGGCTGCGGTCATTGCCGCCCGGAAAGTCGCTTCGCACACCTCCCGGGTCGAGGTGGAGGTCGACACGCTGGAGCAGCTCCAGGAAGCGCTGGATGCCGGCGCGGACATCATCCTCCTGGACAATATGGACACGGAAACCATGCGCCGTGCCGTGGAGATTACTGCCGGCAAGGCGGTTCTGGAGGCTTCCGGCGGCATTACGGCAGCCAATTTGGAAGATGTGGCCCGGACGGGCGTGGACATTATCAGCCTGGGCGCCCTGACCCATTCCGTGAAGGCGCTCGATCTCAGCCTCGACATCGTGCTGTAAAGACCCGGAAGGTGCAGTCCTGGAACTGCACCTTCTCCTTCCCTTCTCGGCGCTGAGGCGCCATTTACGGGTGCCGTGCGGCCCCGCCGCTGCGCGGCGCCGCACTAGACCTATCCGGATGTCGAATAAACTCGAATAGGACCTGCGCCTGATGACATTCTGCTGACTGTTTGCTATAGTGAAGGTGCAGGCAGGGACTGAAGACTCGGACATAAGGCGGCGGGCCTTTCCCGCACGGAGTGTCTTCCATTCCTGATGCTATGCGAGGGCGTTCAGACCTGACCGAGCCTTACCGAGAGGGGGTGACCGGGTCATAGACTCCTCTGAATTGAATAGCGAGGCGATGCGGTCCGGGCACACCACCCGGACCGCTACCTTTTTGAAGGGTGTGTGTTATAATCCTCCTGGAACGCGAAGCGGAGACGGACCCCAGCCGCGGGGCCGGCTACCAGGGAGGTTACATACGTGCTTCTCGCAGTTGACGTAGGCAATACGGCACTGAACCTCGGCATATACGAAGGCAAGGAACTGCGTGCCGAATGGAGCGTCGCGACGGACCGACGGAAGACGCAGGATGAATACGGACTGCTGCTGCTGGCGCTCCTGGAGTACCAGGGCTTCCGCCCCGAACAAATACAGTCCGTTGTCGTGGCATCGTCCGTGCCGCCTGTGGTACCCACTCTCGACCGCATGTTCCAGAAGTACTTCCACGTCAAGCCGCTGGTGGTCGGCCCCGGCGTCAAGACCGGCGTGGTAATTCGCTACGATAACCCCCGGGAAGTGGGGTCGGACCGCATCGTCATCGCGGTAGCCGCGTATGAGAAGTACGGCGGCCCTTTGATCGTCGTGGACTTCGGCACGGCGACCATCTTTGACGTAATATCCAAAGAAGGCGAGTACGTAGGCGGTGTGATGGCACCCGGCATCAACGTGTCGGTCGAAGCCTTGTTCACCCAGGCCGCCAAACTGCCCCGCATCGAACTGGTCAAGCCGGCTACCGTACTGGCCCGCAACACCGTGCATGCCATGCAGTCCGGCGTCATTTTCGGGTTCGCCGGCCAGGTGGACGAAGTGGTTGCCCGACTCAAGGAAGAGATGGGCGCCGCGGCCGACGGCATGAAAGTCATTGCCACGGGCGACATGGCCGAACTGGTCGCACCGGAAACGAGCGTAATTGAGGCGATCGATCCTTACCTCAACCTGGACGGGCTCAGGATCATTTACGAACGAAATACAGCCAGGGGGGAACGATAGCCATGCTCCTGGCCATTGACGTTGGAAACACCAACATGACCATCGGGTTGTACCTGGAGGCGGAACTGGTTGCGACCTGGCGGGTCGCTTCCGACCGGAGCCGCACAGCGGACGAATACGGACTCAAGTTTGTCCAGCTGCTGGAGCGGGAGAGCTATACCCCGGCGGATGTGACCGAAGCCGCCCTTGCCAGCGTGGTGCCCCCGCTGAACGCCCGTCTGGTAGAGGCCTGCCGCAAATACCTGAACATCGGCCTGGTGGAGTTGAACAGCCTCTGTAAGGCCCTACCGGCGGTCCATTATGACAATGTCGCGGCCCTGGGCACCGACCGGCTGGTCAACGCCGTGGCGGCCTGGGAGATTTACGGGCGCCCCGACAACCGGCCCGTCATCGTCGTCGACTTCGGCACGGCGACCAAGTTGGAATGCGTGAACGCCGAAGGCGAGTATCTCGGCGGCGTAATCGCCCCGGGCATCAATATTTCTACGGAAGCGTTGGCCCGCAACGCAGCGCGCCTTCAGCGCATCGAAGTGGCCCGCCCCAAGCAGGTGCTGGGCAAGAACATTGTTGCGAGCCTCCAGTCCGGCATCGTGTATGGTTTTGCCGGCCAGGCCGACGGCCTGGTCAAGCGGCTTGCCCGCGAAATCGCCCCGGAAGGCCCGGCCCCCGTGGTGGTGGCGACCGGCGGCATGGCCTATCTGGTCGCTTCGGAGAGCCGGACCATTCAGCACGTCGAGCCTTATCTGACGCTGGAGGGCATCCGTCGGGTCTACGAAAAGAACCGGCCAGAATAACTTTTGCACCGGAAAGCTCGGACAGACCGTTCTTTCCGGTGTTCTCGTTTTGCCGAGGCAGGGACAGACCGGGTTCGGATCAAAATACTCTATGACTTCACGGATTACCCCGCGTGTCAGGAGGAGTACCATGCGCAAGTGGTATCCGATCCTGTTGATGGTCGTTCTGGCCTTGCTGCCTGCCTGTGGCCGCAAGCCGCCCGAACAGGCGACCCAAGAAGGCCCCACGCTCGCCGATGTTCGCAGCCAGGCACAGGTTGCGCTCGACTTCAACCTGCCCAGCAAGGAGCGGGAGCCGGCGCGCGACAAGGCCATGAGCTTGCTGCTGCAGGTGCTGCGTCAGCCCGTGAGCCTGACCGTACCGAAGGAGGAGTGGGAAAAGCCGTTCGCGGACGGCGACCCCGTCCGACTCCACTATTTCGAGAGCGGCGGCAAGGTGCGGGCGTTCGGCCTGACGTTGCCGGGCTCCGGCATTGTCCCGCCGGGCGAACGGGTGGCCGTCCAGTATTCCGGTGCCGGAACCCCGCAGGCCTTTGAAGTCGAAGTCATGCCCGGCGGCCAGTTGCTGGGCGCCCGCGCCCTTGACGACCGGAGCGTCATGCTGGTCTTCGCGCTTGCCCGGGGCGGCGGCTACATTGGCTACTACCAGCGCGACACCAGAACCGGCGAGTTCAAGCCTGACCCCAGCCCGTTCCGGGGCCTGCCGGTGACCGTCGGCGACGTGCGCCTCGAGACGCGGGGCAACTTCCTGCTCATCGACGTGCCCGTCGACAGCGCCTGGCGGCCGCAGTTCGACAAGGCAAATCCCTTGCGGTTCTACATCAATGCCGACCTGGGCATCGAATGGAAGAACAAGTTTGTCGTTGTCGATGAGCGCAACTTCACGGCGTTTGAAGGATTTGTGACAGCCGCGAACACCGGCTCTTCCAAGGAAGCCCGGATCGAAGCATGGGAGAAGGCCATTCGCAAGCTGCCTGCCTATCTCCAGCAACTGGAGTCCTTGCAGGACCAGGTGCTGCCCAAGCTCCCCGCCGGTTCCACAGAGCTGACCGAGCATGGGGTCAATCTGACGGTCCGGGTCATCAGCATTCCGGCCCCTGAGGGGCTCGGCCGTTCCAGCTTCACGGTGATCCAGCACCGGGTCGGCAACGGCCTGCCTATGGCGACCACCCTGACTCTGCCCGGGCCGGTCGAAGCCGTGCGGTCGGCTGCTGTGGACGGATTACCCGGCCTGGCCATTCTCTCCGCGGCCGGCAAGGGGCGCACCGTGACTTTGCTGCGGATCAACAACGCCAACGACTGGGAGCCTGCGAAAGACTGGTTCGGCTTCCTCCCGCCGGTGGAACAGGGTCTCAAGCAGCGATTAGGCCCAGGGCCTTCCGACCTCACCATTGAGGTGGAAGACCCCAGGGGTTCCGTAACGCTGCTGCCGGACGCCAGTGTTCAAGTCTGCCGAACTGCTGATGCCTGCTTCACCCTGTCCTGGGTGGGCGGACGGCTAAGCGCAGCCGGGTGGACGGCCGCGAAGGTCCGGCAGATGGCGTCGCTTGACGTTATGTCCATCGACACCGTGATGCAGACCGCCGGGCTGGTCAAGCAGTACCTGCAATCGCCGGAAGCTGCAGGCCTTTCAGCTGCCCAGTTGGTCGCCCTTGTAAACGCTCCGGCCAACATGACCGCAAAAGGCTGGGATTTGGGCAACGCGAAGGTGCTGGCGTTCCCGCCGAACGGCGCCGGTCTGATGCCGCTTGTGGTCTGGTCGGGGAAGAATGTCATTGTGGAGGAGTATACCCCACGGACCGTCACAAATTGGCTGGAGGCACGCGAGGTGCAGGCCGGCGGAAAAAGCTGGCTGCTGGTGCTTGGCCGCTCCACGGCGTCAGCGTCTCTGCTTGTGTATGAATGGAGCGGCGGGGCCTGGTGGCCGGCGAACGCCCTGGAGCGGGAGATCAACCTGCCTGTCGGTCCAGCCACCCGCATCCTCTATAAGCCCGGCCAGACCGAGCCTGTCCGTGGGCTGTATGTATCCGGGAATACGGAAATCAAGGCCTACTTCACCCCGGGCGGCAACGGTGTGGCCTTCTGCGAAAATGGGCGCCCATGTGCGGTGTACCAGTTCACCGATCAATGGGTGGTAAAGTGAGAAAGGTGAGCCGATCGCCATGTTAACGGAGCGGAAAACGATCCTGATCATCTTCACGGGCGGCACCATCTCGATGCAGATTGATCCCACTGTGGGCGCCGCAGTACCGACGCTCTCCGGTCAGCAAATCCTCTCCACGGTCAGCCACCTGGACCCGCACATTACGACGCTGGTGCTGGATTACGGCCAGCTGCCCGGCCCCCATGTAACCCCGCAGATCATGTGGGACCTGGCCCAGCTAATTCGCCTGCGGCTGCAGGACCCGGCGGTTGATGGCGTCGTCGTCACCCACGGCACTGACACCCTGGAAGAGACAGCCTACTTCTTGGACCTGGTTCTGGATTCGGAAAAGCCCGTCGTGCTGACGGGCGCCATGCGCAACGCCTCCGAGCTCGGTTTCGAAGGCCCGGCCAACCTGCGCGACTCGATCCTCTGTGCTGCCGCGCCGGCCGCACGGGGGCTGGGTGTGCTGGTTTGCATGAACGAGCAGATCCTGGCGGCTTCCGAGGCTACCAAGACGCATACGGAAGAGGCCGGCACATTCCAGAGCCCGAATTTCGGCCCGCTCGGCGTGGT
Organism: Symbiobacteriaceae bacterium; assembly: GCA_035628915.1. Taxonomy (GTDB): domain Bacteria; phylum Bacillota; class Sulfobacillia; order Symbiobacteriales; family Symbiobacteriaceae; genus JARBUG01. Next base: position 94,003 of record DASPIW010000031.1, on the reverse strand, counting down.
GGATATGGGACGGGTGCTCTTCTATCGGCGCCCGATCATGCGGGAAACCATTTCCGCCACCCGGGTGGAGGAACGTGTCGAACTATTCAAAATGTACACCGGCGCCGATGACCGGTTCATCCGCTACGCGGTCGACTCCGGCTCGCAGGGCCTGGTGATTGAGGCGATGGGCCGGGGCAATGTTCCGCCGGCGGCTGCGACGGGCATCAAGTACGCACTCGACAAGGGGCTGCCGGTCATCATTACGTCGCGAGCGCTGCGAGGGCGGGTTCTCGATGCCTATGGCTACGAAGGTGCCGGCAAGCGCCTGCGGACTTTTGGCGTCATTTTCGCCGACTTTCTCAACAGCCAGAAGTCGCGCATCAAGCTGATGCTAGCGCTCGGCGCCACGCACGACCCGGCCATGGTGCGCCGGTATTTTGAAGAAGGGCACTACGACTAGGCACGTTCCCATTAACCTCGGGTTATGGTTCACCTCCTTGCGCGGCATGATACTGCGTAAGGAGGTGAAAATCTTTGGCCAATAACAACAACCAGTTGCTCGTGAGTGCTGCCGCTAACGCCTTGAATCAGCTGAAATTTGAGGTGGCGCAGGACCTGGGCTTGAACGTCTCCAGCCCGCAGGACCTGCAGCAGCGAATCGACCAGCGGAAGTATGAAATTGCGGCCGAGATTGGTGTGCCTCTGGAGCGCGGGTACAATGGGGAGATTACGTCCCGCCAGGCCGGAAAGGTGGGCGGGCGCCTTGGCGGCCATCTCGGCGGACAGATGGTCAGGCGCATGATTGCACAGGCCGAGCAGACGTTGGCAAACCGAAGGTAAGCGATGAGCCCGTGGCACCCGCCACGGGCTTTGTGATTGGGAGACTGGATGTTGTGTCACAGTGCGGGCCTTGAATGTGGGAATGGGAACGGGATTTTTTCCACGGAAGGCGCGGAGGAAGACACGGAGTCGTGGCAGTGGAAGTGGGAAGGTGATATGGCCCCGGATTGGGCTGAAGGCGCTGATTTGGGAAAAACGTGGATGAAAAATACTGATGAAAGATGTTTCCGGGCGCGCACTCCGTGGCAAAATGCAAAATGCATCCATTATTTCACATCAGCATCCTTCATTTACACAAGGGGCAAGCCTCCTACGCCCCAATCAGGAAACGCCCACGACTTGTCATCGCGGGCGTTCCACAACCTACTTATGCATCCAATCCGGCCCCAACTGGCTCCCGACCCACTCTTCCCCATCCTCGAAGATCTCTTTCTTCCAGATGGGCACGATCTGCTTCAGTCGCTCGATCGCGTGGCGGCAGGCATCGAACGCATCCGCCCGGTGCGGCGTGGCTACAGCGATGATCACGCTCGGCTCCGTGACCTCCAGCCGGCCGACCCGATGGACGATCGCAGTGCGGGCGCCCGGCCACCGCTCTTCGATCTCCCGGCCGATCACCTTCATCTGCCCGACCGCCATTTCGGCGTAGGCTTCGTACTCCAGTAGGATCGTCCGCTTGCCCTTGGTCCACTCGCGCACGGTGCCCACGAACACCAGCGTGGCCCCGGAATGCGGGTTCGTGACCCGGGCAGCCACCTCGTCCGCGGAAAGCGGCTCCTCCGTCACCTCAAAGAGCGGTCGGGCCGGCTCGCCTGCGCCGCCACTGACGGGCGGAATCAGGGCAAGCTCATCGCCTTCCTGCAGTACCCGGTCGCCTTCGGCATATTCCCGGTTGACGGCGGTGGCCAGAGCCGGGGCGATGCGAGCGAGGCGTGGGTGCTCCCGGACAAGCGCTTCGAGGAGCTGCGAGACGGTCTGCCCCGCCCAGTCTCCTTCCAACTGCCGGCTGCCGACGGCGTCGGCCGCCGCAGCAAACAAACGGATCGTTACCAAAGCGGTTCCTCCCCTCCGGGGCGTCCGGTCGGATATCTTCTCTGACCAGTATAGACGAGAGGCGCTGGCTCGTCCACGGCGGCGTTGCGCCTGCCGCGGGCGTGAGAGTATACTAAGCGGGGAAAGGAGGACGTGCCAAATGATTCGCCTAAGCATTGTCAGCGTGGGCATGGTGGAAGACACCGGCAGCGTAATTATCGTACTACGGGCCGATGAATCGGCGCGTCTCCTGGTTATGGAAATCGGGCTCCTTGAGGGCCGATCCATCGCCATGGAAGCCGAGGGGATCAAGGCGCCCCGCCCGTTGACGCATGACCTGATGCACCAGTTCATACAGGGTCTCGGGGCCCGTGTGGCCGATGTCCGCATTCGCGACTTTCAGGAGCAAACGTTCTTTGCCACGGTTGTACTGGAACGGCAGGACGGCACGCTCACCGAATTCGACGCCAGGCCTAGTGACGCCATCGCCCTGGCCTTGCGGGCCGGTGCTCCCATTTATGCCTCCGAAGAGGTCATGGCAGTCGCCGCAATTGACGAGGATGACGTTGAGGAAGAATCCGCCTCCCCCGACGAGTCGGAAGAAGAGGAAGAGGAAGAGGAAGAAGAGGACGATGGTGAGGATCCGGTTGTGCACTGAGGTAGGAACGCCCATATTTCCGTCGTATATATTACGAGATGCGAACCGCCTTTGCCGTAAGGAGTTGAAGGAAGGGTCGGACCGTTTCCGTCCGTAACTCCTAGCCGACGGAAACGGTTCGAGCCTGACGAAACGAGGAGGTACCTGCACATGCACCTGCCCGAACTCAATCCACCTGTCCGGCTTCTCATGGGACCGGGACCGTCGAACCCTGACCCCCGGGTTCTGCGTGCACTCACCACTCCGATTCTGGGGCATCTCGACCCCGCCTTCCTGGCGCTCATGGAAGAAGTCCAGGAGGACCTCCGCCAAGTTTTCCAGACCCGCAATCCGAACACACTGCTCATGTCCGCGACCGGCACGTCGGGCGTGGAGACCATGATGGTCAACCTCCTGGAGCCGGGTGACGAAGCGGTTATCGGCACGAGCGGCTTCTTCGGCCAGCGGATGGTCGAGCAGGCCACCCGTACCGGGGCCAACGTTCGGGTAATCGAGGTCCCCTTCGGCGAAGTGGTCCGGCCCGAGCAGTTTGAAGAAGAGCTGAAGCGCAAGCCCGCCAAGCTGGCCGGCTTCATTCATGCCGAGACCAGCACCGGCGCCCTGCAGCCGGCCGCGGAAATCGCGGAAGTGGCACGCCGGTACGGCGCGCTTGTGGCCATGGATTGCGTTACTTCCCTGGGCGGCCTGCCCGTGAAGATCGACGAGTGGGGTATTGACGCCGCCTCGTCATGCTCGCAGAAGTGCCTTGGCTCCATCCCCGGCATGGCGCCGGCGACCTTCAGCCCGCGGGCGATTGAAGCGATCAAGAATCGCAAGACCAAGGTCGCGTCCCTGTATTGGGACCTGAACATGCTGTTCAACTATTGGAGCGGCGCCCACGGGTTCCACCACACCATGTCCAGCACCCTGGTGTACGGCCTGCGGGAAGCTCTGCGCATCGTCCTGGAAGAAGGGCTCGACGCCCGGTTCGAGCGGCACGCCAAGGCCAGCCGCGCGTTCGAGGCCGGCCTGGAGGCGATGGGCCTCACTCTCTTTACGAAGGGGCCGCGGCTTCCTGTCCTCAAGGTTGTCAACATACCCGAGGGCGTTGAAGATGCCCCCCTGCGCAGGCGTCTCCTGGAACTGGACATCGAGATTGCCGGCGGCTTCGGCCCGCTGGTCGGCAAGACCTGGCGCATTGGGCTCATGGGCACCAACGCCAACCCCAAGCAGATTATCCACCTCCTCGGCGCCTTGGAGCAGGCGCTGGCCGACCAGGGATACTACCGGGAGCGGGGTGCCGCCGTACAGGCTGCCACCGCCGTCTTTAGGGCGTAAGGTTGTACGCAAGGGAGCCGTGCATACGCTCTCCTCAGGCATTGACCGAGGAGGTGTGCGCATGGCTCCTTTTCGTTGGAGGGCGTCAGCCGCTGGGTTACTCCTGGCGGCAGTGCTTTCGCTGGCGAAAACGGCAGCGGCTGTGGAGACCCGGCCCCAGGGCATCGGCCCCGCACCGCCGGCGCCGACAGGCATCGTCATCAACCTGCCCGCCCGGACCCTCTACTGGTTCGTAGATGGGCAGGTCTCCCGCGTCTTCCCCGTGGGTGTCGGCCGCACGACCGACCAAACCCCCACGGGCTCTTACCGCATCCAGAACAAGGCCGTCCATCCGTGGTGGCAGCCGCCCTGGGGTGGCGCCGTTGTGCCGCCCGGGCCCCAGAATCCCCTCGGAACTCGCTGGATGGCGTTTAACGGCTCGTACGGCATTCACGGCAACAATCTACCGGATTCAATTGGTGGGACGGTCTCGGCGGGCTGCATCCGCATGTACAACGCCGATGTTGAGTGGCTCTACGAGCAGGTCAAAGTGGGAACGCCGGTTAACGTCATCTACGAGACGGCGCAGATCCAGTATGGACCTGATGGGCGGCGCTACCTCGCCATTTATCCGAATGTGTACGGTTTCGGCAGTGAACCGGCGACTTCGGTCCTGGCTGCTGCCGGAATTGACACGGAGGCGGTCAAACCCGAGGGTCCCGGGCTCTACCTGCTCGATGCGCAGGCGCTGGTCAACGGGCAGGCGGTCCCGGCGATTCTGAAGCAGGGAACGCCTTACGTGGGCGCCCGCGCCCTGGCCGCCCGGATGGGCGCCGATGCTGGCTGGGACGCCGACACCCGCACGGTAGCGCTTGACGGTCAGAGCGTTACGACCGTTCTGCAGGGAAGCACTGGCTACGTCGCGGCGGAGGAAGCCGCGGCGGTGCTGGGGGTGGAGTATGAGTGGAACGCCGGCAACGCCACGGTGCTGCTCAAAGGCACGCCGATTTTCCTGAGCGGTCATCTGCTGAGCCGCCGGGGTACGGCGCTCGACGGCGAGGCGTATCTACCGGTGCGGGCCGTCGGCGAGGCAGCCGGGGCGACCATTGGTTGGGACGGTGAGTCCCGCCGGGCGACAGTGAACGGGGCGCCCGTCGACTCGGTGTTGCACGGCGATCGCGCCTATGCGCAAGCGGAACTGCTGGCACGGGTGCTCAACTTGCGTCTTCAGGCCCAGTCCGGTCTTATCCTTCTGGAGCGATAGCCACTCAGGAGGATACTCTACATATCATATAGAAGGGTGCACAGAAATTCTGTGCACCTTCATTTCTTGTGTAGTGGCAGCGACCGGAAACCGGCCGAAACTTTCTATCGTCTATCAGGCAGAAAGCGCCGAACGCCACTTGCAGAGGGGGAACCTGATATGAGGCGCAAGTTGATTCTGGGACTGGTCATTGTACTGGCTGCTGCAGTGTTTGGCGCCTGCGGCGCCGGCAAGAGCGAAATGGCGCCCGGAGCCGCTCCTGCCTACGACTCGGCTTCCGGCGGCAATCGCGCACAAGAATCCAAGGCCGCAGCACCGCAGTCTCCCGCCGCCACCCCGGCCCCGGGCGCCCCGGCGGGCGAGCCGACCCCTGTGCCCCTTGACCGCAAGATCATCAAGAACGCCAACTTCGATGTCAAAATCAAGGACGGTGACGCAGCGGTCAACAAAATCACCGCCGCCGTCGCCGCCGCCGGTGGTTACGTACAGGACGTCAAGCAGTCGGGTACAAGACTGCAGGGCCGTACGATCAACGTCACCGTGCGGGTGCCCGCCGGCCAGTACGAACCCTTGACCACGCTCATCCGGGACCTTGGCGAGGTTACCAAGCAGCACCAGTGGACGCAGGACGTGACGGAGCAGTATGTCGACCTCGAGGAGCGCATCAAGGCCAAGGAAGCCCACCTGAACTCGCTTCACAAGCTTTTGGCGCAGGGCGGCTCCACCAAGGAGCTGCTGGAAGTCGCGGCCGAAATCGACCGGGTCACTGCGGACCTGGAATCGATGAAAGGCCGCATGCGGGTCATTTCCAACCAGGTGGATTTCAGCACCATGGTAGTGAACCTGTACGAGCCCGGAGCGCCTGCCCCCATCGAGCCGCCCAAGACCGTCTGGGAACGGATGCAGCGGGGCTTCACCGGCAGTTGGAATGGCGTGGTCAATTTCGGAGGCGACCTGGTCGTAGCCATCGTCACGCTCTTCCCGGTCCTGGTGGTCCTGGCGGTTATCGGCGGCATTGTCTGGGCGATCGTCCGGTTCGTCCGCAAGCGTCTGCCCAAGCGTGCGCCGCCGCCTGCCTACTATCCGCCGCCCTATCCGCCTGCATACCCGCCCACCGCACCGCCGCCGTCAGCGCCGCCTATCGCTCCGCAGGACCAGACCAAAGATCAGAAGTAAACCAAAGGCGCCCGGCAGCTCCGGGCGCCGTTTCTTATTCCCTTCGGAACTCCAATGGGGCCCTGAGCCGGATGGACTCGTTGCAGCCCGTGTCCAGCGCATGCAGCAGGTCCCGGTAGACTTCGCTTGCCGGGGTCTCCACGTATGCTACCGACCAGATGGCGGGGCGCCCGGCCACCCGCGAATAATCCCACTGTGTCGCCGGCGGCAGAGGCACGACCGGGAGCGGCACCGCGACTCCGGAGCCGCCCATGTCGGGGGTTCGCACGCCCGACCAGCCCTGGCCGTCGGTCCGGATTTCACTGAAGTAGCACTCGTAGGTCAAGGGGGGGAGGCTGGGGCGGGACCGGAAGCCCGCGGGCGGCGGAAACCCTTCAAGGGTGATGCGGATGCCGTCAGGCGTGGGAGACAGGGCCAGTTTGTCGCTTCTGACCAGCGGCTCGTCCCCGGCACGGGCGTACATGTTGCCTAATTCGTCGCCTTGATCATCCCGGAAGGACAGCCCGGGCACCAGCCTCAGCCCGAGGCCGCGACTGAACCGCTCCATTTCTGCCAGCAATGCGCGGGCCGTCACCGGCTGCATGCGCCACCGTTGGGTGGAGCCGAGGCGGAGAAAAAGTGGTATGGTATCGGCGCCAACGTCTGCAACAATGGACTGCAGCGCCTCCAGTTGGAGGCGGGAGAGCACGTGCGCCGACCCGCCCGGAACGGTTAAGTGGCACTTTGGAGGCATGCGGGTTCCTCCTTGTTTCGTCAGGCTCGAACCGTTTCCGTCGGCCAGAAGGTTACGGACGAAAACGGTCCGACCCTTCCTTCAACTCCCTGCATACGAACAACTTGTTTCCAAGTATACAGGAGCGAAGGGCCGCCAACGCATAGAAGTCTTTCCTGATGCAGAAGATAAACGTTACTTATACCCGGAATCACTGTAAATAATAGGGTGGTGAATCGTTGACACCGTTTATTACCCGGCGATACAATAGGGGGGACCTTCGTAGACCGTAGTGTCTAGGGTGACAGTGACCCCCAGATGCTATCGGTTAATTCAAAAAAGGCTGATGACAGAGGCGTAGAAAGGAGCGACACCAGAGGCATGCGAGAGTTCTTCCGGCGCAACCATTTCTTGCTCAGGCGGCTGCATTCCCTATCTGGAATCGTGCCGGTAGGGGGGTTCTTGCTGTTCCACCTGTTCGAGAACTCCAAGGCAATGCAGAGTGCAGAATCCTACAACGAAGCTATTCGACACATCAACGCGATGCCGTTCGTCCTGGGTCTTGAGATCTTTGCCATTTTCCTCCCGCTGTACTTCCATGCTCTGTACGGAATCTACATTGCCTTTGACGCCAAGCACAACGTCAGCAACTACAGCTATGGCCGCAACGTTGCCTTCGTGCTCCAGCGTGTATCCGGCCTCGTGACCCTCGCATTCGTAACCTGGCATATTTGGGAGTTCCGGATTCAGAAGGCGTTAGGCGCTTACGGCACATATGTGGGCGGCGAGTCCATGGCCGGCTTGCCGACGTTCGATGTCGTCCAGAAGTCTCTCCAGAATAACGTCATCTTCACCGTTTATATCATTGGCATCGTTGCCGCTGCTTATCACCTTTGCAACGGCCTGTACACGTTCCTCATCACCTGGGGCGTGACCATCGGTCCCAAGAGCCAGCGTGTTTCCAACATCATCACCAACGCCGCTTTCGTGGCCGTGAGTGCCCTTGGCATCGCTGCCGCGGTTGCGTTCCGTTAAAGGAGGGATCAGTCAATGCCCAACATCATTGTCGTAGGTGGCGGCCTGGCTGGTCTCATGACCACCATTAAGGCTGCTGAAGCCGGGTTTGACGTCGAACTGATTTCGCTGGTCCCCGTGAAGCGCTCCCACTCCGTGTGTGCCCAGGGCGGCATTAACGGCGCCGTCAACACCAAGGGCGAGGGCGACTCCCCCTGGCAGCATTTTGACGACTCCGTCTACGGCGGCGACTTCCTCGCCGACCAGCCCCTGGTCAAGGGCATGTGCGAATCGGCCCCTGGCATCATCTATCTGTTGGACCGCATGGGCGTGCCGTTTAACCGCACCCCCGAAGGTCTGATCGACTTCCGTCGCTTCGGCGGCACGCTGCACCACCGGACCGCCTTCTCCGGCGCCTCCACCGGCCAGCAACTCCTGTACGCCCTCGATGAGCAGGTCCGCCGCTTCGAGGTGCAGGGCAAGGTCAGGAAGTATGAAGGCTGGGACTTCACGGGCCTCATCCTGCATGACGGCCGTACCGTGGGCTGCACGGCTCAGAACCTCCATACCATGGAGTTCAAGGCCTTCAAGTCCGACGTGGTTGTCATGGCCACCGGCGGCATTGGCATGATCTTCGGCAAGTCGACCAACTCGGTGATCAACACCGGCTCGGCCGCTGCCATCGTTTACAAGCAGGGCGCGAAGTACGCCAACGGCGAATTCATTCAGGTGCATCCGACCGCCATTCCCGGCGACGACAAGCTGCGCCTGATGTCCGAATCGATCCGCGGCGAGGGCGGCCGGGTCTGGACCTATAAGGACGGCAAACCCTGGTACTTCCTTGAGGAGAAGTATCCGAAGTACGGCAACCTGGTGCCGCGCGACGTCGCCACGCGCGAAATCTTCGACGTCTGTGTCAACCAGGGTCTGGGTGTTGACGGCAAGAACCAGGTCTACCTCGACATCAGCCACATTCCGGCCGACGTCGCGCACCGCAAGCTCGGCGCCGTGCTTGACATTTACACCAAGTTTATCGGCGACGACCCGACGAAGGTCCCCATGAAGATCTTCCCCGGCATGCACTACACCATGGGTGGCCTCTGGGCCGGCTATAAGAAGAAGAAGGTCGGCGAGTTCGAGGAGTTGGACACCTCCAGCCCGTACACCCAAATGACCAACATTCCGGGCCTGTACGCCGTCGGCGAGGCTTCGCACCAGTACCACGGTGCGAACCGGCTCGGCGCCAACTCGCTGGTCTCCTGCATTTACGAAGGCATGATCACTGGTCCGGCCTGCGTGAAGTACGTCAAGACGCTTGACAAGACTCACGCGGCCGAACTGCCCGAGTCCATCTTCGATGGCGCCGTGCAGCAGGCCAAGGCCGATTACGCCAAGATCCTGAAGATGGACGGCCCGGAGAACCCCTACGCGCTGGCCGATGAGCTCGGCAAGTGGATGACCGACAACGTTACCGTCGTCCGCTACAACGACAAGATCGAGGCGACCCTGAAGAAGATCGCGGAGTTGAAGGAGCGGTTCAAGAAGGTCGGTGTGCCCGATACTGGCAGCTACTCCAACCAGCCGGCCGTCTTCACCCGGTGGCTCGACGGCATGCTGACCCTGGCCGAGGTGATCGCCAAGGGCGCCCTGCTGCGCAACGAGTCCCGTGGCGCCCACTACAAGCCGGACTTCCCCGAGCGCGACGACGAGAACTTCCACAAGACCACCATCGCGACCTATGCGCCCAACGGCCCGGAGATCAGCTACGAGCCTGTGGACATCACCCACATCAAGCCGCGTAAGCGCGACTACACCAAGAGCTAAAGGAGGCGAGCGACCTTGGCCGATCAGAAGCATATTGAGCTGCGCATTAAGCGGCAGGAAGGCCCCGGGAAGCCCGCCGTCTGGGAAGAGTTTAAGCTCCCTTACCGTAAGGGCGCCAACATCATCTCCTGCCTCATGGAGATTCAGCGCAACCCGATGACGGCGGACGGCAAGCGTACGACCCCCGTGGTCTGGGACTGCAACTGCCTCGAAGAGGTCTGCGGTGCCTGTACCATGGTTATCAACGGCAAGGTGCGCCAGAGCTGCTCTGCCCTGGTTGACAACTTCACCCAGCCGATCTCCCTGGAGCCCATGAAGTCGTTCCCGGTCATCCGTGACCTGATGGTCGACCGGACCCGCATGTTCGAGGCGCTCAAGCGGGTTCAGGCCTGGATTCCCATCGACGGCACCCATGACCTGGGCCCCGGTCCCCGGCAGTCGCCCGAGAACCAGGACTGGATGTACACCCTGTCCACCTGCATGACTTGCGGCTGCTGCATGGAAGCCTGCCCGAACTACAACGAGGGCACCGAGTTCGTCGGTCCCGCTCCCATCAGCCAGGTGCGGCTGTTTAACGCCCACCCGACCGGCAAGATGAACGCCGGCGAGCGGCTGGACGCCCTCATGGGCCCGGGCGGCATCAACGAGTGCGGCAACGCCCAAAACTGCATCAAGGCGTGCCCGAAGGAAATTCCGCTGACGACTTCCATCGCCGACGTGAACCGCCAGGTTACCGGCCACGCCATCAAGAAGATGTTCACCAAGTAAACCGGACCGGCCCGCTGCCCATCTTACGGCAGCGGGCCTTTTTTCTGCATATGACAGGGCCCGCAACCCCTCTGGTGGGTCGCGGGCCCCTGGATTGTGTACGTTGCTACAGAACCGGGGTGAGTTATCGCGGCCGGATCCCCTGGGATTCGCCCACGGCTCGCAGCCTCCTCTGTTACTCTTGGGGACGACTATTCGCCCTTCTCGGCGCTGACGCGCCATTTACGGGTGCCGTGCGGCCTCGCCGCTGCACGGCGCCGCACTAGACTAGGGTTTCTTGATGCCGGCAGGGTCGGTCCGGAGGGCTCGCGCGACGGGTGTGTACCGATAGCCGTACCCCCGGTAGGCTTCCACGATGCGCCCGCCGACCCGGTGGGCGTAGATCGTGCCGGCAAGGTTGCCATGTGCAAATTGCAATAAGGCGGGTAGGGTCTCCAGGGCACCGGCGAACGAGTGTTTGTTCACAGCGAACCCCCCTCTTTTTTTAAAGCTCAGGGGCTGAGTGCTGGTGGACCGGGCCCAGCGTCCAGTTTACGCATGAGCGGCACCTCCTGCGGGGGTTTGGGAACCGCTTTGTTTAGCCGGGTCGTTTCTTTGTTTTTGTTCACGGTTCGTGAACGACCCTGTGCCTTAATGGTACTCTCTTCCAGCTCAGTCGTCAAGTGGGAATCTGGAGAAATGTGACGCAAGACCCAGTTTGCTGGCAGCGAAACCCGGGTCTGGTGCTCCTATGGCACCCGCACATTTGGCTGAGCATGTTCACAATTTGAGAACAGTCATGTAGAATAGGGAAGGTGGAGACCTTTGGAAAGAGGGCGTGACTGATGGTGAAACATAACCAGGCGGGCGCCCTGGTGCTCGGCCCGAGGCTCCGGCAGCTGCGGGAGAGTTGCGGCCTTGTCCTGCAAGATGTAGCGGACCTGTTCGGAACGAGCCGCAACGTGCCTTCCCAGTGGGAGGGTGGGCAGCGGGAGCCCTCCTACGAGCACCTGATCCGGCTTGCCGATTTTTACGGCGTTACGGTGGACTGGCTCCTCGGCCGAGACGGGGCGGAGAAGGACAGCGCCCGGGTCAAGCAGATCAAGAACCAGCTTCACGATTATCTGCGCCTGCGCGAGGCCCTTCTGGTCAACACGACACCGGGAGAGCGGCTGCGTACCGCGGTGGAGTTCCTGGCCTCCCAGGACCCGAGAATGTTCAGCCTGGACCGCATCGCCCGCCAACTGCTGATTGAGCCGGAGATGCTCCGGCAGATGATGCTGGGGCAGGCGCTCGTGTCCGGGCCGGTTGTCCAGCGGTTTTCGCAGTTTGTCAATCTGCCGGAGCTTTGGTTCTACTTACCCAGGCCTGAGCTTGAGGATCCGTCGGTCAAGTACCGGACACTGGTGGAGAAGTTCCAGGCTGCCGGCTATACCCCCGAAGTGGTCGAGCAGAAAGTCTGGGGATCGTCACGCGGGGGCCGCCGTACCCGCAACGGCGTGGAGACATGAGAAAAACCGGAGCAGCTGCTCCGGTTTTGTGCTTACTTGCTGAATGCACGGGTCATGCCGCTACCCACTGCCGACGGATCCACAGGCCGGTTCTGGCTGGCGAGCGCAGGTACGGCGAAAATGCCGAGGAGGGCCGCCACCGCGAGCGCGACCATGAGACGCTTCATGTTTTACTTCCTCCTCTTGGTTTACCCAGGGGGATTTGTCTATGTTACTGAGGGGACGGGCCGAACCTCTGCAGGAGCATGTTCGTTTTGTGGATACAGGGGATAAACACGACCCGAATTGCGTGGTTGAGGGCCTGCAGCGCTTTTTCGCGCGCTTCCCGGGGCCGGTCCAGAAGCAGGAGCAGTTGCGCCCAGGTGAAGTAGACGTCGGCCCGGGTGAAATCGTCCACCTGGGGGTGGACCAGCGCTTCGGTGATATATTGCTGGGCTGCGGACAGGTCCTTCACGGCCAGCGCATACTCGGCACGGCGGCTCAGCTTGCGTGACTGGTCTGGGAAGAGTGGCTCCGCGTGCTCCATGGCGGCCATGGCCTCGGACAGGTCGCCCGAATATAGATAGGATCCGCCCAGGTTGTGGTAGCAGTCGCCCCGCAAATGTTCGGACCAGTGGCAGAGATCCAGGGCACGTTTATACGCCTCAATGGCTTCCGCGTAACGGAATGCATTGTCGAGCGTGCAGCCGTAGTTATACCAGAAGGACGCTCCCCACCGCATGACATCCGGGGTGTTGTCCCGGGCGATGCGATCCCATTCCTTGAGCATTTTCGCGTAGGCGACACAGTCGCCCATGTAGGCATAAACCATGCCCAGGGCGACCATGATGCGGGCCTTGGTTGGTCGGTCTTTCCCGGCTGAGGCCATAGCCTCGCGCAGGCACGAAATGGCCTCGCCGCGCCAGGCCTGTCCGGCCTTGTAATGGGACATGCCCTTCCAGAACAGAATGAGGGCACGGTGGGGGGCGTAGGCGGGATTGGCGAGGAGCTGTTCGCAAGTGAAAATGACCCGCCCGTACTCACCGCGTTTATGCGCTCTTTCCAACTGCTCAAGCACCTGCGTTTCCATCGCCGTCTCCCTCCTTTCCGTGTGCTCTCTAACGTTCTTTCCTGTAGCATAATCGCTGTGAGATCATACTACCAAAAGATCCCAGTTCTGGTCAAGGGATTTTTCAAAAAACATGTCGAGGATCGGGGGTTTCACATTTGGCTGCCGGGTAACCTGGAAAAGGCTGTACACCTTGTGAGACGGGTTTTCGCTGACAGCGAAAGACCCCCTTCCTCCCGCATAGGGAAGAGGGGGCGTCTGTCGAATGGTGTCGAACTACTTAACTCTTCAGCGAATAGTAGGCCAGCGCGAAAAACGCAGTGCGCCAGGTTGCGCCGGCCAGGAGAGTCACAACAAGCGTCTTCCAGCCGGAAAGTCCGGAGATTCTGCGTACTCCGATGGCCATGACGATGACATACCATATGCTAAAGAATCCCATGGTCCAGAGTTCGATCTGCGCGATGGCTTTCAGGGAAGGGTAAAAGACAAACAGGTCTTCCAGGACGTTAATCGACCAGAGAAGCCCGCAGAACTTGACCGCCTGGGGCCACGTCAGGCTCCAGCCGAGGACTCTGCCGGCTCCGAGGAGCATGAGGGCCTGCAGGTCAAAGATAAACAGGTCGAACATGACCACGAACAGCGTCGCATCTACCCATGCTTCTCTTCCGAACACTGACTCCGGGTGGAAAATGCCCATGACAGCGTCGAGGGACATGACGGTCAGTACGATCCACCAGTAGCCGAAGCGTAAATGCTCCCTGGAGCGTTCGAAAGTCACCCGCGGGCGAAGTGCCACGCCCATGATCCAGTCAAAGAACACAGGTCCCATCCTTTACGCCGCTGCATTCTATCCGATACTAAAGGATGTTCGTTGCCGGATGATTTGACTCCTGCGGGAGCGACGCGGCACACAGGCCGGAGGATTGCCTCCGGCCTGCAGCGCGCCTGTTCTCAGTTCAGGGTGACGGTGTGCGTGGCTTCGTCCCAGCCCACCTTCAGGCCCAGGCTCTCCGAAACGACCCGGACCGGTACCAGGGTCCGTCCGCCCGCGACCACGGGTGCGACATCGCAGTAGATGACGTTTTCCGGCCAGCCGGTCTCCCGAATGGAGACCCGGTTGGTGCCCACCGTGACTTTGACTTCACGGGCGCCCAGGGCGAGGGTAGCCGTCTTCGTCGCCTCGTCCCAACTGACACTGGCGCCCAGCGCCTCGCCGATGGCCCGCAGCGGCACCAGGGTCCGACCGTTGCCCAGGATGGGGGGCTGATCCATAGCGACTTCCTTACCGCCCATCATGACGGAAATCGGCCAGTCGGGCACCGTATAGATGGGGCCCATCCTAAGCAGGGCGCTGACATCCTCCGTGACGGCTACGGCTGCGATGACGTCGTAGGAGGGGGTTTCAGGGATGCTCGGGTCACGAGACGCCACGAGTCCGACCCGCTGCCCGGTCAGCGCCGAGAGGTCGACCGCGGCGCTGTGGATCAGGACCGGCACCGGGCCCGCCGGAGTATCCTGCACGAGGCGATGGCTCCGGTCGCCCGCTTCAATCTGGCCAAATAACACGTAGTAGGGGCTGCCATAGAGGTGGATCGGCTCAGGAACTGCGGCCCGGCCGACTTCGTAGTGCGGAGCAGATACGCTTGTGACATACTCCAGCCGCCCGGAGAGGGTGATGACGCCGCCGCCGGGGGCGGGGCTTGCGATCGCGCCGCCGGCACCCGTGAAGACGAGCAGGGCGGCCAACATGACAGTAAGGAACGCGCGCAACATGATGGAACGCCTCCTTGTTCGGGAATTCCCTAACGTGGGATTTCACTTGAATGACGACATCGCGCTCCGGTTTGTTCCCAAGACTGCCGAAAAAAGTGTAGATTAACAAAAAATGACCCTTATGGTGAATTGGACTAGCCTTTCGAACACAACAATAAAGCGCCATCCCGAAGGATGGCGCTTGCCTACATGCAAAATGAATTAGCGGCGGGGACTCCGGGCGGGCCGCTCTTCGCGGGGCCGGGCTTCGTTGACGGTGAGAGGACGGCCGCCCCACATGGAGCCGTTGAGGGCGTTAATGACGGCCTCAGCCTTGTCGGCCGGGACTTCCACGAAACCAAAGCCACGGCTGCGGCCAGTCTCGCGGTCCACTGCGATCCGGGCGGAAATCACTTCGGCATACTGCGTGACAGCGTTGGTCAGATCCGCGTCGGTGGCCGCCCAGGGCAGGTTCCCAAAATACAGGGTCTTCGTCATGTCTCTCGTACTCCTCATCCCAAATATTGCTCGCCCATGTTCTGCACGGAGACGGTTACCCTGTAGTCAAGGAGAACCCCGGCGGAACCAATTTGACGATGCGTTGATAAGTGTACATTGTTTCAACAAATTTGGCAAGAGGGTGGCCTTTCGGCCCATTCAATACCCCCTCATAATTTGACTACATATCAACGGTGCGATAGAGTGTCAGTGTATCAATCACAGGAGGGGACGCTCTTGCTACGTAGCTTTGCGGCCGCCATGGCGGCTCTACTCATCGTTATGGCCGGCTGCACCAGCGGTGGACAACCCCCTGCTGCGAACCCCGCCGACCCGGGCCAGACAGAGCCCCCTGTCCAGTCGGCGCCTGCTGCATATGACCTTGTAATCCGGGGCGGGACGATCATGGACGGCTCCGGCGGCCCGGGGGTGGCGGGCGATGTCGCCATTATCGCCGATAAAATCGTGGCGGTGGGAAAACTCGGGCCGCATACGGCGGGACGGGAGATCGATGCGGCCGGAATGGTCGTGGCGCCGGGCTTCATGAATCCCCATTCGCACACGCATGATTTCATCAACCCATATGAGGATCTGGACGCGACTGCATCGCTTATGCAGGGCATCACCACCGAGTTTGGCGGCGTCGACGGCCGTTCGCCCCTGCCAATTGGCCAGGAGCTGGACCGGTTGACCAAGGTGGGAACGGGCGTTAACTTCGGGCTGTTCGTGGGCCAGGGCTCCGTGCGCGGCGCTGTGATGGGGGATGCCGCGGGGAACGCGAGCGCCGGTCAGCTGGAGGCGATGAAGCGGATGGTCCGGCAGTCGATGGAGGAGGGGGCTTTCGGGCTCTCTTCCGGCCTGGAGTACATGCCGGGCCGCCTGGCCGGCCAGGCCGAGATTGCAGCGCTGGTAGGCGAGACCAAGCCGTTTGGCGGTGTCTACAGCACGCACCTGCGCAGCGAGGGTGACCAGATTGTCGAAGCGCTGCAGGAGGCGCTGGCGATCAGTAAAGCCGGTGGTGTGCCACTAAACCTCTCCCATTTTAAGATTGTCAAGTACCCCAACTGGGGGAAGGAAGAGCAGGTCGTCAAGCTGGTGGAGCAGGCGATCAACAGCGGGCAGAGGGTCTTTGCGGACGTCTACCCGTACCTGGCGCCGGACTATGCGATCAACCGGCCCTTGAGCGAGTGGGCGCAGTCGTTGCCGTCCGAGTATCTGGTTATTACCAAAGCGGCTGATCCGTCCCTGATCGGCAAGACTATGGGTGAGGCTGGACCGGCTGCAGCAGGTGATCCCGGGCTGCGTGTGGTTGCCCTTGTCAGCAGTGAGAAGGCGATGATTCGGTTCTACCAGGCGCCGTGGTCGGTGGTCAGCACCGACGGGGAGTCGCAGCCGAAATTGGGTACGCCGGCTGAAGCGCTGGCTCACGCTTTCCACCGGCGGTCGTACGGGTCGTATCCGATGCTGTTGGGGCAGTATGTGCGGGAGCGGAAGATCATGACCCCCGAGACGATGATTCGAAAGATGACCGGTGCCGTGGCGGACAACCTGGGTCTGACCGATCGCGGCTACGTGAAGCCGGGATTCTATGCCGACCTGGTGGTCTTTGATCCGAAGACCGTACAGGATCGGACAACCTGGCTTAGCCCGCAAGAGTATCCGGCTGGGATCAGGCATGTGCTGGTCAACGGTAAGGCCGCCGTGCAGGACGGAAAGCGCCTTGAGGGGCGACCGGGGCGGGTGCTGCGAAAGGGGAAGTAGGGGGACCTATGGCGTACTGGCTGATGAAGACTGAGCCGGAGGAGTTCAGCTATGCAGACCTTGAGAGCCGGGGCCGCGAGCCCTGGAACGGGGTGCGCAACCCTACGGCGCTCAAGCACATGCGGGCCATGGCGCCCGGTGATCTGTTCCTGTTCTACCACACCGGCAATGAGCGGGCAGTAGTGGGCGTGGGGCGGGTGGAGCGGGCGGCGTATCCGGATCCGGCGGAGTCAGATCCACGGTTTGTGGTGGTAGACGTGGTCCCCGCCTACCGGTTCGCCGAGCCGGTGACCCTGGCCGCGATCAAGGCGGACGAACGGTTTGCCGCGTGGGAACTGGTGCGGCAGTCACGGCTGTCGGTGATGCCGGTGCCCGAGGAGCTGTGGCGCGTGATTCACACCATGGGCAAGATGGAGTAAAGGAAGGGGCCGCCTGCGGGCGGCCCCTTGCGCGTACCATTATGCAGCGGCCGTATCGGGGCGAGTGTCTGCGGTTGCAGGCCTGCGGGCAAAAGAGCCCCACAGGGCCGCCAGGAATGTCAGGGTGAAGCAGACCGCCAGGACGCCTCTCTCAGCGGGGGTGAACAGATAGATCCGTACTGCCCACAGCCGCAGGAAGGCCGGAACCCAGTTGGCAGCAGCGGTGAGGAAGAGGATGGCGGCACCTTTGATGATCTCCGGGAAGATGGTGATGCACCCCAGTATGGTCATGAGGGCCACGTCTGCAGTACGCATGAGCCAGCCGGGCTTCCAGGTCGTGAAGACAGCTGCAGGCAGCGCCGCCAGGGCATAGGGGGCAAACATGGGCCACTGGCCGGCTGCCCACCATCCCGAAGCAAACAGGAAGGGGGGCGCCAGAGCCACCAGGAGGCGCCCCAGGCCCCGGTCCCCACCCTTGGCCTTTCGCAGCGCGATAGCCAGGGCAAAGCCCAGCAGGAGCGACAGGAGCGGCGTTTTCACCAGTCCGGCGAGCACCAACAGCACAACGAGGATGACCAGGGGCCACCTCTGTTCGCGCAGCATCCCCCACACATAGACCTGCCGGCGCCGGAGGTCGGCAGCGGCATGGACCGCAGGCAGCAGCAGAACCAGCAGGAGGCAGGCTCCGGCCAGAGCCAGGCGCCAGGGCGGCAGATACTCGTAGTGCGCGCCCTGCTGGCGCATTAGCACAAGGCCTGCATTGGGCGCAAAGGCGCCCACGGCGTCGCCCTGCCGGACCAGCAGCTCCACCGTCCTGCCGATGCGCTGCAGCGAGTCGGGCAGGAGCTTGTCCACGGTATCCTCCGGCTTGTGGTAGTTCGGGTACGCACGCGGATTGGCATCGACGATGTCGACGATGGGTAGATTGCCCCAGCGGAACTGGTCGGCGTCGGTATTGATGGGGATGGGCGGCTGAACCAGGCCGGCTGTCTGCAGGGAAGAGCCCGTAAGCCCGATTACCGCCTGAAGCAGGCCCAGCGCCTGCGGGTGGAGATATTCCGTGTTCCTGACCCAAAGGGAATCGCCTGCACGGAAGGCGATCATGTCCAGGTTGACGATCAGCCGGATCTCCGGGAGGGGCACAGGCGGGTTCTTGACCAGGGCCCGGGCGCCCAACAGGCCGACCTCTTCGCCGTCCAGCGCGCAGAAGACGTACGTGTACCGGTGGGGGGCGGGAGCGAGCACCCGGGCCAGTTCGAGGATGGCCCCGACTCCCGACCCGTTGTCGACCGCGCCGTCACGGGTTCTGGGGTGGACGTCCCTGTGCGCGGTAAAGAGAACAGCGGCTTTTTCCGAACCGGCGGCGATCCCGCAGGTGTTGTTGCCGCTGAAGTCCCTGCCGACGGTGAGACTCCGTTCGGTAAACGGGTATGTGCCACTAGCCAGCCCGACGGCCCTGAACTGCTCCGCCATGTATGCGGCGGACCGTTGGCCGGCCGCCGTGCCGGTCACCCGGCCGGGGTTCTGTTCAACAAAAGACTTTACAGCCTGCCAGGCGCGGTGACCGTCGAACTGCAGCGTGACTTGGGGCAAGGCGCCCGGAGGGGCGACCGGCGCATAGCCGGTCAGTGACCACCAGGCGAGCGCAGCCAGGAACGCGGTGAACAAGGCTAGATGCAGCGGGCGGGCAAAGCGCATGGCGTATGTACCTCCCCGGGCGTTGGAGTGAGCCGCTCATACGACGTTTCCAAATATTCAACAGTTCAGTCCTTCGACTACCAGTGCCTCCCGTCGATGTAGATGGGGTTCTCCGGCGGCTTCCCCTCGCACCAATACCGGTCAAAGTCGGTAACGCCGGCCTCCCGCAGAATCTGTTCATCGGTGAGCTGCCGTCCCGTGCACTGCGCCGGCTCCTGTCGCAAAATCGCCATGACGGCGTCGCAGAGAATCTCCGGCGTGCGCCACTGGGAGCGCTCGCCCAGGTGGTTGACAATCACTGCCGCTGTTTCAATGGGGGTGACCGGCCAGAGGGCGTTGGCCGCCACGTTGTCAGCCTTGTGCTCCTCCGCAATGCCAATCGCCACCCGCGCCATGCCCATTTTGCTGACCATGTAGGCGACCATGCCCGGGTTTGCTTCTGTCGAGATCGCCGGCGCCATGTTGATGATGTGGCCCCACTTCTGCCGGACCATGTACGGCAGGGCATATTAACTGCAGAGAAAGGCTGCCCGCACGTTGACGGACATGAGCAGGTCAAAGCGCTTGGCCGGCGTTTCCAGGACAGGCTTCCACCAGAGGGCGCCGGCGTTATTGATCAGAATGTCGATCCGCCCGAACTCGGCGGCCGCCTGCTGCACCATGGCGGCGATCTCTTCCTCGTTGCGGACGTCGGCCTTGACCGGCAGGGCGCGGCGCCCCTCTCGCCGGACGAGTTCGGCCGTTTCATGGATCGTTCCGGGCAGTTTGGCCGATTCGGTCTCCGTTTTCGCAGCGACCACAATGTCGGCGCCTTCCCGCGCCAGGCGGACGGCCAGCGCCTGCCCGATGCCGCGGCTGGCGCCCGTGATGATCGCAACCCTTCCGTCAAGGACTCTCCCCATATGCCTCTCCCCCTCGGCAGAACTACCTTTGGAATTACATGAAAGGGCTGCCGTCTTCCTGCCCATGACCTATATGCTTCGGAGAACGTTTGAGATACACTAAACTGGAGTTGCTATGACCATTCCCTGAAAGGAGCCGTGAACCCGCCACATGCTGACCAACGATCGACTGCTCCGCGCCGCCCGCCGCCAACCTGTAGATCGCGTGCCCGTCTGGTTCATGCGGCAGGCCGGCCGCTACCAGCCGGAGTACCGCAAAGTCCGTGAGAAGTACACGCTCATGGAGATCTGCGAGCATCCTGAGGTCTGCGCGGAGGTCACTATCCTTCCCGTCAAGCAATTGGACGTGGACGCGGCGATCCTTTTCTCAGACATCATGACCCCGCTGCGGGGCATGGGCCTGGGTGTGGACATCGTCGAAAATATCGGCCCGGTCTTCGAAAAGCCGATTCGGACCATGAAGGATGTCGAGGCAATCCCGGAGCTGAACGCTGCCGAGATGGTGCCTTACGTGCTGGAGACGATCAAGATCGTTTCCCGCGAGCTCGACCGGCCCCTTCTGGGCTTTGCCGGCGCACCCTTCACGCTGGCGAGCTACGCCGTGGAAGGTAAGCCCACCAAGGACTACAAGGTCGTCAAGAACCTGATGTACAGCGAGCCCCTTGTGTGGGCGGCGCTCATGGAGAAGCTGAGCGACATGGTCGCTACCTATATGGTCGATCAGATCAAGGCGGGCTGTCACGCCGTGCAGCTCTTTGACAGTTGGGTTGGCAACCTGAACCGGCCGGACTACGACAAGTACGTCAAGCCGCACATGTACAAGATCATCAACGCCGTGAAGGCGACGGGCGCCCCCATCATTCTATTTGGCGTTCACACGGGCCACCTGCTCGAGTCCTTCGCCGACCTTGGCGCCGATGTGATCGGCATCGACTGGAAGGAAGAGATGGACAAGGCATGGGCGAAGGTAGGGCCGAACCACGCCGTCCAGGGCAACCTGGATCCCATCGCCGTCTATGCGCCAGACAATGTGCTGCGCGACAAGGTGCATGATGTGCTCCGCCGCACGGAGGGGCGCCCGGGCCACATTTTCAACCTGGGCCATGGCTGCATGCCGAGCATGACCATTTCGGCGCTGCAGAAGGTTGTGGAGATGGTCCACAGCTACGACCACAAGGAGGGGAAGTAGCCTTGTCCAAGCCGGTCGTCGGCGTTCTGGTGATGGCGTACGGCAGCCCGAACACGCGGGAGGACGTACTGCCATACTACACGGACATTCGCCGGGGGCGCCCCCCGACACCTGAACAGCTGGCGGAGCTCCTCCGGCGGTACGAGGCCATCGGCGGCATCTCCCGTCTCAATGAGATCTCCATCGCACAGACCCGCGGCGTGGCCCGGGAGCTGGCCGCGAGCGGCGATGCCGTGGAGTACCGGGTGTACGGGGCAAACCGCCACTGGCACCCGTTCATCAAGGACGTCGTCCGGCAGATGTACGATGACGGTATTCGCAAGGCGGTCGGCATCGTGCTGGCGCCCCAGGGCTCCCGCATGAGCTCGGGGGCCTACTTTGAGCGGCTCGACGCTGCGCTTGCCGAGCTGCCGGCGCCCGGCATCGAGTTCGCCAAGGTCTTCAGCTGGCACCTGGAGCCGCCGTTCATTCAGGCGGAAATTGAGCAGATGCAGGGGGCGCTGGCGAAGTTCCCCGCCGGCGCCGACCCGACGGTGGTCTTCACCTGCCACAGCCTGCCGGAGCGGATTCTGACCTGGAACGACCCCTACCCGGCCCACTTGCGGGAGATGGGCCAGGCGATTGCCGCCGCGACGGACATTACAAAGACTGACTATGCGTACCAGAGCGCCGGGCGCACCCCTGAGCCCTGGCTGGGGCCTGAGGTGCGGGCAAAGGTAGCCGAATTGGCCGCCGCCGGAGAAAAGCATGTGCTGGTGGCTGCTGTGGGCTTTATCTCGGACCATCTGGAAGTTCTATATGACCTGGATATCGAACTAAAGCAAGAGGCGGAGAAGCTGGGAGTGCACTTTGAGCGCACCGGGATGCTGAACGACCATCCCCTTCTGTGCAAGGCCCTGGCCGATGTGGTCCGCCGCTATGCCAGAGGAGTGTAGCCAGCGTATGAGCCAAACCATCGTCATCGTGGGCGGCGGCGCCACGGGTCTGGCCGTGGCCTACCACCTGAACAAGCAGGCAAAGGCGGATGCCCGGATCATCCTCGTAGAGCGCGACGCCACACTGGGCGGCAAGGCGAAGACGGAAGTCGTCGACGGTATGATCATCGAACACGGTCCGGATTCGTACCTGTCCTACAAGCCATGGTTCGGCCAGCTGGCGAAGGAGCTCGGCCTGCCGGTCGTGGGCACCAACCCCCGGTGCAAGTCGACCTACATTCTGCACAAGGGGCAGATGGAGAGCCTGCCGGTGGGCATGAACATCATGATTCCGACCGAAGTCTGGCCGTTCCTGAAGACGCGCCTGCTCTCGCCCATCGGCAAGCTGCGGGCTGGTTTGGAGCCGCTCATGCCCCTGAAGAAGGATGATGCGGACGAGTCGATTGGCAGCTTCGTGGGCCGCCGGTTCGGCCGCGAGGTGCTGGAGAATGTCGCCGGGCCGCTCATGGGCGGTATTCACGGCGGTGACTGGGAGAACGTCAGCATCCGCTGCACCTTCCCTTCGTTTGTGAAGATGGAGAAGGAAGGCGGCAGCCTGCTGCTGCAGGGCTGGCGGAATAAGGCCAATAAGCCCAAGAGCACCACGGGCAGCGCCTTCCAGACCGTTCAGACGGGCCTGAACTCCGCTCTCCAGGCGGTGGTGAAGGCCAGCCCGGGCGTGGATTTCCGGACGTCGACCGAGGTGACGGCGCTGAAGGCGGCCGGTGGCAAATACGAAGTCGCGCTTTCCACCGGGGAGCGGATCGACGCAGACGCCGTGGTGCTGGCCGTACCGGCCTATGTGGCGGCGGATTTGATGAAGGAGTTCCGCGGCGAAGTGGCGGCGGAACTGAACGAAATTCCCTACAACAATTCGTGTGTGGTAGCCGTCGCCTATAACCGGTCGGACGTAAAGCATCCGCTGAATGCGACGGGCTTCCTCGTGCCGGAGGCGGAGCCGCTGGACATCTCCGCCAGTACCTGGGTCAGCACCAAGTGGCCCCATTCAACACCCGACGACAAGGTGCTGCTGCGCTGCTTCGTGGGCCGGGGCCATGGCAAGGACTGGACGAAGGAGTCCGACGAGGCGATTCTGGCAGCCGTCAAGGGCGCCCTGAAAAAGACGATGGGGCTGGATGCGGAGCCGATTCTGCACCGCATTTTCCGGTGGCCCAGGTCGATGGCGCAGTACCGGGTGGGCCATTTGAACCGGATGGACCGGGTGGATAAGCTGATGGAGGCGCAGCCCGGGCTCTACCTGGCAGGCGCCGCCTACCGGGGCGTCGGTCTGGGCGACTGCGTCCGGGAAGGCACCACGGCGGCGGATAAGGTGATAAAGCATCTGGGTTGGAAGGCATAATCACGGGCCGGTCACCTTGCAGGGTGGCCGGCCCTTACGCATGCCGGCATACGGCAGGACAACCCCGCATTTAATGACTCAGGACGTTCGGTCAACAGGGGTTGAATAGATGCGGCAATGCTTGGTGGGCGCCCTGTTCGGGGCGGCCTACAGTGGAGTGCTTGGTCTGCTGATGTGGCGGGGAATCGCACTGCCGTCGCCACTGGGCACGGTGATTCCCGTTGCGGTCTACGCCGGGGTAGGTTGGATGGCGGCGGCTGGAGCGGTGACGCCGAAGGAGAGGCTCTCGCGGGCGCTGCTGAGTGGCCTGGGCTGCGCTGTGGCGGCCTGGCTGGTCAGCCTGGTGGTGCTGGCTCCCGCGCTGGCCGAGAAGGCGCCAGGGGAGATTCTGACGGCTCTGGCGGCCGGTCTGGTCGCCGAACTGAAGTACGCCGCGGTGGCCGGCGTGGTCGGGCGCCGTCGAAGGCCCACCGCTGCCCCCATGCCATCCAAGTAGAATGAGGGACCCCCTCTTACGGGGGTCCTTGTATGTTATAATTACGAAAGGCATAGAGGGTGAGAGGGGACGATTCATTGCATTGCGCAAACTGCGGCCAGCTGCTACCGCCAACCGCTCCGAAGTTCTGCCCGTCCTGTGGCGCCCCGGTCTCGCCTCTGTCAACCGCCCGACCGGCGGCCTGGAATGACGCGGCCAACAAGCCGGTCTGGATTGCGGTCGGCCTGTTCGTGGCTGCTTGGCTCACCTGGGGCAGTGGTCCGTCGCCAGGCGTAATCGGCGCCCTGGCGTGGCTGGCGGTCCTGGTGCTGCTGGTGCTCGATACGCTCATGCCCGCCTGGTGGGCGCAGTTGCCCCGGCCCGCCTGGGTAAGGCGGCCCATGCTGGGGTCGATCGCCGCGGGCGTTTTTGTCACGACTACCGCCCTGGTGTCCGGGCTCAGCCTAGGATTCATCTTCTGGGCGGCGGCGACGGTCATCTTCGTGAAGGATGCGTTCCGCCGGGGCGAACTGGGGCCGTTTGATCCACGCATGCTGTGGCGGGGCTGGCGGCTGATGCTCCTGATCGGCATCACTCTGGCTTCGCTCACGTTTGCGGCGCCCTGGGAGCCGACCGTCAACGTGAGCGGGTACACGTCGTACCAGAGCCGGTGGGACGGCGAGTACCGGGTCGAGCATTCCGGTTTCAGCATGGGCGGCGAAAACAACGCACATGCCCAGGGCGCCGCCACCGTACCGGCGCTGCTGATGCTTGGCGTGCTGGCGTGGGCGGCCTACAGAGGTGGCCATCCGGCCGCCAGGTGGGGCCGGTTCCTGCCCGTAGCCCTGGCGCCGGTGCTGATCATCTGGGCGTGGCGGTTCGCGCTGCCGCCCGACTGGGTTCAGGAGAACTCGATGGCCTATGGGATGACTGCGGAGGGGCCGGGTTATTTCATTTTCCTGTTGCTGCCTTACTACGTGGGCGCTGTAGCGTTGGCGCTGGGCTTTGACCACTGGCGCAGAACCGCATAATGGAACCTGCCCAACCTCACGACGTGCCAGGTCGCCGGTCCTGCCGCAGGTTCCACTAGGGTTTGCGGGCGAGACTTGGGCACCTTCGCGCAATTTTGCGTGGACACAGTAAGCAAAGACCAACCGGGAGGCAAGGCGCCTCCCGGTTATACGTTTCTCTAGTTCGCCTTCGCCAGCCGGCGAAGCACCGTCTGCAGAATGCCGCCGTTCTTGTAGTACTCGATTTCGACCGGGGTGTCCAGCCGGGCCGTGACCGTGAACTTGACCGCGGTGCCGTCGGCCATCCGGGCGATCACGTTCACGTCCTGCCGGGTCTTGAGCTCGCCGCCGATGCCCAGGATGTCGAACGTCTCCGTGCCGTCCAGGCCGAGGGTCTTCAGCGATTCGCCCGCCTTGAAGACCAGGGGCAGCACGCCCATGCCAATCAGGTTGGAGCGGTGGATGCGCTCGTAGCTTTCGGCGATGACCGCCTTGACGCCTTGCAGCATGACGCCCTTGGCCGCCCAGTCGCGGGAAGAGCCCATGCCGTAGTCCTTACCGGCTACGACGATCAGCGGGGTGCCGTCGTTCATGTACTTGACGGCCGTATCCCAGATGGAGAGGACGTCGCCGGTGGGCAGGTATTTGGCGTAGCCGCCTTCCTTACCGTCGGCCAGGAAGTTCTTGAGGCGGATGTTGGCGAAGGTGCCGCGCTGCATGACCTCGTGGTTGCCGCGCCGGGAGCCGTAGCTGTTGAAGTCTGCCGGCTGGACGCCGTTCTTCATGAGGTACTCGGCGGCCGGGCTGGTCTTGGCGATATTGCCCGCCGGGGAGATATGGTCGGTCGTGACGGAATCGCCCACGTAGGCCAGCACCTTGGCGCCCTTGATGTCCGCGGAGCCGGGCGCCGCCTCGGGCATGCCCTTGAAGTAGGGCGGCTCCTGAATATAGGTCGACTTGTCGTTCCAGGCGAAGAGCTCGCCCGTGGGGGCCTGCAGCTTCTGCCAGTGCTCGTCGCCGGCGAAGACAGTGCTGTATTGCGCCTCGAACATTTCGGGCTTCAGGGCCTTGGCCATGGCCGCCCGAATCTCGTCAGCCGTCGGCCAGATATCCTTCAGATAGACGGGCTGGCCGTTCTTCCCGGCACCGATGGGCTCCTGTGTCAGGTCCACGTCGACCGTGCCGGCGATGGCGTAGGCCACGACGAGCATGGGCGAGGCAAGGTAGTTGGCCTTGACGAGCGGATTGACCCGGCCTTCAAAGTTGCGATTGCCGGAAATGACGGCGGAAACGACGAGGTCGTTGGCCGTAATGTCGGCGGCCACATCGTCAGGCAGGTTGCCGGAGTTGCCGATGCAGGTGGTGCAGCCGTAGCCGACCACATGGAAGCCCAGCGACTCGAGGGCGGGCATGACGCCGCCGGCGTTCAGGTAATCGGTCACAACCCGGGAGCCCGGGGCGAGGGAGGTCTTGACCCACGGCTTGCGGGTCAAGCCCAGCGCCGCGGCCTTCTGGGCCAGCAGTCCGGCGCCCATCATGACCGAGGGGTTGGAGGTGTTGGTGCAGGAGGTGATGGCCGCGATGGTGACCGAGCCGTTCTGCACGCCCGTCTTCGTGGCGGTGGCCACGCCGCCGCCCTTGACGGCATCCGGGAAGTTCGCGCGGTACGAATCCTTCACGCCGCCGAGGACGACCCGGTCCTGGGGCCGCTTCGGGCCGGCCAGCGAGGGCTCCACCGTGGCGAGGTCCAGTTCCAGCGTATCGGTGAAGAGCGGGTCGGGGGTGTTGGGCGTCCGCCACAGCCCCTGCTCCTTGCAGTACTTCTCGACCAGCTTGATCTGGTCGGCCGAGCGGCCGGTCTGGCGCAGGTACTCGACCGTAATCTCGTCGACGGGGAAGAAGCCCATGGTCGCGCCATATTCAGGCGCCATATTCGCGATGGTGGCCCGGTCCGCCAAGGTCAGCTGGTCAAG
Organism: Symbiobacteriaceae bacterium; assembly: GCA_035628915.1. GTDB lineage: Bacteria > Bacillota > Sulfobacillia > Symbiobacteriales > Symbiobacteriaceae > JARBUG01. The sequence goes on along the minus strand of DASPIW010000031.1, from coordinate 66,888 downwards.
GCCGGGGCCATAGAACTCGACGAACTTCTCGACGACGCCCTTCTTGCGGAGCATCTGGGTAACAGTCAGAACGAGGTCGGTGGCCGTGGCGCCTTCCGGCAGCTTGCCCGTCAGCTTGAAGCCGATGACCTCCGGAACGAGCATGTAGGAAGGCTGGCCGAGCATGGCCGCCTCGGCTTCAATGCCGCCGACGCCCCAGCCCAGGACGCCCAGGCCGTTGATCATGGTGGTGTGGGAGTCGGTGCCGACGACGGTGTCGGGGAGGGCGACCATTTCCCCGTCGATCTCCCGCAGGGAGATGCACGGGGAGAGGTATTCGACGTTGACCTGATGGATGATGCCCATGCCCGGCGGCACGGCGCGGAAGTTCTTGAAGGCCTTCTGGGCCCACTTCAGGAAAACGTAGCGCTCGTTGTTGCGCTCGTACTCGCGCTCGACGTTGAACTGGTATGCGCCTTCGCTGCCGAAAGCGTCCACCTGCACCGAATGGTCGATGACCAGGTCAACCGGGACCAGCGGGTTGATTTTCTCCGCCTTGCCGCCCAGGTTCACGACGGCGTTGCGCATGGCCGCCAGGTCGGCGACGACCGGCACGCCGGTGAAGTCCTGCAGCACGACGCGCGAGGGGATGAACGGGAACTCCTTGGCGGGGAGCTTTCCGGGCGCCCAGGCCGCCAGCGTGCGCACGTCATCTTCGGTGACGAGGAAGCCGTCGCAGTTGCGCAGCGCGTTCTCCAGCAGGATGCGGATCGAGAAGGGCAGCTTGTCGATTTGGACCAGCCCGGCCTCCTGGAGCTTCGAAAGCCGGTAGATTACGGCCATGCCAGAACCGGTGTCGAAGGTGTCTTTCGCTCCAAACGGAACGGTGCGTAGCGTCATGTGACTATCCCTCAATTCCCTGAAAGTGTCGGCAATTCCTTTGCTGTTCGGGCGGGGACAAAGGGTTATTAGGGTTCATATACCGTCATTATTCTAGACTATCGGACGGATGCCGTAAATGAATAGTAGCATGGTGCCGATCGCATTCGGTATACGAAATCCGAATGTCCCCATGCGGCTCAAGCATGGCCGGGCTCTGTGATACAATATTCCCATGGAAGAGATGAAAACCAGGGCCACGGGCGCCATGGACGCGCTGTTTCGCACGGGCTATCCGCACCAGATCAACCTGTTTGCCGCGCTGATGCTGCTGCTTCTGCCGCTGCTCTCGCCCTTTGCGGAAGGCGAGCAGCCTGCTTTGCGGCACGGGGTTGCAGGGCTAATCGCACTGCTGTACCTGGTCGGCTGGTCGCGCACCCGAGTCTTCCACCCGGACCGGTCTCCCGGCTTCCTCTGGCTTTATCTGCTGGGCCAGGCTGCCCTCGTGAGCGCCATTTACGCGCTGGACGGCGGCCTGACCCGATTCCTGTTTGTCATGGTGGCCGTTCAGGGCGTTTACATTACACCGGTGCGGCGGTGGGCCTGGTTCGTGGGCATCGTGGCGGCCCTGTGGCTGACGCTGTACCTGGCCATTTCCCCCGACCCGGGCGCCAGCATGGTCGCCACCATCGGCATGTACCTGGCCTACCTGCTGTTCGCTGCGTTTGTCACGTTCACCGCCGTTCAGCAGGAGAAGCAGAAGCGCCTTGCCCAGGAACTGCTGCACGGCGTTGACCTGCGGCACCACACCCTTCGTGCCTATGAACTGCGCGTAAACCACCTCACGGAAGCCGAGGAGCGTGAACGGCTCGCGCAAACGATCTGCATGACGCTCCTCACCCGCCTGACCGACATGACCTCCCGGTTGGACGCCCTGCGGGAGCAAATCCTGCCGCTGAACCGGCAGACGGCCCGGGCCGCCCGCCTTCAGGCCAAGGATTTGATGGCCGAAGTCCGCCAGGTGGTCCGGACGCTGCGCCCCGGCGCCGAAGATGAGTTGGACGAGTTGGACGAGGGGGATGCCGCCCCGGATGTCCTCCCCTTGGATCCACTCCCGCCCTCCACTCCGGCAGTGCGCTGGACGGACCCCGTCCGGGTGTATCACATCTGGAACATCATCGTCATTGTCGTGACGACGGGCGTCATGCTGGCATCGCTATTGGTCGCGGGTTCCGGGCGCTGGGTCTACATGGCCGGCGGGGGTCCCGCCCTGCTGGGGGCCTATGGGCTGACCGCCCTCTCCCGGCAGCCGTGGAACCGTTCGCTTGCACTGGTCTTTCAGGCCGGGCTGGTCGTCTGGCTGGTCATCGTCTCCAGCGAACCGCTGGTCAATCACCTGTTCCTGATCATAGCGGCCCAGATGGTCTTTCTGGTACCGCCCGTCAACCGCTGGCTGGCCGCTAGCGTGCTCTTCCCCACGCTGTTGTCCGGCGCCGCCATGTGGATGACCGATCAGTTTACGGGGCGCCCGGGCCTCCTGCTGACCCTGACGGCGGCCTTTGCAGTGACCAACTTCTTCGGGGGCGTCATGGCCTTCATGACCCAGCGCCAGATGGAAGACCGGCAGCGGGCGGTCCTATACGCCGAACAGTTGGCCGAAGTGAACCGCCTTCTGGAGGTCCGCCTCGCCGAGCTGCGGCGCATGGCCATCGCCCGGGAGCGGATTCGCATGGCCCGAGAAATCCATGACGGCCTCGGCCATCACCTTACGATCGTCATTATGGAACTGCAGTATGCGGAGCAGCTGGCCGATGAGGACGCTCAGGCCGCCATGCAGCACATTGCCTCCGCTCGGCACGTGATCGAAACGGCGATGGGGACGGCCCGTGAAATGGTGGAGACGCTGGAACGGTTCGACCGCCCGCTCTCCGTTGCGATTACCGATCTGGTCAAGACCTGGCAGACGGGCAACAATGCCGAAGTGATTCTGCGCATTCAAGGCGATTTCGAGCCGCTTTCCACGGCAGCCCGCATTACCTTGTACCGCACCGTGCAGGAGAGCCTGACCAATATCCAGAAACATGCACGGGCAAGGCGGGTCTGGGTGGAGCTCCTGCAGCTTTCCGACCGCATAACCCTGACGGTGACAAACGACGACCGCGGCGGCCCGCGCCGCACAGATCCGGGGCAGAGCGGGTTCGGACTGATGGGCATCAAAGAGCGGGCCGACGCCCTGCTGGGCGAAGTGACGGCCGGGCCGATTCCGCCCGGAGGCTTCCAGGTCAAGCTCGTACTCCCGATGGGGGCATGACAACGTGAGCGAAACAAAACGAATCCGCATCATGCTGGTGGATGATCAGACGATTCTCCGGGCGGGTCTGGCGGGACTGCTCAACCGCAACCCGGACATGGCCGTGGTCGGCGAGGCCGGCAATGGGCAGGAGGCGATCGAGATGGCGGAGCGGCTGGAACCGGACGTCATTTTGATGGATGTGCGCATGCCCGTAATGGACGGCGTCCACGCCACCCGGGAGCTGGTCAGGCGCGGCACGCGGGCCGGTATCATCATCCTGACGACGTTTGACGACGACGAGTATATTTACGAAGGCATTTCGGCCGGCGCCCGGGGCTATCTGCTCAAGGACGCCGAGTATGACGAACTTTCGCATGCGATTCGGGTGGTCGCCCGGGGCGAGGCGCTCCTGCAGCCCCAGGTGACGGCCCGGGTGCTCAAGGAGTTCAGCCGCCTGGCGGGCCAGGCCGCGCCAGCCAAGCCGAAAGCGCGGCCTTTGGCGGAGCCGCTGACCGACCGCGAAACCGAAGTGCTCCGGCTGATTGTCTCCGGCGCGACCAACCAGGATATCGCCGAGCAGCTGCACATTGGGCTGGGCACCGTGAAGCACCACGTGCGGGCCGTTTTTGCCAAGCTCGGCGCCCGGGATCGGGTGCAGGCCGTACTGACGGCGCAGGAGCTGGATTTGGTTTAGCTTTGTGACTATCCGTCCGGACCATACCGCAGGACACAGCAACCGCCCGCACCGGGCGGTTGTTTTTGTGACTCACGTTGACCCCCGGGGCAGATGTGAACCCGGGCACTCTGGTCTATCCTAGTAGATAGAACATTTGTGATCACTTTGTTGCGGAAATCCGGAAAGGGGCTCAGCCTGATGAACGAACGGCACCCGATTGGGTGGTATGCTTCCCGCGTGGCGCCTCATCTGCCCGAAAAGGCATTCAGGCCGGCGCCGGAGCGCCTGTGGGGCGGCTTGGCCTACCTGACGATTACCGTGGCCGGCATTGCCGCCATTGGTCTTTATACGCTCCATCCGCTGGTCATGCTGGCCCTTTCGTTGGCGATTGGCACGGGCTTCGCCGGCATGGGCTTCCTCGCGCACGAAATCCTGCACGGCTCGGTGGTGAGGACGGCCTGGCTGCGCGATCTGCTTGGCGGAGTTGCGTTCGTCCAGTTTGGCGTGGGTCCGAAGCTCTGGCGGAAGTGGCACAACATGGAGCACCACGCCCACACGCAGGATGCCGACATCGACCCCGACGCCTGGGCCACCATGGAAGAGCTATACCGGCGCCCGGCCTTGCGCTGGGTGTACCGGCTGCCGAACTGGGTCCGGGCGACGGCCAACTTCACTTCGTTTACACTCTTCTTCATCGTCCACGGTCTGCTCATGTTCAAGCGGTACAACGGCGCGTTCAAGTCCCGGGAGCGGATGGCTGTAATCGGGCAGGCTGTACTGCCCTGGACGCTCTGGCTCTCGCTGCTCGTGTTGATCGGCCCCGGAAAGTGGCTCTTCGCTTACCTGCTGCCTGTCATGATGGCCAATTTCCTGGTCATTTGCTACATCTCCACCAACCACCAGCTCAACCCGCTGACGGACGTCAACGACCCCCTGGCTAACAGTCTGAGTGTGACGGCGCCCCGGTGGGTCCACGTTCTGCACATGAACTTTGGCTACCATACCGAACACCATCTTTTCCCGGGCATGAACCCCAAATGGGCGCCTCTGGTGAAGGCCGAAATCGTGCGGCGGTGGCCGGAGAGGTACCATGCCATGCCCTGGCTCCGGGCGTTGGTCACGCTGGCCCGCACGCCGCGCATCTATCATAACCAGGTCGAACTGGTCGATCCGCACCGCCGTTTGGCTTACGGCTCGCTTGGCCACGGGTTGAACCCGAGCACAGTGGCGCCCCGGCCCGCTCATGACCTACCCGCAGCCGAGCTTCCGTTCGGGCTGCAGCCCCAACAAGGTGACTAGCAAAACATCAGGCCGCCCGGGTGGGCGGCCTTTTCACATCTAGAATTCGTAACGGTCTCCCGGCTTGAGCACTACCACCTTGGACTTGCCCGCTGCCTGCACACGCCCGGCGAACGCTTGCACATCGCCCGTCAGGACCGGGAACGTGCCGAAGTGCATGGGAATGACCGTCTTGGGGCCAATCCACTCCGTGGCAATTGCCGCCTCCTCCGGCCCCATGGTGAAGTTGTCGCCCACGGGCAGCAGGGCCACATCAATGCCCGGCTCTTCAATGACGCCGTTGAGCAGCTTCATATCGCTGAACAGGCAGGTGTCGCCGGCGTGGTAGATGCGCTTGCCGTTCATGTGGATGACGAAACCGGCCGCGTGGCCGCCCTGAGGGCCGTAGCCGTGGAAAGCCAGGGTGACCCGGACCATGCCGAAATTAAACTTGTGCTTGCCGCCCAGCGCCATGCCATGGACCTTGACGCCTTTGGATGCCAGTTCCGAGCCGCCTTCGTAAGTCGTGATAATCGTTGCCCCGGTGCGCTGGGCAATGGGCAGCGCATCGCCGACGTGGTCGCCATGGAAGTGCGTGACCAATATGTATTGCGGGTGGAGTTCCTCTGCCTTCACCGGGCATACCGGGTTGCCTGTGATGAACGGGTCGATCAGGAGGGTAGTCTTGCCGTCCGTCAGTTGAAAGGCCGAGTGCCCGAACCAACGAAGCTCCATCATGCCTCACCCCTTCTTCGCGTTCTGAATTCATCTTAGCAAGTAACAACAGGCATAGGCAACGTAGGTGACTCGCCGTAAAATAGAACGTGGCAAACTATTCAAGATGGTAAACAGGAGCGTTACACCGTGCGCAAAGTGCTTGTCATCACGCTGCTGCTGGCCCTGGTGCTAGGATCCCAATACATGGCCTGGCGCCACCGCTCCGGCGTCAGCGTCACCACCGAAACGCTGGCGGGCAATCCGGTCACGCACTACCACGCGCCGGGCGGGAGCCGGCACGTGGTCATCGTGGCCCATGGCTTTGCATCTAACAAAGAGATGATGCGGCCCTGGGGCTACTACCTAGCCACAGCGGGTTTTGAGACCTACGTTTTTGACGAACCCGGGCACGGCGCCAGCCGGCGGCCACTGCCGGCGTGGCAGGACGCTGAGTCGGACGCACTCGGGGTCAATCTGACGACGCTGATCGATCAGTTGGTTCTGATGAAGCGGGCGGAGCCCGGTCAGGTGGCGCTCGTGGGCCATTCAATGGGCGGTGCCGCCGTGACGCAGGCCGCTCTGGCGGACGGGCGCATTAAGGCTATCGTCGCCATCTCCAGCGCGTACGGGCGCCCCCTGCCGGCCGATAAGCCGGCGAACCTGCTAAGCCTCGCGGCCGAACGGGACCCGGCCTCCGTGGTAGATGCAGTCACGGCCCTGGCTACCCTGTCGGACAACGGCAGGGGAGCGTTGGGCAAGCAGTACGGGGATTTTTCGGCCGGGACGGCCCGTGAGTCGGATGTGATTGATGGGCGAAACCACATTACCATTTTGTATGACGCCGGGGCGATGGCGAGGACGGCTGGCTGGATCGCCCGCAGCCTCGGCGCCCCGGAGCCGGCTCGGGCGCCCGACTACGGCTGGGCGTGGGTAGGGCTGGGCGTCGCCGGGGCGCTGGCACTGGTCTTGGCGCTGGCGGCCTTCCTGTCTCCGCCGGAAGTCAGGCGTGCGGCCCGGAACTTGCCCCGGGTCGGCTTTCTGACCGGACTGGTCATGGTGGCCGTTGCAGCATTCTCCGCCGTACTGGCGGCGGCTTATCTGCGCATTCCCTGGCCCAAGCTGGCGACAACCGATTATCTGCTGGCGTATATGCTGGTGATGGCGTTGGTCCTGCTGGGCCTCCGGTTGTTCTGGCCCAGGGAGTTCGGCTTTCCGGTGGCGGCGGAGCCGGACACCGACCTGGGCGGCCTGGTGCGGGTCACGGGGATTTTCCTGGCCTTTGTCGGAGCTGCAGGCACGGTGGTCCACATGAACGCGGCCAACTTTGTGCCCACTGCCTACCGGTTCTTCGTGATGATCCCCATGGCGTTGATCTTCTGGCTCTTCTTCGCGCAGGAGGAAGGGCTCAAGCGGGCCATCGCCAACGATTTGGGTCCGTGGGCGGGTGCGGTGGTCGGCGTAGCGGGGAAGCTTGTCATCGTTGCCACCTGGATGGGCGCGACGGCTCTGCCCAACCCTCTGATCTTCCTGCCGCTCACAATCCCGGTGGTTCTGCCGCTCTTCCTGGTGCTTGAAGTTTTCTCGTATCTGCTCAATCTGTGGCGCTATCCGGCGGGAAGCGCCGCGGCGTTCAGTTCGCTGGTCCTGGCCTGGTCGCTGGCCGTGACGATGCCGCTGCTGTAAGCCGAGGGGGCAGCCTGCAGGGGCTGCCCCTGTTACCAACAGGAGGTGCTCCACTTTGCGCCAACATCCATGGCTCTGGGTACTGGCAGGCTTTGTCGCCGTGCTCTCGGGCATCGGGTGGTATATCAGCCGTGTCAATAGCTCCCACCCTGCCCTTTGGGCCATGACAGGCGGCGACTCTGCCCACCGCAGCTACTCCAAGGTGCCTCTGCCGCAGAGCCCAAAGCTGTTGTGGTCGTACGCGCTCAAGCCGGGAGAACGGGAAGCGCGGTTCGGCGGCGACCTGGCGTTTGCGGGGCCCGTGGTCTGGCAGGATGGCACAGCCTACGTCGGGTTCGACTCCAAAGTCCATGCCGTCAAGCCGGACGGAAAGATGAAGTGGGCCTGGGAAAGCAAGACGGCAATCATCAGCCTTGCCCTGGGGCGCCAGGGCACGCTGTACGCGCTCGCCGACGGCATGCTTTATGCCCTGAGCCCGGACGGAACGCTGGAGTGGCAGACTGAAGTCGATGTCGACCTGCGGGAGGCCAGGCCCCTGGTCGTCGGGCAAGGCGGCGTCATCTACGTGTCGGGGCGGGAGTATTTGATGGCCGTCAGCAGCACCGGCGAGCGCAAGTGGCGGTTTCAGGGCAAGAACATCAGCGCGGCCCCGGCCGAGCTTTCCGACGGAAAGCTGGCGGTGCTGCTGGGCAATGAACTATACCTGCTGAGTCGCAACGGCGACACTCTCTGGCACCGCGAGACCGTAGCTCCGCTGTCGCCTCTGGGGCTTGCCACCGACGGCGACAGCATCTACGTGTACGGCACTAAAAGGGTGGTCATAGACCGGTCAGGCAATTCCCTGTTCCAGGCCGAACCTACCCAACCGGCCAGCGTGTCGCTCGGTGTGGGCAGAGGGTTTGTGCAGGATGGCATCGTACGATACGACGCTAAATGGGACCAGGAGAAGTGGTCGAGGGCGGCGCTGACGCCCAATCTGCAGACTGCGCTCAGCCTCGTGGACGGCAACGGCAACGCAGTGGTCTTTGCGGCAAGCGGCACGGGGAGGCGGACATACTCGATTTCGGCGCGGCTCCTTGACGCCGCAGGCCAACAGAAGTGGGAGCTCCCGGACCTGCCGTCCGTCAGTTCCGTTGCGGCGGGCGATGGCCGGCTCTACTTCATTGGATTTCTGGCGGCGAGACAGGGAACGTTCCTGATGTGCTACGGCGACCGGTAGCCCCACCGGCAAATTCCGGGTATAATAAGCTCGTTTCGCTCTAGCCAGGGAGGTGACGGCTGTGCCCGGAACGCTGCTGCGGCCCATTTCACTAGGTTCGGTGACGATTGAGCGGCCGCTCGCCTTGGCGCCCATGGCCGGCGTCACAAACTGGCCGTTCCGCCTGCTGTGCAAGGAGAAGGGCTGTGGCCTCGTCGTTACGGAGTTTGTCAGCGACAAGGCGATCCTGTTCGACAGCAAGCGGACGCAGGAGATGATGGAGCTGTTCGACGGGGAACGCCCCGCCGGCATTCAGATCTTCGGAGCCGACCCGGAGACCATGGCCCGGGCTGCTATACGCGTCATCGAGCTTCAGCAGCCCGACCTGATCGACATCAATATGGGCTGTCCGGCACCCAAGGTGACCAAGGGGCGCGGCGGCTCGTCCCTGCTGAAGGAACCGGAGAACGCCGGGGAGATCGTTCGCCAGGTCGTGCGGGCCGTGGCTCCGGTGCCGGTCACGGTGAAGTTCCGCATCGGTTGGGACGCCAGTTCGATCAACGCGGTCGACATTGCCCGGCGGGCGGAAGATGCGGGCGCGCAGATGCTTACGGTCCATGGCCGTACCCGGGAGCAGCAGTACGGCGGACAGGCCGACTGGGAGATCATTGGGCAGGTGGCGCGGTCCGTGTCGGTGCCCGTGTTGGGCAACGGTGATATTGTGACGCCGCAGCAAGCTGTTGAGCGGCTGCAGACCAGCGGCTGTGCCGGCCTGGCCATCGGGCGAGGCGCCATGGGCAACCCCTGGGTCTTCGAGCGGACGCTTCATTACGCCGAAACCGGCGAACTGCTGCCCGAGCCCAGCGCCGGGGAGCGTGTCGCCACGGCTCTGCGGCACCTGGAGTTGATGATTCAGTACCGGGGCGAGTATCTGGCCGTCCGGGAAATGCGCAAGCATGCTGCCTGGTATCTCAAGGGCCTGTGGGGCGCCGCGGAGACCCGCAACATCATCAACACGGCGGAAACGCCGGACGACCTGCGGCAGATCCTCCTGGACTACCTGGAGCGGTCGGCACACCATCGCCCCGCCGGCGCGGAGCCGGGGCCGGATGAGAGTGAGGTTCCGCAGTCGTGTGATGCGTAGTCCCAAAAACCCCCTACCAAAACTCGGGTAGGGGGTTCGCTCATTCACATGTGCCTATGTTTCCACTTCCCGGACCAGCCGCCCCATGCCCAGCGGCTCCACCGCTGGCTCGGCGCCCATATACCGAATGATCAGGGGCGCGAGCGCGAAGTAGCCGTAGGCGACGACGACTGCAGCGAAGAGACCCATCCAGAACGACTGCCGCGTCACCGACTCGACCGTTTCCGGGTCCTTGGCGCCGGTAAACCGCGCCACGAGGGCGGTCGGGCCGGCCCCGATGCCCATGAATATGGCCATGGAGAAAAAGAGCGGCTGGTTGGAAAGCCCCACGGCGGCCCCGGCTTCCGGGCCGAGGTGGCTGACCATCATCATGTCGACCATTTGTGTCAGCGTGGTGAGAATCTGCTCCATCACCACCGGCACAGCCAGGGTCAGGATCTGCCGGCGGAGAGCCCAGCGGTTGTCGGACAGGGGCCCGATGCCCGCGGCGGGCGACGAGCTCATGATTATGCGACCCCTTTGTACAACGTGTAGCCTAGCATTCTGCCTCGCCCGGCCACAAGTAGCGACAATGGTCCGCCACCGGCGAAAAAGCCGCTGTGTGACGACCTTTCTTGAGGGTAGGGTCGTTAAGGGAAGCGAAAGGCCCGCTCCCCGAAGGAGGCTGGATCCGTGCAAGGACGATTCGCTTTTACTGTCCATCCGACGGACATCAGTTTTGTGCAGCGCCGGTGGCCTGTGACCAGGCATGTGCCCCATAGTCTCACAGAGCGGGTCCTGAGCTTCAAGCGCCCGTTCAAGGTCTCGGACATTAGCGGCGTGGAGACGCCGTATAACACGGCGACCGGTCTCTTGGTCGCCATTCCGCTGACCACCCGCATGTGGCATGAACTGCCCGAGGAGTTCCTGATCCGCCGGGTAGTGGAAGCCTGCCAGATAGCCGAGCGGCAGGGCGCCCGCATCATCGGGCTGGGGGCGCACAGCGCGATTCCCGGCGACGCCGGGCGCGAGATCGCCCGCCGGGTCGGCATTCCCGTTACGACAGGAAACACGTATACGGTGGTGGCGGCCCTGGAAGCCGTGGCCGAGGGCGCCCGCCTGATGGGCAAGGAGATTCGAAAGGCCCGGATCGCCGTGGTGGGGGCGACGGGCTCCATTGGTGCCTGCTGCGTGCGGATGCTGGCCCGCGACTGCCCCAACCTGATTCTCGTAGGGCGCAGCGTGGACCGGCTCAAGGACCTGAGCGAGCGCGTGCTGCTGGAGACCGGGACACTGTGCCATATCGCCACCGACATCAAGGCGACACTGCCCATGGCGGACGTAGTGATCACCGTTTCCAGCGCCATGGAGGCCATCATCGATCCGGCGGACCTCAAGCCCGGCGCCGTTGTGTGCGATGTGGCGATTCCGCGGGATGTCGACCGCCGGATAGCGGCGGCCCGCGACGATGTCCTGGTGATCGATGGGGGATTGATCTCTGTTCCCGGAGACCTGAAACTGAACTATGACGTAGGGCTGCCCCCTGGCATCGCGTGGGCATGCCTCAGCGAGACGATGCTCTTGGCCCTGGAGGAACGTTACGAGCCTTTTTCCTTGGGCCGCGATCTTTCATTGGCAAAGGTTGATGAGATTCGTGCCCTTGCCCGCAAGCATGGTTTCCGATTGGCCCAGCTGCGCTCGTTCCACCGGCCCGTCACTGACCTGGACTTGCACCGGATTCGACGGAATACCGCGAAATCGGTCGAACGCTCCTGAGGATTCAGACAGTTTAGTTGACATTGGTTGAATGTATCCCTATAATGAGTGCGTGCCGAACACGCACAAGCACTGCAGGACATGACAGCGTTCTGCAGTGCTTTCCCGCATGTTGAATGGGCATACCGGGGGAGATGGGTCGTATACATCGGGTACGATTCCTCGTCCACGGCGGTGTCGGGCAGGAGTGTGGCCATAACAAAAGGAGAGACCGGGGATGTCCGAGAAAGAAGTTCTTCTCTCGCTTGATGGGCTGAAGCACCTGGAGCAGGAACTGTTCGTGCTGCGTACCTCCAAGCGACTTGAGGTGGCGGAGCGGATCAAACAGGCACGGGAATACGGTGACATCGCTGAGAACTCCGAATACGAGGACGCCAAGAACGAGCAGGCATTCATCGAGGGGCGAATTCTTGTCCTTGAAAAGACCCTGCGCAACGCCCGTGTGATTGACGAACCCGCCGCCGGCAACGGAATTGTGGCCCTTGGTTCGAGCGTCGCTCTGAAGGATCTGGAGTATGGCGATCAGTTGGAGTACACCATTGTGGGCACGCTAGAGGCGGATCCTATGCAGAACCGCATCTCCAACGAATCGCCGGTTGGCCGGGCAATCATGGGCAAGACCGTCGGCTCGGTCGTAGAGGTGGAAGCACCTGACGGAACCATCAAGTACGAGATCGTGGCCATCAAGTAGCGCATATACAGCGGTGCAGGGGGAAAACTCCCCCTGCACTTACGTTCCGGATGCGCCGTGATCGTTGTGGATTTTCCAGTCCTGCCCGATTCTGATCTCCTGGGCATCTGGATTGCGGTGCTGTCCGGGTGGGCTGTTGCGCGCTTCCGGCGCCTTCCACTGCGGCCACACCCCTGCCTGGTCACCTTCGTGGGTCTTGTCGCGCCCGGGTTTGTCGGCCAGGTTGGCTTGATACGCTTCGACGCCCAGGTCGCCGGCGGTCGGGGCCAGCTTCGGCTGGTGGTAATGCTCCACCTTGCGCGGCATAGTGCATCCCTCCCGCATCAGTGTGCGCACCGCACGCGCCGGTTATGACGACCAGCCATTTCCGCATTGACAGTGTGACTGTTGGGCGGGTACAATAGCAAGGCAACGGGGCTGTAGCTCAGCTGGGAGAGCAGGGCCTTTGCAAGGCCAAGGTCGAGGGTTCGAGTCCCTTCAGCTCCACCAACAATAAGCCCGGGCGGCAATCGCTGCCCGGGCTTCTGCATTGGCCCGAACGCACAAAAGCAGGCGGCTGACTGGCCGCCTGCGCTTTAGTGTGTGTTTTACTCGGTGATATTGAGCTTACCGACCATGCCGCCGTCCTTGTGGCCCGGCACGTCGCAGACGAACTCCCACTCACCGGCGTCCTTGGCGGTGAACTTGACGGTCTCCTGCTGGTTCGGCTGGACCTGTGCGGTCTTGACGTTGTACTTGGACAGGATGAAAGTGTGGGCCTGAGCGGCGTCCTTGTTGACCAGGGTTACTTCGACGGTCTCGCCCTTCTTGACGGTCAGGACATCAGGGTTGTACTTCATCTCGCCGTTTTCGCCGGCAATCACCTGCAGCTGCTTCGCCGGGCCGCCTCCGCCCCCGCCACAAGCCGTCAGGATCCCCAGAGAGAGAACGGCTACAATCGCCAAAATAAGAACCTTCTTCATAGTAAACCCCTTCCTTTCTAGTGCCATCATGCCACACGATTGGTACTTTGGGCATCGGATTGCGACCGGAAATCAACATGCCTTTGGTCTAGGGCATCTGCCCTAGTGGTTTGCACCCATGTCATTTCGGGTCTATAGATGATACAATGCAGGTAAATCCGAAAAACGACCCGGTGAACCCTCAAGGGTGGGCAACCCGAGAGCAATAGTAGCATTACCCTTATGTGAATGCAAGGGCAAAGTCAAAAATCCCTATCATCAGCGAGAGCCTTTATACCTTGACTGGGATAGACCATAAGAGCATAATCGTAAGGCGATGGTGCACCGCAGCTCCAGGCTCGAACGGGCGATTTCCTCTTCAGGATTGTGAAACACGGCACAATCAGCACGGCTCCAGTGTCTGTAACCTGGTAGATGCTCGGAGCCGTCCTGACTTCACAGGTCCTGCACATAATTGGTAACCGGTTTCTGTTCACCACCAACCCGATCAGCCGCGTGGACGAACCCGTGGCCAACTGGTTCTACGGCGACTGCCTCCCAAGATCAGGGGCGGTCCGATCTGGAGCCACTGGCTCTGTGTTATTCGTGAAAGACGGGGGGTGGCCGGCGCCCCACCGGCAAGGAGCCTCCCGGGAAGGTGATCCCGGCCCATCCCGACCGAGCAAACCTACTACCCGCGCCTGATGCAAACATCCGACGCGCCACCTATCCCCTGAGCGAGTCCAGTAGGGTACGATTAGCGATAAAGGCTTACTATCTATTGTCGAGTTCCTCTGCGGAGGAATCTGGGTGGGGTGAAAGAACTATACTAAGGTTCGGCAGACATCCAACAGCGGAATTGTTCATAGTGTACAAACGGTCGATAGCAAGCAGTCCTTTTTATCCCTTGACGACACTGCGTTTGTTGCCATTTTGGGTTGATCCCCGAGTAGCTAGCAGGTATAATCATGAAAGTTGTCTTCCAACGAAACGCCACACCGGGCGCCGGGGGGGATCTGGCAGACGATCCGGCAAGAATCGCGCTAGGCGCTGCTGTCGTTCTGGAGCTATGGCTCCCAACTAGAGGGAGGTGCTGATTCGGTGGGTCTTTGGGCCAAATTAAAGGACACGACGTTCTACAAGTCCATTTACCGCAACGATTATCCTGATACACCGCGCAACCAGGTGCTGGTCATCCTGAACAGTGTGGTGCTGCATCTGCACCCGGTCAAGCTGCCCCGGCGCGCCGTGCGGGTCAGTTATACCTGGGGTCTGGGCGGGCTGAGCCTGTTGATGTTCCTGATCCTCACCCTGACCGGCGTCTGGCTCATGTTCTACTACGTGCCGGCGGTGCCCCATGGCTACATGTCTATGAAATTCCTCGAAACCAACGTCATTTTTGGTGCGTTTGCCCGCAACATGCACCGGTGGGCCGCCCACGCAATGGTAATATCAGTCTGGCTACACATGACCCGCGTCTTCTATACCGGCTCTTATAAGCCCCCGCGCGAATTCAACTGGGTCATCGGAGTAGTGCTGTTCCTGGTTACTGTGCTGCTTTCGTTCACGGGCTACCTGCTCCCGTGGGATCAGCTGGCCTTCTGGGCCATTACCGTTGGCTCCAACATGGCCAAGGTGTCTCCCGTGGTGGGTACGTATGTTCAGCAGGCCCTGCTGGGCGGCTTCGATATCGGCCCTGCCACGCTTATTCGCTGGTACACGCTCCACGTCATCTTGCTGCCCCTTGCCTGCATCGCACTCATGGCCATGCACTTCTGGCGCATCCGCAAGGACGGCGGCATTTCCACGCCCATTCCTTATGAAGAGGACGGGGAGACCGACCGGCTCAACGAAAATAATGACGAAGGCAAGTCGTAGAGGAGGGGGACCGCATGGCCGACATGACTGAGAAGTATCAGCAGGCAGGCCCGAAGGTCCAGCCCGGCACGAAGGAAGAGATGGTCTACACCTGGCCGTATCTGGTCTCCATCGAGGCCATTATGGCCGTGGCGATGACGCTCGCCCTGACCATCATGTCCACCTTCGTCAACGCCCCGCTGCTGGACCTGGCCAATCCTGACCATACCCCGAACCCGGCCAAGGCGCCGTGGTACTTCCTTGGCCTTCAGGAGCTGCTGCTCCATATGCACCCGGCGCTGGCCGGCGTGATTGTACCGACGGCGGCGCTCGTCCTGCTTGGCATGATCCCCTACATCGACAGGGATCGCCACGGCACGGGCATCTGGTTCTCGTCCAAGAAAGGCCCGTCGATTGCCATCCTCTCCGCCATCTACACGTCCGTCATCGAAATCGCACTGGTGGTCATCGACGAGTTCCTGATCATTCCGGGCATCCATCCAGCCGGTTCTCACGGCATCGCTCCCATGATCAAATTCGGCCTGGCAAAGGCCTCCGGGCTGGATGCGTCCTGGTTCGCCTGGATTGGCGAGACTCTCGTGCCGCTCATCCTGATGATCGGCATTCCCTGGGTTCTGGCCGCGTGGGTGAGACGCCGGTATAGCGCCAATACGCGTGAGATCATGATCGCCCTCTATACGTTCTACCTGACCAGCTTTGTCGTGCTCTCCCTGATTGGCACCGCCTTCCGCGGTGAGTCGATGATGCTCATGTGGCCCTGGCAAGTCAAGCCGCCCCATTAGTTCGCCGGCGACAACCTATTGAAAGGGTGATAGACGATGGCTGAAGAAAAGAAGGCCCCGGCCGGTGCTGCAGCCCCGCCTGCTGCCCCTGCCGCCGATGGACTGACTCGCCGGCAGGCGCTCCGCTCAGGCATGTTCGCAACCATAGGCGCGATGTTCGCTACGGTGACCGGCGGCAGTGCGGCCATGTTCTGGCCGATCAAGCTGACCGGTTTCGGTGGCGTCGTGGCGGTTCCGAAGGAGCTGGACGAGATCAAGATGGGCGAGGTCGTTACCGTCCGAGAAGGCAAGTTCTACCTGACCCGGACGGAAGAGGGTCTGATGGCCCTGTACTGGAAATGCGTCCATCTGGGCTGCACGGTTCCCTGGAATGCAGCGCAGGGCAAGTTTATGTGTCCCTGCCACGGCTCGGTCTATACGCTGAGCGGGCAGAACGTGGCCGGACCGGCGCCTCGCCCCCTGGACGCGATGGAGATTAAGGTGAGCGGGCAGGAGATCACCGTCAACACGGGCAAGATCAAGCAGCGCCCGGTTCACAGCCCGAGCGACGCCGTCAAAGTGTAGGGAGGAGGACGCAGCATGACAAGCCTGTTCAACCTGGCGCTGGCCTCCGAGGGCGGGCCGTCGATGCCCTGGTATCATGGCATCCACGTTACGGAGGCGATGGAGCTCCTCCTCGTGTTCGTACTGTTCGTTGGTACGCTCATAACCGTCTACTTCATTCAGCGCTGGATCGGTGATTACTAGGCGGTAGGCAGCTCACGGGAATCCGTCACAGGAAAGGAGCTCACGGCCTGTGCGTAACGAGAGAAAGTATACAATCATATCGCTGCTTACCTTCGTGCTGGCGATCATCCTGGTCGGCAGCTGCGTGCGGGAACCATTTCGCATGAACTCAGCGGAGGCCCGGCAGCATGACGAATATGTGATCAAGGGCGCCGCAACCTATGCCCTGAACTGTGTCCAGTGCCACGGCCCCCGAGGCGAAGGCGTTGTTGGCATGCCGCTGAATCGTTCGGTCTTTAAAGTTGACTACCAGACGCCCGCCGGCCGGCAGCAGTACGATATGATCATTCAAACGGTGCGGCAGGGCCGCAAGGGCAACGACCTCCACTTCCAGTGGGAGAAGCAGGCTGACGGCAACTGGCTCTCCTATACCACCATGCCTTCGTGGGGCCGTGACTTCGGCGGCCCGCTGGATGACGACTACGTCAAGGCGCTGGCCCTGTTCATCATGAATCCTACGGGTGAGCAGTGGAACATCGTTGGCGACCCCGATCTGGCGCCGTTCCAGGATCCGAGCTACGAGAAGGGCAAGGACGGCCAGTTCCCGCTGCCTGATCCCGTAGGGGTCGACGCTGAGACAACTGCAGCCGCCAAGGCCCTTCTCAACAACCTGACGAAATCCCAGTGCCTGACCTGCCATACCATCGGCACTAGTGGCTCGAAGATCGGCCCTGATCTGACGCACGTGGGCAGCTGGGGTCTGGATCAGAAGTTCATTGAGGACTGGATCAAGTACGCAAACGTGCCACAGGCGAACGCCCAGGATAAGACGCCCGCCTTGGCTCATGACAAGCGCATGCCCGTCTACTGGAGCGCCAACCGCGCCTCTGCCTCTCCCGCGGTGAACCTGAAGGATCAGATCAAGTCCGAGGGACCGTACTTCATGCCGCGGTTCCAGGGCAAGCTGACCGACCAGGAGATCACCACACTCGCCAGGTACCTGCTGGGTCTGAAGTAGGAGGCCCTGAGTTGCGCCGCTACGTGATCGTTCTGGTGTTGATGGCCATCATGGTCGGGTCCCTTTTCCGTGCGTCACAGCAGACAGGTGCCCGGTTGATGAACATGTTCGCGACCATCGGCATCTTTCTGTTTGGCGTTGTGGGCACGCTGGCGCTTTCTCGCTGGCAGTCGGGAGAGGGGCTCAAGGAAGTCCGGGCTGCGCTCAGGTCACTGGAGCCTGACTGGCTCATAACGGACTGGGCGCAGCAGGGCGGCGGGCGGCCCGACTACCTGCTGGTCGGGCCCGGCGGCATCGTCAGCGTTTCACTGGACGAGACGCCCCAGTCGACGTGGGCCCGAATCGCCCGCGGCCGGGTCGCACGCAGCCGCGCCAGAGCAGAAGCGGCGGCCCGCTGGCTCCGGGAACGCACGGGCACTGTCGCGGGCCCTGAGATCCCGGTCTCCACCATTCTGGTGCTCATTCGGCGCCGGGCGGAAGAAGGATTCACAGCCGGTGGAGTGACTGTCCTGAATGCAGAAACCCTGGCCGATTACGTTCGGGCACTTGGCGGGCAGGCCGTACTGGACGAGCGGGCGCGCATCCAACTGACCCGCGCATTCCGCAGCGCCTGACAGGAATGACCGATTTCGTAAACGATCACCTTTGAACGTGAAGTGCTTGCGCGGTATACTGGTGAGTAGCGGCTCGGACCGGGTTTAGCAGCGGGACTTCCGAGGAGGGATAAACAATGGCCCACTATATTGACGACAAGTGCATCGGCTGCACCGCCTGCGTTAACGTCTGTCCTACCGAGGCCATCAGCGGCGAACGGAAAGCCCTTCACTATATCGATCCCAAGCTCTGCATCGACTGCGACGCCTGCGTGCGTGCCTGCCCGGTGCTGGCCATCGCAGACGAATTCGGCACTTACAAGCCCCGCATTCCCAAGCGTGCCGACTGGCCGAAGCCGGTCGTAGACCCGGTGTCATGCACGGGCTGCGACTTCTGCGTGGAAATCTGCCCCTTCGACTGTCTCGAGCTGGCAGGGGAAGGTCAGTTCTTTGGTACAGCGGTACTTACCAAGCCCAACGCCTGTGTGGGCTGCAAAGAGTGCGAAGAGGTTTGCGCCAAGGGCGCCATTCTCGTGGTGCCACCCAATGAACTTCATCCCGTTGCCGCTCGGGAAGGGCGGGCATAGTCTGATAAAGCGCAGGGCGAGCCAGATCTGGCTCGCCCTGTTTCGGTATTTGCCAGGGGGGCGTCTTGTGGGTTATAGCGATTGCTTTCGCTGTACGGCAAGTACTTCGATGGTGGCCTGCATTCGCCAGGTGATGTAGAAAACCGCTGGCATGAAGATGATACCCATTGGCACATACAGCGTCAGATCAAACGTTCTGTTGGGTAGGTCAAGGGCGAGGGCCGTCAGGAGCGCCCAGGTAGTCCAGCAGGCCGTGGCCATGCGGCGGGCCAGTGGGACGATCTCCTCGTTGGTGCCATAGGCGACGGCCAGCCGCACGAGGTAATCGTAGTACAGCGCGAACGCCCCGAACTCGGCGGCGCCCAGAAGCCGGCCGACAATCGGCGGTGTGCTCCACCAGTGCCACAGGTTGACGGGTGGGATGATCTGAAAGACGCTCGCCGGCCAGAAGATGTCGACGGGCGAGAACCAAATGAAAATGTCTTCCGTGAAGTGGGCGACGATGCCGAGGGCGAGGCCGTAGCCAAGGTAACGGACATATAGGTCGCGCATGAGTGCACCGGCCGCATAGAACCCCACAATCAGGGCAGTCGCGGCCAACAGGCTGTGGCTGAACCCCCGGTGCAGGTGCATCGCCAGCGCCTGATCCTGCGGGTACATGGCCACCACCGCCAGGAAGTCCAGGTCCGGAATCAGGTTGCCCATGGTGAAACCGAAAAGCAAGGCGCGCCGGGCGGCAGGCTTTTCGACATAGCTGCTGAGCAGATATTCGCCGACCACCAGGCCCGTGAGTCCGTGTAGGCCTACCTGACCCATCTATGCTGCCCCCTTCGCTCTTTCCCGCTTCGGCGCAGGCGCACCGGGCGCCTTTTTGCGGGGGGCGAATTGGGCGGGAGGGGGTCGCCTGAAAAAGGCGAATCAATATCCCGAAGGGGGATGCTGCATGCCGTTTTCTGTCGTTCTGTTCGATCTGGACGGAACGGTGATCAACACCAATGACCTGATCGTAGCTTCATTTCAACATGTCCTCAAGGAGAACCTCGGGTTGGATGTGCCTGCCGCCACCATTCACAGGCATTTCGGCGAGCCGCTGCCCAGGACGATGGGGCGGTACCATCCAGAACGGGCTGAGGAGCTGACGAATCTTTACCGGGTCTACAACCTTGCCAACCATGACGCCCTGGTCAAGGAGTTCGAAGGGGTAAGGGACACGCTGGAAGCGCTTCGGGCTGCAGGGGTCCGGCTGGGCATTGTGACTTCCAAGCGGCGTGACCTTGCGCTGCGCGGGCTACGAGTCACGAACCTTGCGCCGTTTTTCGAGACCGTGGTAGGCATGGACGACACCGAAAAGCACAAGCCGGAGCCAGAACCCGTGCTGCTGGCCTTGGAACGGCTTGGACGGGTACCGGGTCCGGACGTACTGATGGTCGGCGACAGCACCTTTGACATTCTGTGCGGCCGGAACGCAGGCGTGAAAACGGCAGCCGTGGGCTGGACGGTGATCGACCGGCTGGAGTTGGCCGGGGCCGGGCCGGACGCCTGGGTTGAGCGCCCGCAGGAATTGCTTTCGCTGGTCCTCGACAAATAAGGGCCCGGCCGGGCGCCGGGCTTATTCTGCTACTGTTCGGTCCGCTCAGGCTGGTATGCGTTCTCCCGCTTGTAACCATAGAACCAGACGCCATCATCTTGCGCTTCCGGGCCGGGTGTGCTATTGACGTACTTCTCCTCTTCATACCCCGACGGCTTCGGGTGCTGCGAGCGGCGCACAACGTCCGGGGTCCGTCCTTGCGGAGTCGGGTCCTTGCCGTGTTCATGATCCACGCGTCATCACCTCATGGTTAGTCTGCGCGAATGTCATCGGAAATCACCGAGCCTCCTGCTGCGAGCGGAGGCTCGGTCTTAACCACCGCAGTGGAGGGCCGAAAATGCCGCAGATTGCATGTATTGCGCCATACCGTGAGCTTGGAGATCTCGCCCAAAAAGTCGGTCAGGAGCTCGGTGAAGAGATCGAAGTCCTCGTAGGCCGGATCAGGCAGGGCGTCCACCTGGCCCAGGAGGCCCAAAGGAGTGGGGCTGAAGTCATCGTCAGCCGGGGAGTTACTGCGTGGATGATCGCCAGAGCAGGCCTCGGGATCCCTGTGGTGGATGTTCCCATTACCGGATATGACCTATTGCGGGCCTACGTGGCCGCCAAATCCATGGGTCAGCCGGTCGGAATTCTGGACGTCGAAGAAGTGCTGTGCGGGGTGGCAGCGCTTGAAGAGATCCTTGGTGAACGGATCGTGAAGATTCAGCTCAAGGATCAGACCAGGATTGACGCGGGGATCCAGGAACTCAAAGCCACCGGGGTGGCGGCGGTTTTCGGGAAGATCGCGATGGTCAAGCTCGCCAGGAAGCACTCCATGCGCGGCGTCGTGATCACATCGGGAGAAGAGGCGGTAAATCAGGCTCTGCGAGAGGCCGGAAGAATTTTGGAGGTCCGGAAGCTCGAGAAGCAGAACACGCAGCGATTAAAGGCCGTCATCGACTTCTCCTACGACGGGGTGGTGGCGGTAGATGCCGCGGGTATGGTGACCGCTTTCAACCCGGTGGCGGAAACGATCACCGGCATACCCTCATCGCAGGCCCTGGGGAGAAGCATCACGCAACTGATCCCCGGCAGCCGTCTGCCCGCGGTCATAGACTGCGGCAGCGCAGAACTAGGCGAGATGCAGGAAATCGGCAGGGTCCAGGTGGTTACCAACCGGGTGCCCATTATAGTTGGCGGCAAGGTGCACGGGGCCGTGGCCACGTTTCAGGAAGTCTCCCGCCTGCAGAAGCTTGAGCAAAAGATTCGTCAGCGTCTGCAGGCCTCGGGTCACATCGCCAAATACTCCTTTCGGGACATCACCGGCGAAAGCCGGGTCATCGCTGATGTCATTGCCAAGGCCGACCGGTTCGGGCGCGTTGATTCAACGGTCTTGATCGAAGGGGAGACCGGAACCGGCAAGGAGCGCTTCGCTCACGCCATCCATCGAGTCAGCCCGAAAGCTGCCGGCCCATTCGTCGCCGTCAACTGCGGCGCCCTTCAGGAAAGCCTCCTGGAAAGTGAGCTCTTCGGGTACGTTGAAGGCGCTTTTACCGGAGCTCGAAAAGGTGGCAAGGAAGGTCTCTTTGAGCTCGCTCACGGCGGCACGATCTTCCTCGATGAGGTCAGTGAGATGTCGGAGAGCCTCCAGGCAAAGGTTCTCCGGGTCATTCAGGAACATGAAGTGATGAGGATCGGCGATGACCGGATCATTCCGGTGGATGTCCGGATCATTGCCGCTACCAACCGCTCCCTGAAGGGGCTGGTGGCATCCGGGGCATTCCGCGAAGATCTCTACTACCGAATCAACGTCCTGCACCTGCGGGTTCCGCCCCTTCGTGAAAGGGTCCAGGATATCCCCCTTCTGGTGCAGAGTTTTCTTGGGGAGTTTAACCGCCGGTTTGGCAAGGAGATCACCGCAGTTGAAAGAGCGGGAATGGATATCCTCTGTGAATACCTCTGGCCGGGGAACGTCCGGGAGCTTCGCAACATCGTCGAGCGGATGGTCATTTTGACGGAAGGTTGTATCGTACGCGCCGGCACCGTCTCCGAAAGTCTTCAGGATTTGCGGATGAATGACCTGTGGCAACCCGCTGCTGCAGTGCCCAATTCCGGAAGCTCCTTCGATACGGACATCCGTGAAGCTCTTGCCAAATCCCGGGGGAACAAAGGCCAGGCCGCCCGGATACTGGGCATTGGCAGGACCACGCTGTGGAGAAGGCTTAAGGAAATGAACGAACAGTAATCGGGCAACGCCCAGTGTTTCCGGACTGAAACCAAGGTGTTCCACTTGAAACACGTGTGAAACAATTTCGTTATAGTACATATACCGGATTGTTCGTCCATAAAAGAATAGTTTCCGTTAGGGCGCCGGGGGTTCCACGGCGCCTTTTTGTTTCCAAGGATTCTGTCTGGCACAGCCTTTGCTTGTGTCAGGTTCCGCAAGGGGGTCGTCGGGATGAACGTTATTTTGAGGCATCTTGCTGCAGCCGCGGGAAAAGGCGCCGTCCAGCCCGGGGACAGCATTGAGCTTAGGGTGGACCTGGTGGTCGCTCATGACGGCTCTGGTCCGGCGGTGGTATCGGAGTTCGAGCAAGCTGCCCATCTAAGGGTTTTCGACGTGAACAAGATCGCGTTCTTTTTCGACCACGGGGTACCTGCCCCAAACGCTGCGGTCAGGGAGAATCACCTGAGGATCAGGTCATTTGCCCGGAAGTACGGCGTCAAGCTCTACGACCAGGGCCAGGGGGTCATCCATCAGGTGATTGCCGAGGACCTGGCCCCCGGGCGGGGATCCATTCTGGTTGGAGCCGACGGGCACGTCTGTACCGCGGGGGCATACGGCGTCTTGGCATTCACGCTCAAGCCCGGGGAGTTGGCGGCAGTGATGGCTTCCGGCAAGTACCGAACGGTAGCGCCTGAGGTAGCGGCTGTGGAAATCACAGGCCGGATTGCCCCACCCCTGGCGGCAAAGGATGTCATCCTGTATCTGCTCGGAGTCTTTGGCACAGCGGGCATGAAAGGCAAAGCAGTTGTGCTCTGGGGCGAGGCCCTCCGTGAAGCCAGCCTGGATGAGCGGATGACCATCGCGAACGTGGTCAGCGAAATGGGTGCTGTTACCGCTTACATCCCTGAGGCCGGCGAGGCAATCGGACCTGTAGAACAAACCCACCGCTTTGATGCTGCAACGATACCAGTCTCCGTGGCCTGTCCACCGGACCCCGGCAACGTGAAGCCGCTTTCGGAAATCGCAGAGACGCCGGTGAGCCAGGTCGTTATCGGAGCTTGCTCGTGCGGCAGGCTCAGCGATCTTGCGCTGGTGGCCGAAGAGTTGAGGGGCAAGAAGGTGCATCCGGACGTCACGCTGGTCGTGATTCCGGCGTCGGCAAAGGTTGCAGACGAGCTTGATCGGAGCGGCCTCTCCGCCGTGATTCGTGAGAGCGGGGGGATTCTGGTAAACCCCGGCTGTGGGCCTTGTTTCGGGGCCCACCAGGGGGTGCTGGCCGCGGGAGACCGCGTGGTGACGACCACTGCGCGCAACCTGCCCGGCCGAATGGGCGATAAGGGCGCTGAGATCTATCTGGCGTCCCCTCTGACGGCCGTGCGCGCCGCCATTGCCGGCAAGCTGACGGAGGAGGTAACCGCTTGAGTCCTAACATGATCGATCTTCGCAGCGACACGGTAACACAGCCCACCGAAGCCATGCGCGCCGCCATGCGAAACGCCGTGGTGGGCGATGACATCCTCGGCGAAGACCCCACGGTGCAGGAATTGGAGGCCCTTGCCGCGTCTATGCTCGGCAAGGAGGCAGGACTGTTCGTCATTTCCGGGACCATGGGCAACCAGGTCTCAATCATGACCCTGGCGGGGCGCGGCGAGGAGGTCATCGTCGGCCGGGACACGCACATTTTCAATCTGGAGGTCGGTGCGCTTTCGGCCCTCTCGCAGGTGCAGGCGGTGCCGGTGACGGTAACCGGGGGGCGGTACGATCCGATCGAGGTTGAGCGGGCAATCCG
Organism: Symbiobacteriaceae bacterium; assembly: GCA_035628915.1. Taxonomy (GTDB): domain Bacteria; phylum Bacillota; class Sulfobacillia; order Symbiobacteriales; family Symbiobacteriaceae; genus JARBUG01. The sequence continues at coordinate 42,487 of DASPIW010000031.1, read as the reverse complement.
TCCCCAGGGCATTCAGTCAACTCGCACAGCGGTCATTTGCCTGGAGCAGACTTATGACCTGAACCGCGGCCTGGTCGTCCATCCCTCAAACATTTCGGAGCTACGGAAGTTGGCCGATGCTCATGGGATATCCCTGTTCATGGACGGCGCCCGGGTGTTCAATGCCGCGACGGCTCTGGGGGTAGACGTTAAGGAGGTGGTAAGAGACGCAGACGTAGTCACGTTTTGCCTGTCGAAGGGGCTCGCCGCCCCGATTGGGTCTTTGGTGGTGGGTTCTCACGAGTTCATCGCCCGGGCCAGGGTCATGCGGCAGCGCCTGGGCGGTGGGATGCGACAGGCGGGGGTGATCGCCGCTCCCGGGGTTGTGGCGTTGACTCACATGGTATCGCGGCTGCCGGAGGATCATGCCAACGCCCGGAATCTGGCTGTCGGTCTCAGCCAGATCGTGGGTCTCAGGGTGAATCTCTCCGAGGTGCAGACGAACATCGTGGGGGCCCAGGTTGATGGTCTGCGCGGTGGGGTCGAAGGGTTTCTTTCGGACCTGGCGGCTGAGGGCATCAAGGCCAAGAAGACAGGACCGGCGTCCTTCCGCATGATCACGCACTATGGGATCGAAGAAAGCGATGTCCAATGCGTCATTTCAGTCTGCCGGCAGGTGGCCGCAAGGTTAACCGCTTAGGAGGCGCAAACAGTGTCAGGTAGGCAATACTTGCAAATCCCTGGTCCCACCAACGTACCAGACAGAGTCATCCGGGCGATGGCTGTACCCATGATCAACCACCGGGGGCCCGAATTCGCGAGGCTTGTGCAGGACTGCATCACGGGCCTTAAAGCGGTGCTCGCCACGCAGGGGGACGTGTTGTTCTTTCCGGCGTCAGGCAGCGGCGGGCTGGAGGCAACGGTGGTCAATACGCTTTCCCCGGGGGACAAGATTCTATCCGTCAGCCAGGGGGTTTTCAGCGAGCGCTTCGCGAAAATCGCTGCGGCTCATGGCGTCCAGGTGGAGCGGATCGAAGTCGGCTGGGGAAAGGCCGTCGACCCCGAAGAGATCTGCAGCCGGCTGCGCAGTGATGCAGCGAGGTCGATCAAGGCTGTCTCACTCCCTCAGACTGAAACGACCACCGGGGTCTTGAACGACATTCGGAGGGTAGGCCTTGGGATCAAGGAGACCGGGCACCCGGCTCTGTTGTTCGTGGATGCGGTAAGCGCCCTCGGCATGGTGGAGATCAGGCCGGACGAATGGGGAGTGGACGTGGTCATCGCGGCTTCCCAGAAGGGTTTGATGCTGCCGCCGGGGCTGGCCATTCTGGCCATTGGGCCCAGGGCCTGGAAGGCTGCCGAGACCTCCCGGATGCCCAGGTGGTACTGGGATTGGAAGCAGATGAAAAAGGCGATCGATGCAGGCGGCTCCGCCTACACCCCGCCGACCGGCATCCTGTTTGGCCTGAGGGAAGCCCTCGCCATTTTGCAGGAAGAAGGCCTCGCGAACGCTTTCGTGCGGCATGATCGCCTTGCCCGGGCCACCAGAGCCGCACTCACAGGGATGGGGCTGTCGGTACTGCCTTCCGAATCAGATGCGTCACCTACGCTGACTGCTGTCAACATACCGCCGGGGATTGAGTGGAAAGCCCTAAGCAAGCTCCTGAGAGAGAAGTATCGGGTCGTACTGGGAGGAGGGTTGGGCAAGCTCGAGGGCAAGGTCTTCAGGATCGGGCACATGGGGTCGGTATATGAGCCCGAAATCCTGGCTGTGATTGGGTGTGTGGAAATGGCTCTGGCAGAGTTTGGGGTCGACATCCGGTTGGGAGACGGTCTCAAGGCCGCGCAACGCTCTTTCCTCGAACCATACGAATCCTGACAAGGAGGTAGTCACAGAATGTCGTTGCCGGTAATTTCTCTTATCGCCCTGATTATCGCGATTGTTGTCAGCGTCCTGACTGAACGCAACATCGGCACCCTGGCCCTCGGATTGTCGCTGGTCGTTGGATACTACATAGGCGGGCAGAAGGTTGCGAGCATCATCGCGGGGTATCCGACGAGCCTGTTTATCATGCTGGCCGGCGTCACCTACCTGTTCGCACTGGCTCAGGTCAACGGGACCCTCGAGAAGATCACCAAGTACGCCATCAAAAGCGTCAGAGGAAAAGTCGCCCTGCTCCCCATCGTCCTCTTCTTCCTGGCCTTTATTCTGGCCGCAATTGGACCGGGCCACATCTCCATCAGTGCACTCCTGGCTGCTCCCGCCATGCTGCTCGCTGAATCGGTAGGGATTCCGCCCCTGCTCATGGCGCTGGTGGTCGGCAACGGCGCACAGGCAGGCGCCATGTCGCCGATTGCTCCCACGGGCATCATTGCCAACGGGATCCTTGAGAAGATGAACGTCACCGGATTTGGTTTCACCCTGTGGATGAACATGCTGGTAACACACGTGGCGGCCTCGGCGCTGGCCTACTTCCTGTTCGGCGGCATGAAACTCTGGAAGCAGAAGGATCAGGGCCAGATCGAGTCCCTGCTCAATATTGAGGTCGAACCCTTCAACAAGCAGCAGTGGATGACGTTGGCCGGCATTGCTGCCCTGATCCTTGGGGTCATCATCTTCAAGCTGGATGTCGGCCTCGGCGCCTTCGGCATCGGCGCGATCCTCAGCCTGCTGAAGGCGGCAGACGAGGGCAAGGCCATCAAGGCGATGCCCTGGAACACCATCATGATGGTGACCGGCGTTACCGTTCTCGTATCGCTGATGAGCAAGATCGGTGGCATGGAACTGTTCGCCGACATTATGGCGAAGTTCTCCACGCCGTTTACCGCGACCCTGGTGGTCGGCTTTATCGCTGCAATCATTTCGGCATATGCCAGCACCTCGGGCGTGATCCTGCCGGCGTTCCTGCCGCTGGCGCCGCTCCTGCTGGATAAGATCGGCGGCGGAAGTCTGTTGGCGCTGGTTTCGACCATCGTCGTGGCCGGGCACCTGACCGACCTGAGCCCGCTCTCAACGACCGGCGCGGTCTTCATCGCTCAGGCCGGCCCGAAGACGGACAAGTCCAAGATCTTCCGCGACATGATGCTCTGGGGCCTGTCGATGTCCGTCGTTGGCGCCTTCATCAGCTGGCTCTTCTTCACCGTCCTGCGGGTGCCCTGATCGGATCTGCTGCTCAACCTTCACATGGCATGGGGGCTGTCTCGAATGAGGCAGCCCCGTTTGATTTCCTGTGCGGTTCCGGAGGGAACAACGGTGGCGGTGGGGAATTTCTGACTATCTCACAACCGATAGGAGAGGGGTTCGGACTGTGCGCACGCTTTACCGAAATGGACAGGTATTGACGATGGACCCCGGCAATCCACGGGCAGAAGCTTTTGTCGTGGAAGACGGGCGCTTCCTGGGCGCCGGCGCGGCGCATACGCTGGACGGTCTGCTGGGGCCGGGCGACCGTGTGGTTGACCTGGGCGGCTGCACCGTTGTGCCCGGCCTCATTGACAGCCATGTCCACTTCTCCTGGTTCAGTTTCGGCCTGCTCGACATTAACCTCGACGGTGTCGCTTCCATCGATGAAGCGGTGGCGCTGGTGCGGGACCGGGTCGCCCGCACGCCGGGCGGCGGCTGGGTCCGCGGCCACGGCTTCAACGCGAACTTGTGGGACCGCTGGCCGACGTGCCGCGATTTGGATATGGTCGCGCCGCTGCACCGGGTAGCGCTCTCGAGCAAGGATGGCCACAGCCTCTGGGTCAATTCGCTGGTGCTCCGGGAGGCAGGTATTACTGCCGCCACCCCTACACCGGTCGGCGGCCAGATCATGCGCGACGAGCGGGGCGAGCCGACGGGCATCTTCCAGGAGAACGCCAATTCCCTGATTTACGACGTGATCCCCGAACGGACGCCCGAAGAGCACTTGCAGGCAATGCGGCAGGGGCTCCGCTATGCAAACCGGGTGGGCATAACCGGGCTGCACTGCATGGACGGCATCGATTGCTTCCGCAGCCTGCAGGCCCTGGAGGCCCGCGGTGAGCTTTCTGTTCGCTTCTTCAAGCAGATTCCGGAAAGCGCGCTGGACCATGCCATCGGGGCGGGCCTGATGACCGGTTTCGGCAACGAGTGGCTCCGGGTAGGGTGCGTGAAAATGTTCTCCGATGGGTCCCTCGGCTCGCAGACGGCATATATGCTGGAAGGCTTCGAGGGGCGCCCGAACTACACGGGAGTCCCCACGCATACACCTGGGTCAATGGCCGCCGTGATTGAGAAGGCCGTGCGGCACAATCTCGCCGTCGCTGTGCACGCCATTGGCGATGCGGCCAACCGGATGGTGCTGGACGCCCTGGAGCCTGTGGCTGACATTTCCCGCCGCAAGGGCCTGCGCCACCGGATTGAGCACGCCCAGCTGCTCACGGACGATGATCTGCCCCGGTTCGCCGAACTGGGCATCATCGCATCGGTGCAGCCGAGCCACGCGCCCAGCGACCGCTATATCGCAGACAAGTACTGGGGAGAGCGAGCCCGGCTGGCCTATGCGTTCCGCAGCCTGCTCAGGTCGGGCGCCCGGCTGGCCTTCGGTTCGGACGTGCCCGTCGAGCCGCTTGACCCTCTGGCCGGGATTCATGCGGCGGTCTGGCGCAAGCGGCTCGACGAGCCTGAGTCCGAATCGTGGTACCCGGTAGAGCGGCTCAGCCTGAACGAGGCGCTCCACGGATTCACCATGGGCGGCGCCTACGCATCCGGAGAAGAGGATATGAAGGGTTCAATCGCCGCCGGCAAGTACGCTGACTTCGTGGTGCTCACCCACGACATCTCCTCCGGCAGCGAAGAAGCGCTGCGCGAGGCTCGGCCCCTGGCCACGGTAGTAGGTGGCCGTGTGATGTACGGCGAACTATAAAGTATACAAGCACACTATTTGGAGGATTCGCCCTCATGCATAGTCGGAATCGCTCCGGAATCAAGCGGGTGGCGGTGTGGGCTATGGTTGCCGGGAGCCTGCTCTCCGCCGGCCTTGGCGCGCCGCCCCGGGCGTCAGCGGCGGAAGGCACAGCGCCGCAAGCCGCCGCGGGGGCATATCAACCCGGGCAGCCGTTCATATCGCTGGAGCAGGTGAAGGCGGGCTGGGCGCAGGCCCAGCAGCAGATGCAGCCGCCCCGGGTGAAGGTCAAGGGGATCTATCTGACTTCTTCAACCGCGACCCGCCCCGACACGTTTGATCCGCTGCTCGCCCTGGTTGAGCGCACCGAGCTGAACGCCATGGTCGTAAACATCAAGGACGACTGGGGCAACGTAACGTTTGACTTTGACCACCCCGTCGCCCGCGGCGCCGAGGCCGTTCACGCGGATTTCGATGACTTGGAGGCCTTTACGGGCCTCCTCCGGTCGAAGAACATCTACAGCATTGCCCGGATTGTTACATTCAAGGACGCTCATGTGCCGCAGTACCGGCCCGAGCTGGCGGTGCACAGCTCACGGGGCGGCATTTGGCGGGACTACAATTCTGTTCCCTGGCTCAATCCGTACAATCGGCAGGCCTGGGAATACGCGGTGGATATTGCCCGTGCTGCGGCCCTCGCCGGTTTCGACGAGATACAGTTCGACTACGTGCGGTTTCCGACGGACGGCGAGATGAGCACCCTTTCGTATCCCGGCAAGGATGGCCGCGAGAAGGCGCAGGTGATCGGCGACTTTCTTGCCTACGCCCGCAAGGAGTTGCACCCCTATGGCGTCTGGGTCAGCGCCGATGTGTTCGGGCTGATTACGAGCCTGTCTGACGACCTTGGCATCGGGCATCATTTGGAGGAGGTTTCCGCCGGGGTCGATTATCTCTCCCCGATGGTGTATCCGAGTCACTACATTCCCGGGAATCTGGGGCTGTCCCATCCGAATGCCGCTCCCTATGAGACGGTGTACCGGTCGATGCTGGATGCCAAGGAGCGGTGGGAGAAGGCCGGCCTGACCGGAAAGGTGACGGTGCGGCCCTGGCTGCAGGACTTTTCCTGGGGGTACCCGTATGGGCCGGCTGAGGTGAGGGCACAGATTCAGGCAACGTATGACGCTGGATACAACGAATGGATTTTGTGGAACGCGGCCAATGTATACACGGAGGCGGCACTTCAGCCACCGGGTAAGGAATAGACGCGCGCGGTTCCCGGGCAGTGGTCAGGGGATCCTTGTTGCCCCGGGGGCTCCGCTAACAGGCAGTAATCCCTCGGTCTGGTTCGCCGCCGTCGGAACCGGTCGGGCAGCTTTCTTTGGTAGCGCACCGCCGACGGCGCCGGTAAATGGGTAACGGGGACAACTGCCTGTAACCTACGCCCCCGAACGGCACTGCGGATACCCCTGCCCACCGCCCGGGCGCGGCATTCCTTGCCCGGCTCAGTTTCGCCCGCGTCTACATGGGCACGGCGGTCTGGGTAGCGGTATTAAGGGGCGGTTATGCATCGTATAGATCACAGCCAGGGCTTCCCTGGCACAAGGTTTACGGGAGTAGGACTTTCGGACAAGTTTGGGCGTTTTGGGCAGGAGTTAACTTGCCGGTAGTCGAACAATGGCCCCCGGTAGCTGTAGAACCAAGGTCGCCTGAACGGCTGGCCAGTAGCGTGGCGCACCGGGAAGTCGGTGCGCCTTTGAGCCCCCTTCGGACCACTCTAGGGAACGCGAGTCCCCGCGGGGCTCCCGACCAGCCCAGTTCCATCAACCGCTGAGGAGGAGATGGAGTTGAAAAGATTCCCTGTTGAGAAGGTGCGTAACCTGGCCCTAATTGCCCATGGCGGTGCCGGTAAGACATCGCTGGCCGAAGCGATGCTTTTCACCGCCGGGGCAACTGACAGGCTGGGACGCGTGGACGAAGGCAACAGTACCATGGACTTTGACCCCGAGGAAATCCGGCGGAAGGTCTCCATTTCCATGGGTATTGCGCCGTTGGAATGGAAGGGCCACAAGTTTACGCTGCTGGACACCCCCGGGTACTTCGACTTTGTCGGTGAAGTGAAGGCTGCCCTGCGGGTAGTCGAAACCGCGGTCACGATCATCGATGCCGTTGCCGGCGTGGAAGTCGGCACCGAACTTACCTACAAGCATGCGCTCAAGGCCGGCGTTGCCCGCATGGCCGTGATCAATAAAATGGACCGTGAAAACGCTAACTTCGATAAGGCCCTGGCCTCCCTGGAGAACGCGTTCGGCCGCTCTGTCATCGCTTTCCAGTTGCCCATCGGTTCCCAGGCCGATTTCAAGGGTATTGTGGACGTCATTCACGGCAAGGCCTACATGTTTGCCGGCAAGGAAGTCAAGGAAGCGGAAGTCCCCGCCAACTTCAAGGGCCGGGTCGACGAAATCCGCGAAAAGCTGACCGAACTGGCCGCCGAGGCCGATGACGAACTGACCATGAAGTTCCTCGAAGAGGGCGCCCTCACCGAAGAGGAACTCGTGATGGGCACCAAGAAGGGCATCGCCAACGGACAGATCGTCCCGGTCTTCGTGGCTGCGGGCGGCAAGAACTTTGGCACGTCCCTGCTTATGGATGCGATCGTAGAATTTGCGCCCTCTCCCGCCGACGTGGCCGAGGTCAAGGGAACCGACGCCAACGGCGACGAACTGACTCGAAAGGCCGACGAGAAAGCGCCGTTCAGCGCACTCGTCTTCAAAACCACCGCTGACCCCTTCGTGGGCCGCATGACGATCATGCGGGTGTTCTCGGGCAGCGTGAAGAACGACACGGTGGTTTATAACGCGACCAAGGGCAAGACCGAGAAGCTTTCGCATATGTTCATTCCCAAGGGCAAGGCGCAGGACGCCATCACCGAAGCCGGCCCCGGCGACATTTTCGCCGTGGCAAAGCTGAACGTGACGCAGACCAACGACACCCTGTGCGAAGAAGCCAACCAGATCCACATCAACCCGATCGAATTCCCGACGCCCGTCTTCTCGGTCGCCGTCCATCCGAAGGCGAAGGGCGACGAAGAAAAGATCGGCTCCGGCCTGGCCCGCCTGGCCGAAGAAGACCAGACCATCACCGTGCGCCGCGACCCGGTCACCGCTGAGACGATCGTCTCAGGCCTGGGCGAAACCCACGTGGACGTCATGGTCGACCGCCTGAAGCGGAAGTTCGGCGTCGACGCCAGCACCACCGAGCCGAAGGTCTCCTATAAGGAGACGATTCGGGGCAAGGCGCAGGCCGAGTACAAGCACAAGAAGCAGTCCGGCGGCCGCGGCCAGTACGGCCACTGCAAGATCGAAATCGAGCCGCTCTTTGAGGGCAACTACGAGTTCGTCGACCGGATTTTCGCCGGCGCCATTCCCCTGAACTACCGGCCCGCCGTTGACAAGGGCGTCCAGGAGACCATGGCTGACGGCGTCATCGCCGGCTACCCGGTCCAGGGCATCCGCTGCACGTTGCTGGACGGCTCCTACCACGACGTCGACTCTTCGGAAATGGCCTTCAAGATCGCCGCCCGTACGGCGTTCCGGACTGCGTTCAGCAACGCCAAGCCGGTTCTGCTTGAGCCGATCATGAAGATCGAAGTACGGGTACCTGACCAGTATATGGGCGACATTATGGGCGACCTGAACAAGAAGCGCGGCCGCATCGCCGGCATGGAGCCCACGGGCGACGGCCACCAGGTCGTCAAGGGCACCGTGCCCCTTAGCGAAATGGCCCGGTACGCCATCGACCTGCGTTCCATGACCCAGGGCCGCGGCGAGTTCAGCTTCGAGTTCGACCGCTACGAAGAAGTCCCGGCAATCGTGGCTAAGCCGATTATTGAAGCGGCCGCAGCTGCCCGGAAGGAAGAAGCCGAATAGTGAGTTTCGGGGGGCAGTATTGCGCTGCCCCCTTTCCTTTTGCGGTTCTGGGCTTCGCAGCGCCATGCATGAAGAAACCGTCGCGGCCACCGGCTCTCTGGGTAACGAGACGCCCCGGGGGCCGGGGCCTTGTGGTCGGTCTGCACGTTCCGCAGACCGACCCTGGGGTAAGTCGGCGCCACCTTCGGTGCGGCGCCTCCTGCGGGCGGCCCCGGCCCCCGAGGCTTAGCGCGGTCGCCGGTGAATGCGCCGGCCTTCTTCATGCATGGCGCTGCACATACAGGCCCGCGCAGAAAAGGGGGCAGCGGAACTGCCCCCTCGCTCGCTGAACAAGCTTCGAATTCCTTCGGGCTGAGGTATTATTGCACTTCGCCGCCGCCTTGGGAGTTGCGGATGTATGGGTGGCCGGGCGCCGCCTGGGCGTTCCTCGCGTCGAGGCGACGGGCCATGCCTTGCTTAGCCTGGTCCTCTTGCTCAATCCAAATGTCGTTCGCTTGATCTGGATTTGGCAGGCCCATTCTGTTATCGTTCAGATAGTTGCCCCGGGGGTGGTTGCCCGTTTCGGTGGTATCAATCGTGGTGGGCTCATCGTTTCGCTGGTTCTTGAACTTCTTGTTGGCGTCGTCGGCCTTTCCCATCTGAAAGCCCCCTTTCGATAATAGGGTGCCCCGGAAATCAGGCTGGACATCGGGTATGATATTCACAGAAGCCGATCGAGGAGGATTCTTTACATATGGCGCATATGGCCGTCGTACATTTGGCACGGGGGAAGACCCAGCGGATCGCGGAGGGGCACCCATGGGTTTTCCAGGGTGAAGTGCACCGCATCTCCGGCGACTATAATCCGGGCGACATCGTCACCGTCGTGGACGGTCGGGGCACGTTCATGGGGCGGGGCTACATCAACCCGGCTTCGCAGATCATTGTGCGGATGCTTACCCATCATGATGAGCCCATCAACAAGGAGTTCTTCCGGCGCCGCCTGGAGAAGGCGTGGCGCTACCGCCAACGGCTGCTGCCGGACACGACGGCGTGCCGTGTTGTCTTTGGCGAAGCCGACTTCGTTCCCGGACTCATTGTGGACAAGTTCGGCGACATTCTAGTGATCCAGGCCCTGGCCCTGGGCATTGATAAGTGGCTCAAAGAGATCGTGGAGATTTTGAACGAGCTGATCGAACCCCGGGGCATTTACGAGCGCAATGACGTGCCCGTGCGCGAGCTCGAAGGCCTGACCCAGCACAAGGGCTACCTGGCCGGCGGGGAGTTTGACCCGCGCCTGATCATTCCCGAAAACGGCCTGAAGATTGCCGTCGATGTAGCCAACGGCCAGAAGACCGGGTACTTCCTGGACCAGCGCGACAATCGGCGGGCCATCCGGCCGTACGCGCAGGATGCCCGGGTGCTGGACTGCTTCTGCAATGTGGGCGGGTTTGCCCTGAACGCCGTCGCCGGCGGCGCCCGGGAAGTGCTGGCCGTAGATGCCTCGGGCGAAGCGCTGGCGGCCGCGAAGGTAAATGCGGAGCTGAACGGCTTTGGCGATCGGATTCAATACCGGGAGGGCAACGCCTTCGACATTCTGCGTCAGCTCGAAGCCGCGCAGGAGAAGTTCGATGTGATCGTACTCGACCCGCCTGCCTTCGCCAAGAACAAGGCAAGCCTGGAAGGCGCCGTCCGCGGATATAAGGAGATTAACTTGCGCGCCATGCGCATGATACCCGAAGGCGGGTTCCTCGTGACTTGCTCGTGCTCCTACCACATGCGGTCGGAGCTCTTCAAGGCCGTCGTGGCAGATGCCGCCCATGATGCCCGCCGGCGCCTGCGCCTGGTCGAAGAGCGGGCCCAGGGCGTCGACCATCCCATCGTCATCGGCTACGACGAAAGCCACTACCTCAAGTGCCTCGTCTACGAAGTCCTGTAGGGCTTGTACTACGGGCAGCATCCCTGCCATAGGCTCATGGAGGGGGTGGTGTTCTTGACGGTAACGGGACTGGTCATACTGGCCGCCTGCCTCTTGCTGGTAGCCACCGGCTGCGTGCTGCTCTTCGTGGCCCGGCGGGTGGTCAGGCTGGTGGGGTTGCTCGCCCTCGGCGCAGCCGTTCTTCTTGCCACGAACTGGTGGATGCATGGCCCGTCAGTGGGGCAATAATATGCGGGGTGGCCTGTCCACCCCGCTCTTTCTTCGCCTCCGGAAATGGTCAAAAAACGTCAGGAAACGGGCCTTGTCCTCGCCCGAATGAGATTTCCGCCCCTCGTGCCGAAAAACAGGCGATAACGGCAATTGCCGATCGCTAACCACCGGCGTAGATTAGACTATGGAAGGTCAAAAAACATCAGGACGATGGTGGTGAACCCATGGCCAACCTTGCTGACGATATCGAGCAGTTCCTGAAGCAGATGATGGGGGATTCCGGCGTGGCTGAAGTGCAGCGTGCCACCCTGGCGGCGCAGTTTGGCTGTGCCCCGTCCCAGATCAACTACGTTCTGGCCACCCGGTTTACCCCGGAGCGCGGGTATCTGGTTGAGAGTCGCAGGGGAGGTGGTGGGTACATTCGTATCACCCGCCTGAATCTCGAGGCGGGAGACGCCTTACAGGATCTGATTCAGAGACAGATCGGCTCCCAGTTGTCCCAGGACGAAGCCCTGGGGTACATTTTCCGACTCGAAGAACAAAACGTCATTGATGAGCGCGAAGCAGCGATCATGCAGGCCGCGATTCACCGTGACACGATCGGACTGGAGCTGCCCTATCGGGACATCGTCCGGGCCAATCTGCTCAAGGCGATGATTCTGGCGGTCTTGCGGTTCTAGTCTAGTGCGGCGCCGCGAAGCGGCGGGGCCGCACGGCACCCGTAAATGGCGCGTCAGCGCCGAGAAGGGGGGGTGCGACGCATGCTGTGCGAAAACTGTGGTCAGAGGCCGGCTGTTGTTCATTCAACCGTGCGTATCAACGGCCAGACGCAGGAGACTCACCTGTGCGAAGTCTGCGCCCAGGAAAAGGGTCAGATGAGTTTCTCGTTTCCCAACCTGTCGATTCAGCAACTGCTCTCCAGCTTCCTCGGGCAGGACCCGTACGTCGGAGCACGGACGGCGCCGCTCCAGCAGACGGAGCCCGCCTGCCGGAACTGCGGCATGACCTATAGCCAGTTTGCCGAAGGCGGCCGTCTGGGCTGCGCCCAGTGCTACGATAATCTGGAGCCCTACCTGAATCCGCTGATCAAGCGGATTCACGGCACGACTGCCCACGCCGGCAAGGCGCCCAAGCGCACCGGGGGGATTGTCCGCAAGCGGAGGGAACTGGCTGCCATGAAGCAGGAACTGCAGGCGGCCATTAACGCCGAAAAGTACGAGGAGGCGGCACGCCTCCGTGATCAAATCAAGACCTTGGAGAACCAGATTCAGGCGGGGGGTGACGGCGGTGGCGTGGAATGAACTGGTGACGCGCCCGGCGAGCAAGTGGACGGATTCCAACGGCCCGGGCGCCGAGGTAGTCCTCTCTTCGCGCATTCGCCTGGCCCGCAACGTATGTGACCTGCCCTTCCCCCAGCAAATGACCGAAGCGCAGGCTGGGGAACTGATCCGCCAGGTCGAAGCCGGCGTCCGGGAGATCAACCTGATGGGCCTTTCCAGCAAGGTGGAGCTCTACCGGCTCGGCGACACGGCTGCGCTGGACCGCCAGGTGCTGGTGGAAAAGCACCTGATCAGCCCGCAGCAGGCCCAACAAGCGCTGGGCAAGGCCGTCGCCATCTCGGCGGACGAGTCGATTTCGATCATGGTCAACGAGGAGGACCACCTCCGGATTCAGTGCCTGGCGCCCGGCCTGCAGCTGAAGCAGACCTGGAAGGTCGCTTCGGCGGTGGATGATGCCCTGGAGCAGAAGCTGAACTTCGCTTTCCATGCGCAGCGGGGCTATCTGACGGCGTGTCCGACCAACGTGGGAACGGGCCTGCGGGCATCGGTCATGATGCACCTGCCCGGCATGGTGCTGACGCAGCAGGCGGGGGGCCTTTTCCACCGGCTGTCGCAGCTGGGCTTGGTCGTGCGCGGCCTTTACGGCGAAGGAACTGACGCCGCCGGACACATCTTCCAGGTCTCCAATCAGACCAGCCTCGGGAAGGCCGAGGAGGAGATCATCGAGCATCTGGAGGCCGTGGTGCTGAGAGTTGTCGAAGCCGAAAAGCAGGCCCGGCGCCATCTGCATACCGAAATGCCCTTGCAGATGGAGGACCGCATCGGCCGTGCTTACGGCGTCCTTTCCTCAGCCCGGGTGATCACTTCGGAAGAGGCGATGAAGCTGCTGTCGGATGTGCGCCTTGGCATTGAACTGGGCCTCTTCCCGAAGCTCTCGTACAAGACCCTGAACGAGCTGATGATCGCCATGCAGCCCGCCTTCCTGCAAAAAGCGGAAGGGCGGGAATTGAACCCGCTGGACCGCGACGTCCGGCGTGCAACCATGATTCGCTCCCGGCTTGGTGCCTGATCAAAGGGGGGGTGGCGATGCCATCATATACGCCGGCGGTTGCCGGTGTGGTGAAGCTCGCCCAGCGGGAGGCGAAACGGCTCGGCTATCCGTTTATCCAGCGGGAACAGCTCTTACTCGGATTATTGCTCGAGGAGTCCGTGAGCCGTATCTTGACGGACCTCGGGCTCGACCTACAAAGTACACGGCAAGCGGTTGAAGAGGCATTATTGCCCGGCCTGGGCGCCCCGGATGATCCTGAGGCCATCGGCATGCTGCCGACGGCGGAGCAGGTCTGCCGGCAACGGGCACAGACCGCTGCAACACTGGTTGGGCATACTCATATAGGGCCGGAGCACATCTTGCTGGGTTTTTTGCTCGAGCAGCATGGCGCGGTCCTGGAGGTGCTGACCTCGCTGGGTGTCACCAAGGAGAAGGTAATGGATGCCATCAAACGTCTGGATAAGTAAGGGGGTTATGCTAGATGTTCAGCCGATACACTGAACGGGCCCAGCGGGTGATCGTTCTGGCTCAGGACGAGGCGAGGCGCCTCAACTACGACTACGTCGGGACGGAGCACCTGCTCCTGGGTCTGATTCGCGAAGGCGAAGGCATTGCCGCCAAGGCGCTGCAGAGCCTCGGCATACAGTTGGAGCAGGTCAGGGCCGAAGTGGAAAAGATGATTGGCAAGGGCTCGGCGTCAACTCGGGGGGAGATCGGCTTTACGCCCCGCGCCAAGAAGGTCATGGTGGAGCTCGCCATCGAAGAGGCACGGCTCCTTGGTCATAATTACGTGGGCACCGAGCACATTCTCCTGGGGCTAATCCGGGAGGGCGAAGGTGTCGCTGCACAGGTGCTTCAGAACCTGGGCGCCGAGCTCGAGCGGGTCCGCAATCAGGTGATTCATCTGCTGGGCGGCGTGCCGCACCCGCAGTCCGGGGCACCGCAGGGCGGCGGCGCCAAGGCGAAGCCCGGCAAGTCCAACACATCCACGCTCGACCAGTTTGGCCGCGACCTGACCCAGTACGCCCGGGAGGCGAAGCTGGACCCGGTGGTGGGCCGAGAGAAGGAAATCGAGCGGGTCATTCAAATCCTCTCCCGCCGCACCAAGAACAATCCCTGCCTCATCGGCGAGCCCGGCGTCGGCAAGACGGCCATCGTGGAAGGCCTGGCCCAGCGCATCAACGACGGCCGTGTCCCCGAACTGCTGAAGGATAAGCGGGTCGTCGCCCTTGATCTGGCCTCCCTGGTCGCCGGCTCCAAGTACCGCGGCGAGTTCGAGGAACGGCTCAAGAAGGTCATGGAGGAGATTCGCCAGGCCGGCAACGTGATCATGTTCATCGACGAGCTGCACACGATCATCGGCGCCGGCGCCGCTGAAGGCGCCATCGACGCCTCCAACATCCTCAAGCCCGCCCTGGCCCGCGGCGAAATGCAGGCCATTGGCGCCACCACCATCGACGAGTACCGCAAGCACGTCGAGAAGGACGCCGCCCTGGAGCGCCGCTTCCAGCCCGTCATGGTCGAGGAACCGACCACCGAGGACGCCATCGCCATTCTAAAGGGGCTGCGCGACCGCTACGAAGCTCACCACCGGGTCGAGATCACCGATGCTGCCATCGAGGCTGCCGTACGGCTCTCCGACCGGTTTGTCACGGACCGCTTCCTGCCCGACAAGGCCGTCGACCTGATCGACGAGGCCGCTTCCCGTGTCCGCCTCTCCACGTTCGTCGCCCCGCCCGACCTCAAGGAGCTGGAAGCGAAGCTGGAGGAGGTCCGCAAGGAGAAGGAGGCCGCCGTTCAGGGCCAGGAGTTCGAGAAGGCAGCCCGCCTGCGCGACAAGGAGACGAAGCTGAAGGAAGAGCTAGACCGGCATAAGGTCGAGTGGCAGCAGAAGAAGGTTACCAGCAAGTCAACGGTGACGGAGGACGACATCGCCCACATCGTGTCTTCCTGGACCGGCATTCCCGCCGCCAAGCTGACCCAGAACGAGTCCGAGCGGCTGCTCAACCTCGAGAGCGTGCTGCATGAGCGGGTCGTCGGCCAGGATGAGGCCGTCAAGGCTGTGGCCCGTGCCATCCGCCGGGCTCGCGCGGGCCTGAAGGATCCCAAGCGGCCCATCGGTTCGTTCATCTTCCTCGGCCCGACCGGCACGGGCAAGACCCACCTGGCCCGGGCCCTGGCCGAGGCGCTCTTCGGCGATGAAGATGCCGTGGTGCGCATTGACATGTCCGAGTATATGGAGCGGCACACGACCAGCCGTCTGGTCGGCGCCCCGCCCGGATACGTCGGTTACGAGGAAGGCGGCCAACTGACCGAGGCTGTCCGGCGGCGTCCGTACTCCGTCGTGCTGCTCGACGAGATCGAGAAGGCCCATCCCGAGGTCTTCAACATCCTGCTCCAGGTGCTCGATGACGGCCGCCTGACCGAGTCCAAGGGCCGGACGGTCGACTTCCGCAACACCGTGATCATCATGACCTCCAACGCCGGTGCCCAGGTAATCCGGGGCGATAAGCAGCTCGGCTTTACCGTGGCCGAGACCGACGAACAGGCCCATGAGAAGATGAAGGGCCGTGTGATGGACGAGGTCAAGAAGCTTTTCCGGCCGGAGTTTATCAACCGGTTGGATGATATCATCATCTTCCACAGCCTGAACATGGACCACCTGAAGGACATCGTCCGCCTGGAGGTCAAGAACGTCGGCAAGCGGCTCCGGGAGCAGGGCGTGGATCTGCAGATTTCCGACCCCGCTCTTGAGAAGCTGGTCAAGGCCGGCTACGACCCGACGTACGGCGCACGGCCCCTCCGCCGGGCGATCCAGCGGCTGCTGGAGGACCCGCTGTCCGAGGAGGCGCTCAAGCTGCCGTTCAAGTACGGCGAGCTGGTCTACACCGACCTGGATGCAGAAGGGAACATCATGTTCAAGCGGACCGAGCCGTCGGCCCAGACGGTGGGTGTGGCTGTCAGCGATACCCCGGCTCCGGCTGATCACGAATAGTATGGAACAAGCAGGGCCGCTTCCCCGTCAATAGGGGAGGCGGCTGTTCCTTAGCGCTCATCCGCAGGAGAAGCCCCCAGGCCAACCGAATTGGTGTGTATGAGTTTGAAGCGGGAGGGAACCAACTGTGACCACTGCCAGGGATTTGATGCGTTCCTGCCTGGTCGTCCGCCCCGTGGCGACCGTCGGAGAAGTGGTTGAGCGAGTAGAGCAGTGGCCCGTCTGCATGGTCGTCGATGAGCACGACCGGGTGACCGGCATCGTTACGGAGCATGACCTGGCGCGGGTCGTCTACGAATCCGGCCAGTACGACGATGACGTAAGCGTTGCCGGCGGCGTTCCTGCCTTCCTGGGCATGAACGTGGAGCAAATGCGGGCAGTCAGCGTAACCGAGATCATGACGCCCGAGCCGGAAACGATCGGACCGGAGACGAACCTGAACGAGATCCTGAAGATCATCTTCCGCAACCACCGGGTTGTCCTGCCCGTGGTAGAGCACGGGCGCCTGCTGGGCGTCGTCCACCGAATGGATGCGATCAAGAAGGTGTTGGACTAGAAGATGGCCAAGGCGAAGACCCTGTTCATCTGCCAGGAGTGTGGCCAGGAGTCCCCCCGCTGGCTGGGCCGGTGCCCGGGCTGCGGAAACTGGAACACCATGGTCGAGGAGACGGTCGCTCCTCAGCCGGCCCTGCGGGCCGGCATTTCGCCCGGCCTCTCCACCGGCGAGCGGCCGGTCGCGATCGATCAAGTCGAAGCCGAGGACGCGCCGCGCTTTCCCACCGGGTCCGGCGAGCTGGACCGGGTGCTGGGCGGCGGCATTGTCCCCGGCTCCTTTGTGCTGGTCGGGGGCGACCCGGGCATCGGCAAGAGCACTATCCTGCTGCAGCTGGCCATGCGAATCGCCGAGACCCACGGCATCGTACTGTACGTGAGCGGCGAGGAGAGCGCCCGTCAGGTCCGCCTGCGGGCCGACCGGCTCGGCGCCCTGCACCCGCGCCTGTTCGTCGTCAGCGAGACGAACCTGGATGTGATTGAGCAGCACGCCACGCAGCTCAAGCCGGTCGTACTGATCGTCGACTCGATCCAGACGGTCTTCAAGCCGGACTTACCCAGCGCTCCGGGCAGCGTCACGCAGGTGCGCGAGGCCGCGGCCCAACTGCTCCGGCTGGCCAAATCAAAATCCACCTCGGTTTTCATCGTCGGCCACGTAACCAAGGAGGGCTCCCTGGCGGGGCCCCGGGTGCTGGAGCATATTGTCGATACTGTGCTGTATTTCGAAGGTGAGCGGCACGCCAGCTTCCGCGTACTCCGCGCGGTGAAGAACCGCTTTGGCAGCACCAACGAAATCGGCCTCTTCGAGATGCGCGACGCCGGCCTGGTGGAAGTGCCGAACGCCTCTGAGCTGTTCCTGTCGGAGCGGCCGCTGGACGTATCCGGCAGCGTGGTGGTGCCGTCCATGGAAGGCACCCGTCCTCTGCTGGTGGAAGTGCAGGCGCTGGTCAGCGCGTCGACCTTTGTGTCGCCGCGCCGCACGGCCGACGGCATCGACCAGAACCGAGTGCAGCTGCTGATCGCAGTCCTGGAAAAGCGGGTCGGGCTGCTGCTGGGCAACCACGATGCTTACGTGAAAGTCGCCGGCGGGGTGCGCATCGCCGAGCCGGCCGTTGACCTCGGGCTGGCGGTGGCCTTGGCGTCCAGCTTCAGAGACCAGCCGCCCGACCCGCGTACCGTGGTCATCGGCGAAGTGGGCCTGGCCGGCGAAGTCAGGGCTGTCTCCCGGGTGGAACAGCGGATTCGCGAAGCTGAGAAAATGGGCTTCCGGCGGGCCGTTCTGCCGCAGGCCAATCTCAAGAGCCTGTCGATCAAGACGACCCTGGACCTGGTGGGCGTGGAGACGGTGATGGAGGGGCTGGAGGCGGCCCTGAACGGGTGAAGGAATTCTTCACCTGTTGGAGAAACTGTCATACAGAGTCTGGGAAGGCTTCCTGGAAGGAGCGGGCGCCCACATGCCGGACGACCGGGACGACTTTTGGAAAGTGCTGCGGACGGTGGCTCCAGGCACCCCCCTGCGGGAGGGGCTGGAGTCTATTTTGCGCGCCCGCACCGGCGCCCTGATCGTCCTGGGGGACTCCGCCGAAGTCATGAAGGTGGTGGACGGCGGGTTCCGCATCGATTCGGAGTTCATGCCGGCCAGCTTGTATGAGCTGGCCAAGATGGACGGCGCCATCATTCTGAGCCGTGACGCCAAGCGCATTCTCTATGCGAACACCACGCTGATTCCGGATCCCGGGCTGCCTTCGTTCGAGACCGGTATTCGCCACCGGACGGCGGAGCGGGTGGCCCGGCAGACGAATGAGCTTGTCATCGCCATTTCGCAGCGGCGCAACATCATCTCCCTGTACAAGGGGACCATGCGGTATATCCTCCGGGACATCGCCGTGATCCTGACCAAGGCCAATCAGGCCCTGCAGACGCTGGAGAAGTACAAGTCCGTGCTGGACCAGGCGCTGACCAATCTTTCGGCCTTGGAGCTGGAGGATTTGGTGACGGTTATGGACGTGCTGCTGGTGGTCCAGCGTACGGAGATGGTCCTGCGCATGGTGGCGGAGATCGAGCGGTACATTTCTGAACTTGGTACCGAAGGTCGCCTGGTCAGCATGCAGTTGGAGGAACTGGTGACCAACGTGGCCGAAGAAGGCAACCTGATCATGCGCGACTACCTGAATACGGGCGAGGGACGGACGATTGAGTCCGTGCGGGAAGCGATGGCAGGTTGGGAGAACGAGGACCTGCTGGACCTGCTCGCCATTGCCCGTCTGCTCGGGCTGGGGACGGCGCCCGGCGTGCTGGAGCACCCGGTGGCCACCCGTGGCTACCGCATCCTCCGCAAAATCCCCCGGCTGCCCATGCCGGTCATTGAAAACCTGACGACGCACTTCGGCACACTTCAGCCCATTCTGCGGGCCTCCATTGAGGAGCTGGACGAAGTGGACGGCATAGGCGAAGTGCGAGCGCGTGCGGTGAAGGACGGACTACGGCGGCTGCGCGAACAGACGATGCTTGAGCGCCATGTGTAAAGGTTTGCGAAAGGCCACCACGGCGACGGTGGCCTTTCGTTTTGCGCCATGGCATAATGAGAGGCAGGTCTACAGAGAGAGGGACGTCCATGGGCGCCATACGCACTATCAGTAGCTTTCTGCTGCTCGCGGCATTCCTGATGGGATGCGCGCGGACTCCGCCCGGGGCCGAGCCCGTAACCGAAACTGGTACGCCTGCGCCGGCCAAACCGGTGCCGGCCTCCGTCACCCTGCAGTACCGCTACGGTGATGCATGGCGGCAAGTGACCAACGTGACCTCCCACGTGCCGGCCGGCCCGGCGGAAATCCGGCTATCGTTCTCCAAGCCCGTGCGCCGGGAGGAAGTGGAGCAGGCGTTAATGGAAGCCCAGGCGGCGCCCATTCGCGGCGTTATGCGCTGGACTGACGATCGGACGCTGAACTGGCAGGTGGCCCAGTTGCCGCCCCGCGTCGATTTCCTGCTTGGCGAAGCGCATGACCAGGACGGGCTGGCCCTTCCGGGGGGCATTCCGTCGCTTAGGGTTGGCGATCCACCCACGTTTGTGAAGGCCGACGCCGCTGGGGGCTCAGACTCACCCCTGGCGGTCCTGCCACCGGACATCGTCAGCGCAGCGCTGTCGACGGATCACAAGTACCTGAACCTGACGGTCTGGTCCCCGGGCGCCACCCGGTGGGACTGGCAGACGACCGGCCTGTACTTGGACCTGGACGGCGGCGAAATTCGGGTCGGGCGGGTGGATGGATTCCAGCCCCGCCTTCCGGCCAATCTCGAGAGTTGGGCGGCGAGCCCCGCCCGCAACCTGGTGGCAGGCCTGCGCCTGTCTGCCCAGCCTGAGGCCGCCCGGCGGGGCGAGAGGGACCTGGTGCTCTCCGATGTGTTGGGCGCCCGCCAGCAAGTGCAGACGGGGTTTGTGGTTCGGGCGGGCATTGCCGGAAACGCCGCCGGTGTGGTCTGGTCGGCTGACGGCGCCCGCATTGCCGCCCTGACCGACAGCGCCTCCGGGCCGGGCCGGAGCGATGTGGTGGCTATGGACGTGGCCGACCGGGAAGTCGGCGTCCTTATCCGGGATGTGCCTGTATCCGCCGGAATTGCCCGTCTGGCCTGGTCGACTGATGGACGCTACTTGCTGGCCGGGCCGGTCGTGATCGACCTATCCAGCGGCCAGCAGCGAGTGCTGCCCGGTGACGAGGCCTCGGCCCGGGGAATCTGGGAGCCCGGAGGCGCCCGGTTGCTCTATAGTGCAAGGGACTGGGATGCGGTACTGGTCGTGGACGCCGGCACGGGGCAAGGGAAATCGCTCGGGCCGGGCTTGCTGATCGATTGGGCCACCCCCGGGCAGGCCTATATCATCCGCTGGTCCGCGGCCGGTACACGGTACCTGCCGCCAGGCCAGTAAGAAACGAAAAAGCCCGAGCCTGAAACAGGCTCGGGTCATTTTGTTTGGCGCCCTTCCTAATCTGCGAAGTTGAAGACGCCCAGAGCGGAGAGCTTCTTGTGTTCCTTGAGGAGGATGTCATACAGATTGAGGTCGAGCGAGTTGGCCAGGGCCGCCAAGTAGAAGAGCGTGTTCCCTACCTCGTTTTCGAGCACTTCGCGGCAGTGCTCACAGAGTTGGCCGTTGAGATGGTTCTGCATGTGCTCTTTGACTTGGTTGAGGTCGATGTCAGGCGGGATCACCTGCTTTTCAGCCGTGATTTTTACGCACCCGCACGACGTAACCGCTTTGGTAATGGCGCGGTTCGTTCGAGAATTCGCCTCTTGCAATTTGGCCATGATATCGAGGATGCTGCGATGGCGGATCAGGTATTCTCCGACAGTCTCTTGAAACTGGTCGCACAGCAAATCCTTCATCGACCTTCTCACCCCTCAGTTCCTATCCTGGACCTGTGCGTGCTGCTGGTTGAGAACAGGCGAGCCGGTTGGCCGTACGCTGCAGATCCACCTTTGGGTGTGGAAGCCTAGCAGGCCTGACGACACCTATTTTACCAGACGTGGCGGTGAGGGACAAATGGCGCCCTGCGGTAAATTGTACCACCACCTGACGTTGAGAGCGAGTCTTGACATTTGTCTTCCAAGCGCGTTGAGGTGAGCATTGAATTTGCCACGGACGCGGAGGACGTGGCCAATTCCGGATTTCCAAAATGAAAAGCGGAGACCCGACAAGGTCTCCGCTATGCGTATGGTGGAGCTAAGGGGATTCGAACCCCTGGCCTCGTGGGTGCGATCCACGCGCTCTCCCAGCTGAGCTATAGCCCCGCGTTGCGTACTCCTATTGTACCGGTGGCCTACTCTGTTCGTCAAGCGACGCGTGCCGACTGTGGACAAGCACATCAGTTGACAATAACGGTCGTAATTGGTAAAATAACTAGATTATTGACAAACACATCGAATTTTGTTACACTCGAGACACCGAAACACCCGGCAGGCTGAGAACCAATCCGGTCAGTGGCAGTCGGAGGTGAGGGGGTGGACCGGTGTTCCAGGTGGGGGATAAAGTAGTCTATCCCATGCACGGCGCAGGGGTCATCGAGGCCATCGAGGAGCAGGAAGTGCTGGGCAGGCGCATGCGCTATTATGTGATGCGGCTGCCCATCAACGAAATGAAAGTGATGGTCCCATGCGAGCATTCGCAGAATGCGGGGCTGCGCCAGGTGATATCGGAGCAGGCGCTCAGCAATATGCTCGACCTACTCAAAGCGCGAAAATCGCTCATGTCTAAGAACTGGAACCACCGATACCGATCAAATATGGAGAAAATCAGGAGCGGCAACATCCTGGAATTGGCTGAAGTCGTCCGCAACCTATCACAGCGAGAGCGCGAGAAAGGACTCTCCACGGGAGAGCGGAAAATGCTGGACAACGCCCGCCAGATTCTTCTGTCTGAAATTATCCTGGCAAAGGACTTGGAAGTGGACCAGGCCAGCCGGTTTCTCGACCAGGTACTCGCCCAATAGCGGCAGCAGCGGTAAGCGAACCTTGGCGCCGGGAGTACCGGCGCCATTTTCTTCCCCCAACTGGGGAAAACTTTGAACCTCCTGATGCATTCCTGACGTCTTAAGAAGGGCATTGGCGTAACGAAGTTCAATTTAACAAGGTAGTAATCCGGAGGTGAGGCGATGTTGAAGAAAAACCTGCGTCTGATGCTAACCAGCGCAGGGATTCTCGGTGGCTTGAGTCTGACGTTTTTCAGTCTCGGAGTGTTCCAGGACATACCTGGAATGCCTCAGCACCCTGCAGTGACACCGCTGATTTTGGTACTTGGCAGTCTGGTCGGCGGGTTGATCGGTTTCTTCCTTTTTCCTCTGGCGACCTGGATTGAGGGCCGCCTGGCTCGAACCGCACTTATCGATATCGTATTCGGCGCCGTTGGCCTTATCATCGGTCTCGTGATTGCGATCCTCTTCCAAATGGTGTTGGAGGAGATTCCTGTTATCGGGTCTTTGATCTCTGTGCTTTCGGCAGTCGTTTTCGGATACCTCGGCATTAGCGTGGGTACCCGCAAGCGGGAGGAAGCCACATCGATTTTCGGGAACGTTGGCAGGGGCCGGCATCGGGTCGAAAGGGAGCAGCAGGTGCTGGCTCCCAAGACAGACCATGCTGCCTGCCCCAAGGTGCTGGACACATCGGTCATTATCGATGGGCGCATTGCTGACATCGTCAAGACCGGCTTTCTCGAAGGGCCCCTCATCATTCCTGGGTTTGTGCTCGAAGAACTGCGCCATATCGCTGACTCGTCGGATGTGTTGAAGCGCAACCGGGGCCGCCGGGGTCTCGACATCCTCAATCGCATTCAGAAGGAACTCAGCGCCGAAGTCCAGATAAACGAACAGGACGTGGGCGAAGGCCTCGAAGTCGACTCCAAGCTGTTGAAGCTTGCCAAGCTCCTGGGCGGCAGAGTCGTCACCAACGATTTCAACCTGAACAAGGTCGCCGAGCTGCAGGGCGTGCCCGTACTCAACATCAACGAACTGGCCAACGCCGTGAAGCCCGCCGTGCTCCCCGGCGAGGAGATGACCATTACGGTGATCAAGGACGGCAAGGAGATCGGGCAGGGCGTGGCGTATTTGGACGACGGAACGATGATTGTCGTGGACGGCGGTAAACGTTACATTGGCGATACAATCGGCGTGATCGTGACCAGCGTATTGCAGACCGCCGCAGGACGCATGATATTTGCCAAACCCAAGGTTCAGGCAGAGAGGGTGGCACCGTGAGTATCCAGATCGGAGGCCTTCAGGTGGCGGTAAGCGCCATCATTCCGGCCGCCGGCTCTGGCAAGCGTATGGGGGGAGGGACTGCCAAGCAGTTCCTCCCTCTGCGCGGCGAGCCGGTGGTGGTCCGTACCGTGCGGCTGTTCAGTCAGTGCCCTCTGGTTGACGAAATCGTCATCGTCGCCGGCGACGTGGAGTCGACCCGGGAACTGGTGGGCCATTTTCCGAAGGTCGCATACGTCGTGCCCGGCGGCAAGGAGCGGCAAGATTCGGTTTGGGCCGGTCTGCAGAAAGTGCATTCCCGCCCGCGCATCATCTGCGTGCATGATGCCGTTCGCCCGCTCCTGACCATGGAGATGCTCGAAGGCGTGCTCATGTCAGCCGCCGAGTATCCCGCGCAGGTGGTTGCGGTACCGGTCAAGGACACGATCAAGGTGGCCAGGCCGGACGGATATGTCGCCCAGACACCCGATCGGTCATCGGTCTTTGCGGTGCAGACGCCGCAGGTCTTCTGGGTCGAACCCATGGCCCAGGCGTTCCGCCAGGCGATTGCCGACGGGGTGGTGGGCACTGACTGCGCCTCCTTGCTGGAGCGCATGGGCGTGCCGGTTCACATTTATCCGGGCAGCAACGAGAACATCAAGTTGACCACGCCGGACGATTTCCTGGTCGCCGAGGCGATCCTGGAACGCCGGGAGAGGGGGTAAGCGGCCGTGTATGCAGGATTCGGTTACGACGTGCATCGCCTGGTCGCCGGGCGTCCCCTGGTGTTGGGCGGCGTGACGATTCCCTACGAAAAGGGCCTCGACGGCCATTCCGATGCTGACGTGCTGCTCCATGCCCTCATGGATGCGCTGCTGGGCGCCGCCGGATTACGGGATATCGGCTACCACTTTCCGCCGGGGGACCCTGCGTACAAGGGCGCCGACAGCCTGAGACTGCTTGAGCACGTGGTCAGGCTGCTGGCCCGGGAGGGCTTCCGCCCCATCAACTGCGACGTCACGTTGCTGGCTGAACGTCCGAAGATCGGGCCGCACGTGGAAGCAATGAAAGCCAACGTGGCGAGGGTTTTGGGGGTGGAGTGCCGCCGGGTCGGCGTGAAAGCGACTACGAACGAAGGCCTGGGCTTCGTGGGTGAAGGGCAGGGCATGGCTGCTTACGCGGTCGCCCTGATTGCGCCCGCGGATTAGAGCGGTGCATAGGGCGCGTCCTCTATTGACATCAACCTGCAAGCCTCCATATAATGAGAAACAATTAGAATAAAGGCGAGGAACGGGAGAAGTATCTGCGGGATACCGACCAGAGAGCCACCGCCAGGGCTGTAAGCGGAGGCCGGAGGAACGCAGCGAACATGCGCCCGGGAGCAGGGGTCCGAAGGGCTGGCAGCAGCCCCTGAGGCGCCCACGGTAGGCCACCGTTACAGGGCACAGGGTGTGTTGGCACCCCCATGAGCGGGACGCTGTTTCTATTGGCGTCCAATCAGAGTGGAACCGCGGGTAAGCTATGCCCGCCTCTGGCGTATGCCTGAGGCGGGCTTTTGCATTGTAGATATGAGGAGGGTGGCAGGGGATGTACAGCCAGATCAAGAGAGATATTCAGGTCATATTCGACCGGGACCCGGCTGCACGCACTGTGTGGGAGGTTCTGCTATGCTACCCGGGGCTCAAGGCAATTTGGGCGCACCGCATCACCCACTGGCTGTGGGTGCGGAACTGGAAGCTGCTGGCCCGCATCATTTCTCAGGTGTCCCGCTTCTTCACCCAGATCGAAATCCATCCCGGCGCGACCATCGGGCAGGGGTTCTTCATCGACCACGGCAGCGGGGTGGTCATCGGTGAAACTGCGGAGATTGGCAACAACGTCACGCTGTATCAGGGGGTAACCCTGGGCGGAACTGGGCATGAGAAAGGGAAGAGGCACCCCACGCTCGCCGACAACGTCGTGGTGGGAAACGGCGCCCGCATTCTCGGGTCCTTCACGGTGGGCGAAAACAGCCGCATCGGGGCAGGCTCCGTCGTCCTCCGTGAGGTGCCGCCGGACTCGACCGTCGTCGGTAACCCCGGGCGGATCGTCAAGCAGAACGGCAACAAAGTGGATCCGCTCGATCATGTAAAGCTGCCTGATCCGGTGATGGCAATGTTTGATACAATTCAGAGGGAAATGCAGGACCTGCGCCGTCGCGTCAACTGCCTGGAATCGGAGAATGCGGTTCTGCGCCGGTCACTACAGGAGGGCGTTTTGGATGACGATTCGAATATTCAATGACCTGACCCGGCAGAAGGAAGAGTTTGTGCCGCTGGAGCCCGGCAAGGCCCGGTTTTATAACTGCGGGCCGACGGTCTACGACTTCTTCCACATCGGCAACGGCCGCAGTTTTGTAGCGATGGACGCCATTCGCCGGTACCTCAAGTATCGCGGGTATGACGTCACGTTCGTCCAGAATTTCACCGACATCGATGACCGGATGATCGCCCGGGCGAACGAGCGGGGAATCCCCGTCAAGCAGCTGGCGGATGAAATGATTGCCAACTACTTTCAGGATGTGGCGGGTCTCGGCGTGCTGCGTGCCGACATTCACCCCAAGGCCACGGAACTGATTTCGGAGCAGATAGAGATGATCCGGGAGTTGATCGACAAGGGGTACGCCTATGTCGTCGAAGGCGGCGATGTGTATTACCGCGTCGCCCGCAAGAGCGATTACGGCAAGCTCTCGAACAAGAACCTGGATGATCTGCTCGCCGGTGCATCCGAGCGGGTCGATCCGGACGACCGGAAAGAGAACCCCTTCGACTTTGCCCTGTGGAAGGGCCAGAAGCCCGGTGAGCCCGCCTGGGACGCCCCCTGGGGCGCCGGGCGCCCGGGCTGGCATATTGAATGCTCCGCCATGGCGAAGCGGTATCTGGGCGACACCATCGACATCCACGGCGGCGGCGAGGATCTGATCTTCCCGCATCACGAAAACGAGATTGCCCAGAGCGAGGCCTGCAACGACAAGCCTTTCGCCAAGTACTGGGTCCATAACGCCTTCCTGAACATCGAAGGCGAGAAGATGTCCAAGTCCAAGGGCAATTTCTTCACCGTCCGGGACATTCTGAAGGAGTATGAAGGCGAGGTTGTCCGCCTTTATCTCCTGAACGCCCACTACCGGACGCAGCTTGACTTCCGCCGGGAACTGGTCGAACAGACCAAGGGCGCCCTGGAGCGGATGCGCAACACCATAGGGAACCTGCAGCACATCGTGCGGGCTGCGGCGGTCAGGGAGATGGCCCCGGACGAGGCCCAGGTGCTGGGCGAACTCTCCCAGGCGCGGCAGCGGTTCGTGGAGTATATGGACGACGACTTCAACACCGCCGGCGGCATCTCAGTTCTGTTCGAGCTCGTGCGCGAGATTAACACCCGCGTGCAGCCTGCCGCCTCAGCCGGCCTGGCGCAGGGCGCCCTCGACCTGTTGAAGGAGCTGGCCGACGTGCTGGGCCTGCTGCAGGGAGCATTTGAGGCCGGACAGGATCTTGACGCGGAGATTCAGGCGCTCGTCGATGCCAGGCAGGCCGCCCGCAAGGCGAAGAACTTCGCCGAGGCCGACCGCCTCCGCAATCAGTTAAGCGACATGGGCATCATCCTCGAAGACACGCCCCAGGGCGTGCGCTGGAAGCGGAAATGAACGACCGGCTGATTCCCGCCCCGCTGCAGCTAGAGCAGCCCCAGAAGAATCCCCTACTGCTGCCGCCGCTGACCCTGGCTTACGTCGGGGATGCGGTGTATGAGTTGTTCGTGCGGCGGCGCCTGTTGGAACTGGGCCACGTACGGGTAAACGACCTTCATAAGACCGCGGTACGCTATGTGCGGGCTGGGGCGCAGGCCAGAGCAGTGGCGGAGCTGCTGCCGGCGCTGACCGAAGAGGAGCAGGACGTGGTGCGGCGGGGGCGAAACGCCAAGAGCCATGCGGCGCCCAAGGGGAGCGACGCTGCGGAATATGCGGCCTCCACCGGGTTCGAGACGCTGGCGGGCTATTTGTACCTCGCCGGGCGGTATGAGCGGCTGGAAGAGGTGCTGGCCGCGGCGGCGAAGCATTTGGAACTGAAGTAGTGTAAAGGGCCGCTCCCCAGTCAGTCCGGGGGCGGCCCCAGGTTATTGATGCAGGCTCCACAGTTCATACATAGAGATTGTTCGGCGAGAACGCCGTGCGGCATCACACCGGCTGAAGAGCGGCGGGTAAAAGTGGAACCCGTGGTCGGGCGGACAGGATTCCGCCTCTGCTTCCCAGCCGGGCCAGCGCACGTTATGGTAAAACTCGTCGAGGTTGGCCTGCGTCGCCCAGTGCAGCAGAGCTGTGTACTCCAGCTCCAGCGGCTCCCACTCAAGGGTGTCGGGAGCGAGATACCACGCGTCCCCCTGCCTTCCCGGGAACGCATCGCCGTTCAGGGCGAAGAATCCGCCGGCGAGATCGTACGCCACAATCAGGTAGCCCCGCGGGACCGGGTTGACCGGGCTGGCAGCATAGCCGTTCCAGGTCAGCAGCGACCCGGCCAACCTGTCATGGCCGGCGCCCAGGAAGCGCAGCCAGCCGTGGTTCAGCAGCAGGCCGCCCGTCTCCAGGGCTACGGCGCCGAGGGTGGAGCGGGAGGTAATCTGCAACTGTAAGATTGTGTTCTCCCCCACATCGCGGGCGACGGGGAGGACTTCGGCCCGGTTCCGGGCCGCAGCCAGGCAGTGCTGGACTAACGGCCATGCCGGGTCCATGGTGTCGACCAACTCGGCCAGGGTTCGGTTCATGCCGGCCCACCTCTGGACAGAGTATTCTAAATCGACATCCTGCTCCCCTTCAGATCGTGTCCCAAAGCACAAGTTCTGTGGGCGAAGTTGTCCGCTGCGACCTCGTACTGTCAAACCGCATAGGATACGGGCGAGGTGGCGGTATGATTTACGATCCGCTGGTCGAGTGCATGGAACGTCCCGCCCTGCGGGCGCTGCAGGAACGGCGGCTGGCCCACCTGCTGAAGCGGGTCTCCCGAGTGCCCTTTTACAGCAGGCGCCTCAAGGGCCGGCTCGAGGAACTCCCTTTCACCACCAAACAGGATCTTCGGGAGCAGTACCCCTTCGGTCTGTTTGCCGTGCCCCGCGAGCAGGTTGCTCGGGTGCACGCCACGTCCGGCACGCGGGGCAAGCCCACCTTGGTGGGCTACACCCATGCGGACCTGGTGACTTGGGCGCAGCTCTGTGCCCGCCTGCTGGTCGCTGCAGGGGCGCGCCCCGGCGACACCCTGCACGTGGCGCTGAACTACGGGCTGTTCACGGGCGGCCTCGGCATTCACGGCGGGGCAGAGTTGCTGGGCTGCACGGTCGTGCCGGCATCCGCCGGTTCGACGCACCGGCAGTTGCTGCTCATGGGTGACCTGCGCCCCGACGGCCTGAAGGCGACGCCATCGTATGCCCTGCACCTGGCGGAAGTCGCCGAGCAGGAGGGGGTGGACCCGCGG
Source organism: Symbiobacteriaceae bacterium (assembly GCA_035628915.1). GTDB lineage: Bacteria > Bacillota > Sulfobacillia > Symbiobacteriales > Symbiobacteriaceae > JARBUG01. The sequence continues at coordinate 13,497 of DASPIW010000031.1, read as the reverse complement.
TCGTTCGGGCTGCGTTACGGCATTTTCGGGGCGGAGCCGTGGTCGGAGGCAGTGCGCAGCCGCCTCGAAGAGCGGTTTGGCTTCCGGGCGTACGATTCCTACGGCCTCAGCGAGATGCTCGGCCCCGGCGTGGCCTGGGAGTGCGAGCACCGGCAGGGGCTTCATCTGGCCGAGGACCACTTTCTTCCCGAAGTGATCGACCCGGTTACGGGGCGCCCGCTCCGGCCCGGCGAGGAGGGCGAATTGGTGCTTACCTCGCTCACCAAGGAAGCGTACCCGTTGGTCCGCTACCGGACCGGAGACCGGACGGCCCTGCTCCCTGACCCGTGCCCCTGCGGGCGCACGCTGGTGCGCATCGACCGCATTCGGGGCCGGGTCGACGAAATGCTGATCATCCGCGGCGTCAACCTGTTCCCGTCGGAAGTGGAACGCGTTCTTCTGAGCTTTCCCGAATTGCAGTCACGCTACCAGGTTCGCATCTGGCGGGAGGGCGCCCTGGACGAAGCGGAGGTGCTTGTGGAAGCCCGCTGGGCGGAAGATGCCGGCGATGCGCTGGCTGGACGGCTCCGGGCAGCGATCAAGCAAGAACTGGGCGTAACCATGGCCGTCCGGTTCGCCGTTGTCCCCCACAGCGAAGAGCGGAATAAAGCGCTGAGGGTCATCGACGAGCGGTCCGGCGTATCCTGACACCGGAAACGGAGGGTATACCGAAGCCATGGACGACTTCAGCGTACTTAGCCGCAGTCTACGGACTGTGGACCACCTGGCGGTGGCGGTTGATGATTTGGAGGCGGCGGTGGCGTTCTACCGTGAACGCCTCGGGTTTGAAGAGGTGGAGCGGCGCGTTACCGAGGGGAAGAAAACGGGCATGCTGTCGGTGGTGATGAGGGCGGGCGATCTGAAAGTGGTGCTGCTCAAGGGCACCACGGATGATTCGCAGGTCTCCCGCTATGTCCAGGAGTATGGCCCCGGTGTGCAGCATGTCGCGTTCATGGTGGAAGGGATCGACGCGGTGGTCGATGACCTGCGCCAGCGGGGACTCCCCTTCGACACGGACGTGATCGTCGGTCCGGGGTTGAAGCAGGCCTTCTCCAAGCGGGACCCTGTTTCCGGGATGATGTTCGAGCTGATTGAGCGGACGGGCGAAGCAGGCTTCCTCGACAACAACGTGAAGCAGCTCTTTGAGTCCCTGGAACAGAACAATTCCTTCTAGACGGCGAGAGGGAGGGCATGGCGTCAGCCGCCCTCCCGCGCCTCCTCATTTTCGTGTGAGGCAGGTTCGCTTCCCTCCCGTGGCGAAAATCGAGTAGATGCCAAGCTGCCGGAGGAGGGTGCGCATGAACATCGAGCGTCAGTATCTGGCCCTGTGCCAGGAGATACTGGACGAAAACGAAACGGAGATTGAGAGCGGGCTGTTCACAAAAGACCGCACCGGCACCGGCACGGTGGGCGTGTTCGGGCGTATGCTCAAGCACGACCTCGCCAGCGGGTTTCCTGCCCTAACTACCAAGCAGCTCTTCTTCAGGCTGGTTAAGGTCGAACTGCTCTGGTTCCTGTCCGGCCGGACCGACCTGGAGTTTCTACACAAGCACGACTGCCACATTTGGGACAAGGACGCCGCCCGGCGCGGCGGGCAGCTCGGCCCAATCTACGGCAAGCAGTGGCGTTCATGGGAAGGCGCCAATGGCAAGACGTTCGATCAGATCCAGTGGGTGGTCGACCAGATCAAGCAGATCGTCGCTGAACCGGACAGGCCCCACGCGACCGCCCGTCGGCTGATCGTAAACCCCTGGAACGTGGCCGAACTGGACGATATGGCTCTGCCACCCTGCCACGGTCCGTTCCAGTTCCAGGTCAGCAAGGGGAGACTGAACCTGGCCCTGTGGCAGCGGAGTGCCGACCTGTTCCTCGGCGTCCCTTTCAACATCGCCAGCTATGCCTTGCTGCTGCACATGATGGCCCAGGTGACCGGCCTTCAGGTGGGAACCTTCACCCACTATCTCAACGATGTGCACATCTACCGGAATCTGGTTAGCCAGGTCCGGACGCAGTTGGAGCGCGATCCCTATCCCCTGCCGACGCTGTGGCTGAACCCTGCGGTCACGGACATCTTCGACTTTTCGATGGACGATATCAAACTGATGGATTACCAGTACCACCCAGCGATTCGCGGGGAGATGTCGTCATGATTTCACTGGTGTGGGCCATGGGCCGCAACCGGGTCATTGGCAAGGGCGGCAAAATGCCCTGGTATTTGTCTGCCGACCTGATCCACTTCCGCAAGCTGACCCGGGGCCACGTGGTCGTTATGGGGCGCAAAACGCACGAGTCCATCGGGGAGGCGCTTCCGAAGCGAATCAACGTCGTGCTGACGCGGGACAGGCAGTATGCCGCGCCGGGCTGCGAAGTCGTTCAGTCTATTGAGGAAGTGCTGCGCGACGAGCGCCCCGTCTTCATCATCGGCGGGGCGGAGCTATACCGGGAGTTCTTGCCTTATGCGAAGAGTCTGCATATCACCCGCATTCACGCCGACTTCGAGGGCGACACGTTCTTCCCGGAGTACGACGAGTCCGAATGGGAACTGACGTCCTCGGTCTTTCGTCCGGCGGATGAGAAGAACCCATACGACTGCACCTTTGAAGTCTACACCCGCCGCACATAGCCCGCAGCACCGCGGGGAATCCTGTGTACAAAGGAGAATGACCAGTGTCTGGACAGATCGAGGGGCGAAATCCCGTCCTTGAGGCGTTGAAAGCCGGGCGCGAAATCAATAAGCTGCTGGTGGCGAAAGGGGCCAGAGAGGGCTCCATCCTGCAGGTAATCGGCGTCGCCCGGGAGGCGGGCGTGATTATCCAGGAAGTCGACCGGGCCAGACTGGACCAGTTGGCCGAGGGTCGTAACCACCAGGGCGTCATTGCCATGGTGGCAGCCCACAAGTATGCCGAAGTGGACGACATTTTCGCAGCGGCGGCCGCCAAAGGCGAGGACCCCCTGATCCTGGTGCTCGATGGCATCGAGGACCCCCAGAACCTGGGTTCGCTCCTGCGCACCGCCGACGCGGTGGGCGCCCACGGGGTGATCATCCCGGAGCGGCGTGCTGCCGGGCTGACCGAAACGGTGGCCAAAGTGTCGGCCGGTGCCGTTGAGTACGTGCCCGTTGCCCGCGTGGTCAATATCACCCGTACCCTCGAAGAGCTGAAGAAGCGGGGTGTCTGGGTGGTGGGGACCCATCAGGATGCCAAGGAGCTGTACCATCAGGCACGGCTCACCGGCCCCCTGGCCGTGGTCATTGGCAGCGAGGGCAAGGGCATCGGCCGGCTGGTCAGCGAGAACTGCGACTTCATGGTCCGCCTGCCGATGCTTGGGCACGTCACCTCACTGAACGCTGCTGTGGCGGGCGCCATCCTGGTGTATGAAATCCGGAGACAGCGGGATTTTGCGGTCACCCGCAAGTAAGGTGGCTGTAGAGTTGCCGCGGCGACGCTACTGAGCAGCACCTGCGGGGAGGTGCCGGGAGTGTTGCCGCGGCAGATTTTGTTGCGTGGCATTGCGTTTGGGGTTTTGGCTGCGGGTATATGCGCGGGAATCTTTCTGGGCCATGTGTCGTGGTTTGCCCGGACCGATCGGATTTTTCCCGGCGTGACCGTAGGGGGAACGCCGGTGGGGGGTTTGACCATTCGGGAAGCCGGATTCCGCCTTTCCGGCGCGACCATTGGGCGGCACCCGGTGCTGGCGGGAGGCACCGGCACGGCGGGCGACAAGCCCGTCGGGGGCGGTGGGGGGAGCATACCGGCGGCCAGGGAAGCTTTTCTACGCTGGGGGGATCAGGCGTGGGAACTGAACCTGCGGGCGGTCGGCGGCCTGCCGGACGTAAGCGGTGCCCTGCAGGAGGCACGGCTAATTGGCCGCCGGGGCTCGCTGCTGAGCCAGGCCGCAGCCTATCTGACCGGACTCGTCCACGGATATTATGTCTCCGATGAGCCCAAGCTGCGGCCGGACGCCCTGACCCGTCGCCTGGACGAAATCGCCCGGGAATTAGACCGCCCGGCTGTGGATGCCACCTATCACTTCGAGAGTGATACCGTCACGGCGGATGCCCCGGGGCGGGCACTGGACGTGGCGGCCAGCGTTGAAGCCATTCGCAGTGGGCTGCGGCTGGGGCGCCGGGAACTGAACCTGGTTGTGCGCGAAGTCGCGCCTAACGTTCGGCAAGCGGACCTGTCCGATTCACGCCGCTACCAGGTGGGGCGGTTCACAACCCCGATTCTGGCCGCGGAACCGGGGCGGCTTCAGAACATCGCCATGGCGGTGCGCAAAATCAGTGGCATTGCGCTCAAGCCGGGCCAGGTCTTCTCTTTCAACGATATCGTTGGTCCGCGGGATGCCGAGCACGGCTGGGCGCAGGCCAACGAACTGTATCAGGGCGAGTTCGTGCGGGGCTACGGCGGCGGCATCTGCCAGGTGTCGTCAACGCTGTATAACTCGGTCTTGCTGGCCGGGCTGGAAATCAAGGAACGGTACCATCACGACCGGCCCCTCCAGTACGTCGAGCCCGGCCGCGATGCCACGGTGGCCTGGAACGTGCTGGACTTCAAATTCCGGAACAACACCAACATGCTGGTGCTGATCGGCGCCCGCATTCTGGCGGGGGCGCCCCAGGAGATCGAAGTATCGCTATACGCCCCCCAGCCGTTGCCGGCTGGAGCGATCAGCCTTGAAGTCGGCGATGTTCGGTACTATCCTCCGCAGTTGGAGGAGGTCCCGGATCGGACGATGGCCGCCGACCAGCGCACGGTGCTCGATGAAGGTCACTACGGCATTGAGGTCAAAATCTACCGGGTATTCAAGGATAACGGCAAGGAGCGGCGCGAGCTCGTTTCCCATGATAAGTACCAGCCCAAGCCCGGTAAGGTGCGGGTCGGGGTCGGGAATGCGCCGGGCAGCGAGCGGCTGTTGGATCCAGGTGTCCGATAACAGGCAAAAACCTCCCGGCGATTAGCGCTGGGAGGTTTTGCGGTTGGATATCAAACGTCGCCTGTAGTATGATAGCACAGCGTGTTGAAGAAGCAAACGTTGGCACGGAGACAGTCTAAGTCCAGTCGGTTTCGACACAAACTGCAAAAACCCTGCCGTCTCTGACAAGAATCGCCCGTTTTTGACCGACTGAATGCGGGCTTGTCCTTGACGGTGCGCGACGTGTACGGGTATAATCCACAGTAGGGTTTGGGTCGACGTAATGTTGTATAGGAGCCTCTCTTAACCCTTCACAGCCGGTGGCCGGGGTTTTTTTTACCGGCGTGGGCCCGCCAAACCGCCCAAGTAGTCATGAATAAAGGGAAAAGGAGGGGAAGACGTACATGACGGCGTCGCCGCAGCGAGATGTCTTCAACGACTATGATTCCATGCTCGATGAAGACATCGTCGAGTTCGCTCGTGATGGGTCCAATGCGGCTCTCGAGTATCTCATTAATAAATATAAGAACTTCGTCCGGGCGAAAGCGCGCTCCTACTTCCTGATCGGCGCTGATCGTGACGACATTATGCAGGAGGGCATGATCGGCCTGTACAAGGCGATCCGTGACTTCCGTTCGGACAAGCTGAGCTCGTTCCGGGCGTTCGCGGAGCTTTGCATTACCAGGCAGATCATTACGGCCATCAAAACGGCCACCCGCCAGAAGCATATCCCCCTAAACTCCTACGTTTCCCTGAACAAGCCTATCTACGATGAAGACTCGGACCGTACCTTGCTGGACGTTATCTCCGGCTCAAAAGTAACGGATCCGGAAGAACTGATCATCAGCCGTGAAGAGTTCGGGGACATTGAGGAGAAAATGGGCGAGATCCTCAGCGACCTGGAATGGAAAGTGCTCATGAGCTACCTCGACGGCAAGTCCTATCACGAAATCGCGATCGATCTGAAGCGCCACGTCAAGTCGATTGATAATGCCCTTCAGCGTGTAAAGCGCAAGCTGGAGCGGTATCTGGACCACCGTAACGGCGGTGGCGACCCGGGCCGCGATTGATTTGTACCGAGAAAGTGGGCCGCCTTTGGCGAGGCGGTCCTTTTGTTATGTCAATTGGCCGGGCTCGGTCATAATGTGATGGTAGACGGAAGGAGGGAGGCAGCCTCTCATGGCGCACGTACTTCACACCGACAGCCATCATGACGACGAAGGAGAACGCGATTGGAGCGGCTCCGATACGGGCGACTGCACTGGAAGCGATATCTCTAGAAGTGATGACTCCAGTGGCGACGCCTCTGATTGCAAGCGGCGGAGGCGCCGCCGGCATCGCTGTCGCCATCACTTGATTCCCATCGGAAACATTAGCATTGACTGCACGCCGGTCACGTTCCGCACCCCGGGTCAGGCGTTTAACCTGGTCAGCTGCGCCGTTTCGCAGACCCTGGCAGTGCCGGTGACACGGACGGCCTTCGTACAGGAGCCGACGGATTTCGGCTGCTTCATTTGTACCCCCGTGACGGAGACTGTGACTGTCCCGGTAACGGCCACGGTCAATGTGCCCCCGACCCTGGTGCCGATTCCGCGTATCGTATGCCCGGAGAACGTTTTGTGCCCGCAGGTTTGCCCGACGACCGTCAAAGTCAAGTCTTGCGGCTGTCATTAACGGGCTGAGGGCCTTGGGGCCCTCCTTACATCAGCGAAAACGTGTTTCCAGATATCAACGTTTGAAAGCACGCGTGACCTGTGGTATCATTTATTTTGCTCGTGCTGGCGTAGCTCAATTGGCAGAGCTCCTGATTTGTAATCAGGGGGTTGCAGGTTCGATTCCTGTCGCCAGCTCCAGACATAGCAAGGCTCCGAGGGTTTTGGCCTTCGGGGCCTTTGTTCCAATTACAGCCCATTACAGCCATTGGGGTTTTACACAAGGAATTCGGGCACCGGAGTTGGCGCTCCGATGCCCGATAGGTCACGGGTTTAGGGTTTGCTCGTGGCCGCTTCTTCGGAAGGGGAGTCTGGACCCAGAAGTTCGTCGAACTTCTTGGCCGGCTCCCTTTTCTTCTTGGTGACCACCTTAGCGTAAATATCCAGCAACATTTTGGCAGTTGAGTGCCCCATCCTGTCTTGCACGGTCTTGATGTCTTCACCGTTGCTGATCAGGTACGTGGCGTGGGTTCGGCGCAAGGTGTAAGGTTCCAGATCATCCGCGTCTGGGAGGTTCGCCCGCTTGAACAGCGCTTTCACCGTCTTCCTGAAGTTGCTCTGCCGTAGTGGTTTACCGTCTCGGGTGCAGAATACTAGATTCTGGTGCGAGTAGCGAGGACCACTGGCTAGGCACTCCTCGTTCTGCGCAATTCGGTGGCGTCGCAGTTCACGGACCATTACATCAGGAAGGGAGATGCTTCGGATACCGGCGCTGCTCTTTGGGGTGGCGTAAAACGGTGTCTTTTGCCCGTCCAGCCATACTAAAGCCTCTTCAACGAAGGCGATGCCCTTGTCGAGGTCAACACGATCCCATTTGAGGCCAAGTAGTTCACCGGGGCGCATGCCGGTTGTTACAGCCATCATGAACAGAGCATGGTTGCGATGACCTCGGGCTACTTCCAGGAAGCGCTTGATCTCATCTTCGTCGAGAGCACGTTGCTCCCTTTCCTGGTGCTCGGGGCGCTCGACATCGTCCGTGACAGCATGGGTGAGTAGCTTCCATTTCACAGCCCGATTCAGAGCGGATCGGAGGACATCGTGTGCGTACTGAATCTCCCTTGTGCCGACCCCGGCATCCCGCAAAGCAGCGTAGTGGGACTCCAGATGGAGCGGAGCTAGCTTGCTGAGATGAAGATGGCCGATGCTGGGGACAAGGTGCCGCCTGATCGCATCTTCATAGCTTTGGATCGTCTTTGCTTTCAGCCTGGTGTAGCAGTGCTTCTGTAGCCATGTCTCCAGGTATTCGGCCAGGGTCATCCGGTTAGGCTCGGCGTAGGTTCCCGATTGCACACCGTTCAAGATACCAGTGATCTTCTTCTGCAACTCCGTCTTGTTCTCGCCATAGAGAGTCTTGCGCCTGCGCATACCGGTAAGCGGGTCCCGACCAAGCTCGACTTGCGCAACCCATACCTTCTTGCCGTTGATCGTCCGCTCAAACAATCCGCCGCTGCCTTTGGTCCGAGACCCTTTCTTCTTGGCCTCCTTGGTGGTGGCTGTCACTCTCCGTGGGCTGCCCATGAGATTCCTCCTTCTAGTGGTGTGTATCGGGCTGAGATTGGGTTGCCGTCCCTTCCACTGCGAGCTTTATTAGGTAATAGGGTTTGAGGAGAGGGGACGTCCCTACTGTTGCTTACATACTTTGAGCTTCTTCTCTGACCGTGGTGTTTAGGTCCACCCAGGTCTGGAGGGATATGCGGGGCACCCGAACGCTCTTTCCAATTTTTACCGAAGGGAAGACCCCCTGGGCGACCAGCTCGTATGCCCGGCTGCGGGCAATCCGAAGGGCGAGGGCAACCTCCGGAACCGTGAGTAGCATCGGCTCGACGCTGTTAGTCTTGGACATTTTCATGCACTCCCTTTCTTGTGTTCAACCTACGAGGGAAACGACATTTACGCTGTTTACGACCTACTGCTGCGTACCGGCAACGATCCGCTGAATTGGCCGGCGTCCAGTTCGTTCCCAAATCACGCGGATCAGTCCAAGCTCAGACAGTAAATCCACTGCAGAATCCAAGTCGCGTCCGAGGATATTACGTTGGAACAGGTTCCGAAGCTCGGTCCGAGTAACTCCGTCGGGATAAGCCTCCTTAGCTGTGTCAAGGATTCGGTCCGCTACTTTGTCACCGAGAGAGTCTCCGAAGATCTGGCGACATGAGGCGAATGAATAATCCCACACAGCCAGAGCGGCTTTGAGGTGGTCTAGGGTGATTGTCTGAGAGAGGTCCAAAAGGGCATAGCAGCAGGCTAAACGCATTACTTGTGCTGCTCCTCGTGACGTTACCGCACCAAGCGCCCCAGGGTGCCCGACGGCGAGTGATTCGTAGATTTGGTGCCAAAGCTCGCGGGCGTGAGCGTCGCGTCTCAACTCGCCGGTATCCCTGGCGAATGTGACGGCATCTCGAACCCGTTCTGCAAGTGCTTGAATCGCCTCGGGATTGATCCCGGTCCCGTCAGGCAGAAGCTTTGACTTGTCCACAAGAAAGAACAGGTACCGATTGGCAAAGCCGTTTGATATCTCGGTCTGTCCAAGGCGAGCGATTAGTTCCTTCCTCGTTATGTGGCCGATCATGGAGATGTGTGTATCAGTGGCCACCTGCGAGTCGAGTTTCGTAAGTGTTCTAAGCCGCGCCCCATCCCAGGCTGTACGGATCACCGCGGACAGTGTATTTCCCTCTCTCTGCATGACCTGCAGCGGGCCTCCGAACTCCTCCTCAACTACTAGAAGCCGCTTATCCTTGACGCCTGGATCCGCCACTTCGGTCCGACGCCGAATCGACGAGTTGGTGCTGGGGTCCCGCACTGCGCTTATCAGCCCTTCGCCAGAGGACAGCCCCTGGACTATACGTTCGTTGAGCCAATCCGGATCGACGTATTGGAAGAGGTTCACATTGTTGCTCCACGCGACCCCTTTTCCCCGCCCCGTCTCGCTCACCATAATGGCGAACAGACGAGGATGGTGTTTGGTGGCTTCGACCTTGAAATGCGCCGTGCGGCCAATCACGTTTCCAAACATGACCAGGAAATGGGCCAAGAGTGCCATTGGATCGGCTTCAGAGAATGGCTCAACCGCCCTCACAAAGTCGCCCGCGAGACCGTGGAAAGCGTGCGCATCAGGCGATAGGCTCCACGTCCGCTTTCGAACCTCAATTCTCTCGGTTCTGCTCGTGTCCAAAGTTCTCGATCACCCCTTGATAGCTGTGTATGGGATACACCGGGTGTTGCCGATACGTGGGGGAACCCGGTGGACACACCCTATCACGAGGTCCATTTGCTTGGCAACATGCCCCCTCGCTGTAAACACCTAAAAATTGGTGTTTACAAAATGTAAACATCTCAGTACAGAAGCAACGACAGCCATCAAAGAAAATTTTTCCCAAGCCATGTTTACAAAATGAATGACGCGATCTACCTTGCATCTCTCTCTACCTTTATAATGCAACACGTGTGTCATTAATGACAAGGGTACGCATCAGCGAGTAATTCGATGGACGTATTTGCTGGTCGTGTGGCAATATAGGTTCAGGTTAAGGAGGAGGTCTCGTGGAGGCTAGAATAACGGTTCCCCCGGCCGATCATAATCCCATCGCCGAATGGGCCGCAGAACACGGGTACCGACGGCATACATGTGCCCGAGCTGCCCGACGCGGCGATGTGCCAGGTGCCGTGCAGGTTTTCGTGTCGGGCGCCCCGCAGCCGACTTGGTTTGTTCCAGTGGATTTGATCCGGAAACCCGCAGAACGCAGGAGACCGCCAAGGCAGCCTCGTCGATGACTCGATGGGGCTGTTTTCCCACCCATGAACTGTAGCGCAGCGTTCCGCATGAAGGTAGATCTCCTCAGGGCAGAACCTATGCAAAATGACACACGTGTGTCATTATAGATGTAGAGGAGTAATGCAAAATACCGCGCATCATGTCACAGGCCGCGGGTCTTCGCCTGCTCGCAGCTCTTGGATACATCTACATTCGCACGCCAGCCATGTGGCGCGATACCGATGCGTCCGTTGACGATCTGCCGTGGGAAGCTCGGTCGCTCTGAGTTCGCATCGGTGACCAAGCGCCAGATGTCGACGGGACAATCGGTGTCTACCCCTTGCACGCGGGCGGCCGGCAGTCAGAAAAGCCGCTGCTAATACTGGCACAGTCCTTACCGAGTGCGGACTTCAAGACTGGCCAGGTCGAGATCAGTGAATTCGGGCGAACGGCTCCATGGGTGGGCGCCGCGGTTTGCCTTGCCAAAGATCCCGGCAAAGTACTGGTCGAGGTTATGGATCCGCTACCCCGCGTAACTGCCGCCATCTTTCCGGCTCGCTGGAACCTGTGTGACCAGGCTGAATGGCGTGAATCTATCGAGAGTTTGTGTCAACTTTGGTGTGCCGGGAACTTCGTTGTGACCTACAACCCGGACGATCCTGCGGGTTCCGAGGTGACATTCCACACCAAACATCCAGGCGCAAACCGAGCAGAAGACCGCGGTCAAGATTAGGTGCCAAATTCGGGTTGCTGCTATTGAGATAGTCGGCCCAGTTTCGCCCTCTCCAGATGCCGCCACAGCCTTATGGGGCAAGGCCGCCGATCACAGAGATGCATATTCCGAGCCTTGGAATAGCCTGTTGGAATTGGTCTTGCCAATTGCCTTGGATGCAGTTTTGCCCACACCTTCGTGGTGGCTGGCTGGGTGCTATCCACCTGGTCGGCTTGGAGAATCCTCCGACGATGGGGCGGCGGCCATGCCTCCTCGTGGCGTTCAATCTGAAGCCTGTCATGGACGCCGCTCCGGTCGGATGGGCCATCATGCTTCCCTGGTTCCTCTGCGCCCTTGGAGGCAGGCTACAGGCGTTATCTGATACCGATTAAAGGAGGGCTTCCCATGTCGTTAGGTACGTGGCTGTTCGCTTTCGTCGCGGTCATGGTTTCCATCGCGGTCGGTGAGCAGATCGCCGCCATAGTTCGTGGGCTGGTGTTTTCCGCTATCGCCAGCCGCCGTGGTGGAGTCGTGACCGGCCTGCGCTGGGTGATCCTGACCCGTGCCTCGGGGCCTATCGTGGTGCTGATCCTGGGTTCTGCCATGATGGAACTGGCGACCAATCGGAACGTTGTGTGGCTGCTCTGGCCCGGCATCGGCCTGTTCTCGCTCGGCCTGGTGGTCGTGTATGCGACGGTCCGCTGGGCGCACGGTTCCACGATACAGGCAATCCGCGAGCGGCGCACTCCCCAGATAGACCCAGCCGCCGACGAGGAGACCCCGTTCTAATGGGTGACTTCAACTTCTACGAGTTCCTGGGCATTCCCGAGGATGCCACGTCCGACGAGATCAAGCGGGCTTACCGGGACAAAGCACGGGACGGCTACCACCCGGACGCCGGCGGCAGCCACGAGGATTTTCTTTGGCTCACGAAGATAAAGGATGAGCTGCTGGACCCGGAGAACCGAGCCGCCTATGACCGTTACCTCGCCCGGAAACGGGGACAGATCCCGCAGGAACCGGACCACCGGCAAGCACTCGTGCCCCGTCCTGAACCCGCCCGTCCCGATCCGGCGCCGGCCACCGCACCACAGCCCGAGATCAACACCGAATGGACGAAGAGCCTGCTCTGCCTCGCCTGGCTGGTTATCACGGGTCAAATTCTTTGCCTGTTGGTTATCGACGGAGCCTCATTCGGCCATCTCCTGGGTGCGGCGTTCCTTTGGTCGGTAGAGGCTGGTCTTGCCTGGGGCGCGTGGTTTCTCTTTGATTGGGCCGTGATCCTGATATGTCAGGCGAGAGGCCGAACTCCCCTGTGAGCGCACAATCACAGGGGGTTCCTGTTTATTGCTGCCCCCCGATACTGAGCGGATTCATCCTTGATGTGGGGCGGAGCCATGGCTAGGAAGAGCGCATGTTCGAGGTGAATTTCGCCCTTTCCTACTTGGCCCGGCGGCCGACCAGATGTGGGGAAACTAGGGACCTCACCTAGGAGTGGTCGTCGTCCAAGGCCCTTACTGACTTGGTACAGCGCCTGAAACGCAGCGTGATCCGCGACGACGTCACCACTCTGTCGGTTCGAGATGTAGACGACTGGGTTCAGGCGTGATTCCACGTCCTATGCCTCCAGACGGAGTCCTCCAATGCGGTCAACCCGATCTTGCTAGCGACGGACCATCATCTGCGAAAAACCCAAGCCCACCCGTTCAGCAACGGGCGGGCCTTACTGTAGCCATCAGGTGTCTACCTGAGCAGTATCGAGGAAACACCACATTGTGCATGGTGAGCGTCCCCAAAGCCTTATAGGATTACTACTGCAACTGGGAGTGCAGCTTCAACGTTATTGACGAGAGCCGGCCAAAGCGGCCTGAAGGTAGTCGAAGAGTAGGATCGCCTTCAGGGAGTTGGCAGCTGTCCCGTAGCTCGTGTCTGCCCCGTGCATTATTGCATGGCGACTGAGTTCGGAAGCGATAGGTGTTCCGTGCTCAAACCCAGCGAGGACAGTGGTAAGCGTGTACTCTTTGACCCATTTATCGAAGGCAGCGGGAGTTTTGCTCTCCAGGAGATTGTCAAGGTATGCGCGGTAAGTAGCCTGGTTCATACGGCCCCGGTGGTTGAACCCATCAGCAATCATCCCCTCGATTTGTGCGAGGACCACTGGGACTGTGAGGTAGTATCTTTCCTCAATATGTGCTTTAATCGCCTGCTCCAAGACACGCAGTCGCTGTTGTGAATGCTAGCCTAAAAGTTGACCACTTTTGGGGTAAGTGCTGATCGAATAGTTGACCACCCGAGAACGGGCGTGCTGAACGAAAAGTTGACCACCCTAAACGATTCACCCTGTACGCTGGAAGTTGCCCAACTTCGCG
>DASPIW010000030.1:0-123213 GCA_035628915.1 Symbiobacteriaceae bacterium | reverse complement strand
TTGAGGGTACAAACCCTATACAAGTTTAGGGTGGCTATGCCGAGAGGGATCACCCGTTCCCATTCCGAACACGGCCGTTAAGCCTCTCAGGGCCGATGGTACTACGCTTCGAGCGTGGGAGAGTAGGTCGCCGCCCAAACTTTTTCCCCGGACGATTAGCTCAGCGGGAGAGCACTTGCTTCACACGCAAGGGGTCACTGGTTCGATCCCAGTATCGTCCACCATAATGCGGAGGCGTGGTGTAGAGGCCTAACATGCGGCCCTGTCACGGCCGAGACCGCGGGTTCGAATCCCGTCGCCTCCGCCAGTTTCTTTTCTCAGGACGGCCCCATCGTCTAGAGGCCTAGGACACCGCCCTTTCAAGGCGGTAACACGGGTTCGAATCCCGTTGGGGTCACCATTTCTGTGCCCGTAGCTCAGCGGATAGAGCGCTTGCCTCCGGAGCAAGAGGCCGCAGGTTCGATCCCTGCCGGGCACGCCAAAAAATCACCGTCGTCCACCCCGGAACCCGAGAAGGGTTGCCGGGGTCTCATCATGATCCCGAGTTTGGCATACATACGAATCTCCTTGAAAATGGCACGGACGTTCGGCAGGCCATTGCTTTTGGCGAGTCGAATCAAATAAGACACGGTACTGCTGTATTTCTGTCCGGGGGGCAGGCACAGCGGAAACCTAAAGGCCTAGGTGCCGGAAGGAGGCGACCGGTGAGGAACTGGATGCAGCTGGCTCTTCATGCCAGCACAGCAAAGCGATCCCGGTGGGCTGTTCTTGGCCTGGTGGCCCTGGTAGTGTTCAGCGGTGCGATCGCCTGGGCGCTGGTGCCGAAGACGCATGAAATCAGCGTCAACGGCTTGGGCAACACTGTCACGTTCAAGACCACCGAGCAGACCCTCGGTGCAGCCCTGAAAGCTCAAGGAATCCAGATCCACGAGAAAGACCTGGTGGAACCGGTGCTGGCCACATCGCTGGAAGGTAAGAAATCCCTTACCGTTGCGGTGACGAAGGCCAAGCCAGTCTTAGTTGCCATTGAAGGCAAGACCCTCGAAGTGATGACCCAGGCCAAGACTGTGGGCGACCTACTTAGCGAGCTTTTGATCTCTCTGAACGAGAAGGACAGCGTCATTCCGGACGTTTCCGCCGAAGTGACACGCGGTCTGGCATTGACCGTCGTGCGGCGCTCCGAGAAGACCGAGGTCGTGCAAGAGGAGATTCCCTTTGAGATCGAGCGCCAGGAAGACCGCTACATGATGGTCGGGGAGAGCAAGGAGATTCAGGCCGGCGCCCCTGGCATCAAGGAGATCAGAAAGGTCACCCTGTACGAGGACGGCAAGGAAGTTGCCACGGAAATCGTTGAAGAAGTGATCATCTCTGAACCGGTCAACCAGATTGTCGCCTTTGGCACGGGCGGGGTGGTCTCCCGTGGCGGCCAGAACTACCGCTACGTGAAGGAACTCGATATGACCGCCACCGGTTATACCGCAGGCAAGGAGAGTAATCCTGACGGAAACGGGTATACCTATACGGGGATGAAGGCGGAGTTTGGCGTCGTGGCGGTTGATCCCAGGGTCATTCCGCTCTACTCCCGCCTTTATATCGACGGGTATGGGCCGGCGATTGCAGCGGATATCGGCGGAGCGATTAAGGGCAACAAGATTGACTTGTGCTTTGACTTGGTCTCAGAAGCTCTGGAATGGGGCCGCCGACCAGTGAAAGTCTATATCCTCGCTGATGATTGATTGCATGGCCAGATGCCGGGTACAGCCGGCTTCTGGCCTTTCCTCTATAACGAAGGAGAGATCTGCCCTTGTTGGACCTGTCCAGTGCCAAGACCCTCAAAGCGATCATGGCAGCCCATGGCATCCGTCCGCAACATAGGCTAGGCCAGAACTTCCTCACGGAGAACCGGGTCCTGGAAGGCATCGTGGCAGCCGCAGAGGTCAGGCCGGAGGACCTGGTACTGGAAATCGGCCCCGGGCTCGGTACCCTGACCCAGCAACTGGCCAGGGCAGCGGGCAGGGTAGTGGCGGTCGAACTCGACCGAAATCTGGTTGAAATTCTTCGCAAAACCCTTCTGGAGATGCATCCGAACGTGGAGTTGATTCACGGGGACGCCGCCCGGATAGATTTACAGAAGCTGCTTTCCGAGCGACTGGCACCGGGCACCAAGGCCAAAGTTGCGGCCAACCTGCCCTATTACATCACGACACCGCTGGTTATGCGGCTGCTCGAAGAAGACCTTCCGCTCGACACCATCGTCGTGATGGTGCAGAAAGAAGTGGCCGACCGCATGGTAGCGCCGCCTGGCGGCAAGGACTACGGTGCGCTCAGCGTTGCCGTTCAGTATTATACGGAGCCCCGGGTAGCCGTAAAGGTCAGCAGGGGTGCCTTCTTTCCACCGCCGGAGGTCGATTCGTCCGTTGTGGCCATGAAAGTGCGCACCATTCCACCCGTTGACGCACCCCGTGATCAGTTTTTCCGGGTGGTGAAGGCTGCGTTCGGGCAGCGCCGCAAGGCGCTGGGCAATGCCCTCTCCGCTGGCCTGGCCATGGACAAGGCTCACGTGCAGCAGGCCCTGCAACTTGCTGAAATTGATCCTGGCCGGCGGGGAGAAACACTATCGTTGGAGGAATTTGCGGCTCTTACGCGAAAGATCATTGCAGCGGCCGGAGAAAACCTTGTTTCGTTGTAACAGATAACGGTTGATAGTGCTATTATTGGTAGTAAGGAGAGAGCCGATGGTCAAGTAGGAGGTCGTTATCGTGCACGATAACCAATTCCACAGTCCGACCAAAGGACCGATGCCCTACGAACGCCTCGTTGCAGACTTACTGGACTATGTGTCCGAGGAGCCTAGCGCCCGGTACAAACTGATCGTGGGCACCGATTCTCACACCCGCACCGACCTGACTTTTGTTACGGCAATCATCGTCCACCGGTTAGGCAAGGGGGCCCGGTACTACTACCGGCGGCGGCGCCAACAGCGTATCCGCAGCCTTCGCCAGAAGATCTTCTATGAGACTGCCATTTCGCTCTCCCTTGCCGAGAAGCTGGCAGAAAGCTTGTCGCAGGCGGGCGCCCGGGCCCTGAACGTCGAGATTCATCTCGATGTGGGCGAGCACGGGGAGACCAAGGACCTGATTCGCGATGTCGTTGGCATGGTGGTGGGGAGCGGCTTCCACGCGGAAATCAAGCCCAATTCGTATGGGGCATCCAAGGTCGCCGACCGGTACACCCGGTAGGGTTTCATTGCGGATTTACGGGTAAACGAGACAAGTGCTTGACAAGAGGGCCGTCCACTATTAAAATAATACGTTTCCTTGACCTGTCCCGCCGGCGCTGGTATAATGACCATTGGCCGGGGTTTTCGCCGTTGGACAAACCCCCCGGTCATCGGTGCCAGTCTGCTGGAAGGGTGTGGTGTTCACTTGGCTCCCAAGAGCATGCTTGCGGATATCAAGAAGGACCTCGAATCCCACGTCGGAGCTAAAATCCGCCTGAAAGCTAACAGGGGCCGTCGTAAGATAGTGGAGCGGGAAGGCGTGCTTGAAGGGGCTTACCCCAATATTTTCACAGTCAAAATTGAGGAGGCCGACAAAAGCGAACGCCGTGTCAGCTACACTTACGCGGACCTGTTGACAGAGGCCGTCGAACTCGTCATCTGCCCAATGGGTGGTCAGGAAACCAAAATCGAGGCCCACTCCCGTTAAGATAGAGTCCGACAGCCAGGGACAAGCCCTGGCTGTTTTCCGTTTCTTAGGCTAATGTTATTTGCAGGGGATACTGCTGACAGGGGTCGATAACGTGGAGAGCCTGGTGTTGCAGAGCTACGCTAAGGTGAATTTGGCGCTGAATGTGCTCGGAAAGCGGCCCGTGGACGGTTACCATTACGTGGATATGGTGATGCTCCCAATCAACCTCGCAGACACCGTGCGGGTCACGCTGGCCGAGGCAATTCATGTCGTATGCAATCCGCCTGTGGAGGGACCTCCCGAGGCGAATCTGGCCTATAAGGCCGCACAGCTGCTCAAGGCGGAGACGGGATACTCCGGTGGTGCGCTGATTGAGGTGGACAAGGTAATCCCCGTGGCCGGCGGCCTGGCGGGAGGGAGCACCAACGCAGCCGCCGTCCTCAAGGGGCTGAACGCCTTGTGGGCCACCGGTCTTTCGGATGAAGCACTGGAACGCCTGGCCGTATGGCTTGGCGCGGACGTACCGTTTTTTATTAAGAGGCGCCCTGCCAGAGTGCAGGGTATTGGAGAGCGCCTCAGGCCGGTTCCGATCGGGGCGCCGCTCTGGTTAGTGCTAGCCACTCCAGGCGTCGCCAAGTCTACCGGCAACGTGTATCGGCTGTTCGACGAACTGCCCCACGTTGTGCGTCCTGACGTGGATGCCATGGAGAACGCGCTGGCCGGGACGGACCCCTTGCAGGTGGCCAAGAAGCTCGGAAATGTGTTTGAGCAGGTCATGCTGCCGCGCCATCCCGAAATTGCGGCGCTCAAAACATACATGCTGCAGGAGGGGGCGCTCGGCGCATTAATGTCCGGGGCGGGGCCAACCGTATTCGGCCTGCTGCCCGACGAGCATGTGGCCCACGGGCTCAGGCGCAAGTTGGAGCTACTAGGGTACCGCGCCTTTGCGGCCAGTTCAATCAACTAGGAGGGGTTGTGTTGGACCTCGACCGGGCCATGCAGCTGCTGGCGTCGCGCGCAGAGGCTTCCGGCCCCGACCCGGGCGAACAGGTCAGGTCTGCACTGCTTCGGATTCTGGCTGGGCTTAGTGTACCCGGGCTGACCGAGTCGGAAGCAGCCCAGCTCCATAACTGGTGTCGCCGGGAGTACGGCGACACGGCTGATCCGGCGGGGGCCCTGTACCAGGCCATGCTCAGCCGGGTGGTCCGGGTGTCGGCGGACGGAACCCTGAACGTCAGCCGGGAGCGGGGGGCGCACCGGGCCACCGGCGCCTACTACACGGAAGATGTTGTCGTGCGTTACATGCTCCGACGAGCCGGCGCATACATGAAAGATGTGCGAACGGTCATTGACCCCGCTTGCGGCAACGGTGCGTTCCTGACCAGGGCCTCCGAGGCCTTCCCGTACCGTCTCGACCGGCTGACCGGCCTGGACTCCGATGGTGTCGCCCTTGAGGCGTGCCGCCGCAGTCTACCGGGGGTAGACCTGCGCCTGGCAGACTCGCTGCTGGATGAGGTGCCTGGCGGATACGATCTGTGCGTCGGGAATCCCCCTTACATCAGTTCAGGTCTCCGGGGCGCTGCTGCGCAGGACCACGGGCGGCTCCAGGCGCTGAAGGAGATCTACCCGTCCACCGCTCAGTACAAGCTCAACACATATCCACTGTTCGTGGAACGGGGCCTGCGACTTGTGCGGGAGGGCGGCCTGGTCGGCTACATCGTGCCGGATTCGTTTTTGTCCGGCCGGTACTTTGCAGGCCTTCGGCGGCTGCTGCTGGAAAACACCCTCCTCGAGTTGACCCTGATTCGTGAGGATTTTTGGAAACACGGGCGAGTGGGGCAGAGCGTGATCCTTTTTGTGCGGCGCGGCCGCCCGGCGCCCGGGCACCGGGTCCTCGTCAAGGTGTGCCGCCAGGTATCCGACCTGGACGTTGCGCCGGCCTCGCTGGTACCGCTGACGGAACTGGCCTGGGGCCCCCTCCTTCGCTTCCCGCTCATCGTCCAGCCGGAGGAGAGGTTACTGGCCCGGGTCATGGAATCTGCCGGCGGCGGAGCTACCGTTGGACAGTTGTTCCGGAGTTACAGCGGCTTGATCGGCAAACGGGGTCAGCGGAGCCTCCTGCGCTCGGCCAACCCCGGGTATCAGGGGCCCTGTGGCCGCCTTCTCCGTTCGGGGCGCGAGATCGATCGCTACCGGCTTTCCTGGGCCGGAGAGGAGGTTTGTCTCGATCCTTCCCTGGTCAAGAGCGGCGGGTGCCTGGCGTATTACAAGAACCCGAAAATCCTTCTGCGACAGACATCGGACAGCATTCGGGCCGTATACGACGAGGAAGGCTACTTCTGCCTCAACAACATCCACCTGCTGGTGCCGAAATCAGAAAGAGTGCCCGCCCGGGCGCTCCTCGGCCTGATTAACTCTGGGCCCGTTACCCGCTTCTACCGGGCGATGACCATGGAGACAGGGCGCCTGTATCCGCAAGTCGACCTGGATTTGCTTGAGACACTGCCACTTCCCCGGCTGGACACCCCCATGTGGGAGAACCTCACGCGGCTGGTGGCAAACCGCGAAAGCGCCGCCCCAAGCGAGGCGGCGCATGTGGATGAGAGCATTGACCGGTGGGTGGAGCGCGCTTATGGGATATGCTAGTCGCGTGTCCGGTACATTGTGATGGTGCTAGTACGGGACCTGGCCTTTGAGCCTGTGCCCTGATACACGCCCGGGCGCTTGCGCAGCCGTCGGATGATGCGCCGGGTCAACTTGACCACCGTCCGAAACACGAACAATCCCAAAACACCGCCCAGGCCCCACTTCAGGGCCGTGAGGGCGCCGCTCAGGAGCTTTGCGCCGGTCGCAGGCTTGGCGGCTACGTGTTGCCCCGCCACCAGGGGAACAGTGCCCAGGAGCCGGTCGCCTTCACGGACCTCAAGTTCACCAAGCTTCTTCCCCGCCTCGACGGGTGCGGCAACGGAAGCCTCCAGCAGCGGTTGAGTGGTGACCTGCGGTTTACCGCCTTTGGGCGCCGCGACCCAGAAATCCTTACCGGTGACGGCGGATACCGTCGTTGCCATGCCCCCGGTTACCGCCAGCGAGGCAACCTGGGCACCGGCCATGACAATCGGTTTGCGCTCAAAGTCGGCGAATCCCATGTCCAACAGGTCGGTCATGTCCTGATACTGGATTTCTTTGAGTTGCTCTCCCATCACCACACCGATCAGCACCATGCCGTTGCGTTCGGCAGCGTTGACAAGCGTCAGCCCGGCCTCTTCGGTGTATCCGGTCTTGCCGGCGACGGTGCCGTCATAGGTAAAGACCATCTGGTTATGGTTGTAGTAGGGGCCGTTTCCCTTTCGTTCGGGTGTGTCTTCGCTCTTGCCCGGCCAGTTGAACTCTTTTGTGCCCGAAATCTTTCGGACGATGGGGTTGGCGATGGCGGCGCGACTGATGAGTGCCAGGTCCAGGGCGGTTGTGTAGTGGTTGTCGTCATGCAGACCGCTGGGGTTCGTAAAGTGGCTGCCCGTGGCGCCTGCTCGCCTGGCAGTCTCGTTCATCCACGTGACGAATTGTTCCGGCTTGCCACCGCTGATGCCTTCGGCGATTGCGTCGGCACAGTCGTTGCCGGAAGCCAGCAGGAGCCCGTAAAGCAGATACTCAAGGGGCTGCTCTTCGCCTTTGTTCAGATAGCACGATGAGGAGTCAGGAGCCTTGTCGACGGCTTGTTCGCTGATGGTGATTTTCTGGTCCAGCTTACCGTGCTCCACTGCCACCAGGGCCGTCAGCAACTTTGTTGTACTGGCTGGAAAGTTCCTTACGTGTGCATTTTGTTGGTATAGTATTTGGCCAGAGGAAGCGTCCAGCAGGAGGGCGGCGCGTCCCTGGGGCTGGACGGCCCCGGCTGAAACCGGGACCGCCGAAAGAAGCCAGAGCATTACGGCCATGCCTCCAGCCGCATGTCTTTTGTTCAAATAACCTAATCCTCCTGTCACGCACGAGACATATCTCCAACATTGATTCGCTGTATCAGAGTTAGGACCTGCCGGGGTTTTGTATGGAAGGATCAGGATTGAGCACATAGTATCCCGGAGGCATGAAAAGAGGAGTTTTCTCCGGACGGCTCGAAGAAATCAGTCTGTTCTGGCCCCATGATTTTCCGGCAAGATACCTAGTGTTCCCTTTAGCAAAGGAGTGATCGGGGCATGGCGGTCAATGTCATCCTCCTGGCTGGCGCAGCCAACACAGGACCACTAAAGGATGTCAGCCCTGCCACCAATGAGGCGCTCATCGACATCGGCGGCAAGCCAATGGTGCAGTACGTAATTGACGGCCTCCGGCAGTCCAAAGAAGTAAAGCGTATTGTCATCGTTGCACCGCCGGGCGAACTGGAGCCTCACGTGACCGGAGAGAACTTGGAGTTTGTCCCCAGTGGCGGGCACATTATTGAGAACATTCTCAACGCGTACCGTGTACTGCCCAAGGATGAACAACTGCTGATCGCCACCAGCGATATCCCTTTGATTACGGGGGAGATCATAGACGGCCTGATCGCTCTGTGCCGGGAAAAGCCGGCTGATTTGTACTACCCAATTGTTGAGAAGAGTGTCGGCGAGAAGAAATACCCATATGTGAAGCGGACCTACGTGAACCTGAAAGAAGGCGTCTTCACCGGGGGGAACCTCTTCCTGGTTAACCCGGCCCTGGTCGAGTCCACGGCGCCAAAAGCCCGGGCATTCCTGGACTACCGCAAGAAGCCTATGAAGATGGTTACCTTGCTGGGCTTTTCCTTCCTGCTTAGATACCTGCTGTTCCACAACCTGACTCTTGCTGAGCTGGAGCAGAAGGTTTCCACCATGTGGGGTTTGCGCGGCGCCGTCATCATCTGCCCTTGGCCGGAGGTGGGCATTGACGTTGACAAGCCGAGTGATCTGCAACTAGCCCGGGCTGTTCTGCTTTAGTATCGCGTCCGCCCCGGCCGGAGGGCCGGGGTTTTTCTTCGGGGGTGACGGACGGTGACGGAAACCCAGAAACTGAGCCGTAGCCAACGGCTTGTCCAAATGACTAAAATCCTGGTGGAGAGGCCTGGGGAGCAGATCCCGTTGAGTTACTTCACGGATCGGTTCGTCGCCGCCAAATCCACCATTTCTGAAGATCTGGCGCTGATCAAGGAGGCGCTGGAGGCCGACAGTTCGGGGCTGCTCCGGACACATACCGGGGCCATCGGAGGCGTGCAGTACTGGCCAATCCCCTCCGCCATTGAGGTGGCAGAGACGCTGAATGAACTGTGCCGTCTCCTCCGGGACCCCTCCCGCATGTTGCCGGGCGGGTTTGTCTACATGACGGATATCATCACCCATCCGGTGTGGAGCGCCCGCATTGGGGCGATCCTGGCCTCGCGCTTCCTGACTGCGCAGGCGGATGCGGTCCTCACGGTTGAAACCAAGGGCATTCCCCTGGCGCTGATGGCGGCACGGGCTCTGGGCATACCTATGGTGGTGGCCCGTCGGGAAGGCCGTGTAACCGAGGGACCTTCGTTCACGATGAACTACATTTCCGGATCGACCCGGCGAATCAACACGATGACTGTAGGATCGCGGGCGCTCAAGCGCGACGCCCGCGTGCTGATTGTCGACGACTTCATGAAAGCCGGGGCTACCGCCCGGGCCATGGTCGACCTGGTGACCGAACTGGGCGCCGCCGTCGCGGGTGTGGGGATATTCGTGACGACGGCAGAGCCGGCGAAAAAGCGGGTGGAGGGCTATACATCGCTCCTGACCCTCGTGCATGCGGATGAGGAGGAGCGCGTGGTCGAGATCTTGCCGGCCCGATAGAGAGAACGGGGGAGTGACGAGCGGTTGACGGTGACACTGGAGTTGATCCGGGAAGCCCAGCAGGCCATTTCCGGGCATGTCCGTCCTACTCCGCTGTACTTTTCGTACAATCTGACTACGCAGACCGGAGTGCCCGTGTATCTGAAGGCGGAAAACCTGCAGAGAGCCGGATCGTTCAAGGTGCGCGGGGCTTTTTTCAAGCTCTCGTCGCTGACGCCTGCCGAGAAGGCCCGGGGTGTCATCGCGGCGTCGGCGGGCAATCACGCCCAGGGGGTGGCGATGGCGGCCCAGGCTCTGGGCATTACCAGCACGATATGCATGCCCGAAGGGGCGCCCATTACCAAGGTGACGGCGACCGAAAGCTACGGTGCCAGAGTCGTGCTGCATGGGCCGACTTATGACGATGCGTACCAGAAGGCGGTCGAACTGCAGCAGGCGAACGGGTCCACGTTCATCCACGGGTTCGATGACCCCTGGACCATTGCCGGGCAGGGGACCATTGGGCTTGAGATTATCGATGACCTGCCCGATGTGGCGACGGTCTTTGTTCCGGTGGGCGGGGGCGGGCTGATCGCGGGCATCGCGCTGACACTGAAGGCCCTCAGGCCCGGGGTCAGGGTGATCGGCGTGCAGGCGTCCGGCGCTCCGGCGCTCTACCTGAGCCAGCGCAAGGGCGAGCTGATCTCCACGGATTCCGTCCGGACGATAGCCGATGGCATCGCAATCAAGCGCCCGGGCAAGATGAACTGGGAACTGATCCAGAAGTACGTTGACGAGATTGTGCTGGTTGACGAAGAGGAGATCGCGCAATCGATCCTGGTGCTGCTCGAGCGTGCCAAACTGATGGTGGAAGGGGCCGGCGCCGTAGGGCTGGCGGCTCTGCTCGGGGCAAAGGCGGCCAACGTTCAGGGGCCGGTATGCGTTGTCCTGTCCGGCGGCAATATCGATGCCAACGTTCTCTCGCGCATTATTGAACGAGGCTTGGTGAAGGCCGGGCGGTACGTGCGGCTGAGCACCTACGTGCCGGATCGTCCCGGTGGCCTGCAGCGGCTACTGGCCCTAGTTGCTGAGTCTGGCGCCAATGTGATTAACGTTCACCACGAGCGCTGGCTCAACAAGGTCACCATTGGCGAAGTCGAGATCGACCTGTCGCTGGAGACGCGGGACGGCAGGCACGTGGAGCAGATTCTGGCGCTCTTGAGCGGGGAAGGCTATCACGTTCAGGTGATTCCCCCGTTCCGGCCTAACGACTGGTGACGATTCGGGGAGGGATGGGGAATGGCGAAGCGGCCAGCATGGTGGTTCCGGGGCGTTGGCGGCATCGGGCTGGTGGTTTCCGCGCTGATGGTCTGGGCGATGGAAGCGCTGCAGCATGCACATCTGCCCTGGTGGGTCCACATTCCCCTGACGGGGCTGGTGCTTACCGTGATGGCGGGCGGTGCCGGACTGTTCGGGGTGACCCTGGTAGAGTCACAGGCCCGTGAGGTACAGGAGTAGCGTTTTGCGGATTTCGAAGCTTAGGCGAACAGATTCTAAAATCTGCGTTTCCTGGCAGGAAAAACTTGGGAAAAAATGGAAACCTCTCATCACAAACTCGTTGAGGAGGTTTCCAGATGCAGATCACGGACGTCCGGATCCGCAAGGCTTCGAGCACCCATGAGACGAAGTTGAAGGCCCTGGCTTCCATCGTGTTCGACGGCCAGTTTGTCGTGCACGACCTGCGGGTAGTCGAGGGGATTAACGGCCTGTTCGTGGCCATGCCGGGCCGCAAGACGGCTGAGGGCACGTACAAGGACGTAGCGCACCCGATTACCGCGGAAGCCCGGGAAATTGTGCAGAAGGCTGTTCTCGAAGCTTACCGCGAAACGGAAGTGAAGGACGCAGTCGGGATGTAACCCCCAAAAGGCTAAGCTCCGGGCACCAGCCCGGGGCTTTCTTCTTTGTCAACCATAGCGCCTGTGGTATAATGTCTGCGGACTAAGCCCAGGAGGGATTTCCATGTCGGATATTACCGTGGTCGTCCTGGCAGCTGGCAAGGGCACCCGTATGAAGTCCAAGCTGATCAAGATCATGCATCCCATCGCAGGAAAGCCCATGATCGGCCACGTAGTCGACAGCGCGAACAGACTCGGCTTTCACGACATCGTTACGGTGGTTGGCTATCAGCAGGACCGCCTGCGGGAGTATCTCGGCGACCGGGTCAAGTATGTCGTTCAGGAAGAGCAGTTGGGCACCGGGCACGCCGTTTTGCAGGCGGCCCCCTTTATTGATGTCAAGGCTGGCGGACATGTGCTGGTGATGTTCGGCGACAATCCGTTCCTCGGGCCGGCGGTGATTCAGCGGCTCATGCAGCGGCATGTTGAGTCCGGTGCTGCCGCTACCCTGCTGACTGCGGAAGTCTCCAACCCCTTCGGATTGGGGCGAATCGTGCGGGATCCGGCCACGGGCCGCTTCCTGCAAATCGTTGAGGAGAAGGACGCCTCGCCGGAGCAGAAGCAAATCCGGGAGATTTGGCCCGGCATGGTAGTCTTCCGGCGGGAAGGCCTGACTGAGGTTCTGAAGCAGATCGACAATCAGAACGCGCAGAAGGAATACTATTTGCCCACGGCTTTCTCGATTCTGCGCCGGCAGGGCAAGATTGTAGAAGTCGCCCTGGAAGCTACAGAGTTCGAGGCGACCGGCCCGAACGACCGGATCGCCATTGCCGAAGCGGAAGCGCGTTTCCGCCGGGAGATCCTGAACCGGCACATGCTTGGCGGTGTGACCATTGTCGACCCCCGTTCGACGTTTATCGACGAGGAAGTGGAAATCGGGCAAGATACGGTGATCTGGCCGTTTACGTTCCTGCAGGGGAAGACGGTCATCGGTGCCGACTGCAAAATCGGGCCGGGCTCGACCATCGTTGCTTCCCGAATTGCCGACAACGTGCGGGTCGAGCAGTCGGTGGTGGAGGAGTCCTACGTTGGCCCGGGCTGCCGCATCGGGCCGATGGCCCATCTGCGCCCCGGCTGCGAATTGGAAGGCGATGTCGAGGTCGGCAACTATGCGGAGATGAAAAAGGCCAAGGTTGCCCGGGGCGTGAAGTGTCACCACCACTCCTACCTTGGCGACGTGGAAATCGGTGAGAAAGCGAACATTGGGGCGGGCGTTATTACCGCCAACTACAACGGTATCGAGAAGTTCAAGACGGAGATTGGGAAGCAGGCGTTTGTTGGCACCAACGTCAACCTGATTGCACCGATCAAGGTAGGCGACGGAGCCCTGGTTGCGGCGGGGTCCACGATCAACAAGGATGTGCCCGCCGACGCCCTGGCGGTAGAGCGGGCTGAACCCGTGGTCAAGGAAGGCCGCGCAGCCGCACTAAGAGAGAAGTACCGGGCCAGGAAAGCGCAGCAGCAACAGAGCAAGTAGGGGAGGGCGTCTGAGGGTGGTACCCTATCCGGATCGGAAGCTGAAGATCTTCTCTGGCAGGTCAAACCTTCCCCTGGCTAAGGCCATTGTCGAGCACATGGGGATCAGCCTTGGAGACATGAACGTTTCACGGTTCTCCAACGGCGAGATCAGGGTGGACATTAACGAAAGCGTACGCGGAGCGGACTGCTACGTGCTCCAGTCCGGCGTCGATCCGGTCAACGAGAATCTGATGGAGCTGCTGATTATCGGTGACGCGCTGCGCCGGGCCAGCGCTCGCCGCATTACGGCCGTCGTCCCCCATTACATGTACGCCCGGCAGGACCGCAAAGCGCGGGGCCGGGAACCGATCACGGCCAAGCTCGTGGCCAACCTGATCACCACGGCCGGCTTCCGGCGCCTTTTGACGATCGACCTGCATGCAGCGCAGATTATGGGCTTCTTTGACACACCGGTCGACCATCTGCAGGCTGGTCCGATTCTGGCCGAGTACTTTCGGAAGAAGGATCTGCAGAACGCCATCGTAGTCTCGCCGGACAGCGGCGGCGTGCCCCGGGCCCGTGAGCTGGCCGAGCGGCTGGGTGTTGGCCTCGCCATCATCGACAAGCGTCGGCCCGAGCCGAATGCCGTTGAAGTGATGAACATCATCGGCGAAGTGAAGGGCAAGCAGGCGATCATGATCGACGACCTGATCGACACGGCGGGCACGATTGTCCAGGGCGCCAACGCGCTGCTGAAGTTCGGCGCGACGGAAGTCTATGCCGCCTGCACGCATCCCGTCTTTAGCGGCGAGGCGTACGTGCGCCTGGCCGAGAGCCCCTTCCGAGAGATCGTAGTGACCGATACCATCCCGGTCAAGAAAGAACTTCTTGGCGACCGCCTGAAGATCGTCTCCGTCGCCCCGGTGATGGCCAAGGCGATGATTCGCATCCACGAAGACCTCAGCGTCTCGAAGATATTTGATGAGGAACCTAAGCTTACAAGCGAGGACTGACGGACGAGCCTCCAACGCACAGGGCGCATAAGGGCCTTTGAATACGGGCTGTCCCTGCCCGGGAAACTCTCAGACCAGCCCTTAACCCAGGGGTTGGTCTAATCCCCCTGGCAATGGGGAAGACTGAGGGCAAAGGCCCGCGCCCCACGTCGGGCCGTTCAAGGAGGTCCGGATTGCGTTGGTGACTTTGTCTTGCGAACCCCGGGGGCGGACCAAGAGCGCCCGCAACGATGCCCGCCGGCGGGGGTTCGTGCCCGCTGTGATCTACGGCCAGGGGGTGGAGCCCACCCCGATTAGCGTACCAGGCGTCGCCCTGCGTGATGCTCTGAAGACGGGCGCCCGGAACCAGCTGATTCGCCTGGAAGGCCTGGACGAACTGCACACGGTGCTGATTAAGGAGATCCAGATTGATCAGAAGTTCCGTGACTATATCCACGTCGACTTTATGCAGCCGGCCAAAGGCCGGAAAGTACGGGTCCGCGTCCCCATCCGCTTCTTTGGGGAAGATCAGATTACCAAGCGTGGGCTGATTATGACCCATCAGATTCACGAAGTGGAAGTCGAATGCGAGCCCGACCACATTCCCTCGGCCGTCACGGTCAATCTGGCCGCCTACGAAGAAGGCGACCACATTTCTGTGGCAGACCTGACGGCGCCGAACGGCGCCCGCATCATGCTTGCTCCCGATGTAGTCGTGCTGAACATCGACGCACCGCTTGCCACCATAATCCCCGGCGAAGGCACCGCCGACGTGACCACCGCCGGCGCATAGTTGAAAAGACAGCAGGTCGCCAGCCCACTGGCGGCCTGCTTGTTTTCTGCCCGGCAGTGCATGTGGTAAAGTAAAGGATGTTAATCATCTGCCGGAGTTGAGAAGCGGCCATGCCGAAATTGATCGTGGGTCTTGGAAATCCCGGAGCAAAGTACGCCGCCACTCGCCACAACGTGGGCTGGATGGCGCTGGACGCCTTCGCCCGCAAGCACGGCGTTGCCATTGACCGGAACGGGTTTCACGGGGTATACGGGGAGATGCGCTGGGGCGACGCCGCCGAGAAGGTGATTCTCCTCAAACCCATGACGTACATGAACCTGAGCGGCCGGGCCGTGGCGCCTGCCGTCCATTTCTACAAGATTGCCCCCGCCGATTTGCTGGTGCTGTACGACGACCTGGATCTGCCGCCGGGCAAGCTCCGCATTAGGGAGAAGGGGAGTGCCGGCGGCCATAACGGCATGAAGTCGACGATTCAGGAACTCGGGTCGCAGGAGTTTCCCCGGCTGCGCATTGGCATTGGGCGCCCCGACCCCGGCTGGGAGGTGCCCGATTGGGTCCTGGCGCCGTTCAAGCCCGACGATGCGGCTACCGTCGCACAGGTGATTCCCAGGGCGGTGGAGGCGATTGAGGCCTTCTTGACCGAAGGGCCGCTGAAAGCGGGGACCAAGTTTAACGGCTAGTCTAGTGCGGCGCCGCGCAGCGGCGAGGCCGCACGGCACCCGTAAATTGCGCGTCAGCGCCGAGTAGGGGAGGCCCTGCCATGCAAGCTGCGCGCTTCGCTGACCAAGGGGACCGTGTCGGGGCTCAAGGTGGGACGATGCGGGGCTGCCCGTCGCGGCCGGGTTGGCCGTCGGGGTGACGTACGGCTCCGGGGTCATTCTGCAGGTCGGGGAAGAAGGAATGCTCAGCCGGGCAGAACTGACGGTCACCTGCGTATTCGTGGGCATCTGCCACGCCGTAATTGAGGAGACCATCCTCCTGGCCGCCGCCGGGACCAGCGGCGCCCTGCTGGTCACTGTACGTGCTCTTGCAGGCTTCCTCTTCGCGTTCGGTACGAGTTCAGTGCTGCTCAAGAAAGCCTGAGTCTTCCCGTGCCCCGCTGCGTTTTTTGGGTACACTCTCTACCATGACAAAGCTTCTCTTCCTGAGCCTGTGTGCCGCCGCTGCGGCGTACCTGGGCAACCGCACCCTGTACCGGACCCTGGGCGGGCGGGCCGCCGTCACGCTGGTCCCCTGGTGGGAAGAGGCTGCCAAACTGGCGGCTGTGGCGACGCTGCCGGACACGCCCATGCTCTTCCTCCACCTGCTGTTCGGCGCCCTGGAATTTGCCTACGACATCTGGCGGGGGCAGAACGACGCCTTCTTCCTCGGTGTACTGACCTTCGCCGGCCACGGACTGTTTGGCAGCGTGGCGATGCTCGTCGCCGACACGTTCGGCAGCTGGTGGTGGGCCTACATCGCCGCGGGCCTTCTGCACACGGGCTATAACGCAGCAATCGTCTATCTGGTGCTGCCTACGCTGGGCGCCGGTGTCCACGCCCGGCGGTGATGTGACGCGTCCATGCGACATATGAGATACAGTATAGCCACAGGCGGCGCACAACCCGGCTGGGGGGATGTTGACCATGCCGGATCGCGGTCGGTATAATGAGCCCAGATGCATATTTGCCAACACATGCCAATTGGCCATGAGTGGTGCGGGCTGTAGCCCCCCTGTCACGGGGCTAGAGCCCTTTGCGCTGTTTCCCGACAGGAGGCTCAGCGGATGCCTGCGGAAAGCTTGATTTCGCTGCTTACAGGTGCCCCGGAATTCACATCGCTACTGGATGGCATTAAACGCGGCTTTCCGGACCAGATGGTCTATGGCGTGTCGGCCTCCCTCAAGACATTCGTCATGGCCGCACTGCATAGGCAGACGGGGCGGCCATGCCTGGTTGTTACCAATTCGGTTCAGCAGGCCGAGCGAATTCGGGAAGATCTGACCACCTGGCTGCCCGACGCCGACGTGGTCTCGTTTCCGCCCATGGAATACATGCCATTCGAGGTCGTTGCCCACTCCCCGGAAGTGGTTGGGCAACGGCTATACGTGTTGGAGCGGCTCGCCCGGGGCGAGACGCCCATTGTCGTCGCGCCCGCGGCGGCCCTGTACCGGTCACTGACCCCGCGCGACGTCTTCGCCGGCGCCCTGCTCACGCTCAAGCCCGGCGTTGCCCTGGGCCGTGACGCCCTCGTGGCCCGGCTCGTGCGGCAGGGGTACGAGCGGGTGGACATGGTGGAGAGCAAGGGCCACATTGCCGTCCGGGGCGAAATCGTCGACATCTTCCCCCTGTCGCTGGACTACCCGCTCCGCATCGCCTTCTGGGGCGATGAGGTCGATGAGATCCGGCAGTTTGACCCGGCCAGTCAGCGCACGATCGACAAGATTGAGCAGGTATCCATCGGGCCGGCCCGGGAGTTCATTCTGCCGCCCGGGGACCTGACACCCGCCGCCGAGCGGATTCGGCACGACCTGGACCAGACGGTCGCACGGCTGCGCCGCCTGCGGGCGAAGCAGGCCGCCGCGGAGGCACCCGACCTGGCGGAGGAGGAAGGAAAACCCACCAGGGGCCGGGGCAAGAAGGCCGTGCCCAAGGCTGTCTTTGACGCCGGAGATGCTTCCGCCAAGCTCCAGGAGCGGGTGGAGAACCACCTGGCCAAGCTCGAGGAAGGCATTTACTTCGAGGGGCTCGAGCAGTACGCCAACTTCTTCTACGACCACCTCGAGACGCTGATGGACTACTTCCACGGCCGGCTGCTCGTACTGGTCGACGAGCCGGCGCGTATCAAGGACGCCAGTGCGGAAACGGAACTGCGCGACGCCGACCGCCAGACGACCATGATGGAGAAAGGCGGTCTGCTGCCCGGCCAGCTGGGGCTCTACCTGGGCTTTATGGAGCTGTTCCAGCGCTTCCGCCAGCACACTGCCATTCACTTTAGCGCCCTGGGACGGGGTGTGCCGGGGATTCACCCCCAGAACGAAGTGGGCATATCCGCTACCCCCATGCAG
This sequence comes from Symbiobacteriaceae bacterium, assembly GCA_035628915.1. GTDB lineage: Bacteria > Bacillota > Sulfobacillia > Symbiobacteriales > Symbiobacteriaceae > JARBUG01. The sequence goes on along the minus strand of DASPIW010000030.1, from coordinate 105,479 downwards.
GAGTTCCATGGCCAGTGGCCGCTTTTCCATGAAGAACTCCAGCGCTGGCGCAAGCAGCATTACCGCATTGTCGTGATGACCGCCACGCCTGACCGCCAGCAGCGCCTGCGCGACCTCATGCGCGATGCCGACATTGAAAGCGGGGCGGGCGCCGGCACCATCGTTCCCGCACCCTTGCCCGGCGCCGCCTGGGTCGGCGTCGGCTCCCTGGAAGGTGGGTTCCAGTGGCCCGGGCTCCGCGTCGTGCTCGTAAGCGACGGGGAAGTCTTCGGCCGCGTCAAAAAGCGCCGGCGGGCCCTGGCCGGTCCGGCGGGACAGACCAGTTCCGGGGCCGGGCCGTCCAGCCGGGAGGTCGCCCGGGTCATCAGCTACCAGGACCTGAAGATCGGCGATTATGTTGTGCATGCCACGCACGGCATCGGCAAATACATGGGCGTCCAGTCCGAGACGATTCTGGGCGCCACCCGGGACTATCTGGTGATCAAGTACGAAGGCACGGACCGCCTCAAGATCCCCACCGAGCAGGTCGATCAGATTCAAAAGTACGTGGGATCGGAGGGCCACGAACCCCGCCTGAATAAGCTGGGCGGCACCGAGTGGGCCAAGGTCAAGAATCGAGTCAAGGAATCGATTAGGGAAATGGCCGCTGAGCTGCTGCGCCTGGCCGCCATTCGCGAGGCGACCCCGGGCTACAAGTTCCCGCCCGACACGGTCTGGCAGAAGGAGTTCGAGGAAGCGTTCCCCTACGAGGAGACGCCCGACCAGCTCAAGGCCGTGGAAGAGATCAAGCAGAACATGGAGACGCCCCAGGCTATGGACCGCCTGCTCCTCGGCGACGTGGGCTACGGCAAGACCGAAGTCGCCCTGCGGGCGGCTTTCAAGGCCGCTTCCGACGGCAAGCAGGTCGCCATTCTGGTGCCGACCACCATTTTGGCGCAGCAGCACTACGCCACCTGCAAGAGCCGCATGGAGGGCTTCCCGATCAACATGGCGGTGCTCAACCGCTTCAAGAGCAACAAGGAGCAGGCCGAGACGCTCAAAGGCCTGGCGGACGGCACCATCGAGGTGGTGGTGGGCACCCACCGGCTGCTGGGCGAAGACGTGCGGTTCAAAGACCTCGGCCTGCTGGTCGTCGACGAGGAGCAGCGCTTCGGCGTGCAGCACAAGGAGCGCATCAAGCAGCTCAAGGCGAACATCGACGTGCTGACGCTGTCGGCAACGCCGATTCCCCGGACCCTGCACATGGCCATGGTGGGCATGCGGGACATGTCGGTGATCACCAGCCCGCCGGAAGACCGGTATCCGGTGGAGACGTTTGTGGCTGAGTACGACGAGGAACTGATCCGCGATGCCATCGGGCGCGAACTGGCCCGGGGCGGGCAGACCTTCTTCGTGCACAACCGGGTGCAGGATATCGACAAGGTGGCGTCCCGCATTCAGCAGTTGGTGCCGGAAGCCCGCATTGCCGTAGGTCACGGGCAGATGAAGGAGGACCGGCTGGAGCAGATTGTGCTCGATTTCCTGGAAGGCGAGTACGATGTGCTGGTAGCGACCACCATCATCGAAAACGGCATCGACATTCCGCAGGTGAACACGATCATCGTGGATGATGCCGACCACCTTGGCCTGTCGCAGCTCTACCAACTGCGGGGGCGGGTGGGACGTTCGAACCGGCTGGCCTATGCCTACTTCCTGTACAAGCGGGACAAGGTACTGACCGAAGTCGCCGAGAAGCGGCTCTCCGCTATCAAGGACTTCACAGAGTTGGGCGCCGGTTTCAAGATCGCGATGCGCGACCTCGAAATTCGGGGCGCCGGCAACATTCTCGGCCCGGAACAGCACGGCTTTATCGTAACGGTCGGCTTCGACCTGTACACGCAGCTGCTGGAGGAAGCGGTGCGTGAGCTAAAAGGCGAGGCGCCGCCGGTCAAGGAGATTCAGCCCTCCATCGAACTGCAGGTGGATGCGTTCATCTCCGACCAGTACGTCGCCGACGCCCGCCAGAAGATCGATGCGTACAAGCGGATCATCGCCATCCGGAGCCTGGAAGACGTGGAGGACGTGGCTGCCGAACTGGTCGACCGGTTCGGCGCCCTGCCCGACCCGGTGAAGAACCTCCTCGACATCGCAGCGCTGAAAGTGCAGTGTGGGTCGCTGGGGATTACGGCACTCAGCCAGCTCAAAGACTCCGTGACCGTCAAGTTCCTGCCCGGCGCCGCCGGCAAGGTCCCGCTGGAGCGGCTGGTCCTGCTGAACCGCAAGCCGGAGTTCAAGGGGCGCATTACAGTGCCGCGCGGCATCAAGGTTGCCCAGTTCTCCGTCAACGTGGCACAATTGGATCCGCGCTCCCTGCTAAGGGTGCTGCGGGAGTTGATTGCCAATTTGCAGTCGTTGTCCCTGGAGGTCGCCCGGTGATAAAATTGAACAGAACGTAAAAGTGAGCCCGGCCTTTTCTGGCCGGGTTTTGCTTGTCGAGCAGAGGAGGTAGACTACATTGGCAAAGCGTTCTGTCGCTGTGATCCTCTTGGCCGCAATCATCGCGGTGGTTCTGTCCGGCTGCGGCCAGCCGAAGCTGAGTGAGGACACGCTTGCTATCGTAAACGGCCGCCCTGTCACGAAGGACGACTTCAACACGCGGCTCAGGATCTTCGAGCTGTTCTTCCAAAAGCCCATGGACAGTTCGGCCAGCAAGGAGCAAGTCCTGGATCAGATGGTGCGCGACCTGCTTCTGCGCGACCAGGCCGCGGAGGCAGGCGTGAAGGTCACCGACGAGCAGGTCGAGAACGAAATGGCGCGCTTCTTTGGCGCGCTGGACCGGCAGTACCTGACTCGGGATGAGGTCAATCGGAAGCTTGCGGAACTGGGGCTGACGAACGATCAAATCGCAGCTTTCCTGAAGGATTTCCTCGTGGGGCAGGCCATGGTGGAAAAGAAGAAGGCTGCAGTGCAGACGACCGACGAGGAACTCCGCGCGTATTACGAGCAGAAGAAGGATACGCTATACAACTACAGGGAGGATGTGATCCGGGCCGCGCACATTCTGGTGCCGCTGGATCAGGCGGGGAAGGCGCAGGAGATTGCCGCCAAGGCCAAGGCCGGCGGTGATTTCGCTGAGTTGGCCCGCCTGTACAGCGTGGACCCTGACAGCGCCAGACTGGGCGGCGACCTTGGGTACTTCACCCGCGACAGCATGGTCAAGGAGTTTGCTGATGCCGCATTCGGCATGGATCCCGGCCGGACCAGCGACCCGGTGCAGACGGAGTTCGGCTGGCACATCATTCTGGTGAAGGATCGGCAAGGGGCCGGGCTGCTGTCGTATGAGAAGGTTCATGACGACGTGCTCAATCGGGTTCTGTCCGAGAAGCAAGAGCGTGAGTACCAGCAGTGGCTGTCCGAACTGGAGAAGGGCGCGAAGATTACGCGGCCCGGTTCTGCCGGATAGCAACAAAGATCTAGTTCGGGCGGCATCGGTGCGAGTAATCGGCGCTGGCAAAAATGAATAGAAGTTGTAAGCCCTGCCGTATACTATCACCAACCGAGCCGAAGTCGCAGCCTAGAAGAGGAGGGTTGTACTTGAAGGCCACGGGAATAGTCAGGAGAATTGACGACCTTGGCCGGGTTGTCATCCCCAAGGAGATTCGCCGGACTTTGCGGATCCGGGAAGGCGACCCTCTGGAGATCTTCGTCGATCGCGATGGTGAAGTGATCCTCAAAAAGTACTCGCCTATCGGGGAACTGGGGGACTTCGCAAAGGAGTACGCCGACTCTCTCTACGAGGCTATCGGGCACACTGCACTGATTGCCGACCGCGATACCATCATAGCTGTCGCTGGCGCGCCGAAGAAGGAATTCCTGAACAAGGCGGTTGGCTCGCTTGTAGAGCGTGTTATGGAAGACCGTAAGGCGCTCGTCGTGAACAAGCCCGGTGACAACAAGGCTCGCGGTTCGCTCATCGGCGACGATGAGGACGACAGCCGCTTCTCAGCCTATGTGATAGCGCCCATCATTTCGGGTGGCGATCCCATCGGTGCGGTGATCATCTGTTCGCGTGAACCAGACGCGCAGATGACCGAGACCGAGATCAAGCTCGCTGAAACCGCCGCTGGTTTTCTGGCCAAGCAGATGGAGCAGTAGTATGTGTGAAGTGAGAGGAGGGTTGTCGCCTTCCTCTCACCTCTCTTTTTTCCCCTTTACGCGCCGCAATGTCGGGATTACGATGGGAAAGGCACACATTACCCCTTCCCTGGGGGAGGGAGTTGAAGGGCCGGAGTTGTCATACGCGATGAATCGGAAAACTGAAAGCTTTATGCGCGGTGCGTTGATGCTGACACTCGCAGCGCTGATTTCCCGCCTGCTGGGTGCATTGTACAAGCCCGTCATCGCCCGTATTTTCGCCCCATACGATGGAAAGCTTGGGGCGGTAGGCATCGGCCTGACGCAAGTTCCGCTCACTACATACCAGGTGATTCTCTCGTTCACCTCAGTCGGGCTCAACATCGGCATCTCCCGGCTCGTGGCTGAACGCATGGCACTGGGCGATGTACGAGGCGCCAAACGTGTCTTCCGGGTCTCTTTGCTATTAATGGCCTCTCTGGGACTGGCGGCGTCGCTGGTCATGTGGTTCGGCGCCCCCTGGATTGCCGGCTTCTTCTCCAAAAGCCTGGCGGAGACAGTTCCAGGTTTCCGGGCTACGGCGCCCGCCCTGTTCATTACGTCGGTCATGGCTGCATACCGGGGCCTGTTCCAGGGCTTCCAGCGCATGACGCCCAACGCCGTCTCACAGATTGTTGAGCAGGTCGTGCGGGTGGGCTCCGGCACCGTCTTTACCTACCTGTTTGTCCGCCAGAGCGTGGCGCTGGGCGCCGCAGGCTTCAACTTCGGCGACGTGATCGGCGCTCTTGCCGGACTGCTTTATCTGCTGTTCCTGGCCTCGCGCAGCCGGGACGACATGTGGGTAGTTCCGGCCGACGTACAAGAAATCCGGCCGCGCACCCCGGAGAGTTCCCGCCGCCTGATTCGGCGGATTCTTGCGGTGGCGACCCCCGTGGCGGTATCGGGCGCCGTCGTTCCGTTGATGATGCAGGCCGACACCTTTTTTGTTTTCCGGGCCTTCCAGGCCGCCGGGGTGCCCGATGTGGATGCCCAGGCCCAGTACGGTCTGCTGACGAACGCTTTCATGATTGCCTATCTGCCGGCGGTCTTCACCGCGGCCATTTATACGAGCATTCTGCCGGCGATCACGCGGGCGTTGACGCTCGGCCAGACGGATGTCGCCCGCAAGCGGGCGAGGCAGGCCTACCGCATGACCCTCCTGATCGCGATTCCGGCTCAAGCGGGACTTTATGTGCTGGCTACAGGGATTTATTCGCTGCTCTTTAACGACACCAGCGGCGGGCAGGTCATGGCGGCCATCTCCTGGGCCGTGGGGCCGATTATGCTGCAGCAGACCACGTCCGGCGTGCAGCAGGGCGCCGGCAAGGTACTGCAACCATTACGCAATTTCCTGATTGGGGCTGTGATCAAGGGCGTGCTGACAGCCTGGTGGACAGTCCCATATGGCATCAACGGCGCAGCCTGGGCAACGGCGGTCGGATTCGCTGTCGCCGCCCTCCTGAACGTGGTCAACGTGGAGCAGCTGCTCGGGCGCACGCTCAAGACCCGCAGCATGGTCATCAAGCCGGCGGCGGCGGCGCTTGCCATGGCCGGTGCCATTGCGGTGGTTCGCGGGCCGCTGGGGCGGTGGGCGCCCGGTGGGCACCTCCAGACGCTGGTGCTCATTGCCGTGGGCGGCGCCGCGTACGGGCTGGCGCTGCTCGCGGTGGGCGGCGTGAAACTGCAGGACCTCGAACGGCTGCCGGGTTTTGGTGCCCTGCTCGGCGCCCTGCGGGGCCGCCGTCGGGTGCGTGGCTAGACTTGGAAGCCCCCTTGCCTTATGATTGGGAGAGGCAAGGGGGCTTTTACGTTGCAGTCCAAAACGCAGGTGCAGAACTTTATGCGCGGGGCCATGCTGATTACCATGGCTCAGCTGGTTACCAAACTTCTGGGAGCGGTCCACCGGCCTGCAGCGCAGGCAATGATCGGCGACACCGGGCTGGCGCTTGCCACGCCCCCCAGCTACGCGTACTATATCATCCTCGCGATTTCGTCGGTTGGCCTGAACGTGGCCATTTCCCGGCTGGTCTCCGAGCGCCTGGCGCTGGAAGACTACCGAGGCGCCCGGCGTGTCTTCCATGTCGCTTCGGTCATGCTGGTCATCAGCGGTCTGGTTTTCAGCCTGCTCTTCGGGTTCGGGGCAAAGTGGATGGCCTCCCTTTTCCACATGCCCGAGGCCTGGCTCGGCTTTGCCGCTCTGGCGCCCGCCTTGTTTCTGGTGTCGGTGCTATGCGTGTTCCGGGGCCTTTACCAGGGCATGCAGCAGATGCAGCCCAGCGCCATGTCCCAGGTGGTGGAGCAGCTCGCCCGGGTCAGCATCAGCCTGGTGCTGATCGCCGCTCTGGCCCAGGAGATCCACTGGGGTGCGGCGGCCTTTAACGCCGGCAATACGATTGGCATCGGCATGGCGGTGCTGTACTTCATTTGGGTCTACCTCAAGCAGCGGCCCACGGCCAACTGGGCTACTACAGCGCCGGGCGTCGCAAGCTATGAACATGCCTCTGTGAGCCTTCTGCTCGGCAAGATCCTGGCGATTGCGGCGCCCCTGGCTCTGATGGGCGCCGTCCTGCCGATCATGGGCCTGGCGGACAGCGCCATTGTGATTAACCGCCTGATGGCGATCGGTGTTCCGGAGCACCTGGCGGAGCAGGCGCAAGCCTGGCTCTCCAACGCGGGTACGCTGCGTGACCTCCCGACCATCCTGACAACCGCTCTGTACATTAGCCTCGTGCCGGCGATTGCCGAATCGGTCGCTACCAACCAGATGGAGCAGGCCCGGTACCGGACCGGGACGGCCTTTCGCCTGACCTTCCTGATCGGCCTGCCGGCGACCGTGGCCCTCCTCGTGAGCGGGCGGGACGTCTACAGTATCCTGTACACGGGATCCGGGTGGACAGTCATGTCGCCGCTGGCGCTCTCCTGCATTTTCATGATGGTCCAGCAGACGTCGTCAGGCGCCCTGCAGGGAATGGGGCGGATTTGGACCAGCGTCCGGAACATGCTGACGGGCGTGGCCGTCAAGGTGCTGCTCACCTGGTGGTGGACAGGCCTCCCCGGCCATCGCGAGAACGGAGCAGCCTACGCCACCGTAGTTGGTTTCCTGGTCGCCGCTGCCCTGCAGCTCGTGGCCCTGCGTCAGTACATGGGCTTCCGGATCAACTGGCGGGGCGATGCCGTCAAGCCCCTGGCCGCTTCGGCGATGATGGGCGTAGCCATTTGGGGGGCAAGCCTGGCCGTTCACCGGGTCATTCACAGCCCCCGGCTGGCCGGCCTGATCGTCGTGGCGGTGGGAGCGGCTGTCTATTTGGTGGCTGTTCTAGCGGTGGGTGGCATTACCATGGCCGACATCGGCCTGATTCCGGGGTTCCCTCAGCGGGGAGTCCTGCTTTTGCGCCGTTACCGTTTGCTGCGAGGTTAAGGGGGTTCAGCAGTCGTGACCATCACCGTTGTAGGACTGGGTCCGGGCAGTCCCGGGCACCTGACGGCGGGCGCCCTGGAGGCGCTCCGGTCGGGGCGCCCCGTGCTGCTGCGCACCGCTATTCACCCCACTGTGGAAGCCCTGCGGGCTATGGGGATCGCTTTTGATACGTGCGATGACATCTACGAGCGGGCGCATTCCTTTGAAGACGTCTACCAGGCCGTCGCCGAGCGCGTGCTGCAGTATGACGATGTCGTCTTTGCCGTGCCCGGCCATCCGCTGGTGGGAGAGAGCAGCGTCAAGCTGATTCAGGCCCGTTCCCCCGAGCGGGTCGAGTTCATCACCGGCCCGTCCTTCCTCGATACCCTGCTGATCACCCTGGGACTCGATCCCGTGGACGGCATGGAACTGCTCGACGCGCTCCAGCTGGACCGGCGCCTACCTTCCGGCGACCTGCCGGCGGTGATCATGCAGATGCATAGCCGGGCCGTGGCTTCTGACGCCAAGCTGGCCTTGATGGAGCGGTATCCGGATGACCACCCTGCCACGCTAGTACGCGCAGCCGGCGTTCCCGGCGAGGAGCGCCTTGTCCAATGTATGTTGCATGAGTTAGATCATTACGATTGGGTAGACTACCTCACAACCCTGTATCTCCCGCCGGTCAAGCAATCCAGACCGATTGAGGCAAACCCCCGCCGCTGGGCGCCGGTGCGCTGGCCGCTTGATCCGCTGGTGGAGGTGATGGCCCGCCTGCGTGCCCCCGAAGGCGGCTGTCCCTGGGACCGGGAGCAAACCCACGATAGCCTTCGCAAATACCTGCTGGAGGAATCCTACGAGGTCGTGGAGGCCATTGGCCGGGGCGACTCGGAGCATATTTGCGAGGAACTGGGTGATGTGCTGCTGCAGGTGGCTTTCCATGCCCAGATCGCCCGGGAATCCGGTACCTTTGATATGCACGACGTGGTGCAGGTCATTACCGAGAAGCTCGTCCGGCGGCATCCGCACGTCTTCGGCGACGTGGAGGCCAGAACGGCGGACGACGTGACCCGCAACTGGGAGGCCATCAAGCGGCAGGAGAAAGGCGACACGGCCGCTCCTCCGGAATCGCTGATGAAGGGGATTTCCGGCGCCCTGCCGGCGCTCTCGCGGGCGGAGGCGGTCCAGAAGAAGGCGGCGAAAGTCGGTTTCGACTGGGATGATATAGCTGGGCCGGTGGCCAAAGTTCGGGAAGAATTGGACGAGGTGCTCGGGGCGGCGCCTGATAAAGTGGAGGGCGAGGTCGGCGACCTGCTGTTCGCTGTGGTCAACCTCGCACGCATGCTGAAGGTGGACCCGGAGGTGGCGCTGACCGGCGCGACGGCGAAGTTCATCCGGCGTTTTCAGCACATTGAGCGCAGGGCCGCTGAACAGGGGCGAGTTCTGTCAGAAATGACCCTTGCGGAGATGGATGAGCTGTGGGATGAAGCCAAACGGGAAGAAATAACCCAAAAATACGGGAAAAAATAGGCCCAGCACTAGAAATTACAGGAGGAATTCGTGAAAGCCTTGCCGAATACGGCTCAGCGGGTTCTACCTCACCACACAAGTCATGAAAGGGGAGTTTGAATCTTGAACAAGCAGGAATTGGTCGCTAGCGTCGCGGAGAAGGCCGACCTGACCAAGAAGGACGCCGAGAAGGCCATCAACGCTGTCATCGAGAGCATTAAGGTTGCCCTGAACAAGGGTGACAAGGTCTCGCTCGTCGGCTTCGGCACGTTCGAAGTCCGCACTCGTGCTGCCCGGTCCGGCCGCAACCCCCAGACCGGCGCCACCATCAAGATTCCCGCCGGCAAAGTACCCGCCTTCCGTCCCGGCAAGGAGCTCAAGGAGAGCGTGTAAGTTCACGCACCCGGACCGGGCCTTCCTTATGTGGGGGCCCGGTTTTTGCATGTCGGGACGGGGCGAGGGCGTCTCGTTGGGGTGGGGTATCCTTGCTGCCCCAGGGACTCGGTAAGAGGCAGTAGGCCCTCGGTCAGGCGGCGGCGTCGGAACCGGTATCGGGTAGTGTGTTAAGGGACGCACCGCCGACGCCGCCTGATACTTTCGGGTAGCGGGGCCAACTGCCTCTAACCTCGCCCCTGAACGGCGCTGCGGACACCCCACCCCAACGCGCCGTATCCCCGCATGAATCGGGTCTCCGCGGGAAGGCGCGGTCCGGGCGCGATGACTATGGTGGGCGGTTTCTGGGTAGAGAGTCTAGAGGTGAGAGCGAATGCGGATAGACAAGTTCCTAAAGGTTTCCCGGATTATCAAGCGTAGGACGCTCGCCAAGGAAGTGTGCGACGGGGATCGGGTGACGATCAACGGCAAGCGGGCCAAGGCCGGCACCGAGGTCAAATCGGGGGACACTGTGGCCATTGATTTTGGCCGGCGGCAGTTGACTGTGCAGATTTTGGAGGTCCGGGAGAACGTGAGGGCGGCGGAGGCGAAGGAGCTTTATGAGGTGAAGGCTGAGACCTTCAAGACGGAAAGCGCCGTCCCCCACCTGGAGGATGACCCGGATTAGCTGCCAGACGATACGTGGGGCGAGGATTTTTCAGTTGCTGGGCGACATTTCCCGGCGCCCAAGCCCGAGGAACTGCTTGCGCTAGCCCGGGCTAAGGCGTTGCAACTCCAATCCATGGGTGACTCACGTAACTCTTACTAACCTGGAGAAATAAACGAGGCCGTGCGCTGCACGGCCTCAGGTGGCCAATCGCTCGTGGCCGGTTGTTCCCGGTACATGAATCGCACGGGAAATCCCTGTACCGTAATCATGTCAGTGGCGATGCAGCCACCCAAGCCGGTGACGAGGGGCCTAATCTGTTCCTTTGTGAGCTTGAACTGCTTCTCCACCGGCACTCTCCTCCACATTTGGATCTAGCACCCCCGCCAGCGGCCAAGGCTTACCATGGGATTATCTGCAGGCTCGGCCAAGACTCAAGCCAGCGCCTGGCTTTTGCCTCATAGACCTCGCGAGTAATCTGCTTCTTATTCGGGCGCACGACCATCGCGAACAGGTCGTTGAGGCCGTATGGTGCATAGACCACCGATTCATCTCGTGACCTGCGAACGCCGATGCTGGTTGCGGTTGTGGGCCAGGTGTTAATCGCGTCCTCTAGTGATGAATATGGTTTGATGGGATAACCAAAGCGCTTTTCATACCAGAGATGTACGCGGGCTTCGTTCTTAACATCAATGTGAATGGAGACACCGCCGAATTGCTCCCGGACTCGTTGTAAATATGCGCTTTCCGTTTCCTCACTGAGGTCGGCAGCGTCATAGTACACCAAATCAAGATCCTTGACGCCAACCATCAAATCCCGCTCGGACATGTAGTTCCAAACTGTCTGGGCGATACAGCCGGCGCCCAGGTACCAATCAGGCGGCATGAGACCTGCGGCCGCCTCTAGAACCGCTCGGAGAATTTGGTTCTGGTCAATGATTGCCCAGAGTACTTGCACTTGGGCAGCAAGGTGCCGATCGACGCCGATGAGCCTATGACTGTCTAGGTTCAAGGTGTCCACCCACTTTTCCATTACTTCTCCACGTGCCATTCACCACCAAGCACAACACCGAGGTACTGGACATAGATCGTTTCAAGTTTACTCGTAATTTTTCCTGTTCACAAAGAATCCCGGCCGTTGATGCCAATTAAAAAAACAGCGGGTGCCCCAGGTCGAGGGCGGCTGATGCCACCCAAGCTGAGACCCCCGCTGTCGCAAATCGCCGTGGCTGCTAAAGCACCCTCCGCTCCACGTCTGACCCGTTGAAGCTGTACATGACCTGATGGTCGTCTTCAACGGTCTCGAGATGGACCGGCCGCTGCCAGATGTGGTGAACATGCGGCAACGTCTTCCTGACGTAGGTGGTATCCAATTCCACATCTTCATAGGCGTGCCGAAGGTAGAGTTCGCCGCGCCGCTGGTAGTCGTGATCCTCCGCGTAAATGTAGGGAAAGCCGCAGTTGGTAATCTGCCGGACGATCCCGTCCCGCACTTTCTGCCAGCCCGTGGCGGTAATTCGCCATTCGTCACCCTGCTTTGCGAAGAGGAACAGGTCGAGCTTCTCCACGAGGTCCTTGGTGAGATAGTTGCGGATGAAGGAGACGTCACTCTCGACTTCCCGCACCTCGAAGATCTTCTCCCGACCGAAGCGCTTCTCGATATCCTCAAAAATGTGAAAGCCCAGGTGGTACGGGTTGAGCTGAAACCGGCTCGGCGCCAGGACACTGGAATGCATGCGGGCGAATTCCAGGCTCTCGTCGGGGGTCAAGTCCATCTCCCGCATGATGCGGGCATGCCAGATGGAAGCCCACCCCTCGTTCATGATCTTGGTCTCCATCTGCGGCCGGAAGTAGAGCATCTCCTGCCGCAGGGAGGAGAGAATGTCCCGCTGCCAGTCCTGCAGACTGTCGCTCCTGTCCATGAGGAACATGAGCAGATCCCGAGTGGGGGCGGGCTTGGGCCGCTGCTGCTCGGACGCCTTGGCCGGCGCCCCCGGCTTGCCAATGCTGTCCAGCGCCCAGAGGTCGTCGTAGGGCGTCTCCGGGCGCGTCTCCGGCTTGTCCACGACGTTCTTGGCCGTCCGCACGGAATCCGGGTACGGGTCGACGTGCTCATGAATGGCCAGCACGGCGTCCAGGAACCGCTCGACCGTGGCCCTGCCCAGTTCGTGCTCATACTCGAGGACCCGGTTCGCGAAGGTGCCCATGGCTGATACCATCTGCCGGTTGGTGTGCCGGAAGCGGTAATTGTTCTTGAAGAAGTCGCAGTGGGCGAGCACGTGCGCCGCAATCAGCTTGTTCTGCAGCAGACTGTTGGAGTCGAGCAGGAAGGCGTAGCAAGGATCGGAGTTGATCACCAGTTCGTAGATCTTCGACATGCCGTAGTCGTACTGGGTCTTCATCTGGTGGAACGACTTGCCGAAGGACCAGTGCGAGAACCGGGTCGGCATGGCGTACGCCCCGAAGGTGTAGATGATGTCTGCCGGGCAGACCTCATAGCGCATTTCGTAGAAGTCCAGGCCAAAGTCCTGGGCTTTTTCCACGATGCGGTCAATCGCCTCCTGCAGCTCCGTCATGTCCTGGTCAGACATGGGCTGGATTTCGCTGTGGCCCGAAGGGGTGATCTTCATGAATTAGCTCACCCCCTGCATGGCCGGCAGCGCGTCCGGCCCGAAGAACGTCCGCAGCGCCTTGAAGACCTCGGACTTGTCCTTGATGATGCACTGCGTGAACCGCGGATGGTGGACCTCGCGCTGGAACAAGGCGTGCAGGGTGCTGCTGCGGTAGTAGGCCGGCCCGCCAGCCGTGGCGTCGATTTCGCCATAGCCGAACATGGCGCACACCTCCAACAGCTTGTTCACCAGTTCCACGGACTTGGGGTTGTCCGACGAGAGGTTGTCCCCGTCGCTGAAATGGAAGGGGTAGAGGTTGTACAGAGTTGGCGGGTACTTCTCGTTGATGATCCGCAACGCCAGGTCATAGACGGAGGAGCAGCGGGTACCGCCGCTCTCGCCCTTCGTGAAGAACTCTTCCTCCGTGACCTCCTTGGCCTCGGTGGAGTGGGCAAGGAAGTGGATGATCACGTTGTCGTACTTGGTGCGCAGGAACCGGACCATCCAGAAGAAGAAGCCGCGGGCGATGTACTTCTCGAACTCGCCCATGGAGCCGGAGGTGTCCATCATCGCGAGGACGACGGCGCTCGTCTGCGGCTCGTACTTCTCCTCCCACGTCTTGTAGCGGAGGTCCTGCCGGGTGAAGCCCTCCAGGGGCGCCTTCCCATGCAGGAGGTTGCGCTTCATGGCCTCCATGATCGTCCGCTTCTTGTCGATGTTGGCCTGCAGGCCCGTCTTGCGCACGTCTTCCCACTGATACTTCCTGGCCGTCAGGTCAGGCTGCTTTTTCGGGTCGAGGTGCGGCAGGCCGAGGTCCTCAAAAATGAGGTTCCCCAGCTCGTCCACCGACATCATCGCCTCGTAGTAGTCCTCGCCCTCATCCTCACCGGCGCCTTTGCCCTTACCCGGCCCCTTTTGCTGCGCCGAGCCGTCCTTGGCGATCACCTGACCCTCCTGGCTGCTGCCGTTCCCCTGCCCGGCCCGCTCTTGCTTGTCCCAGTTGTAACGGAAGCGGTATTCGTTCAGCGAGCGGATCGGCACCTTCACCATGCGCTTGCCATCACTGGTGATGATCGATTCGTCGCTGATGATGTCCGGGAGGTTTTTCTTGATCGCCTCGCGCACTTTCTCCAAATGCCGTTCCTGATCCATCTGCCCCTGGCGGTGCAGGGACCAGTCCTCCCTGGAGATGCTGAACCGACTAGATCCCATCTGACCGTCCCTCCTTGCTAGAGGCGTTGCGGGGCGGGCGGCCGCGCTTCGTGCCTACCCGCCCCGTGCAGAACGCTACCGATTGAGCAGGGAGCCCGTATACCGGAGCAGCTCGTTGGCGCAGGAGGCACAATAGCCGTGCTCCTTCATCAGGCGGGCGACGACCTCGTTGATCCTGCGCAACTGCTCAGCGTCGGGGGTCTTGGCGGACGTGGTGATCTTGACGACGTCCTTGAGGTCGGCGAACAGCTTCTTTTCGATGGCTTCCTTGAGCCGCTCGTGGCTGTGGTACTCAAAGGACATGCCGCGGCGGGCATAGGTGGAGATGCGGATCATGATCTCCTCACGGAAAGCCTTCTTGGCGTTTTCGGAGACGCCAATCTGCTCTTCGATGGAGCGCATCAGCTTCTCGTCGGGGTCGTGCAGTTCATCGGTGATGGGATCCTTGATTTTGGTGCCGTTGCAGTAGTTCTCGACGTTGTCGAGGTAGTTGCTGAGCAGGTTGCGGGCGCTCTCCTCGTAGGAGTAAACAAACGCCTTCTGGACTTCTTTCTTGGCCAGCTCGTCGTACTCCTGACGGGCCAGGGCGATGAACATCATCAGCCGTTCCCGTTCTTCCTTGGTGATGGAGGGGTGCTGGTCCAGTCCGTCCTTGAGGGCCCGCAGAACGTCCAGGGCGTTGATGCAGGACTTCTCGCTGTTTTCGCCCTTCTGGATGATCGCCGAGGAGATGCGGTTGATGACGTACCGGGGGTCGACACCGCTCATGCCCTCAATTCCCTCGAACTCCTGCTGGAGCTCGTAGACGTCCTTCAGCTTGAAGCCTTCGACTTCCACGCCGTCATACAGCTTCATTTTCTTGACCGGGTCCATGCCCGCTTTCTTGGAGTCCTTCAGGCGGCTCATGACGCTGAAGACCGCCGCCGAGAAGAGGGCGTGCGGGGCGATGTGGACGTGGCCGGAGTCGGACTGGCCGATCAGCTTCTCGTAGATCTTGACCTCTTCGCTGACCTTCAGGTTGTACGGCACGGGCATGACGATGATGCGGCTCTGGAGGGCCTCGTTCTTCTTATTGGAAATGAACTGCCGGTACTCGGTTTCGTTGGTGTGGGCGACGACCATTTCGTCCGCGGAGATCAGGGCGAAGCGGCCGGCCTTGAAGTTGCCTTCCTGGCTGAGGCTGAGCAGGTTCCAGAGGAACTTTTCGTCCAGCTTCAGCATCTCCTGGAACTCCATGATGCCCCGGTTGGCCTTGTTCAGTTCGCCGTCGAACCGGTAGGCCCGCGGGTCGGACTCGGAGCCGTATTCGCCGATGGTCGAGAAGTCGATGGAGCCGGTCAGGTCGGCAATGTCCTGCGACTTCGGGTCGGACGGGCTGAAGGTGCCGATGCCCACCCGTTCCGATTCCGAGAGGACAACCCGTTCCACGGGCACCTTCTCGACCTGGCCGTTGTACTGCTCCCGGAGCATCATGCGGCAGGAAGGGCAGAGTTCACCTTCGATGACAACCCCCAACTCCCGTTCGACTTCGGCCCGGAGTTCCTTGGGAATCAGGTGCAGGGGCTCTTCGTGCATCGGGCAGCCTTTGATGCCGTACAGGGCGCCGGCTTCGGTGCGGCTGAACGCTTCGAGGCCACGCTTGAGCATCATGACCAGGGTGGACTTGCCGCCGCTCACGGGGCCCATGAGCAGGAGAATGCGCTTGCGAACATCAAGCCGGCGGGCTGCGGGGTGGAAGTACTCCTCCACCAGTCGCTCCAGGGACTTGTCCAGGCCGAACAGTTCCTTCTCGAAGAAGTTGTAGCGACGAACACCGTTAACCTCTTTGACACCGGCAGACACGATCATGTGGTAGATGCGGGCATGGGCGAACTGTGCGATGTGGGGGTTCTTCGCAACCAGCTCCAGGTAGTCGGCGAAGGTTCCCTCCCAGGTCAGCTTGCTTTCGCTCAGCCGGTGCTCTTCCAAGCGCTTCAAGAGACTATGCATCGGACCGCCTCCTCCTGGGTTCGTCTTCACTCGCTTGGGGCAAAAATCGACCCGACAGGCACTCCGAGACGGCTCGGAATCCATGTGGGTCGACAAGGAAAGCGAATCGGCGGTAGTTGTCACCATGTGATAACACATTAACCGTAAACAGAGTAAATATCTTGCATTTGGATTATTGAGGGATTCGCCGAGACTGCCCACCAACCCTTCTGATATCGCAAGATTTCCAGGAACATTTATCGATGAAATTACGGATCGGGGAACGGTGTACTTATACCCCAATACGTGTGGATGCGGCCGAAAAGTTCGATACGAGCGAGCGAGATTCTGTGAAACACTCATACCCACTTCAGGAAGAGAATAGGCATGGGATGGTCCACCCCGTCGTGAGGAGGTATTCCCGAGGTATGGATAACAAGACTGACCGCAGGGAGGTACATACCCTGTCCATGCCGGGCGCCGGCCCCGGGGGCGCCCAGGGGCGGCACGGCCTGCAGATGACGGACCGCGAGCAGATGACCGTTACCGGCGTGATCGCCGTCGAGAGCTATGACGATGAGCAGATCATTATGGAGACACACCTCGGGACGCTCACGCTCAAGGGAGCGGACTTGAACATTAAGCAGCTGGATTTGGAGACGGGCCGCTTCGCCGTGGAGGGGTATGTCAATTCGCTGGTGTACTCGACGCCCCGGCGCGGGGGGAAGCAGGGGCGGACCAGAAGTTTCCTGGAACGGCTCCTGCGGTAGCGTGGATTTTGTACAAGTTTTGTAGTTGGGCACGGGGTGCTTTTTCCCGTGCTTTTTCGCGGTTTACGCGGAGGAATTCGCGCACACACCGCGAAGAAAGTAGGGCCAGCGAATGGCGACAATCCGTTAAGTTGGCCGCTCTGCTCAGCGGCCCTGCAAACGGACTGGCTCGATTCGCCGGGTCTGTCCGCAGGGCTTGTCGCATACCTTTCTCCTGAGGCGCCTGGGGTGCCGGGAGGAGGACGAGTCTTGCAGCGGCTGGACCTGCAGTTCTATGGCTTTTTCATGAATGTGCTGTGCGGGGCCGTACTGGGCACGCTCTTTGACCTGCTGAGGGTGGCCCGCGGCCACTATCGCCCCAACGTTCTCGTGGCAGCAGCAGCGGACCTGCTGTTCTGGAGCGTGGCCACGCTGGCGCTTTCGAGCGCCCTGTTCTTCGGCAACTGGGGTGAGATTCGGTTCTACGTGGTGATCGCGTTACTGCTCGGGATCGGTCTGTACTACTGGCTGGCAAGCCCGATCGTCCAGGCGCTCTACCGGCTGGTAATCCACACGTTGGAGTGGATCGCTGACCTGATCGCCGTGCTGATCATGCGCCTCGTCGTAGCACCGGTGCTGTGGATAGCAGGGATGGCGTGGGCCGGCGCCCGAACCCTCGCGCGGTGGTTCGTGGCGCTGGGCCAGTGGCTCTGGCAGCTCCTCGATCGGCTCGGCGAGTGGCTGCTGACGCCGCTGAATGGACCCTACCGCTTCATGAAGCTCCACTATCTGTTAGCAAAGCGCCGCCTGAAGCGGCGGCTGAGACACTGGCTGCTTGGCCCGCCGGGGCCGCCGAAACGTCGATAAGGCCTGGCAAAAGTGACTGACAATCCTTCCAGCGCGCTTGGCTGTAGATTTTTGCAGCGCGCAAGAAGGATTTTCGGCGTTTCCCGAGAAACGTATAAAAACCGTATCAATCTTGTACACAGAATGTACTCAGGTTGTACACAGAATATCCACAGACTGTGCACAAGGATTAAAGGCGGGTCGCAGCTGTGAACATCGAAATTCGCGGTGCCGAAAGGCTCAGTTTCCGGGAACGGCAGGTCGTCGTTCTGAAGGAAATGGGCATGAGCAACGAAGCCGTTGCGAAGCGCCTCTCCCTGGCGCAGGGCACCGTCGCGACTTTGTACAACCGAGCCAAATCCAAAGGGTATCAGGTCGTGATTGTCCTGCCCGGCGATACGCTCGGCCTCTTTGACTCCGCTGACAGGGAGGAAGAAGAATGAGCTCAGCTAGACTAAGACGACAAGCCTTCCATCAAGATGACTTCACCGCGCCCGCACCAGTCCGCCGGCCAAAGCGCAATTTGCTGAGGCGGCACTGGCTGTCGGGCGCGCTAATTTTTGTGCTGGCGGGGCTCTCAGTATACAGCGCCAGAAGCTTTTTCGAGACGGAGAAGCAACTCACCGAGGTCCGGGCGCGGGCTGCACAGCTTGATCAAGAGCTGAGTATGAAGCAGCGGCAGGTGCAGGCGCTGGACGATAAGCTCCAGCAGATGACCAGCGACCAGTACATGGAGTACCTGGCCAAGTCGATGGGCTACATTTATCCGGGCGAGACCGTGTACCAGAAGGGACATTAGGAAACGGGCGCCGGTGCGGCGCCCGTTTTTTGCGTTCTTGCTTTTGGAGCCTCATGGTCTTATCATTGGACTGCTGCGAGAATATGCCCGAGTGGCGGAATGGCAGACGCACGGGACTTAAAATCCTGCGGTTAACAGCCGTGCCGGTTCGAGTCCGGCCTCGGGCACCAACTAGAGCGAAGCGGGTTACAGGGTTTATCACCTTGTAGCCCGCTTTGTCATTGCTTACAAGGCGATCGAATCGCGAACCCGCTAGCGCAGAGCGGCTCGAACCGGTTCGTCAACAAACGCATGCTCCAACGCCCATTGCGTGCACTGCTGCAAATCGGCCACGGAGAAGCCGAACCGCCTATGTAGGACGAGGTACTCGCCGGTTAAGCTGCAGCGGAATGTCGTCGGATCGTCGTCAGCGGGAAGAATCCGGACGCCGGCCTCAAACAGCTGCCGTACCGGGTGTGTCTCTAACGCGCAACCGAATTGTGCTCTTACATGACAGAAAAAACTGTCATTAGCCACATGGGCGTGATTATTCTCCCGTCTATTTCGATTCCTCTTACCGTAACTTTCTTTACACAGATATACTGAGTATGCTTAACATTAGCCCAAGAATAACGACGGCAAATATACCTGTCAACTAGCGAATCGCTTTATGGGGGGTGTTCTGCTTGATCACAAAGAACCGGTCTCTGATCGTTTATCGACGTATGAGGGGCAACTGAAGCCGGAGAACTTAGCAAGTCAGCTCCGCGACGCTGCCCAGAAGCATGATCTGGTTTTCGTGATGGGGTTTGAGGGCATCGACGCCATGATGAAAGCCGCCGATGCATACCCGAAGGCGCAGTTTGTCTCTATTGACGCGCCGATAGACCACCCAAAGATCGCCTCGGTCGTCTATCGGGACGAGGAAGGCTGTTTTTTGGCTGGCGCGTTGGCCGGACTGATGACCGTTCACACATCGCTGTCCGGTATGGGGTGGATCGGGCTCTTGATTCTCCTGTCTGCTGTGTTCGGGGGAGCAGAGAGCCTGTCGCTTCGCCTGCAGCAATCCGGTGTGCCGGCGCATTTTCCGTTAATGCTTCCCTATGTGGCGACACTGCTGCTGTTGGCGCTCAACGCGTTCCGAGATCACCGGAAGCGCATGCCCATGGCGCCCGAGCGTCACCACAACGCCCTGCAGGCTGGGCGCAGCCTAGCTGGGAGAGAGATTAGCAGAAATATCTCCACCGTTAAGGAGGATTCGAATATTTAACGTCAAAATATACTGCCACACCAATGCAAAGGGGCGATGAGCATGCCTGATCTTTCCGGGCGCCTGGACCGGCTGATGGATCTCTCTAAGGTGCGGGATAGCCGCTACAAAAGCATGGGCTTCTCGGTTAACGATGACAACCGGGCGCGGTGTACTGCCGAACTTTGCGAGTGGATCCTCAGCGCGAACGGAGCGCACGCCGGCACCAGCCCGTTCCCGTACGGCCTCTTCTTCCTGAAGGGCAATCCGGGGGCGATTCCGAGCCTGCCGCCGGACCTGGCCAGGACCCCCTTTATGGAAGTACTCCCCTGCGACCGAATTGACCCGCGGGCTGCCAAACTGACCTGGAATGAGATCGGCACTGAGGCCGAGTTCAGCTTCGCACAGTTGGCGCAGATGCTGGGAATCGACGCCCCGAAAGGCACGACGCTCTGGTTCGAAGGCATTTCGATGACCGACCCCGATGCAAAGCCGCTGCTGGTGGTCCCCCTGGGCGACCGCATCCAGCGGCAGCGGGTCAACGACGTTGCTGCGGCCAGCCAGCCTCCTGCACCCGAAAAGAGTTAAGTCACCACCAGGACGCCCCGGGGGCGCCCTTGCCATGCGAAAGCTTGCGCAGTCGAAAGGCTAACCTTAGGGCTACGAAAGGGAAGCTTGGGGAGTCGAAAAGCTTACCTTAGGGTCCCGATAAGGAAACCTTGGCCAGTCGTAAGGGTCACCTCAGGGCCATGAAAGGGAAACTTGGCCAGTCGAAAGGCTAACCTTGGGCCCATGAAAGGGAAGCTTGAGGAGTCGAAAGGCTTCCCTTTAGGCCCCGAAAGGGATGCCTGCGCAGTCGAAAGGCTTGCCATAGGGCCACGATCGGGAGGCGTTCGCCCGGGGCCGGCAGTCAAAGCGGACCATTCGGAACGCTGACATCTGGTAGACGATCTCCACTCGATATGGTAGACTCCAAACAATAACTGAGACGATCCTGGTGCCCCATGCGGGGTGAAAAGGGAAGGCGGTGAAAATCCGCCACGGTCGCGCCACTGTAACCGGGGAGTATGCCGGCAGCGTGTCACTGTCCGATTCGGACGGGAAGACGCCGGCATGTGCTGATCCGGAAGTCAGGAGACCTGCCAGGGACGTAGCAACGGCTTCTCCTCGCGAAATGGGAGAGGTTGCGCTACTCGTGTTTGCGCCCTGTCCTGGCGGTGCATTTCGGGTATGAATCGCAACAACCCCGGCTCTACGGAGAGCCGGGGTTGTTTCTCTTTCGAAAGGAGTTGACCACAATCGGCCGCCCGCGCTTTCCGCTCCTGATTGGCCTGCTGACAGGTCTGCTCCTGCTGGCGGCGCTCGTTGCGTTCGCTCACGGCTCCGTTCGGATTCCCTATTCGCAGGTCCTCCAGGCTGCGTTCGGCAACCCGGACCGGATCGAATACCGGGATATCGTGGTGCATGTCCGGGCGCCCCGCCTGGTCGTCGCAGCGCTCGTGGGCGCCGGTCTCGCCTCCGCCGGTGCTGCCATGCAGGGGCTCTTTCGAAACCCCATGGCCGACCCGGGTATCATCGGGGTGAGCGCCGGCGGCGCCCTGGGCGGCGTGCTGGCCATTGCTGCAGGGGTTTACGGCTATGCGACGCTCAGCCTTCCGGTCATGGCGTTCCTCGGGGCGCTGGGCGCAGCGCTTGCCGTGTTTGGGATCGCCCGTGCACTCGGGCGGGGCTCACCCACGGCGCTGTTGCTTACCGGCATGGCCGTCAGCGCGTTTCTCGGCGCGGTGATCAGTCTGATCATCACCATGACTGTCTACAACCAGGACGTGCTGCGGGAGATCGTCTACTGGCTGTCGGGCGGCCTGGAGGCCCGCTCCTGGCGCCACGTCCGCATGGCCGGACCGCCGATTCTGGGTGGAATCGGCGCGCTGCTTTGGTACAGCCGGGAATTGAACCTGCTCCTGCTGGGCGATGAAGAAGCTCGGGCCATGGGTGTGCGGGTTCCGACGGTGCGCCGGATGCTGCTGCTCGCCTCCGCCCTCGTAACGGGCGCCGCGGTCTCCGTTTCCGGGATCATCGGGTTTGTCGGCCTGGTGGTGCCCCATATGCTCCGGCTGGTGGCCGGGCCTGACCACCGGATCCTGATTCCAGCCAGCGCCCTGGGCGGCGCCACACTACTGGTCGCGGCCGATACCGTCTCCCGGGTGATTGTCGAACCGGCCGAGATTCGGGTGGGCGTGATCACCGCCTTTGCCGGCGCTCCCTTCTTTCTCTGGCTCCTTTTCCGGCACCGGCGTCGGATGGTTGCTCAATCCTGATTTCGTAATCCAAGGAGGACGCTTCTCTTGCATAAACGTTTGGTTGTGGCTGCGCTTGCCTTTTTACTCCTGTCCGGCTGTGCCACGAAGCCAGCCGCCGCTCCTGCCGCCTCCGAGACGGCCCCCAAGGCTTCTGCCCTGGCTCCCGCCGCACAGGCCTGGCCCCGCCAGGTTAAAGACGCCGAGGGCCAGGTAATTGAGATCAAAGCCAAACCCGTCCGCATCCATACCCTGTCCGTCGGCTACGACGAGATCACCATGGCCCTGGTTGGGCCTGAGCGCTTCGCAGCCGTTGGCTCTGTCACCACCAACCCGCTGTACTCGAACATTGCTGAGCAGGCCAAGCAGGTAGCGCAAAAGGTCGGCCGCAAGAGCGAGGACGTGATGGCCGCAAAGCCGGACCTGGTCGTGGCCAGTCCGTTTGCGAATAAGGATCTGGTCAAGCAGTTGAAAGAAGCCGGCATTAAGGTGGTGGTGAGCAACCTGCAGGATTCGATCGAGGGCCATGCCGACAACATTCGGCTGCTCGCCCACCTCTACGGCGAGGAAGAAAAAGGCGAGGCGCTGATCAAGGCGGTATCGGAGCGCCTGGCCCGGCTGGAGTCGGTGGTGGGCAAGAAGCCGGAAGGGCAGCGGCTCCGGGTCATCAGCCTCTCCGATAAGCTGAACACCCCGGGCAAGAACACCACGCTTGGCGGGATCATTATTCGCGCCGGGGGCACTAATGCGGCCGCAGAGGCCGGGCTGGAGGGCTGGCAGCAGATCACGCTCGAGAAAGTTGTCGAACTGAAGCCCGACGTGATTCTGGTCGGGTCGCCTGAGCCCGGCAAGCCGGACTTCGGCACGGAACTCCTTGGCCATCCGAGCCTGCAGAATGTACCGGCCATCAAGAACAAGCGGGTCTACGCCATGCCGGTTCGGCTTACTTCTACCCTGAGCCATTGGAATGTGCGCGGCGCCGAAGAGCTGGCCAAGCTCCTCTATCCGGAGGAATTCAAAGATGTCACCTTTACAGACTTCCGGTAGTGCCGTGCTGGAAGCAAGCGACGTCTGCTTTCGGGTGGACGGGCGCCTGCTGGTGGACGGAGTCGGTCTCTCGCTGCGCCCGGGGCGCCTGGTCGGGCTGGTGGGTCCCAACGGGGCGGGCAAGAGCACGCTGCTTCGCCTGTTGGGTGGGCTCCTGCCCGCAAGCTCCGGATCAGTCTTGCTGGGGGGAGAGCCGATTGGACGTCTTTCCCCGGAGGCGGTCGCCCGCCGGGTGGCCCGGGTGCCGCAAAGCCCGTCTGCCGATCTGGATTTCACCGTGCTCGAAGTGGTGCTGATGGGCCGGTATGCCCACGGAGCGGCCTGGCAGGAGCGACCCGCGGACCGCGCCCTGGCCCTGGCGGCGCTGCACCAGACCCGGACCGACCACCTGAGGGATCGACTTCACAGCACCCTCTCCGGGGGGGAGCGGCAGAGGGTGGCCGTAGCTCGGGCCCTTGCCCAGGAACCGGGCGTCCTGCTGCTGGACGAGGCGACTGCCAGCCTCGACCTGCGCCACCAGTTCGAGGTGATGGAAGTGGTTCGCCATCTGACCTTGGAGCGGCAGATGGCCGCCGTTGCGGCGATTCATGATCTCTCCCTGGCCGCCCGCTACTGCGACGAGCTGCTCCTGCTGCATGGCGGACGAGCCGTGGCAGCGGGTGAACCGGCTGATGTGCTCACACCGGAACGATTGCGCACGGTCTTCGGGGTAGATGCCGTGGTGGAACGGCACCCGGCGCTGGGACACCTGCTGGTCCTGGTGCGCGGCATTTGAGAGGTGGCTGATGGAGATGCGCGGGACCCCTAGAATCGTGATTGCGGGCGTAAACAGCGGCTCCGGCAAGACGACCATCTCAGCTGGGCTGATGCGGGCACTGGTGAACCGAGGCCTCGTCGTGCAGGGGTTCAAAACCGGGCCCGACTATATCGACCCCAATTGCCATCGCTGGGCGACCGAGCGCCCGGGCCGGAATCTGGATACCTATTTGATGAACCAGGCGCAGGTGCAGGCCAGCTTCTGCCGGGGCGCCGCCGGCGCGGACGTGGCGGTGATCGAGGGCGTCATGGGCATGTTCGACGGGGCCGGCGGGGGAGGCGAAGTGGGCAGTACCGCCTACCTGGCAAAGCTCCTGCAGGCGCCGGTGGTGCTGGTGATCGATGCCCGCGCCTGCGCCCGGAGCGCTGCCGCGATTGCGTTGGGCTTTCGCATGTTCGACCCTGCTGTCCGGCTCGCGGGCGTGATTTGCAACCGGGTGGGGAGCGAGGGGCACGCCCAGATGCTGCGGGAGGCGCTGGAGTCGGTCGGCATCCCCATGCTGGGGGCGCTCCATCACGATGCCCACCTGCGGGTCACCGAAGACCGGCTCGGCCTCGCCCTCCCGGGCGGCACTGGGAGCCTGCCCGGGTGGATGGAGCGGGCCGGCGAACTGGTGGAGCGCCACGTGGACCTTGACCAGGTGCTGGCATTGGCCAACGCCGCAGGGCCGGTCGTCATGGCAGAACCGGACCCCTCGTTCGCCGCCGCTGCCGCCGGGCGCTATGCCGGGCTGCGCATCGCCGTCGGCCTTGATGCGGCGTTCTGGTTCTACTATGAAGACACCTTCGACTTGCTCCGGCACTGGGGGGTGGAGATCCGGTTCTTCAGCCCGGAATCCGACGAGCAACTTCCCCCCGGTGTCCATGGGCTCTACCTGGGCGGCGGGTTCCCGGAGCGGCGTGCCGGGGCGCTGTCTGCTAACCTGCCCATGCGAACGGCGGTCATGGCGGCCTGGCTCCGGCGACTCCCCGTTCTGGCCGAGTGCGGCGGGTACCTCTATCTGCTCGAAGGGCTGACGGGGGAGGATGGGGTGGTCTATCCCATGGCGGGGTGCATTCCGGGTGTGGCGCGGCTGCAGCCCCGCCTACAGGGGATGGGGTACCGCACAGCCGAACCCCTGGGAATCCGCGGCCATCTGTTCCACTACAGCCGGGTGGAGGGCGGCGGCGGACCGCCGGCCTGGCGGCTCTTCCGCAGCAACGGCGAGTTCGAGCGCGCCGATGGATACCGCAGCGATCACGCAGTGGCGAGCTACCTGCACGTACATCACGCTACACAGCCGGCAGCCATGGAGGCTTTTCTTGAGCAGTGCCGGCGTTACAAGGAGGAACGGGGTAATGGCTGAGCAGCGGGGCCTGGTTCTCATCAACACCGGCGACGGCAAGGGCAAGACGACCGCGGCCATGGGGCAGGCGGTCAGAGCCGTCGGCGCCGGTATGAAGGTGATCATGATCCAGTTTATCAAGGGCCGCTGGCAGGTGGCGGAGATTGAGGGGCTGAGCCACCTGCCCAACTTTGAACTGCGGCGCCTGGGCCTGGGCTTTACGGTGTCGGAGCGCCGCGTCGGCCCCCTGACCGAGCACCAGTCCGCCATTGAAGCTGCCTGGGAGCAGGCGGTCGCCGAAGTTCAGTCCGGCCGCTGGGATCTGGTGATTCTTGATGAGATCAACAACGTCGTCTCTGATCCTGACCTGAACAGCGTCGTCAGCACGGCTGACCTGCTTCGCCTGATTCGGGAGCGTCCGCCCCGGCTGCATCTCTTCCTGACCGGGCGCCGCGCTCCCGCCGAACTGATCGAAGCCGCCGATACGGTAACCGAGATGGTGGCGGTGAAGCACGCCTACCAGTCGGGCATCAAGGCCCGGAGGGGGATTGAGTTCTGATGCCGGCCCGCACCCTGATGGTCCAGGGCACCGCCTCCAACGTGGGCAAGAGCTTGCTGGTGACAGCGCTCTGCCGCATCTTCCGCCAGGATGGCTGGCGGGTGGCCCCGTTCAAGTCCCAGAACATGTCTAACAACAGCTACATTACGCCGGACGGGCTGGAGATTGGCCGGGCGCAGGGCGCCCAGGCCGAGGCCGCCGGCATTGCGGCTACGGCGGACATGAACCCGGTGCTGCTCAAGCCGAGCGGTGACCATGAGTCGCAGGTGGTAATTCACGGGCGCCCCCATGCGGCCATGGATTTCCGCAGCTACCGGCGCGAGGGGTTCCAGGCGGCAGCATCCGCCATACGCACGTCGCTGGAGCGCCTCCGCGGGCAGTACGACGTGGTGGTGATTGAGGGGGCGGGTTCCCCGGCTGAGGTGAACCTGCGGGAGCGGGAACTGGTCAACATGCGGATCGCAGCCTGGGCCGGGGCGCCCGTCCTCCTGGTGGCAGATATCGACCGGGGCGGCGCGCTTGCCTCACTTGTCGGAACGCTGGCGCTGCTGGAGCCCGAGGAGCAGGACCGGGTGGCGGGGCTGGTGATCAACAAGTTCCGCGGCGACCGGGGCCTGCTCCAACCCGCCCTCGACTTCCTGGAACAGCGGACGGGCAAGCCTGTGGTGGGGGTGCTCCCCCATATTGACATCGACCTGGAGGCGGAAGATTCCCAGGCTCTCACAACCGTTTCCGATCATGACCAGGCCGGTTTGAAAATCTGCGCCATACGCCTGCCGCGGGTCAGCAACTTCACCGACCTGGATCCCCTGCGCCGGGCGCCGGGAATCCGGTTGGTGTGGGCGGAGACGCCGGCAGCACTACGGGCTGCCGACGCCGTGGTAATTCCGGGCAGCAAGAACACGATGGCCGACCTGCGCTGGCTCTGGCAGGCAGGGCTGGGCGCCGCCATCCAGCGGTTGGCGGCACGGGGGGTGCCCGTGGTGGGCATTTGCGGCGGGTATCAGATGCTGGGCCGCCGGGTTTGCGACCCGGGCGGTCACGAATCTGCCTTTGCCGAGACACCGGGGCTGGAACTGCTGGACGTCGAGACCGAATTCGCTCCCCCCGCCGAAAAGGTGACGACTCGCGCGGAGGCCGTTCTGCTGCACGGGCAGGGCCCATTTCAGGGGTGCCTCGGCACGTTTGTGTCGGGCTATGAGATTCACATGGGCCGAACTGCGGTGGGAGCGGGCGCCCGCCCGCTGCTGCGCCGTGCGGAAGGCAGCGAGATTCTGGGCGCCGCCGATGAGGCGGGACAGGTCTGGGGGAGCTACCTCCATGACTTATGGCATAACGACGGGCTGCGCAGAGCCTGGCTCACCTGGCTGTGGCAGCGGCGTGGCCTGACGCCGCCGGCTTCCGACGGCTCCGCACATGGCGCCCGGGAGGAGACCTACGACCGGCTGGCCGGCGCCGTCCGTTCAGCGCTGGACATGGCGCGCATATACGCCCTCATGGGGCTGGAGCGGCGCTCATGACCGGCGCACTCCCGGTACTGGCAGGGTACCTCCTGGACGCCGTGTTGGGTGATCCGCGCTGGCTGCCGCATCCGGTACAGGGCATCGGGTGGCTGATTGCCTCCGGTGAAAGGGTGCTCAATCGCGGGCGTCCTGGTCTCCGGCTGATCACCGGCGCCCTCCTGACGATGGCCGTAGTGGGTCTTGCAGCCGCGATCGCGTGGGGGGTGGTGGAGGGGGCCAGGCTGCTCCATCCCCGCCTTGGCGGAGCCGTTACCGCCGTTGGAACGGGTGTCTTGCTGGCACGGCGGAGTCTGGCAGAGCAAGCGGGTACGGCTGTCCACCGCCCCCTGGCGGCAGGCGACATAGACGCCGCCCGGCGGGCGGTGAGCTGGGTGGTGGGCCGCGACACGGAGCGCCTGGACGAGTCAGAAGTGGCGCGGGCCGCTGTGGAGACCCTGGCGGAGAACTTGAGCGACGGCGTCGCGGCGCCCCTCATCTTCGCCCTGGTGGGGGGCCTGCCCGCGATCGCTGCCTACAAGGCCATCAACACGCTGGATTCGATGATCGGGCACCGGGACGACCGTTACCTGTACTTCGGCCGGGTGGCGGCACGCCTTGATGATGTGGCCAACTGGATTCCGGCCCGGATTACGCTGCTGGCGCTGGTCTTGGCTGCCGCACTCTCAGGCGGCGGAGCCGGGGCCGCCTGGCGGGTGGCCCGGGCAGATGGGCACAAGCACAAGAGCCCGAATGCCGGCTGGCCGGAGGCAGCCATGGCCGGCGCCCTGGGCGTCCGGCTGGGGGGATTGAACTACTACGACGGCGAGCCTCACCCCGGCCCCATCCTGAACGCCGCCGGGCGCCCACCGGTTGCTGCCGATATTCTCGCTGCTGTTCGGCTGATGAACCGGGCCTCCCACTTGATCCTCGTTACCGGCCTGCTCATGTACCTCTGCTTCTGATCAGACTAGCCGGGGAGAGAAACGTCATGACAAGCATTGAACAGACAGCCCGCATGATTCCGCCGCTCGACGCATTGGCAGCGGACCGTGCCCGCATGCGCCTTGATTCACTGACCAAGCCCCTGGGCAGCCTCGGGCGGCTTGAGGAGCTCGCCGTGCACCTGGCCGCGATCACCGGTCAGGTGGCTCCGCCCGTGTCGCCCGCCACCGTGGTGGTCGTTGCCGGCGACCATGGCGTGACGGCGGAGGGTGTAAGCGCCTATCCGTCTGAAGTGACCCCCCAGATGGTGCTCAACTTCCTGCACGGGGGCGCTGCGATCAACGTGCTGAGCCGGGCCGCCGGCGCTGAAGTTGAAGCCGCTGCTGGAGCTGGCCCTGCCCTTGCTGGGGGCGGCGCACCGGATCATGACTGAAATGGCCACCTTTGGCGAGGCCCACGTATCCGGCGCTGCGGGGGAGACGAGCCATTGATCGCGGCTGCCGCAGCCCGGGCACCGGGAACGTGGGGCGAACTGGTGCAGGGAACCGTAGGCGGCGTCGATGCCCTGATCACGTGCCCGGTCAACCTCCATGCGATCGCCGTTGCGCGGCTGGGGTCGGCTGACCGCTGGCAGGGCCCCGCCGGGCGCCCCCGGACCCTGCGTGCGCTAGCGGGCATTCCGGGGGGCGGGCAGGTCCGGATTCGCAGCCCCCTCCGCCCCGGAGCGGGTATGGCCAGCAGCACCGCTGACCTCTGCGCTGCCATGGCTGCCGCTTCAGCCCTGATCGGGCTCCCGAAGACGCCCGAGGAGCTCTTTGACCGGTGCCGGCGCCTGGAGCCGACCGACGGGCTGATGTTCCCGGGCATCGCCCTGGTCGATCATGTACACGGCAGCCGGGTGGAACTGCTCGGGCCGCCGCCGCCCCTGGGCATCATCGGGGTGGATGCGGGCGGTGTGGTTGAGACTGGCGGTTTCAACGGCCGGGCGGATTTGAAGGAAGCCAACCGCCGCAAGGAGCCGGCTGTGCGGGAAGCGCTGACGACGGCCATAACGGCCGTTGCCGCCGGCGATGCGGCAGCCCTGGCGACCGCGGCGACGCTGAGCGCCCGGGTCCATCAGGCCATATTGCCCAATCCGCTCTGGGAACGGGCAGCAGCGCTGGCCCCGGCGTGCGGCGCCCTGGGGGTGAACATCGCTCACAGTGGAACCGTGGTCGGTTTCTTATTCGACCTGAATCGGACAGACATGGTCGAAGAAGCGCACTGGCTAGGGCCGCGCCTCGGCCTGCCAGTGCGCCTTCTGAAGCTGATTAGCGGCGGCATCACCATTCACAAGAGGGGGTAGGCGCCATGCATGGCGGCAACGTATGGGCAGCGGCCCGGCGCACGGGGCGCCCGGCCGCACAGTGGCTCGACTTCAGCGCCTCGATCAATCCGCTCGGCATGCCGCCCTGGGTGCGTGCGGCTGCGGTGGAGGCCATAGAATCCGCCTGCCACTATCCTGATCCGGATTGCGAGGAGCTGCGGGCAGCGGCGGGTGCCCGGTACGGCCTTGACCCGCATTCCGTTCGTTTCGGCAACGGGGCTGCCGAATTGATCCACCTGCTCGTCGCCGCGCTGCAGCCGCCGGCGGGTCTTGTGCTCGCCCCCACCTTCGGCCGGTACGCGGCGGCCATGAAGCTGAGCGGCATACCCGTTACCGAGCTTCCGGCCTGGCCCGCGCCGCCCGATGCCGGGGCCCTGGCCAGGTGGATGGCGGGCGCCCCTGAGGGATCCGTCGTCGTACTGTGCAATCCCAACAACCCCACGGGGCGCATGCTGCCCGACGAACTCTTGGAAGCCGCCCTGGCCCAGGACCGAGTCTGGGTGGTCGTGGACGAGGCGTTCCTTGACTTTGTGCCCCGGTCAGCCAGCCTCCTGCCCCGCGTGCCCGGCCACCGCAGGCTGGTTGTCCTGCGCTCGCTGACGAAGCTGTATGCCTTCCCCGGGCTGCGCCTCGGCTGGCTGGCCGGCCCGACCGGCCTGCTCGACCGGCTCCGCCGGATTCAGGTGCCGTGGAGTGTGAGCGCCCCGGCGGCTGCTGCGGGGCTGGCGGCTTTGACTGGCCCAGATTATGTCCGGGCCACACAAGCGGAGGTAGCAGTCGCCAGGGCGCAGGCCATGGCGACCTTGACTGCTCTGGGGCCGTGGCTGGAGCCCCAGGAATCTGACTGCAACTACTTCCTGGTGCGGCTTCAGGGCGTAACCGGCAGTCAGATTCAGGAGCGGTTGCTGCCACATGGGCTGCTAGTTCGGACTTGCACCGATTTCGCCGGACTGGGTGACGAGTACATCCGGCTTGCCGTCAGGCCGCCTCACGAAGTGAACCGGCTGGTGCAAGCGCTGTCTGGGGCGGTCGGCCGCTGACCTGCCTCTGCTCTACTCCCACGGGCGGGCAACAGGGCCCCCGGTCCGCCAGGCCGTGATGGTCCGCCGAATCACCTCGATGTGCTCCCGCTCGTGTTCGACAAACCGGCGGAGCATCTTGCGGGCCGTCCAATCCTCGTCGGGCTCCGTCGCCCGGTAGATGCCCGTGCGGTATTCCGGAGGCAGATCCAGAAGAGCAGTCGTGCAGCCCTCCAGCGTCCAGCGCAGGCTTTCAAACGTCGCTTCCGGCCAGGGCTCGGGGAGCTGCCGCTCAGTGGCTGCCCAGCCGAGCACCCGGGTCAGGTACCATCCCTGGGCGTTGCGCACGTGGTGCAGGTTTTTGCGAATGCTGCGCTTGCCGTCGGGGGGCGCCCAATCCAGCGCCGCCTCCGGCAATTCGGCCACCAGCTCCAGCAAGTCGCGCCGGGCGTAGCCCAGCCGGCGGACCGCCGTGGCGATGAAGTCGGCAGTAGCCGCCAGCCGGTCGGGCTCAAACAGGCCCACCGCTCCGCCCGACTGGCCAAAGTTCACGGCCTCGTGAAGTTCGGCCACCTCGACCGCTATCTCCCCCCCAACTGGGGTGACGGCTCCGGCCTCGCCATGGCGGCGCAGCCAGCCGAAGAACCCGGCCAGGGCCGCCGGCGCACGCTCCGCCACCTCCTCCGGGCTCCGGGCGAGCCAAATGCAGCCGGGCTCCTGCAGCAGGTGGCCCATCCAGGGACCGCCGGGCGTGCCGTCAATGTACAGCGAATAGCGCAAGTCCGGTTCCTCCTTCCGCGCGTGTCTCGGACCAGAAGGCCGCTACTCTACTTGACGGAAAAAAGCGACCGGGAGTTGCCTCCCGGTCGCTTCTGCGCAAGTTGTTCTTACAGACCGGCCTTGATCTCGGCGATAACCTTCTGGGAGTTGGTGATGATCTTCATGGCGTACTCGAAGTTGTGAGCGCCATTCGACTTATCCTTCTCGACCATCCAGAAGTTGGCCCGGGCGTTGATGTAGGCGGCGTTCTTGTCGCCGAGCACATTCGCATTGGCCTTCAGGGCTGCGTCAACGACGGCGACGTCGGCCTTAACGGCGGCGACGCGGCTCTTGATGCTCTCTTCCCACATCGTCAGGTAGACGTCGCGGGATTCAGGGCTGGAGTTGGTGTGGCAAGCGGAGCAGCTGTCCTTGCGGGTCGTGCCGATGACGTCGGCGGGCTTCAGGACCTTCATCAGGTGGTTGCCCTCGGTCATATGGCACTCGACGCACGTGAGCTCGGAGTGGGCGCCCTTGGTGGGAGCGATGCCGATGGCGCTGATGCCCTGCAGCATGTCGCCCTGCGGGGAGTGCGGGGCCCGGGTCGTACCAATCTGAGCCACGGGCTCGCCGCCGCGGGCGACGCTATGGCAGGAGAGGCACAGAGCCTGGGGCTCCATCTTCAGCGAGTTCTCGATGTTGTTGCCGTGCGGGTCGTGGCAAGCGACGCAGCTGACGCCGTCGTTCACCAGGTGCTCGGAGGCGACGAAGGTCTGGCCGTCGGCGATCATGAGACCGGCGGCGGTGGAGTGGCACTTGATGCACTCCTGGCGGTTGAGGTAGGTCTCACCGCGCTCGATCAGCCGGTTGGTGGCGTTGGCATGGGCGGAGACTGCCCACTGGCCGACGGCGCCCTTATGATGCTGAGCGGTCGGGGCGGCGTTCGGATCGTGCTTGATGGGGACGAAGCCGGGGACCTCTTCAATCTTCATGCCGGGGCGATAGCCCACGGGGTAGCGGACACCCTTCGAATCGGTGTTGTTGCCGCTGTGGCACTGGGTGCAGCTGTTCCGCGGGTCGGTGGAGACGAAGATCTTGGAGACGTCGCCCTTGCCGAGCACGTGCTCACGGCCGGGGCCATGGCAGCTTTCGCAGCCGACGCCGACTTCAGTCTGCAGGTTCGCCTGGAAAGCACGGCCGGCGTGGCAGCCGCCGCAGCTGGCGTCCATGCTGGTGCCCTTACGGTTGGGGGCGGCGAAGTAGCCCTTCTCCTCGCTCCACTCGATGGGGAGGTACATCAGTTCGCCGGTCTGCAGGTTGGGGGTCACGAAACGGTTGTGGAAGTAGTACTTGGCCTGGGCCAGTACCTCTGCGAGCTCGGGAGCGATGCCGGTGGGGTCAGCAGGCAGGTCGGCGACGGACTTGATCTCCTTGGCGATGTTCTCGGTGTCACCGTGCGTATACTCCGAGGACTTCCAGCTCAGGAACTTGTCCGAATGGCAGCCGAGACAGGATTCGGAGCCCAGGTACTCGGGCAGTTCGGCCTTGCCCTTGGTGCTAGCGACAACGACACCGGCGGTTAGCGCAACGATGAGAACCGAGACGAGCAGAGTCATGAGCTTCAGGGTCTTCCGGGTCATTCTAGCACCTCCTTTCTTCTCCCTGTGTAATATCCCAACCGGGTCTCCCCGGACACGGGCGCTGGTGTGACCCCTGGTCGATGGAATGTGACTAACTTCACAACAGAGGTTATTAAGAAAACGACTTAGTGCGCCCTGTGATACTGCAACATTCTTGTAAGGTTGATAGGGTTAGCAGTTATATTGCGAAGAACTAACTCTCATCTGATACTTATATTAGTCTCAGGTTTCTCAGGTACAAAACAGGCGTGACAGGCGTTTTCCCGGGAATTCCCGCATTCATCGCGTTATTTCTTCCAGTCGCTCGCTATGGCTTGCTCAGGCTACGCCGGGCAAGTCGGCGTGATTGGGCGCCTGGCCGCCAACCCGTCCAAGCCTTGCCACTGTAAGCCTGCGGGCGCGAGTGTCATCGGGGGTATGTATAGGCATAGCGAAAAGTCTATACCAAAGGACTATCCGGTTCACGTCCGGTCCGGGCCGCGGCCTGCTGGTGGCCTTTGTCATAATTGGTCTCCACCATGCCGCCCATCGAGGTCAAACCGGACTGCAGGCGCTCCGGACACACGGTCACGGTAGACGCCGAGCTATGGAAAACCTGTGGGGGAACTGCATTTCGGACGCATGCCTAACAGCCTGCCGGACCTCTGGCTGGCACTGCTGATTCAAGTCCTGGCGGTCATGTTCTCCAATCCGTTGATCATCGAGACATGTTTCACTACCCGGGCGTCACGTTACTGTTGAAGGAGGCTGCGGCCGGTCGTCGTCCCCCGCCTGAGGGAACGTGAACCCCAATGAGGCGCTCCCGCCGCTCTTGATCTACATTCTCATTCTGGCTGCGCCGCAACTGCGGGTGATCGACACGTACACCGTCATATTGGGCATTCCCGAATGGCGCACGCTGCTCAGCGACCGCCATACGACGAACTGAGCCACCCCTGGATTCCCCTTCCCGCCCGCCGTGGCCATTCTGGTCAGTGTAGGCTTCTATGACAGGGAGCATCTGCGTAGCGAGAAACCCCGGGAGTACACTGGATGCTTGGGGAGGGCCCGACCGAAGTTGGTATAAGTGAAGTTGAATTCGAATATATATTTCTGTTATCATGAAACCGGGAGCACGCACGAATTTGAATCCAGGCACGAATCTGGGCGTGGTGCCGACATAAGGGGGACAAGGGATGCAGCGCAATGAGGCTGAGGTCTACCACCACCGCCACATCGGCCCGCTCAAGCCCGACGTCTGGGAAAAGGTCTCTCGCGTCTTTTACCCGGAAGGGAGCATCATCACTCGGCCCGGACTGCCTGTTCGCCACTTCTACTACATCCACACCGGCAAGGTCCGCCTCTCCGTCACCGGGTCGGACGGCATGGAGAAGGTGATCTCATACGCCGGCCCCGGCGAGTTTGTGTGCGACGTGCCCTTCTTCGAGGGGGCGCACTGGTACACAGCCCAGGTCGTAAGGCCCCTGCAGGCGAGCGCCTTTGACCGGGAGAACGTCGCCGCGATTCGCCACAGCCACCCCGAATTCGTGTTCATCGTGCTGGAATCCATGGCCCACAAGGCCTGGATGCTCGCGAACCAGATGATGGCCGTCGCCTATGATTCCCCGGACACCCGGATCGCCCGTATTCTGGTCGAGATGCTTGCCCGGAAGCGGGTTGAGCCGGACGGTTTGCCTATCACCCACCAGGAGCTGGCGGCGCTCGCCGGCACCTCCCGCGTTACGGTGACCAAGACCCTGAATGTCTGGCGGTCACAGGGCCTGGTACAGATGCGCAAGGGCAACATCACTGTGACCAAGATTGACTGGCTGCAGAAGCGGGCCCGCGGCGTGAGCTAGCTCCAAGTCCATAGCGTCAAAGAGACCCTTCAGCGCCACTCGCGACCATGGCTCTGAAGGGTCCTTTTTTGCAATGGTTCAAAACTGCCACTCTTAATGTTCTATCTTTACAGAGCCACTGTTCCGAACATACAGAAGGCACCGTTGCGTGGCCATACAATCAGGGTGTAGATGGCAGAGAGAACGGCCCGCCGGGAGAGGTGGAGCCGGCGAGCAAGGCCAGGGGATCGGGAATGAGGATCTTCCCACGGCAGCGCTGGATCAGCCCGGCAGCTTCCAGCTCCTTCAGGATCCGGGCCACGGTGACACGGGACGTGCTGGTCCAGTTGGCCAACTGTTCGTGGGTGATCACCACAGCAGCCTCACCGAACGATGCGTGCCGCAAGGCCAGGTCCGCCAGGGTGCGCATCACCCGCTGGTCCACGGTGTCAAAGGCGATCTCTGCCGTCTGTTGCGCAAGCATCCGAATTTTTGCCGAAAGGGACCGAGCCAGCTGGTTTATCACATCGGGAGAGCGTTGCAGAACCTCAGCCACCACTGCGTGATCGAAGGAGTAGACCGTGCTGTTCTCCACCGCCTGGGCCGTATCCCAGTACCGGCGGCCCCGGAAGAAGGCCGGCTCGCCGAAGACCTGCCCCGGTTCGATGTAAACCAGAATCTTCTCGAACCCCTCCGGGGTGTACATGGAGATTTTGACCCGACCCGATTCCAGGAAGAAGAACCGGTCGGCCTGCTCGCCCTGGGCCGCGATGACGCTCCGGGCGGGGTACTGCCCCTTGGTGGCGAGGCGGAACATCTCGGGAGGAAAATCGATGCTGTGTCCGGGCAATGGTTCGGTCATCGACAGCCCCCCTAGGGATGCGCAGTAAGCCCTGTAACATTTCGATTTCCAATGGGTCAAGTCCTTCCGTCCCACGGCGGGCTCCAGGCCGCTCTGCAACCACGGAAAAGGAGGTACTGCACATGACAGAAACCTACGACGCCATTATCATCGGTGGCGGCAGCAAGGGCATGGTCACCGCCATGTACCTGGCCAAGTACGGCGGCATGAAGGTGGCAGTGTTCGAGAAACGCCACGAACTGGGTGGCGGTTGGAGTGGCGAAGAGCACTCCTCGCCCGGCTTCGTGGACGATTCCCACGCCAGCAACCTCGGCGACTTTTACGTCAACACCATTGCGCGGGACTTTAACTTCTTCGACTTCGGCGCCAAGTGGCTGCCCTACGACGTCTGCGGCGGGGCCATCTACCTGCAGGACGAAAAGTGCATTACTGTACATGGCAAGTACCACGATCCGAACCAGGAGAAGACGGCCAAGGCCATCGCCCGGTACTCCGAGCGGGACGCCGAGACTTGGCTGAAGTGGTACAAGTTCTACGAAGAGAAGGTGTACCCCGCCTTCCTCAAAACCCACTTCAACCCGCCCTGCCCTCGCAGCGAGAAGGACCCCATGGAGCAACTCGTGGCTGATAATCCGGACATGATCGATCCCTCCTGGGCGTCCAAATCGCCCCTGGAAGTGCTGCGGGAGCAATACGAGAGCGATGCAGTCATCGCCATGTTCCTCCGGCTGGTACACGCAGGCAACGCGACGTCGCCCACCACCCCCGGCATGGGGCTGCAGTATGCCCTCGCTGTGCCGCTGCGCACTCACTTTGGTCATTCTCTGGGCGGCACCCACACCTGGGCCCACGCCGCTTCCCGCATCCTGTTCCGGCTGGGCGTAAAGACCTTCACCAAGCGGGGCGTCCAGAAGGTTGTCATCGAAAACGGTCGGGCCGTCGGCGTTCTGACCGAAGCCGGTGAACTGGTGCGGGCTACGCAGTTGGTGGTCAGCGGCGCCAGCCCGCAGACCCTCGTCAACAAGTTCATCGGCCGTGAGTACTTCTCCGGAGACATCCTCTCGAAGATCGACAAACTCGAGATGCACCGGACCTGCATTACCTGGTACCATTACGCCCTCCACGAACTGCCCAACTACTCGGTCTCCGCCATGGATCCGGATGTCAACCGGTCGACCGGCTGGCTTTACCTGGCCGAAAAGGGCGACCCCATGGCCCTGGTCCGGGAGCACGATGCGCTGGAGCGGGGCGAGGAGCCGGAGGAGCTCAACATTATCGTTTGGCAGCTCTCGCAGTTCGACAAGACCCGCGCCCCCGACGGCAAACACCTCGTGGCCTCAGAGCAGTTCGTGCTGCCGGCCTTCAGCCGAACCGACGCAGAGTGGGCCCAGTGGAAGACCGCCCAGGCGAAGCGGGAGATCGAGTGGTGGCAGCGGTTCGCCCCCAACATGACCTGGGACAACGTGATCGGCTACAACCCCCTCACGCCCCGTGACACCTGCCACCTGGACAACCTTGGGCCGTATGGCAACTGGGCCACCATCGACCACGTCCCGCACCAGCTGGGGCGCAACCGGCCGATTCCCGAACTCTCCGACTACCGCACCCCGGTCAAGGGGCTGTACGCCACCGGCGGCGGCTGGCATCCGGGCGGCGCTGGCTGGACGGCCAACGGTTACAACACCTACAAGGTGATCGCCGAGGATTATGGGCTTGGTAAACCTTGGAAGGACAACGGCTACCCCTACTAACCCATCACGGTTCTTCCCCACAGGAGGTGCAGGACTTGGAACAACGCTACGATGTGATCATCATCGGCGGCGGCCCCAACGGGCTGACCACCGGGGCTTATCTGGCCAAGGCCGGCTACAAGGTCCTGGTGCTGGAGCGCCGATTCGAATCCGGCGGCGGGCTCGCGACGGAGGAGATTACCTTCCCCGGGTTCCTCCACAATACCCATTCGATCTACCACATGATGGTAGACTACGCTCCGCCATACCGCGACCTGAAGATGGAAGAAGAGTACCGGGTGCGTTACGTCTACCCGGAGCTGCAGTTCTGTTACCCGGTCGATGACCAGCGCTTCGTCGGGCTCTATACCGACCCCGAGAAGACTCGCAAGTCGATCGCCCAGTTCTCCGAGCGGGACGCCAATGCCTATGTCGAGCTCTACCACAGGCTGAAGATGTACATGGAGAAGTACCTGGGTCCGGCCACCTACTATCCGCCCCACAGCCCGGTTGAGGCGAGCATGCACCTCGACATGACGGATTGGGGGCAGGAGGTCCTGGGCTTCGGCGAAAAGAGCCCGAAGCGCATCGTAGAAGAGATCTTTGAAAACGAGTACGTGCGGACGCTGATGCTTTACGCCGCCTGCCACTGGGGGCTGGAGTACGACGCCGACGGCATCGGCTACATGGCCCTGATTTACCTGAACCGGGCCACGAACTACCGCCTGAGCGTTGGCGGCTCCCACATGGTGGCTTCCGCCCTGCACAAGAACCTGATCCAAAACGGCGGGCTCTGCATCAACAACATGCGGGTGCAGCGCATCGTGGTCGAGGGCGGTCGTGCCACGGGCGTTGAGCTGGAGGACGGCACCCGCATCGAGGCGACCAAGGCCGTGGTCAGCAACCTGGACATCCATAAGACGTTCTTTGGCCTGGTTGGCCGGCAGCATTTGGACGGGTACTTCATCGACAAGCTGGACGGTTGGACCTGGGAGAAGTGGAGCCTGATGCAGGTGCACCTGGCCATGCAGGAACGGCCCAACTTCAAGGTGGCCGCCGCTGATCCCCAGGCAAACCAGGCGCTCGTCTACCTGCTCGGCTACGACTCGCTAAAGGACCTGACCGACGAGTGGGACGGCATCTTCAAGAACAAGCTGCCGAAACAGGCCAAGTTCAACTGCTGCTTCCCGGCGGTGCACGATCCGTCGCAGGCCCCGGCCGGGCAGTGCACGGGCATGCTCTCCAATATGGCGCCCTATGAGCTTGAGGGGGATGCCAGCCGGTGGCTCCACTATGCCTTCAAGCGGGAGAGGGTACTGGACTGCCTGGCTACCCTGGAGCGCTATGCACCCAACATCACCCCCGACAAAATCCTGGACTTCAACATCGCGACCCCGGCGGACATCGCCAACAAGTTCCCTAACATGGTCCGGGGCTCGATCAAGCAGGGCGCCTATACCCCACTTCAGATGGGTTACAATCGGCCCAACGACGAGTGCTCAAGCACCCGCACGCCCATCGCCGGCCTCTACCTCTGTGGCGCCACGGTCTTCCCCGGCGGCCTGATCACCTTCGGGCCCGCCTACAACGCCGCCAACGCCATCGTTGAGGATCTCGGGGGCAACAAATGGTGGAGTGAGCCCGATTTCATTATTCGGGCGAAAGAATCAGGGGTGTTATAAGACATGTTAATCCGATCAACGGGTCTGGGCCGGGTGGAGTTAGATGGTACCGTGGAAAACCTCACGCCCAACGGCGACTACCTGATTATGGTTTTTCAGTGCCACAAGCCGGTCAAGTGGCGGGTCCGCATCGCCATGTCGTACTCGGACATGCTTCACGTCCTGAAGCTGGCGCTAAAGGCCAAAGTCCTCAGCTTCTTTCTGAACGTCAAACGGGCCTTCAAGCAGCCGGCTCCACCAGCTGAATACTAGAGGCCATGGCCGGATGCAGCCGGACGGGCGGGTCGGATGCGGGGCTTTTCCCGATCCGCATCCGCCCCCGTTGGCATACCAGATGGATCAGGGGGCCTGATCAGCATATGCAGGACTTGCGGAGCTTTCTGGAACGCATCGCTGGCCACGTAACCCGGGTGAGCCGGCCGGCCCCCCTGGACGCTATTGCCGCCCTGTGCGGCCAGAGCCCCGGCCCGATCCTGTTCGAGCAGATCGAGGATCATCCCGGGTGGCGGCTCTGCGACATCTTCTTTAAGACGCGGGCCCTACAGGCGCTCACGATGGGCACCACACCAGAGAACGTGCTCCGGTGGATGGGGCAGAAGTTGGCGGAAGGACCGCTGCCTGCAGTTGTCGTGCCGACGGGGCCGGTCAAGGAGATCAGGCTGACGGGCCAGGACGCCGACATGACCCGACTGCCGGTCCCCGTCCACTCGGCAGACGATATCGGCCCTTACATTGCTGCCATGAGTTGTCTGAAAGACCCGGACACGGGGATTCAGAATACGGCAATCGTGCGGACGCTCGTCGGCGGCCCGCGCCACGGCGTCTCCTCCTACGTGACCCGCCACAGCATCGAGCTGTGCCGCCGGTACCGCGAACTGAGGCGGCCGATGCCCCAGGCGATCGTAATCGGGGTCCACCCGCTCGTGGAGCTGGCCTCCTGCTACAGCGGCCGCCACGAGTCGTGGAGTGAACTGGACCTCGCCGGGCGCCTGTTGGGCGAACCCCTGGAACTGGTCCCCTGCGAGACGATCGACCTGATGGTTCCGGCGCACGCCGAGGTCGTCATTGAAGGCTACATCTACCCGGACCGCCTGGACGTCGACGGCCCTTCGCCCTCGCCCAACTGCCTGCTCGTCCCCCGCGCCCAGCAGATGCCTGTTTTCGAAGTCACCGCCATCACCATGCGGCACAATCCGATCTACCGGCATTTCCAGGCGGTGCCGTTCACCGATCACCAGCCCCTGCCCCGGCTGTTTCATCAGGCGATTCTTTTCCAGCGGCTTACAGAGGCGGG
This sequence comes from Symbiobacteriaceae bacterium, assembly GCA_035628915.1. Classification (GTDB taxonomy): domain Bacteria; phylum Bacillota; class Sulfobacillia; order Symbiobacteriales; family Symbiobacteriaceae; genus JARBUG01. The sequence continues at coordinate 65,314 of DASPIW010000030.1, read as the reverse complement.
CTACAAGGTGCACGACGTCGTCTACCCGCCCTGGGGCGCCGTCAATACCTGCATCGTGCAGATGACCCCCGCCCACGAAGGGCAAGCCGTCGACGCTATGCTGATGCTGATGGGGGCGCCCTGGCCGCATGCGAAGATCGCCATCGCCGTCGATGAGGATATCGATCCCCACAGTGCCGAGGACGTCTTCTGGGCCATCGCGACGCGGGTCGATCCGTCCCGGCAGGTCAACATGATCAACGGGGCGCGCGGCTATGCCGCCGATCCTGCGGCGACGCTGCTCCACCCGGACTTCCCCTTCCGCATCTCCGGGAAGATGGCCATCGATGCCACCAAACCGCCGGCGTACCGCCCCAATCGCCAGGACTTCAAGCGCTCCTGGCCGGCCCGGTGGGATGAAGTCCGGCTGAAGGATTTTCTCGGGGACTGACTCTGCCACATGCCGACAGGAGGTGGGCCCGTGCAGGTGCAGGTCAAGCTCTACCCACCTTTCAGCCTGTTCGCGGGGGTGCGCGAATGCGAGGTCGAGGTGGACGACGGGGCCTCCGTGGGAGCCGCACTGCGCCAGCTGTGCCAGCGGTTTCCGGCACTGACGGCCCTTCTGGGCCCCTTGGACGACGACCAGCTCTTTCGCAGACAGGCGATCGTACTGCTAGGCGACGACATCACCGACCTGTCCTGTAAGGTGACGCCCGGTTGCCGGCTCTCCCTGGTCGGACCCTTGCAAGGAGGCTAGATCAATGCGCGGCGGATATCATGGCAGGATTCTCTACGTCGATCTCAGCACTTCGGCCTGGTGGGTCGAGCAACTGGCCGAGGAGGATGCGCGGTGCTTCCTCGGCGGGAGCGGCCTGGGCGCCCGGTATCTCTGGGAGATGACCAACGCCGCCACCGACCCGCTGGGTCCCGACAATCCGCTGCTGATGCTGGCGGGTCCGCTGACGGCCACCCTCGCCCCTACCTCGGGGCGCTACTGTGTGGTGACGCGGTCGCCGCTCACAGGCCTCTGGGGTGAGGCGAATGCCGGCGGCTCATGGGGGGCGGAACTGCGCCGCGCCGGGTACGATGGCCTGATCGTGCTCGGTAAGGCCGCTCGGCCCACCTACATCTGGATCGCAGACGACCACGTCGAGCTTCGGAGTGCGGACCACCTCTGGGGGCTGGATACCTACGAGGTGGATGAGACGCTGCGCACACAGCTCGATCCGAAGCTGCAAGTCCTCTGCATCGGACCGGCCGGGGAGCGGCAGTCGCGCATCGCCGGCCTCTTTTCCGATGGCCGCGACGGCCGCTGTGCCGGACGTTGCGGCGTGGGCGCAGTGGCCGGCTCCAAGCTCTTGAAGGCGGTCGCAGTGCACGGAACGGGCACCGTGCCGGTGGCCGATCCGGACGCCTTCAAAAAAGCGGTCCGGGAACGGCTCCCCGAAGTGGTGAAGGGAACCAAGCGGCTGAAGGACTTCGGCACGGCGGGCCTCTCGGTCCCCATGGAACTGCTGGGCGACATGGTGATTCGCAACTGGCGGGACGGCCGGTGGGCCGAAGGGGCCGAGCGGATCAGCGGCGAGCGCATGGCGGAGACGATTCTCACCGGCCGCTACTACTGCGACGGCTGTCCGATCGGGTGCGGGCGCGACGTCGAGGTGAAGGAGGGGCCCTACCAGGGCGTCAAGGGGGGCGGTCCCGAGTTCGAAACGATATCGCTCCTGGGCGCCAACGTCCTAGTTGACGACCTTGAGGCGATCTCCTACGCCAACGAGCTCTGCAACCGCTACGGCGTGGACACCATCGAGATGGGCGCTGCGCTCGGCTTCGCTTTTGAGTGCTTCGAGCACGGCCTGATTACGGCGGAAGATACGGGCGGCGTCGCCCTGGAGTGGGGGAACGCGGCCGCTATGGTGGAGCTGGTGCGGCTGATTGCCGAACGGCGGCTGGTGGGCGCCGTGCTCTGCAACGGGCTCGTGCCCGCCGCCGAGGCAATCGGCGGCCTGGCGCCCGAGTTCGCCATGCATACCAAGGGGCTGGCCCTGCCGGCCCACGACCCCCGGGGCTTCGCCAGCATTGCGGTGGGCTACGCCACCTCCAACCGCGGGGCCTGCCATATGAACGCCTACAGCCATGCCTACGAGCGCAACCTGGCTCTGCCTGACCTCGGCTTTCCCCAGACGCTGGACCGGTTTTCGCCGGAGCGCAAGGGCGAACTGGTGGCCCGGGCCCAGGACTTCATGGCGCTTTACGACTCGCTCAGCCTCTGCAAGTTTACCAAGTCCGGTGGCGTCACCCCCAGAACCCTGGCGGCCTGGACGTCCCTGGTCACGGGCTGGGACCTGAGCTTCGAGGAGTTCATGGCGGCGGGTGAGCGCAGCTTTACGCTCAAGCGCATGTACAACGTCCGGCTCGGTGTGAGCCGAAAAGACGATACGATCCCGGCTCGGATCCTCTCGCAGCGCAGAGGAACGGGCAGCGCGGCGACACACCTGCCTGCCCTGGGCACTATGCTGGCTGATTACTATGAGGTCCGAGGCTGGAGCCCCGAGGGGATTCCGACCCGTCAGACGCTGGAGCGCCTTGGGCTGGCGGACCTGGTCGGGAGCCAAATGGGTGAAATGACACGGTCGCGGAGGTAGCATCGATGCAGACTTACATGTTTCGTTCGCCCAATCTGATTCTCTTCGGGGCCGGCACCGTGGCCCAGGCCAGCGCGCAGGTGCGGCGGCTCGGCGGCTCCCGGGTGTTGATCGTCACTGACGCCGGGATCGTGCGGACCGGGCTCCTGGGCCCATTCCAGGCTCAGTTGGAGTCAGCCGGCCTTCACGTCACCGTCTATGACGGCGTCCTGCCGGACCCACGAGTCCGGAACGTGGAAGAGGCAGAGGCAGCGGGACGTGCTGCCGGCTGCGACCTGGTGATCGGCTTCGGCGGTGGCAGCGCCATGGATGCGGCCAAAGGGACTGCACTGGTGTTGGGCCTCGGGGGATCGATTCGTGACTACTATGGGGTGGAGCAGGTGCCGGCCCGGGGTGTACCCAGCATCATGATCCCGACGACGTCCGGCAGCGGCAGCGAGGCGAGCACCGCCATCGTCCTGTTAGACGAAGTGTCGGGGATCAAGCGGGTGGCAAATGCGACCATGCTGCTGGCTGACGTGGCCATCATCGACCCGGTGCTCACGCTCTCGGTGCCGCCCGGGGTAACGGCTGACACCGGCGTGGACGCCCTGATTCACGCGATCGAGGCGTACACTGCCAGCCAGGGCGCCTCTCCGGTCAGCGACGCCCTGGCGCTGGAGGCGATTCGCCTCGTCGGGCGCCACCTGCGCCCTGCGTTTGCCGACGGTCGCAACCTGGAGGCCCGGACCGGCATGGCGTATGCGGCGACCATCGCCGGCATCGCCTTCACTGCGGCCGGCCTGGGCGCCATTCATGCCATGGCGTACTCCTTTGCGGAGGAGCATCACGCCACCCATGGCCGCTCAAACGCTGTGCTGGCTCCTCATGTGATGGCCTTCAACCTGCCGGCCAACTTTGAGAAGTTCGCCCGCATTGCCGCGGAACTGGGCGAGCCGGTAGAGGGGTGCAGTCCGTCGGTGGCGGCCGGCAAAGCCGTGTCGGCCGTACGGCAGCTTCTCGCCGACTTGAACATTTCGGACCGGCTCCGGGACTACGGCGTGCTGGAATCCGTGCTGGATAATCTGGCCATCCAGGCCTACACGAACGGCACCCGTCTGCTGCCGAACAATGCCCGGCAACTCACGCAAGAGGATGCCTGCCGGATCTACCGCGCTGCCTGGTAGGAGGTTCCGGCAGATGGAAAAGGGGGTGCGGCTTAAGGAGCACGATGGGATGGAGAAGTGGGGGTATCAGGAACGACCCGTTGCCCCGAGCGTTGGAAACATACTACACCAGGCGATATCTAGGGAGGGTGTCTACACGATGCAGCCAGTGAAGCGATTCGCGGCAATCCTCATCGCTAGCGGCCTACTGCTTTCCGCTTGCAACAGTTCCACCACAGCCCCCGCAAAGCCCGCAGAGACTCCCAAGACGTCCGGCGAAGCACCCAAGGCACCCGCCAGCAAGCTCGCCGGAACCGAGGTCAGGCTCGGCGCGATCGTGCCCAGCAGCGGTCCCGTGGCCGAGTGGGGCAAGACCAACACCGCCATCCTGAAGATGGTCGAGAAGGAGATCAACGACAAGGGCGGCGTCGACGGGAAGCCGCTGCGCATCATCATTTTCGATAGCGCGGCGAAGCCCGACCAGGCTGCGAGCGGCATCCGCAAGCTCGCCTCCGACGACAAGGTGCTGGCCATCGCTGGCCCGGCGCTCTCCTCCGAGGCCGAGGTGGCCTTCCCGGTCGCTAACCAGCAGAAGATCGTGGCCATGGCGCAGAACTCTTCCAAGCCCGGCGTCTCCGCCAGGAACCGGCCCTGGGCCTTCCGCAACACGGTGGATGAGGGGGTCTACACCGCAAAGAGCGCCCCGTATTTCGTCAACACCTTCAACATCAAGACGGTGGCGATCGTCTACGACGCCAAGGATGCGGTCGGCACCTCTCTGGGAAAGACGGTTCTGCCGGGGCCCTTGAAGCAGTTGGGCGTCAAGATCCTGAACGAGGACGATCCCATCACCTTTTCGACCACCGATGTCGACGTGACCGCCCAGGTGACGAAGCTGAAGAACCTCAACCCGGACGGCGTCATCATCGGCGCCTTTTACAACGGCGCTTCCACAATCCTGCGCGAGATGAAACGCCAGGGCTTCAACAAGCCGGTCTACAGCGGCGCGACGGTGATCTCGTCCGCAATCTTGGAGACTTCGCCCGAGATTCCGATCGTTGCCGCCGCCACCTACTTCGTGGGCATGGAAGAGGGGAACGCGCCGGACTTCACCAAGCGGGCGACGGCGGCGCTGAAGGAGTTCGGGAACCTGCCGGCGGGCACCGAGCCCAACATGTTCGACGCCAGCATCTACGAAATCATCAAGATCTATGTCGAAGCGATCCTCAAGAGCGGCGTCACCAACGACCCGAAGGACCTGGAGGCCGACCGTGAGAAGATCCGGAATTACGTAGCAGGCCTCAACAACTTCGCCGGTGTCGGGGGCCGTGTCGGCCTCAACAAAGACGGTGACGGGGACAAGCAGTGGTATGTCGTCCTGGGCAAGGGCGGCAAGTGGACGGTTGTCGACACGTCCAAGTAATACCGGCGCACGTCAAGGAGTGGTGAAGGGCGATTCCGCCGTACCATACGGCGAAATCGCCCTACCGGGCTGGTTAATTACCGCCGCCCGAGGCGTCGTGTAATAGGAGGGAAACCTTTGGCCGGCCAACAGGTCCATGATCTGCACTCGTTTTTGCACGAGATGGAGAGCAAACACCCCGAGGCGCTTCTGAAGATTGACAAGCCGCTCTCCATGGAGTACGACCTGACCAATCTCCAGGTCCAGCTCTCCAAGCAGAACCGTTATCCGGTGATTCTCGCCGAGAACGCCATGCGGGTAGACGGCACCCCCAGCCCGTTCCGTGTCGCCGCGAACCTGACCGCTTCCCGCGACCTGATCGCCGAGGCCCTGGGCATCCATCCACGGCGGGTCGCCATGGAGTATGCGAAGCGTGTCTCCCAGCGGATCGATCCGGTGATCATTCCCGCACCGGCAGCTCCGGTCAAGCAGGTGGTGGAAGAGGGGAGCCAGGTTAACGTCCTGAAGTTCCCCATCCCCATCCACCAGTACCTTGATCCCGGGCCGTACATTGCAGCCGGGTATGTGACCACGTATGACCCCGACACGGGGGTCGACAACTCGGCGATTCAGCGTCTCTGGGCGAAAGCGCCCAACCGGATGGGCTACTTCCCGGCGCCCACGTCGCACGCGTTCGCCAACATGATGAAATGGTGGCAGCGCGGCGAGGATATGCCGATCGCCATCTGGATCGGGCATCACCCCAGCGTGCTGATCGGGTCGATGGTGCGGCTGGGCTATCCGGAGAGCCATTGGGGTCCCGCCGGCGGCCTGCTCGGCAGCCCGGTGCGCCTGGTGCCCTCGCACCTGTTCGGGGAGAAGCTCCTGGTCCCGGCCGATGCGGAGATCGTGATCGAAGGCGTGGTGCCCCGGGAGGTATGGGAGGCCGAAGGGCCCTTTGGCGAGTTCACCGGCTACGCCGGTGCACAGCGGCCCAGCCCGGTGGTGGAGGTCAGGGCGGTCACATACCGGCACGACGCCATCTACCACGACTTCGCCTGCGGGTACGCGGACATGCTGGTCCTCGGCAACTTCCCGCTGGAGGCGCGCCTGTACGACACGGTGAAGCGGGTAATTCCGGAACTGCTCAACGTCCACGTGCCGCTGTCGGGAAAACGCCACCACGCGTATCTGCAGGTGCGCAAAAGTCGCCCCGGCATCGGTAAGGACGCCATCCACGCCGCTGTCACGGCTGACGCCCGGGTCAAGCACTTCTTCGTTGTTGATGAAGATGTAGACATCTTTGATGACAAGGAAGTGCTCTGGGCCGTGGCCACCCGCTCCCAGTGGCACCGGGACGTGGTGATCATGGAGGGCGTGACGGTCTACCCCCTCGACCCGAGCCTCTCGGCGCCTGGCAACACCGGCACAAAGGGCGGCATCGATGCCACCATGCCGCCGCCCCTGGGGCCGGGGCTGCCCAGCCAGTATGCAATGACCAACCGCATGCCGGCGGCGGTGAGGGACCGGGTGACAGTAGAGGACTATGTGAGCAAAGAGCAACTCTCCGGCTTCCCGGGCTCCTACTGACACGACTGCAGGAGGTGGCCGCTGTGGCCGTCATTGAGAAGCAGGGGGAACCCCGTGACGTGTGGGTGACCTGTCCACACTGCGGGGGACTGTTCTATATCGAGCAGGCGTTCTTTGAGCCCAAGTTCAATGCCCTGAAGCTGTTCTGCCCCCACTGCCGCCAGGAGTTTGCCAAGGAAGATTCGCTCCAGATCTGGGGGAGATAGTGCCACGCTATTATTCTGTATCCACGCCGCCCAGATAGGCTTCCATGACCCTGGGATCGTGCAGAAGCTCCTGTCCGGTCCCCGAAAGCGCCACCCGGCCGTTCTCCAGCACGTAGCCCCTGTGGGCTAGCTGCAAGGCCAGGGTGGCGTTCTGCTCTACCAGCAGGACCGTCGTCCCCTGACGGTTGATGCCCGCCACGACCTGCAGCACTTCTTCCACCAGAATGGGTGCCAGCCCGAGCGAGGGCTCGTCGAGCATGAGCAGCTTCGGGTGAGCCATGAGGCCCCGGCCGATGGCCAGCATTTGCTGCTCGCCGCCCGACAGCGACCAGGCGAAATTCTTGGCCCGTCGTTTCAGGTTCGGAAATCGATCGAGAATGTGCGCGATGTCCTCCGCGATCTGCCGGTCGCCGTACCCCAGGGCATAGGCCGCCACGGAGAGGTTTTCGATCACCGTCAGGCCCGGGAAGACGCGGCGCCCCTCGGGCACGTGGGCGATGCCCTTGCGCACCACCTGGTCCGGTGATAGCCCCCCCATCGATTCGCCCTGAAAGCTGATCGACCCCGCCGCCGGCGCCAGCATGCCGCCCAGACTCTTCAGGAGCGTGGTCTTGCCGGCACCGTTCGCGCCCACCAGGGTGACGATCTCGCCGGCGGCAACCGTCAGGGAGACGTCCTGCAGGGCCGTCACCGGCCCATACTTGACGGAAACGCCCTTCACTTCAAGCATGCCGGTGCCCCCTTCCCAGGTACGCCTCAATGACGGCCCCATTGCGCCGCACTTCGGCGGGGGAGCCCGAGGCGATCTTCGCCCCGAAGTTCAGCACGGTGATCCGGTGGCAGGCCGTCATGATCATGTGCATGTCGTGATCGATCACCAGGACGGTGATACCCCGTTCCCGGTTAATGAGCTGAATCAGCGCCAGCAGTTCCCGCTTTTCGGTCGGGTTCATGCCGGCCGCCGGCTCGTCGAGCAGGAGCAGCTTGGGGTCCGTCGCCATGGCGCGGGCGATCTCAAGCAGGCGCTGGGCGCCGTACGGCAGGTCCGTGGGCCGGTCGTTCGCCCGGTGGCTCAGCCCGACCAGCTCCAGCGCCGCCTCGGCGGCGGCCCGGATCGACTTCTCCTCCTGCCGCTGCGCCGGTGTGCCGATGAGGATCTCCAGCAGATTGGCGCGGGTCCGGGCGTGGCGGGCCATGGCCACGTTGTCCAGCACCGAAAGCCGGGGGAAGAGGCGGATGTTCTGGAACGTGCGGGCCAGCCCCTGCCCGGTGCAATACGACGGGCGCCGCCGGGCGATGGGCGCGCCGTCCAGGAGGATTTCGCCCTTGTCCGGGGTGTACAGGCCGCTGATGAGATTGAGCGTGGTGGTTTTGCCGGACCCGTTCGGCCCGATCAGCCCATGGATTTCGCCGGGCGCCACCTGCAGGTCCAGGTCGGAAACGGCGGTCAGGCCGCCGAACGCTTTTGTCAGACCGACGGTGCGAAGCATCATCGCGCGCCACCTCCTGCCGCAGGCCCGGCTGCGGGCCGCTTCAGCCGCTCGGCGAGCCGCCGGGCGCCGCCCGCCAGCCCTTCGGGCAGCACAATCAGGATCAGCAGCAGCCCCGCCCCGTAGATAGCCATGTACCAGTCCTTGAGGCTGCGGAGCCACTCGGGCAGATACGTGAGCAGGAAGGCGCCGGCCACTGCCCCCGCGATGGAGGAGCGTCCGCCGATGAGCAGCATCGCCGTAACCTGAATGGTAATGCCCAGGGTAAAGGCGTCCGGGCTGATGAAGGCGTTCAAGCTGGCATACAGGCTCCCGGCGACGCCGCCAGCCAGCGCGGAGAGCACGAACGCCAGGACCTTGATGCGCGTAACATGCACGCCCATCGCTTCGGCGGCCAGTTCGTCATCACGGACGGACTGCATGGCCCGGCCGAGCCGCGAATGCTGCAGCCGCCAGAGCCCGGCCACCAGGAGCACCAGGAAGACCAGGCTGAAATAGTACTTCCCGATTTGTGTATCCAAGACCAGCGGACCCAGGGAGGGGGGCGGAATCCGGTTGATGCCGTTGGGTCCGCCGGTCAGGCTGTCAAAGTTGTTCGCGGCAATGCGCACCGCTTCGGCGAAGCCGATGGTCGCCATGGTCAGGTACTGGTTGCGCAGCTTCAGGGTGGGCAGGCCCAGGAAGAGGCCCGCCACCGCGGTGACGGCCAGGGCGCCGGCCAGACCCCCGAAGAACGGCCAGTGGTACTGGGTGGTCAAAATGGCGTGCGCGTAGGCGCCCAGCCCCCAGAAGGCGACCTGGCTGACGGCGAAGATGCCCGTCAGGCCGAACAGCGAGAAAAAGCCCAGGGTGAGGATCGCGAAAATCAGGGCCATGTTTAGAAGCTGCAGGCCGTAGCCGGCGCTGACCAGGTTCGGCAGCACCAGCAGGGCGAGGAGCGCCCCGGCAAACCCCAGCGTTGTACGGCGGTCCAAGGCAAGCCCTCCTACGCCTTTTCGGCAATCTTTTCGCCGAAGATTCCCCTCGGCAGGACGATCAGGAACAGAATCAGGAGGCCGAAGGCAAACAGGTCCTTGAAGGTGGAGTTGTAGGCTGACGCCAGCACTTCGACCACACCCAGCACCAGGCCGCCTGCAATCGCGCCCGGCACGCTCCCCCACCCGCCGATAATGGTCGCGATGAACGCCTTGAGCCCGACGCCGAAGCCCATTTCGGTGTTGACGAAGAAGACGGGCGCCACCAGCACGCCGGCAAGGGCGCCGGAGGCTGCGGCAATGACAAACGTGATCAGCCCGATGACGTTGACCTGAATGCCGATGACCTGCGCCCCGACCCGGTCCTGGGAGGCGGCGCGCATCATCGTGCCGAGGCGGGTGCGGAACAGGAACCAGTAAAGGAGCCCGACCAGCAGGCCCATCGCGACGATAATCAGGAGATGCTGGGGCACCAGCGTCACGTCACCGATTTTGACGACCTGCTGGCCGAACGGCTCGGTGTAGGCGAACGGGATGGGCCCCCAGATTTGCTGCGCCACGTTGCGCAGCAGCACCGACACGCCCAGGGTGGAGACGAGAAAAGTGCTGGGCTCCCGGCCCCGCAGCGGGAAGTAGGCCGTCCGCTCAAAGAGGATGCCGATGACCGCCGCGGCGAGGAGAACGCCAATCAGTGTAGCCCAGTACGGCAGGTGCAGTGTGGTGCCGAACGTGTAAGCGAGAAACGCGCCCAGCATGACAAACTCGCCCTGCGCAAAGTTGATGATGTTGACCGCGTTCACCAACAACACGAAACCAAGTGCCACCAATCCGTAGATGGCGCCCATGGCCAGCCCGGCCATCAGTAACTGCAGACTGAACTGCACAGCGGTGCCTCCCCCGTAGGAAAAGGGGGCGGGCTGCCGCTCGCCCCCAATCCGTTTGTATCTATTCCTTCATGGTCTTGACGACCTTGATCGCGTTGTTCTCAATCTTGAAGATAACCGCCTGCCGGAGGCCATTGCCTTCCTTATCGAAGGAGAAGCTGCCGATGATGCCGTCGTAGTTCTGGGTGGCCGCCATCGCTTCCCGGACCTTGGCGGGGTCGGTGCCGACCTTGTTCATGGCGCTCAGCATGATGTTCGTGCCATCGTAGGCGGCGCCGGTCACGAAGCTGGCGGGAATGCCCTTGAAGTTCTCGTCGACAGCCTTTTCCCAGGCCTTGATCCGATCGGTGGAGCCGCCGGCGTAGTCAACCAGGCCATATTGGCCGTCTGCGGCGCCCTTGGCCAGATCGAAGAACTCCTTGGTGCCCCAGCCGGGGCTGCCCAGGATCTGAACACCCAGGCCCAGCTGCTTCTGCTGGACGGCGATGGTGGCGGAGTCGGCGGGAATCGACCAGACGATGATCAGGTCGACGCCGGCCTTCTTGAGGTTCAGAAGCTGGGCGGTCATGTCCTTGTCGCCCTGGTTAAAGGTCTCGGTAGCTGCCAGGGGGATGCCCTTCGCCTCGAGGGTGGCCTTGATCACGCCGAAGCCGCCCTTGCCGTAGTCGTTGTTGGCGTACAGGAGGCCGGGCTTCTTGGTCTTCAGTTCATCGGCCGCGAAGTTCGCCGCGATTTTGCCCATGATTTCGTCGTTGGTGCGGGTCCGGAAGAACCACGGGTTGCCCTGTTTGGTAATGGCAACGCCGGTGGCGGAAGTCAGCGACGGCACGCCGAGCTGCCGGACCGCCGGTTCAAGCGCCATAACGAACGGGGCGAAGGTCGGCAGCACCATGCCCGCCGGCTTGGCGGCCGCGATCTTGTTAAATGCGTTGGTGGCGCCGGTGGGGTTGCTCTGGTCGTCTTCGACCAGCACCTCGATCTGCTGGCCCTGAATGCCGCCCTTGGCGTTCCATTCCTTGATCGCCAGCTTGGCGCCGGTCGAGACCTGGACGCCGGTGGCGGCATTGGCGCCGGTGAGCGAGGTCACCACACCGATTTTAATGGGCTCCTTGGCCGGGGTCGCTGCCGGGGCGGTTTCGGCTGCCGGTTTGCTGCTGCTGCACCCGGCCATCACAGCCATCAACACGGAGACTGCCAGAACCTTGCGGAGCTTGTTCTGAAACATGGGTAGCCCCTCCTCTGTAATGAAACGTGCTTTCTATCTAAGCAGCACCCATCAAGGCGCCACACTTGTGGACGAAGCTGGTTTCCCTTTGCCGGTAAGGAGGGCTGGAGGGAAATCCGGTCGTATTTCAATCAATCAGGTATGGAAAATGTCCGGTGGATGAGGTGTAATATTAGATATCTTACGTTCTCGCGACCTCTCTAGTAAAGCCCCAACCTTTAACCCGTTAAAACATAATCGCATTAACGCACATCAGTAGTAAAGGATCAGCCGATAGGCCTTACCACGACATGAAAGAAGGCGTACACGTGAGCTTACCTGAAACAAGCCGGGAGTCCATTCGCAAAATCCGTCCCTACGCGCAAGGCAAGCCGATCGAAGAAGTGCAGCGGGAACTGGGACTCACCGACATTGTGAAGCTGGCCTCGAACGAGAACCCCCTGGGCCCCTCGCCCCGGGCAGTGTCGGCCATGGGGCAGGCCATGCTGGAATGCCACCTGTACCCTGACGGCGCGAACTTCCGGCTCAAGGAGAAGCTGGCGCAGGCCCTGGACGTGACGGCAGAGCAGGTGGTGTTCGGCGCCGGGTCGAGCACGGTGCTGCGGTTGATTGCCGAGGCCTTCCTGACGCCGGGCGATGAAGTCGTCTACGCGGACCCGTCGTTCATCATGTACGAGATCATCACCCACCTCGGCGGCGCCACGCCCGTGGTCGTCCCGGTGGACGCGCAGTACCGCCACGACCTGCCCGCGATGGCGGCGGCGGTTACACCCCGGACCAAGGTTGTGTTCGTCTGCAACCCCAATAATCCAACCGGCACCACCGTCACAAAGGCAGAGATGGACGCCTTCCTGGCAGCCGTTCCGCCCAGCGTGCTGGTTGTGCTCGACGAGGCCTATTTCGAGTACGCCGCCGGTCCCGGACATATTGACGGCCTGGATTACGTGAAGGCCGGCAGGAACGTGCTCGTGCTCCGCAGTTTCTCCAAGATTTTCGGGCTGGCCGGCCTGCGGGTTGGCTACGGCATTGGCGAGCCATCCGTGGTTGCTGCCCTCCGGCGAGTGCGGGAGCCGTTCAACGTGAGCATCGTGGCGCAGGCAGCGGCCCTGGCGGCCATCTCCGACCGTGACCATGTGGACCGGAGCCGGGCGGTCAACACCTTGGGCTTGCAGATGCTGTACGCCGGCGTGTCGCGGCTGGGTCTGCCCCATATTCCGTCCGCCGCGAACTTCTTCATGGTCCGGGTGCCCGGCGACGACGGGGCCATGTTCCAGGCGCTGATGCAGCAGGGTGTGATCGTCCGCCCGGGGCGCACCTTTGCGATGCCCGGCTGGCTCCGGGTCACGGTGGGCACCGAGGAGCAGAACCGGCGATTCCTGGCTGCCCTTGAGAAGGCCCTGGCGGACCAGGCCGCGGCCCCCGGGCAGGCGGGCTAGGCCAAACCTATCAGATAACAGGAATCCCCGGAACCGTGGTAGACGGTCCCGGGGATTCTTCTACACATATATGCTACTGGCTGTCGCCAGCCGCTGCGGCCGCTGTGTCGGTGGTCTCCTGGGCCGTTTTTATGGCCCTTCGGATGGCGTCGCCAAACCAGCTGGCCTTGACCATTTCTTCCACGGAGTCAGTATTGCGGTGGGCCAGCTCTTCCACGGCCTCCACCCGCTCCAGCACGGCTGCCATCCGGTGCGACGTGGTACCGGCCTGGTCGCTGAAGCCGGCGATGGTCCGATCCAGCAAGTCACCTTCCCGCAGAATCTCCGCCAGGGCGTCGGCGGCGTTTTGCACCGTGGCGGCGCCGTTGGTAACGGCCTCCTGCCCGTGGCTCATGGTGCCCACCGCAGCTACGATCCCTTCGTGCAGGGTGCGCAGCTGTTTTTCCACATCGGATGTGGCGGAGCGGGCCCGGTCAGCCAGGCGCCGTACCTCGTCGGCGACGACGGCGAACCCGCGCCCGGCGGAACCGGCCCGGGCCGCCTCGATGGCGGCGTTCAGGGCCAGCATGTTCGTCTGGTCGGCGATCGCGCTGATGGTCTTGACGATGGCGCCAATCTGGGAAGAGTGTTCGTTCAGGGCCCTGGTCTGGGCGCCGGCCTGGGTGAAGGCGGCCGTAATGGCCTGCATGCCAGTGTTGGTCTCGGCGAAGGCGCGGGTGGCCCGATCAGCGGCGTTCTGGCGCCGGGCGGCCCCGGCCTGGGCGGCCTCGGCTGCTTCCACCACGCCCTGGGCGTCACGGCTCACTTCGTGGACGAGCTTGCGGGTTTCGCCGAGGTTGCTCAGCTGCGCGTTGGAGGCGGCGAGCAGCTCTTCGAGCATGGTGTTGACCCTGCCGAGCAGCCTCATGATCTCCTTGACCTGGTCAACCACCCCCTGGGAAGACTGCCGGACCGTCTGCCACCGGGGGTCGGGGGCTGTCTGGACGGGAGCCTCAGCCGTGGCAGCGATCTGTGGCACCGCCTCTGCGTGAGGGTGGGGCAGGGGCTCGGAGGCGGGGGGCAGGGCCCTCGCCGTCGCCCGGTGGCTCCGGTGGACCCACCAGGCCGTGGCCACCGTTGCCAAACCTGATGCTGCCAGCAAGCCTACGTAGGCATATGGATTGCCGGCGAAGTGAGCAAGAGCTGCGATGGCTGCTGCCAGGGCAGCACCAATCCAGGTGCGCCAGAACATGAAGACAGCTCCCTTCGGTCCCCGGAGTATTCTGCTCAAGAAGTTCAGCGAATACTGCAGCAATTCCTCCATTGCGGGAGATATCTGCCAAACCCAGGGGAGTGCGAAGCGACCGGCCTCTGCCGGTCGCTTCCCGCTGCTGCCGAGCCTTTCACACGGACGGTGCGATACTTGCAAGGAGATCGCCGAGGGCGGAGCTCACGGCCGAAATCTCTTCCGTGGTGATGGTGAGCGGGGGGAGGAAGCGGAGGAGCGAGAGAGGCGCCTTGATGCCGATGAAGTAACCCTGCTCAAGCATGCGCTCCCAGACGTGCTCGATCAGGGGCCGGCCACTCACTTGTCGGTTCTGCAGTTCCACACCGACCATGAGGCCGAGGCCCCGCACATCAACGATAAGTGGGTGTTTCAGGGCTCGCAGATGGGCTTGCAGCGCCTCGCCGAGGCCGGCGACCCGGTCGACGAGCTGCTCTTCTTCGAAGATGCGAATCACCTCAAGGGCGATGGCGGCAGCGAGTGGATCGTTCTGGTGGGACTGGCTGTGCCGGAAGCCGCGCCCTACGGCCGCCTCTGCTGCGGCGGCCGAGGCGATCACCGCGCTGACGGGGAAGCCGTTGCCCAAAGCCTTGCCGCAGGCAATCACATCCGGCGTGATGCCCGCGTGCTCGAAGCCCCACCAGGTGCCCGTGCGGCCGAACCCGGTCGTCACTTCGTCGACCACGACCAGACCGCCGGCTGCCTGCGTGATGTTGGCCAGCAGCCGCACCAGTTTTGTGGGCGGTACGATGATGCCGCCGGAAGCGAGGACAGGCTCCAGGACAAACGCGGCGGTCTCCTCGGGAACGAGGTGGGCGAGGTGCGGGCACCGGGCCGTGCACTCCTGCAGCGGACAGGTCTGGCAGGGCGCAAGGTCGACCTTGGTCCACACTGCTTGTGACTCCTGCATGGCTTCGCCGTAGGCGCCCAGGTACGAGCGCCCCAGGGTGAGCAGGCGGCGGCGGCCCGTGGCCTGCCGGCTCAGCCGGATGCCCATTTCGACGGCTTCGCTTCCCGAACTGAGGAAGGCCACTTTGCCATCCGGATGGGGGGTGTGCCGGAGCAGGGCGCCGGCAGCGGCATCGGTCAGGGACCCGGTGAACATCGGGCCGAGGTGCATGACCTCCGCGGCCTGCTTCTGCAGGCATGCCATGATCCGGGGGTGGTTGTGTCCCAGCGCATTGCACCAGATGCCGGCTTCAAAGTCTATGTACGGCTTGCCATCGCGGTCGTAAAAGCTGGTGCCCCGGGCCCGGGTGATCTCCACCGGGGCCACGGGGTGGCAGAGCAATATGTTGCTGAGTGTCATCGGGCAGATCCTGCTCCTTTCCGTCGTTTCCGTAGACAGAATAACGTTAAGGGAAGCTGACGGCAAGAAGGTGCGAGACTACATTGACTATTTAAGTTTTACGAAGGACGAAGCGCTCCGCCTGTCAAAGTAGAGCACCAGAAGTCGAATACGCGAAGGAAGGGTTCAGATCATGCATGGCCGTCGTTGTGTAACCGGCATTCTGACACTGGCCTTGATGATGGCGACCTTGCTGCCCGGCCGGCTGCAGGCGGCAGAGGTCCCCTTTTCCATCGCATACACGGTGACGCTGGTACAGGAGGATCACCCGGCGGTCGACATGGCGGTTACCGGGGCGTCGGGCATCATCACCCGGCTGGAATTCCGGAGCGGCCTTCTAAACCTGATCAGCGACCTGACCACCGTGTTCACCGGACTCCGGGCTACCGACCCCCTGGGCAACGCCTTGCCCGTCGCCTGGGAAAACCGGGGGATTACCGTCCGGAACGGCGCGCACAAAGAGTTCACGGTGCATTACGAGGTCGATGCGCTGAAGATCGGCACCCGGCATGAAGGCGAGAAGGGCTTGCTCTTCCGGAAGGGCTACCTCTTTTTCGTAGCCGGTGATCTCTTCCTGCTGCCCGTAACCGAGCCGGGCGGCATTACCGTGCAGTTCCGCGTGCCGGACGGCACGCGGGTGTACTCGTCGCTCCCCGAAAGGGACGGCGGCTTTGTGGCCACCACGGCGCTGTGGGGCGGTCTGCTTGACGACTTCCCGCTTGCGTACTTCAGCGGGGGCGCGCCAAGATTCGCGGTCAGCCGGACGACGGCCTGGGGCGATACCTACCAGTACGTCTGGTTCGACCGCGACTCCGAAATCTGGTTCCCGTCATACGGGATGACCCCCTGGGAGCATGCCGCCCGCTACCTTGCGCTGAGCGAAGAGATCGCGCGCTACCTGCGGGAGAAGGTCATGGGGCCGCTGCCCCCGCACAAGGTGCTCTTCACGTACAACAAGATTCCCGGCGGGGAGATCGCCGGTGTCGGCACGAATACCGACTGGTTCTACTACCAGCAGATTTACCGGTGGGACGACCTGCCCGAGATGGTCCACCACATGCTCCACCAGTGGACGTTCCACGGATCGAATACCAAGCTGCCGCTGGTCGGCGACTCTCCCCTGCACCAGATGCTGAACGAAGGGCTCAACATGTTCTTTGAGATGACGGTCCCCAGCGCCATCACCGGAGATCCGTCCTATCAGGGCAAGTTATTCGAGTTCTACGTGCTGGAGGAACGGGGGCGCCCCCTGGGCATTGCGGCGAGCAGCTTCCACCAGAACTACAACCGCGCTGCCATGCGGGTCTTCCTGCTGGACCGGTACATCCGCCGGGAGACGGGCGGCGCCCGGGACCTGACCGACTTCACCCGCACACTGTGGGACTCCGTAAAGGACCGGCAGGCGCCGGGGTCCGTCTCGGAAGATGAGATACGCCGGGCGTTTGCCCGGGTGGTGCCCGCCGGCAAGGAAGGCTTCATTGATCAGGTGGCGAGCCGGAGTGACTTCACCTGGGCCGATTTCAACCCGCTGCTGCCCGAATTCGGCGCCTATGTCGACCGGTGGGCGGGCGAGTACTTCTGGTCCAATCGGCTGCTCTTCTTGGCCCTCCTGGACATCATGGCCGGCCGGGGGGAGGAATGGCCTCACTACACGACCTATCCGCACATGATCAAGCGATATGGGTACGAAGGGCTCCGGCCGTTCAAGGCCGCGCTGGCCGCCAGAGGGCATGAGGCTGTAACCCGTGACGATGTGGTCGCGGCCCTGCAGGCGGCGACCGGCAAGGACCATTCCGGCTTCTTCGAGTTCTGGGCGCAGCAGGGATTCGACCTGGACCCCGCCTCCCTGCTCCCCCTGGATGGGTGGGGTTTGGAGGCGCTGGGCGAGGAGCAGTTGACAGTGTCTGGGAATCAGGCCGTGGGCACGCTCGTGACCGAGCACTACGTCAGCGGTCTGCCGCAGCAGGCGGCAGCGGTGCTGGACAGGCCGGCGCCGTCCGATGAGATTCTGATTCAGGTGTCGGCCCAGAGCTTTGAGGGTGTCCGCCCTGCGTCGGAAGTCCGTGGCGCCCTGGCCGGCGATAACGTGCAGCTGCGCAACGAGATGTCCTTCCCGTATCGCGGTCTCAATTTTACGCGAGCTTACTTTATCGTGAAGACTACCGACCCTGAGCGCCGCCGCTTCCCGTTCACCCTTACGCTGCCGCCGTTCGGCGCCCACGTGAGTCTCCGTGCATTTGGCGTGAATGCGGGCGGTGAGAACGTCGAGCTGGGTGACCTGTACTTCCTGCACGCCTTCAACCCTTTCCCTGTGCAGGCGACCGCTGACGAGACTGGCTTGCACCTGGGCCAGACGGTGCTGCCCGGCGCCCGGTTCCATGTCGATCTGGGGGGACGGGTGCTCCAGGTGGTCAATCCGGGGGAGACCATCGAACTGGGCTCGAGCACTCCGCAGCAGATTCGGGTGGATCTGATCGACGAACATGGCTTCCTGCGGGGCAGAACGGTCGTGCCTCGCCCCTGATTAGTGCGGGCCACCCGGCGTGGGCTCGTTACTGCCCCTGGGCCGCGACGACATCGCGGAACCGCAGGGCCACGGCCAGGGCGAGGCGGACTTCGCCGCCCGCGAGGTTGCGCCCGAGCACGCTGACCAGGCGCTGCTGCCGGTGGTAGAGCCCCTGCCGGGTCAGGTGGAGCTTCCGGGCGACCGCCGTCATATCCGACTCGCCGTCCACCAGGAGCCGCAGGGTCCCGCACAGGTCAGTGCGGTGGACCCGATCATACTGCAGCAATGGGCCGAGCCACTCGGTTACGTATTGCTGCAGTTCTTCTTTGGGGCGCCCGAAGGCCAACTGGTAAATGCCGAGGTCCGCGAAGCTGTGCGGGCAGGCGGGCTGCACCCGCTGCAGCCGCATGGCAAAGCGCGCCTCCTGAAGGCTCCGGGCGACGGCCCTGGGGTCTGAGTAGGCGCGCCCAACCCCTGCCTGGGCGGGGGCGAGGCGAATCGCCAGGGCGCGCACGCGGCTCGCCAGGACCGTGGGATCACTGCCGACGGCGATGAGGGCGCCGTCGACCGGGCCGGTTTGGAAGAGCCAGGTACGGGGGCCCAGTTCGGCGGCGCTGATCGACCGGACCGCCTCGGGCGGCAGATTCGCGCTGACGGCCAGCCCGGCAAGCCAGAGGGGCTCCGGGGCGGGGCGCCCCACATCGAACAGGCGCTGCCGGAGCTCCGCCCCCTCGGCGATGCGGCCGGCCAGCAAATCGACAATCAGCCGGCGCTCGGCGCTCTGCCCGGGCGCCGGTGAATCCGGGTCGCCCTGGCGGGTGAGCAGGAGCGAGTGAACCGCCTCGGTCACCCGGACGAAGGGCGTGTCGAACGGCAGGGTAATAAACGGCAGCCCCAGCTGCTCTGCCGCGGCGACCATCGCGGGCGGGGCGGCAGGGAACTGGCGCTGCAGTTCGAGCATCAGCCCGGCGACGCCGCTCTGGTGAAGCTCGGCCACATATGCTTCCTGCCGGTCCGGCGGCACGTTCAGCGCCAGGCCGGTGGTGAGGAGCAGCTCGCCGCCGGAGAGAAGCCGGGCGATGTCGAGCACTTCGGCCACGTGGCACCAGCGGACAGGGCGGCTCAGGCCCTGGCGACCCGCCACGACCCGGGCGCCCTGCAGAACCGGCAGGCGCAGAATCTCCTTGAGCGTTACCACGGTGCATCCTCCCCGGTGTACTTGACAGAGTGTCAAGGGAATAGGATTGGCTCTGTCTAGTGCCGATTCCTGCCGACAAAGGCAGAATGAGGCCACAACCCCACTTGAGGAGGCAGCCATCATGATCGTAGGAGTGCCGAAGGAAGTCAAGACGTTTGAGTACCGCGTTGCGCTCACCCCCGCCGGGTGCCATGCCCTGACTTCCGCCGGCCACACTGTGTTGGTGCAGGCCGGTGCCGGTGAAGGCGCCGGTTTTGGCGACGCCCAGTACGCCCTTGCCGGCGGCCAGATCGTGCCGACGGCTGAAGACGTGTTTGCTGGCGCCGAGATGATCGTGAAGGTGAAGGAGCCTCAGAAGCAGGAGTTTTCCCTGCTCCGTCCCGGGCAGGTGCTGTTCACCTATCTGCACCTGGCGGCTGAGCCTGAAGTGACTCAGGCCCTTGTGGACGGGCATGTGACCGGTATTGCGTACGAGACCGTCAGCCCCGATGGGCGCCGGCTCCCGCTGCTGCAGCCCATGAGCGAGATTGCGGGCCGGTTTTCGCTGCAGGCTGGGGCCCGGTGCCTGGAGAAGGCCATGGGCGGCCGGGGCACGCTGCTGGCGGGTTCGCCGGGCGTGGCGCCCGGCAAGGTAGTCGTGGTGGGCGGCGGCACGGCCGGCATGCAGGCCGCCAAGATGGCCGTCGGAATCGGCGCCCAGGTGACGATCTTTGAAGTCAATCCCGACCGGGTGCGGTACCTGGATGATCTGTTCGGCGGTCGGGCGGCCGTCGTGCTGTCCAACGCCGCCAGCCTGGCGGAAGCCCTGCAGGATGCGGATCTGGTGGTCGGCGCCGTGCTGATTCCCGGCTACCGGGCGCCGCGGCTGATTACCCGTGAGATGCTCCGGAACATGCCGAAGGGCGCGGCGCTGGTCGACATCGCGATCGACCAGGGCGGGTGCGCGGAGACTTCCCGGCCCACGACGCACCAGAACCCGACTTATATGGAAGAGGGCGTCGTGCACTACTGCGTGACGAACATGCCTGGTGCTGTTGCCCGCACATCGACGCTGGCGCTGACCGGTGCCACGCTGCCGTACGTGCTGAAGCTGGCCGCGGGCTGGCGGGAGGCGCTCAGGACGGATGTGGCACTCCTTGGCGGCCTCAATACGCATGGCGGGCACGTCACGTGCCCGGGCGTGGCCGCTGCTCTCGGCTACACGTGCAAGGATCCAGCCGCCTGCGTGTAAGGCGGCATGAAGAGGACCCGGGCCCCGGGGCGACAAGCGCTCCGGGGCCCGGGCTTTGTTGCAGGCACTTACCGGCGCCCGCCCCGGCCCCGGTCGTCGCCGGGCTCGGGCTCGTGGTGGCCGCCCCGGTCGTCCACCTGCCCCCGGATCTCCCCGGCGGGGTTGACGATCGTGTGGACGTTTACGTACAGCTTACCGGTGGTCAGGTCCTGCTTGAACTGCTCCCACTGCCCCGCATACGGTCCGCGCAGGGAGTCCGGGGTAATCACCCCTTCGGCCAGGCGCCCCCGGGCCTCCACACCCGCACTGCCGGGCGGCGCGCCGGGGAAGAGCCAGACCACGATTGGTCCGTTCTGGTCCGCTGTTCCCGCATGAATATGCGCCATCGTCACCAGGTCGTTCAGGTTGGCTGCCTCGAGATGGTACTCGACAGACATGCCGTCACGGGCTACCTGAAAGCTTGCCCCGCCACGCCCCCTGGTGTTTTCGCCGCTCATCGTCGCCCGGGCACGAATCTCCGAAGATGACGCCCCCACCGTCTTGACGGTCATCAACACCGCCGCTGTCAGGACCAGCGCTGCCCATCCCCATCGCCGTCGCATCTTCAAGGAAACAACCCCCTTTTCTGTACTCACCTGACATACGGGGGTCGAACGACTTTGGATCACAATATCCGATGATAACCGGGGCGAATACCAAACAGATAGCGGGCTGCGTTCTGCAGCCCGCCTTCTTATCTAGAGACCCAGTCCCACCAGCACGGTAATGACCACGAGCGCCGGCAGCCAGCTCGCTACCCGCAGCTGCGTGGCGCCCACCAGGTTCAGGCCGATGCCCGCCACCATCAGCCCGCCAATGGCGCTAATCTCCCGGACCATCGCCTCCGTCAGCAGCGAGTTGATGCCCGACGCCCCCAGGGTGATCACCCCCTGGTATAGCAGAATCGGCACCGCCGACAGCATCACCCCCGGCCCCAGCGCAGAGCCGAACATGACTGCGCTGATGCCGTCCAGAATCGACTTGGCATAAAGCACCGACGCATCGCCAGACAGCCCGTCCTTCAGCGCCCCGGTAATCGCCATGGCGCCGGTGCAGTAGAGCAGCGAAGCCTGCACAAACGCCTTGCCGAACCCGTCGCCCTGTACCATGGGCAGGCGTTCCAACTTCCCGGCCCACTGGTAAATCCGGTCCTCCAGCCGCAGCAACTCCCCAATGATGGTGCCCACTGCGAGCGAAACGACAAGCAGCAGGATCTCCTGCGTCTTCCAGGCCATCTGCAGGCCGATCAGAATCGTCGTGAGGCCGAGGGCATGGATCGTGCTCGTGCGTACGTGGTCTGCGACCCGGGGAATGACGAAACTGCCAAGGCCACCTCCTACGATTACCGCAGCGAAGTTTACAAGTGTACCTGAACCGATCAAAACGAGATGCCTCCTAAATATCGGGCCGCTAAAACGAGGAATGCTCCGTCCGAAGGATCACTTCGTCCTGCAAGGCCTTGCTCAAGTCGCAGAAATAGTCGCTGTAGCCCGCGACCCGGACGATCAAATCCCGGTACTTCTCGGGCTCCCGCTGGGCCGCGCGCAGCGTTTCGGCGCGGACCACGTTGAACTGAATATGGTGGCCATCCAGCTTGAAGTAGGACCGCACCAGATTGGCCAGCTTTTCGATGCCCTCTTCGCCCTCCAGCACCTGGGGGGTGAATTTCTGGTTCAGCAGCGTGCCGCCCGTCCGCAAATGGTCCATTTTCGCCGCCGACTTGATTACCGCCGTGGGCCCGTGCCGGTCCGCCCCCTGCGCCGGGGAGATGCCTTCCGACACCGGCACCCACGCCCGCCGGCCATCCGGCAGGGCGCCCGTCACCGCGCCGAAGTACACATGGCAGGTGGTCGGCAGCATGTTGACCCGGTAGCTGCCGCCGCGGGTGTTCGGTCTGCCGTTGACCTGGTCATAGTAGGCGTTGAAGACAGAGACCATGATGCTGTCGGCGTAGTCGTCATCATTGCCATACTTGGGCGTCTTGTTGACCAGCAGCTGGCGGGTCCGCTCGTGTCCCTCAAAGTCGCTCCGCAGGGCCGCCAGCAGTTCCTCCAAGCTCAGCGTCTTCTGGTCGAACACGTGGCACTTGATGGCCGAGAGGCTGTCCGTAATGCTGCCGATGCCCACACCCTGGAGGTAGCAGGTGTTGTAGCGCGGCCCGCCGTCGTGGTAGTCCTTGCCCTTCTTGATGCAATCGTCAATGACGACCGACAGGAACGGCGCCGGCATGTGCATGGCGTACATCCGCTCGATGGTGTTGCTGCCCTTGATTTTGATGTCGATGAAGTACTTCATCTGCACCTTGAAGGCCGTAAACAGCTCATCGTAGGATGCGAAATCCCGCACATCGCCGGTCTGGGGGCCAAGCTGCTTGCCCGTGCGCGGATCGACGCCGTTGTTCAGCGTCAACTCCAGGATCTTCGGGATGTTGAAGTACCCGGTGAGAATGTACGCTTCCTTGCCGAAGGCGCCGGCCTCCACGCAGCCGCTGGCGCCGCCCATGCGGGCATCTTCGATCGACTTGCCCTGACGGATCAGTTCCTCGACGATTGCATCCGCATTGAAGATGGAAGGCTGGCCCCAGCCCTTGCGGATGATGCGCGCCGCCGCCTTGAGAAACCGGTCCGGGCTCTTCTTGCTCAGCTGGATATTCGAGCTGGGCTGCAGGAGGCGCATCTCATCGATAACCTCAAGCACCAGGTAGGTCACGTCGTTGACGCCGTCGGAGCCGTCCGGCTTCAGACCGCCGCTGTTGATGTTGGCAAAGTCGGTGTAGGTGCCGCTCTCTTCCGCCGTGACGCCCACCTTGGGCGGTGCAGGCTGGTTGTTGAACTTCACCCAGAAGCACTGCAGCAGTTCCCGGGCCTGTTCGACCGTCAGCGTGCCATCTTCAACGCCCTTTTTGTAAAGGGGATAGAGGTGCTGGTCGAGGCGCCCGGGGTTGAAGGCATCCCAGGTGTTCAGCTCGGTGATGACGCCGAGGTGGGTGAACCAATACGCCTGCAGAGCTTCCCGGAAGTTGCGCGGCGCATGGGCCGGCACGTGCCGGCAGACGGCGGCTATCTCCTCAAGCTCACGCCGGCGGACGGGGTCGGCGCAAGCGGCAGCCAACTCCAAAGCCTTCTCCGCGTGGCGCTCCGCAAAGCGAATTACGGCGTCGCAGGCGATCGACATCGCCTTCAGCTGCTCGCTCTTTGCGTAAGCTTCGGGGTCGGCAAAGTAATCGAGGTTCTCCAGGCTGGTCTCGATCTCCTGTTTGAAATCCAGGAAGCCCTTGCGGAAAACCTTGTCATCGCCACAGGTGTGGCCGGGCGCCCGCTGCTCCATGAACTCCGTGAAAATGCCGGCGTCATACGCGTCGCGCCACTCCTGGGTCATCTCCTGGAAGATCAGGTCCCGCATCGACTTGCCCTGCCAGAAGGGGATGATCTCCTCCCGATAGACCCGCATTGCCTCATCGCTGACGGCAAAGGGGATCTTCTCCCGCGAGTTGACCATTTCCAGGTCGCGCAGGCTGTGGCAGCTCAGTTCCGGATACGTCGGCCCGGCCTTGGGCGCCGGCCCCCGCTCGCCGACGATCAGTTCGCCGTCATTGATGCAGATGGTCTTGTGCTCCATGACGTACTTGAACGCCAGCGCCCGGCGCACGGGCACCGACATCGGGCCGGTGAACTCCTTGTGGAACCTCGTCATCAGTTCCGCTCTCTCCGTGGAGAGGCTGGGCGTGGCGTCCAGACTCTCCTGCCTGAGCTTGGCGACCCTCTCGTTCATACAGGGTTACCCTCCTATCTTTACTGGGCGACCGAAATGCTTGATCGACGCAGCGAGCCGGATCATGGTCTCGTCGGGGGGCGGCTCCAAATCAGGCAGTTCGTACGGCTTCCCCAGCCGGTTGTACTTCTGCACGCCGGCCTTGTGGTAAGGCAGCAGGTTGATCTCCCGCACGCCGGGGAGGTCGGCCACGAATTGGGCTGTGGCGGTTACGTTCTCCTCAGTGTCGTTGACGCCGGGAATGACCGGCACCCGCACGATGATGTTGCTGTGCTGCCTGGCCAGTTCCCGCAGGTTTTCGAGGATGATGCGGTTGGTCACGCCGGTGTATTTGCGGTGCGCCGCGTCGTCCATCAGCTTCACGTCGTACAAGAATAGGTCGGTGTGGGGGCCGACCCGGAGCAGGTCGCTCAGCCGGGCGAACCCGGTGGTGTCCACCGCCGTGCGGATCTCCCGCTTCTTGCACTGCTCCAGGAGACTGCACAGGAAATCGGGCTGCATGAGCGGCTCGCCGCCGGAAAAGGTCACCCCGCCCCCCGATTCTTCGTAGAAAATCAGGTCCTTGGTGATCTCCGCCATCACTTCCGCGGCGGTGACCCGCCGGCCGGCGCCAGACCTGGCCTCGGCATGGCAGACGTCGACGCAGAGGAGGCAATCGCGGCACTTGTCGCTGAAGGTGATCAGGGCGCCGTCCCGCAGGACCGCAGCCCCGTTCGGGCATACGCTGGCGCACTCGCCGCAGACGATGCACCGCTCGGGCCGGAGCATCAGCTCGGGCCCCGGCGCCTGGCTTTCCGGGTTGTGGCACCACCAGCAGTTCAGCGGGCAGCCCTTGAAGAAGACCGTAGTCCTGATGCCGGGTCCGTCGTGAATGGAATACTTCATGATGTCGAAGATGGTACCTGTGATGCCCATAGGGCAGCCCTCGCATTTTCGTGGTTGATGATCGCTGCCTGATTCTTAATGCAAAACCCGTGCCAAAGACCAAGAGCCGTGGGTGGGGCAGAGACCCTAGGTTTGTTCCGATCGGAAACGGATTGGTACTCTGCGGAACTTTGGTATGATATAGGTAGCTGATGCAAGAAAGGGGATTACTATGTTACGAAAAGTTCAGATGTACATAGTATCGTGTATTGCTGTTCTCCTCGCTGCCCCGGGTGTGGTCTGGGCCCATGCCGTCGTCTACCCCAAGACGATCAATGCCAACAGCTACGAGAAGTTCACCGTGCGGGTCCCGACCGAGAAGGAGACCGACACCGTCAAAGTCCGGGTTGAGGTGCCGGAAGGGTTTGCCGTCTCCCGGGTCAAGCCGTTGCCGGGCTGGACCTATGAAATGGAGAAGAGTGCGGACGGTAAGGTCGTGAAGGCGATTATCTGGTCGGGCGGCAAAATCGCCCCGGGCGAGTTCCAGGAGTTCGAGTTCCAGGGGAAGTCGGCCCAGAGCCCGGGGAAGTACGCGTTCCCGATTCACCAGACCTACGCCGGCGGGCAGACGGTGGCCTGGACCGGCCCGTCGGACGCCCAGACGCCCGCCTCTGTCGTGGAGGTGCAGGCGACCGGGGCTGCCGTCGATGACCACGGGCAGCAGAAGCCGGCGGCACAGGTACCCAACACGCCGGCGCCGGCGCCTGCCCCCGCACCTGCCGCTCCCGCTGCGCCCCAGGGCGGCAGCCCCATCACGACGACGGCAGCCTACGCCGGCGTGGCACTCGGCGCCGTGGCGCTGCTAGTTGCCCTCCGCAAGCGATGAACCGGCTGCTCATCGCCCTCGCTGTGCTGCTTGCCGCCCTGACCGTGCCTGCCGCCGCCTCAGCCCACGCAACGCTGGTGCAGTCCTTTCCGACGCACGGTCAGAATCTGGACAATGCACCGCCCTCCATGGAGATCATCTTCAACGAGGCGGTATCGGCGCCGTTCAACCCGCTCACTGTCCGGAACTCCCGAGGTGAGCGGGTCGACCAGGGCGATGCCATAGTCGACCCCGGCGATCCGGTGCGGGTGGAGGTGAACCTGAAACCCTTGCCCCCCGGGCTCTACACGGCTGTCTATCGGGTCGCGTCGCTGGACGGGCACCCCGTGGAGGGCGCCATTGTCTTTTCGGTGGGCGCCGCGGGCGAAGCCCCTGCCATCGACCAGGCTGCCCCGCCAACCGTGGCAACGCCGCCTGCCGTAGGAGTCGTTCACGGCCTGGCGCAGTTGGTGGCGTGCCTGCTGGCCGGACTGGCCGCCTTTCTGGTGCTGGTGGCGGGCGGCGAAAGCATGGCCCACCTCGGGCGCCTGGCGCTGGCCCTGGTACTGCTGCTGGCCGGCCTGGGCTTCGCAGAGATGAGCCTGTACGCAGTGCGGGCATCAGGTGAAGCCTGGTCGCCGCAGTTGCTGGGCCGCGCACTGCTTGCCACGCGGGTGGGCAACATCTGGCTCTGGCGCCTGGGGCTCGCTGCCGCCGCGGGCGGGGCCCTGGCGCTGGTCTCACGCCTCAAATGGGCGGCGCCCATTGCGGGCCTCGGTCTGCTGTTCACGTTCAGCCTGCAAAGCCACGCCATGGCCCTGGGGCGGACGTTGCCGGTGGTTGTTGATTACCTCCACTTGGTGGCACTGGCGCCGTGGGTAGGCGGGTTGGCCGGATTTGCGCTGGCGCCCAGGGCGGAGCTTGTGCCCCGCTTCTCCCGGGTCGCTTTGGTATCGGTGGCCCTGCTGGCCGGGACCGGGACATACGGCGCACTACAGCACATGCCCTCCTGGCAGGCGCTCTGGACCACCGTCTACGGTCGGGCGCTGCTCTGGAAGCTGGGACTGCTGGTCCCGGTGCTCGCCCTGGCGGCCTACAACCTCTTCCGGCGCGGGCAGGGCCGCTTCCGGCTGAGCGTCCGGGGCGAACTCGTCCTGGTCATGGGCATCTTCCTCGCGGCCGGATTCCTGACGAGCCTACCGCCGGCGGGCGTCGAACTGGCCTTGAAACAGGGACCGTTCGAGGAGACCGCCACGGCCGACGGATTCACCATCGGGCTGAAGATCACGCCGAACCGCCTCGGCTTCAACCAGGCGACCATTACACTTCTGAACCCGGAGGGGAAGCCTGAGCCGGGCGCCAACGCCGGCCTGCGCCTGACCATGCTGGAGCATGACATGGGCACACAAAGCATCGATGCCCGGGAGATCTCCCCGGGCACCTACGGTGTGCGCGATGTGATTCTGGGCATGCCCGGCGAGTGGCAGGTGGAAGTGGCTGCGCTGACCAAAGGCGGCCGGGAAGTCCGGTACGCCTTTCGGGTGAAGATACCCTCCCCGCCCTAATCCTGCCAGGCGGCTGCCAGTGCCTGCAGCCCCCGGTGGAGGTTCGGCATGAAGGTGACTGCTGAGGTGGCGCGGGCTTCGTCCAGGGCGCCCCGGGCCCGCCGTACTTCGTCCGAGTCCAGAGCGCAGCGCCCGGCGTGCGCCGCGATGCCATACCCTGCGAGCCGCCCCTGGGCCATGGCGACGGGCGCACCTTCAATACCCGTGATATTACCAGCGACAAAAAGCCCCGGCGCCGTCGTCTGCAGATCCGGCCCGTACAGCGGCACCCGGCCGCCCAGGTCGGGAATCTCCGCAAACCGGCACCCCGCCTGCATGGCGAGCTCGCCCAGGGGGGAGAGGCCGTCCGAAATGCAGACGACGTCCAGTTCAACTCTACGAAGGCGTCCGGCGGGTTCGCCGTGCGGGCCAACCTTTTGCAGCATGACACCAGTTACTTCGCCGTCGCCCAGAATCTCGACGGCGGCCTGCCGGAGCAGCAGCGGAATGCCCCAGACCTTCACGCCGCCGCTGGGGAACAGGGCGGCGCCCAGGGCTCCCCGCCCGCCGTTGAACAGCTTTCCGGCCATTCTCAGGAGCGGTGAAGGTGCGAGGTCGGCCATAGGGCCCAGCTGCTCAACCACCCGCACCGGACTAGCAGAGGCGCCCGCCAGCGCGCCCGCTGGCGGCAGCACAATGCCGACCACTTCAACCCCAGCCATGGCCAGCTCCCGGGCGATGGTCAGCGTAAGGACGTTGACGCCCACCAGCAGGGCCTTGCGGCCCGGCTTCACCCTATGTACGTTCACTAACACCTGGGCGGCGCCCGCCGTCATGGCGCCGGGCAAGGTCCAGCCGGGAATCGGCACCGACTTCTCGACGGCGCCCGTGGCAATCAGGACACGGGGCGCCCGAATCTCCGCGCACGGGGCGCCGGTCACCAGCACTTCCCACTGGGGTCGGATGCCCCAGACCGCCGCACCGCTCATCATCTCCACGCCTGCTGCCCGGGCTTCCGCCACCATGGCAGCGGCGATCTCCGCGCCCCGCCACCAGCCGTGGCGGGGTAATTCGTGCAGCTGGCCCAGCAGCCGGCCGCCGGGCCGCGGGTGCTCGTCCAGCACAACCACCGACAGGCCGTGGTTTGCCGCCACCGTAGCCGCCCCGATACCGGCGGGGCCGGCGCCCACCACCACCAGATCCACGTTACGGACGGTCATGCGGCGTCGCCTCCGATTCCACCACCATGCCTTCCTGCACGGGTGTAATGCACGCCCGGAAGCCGGGCTGGCCGCCAATGGCCACCTGGCACTCGTAGCAGTGGCCGATGCCACAGTAAATGCCCCGGGGCGCCCCGTTCCGCTCGCTGTGCCGGAGCGTGCGAATGCCAACGGCCAGCAGGGCTGCAGCGATTGGCTCGCCTTCAATGCCTTCGACGGCACGACCGTTGAAGGTAAAGCGCACGACCCGCCCGGCGGGGAGGTTGCCCAGAATCGGATGGGTCACGACCCGCCCGCTCACTGCTCTCCCTCCCCGGCTAACTGTCCAAAGGTGATGGGGCGCGCGGGCGGGCGTACGGCAAGGCCCGAGGAGTCCGCAGGCTCGTCGCCTGCGAGGCGCTCGATGAGGACCCGGCAGGTCCGGCCCTGGCAAAAGCCCATGCCGGCCCGGGTCGCCAGTTTCAGTTGCCGGGAAGTGGCGGCGCCCCGGGAAATCGCGTCACGCAGTTCCTGCAGCGTAACCTCCTCGCAGCGGCAGACGATCAGGTCGTCGTCTTTCACAGTCCGCACCTCCTGCTACTCAATCCCCAACCGCCGCATTTGGTAGTAGAGGGCGCTGCGCGAGATGCCCAGATACTCCGCCGCGAGCGAGCGGTTGCCGTCACACGCCTCCAGAGCGGCGAGAATCGCCTTGCGCCGCGCCTCTTTTGCTGTGCTCGACAGGTTCAATTCGGGCCGCGACGGTTCTGCCCGGGGTTGAGCGACCACCGCCGCAGCCGCTGCTACTGCCGCAGGTACTGGAAGGGCGGCGGGAACGGCAGGAGGGGCCTCCACAGCGCTGGCCTGGCGAATGTGCGCCGGCAGCTGGCCGGCCCGCACCATGCCGTCGTCGGTCAGCACGACCACCCGCTCCATTACGTTGCGCAGCTCGCGAATATTGCCCGGCCAGGGGTAGCGCACCAGGGCCATCATCACTTCGGGCTCAATGCCCTGGATCGGTCGCTGGTAGCGAACGGCGAACTCCTGCGCAAAGGAGTGGACCAGTTCGGCAATATCGTCCAGTCGCCTGCGCAGGGGCGGAATCTCCAGGCTCACAACATCCAGGCGGAAATAGAGGTCCTCCCGGAAGGCGCCCGTGCGCATCATCTCCTCAAGGTTGCGGTTGGTCGCTGCGACAATGCGGACATCCGCCTGGCGGGGCTTGTCGCTGCCAAGGCGATAGAAACGCCTGTCCTGCAGGACCCGAAGGAGCTTCACCTGCGTCTCCAGGGGCAGTTCGGCCACCTCGTCCAGGAAGAGCGAACCGCCCTGAGCCTGCTCCAGCTTGCCAGACTTGCCTTTCTGATCGGCGCCGGTGAAGGCGCCTTTTTCATACCCGAAAAGCTCACTCTCGAAGAGCGCCTGCGGAATGGCGCCGCAGTTGATGGCCACGAACGGCTTGTCCCGGCGCTCGCTGGCGTCATGGATCGCCTGGGCGAACAGTTCTTTGCCCACGCCGCTTTCGCCGCGAATCAGCACGGTCACATCGGACTGGGCGACCTTGCGGGCCAGGCTGATGGCGCCCTGAATGGCCGGCCCGTTCCCGTTGATCGACGCGAACGGATCCTGATTCTGCCGCAGGCGGGCCACTTCGCCCTGCAGGGCCTTCACGGTGGACGTTGTGCGGTAGAGCTGTTCGTTCAGGTGGACGACGTCGGTCACGTTCTGCTCCACGGCCAGGGCGCCGATGATCTTCTCGCCGACCTTAATGGGCGCCGAGTTGATGATGACCCACGTGCCGGGCCGGGGCTCGTGCAGGGACCGGTGCACGGAGACCCCGCTGGAGAGCGCCCGCAGGCTCCACTGGTCCTTGAGCGGGAAGAACTCCGACAGTGGGCGCCCGATGATGGACGACGGCGGAATATCGAAGAGGCGGTGGGCCGCCCGGTTCCAGGCGACGACCCGGCCTTCTTCGTTGATCATTGAGACACTCTCTTCAACGGTATTCAGGGCGGTCTGAAACTGGGCGTGCAGCCTGACATACTCCTCGCGCAAACACCGGGCGATGTCCACCCAGCGCAGGACGCCCACCACGTTTGCATGCTCATCCGTCACGATGGTGATGGACGGCCCCATCTGCTTGAGGGCATCTGCCAGCGTAAGCGACTCCCTGACCTGACCGACCGGCGGCCAGGGAAACCCCGCCGGCTCCGCCGCCGGATACCGCCGCAGCCAGTGGAGCACCTGCTCACCGTTGGCGGCCCCGCAAAGGCGCCCGCCTTCCGTATAAACGATCGGCTCAGACTCCTGGAGCGTTGCCGGGTCCGGCCAGTGGTTCCCTTCGAGGCAGGTAAAACGACGGGTCATTACCTGTGATACGGCGACCAGCCACAGCTCCATCGTGCACCCCTCTGTGCGAACCCATTCTTACAGTACTCTTTCACTGTCTTAATTTTAGTGCAGTGTGTGTGCAAAGAACAGGACACTTACGGACATACGACATAGGCATTACCGTGTATTCTGTATGACTTACCGTTGGCACGGTTCTTGTATGAAGTGAGCATCGGAGCAGTATCGGGTCGAGGAGGTAGGAGCGGATGACCGCCAGCCTGAAATCCTCGGAGGTCGTTGTCGTGGGCGGCGGCATCATTGGCTGTGCCATCGCTTACTACACCGCGAAGGCCGGCCTTGAGGTGACGCTCGTCGAACGGGGCGAACTGGGCGGCGGGACATCGAGCCACTGCGACGGCAATATTCTCGCAATCGACAAGGATCCGGGCTTCGACAGCCAGATGGGCCTGAAGAGCCAGGAGCTTATGCGGGACCTGGCCCGGGAGCTCGACGACTTCGAGTACCGGGCGCCCGGCAGCATCCTGGTCTGCGAGAACGAGCAGGAATTGGAGGCCGCCCGCTCCTGGGTGGACCGGCAGTGCGCCGCCGGGCTGCCTTTCCGGATGCTGGACCGGCAAGACCTGAAAGACGACTCGCCCTACTTCGCCCCCGACCTGGTCGGCGGGCTGGAATGCGCCTCGGACGCCACCTGCAGCCCGCCCATGCTGATATACGCCCTGGTCCGCAAGGCGCAGGAGTACGGAGCACGGTTTCTCTCCTTCACGGAGGTGACGGGCTTTCAGCGCAACGCCGGCGGCGCCATCGAAGGGGTTGTGACCAGAGGCGGCACCATCGCGACCAGGACCGCGGTCAACGCGGCCGGCGTCTGGGCGCCCGCCCTTTGCGAGCAGGTAGGCATCAGCCTCCTGGTAATGCCCCGCAAAGGCCATATTCTCGTGGCGGGCCGTACGATCCCGGTCAGCCGGCGCAAGGTCATGGAGTTCGGCTACCTCATGAGCAAGTTCGGCGGCAGCCGGGTGGTGGACGAAGAGACCGACCGCTACGGCGTCGCACTTGTGTATGAACCGACCATGGCCGGCAACTTCCTCGTCGGCAGCAGCCGCCAGTTCGTTGGCATCGATACGACCATTGACTCCCGGGTCATCTCCGTCATCGCCCGCCGGGCGATCCGGTTCTACCCGATCATGAAAGATGTGCCGTTCATTCGGGCTTACGCCGGCGTCCGCCCCTGGACGCCTGACCACCTGCCGGTCATCTCCCCGGTCACGGACGTGCCGGGCCTGTACGTCGCCGCCGGACACGAAGGCGACGGCATCGGGCTGGCGCCCGTGACGGGCAAGGTGATCAGCGAAATGCTGACGGGTCAGCCGACTTCCATCCCCACCACACCCGTCAGCCTTGACCGGTTTGACACACCCAAGGTTCACGGGTAGCAGGGGGATGGGTTAGTTTGAGAATTCACAAACTAGTTTCCACAATTGACACCCATACGGGCGGCAACCCCACCCGGACGGTGATTGGCGGCGCCCCGGCGCTGTCCGCCAGGACGATGAGCGAAAAGATGCTGGAGATGAAGGCCGAGCACGACTGGTTCCGCCAGGTGCTCATGTTTGAGCCCCGGGGGCACAGCGTCATGTCGGGCTGCGTGCTGACGCCGCCCTGTCACCCGGAGGCGGACCTCGGGGTCATCTTCATCGAAACCGGCGGCTACCTGCCCATGTGTGGGCATGACACCATCGGCCTGTGCACGGCGGCGGTGGAGACGGGGCTGGTAAACGTGACCGAGCCCGATACCAATATCACCCTCGACACTCCGGCGGGCCTGGTCCAGGTCAAAGTGAAAGTCACGAACGGCAGGGCGCTTGGCGTGACGTTCGCCAACGTGCCGTCGTTTCTCCACCACAGGGACGTCCAAATCTGCCTACCCGACGGCACCCCAATCACCGTGGATGTGGCCTACGGCGGCAACTACTACATCATCACCGAGGCGGAGCCGCTGGGCGTGGAACTCACAACCGCCAACGCCTCCCGCCTGATCTCCCTAGGTGTGGCCATCCGCGAGGCCACCAACTCGGCGGTCCGGATCCAGCACCCGGTTCATCCGTTCATTCGCGGCGGGACCCACGTGGAGTTCTCCGGCAGGCCGACCCATCCGGAGGCCCATCGCAAGAACGTGGTGATCATCCCGCCCGGGGGTATCGACCGGAGCCCTTGCGGCACCGGCACGGCAGCCAAAGTGGCGGCGCTGCATGCCAGAGGGCAGCTGCAGGTCGGCGAGGAGTTTCTGCATGAGAGCATCGTTGGCTCCATTTTCCGGGCCCGGGCCCTTGCTGAGACCACAGAGGGGGGTCTCCCGGCCGTGGTGCCGGAAATCACCGGCCAGGCCTGGATTATGGGCTTTCACCAGTTTGTGCTCGATCCCCACGACGAGCTGAAATCCGGCTTCCTGCTGATGTGAGGAAGGGTGGTACGAACAGATGCTACGGGGCGCCTTCCCGGTCATGATCACGCCGATGAACCAGGATCAGAGCATTGACTTCGGGGGCCTTCGCAACAACATCGAGTTCTATCTGGCCAACGGGGTCAAGGGCTTGATTCCCCTGGGCAGCACGGGCGAGTTTGTCAGCCTCTCCCGGCGGGAGCGGTTTGAAGTGGCCGAAGCCGTGCTGCAGCAAGTCGCAGGGCGGGTGCCCGTGGTCGTCGGCACTGCCGCGGAGACCACGCACGACACCGTCGAATTCACCCGGCACGCCAAGGAGAACGGCGCTGCCGCCGCCATGATCATCAACCCGTATTACATGAAGCCGAAGGACGACGACATCGTCTGGCACTTCCGGACGATTACCGAAGTGGTCGACCTCCCGGTGGTGGCCTACAACAATCCCTGGACCAGCGGCATCGACATGTCACTGGACCTGATGCTCCGGCTGGCGGACCTGCCGGGTGTCATCGGCGTCAAGGAGTCCAGCGGCGATATTCGCAAGCTGCGCGACTTCATCCGCCTGGCAAAAGGCAAGGCGGACGGCTGGTGCGGCTGGGACGACATGGCC
The DNA here is from genome assembly GCA_035628915.1 of Symbiobacteriaceae bacterium. Taxonomy (GTDB): domain Bacteria; phylum Bacillota; class Sulfobacillia; order Symbiobacteriales; family Symbiobacteriaceae; genus JARBUG01. The sequence continues at coordinate 31,107 of DASPIW010000030.1, read as the reverse complement.
ATGGAATCGTTCCTGGTCGGCGCCGTCGGCTGGGTCTCGGTCGCCGGCAACGTGATTCCCCGCATGGTGACTGACCTGCACGACATCGCCGTCGAACAGGGCGACTGGAAGGCCGGTTGGGCGCTGTATCAGAAAATGCTCCCGCTCTGCATCATGATCGAAAGCTCCGGCAAGCTGGTTCAGGTCGTCAAGACCGCCATGAACATGCTCGGCCAGGCCGGCGGCCCGGCCCGCAGCCCGCGCACGATGCTGAACCAGGCGGAAACGGCCCGACTCCAGGCGGCCCTCCAGGAAGCCGGCCTGCTATAGGGGAGACGCACATGCAAGTCAAGCGAGTCTTCAGTACGATTGACTCCCACACCGGCGGCGAGCCCATCCGGCTGATCACGGGCGGTCTGCCGCCCCTGCCGGGCGCCACAATCCTCGAACGCCGCCGCTACATGAAAGAGCACCTTGACGACGTCCGCCAGATTCTCATGTATGAGCCCAGGGGTCACCACGGCATGTACGGCGCTATCTTGACGCCGCCCGTCACCGAAGATGCCGACCTGGGCGTCCTGTTCATGCACAACGAAGGCTACAGCACCATGTGCGGCCACGGGATCATCGCCCTGACGACCACCGTCATCGAGACCGGCATGCTGAAGAAGGAAGGCCCCAACCCCAGGGTGGTCTTTGACACCCCGGCGGGCAAGGTCTATGCCCAGGCGCAGGTCGAAAACGACCGGGTCGTGCATGTCAAGTTCGAGAATGTGCCTTCCTTCGTTTTCAAGGCCGGCGTCGAACTGCCCGGCGGCGTGAAGGCGGACATCGTCTTCGGCGGCGCGTTCTACGCGTTCGTCCGGGCGGAGGATGTCGGGCTGCGCGTGCGGCCCAACCTGGTGCCGCAGCTCCAGGAGCAGATGGCGGCCATGAAGGCCTATATCGAAGCCAATCATGATGTTCACCATCCCCTGGAGCCGGAACTCCGGGACATTTACGGCGTGATCTTCTACGACAAACCCGACCAGCCCGGCGCCGACTGGCGCAACGTCTGCGTGTTCGCCGACCAGCAAATCGATCGGTCCCCCTGCGGTACAGGTACCGCCGCCCGCCTGGCGCACCTGCACTTCCTTGGCGAAATGAAAGTCGGTGATTCGTTCATTCACGAGTCAATTGTGGGCTCGAAGTTTACCGGCCGGATTCTCGGCGAAACACAGGTCGGATCGTTCAAAGCCATCATTCCGGAAGTAGGAGGCTCCGCCTCGATCACCGGCTTCCATCAGTTCGTGGTGGATGCCAGCGACCCCCTCGGGGAAGGTTTTCTGCTCCGGTGAGATGATGTCCCGGCCCACAAGACACAGAAGGGGATGAGGAGAGAATGGCAGTCCCGAAGCTGCGCCGCACGCTGGCCCTGACCCTGGCTCTGGTCATGCTCGTACTTGCCGCCGGCTGCTCCAAGGAGCCCGCCAAGACGACCGAACCCGCCGCACCCGCAGCACCCAAGGCCGACACCAGTGACATCATCATCGGTTCCGCACTCCCTCTGACCGGCAGCGAAGCGAAGATGGGCACGGACATGAACAACTCGATTCAGATGGCCATCGACGAGATCAACGCCAAGGGCGGCGTCCTTGGCCGGAAGCTGAAGCTCGAGAAGCAGGATGACCCCTGTGATGCTGCGCCGGCAGTCGCTGCGGCTAACAAGCTCGTCAGCCTGAACGTCGTGGCAGCCGTCAGCGGCTACTGCAGCGGCTCGTTCCTCCCGACCGAAAAAGTTTACAACGACGCGAAGATTGGCGTCATCGTGCCCGCCGCCAACGCCGTCAGCCTGACCCAGCAGAAGTTTAACAACATCAACCTGATGAACCCGACCAACCAGGACCAGGCGAAGAGCGCCGCCGCGTATTTCGTCGACAACTGGAAGGCGAAGAAGGTCGCCATTCTGCACGACAACTCCGCGTTCGCCAAGGAACTGGCGGAACTGACCCGCGACAACCTCAAGGGCAAGGCCGAAGTCGTGGCCTTCGAAGCCGTCACCAAGGGTGAGAAGGACTTCAGCGCTACCCTGACCGCCCTGAAGGGCAAGGCTCCCGACGCCATCTACTGGACCGGCTACTACGCCGAAGGCGGCCTGATCATCAAGCAGGCCCGCAGCCTGGGCATCACCGCCAAGATCATGGTCGGCGACGGCTCCAACGACCCGACCCTGATCACCACCGCCGGCGCCGCCGCCGCTGAAGGCGTGGCCAACAGCACCACCCCGAGCGCCAAGGACTTCCCGAACACGAAGGACTGGATCCCCAAGTACCAGGCCAAGTATGGCGAGCCTGGCCCGTACAGCGCCCAGGCGTATGACGCCGTCTACATCATCGCCGAGGCCATCAAGAAGGCCGGCGCCGCCGATCGCGAGAAGGTCATGAACGAAATCCGGAAGATTCAGTACCAGGGCCTGACCGGTAAGGTCTCCTTCAACGAAAACGGCAACCGCAACGATAGCTACTTCCTGATCCAGGAAGTCAAGGGCGGCAAGTTCGAGGTCGTTAAGAAGTAACCCTATCGTTCTGCAGCCACCTCAGTAAAAGGGGCCCACGACCACCCGTGCCGTGGGCCCCATTTTCCAAATAGCGAGGTGCATCATGTCACACTTCCTTGAGCAGCTATTCAACGCCCTGGTGATTGGCTCTTTCTACGCCCTGGTCGCCCTGGGGTACAGCATGGTGTATGGGATTATTCGACTAATCAACTTTGCACATGGCGATTTATACATGATTGGCGCCTTTATTGGTTACAGCGTGCTGCTGTTGCTGGGCAAGGTGACCGGCAACGCCGGCGTAGTCGGCATTCTGCTGGCACTAGTACTTGCTATGGGCGCCGTCGGCGGTATGGGCTTCCTGATTGAGCGGCTTGCCTACCGTCCCCTGCGCGGCTCACCGAAGATCATTCTCCTCATTACGGCTCTGGGCATGTCGCTGGCACTGGAGTATGGCACCATGGTATTCAAGCCGTGGGGCTCCAGCTTCCGCGTCTACCCGGTTACGCTGGGGGAAGCGGGATTCGGCCTGGCCGGCGTTCACGTCTCCTTTGCCAACCTGGCCATTTTCCTCGTTGCCCTGGCTTTGATGATCGGCCTGAACCTGTTTGTCGAGAAGACGATCATGGGCAAGGCCATGCGGGCCGTCGCCTTTGACCGGGAGACGGCACAGCTGATGGGTATCAACATTGACAAGACCATCTCCATCGGCTTCTTCCTCGGCGCAGCCCTCGCCGGAGCAGCCGGTGTCATGGCCGGCCTGAAGTACGGTCAGGTCAACTTCCTCATGGGCTTCATCATCGGGCTGAAGGCGTTCACCGCTTCCGTCATGGGCGGCATCGGCAACCTGCCGGGCGCCATGGTGGGCGGCATGCTGCTCGGCGTGCTGGAGGTTTTCGGCACTCAGGCCGTGGGCGGCCAGTGGAAGGACGTATTCGCCTTTGGCGCCCTGATTCTGATCCTGGTCTTCAAGCCCACGGGCCTCCTGGGCGAGAAGACGGCGGGGAGGATGTAGCTGTGAAGAAAAACGTCCTGGGCCTTGCCATCTTGCTGGTTGCCTTTGTCCTCCCCATGGTTTACCGCGGTCCCTACGTCATGGACGTCGGCATTCAGATCCTCTTTTCGATTACCCTGGCGCTCGGTCTGAACGTCGTCGTGGGTTATGCCGGACTGCTTGACCTGGGCTACGCCGCCTACTTCGCGGTGGGTGCCTACGGCGCCGGCATTCTGACCCAACGTCTTCATCTCAGCTTCTGGCTCGCCCTGGTGGTCGCCGGCGTGGCGGCCATGCTGCTGGGCCTGCTGATCGGCGGCACGGTCCTGCGGCTGCGCAGCGACTATCTGGCCATCGTCACCCTGGGCTTTGGCGAAATCATCCGCATTGTCGCCACCAACTTGGACGTGACGGGCGGCCCCACCGGCATTTTCAGCATTCCGGCGCCCAACCTGTTCGGCTTCACCCTGAACCAGCCCATGCATTACTATTACCTCACGCTGGTCCTGGTCATATTGTCGGCGGTGGCGCTTTCCCGGGTGGCCGATTCCCGCATCGGCCGGGCGTGGGCCTGCATCCGGGAAGACCAGGACGCCGCTGAATGCATGGGCATTCCGACCCTGCGCTTCCGCCTGCTGGCCTACGCCGCGGGCACCTGCTGGGCCGGCCTGACCGGCGCCATCTTCGCCGTGAAGATGACCGCCGTATCGCCCCTGAGCTTCGGCTTTATGCAGTCGATCACCATCCTGCTGGCCGTCGTTATGGGCGGTCTCGGCTCTATTCCCGGCGTCATTTTGGGCGGCGCCATCGTCATCCTGCTGCCCGAAGCGCTGCGCAGCGTGGCCGAGTGGCGGTATCTGGTGTTCGGCGTGGTCCTGATTCTGCTGATGATCTTCAGGCCCTCCGGCCTCTGGCCGGCCCGCTCGGCGAAGGAGGAGAAGTAGGGCATGCCACTGTTGGATGTCTCCCACATCACCCTGACCTTTGGCGGTCTGACGGCCATCCGCGATCTGAGCTTTCAACTGCATGAAGGCGAAATTCTGAGCGTTATCGGCCCTAACGGGGCGGGCAAGACCTCGCTCTTCAACTGCATCAGCGGTTTCTACCACCCAGTGTCAGGGGAAATCACCTTTACCGGCACACCGCTGCTGAAGCTGCAGCCGCACAAGCGGACGGCGCTGGGCCTGGGGCGGACGTTCCAGACCCTGCGGCTCTTCCCGAACCTGTCGGCTGAGGAGAACGTCATGGCCGGCGCCCACTGCCGGACGAATGCAGGCTTCTTCAGCTCCATGTTCCGGGTGCCGTCTCAGGTGCGCGAAGAAAAGGCGACCCGGGCGAAGGCCAACGATTGGCTGGAGTTCGTCGGCCTGAAGGGCATGGGCCACCTGTTGGCCAAGAACCTCCCCTACGGCCTGCAGCGCCGCCTGGAAATCGCCCGCGCCATGGCTTCACAGCCCAAGCTGATTCTGCTTGACGAGCCGGCCGCCGGCCTCAACCCGGCGGAAAAGGAGTCGCTCATGGATCTGATCCGCAAGATCCGGGAGTCCGGCGTGACGCCTCTGCTCATCGAGCACGACATGTCCCTTGTCATGCGCATCTCCTCCCGCCTGGTGGTGCTTGACCACGGCGAGAAGCTTACCGAAGGCTTGCCCGATGAAGTCCAGAATAACCCTCTGGTCATCGAGGCCTACCTCGGTAAAGAAGAAGAGGAGGGGGCGTAGTCATGGCGATGCTGGAACTGAACAACGTCTACGCTTCCTATGGCGCCGTGCAGGCGCTCAAGGGCATCAGCCTTACGGTCGAGCAGGGCGAAATCGTGGCGCTGCTGGGCAGCAACGGCGCCGGCAAGTCGACCACACTCCGCACCATTTCCGGCCTCCTGAAAGCCAAGGGCGACGTCAAGTTCAACGGTCAGACCATTGTGGGCATGAAGCCCGATCAGATCGTGGAACTGGGCATCGTCCAGGTGCCCGAAGGGCGCCGCGTGTTCGGCCCCCTCACGGTCGAGGAGAACCTGGAGTTGGGCGCCTACGTGGCGCGCGGCCAGAAGGCCCGCATCGCGGAGGATATCGCCCGGGTGTTTGATATGTTCCCGCGGCTCAAGGAGCGGCGCAGCCAGCTGTCCGGCACCCTGTCGGGCGGCGAGCAGCAGATGCTGGCCGTGGGCCGGGCCCTGATGGCCCGCCCCAAGCTCCTGATGCTGGACGAGCCCTCGATGGGCCTGGCGCCGAACCTGGTGCAGTTCATTCTGCAGACAGTGCGCGCCGTCAACCAGCAGGGCATGACCGTGCTCGTGGTGGAACAGAACGCCCGCGCCGCCCTGAAGCTGGCATCCCGGGCGTACGTGATCGAAACCGGTGAGGTGACCCTGGAAGGACCGGCGTCCGACCTGGCCAAGAACGACAAGGTGGCCAAGGCCTACCTGGGCGGGCACTAGACGAGCCTGACGAAGCGGAAAGACCGCAGGAGGGGGCGCCGTGCCGAAGTTCAGCATTCTCAACGATGTGCTGGGACCGATCATGGTCGGTCCCTCCAGTTCCCATACCGCCGGTACGGCCCGGGTCGGCCTGATGGCCCGGGCCCTGCTGGGGGAGGAGCCGGCATCTGCCCGGGTCACCTTTGACCCCGGCGGCTCGCTGGCATGTACCTACCAGGGCCAGGGCAGCGACCGCGGCTACGTGGGCGGCATGCTGGGCCTGGACCCGGGCGACCCGGCCCTGGCCCGGGCGCTGGGCCTCGCACGGGAGCTTGGGTTCCGTGTCGAGTTTTGCGTGGCCCCGCTGGACGATACCAGTCACCCCAACCTCACACGCATCGAACTGACCGGGGTGACGGGGCGCCGCGTCGACCTGCTCGGCGCCTCCACCGGTGGCGGCATGATGAAGATTTCGCGGGTTCAGGGGTTTACTGTGGACCTCCCCGGCGATGAGTACGAACTGCTCGTGGATGGGGCGTCCTGGGCGGACGTTGGCCCGCTTGCGGGCTTCGTCACGTCGGTGTCAGAAGGCGCCCTCCTGCACGTCAGGCTTGCCGGCCCTGCGCCTTCCAGCCTGATCGCGCAGCTCGAGGCGCTCCCCGGCGTCCGCTGGGCCGCTTACGCTCCGCCCGTGGTGCCGGTGGCCGCCCGTCCCGATCGGCGCCCCCTGTTCCTGACCGCTGCCGAAATGGGCACCTGGGCACTAACGCACGAGAAGTCCTTCGGCGAAGCGGCCCTGGCTTACGAGCTGAACCGCTCGGGCTGGACGGAAGAGCGGGCGCAGGCGCACATGAGCCGCATCTGGCAAGTCATGAAAGCTGCGGTCCACCGCGGCCTCAGCGAGGAGCTGGAGCTGAGCGGCGGGCTCGTCACCCCGTCGGCGCGGCGCGTCGCCGAGGCCGAACGGGCCGGGCTCCTGCTGGGCGGTCCCGTCAGCCTTTCCGTCGCCTATTCGACCGCCGTCATGGAGGTCAGCAACTCCGCCGGCGTGGTGGTGGCAGCCCCCACCGCAGGCTCTGCGGGCGTGGTGCCCGGGGTGCTGGTCGCCGCCGCTGAGCGGCTGGAATCCACGCACGATCAGATTCTGAAGGCTCTCTGGGCCGCAGGCGGCGTCGGGCTCATGATTGCCAGACACGCCACATTTGCAGCCGAAGTGGCCGGGTGCCAGGCGGAAGTCGGCGCCGCATCGGCCATGGCTGCCGCCGGGCTGGTCGAATTGGCCGGCGGCACCGTGCAGCAGGCGGAAGGGGCCGCATCGGTGGCCCTGCAGAACAGCCTGGGCATGATCTGCGACCCGGTGGCCGGTCTGGTGCAGGTCCCCTGCTATGGAAAGAACGCGATGGGCGTGGGCAACGCCTACGCCTCGGCCGATATGGTCCTGGGCGGCTACCAGGCCCTGATTCCCCTGGATGAGGTGGCCGAGGCCATGCTGCGCGTCGGACAGGCCATGCCCCGGGAAGTGCGGTGCACGGCCCTGGGCGGCCTGGCCACCACCCCCACCGGCGAGCGGCTCAAGCAGCAGGTGGAGCGGTGGATTCGGGTGCGGGTTTCCGACGATTTGTTTGAAGGGCCGAGATAAGGCCAGGGAGGGATTTCCGTGCGCATCCTGACGGCTGCGGACCAGCGCCGCGCATTGACCATGGCGGAAGCGATGGAGGCGGTGTCTCTCGCTTTGACCGAGTACTCGGCCGGGCGGGCGGATTCGCCGGTCCGTACCAATATTCCGGTTCCGGGCAGCGGCGGCAGCGCCCTGTTCATGCCCGCCCTCGTGGAGCATGCCGGTGGGCTTGGCGTCAAGTTTGTCTCCGTCTTCCCCCGCAACAAGGAGATCGGCAAGCAAACCATTTATGGAACGGTGGTCCTGGCGGATGTCGAAACCGCCGAGCCCATCGCCCTGCTTGAAGCTTCGTACCTGACCGCGCTGCGGACCGGCGCCGCCGCAGGCGTGGCAGCGAGACTGCTTGCCCGCCAGGACGCCCACACCGTGGGCCTCATCGGCACGGGCGGACAGGCTGCCATGCAGCTGCGGGGCGTCATTTCGGTGCGGTCCATCCGGGAAGTGCGGCTCTTCGACCGCCACCCCGATTCGGCATACAAACTGGCCCAGGAGATGTCCGAGGAATACGCTGCCAGGAAGATCAAATTCGTCGTGGGCCTGACGCCGGAAGATGCGGTGCGCGGCGTCGATATCATCATGACGGCAACGAACTCGCTCAATCCGGTCTTCCCGGGCGACCTGGTGGCGCCGGGCATGCACATCAGCGCGATCGGCTCTTACCGCCCCGGCATGCAGGAACTGCCGCCGGGCGTCATCTCCCCGTCGGCCAGGGTGGTGGTGGATTCCCGGGAAGCGGCCCTCGAGGAGAGCGGCGACCTCGTAATTCCCATTCGGGACGGGCTCTTCCGGCCCGAGGATATTTACGCCGAGCTGGGCGAGCTGACCGCGGGCAAGAAGCCTGGGCGGGAGCGCAATGACGAGATTACGGTCTACAAGTCGGTCGGACTGGCGGCCATGGATATGGTCGTCGGCCGGGTGATCTACGACCGGGCCCTTGCGCTGGGGCTGGGCACCGAGGTGGATCTGTTCGCGTCATAGGCCTTCCTTGTGTTTCCCCGGAGGTCGTCACGGTACAGACGCTGCCGGTCCGTCCTGAGGATGGCGAGTTCGTGTACCGGGTCTGCGCCGCTTCCCGTGCCGACATTCGCTACGGCATGGAGTGGCAGGTCAGCGGATAAGAAAGACAGTCCAAAGCAGACAGGACCAGGGCAATCCTGGTCCTGTTTTTCATGCTCGTTTCCCACAAGGCTGGCTGCACAACCTGGACTTCTTGTGCCTCCGCCGGTTGGGCTGGGCAGGACGTCGCCCCGCCCCCCTCTAATTCTGTGCCGCAAAACCCTGATCGGCGGTGAATGCCGCACTGATCACATCCGCCGAAATACCCGTTCGAAGGACGATGCGGGCGATCCACTCCCCTTGGGTCTGACACGGCTCTTCCACGACGGCTCCACCTTCCAGGTTCCAAAAACTGCTGCCCCTATCGTACTCCCAGTGTTCAGTTGTGCCGGTCGCAGGATGCGGCAGCAGCATCTCGCAGAACGGCCGGCGCAGCAAGTTTTGCGAGTGGTGGCACGCCAGTTTCAAGGCGTCATCCGACAGCGGTTGCAGATCATAACACTGATTGCCCACTTTCCCGTTCGAGCGCCGGTAGGAGACGTGGAGCAGGTCAGTGGATCGGAGAATGCGCACCTCCCTGCCCGGGAAGAAACCTGTGTGCCATCCGTCCGAGAAGGCGTCAGAGCACGTGTCGACCAGGATTGGCTGCAGCCACTGGTCACCCAGATCACAAAGGAACTCGCTTCCGGTCCGATCGATGGCAATTACGGCAACATGTGCATCAGGCGTGCAAAGGTCATGCCCGACGATGCGAGCGGGAGTCCCGGACGTCCGAAACTCATGGTGGAGCCAAAGGGCCAGGTCAAAACAGTTGCCTCCTGTTCCGTGCATGCGGCGGTGCTCGACCATCTCGTCTACCGTTCGCTGACGAGCGGTCCCCTTACACCGGTCGTACCACCAGCCCTTTGTGAACGTTTCCATCGGTACGCCGGCAAAGCGACTCCAGACATTGCTGATCTCGTAGGGAGCTTTCATGTTGGTCCTCCTATGCCACCTCAGACCTAACCTTACCCAGAATGAACGCCACGAGGTCTTCGCTCAGGGAGTAGACGACCGGGATTACCACCAGCGTCAGCAGGGTGGAAATCGTCATGCCACCGATCACAACCGTGGCCATGGGCGCCTGCAGATCGGAGCCTTGGGAGTACCCCAGCGCCAGCGGGAAGAGGCCCAGAAGCGTGCACAGCGTGGTCATCAGCACCGGCCGGAGCCGGGTCGGGCAGCCTTCTTTCAAAGCGTCATATACCGAACGTCCTTCACGCCTGAGCTGATTGACGTGGTCGATCATGACGATCGCGTTGTCGACCACGATGCCGACCAGCAAAATGACGCCGATCATCCCCGAAATATCGAGCGACCTGCCCGTCAGGATCAGGCTGCCAAAGACCCCGGAGAAGCAAAGCGGCACCGTAAACATGATCACGAAGGGGTGAAGCCAGGACTCGAACTGGGCCGCCATCGTGAGGTAGACCAGGGCGATGGAGAAAAGCAGCGCCTGGAGCAGACCACCGAAAGCGTCCTCCATTTCGGCGTTCTCGCCGCCGTAAGTGACCGCATAGCCGGGCGGCATGGCGATGCGCCCCACCCGGGCCTTGACGTCATCCATCACGCTGCCCAGGTCCCGGCCGTGAATCTGGCCGGTAATCCTGACAACACGGGCCCGATCTTCACGCTCGACCACCGTGGGCCCCACGGCCCTCTTCAGGGTTGCCACGTCGCCCAGCGGCACGGCCTGCCCATAGCCCGCCGATATGGGCAATTGGGCCAGCGCGTCCACATCGTTGCGCGCCTCCTCCGTCGCCCGGAGCAGGATGTCGAACTCCTTGCCGCCCGAGCGGTACTTGCTAACGGCCTGTCCTTTGACGGCAGACTGGACGGCCACGGCAATCTGGGAGGGGCTGAGGCCGTAAGCGGCGGCTCGGGCCCGGTCGACCTTCACCTGGACTTCGGGGAGGCCCTCATCGATGGACGTGCGGACTTCACGGGCGCCGGCGACCTGCGCGATCTCGGCGGCAGCATGATTGGCCAGGCTCTCCAGGACCGTCAGGTCATCGCCCCGGATCTCCACCTCAATCGGGACGCCGCCCGGGTCCAGCATGCCGCTGGCGTCTACCGTCACGCGGGCGCCCGGAATGACCACCTTCTCCCGAAGATCCTCCATGATCTCCTCCAGGCCGCGTTCCCGCTGATGCTGATCCACCAGGGCGCCGACCACGTAACCTTCGTTGGTCGCGCCGCCCCGGGTCGACCACGGATCGCCCACCGAACCCACCGCGACGTACATTTGGCGAAGTTCCGGCAGCTGCCCGACGGCGTCCACAGCCCGGCTCATCGCCTTTTCCGTCTCCTCCAGGCGCGTGCCCGGCGGCATCCGCACATTGATGCGGAACTCGCCGGTGTCCGTGCGCGGAATGAACTCGAAGCCCAAGAAGAAATACAGAATGCCCGCCAGCGCCAGCGAGGCCAGACCGAAGCTGACGACGGTCCAGCGCCGGTCCAGCGCCCAGATCAGCGTCCGGCGGTAGCCGCGATCGAGCGCATCCAGCCTGGCTGTCCACCACAGGTACATCCGGGAGGGCGGCTTCGGCGGCCCTTTCCGATCCCGCAGCAGAGCCCGGGCCATAATCGGGACCAGCGTCACCGAAACGGCGAGCGAAGTCATGAGCGAGTAGGTGACCGAAAGGGCCAGTTCCTTGAAGTACTGCTGGGCAAGTCCGGTGATCCAGACCACGGGCAGGAAGACGACGACGGTCGTGATGGTTGATGAGCTTACGGCCAGACCGACCTCGCCCGCACCATCCAGCGTTGCATCCTCAATGCTCTTGCCCATCTCCTTGTGACGGAAGATGTTCTCCAGCACCACGATTGCCCCGTCCACCATCATGCCCACACCGAGGCTCAGCCCGCCCATCGACATCAAGTTTAGGGTGACGCCGCCGAAGAAGAGCGGCCCGAATGTGGTTACCACCGAAATGGGAATCGCGATGGCCACGGCCAAAGTCGCCCGAAAGTGCCGAAGGAAAAGGAACAGCACGACGATGGCCAGCAACCCGCCCTGCCAGCCGCTCTCCGCAATGCTGTTGACCGATGTAAGCACCATTTTGGACTGGTCCATCAGCACGCTGCTCTTTACACCTTCGGGCAGTTCCCGGCTGAAGGCCTCCATTTCGGCCTTGACTGCTCTTGCGACGGCCACCGTATTGGCGCCGGTCTGCTTCTGAACATCCAGGCCGACGGCGGGCCGACCGTCAATCCAGACCTTGCTGGTAACATCCTCATAAGTGTCCTTGACTTCTGCAATGTCGCCCAAGCGGATGGGACCGAGGCGGAGGTCCTTGATCTCATCCACCGAGGAGAACTGGCCAAGGGTGCGGACCAGCAGCTTCGTCGGGCCGGACTGCACTTCACCGCCGGGCAGGTTCAGGTTATCGTAGCGAAGGGCCTGTGCTACCTGGTCGATCGAGATGCCCGACGCCTGCAGCCGCCGAGGATCAACAATCACCTGAATCTCCCGCTCCACGCCGCCCTGGATGTTGATCGAAGCAACCCCTTCAAGCCGCTCCAGGCGCGGTTTCAGCTTTTCTGCGGCCAACCGCTTCAAGTCCGCCGGGTCCATGCCGCTCAGGCCAACCGTCACCACGGGCAAAGCCTGCGGGTCGATTTTGTAGACCATCGGGGCGCCGACGCCATCCGGAAAGAGACCCTTCACCTGGTCCACCCGCTCACGCATGGCCAGGGTGGATTGATCCATGTTCGTACCCCAGTCAAAGTAGACCAGAACAACCGACTGTCCCTCGGTGTTGCGCGACTGTACGCTGGTGACGCCGCCCACGGTGCCCATGACCTCTTCGAGGGGGCGGGAGACAAGCTGCTCCACTTCTTGAGGGCCGGCGCCTTCGTATTCGGTGGATATTACGGCCAAGGGGTACTCCATGGCCGGGTACAGGTCTACAGAGAGCTTTCCGAGCGATACGGCGCCGATGACCAGGGCCGCGAGGAAGAAGACGATCGTCGGCACGGGGTGCTTGAGGGAGAACCTGACCCAACTCATGGGCTCGTGCTCCTTCCCACCTGGACGGGCGCCCCGTCATAGAGCCGGTTCTGCCCGGCGACTACCACCATGGCGCCTGCTTGGAGGCCTTCCACGGCCACAGTGTCGCCCGACGTTACCGAGACCGTCACTTGCTGCTGGACGGCCTTCTCCCCTTCGACGACGAAGACCACACTCTCGCCATTGCGCTCCAGCACGGCCTCGACCGGCAGCAGAATCCCTTCCAGCTCTCGGACGGCAAACCGCACCTGGGCGAACATGCCGCCTTTCAGCACACCCTCCGGGTTGGGGAGCGTGACCCGCACCTGATACATGCGGCTTTGCCGGTCCATATTCGGGCTGACCGCCTCGACCTTGCCCGTGAACTCCCGGTTCAGGGCGGTCACCAGCACCGGCACGTGCCCGCCGACGGTCACGTTGTTCACGTCGCTTTCCGCGACGCCTGTCCGGATGACCACGGTGCTCAGGTCGACCAGCTGGAAGACCGGGTTGCTCGTGCCCACCATGGCGCCCGGCTCCACCATGCGTGCGGTCAGCACACCGTCCGCCGGTGCTGTAATCCGGGTGCGCTCCCAGTTGGTGCGGGCCATGTCCGCCGTGGCTCTGGCCGCCGTAACCTGCGCGGTCACCAGGGAGAGCTGGGTTTCGAGTTGTTCGACCTGCTGCTTGCTCACGGCCCCGGCGTCAAACAGGGTCCGCAGCCGAGCGAGCTGCCGCTCCGCTTCGGCCCGCTGCGCTTCGGCCTGAGCCACGTTGGCTTCGGCCTGGGTCAGCTGGTTGGCAGCGTCGCGGTCCTCCAGCTCGACCAGCAGGTCACCGGCCTTCACGCGGTCGCCCATCTCCCGGAGGACAGCGACAGCCTTACCTGATGTTTTGGGGGTCAGATTGACCAACAGCACCGGTTCGACCTGGCCGGAGGCTACCGTACTGGCGGTGATCTTCCCAACCTTAGCCTCAGTCACCGACACGGCGATGGGCTGGACCGGCGGCGCCTCTTCTTTTTGGGCGCAGCCAGTGAGGAGCAGCACCGCTGCAGCGATGACGATGATCTTCTTCATGCCCGTACCCCCGTGTTTACTGTCCCGGCCTGCCGGCGGGCGCCTGCAGGTCGGCACGGATTGTGCTGCCGGGGCCGGGGCTCAGCAGCGGTGTAATGATCGCTTCGCCCGGCGCCAGGGTACTGAAGGTGAACAGACCATCCCAGACGGCGACCGTGTAGCGCCTGCCGGGCGCCAAATCCGCGAAGCGGTAATAGCCCAGTTCATCGGTGACGGCCTGTGCGACGGCGGTGTGCCGCCCTTCCTGCCAGAGGACAACCTCCGCCCTGGCAGTCGGTTTTCCATCCGGCAGATAGACCTGCCCGACAATGGCGGCTCGCGGCGCCACGGCGAGGTTGACCACCGCACCGAAGTCGGCGCCCGGATCGACAACTGCGGGCGCTGTGCTCTCGGTGCTGTCAGCCCGGGCTGCCCGGATCAGGTACTGGCGGCCCGGTATGGCAGGTACGGACAGCGAATACGTGCCGCTGCCGCTGACGGCTGCGGTCCACCGCTTGCCGTCCGCAGGGCTCACCAGCGTGACCGTGGCGCCTTCGGCAGGCAGATCGGCGCCGGCCTTCACTTCGCCTTGGATTACGGCAACTTTGGGCCGGAGCGTGAGGCTATGGGTCAACACGCCGCCCGGCGTCAGGGCGACCGGATCTAGCAGCGTTCCGCCCGGCGCAGTCGAGCTCTCGAAGTACCGGTCATCCGTCACCACAGGCAAATACCGGGTCTGCTTGGCCACGGGCAGGTTGGCAAAAACGTAGCGGCCGAGGCTGTCCGTGACTGTCCGCAGGACGGTGCCCGCACCTTCGGGCACCAGCGAAATGCTCACGCCGGATACGGGCAGGCCCCGGTCGTTGAGCGCCCGCCCGGCAACCTGCGCTGTGGCGGGCTGCAGGGTGAAATCGGCCCGGTTGGTCACTTTCTGCCGCACGTCGACCAAGGCGGGCGGCGGCGTACCGTCACCCGTCTCCTGCAGGTCGGTGGGGATGTAGCCGGCCTTTGCGACGGCCACGTGGTAGCCGCTGGACGTCTCCGGATCGACCGCATCCTCCACGTTTGCGTTCACGGAAAGGCGGTATCGCCCCTGAGCGTCCGTCGTCGCCTGGACCGAAGAGATCCCCCGCGATGCCGTGACGGTCGCACCGCTGACGGGGTCGCCCAGGTGATCGCGCACCGTGCCGACAATCGCCGATGAGCCGTATGACGTCGTGTCGGTCTGGTTGGCGCTCACGTCCGCAGCGGCCCGGTCGCCGCCGGCGACGGTGATCCAGGTGGAGGCTGCGTGTTCTTCGCCCGAGGTCGGGACTGCCCGGACCCGGTAAGTTCCGGCGGGCAGGTTGCTGAACAGGAAGTACCCATTGTCGTCGGTCTTGCCGTTCTCAACTGTGCCAAGGTCACTGCGCTGCAGTTCGACAGTTGTGCCGCTCAGCCCCCCGCCGCTCTCGCTCAGCACCGAGCCGGAGAGTTCGGCGTAGAGCGGGTTGAGGCTGATGCGGCTGTCACCGCTGTAGTTGACCCAGGTGCCCGGATTGACCGCAAAGGCGGCCGACGCGAATGTCTCGTACCCCGGCCCCGAGAGGCGCACCTGGTAGGTGCTGTCCGCCCAGGGGGGCGCCGCAAAGTGGAAGTACCCGAACATATCCGTCACGGTGCGGTCGACCACACCCCAATCGCCCAGCAGCAAGTCCACTCTGATGCCGTTGACCGGGAGGCCGGTCCGGGAGTTGACCACTTCGCCCGTCACCGGGCTGGACGACGGCGTCATTTCGGCATCTACCTGATTGAGCACGCCGGGCGCCAGCGACACGTCCGTCTGGACAAATGGCTGGGACGCCCGGGCCTCCACCTGGACGACATAGGCGTCCCGCGCCTGGAGGCCGGCAATCGTGTAGGCCCCATCGGGGCCGGTGAGGGCTGAGGCCTGCAGGCCCAGGTTTGTCAGCCAGACTGACACCCGGGCGCCCTCCACCGGGCGGCCCCGCTCATCGGTGACAAGGCCGATAAGTGAGGTCTCGTACGGCGTCGCCGTGATGGTCAGGGTCGGCCCGTCGGTCGAGGGGACGTAGGGCCGCTCTGCGACGGCGTGCCCGTCCGCCCACGCCCGGATCCAGAAGGAGAAGCCTTCCGGCAGTGGAACGGAGGCTTCGCCGCGGGCGTTCGTCTGGGTAATCCGAAACTGGTCTGCGCCAGGCGTTAGCACCTGAACGGCCGCCTCGGCGAGGGGTTCGCCATGCGCTCCGACCACATTGACGACCACGGACCGGGCAGGGGCCGGCGCGGCCGCCGCCCCGCCCGTCAGAGCGAGCACAAGGATGGCGCTGAGCACTGCCTTACGCATAGGTTTCAACTCCATTACTGCTGTCCGCGGCCCAACAAGGCGGAACAGACGAAATCGGCGAAGTCGGACTCCAGCCGCGACGGGTAGACCTGCACCGGCCAACCGGCAAAAAGCTGTTCGGCGTTGGGCTCCAGAATCACCATCGCCCAGATGGCAGCCATCAGCCCGATGGTCATGATCAGGGGGTTAGGCGGCGCCTGAGCGGGGTCGAAGCCCCGCAGTTCCACCAGGGCGTGCCATTCGTCCTCGGTGATGCTCTGGGAGACTTCTTGCATCAGAATTTGGGCGATCTCCGGGTGGTGTTTGCCTTCGGTGAAGAGGATGTTGAAGATCCCGATGTGTTCCCGGACCACCCGTACTCGCTCGATCATGCGGCGGCGGAGCCGGTCGCGGGGCGTGCCGTCCCGGACGATCGCTTTTTCACGCCGGATGATCTCCTGAATGGCAGGCTCAACGCAGGCGATCAGGAGCTCCTTCTTGTCCTTGTAGTAACGATAGATGGTGCCCTCAGCGATGCCTGCCGTCCGGGCGATATCCGCCGTCGTGGTGCCGCGGAAGCCGGACTGGCCGAACAACTGGCGGGCTGCCGCCAGAATGCGTTCCTGGGTTGTTTCCATATGGCTGCCTCCCTTGTTTCGTCAGGCTCGAACCGTTTCCGCTGGCCAGGAGTTACGGACGGAAACGGTCCGCCCCTTCCTTCAACTCCCTACAGATCGCCGGTAGCCTGGGACAGCCTGGCCATTTGCACAGCGAGGCTCGCGGCGGCCTGAATGCGGGCGGCGTTGGCCTGTAGGGCGCTCGCAAACGCAGACTGCACCTCCAGGTAGGTGCCCAGACCCGCTTCATAGCGCAGCTCCGCCAGGCGCAGGGCTTCCTGCGCCGGCCCCAGGGCCTGCTCACGCGCCTGCAGCTCGGCCAGGGCGCCCCGGCAGGCCTCCAGGCTCTGCCGCACTTCGGTGCGGGCTTTCAGCACGGCCATTTCATATTGGGTGGCTGCCGCCTGCAGTTGCAGCACGGCCGCGCCGGACCCGGTACCGACCATCGTCAGCTGCCCGCGGCGGGCAATAATGTCGAGCTTGGCCTGACGCAGGTCCGGCCGTTCCGCAAGGGCCTTATCGGTTAGCGCCGCCAGGTCATCCGGCAGCGCCACGTCCCCCGAACTCGGCAGAGCGCTTGCCGGGTGCATGCCGTCGGGCAGGATCTGACCGGTCACCTGTTCCAGGGCGGCCCGGGCCGAGTCCCGCATGGCGGAGGCGCCTGCCAGGGCGGCTTGCTGGCCCGTCGCCTGGGCTTCCGCCTGCAGCAGGTCGAAGCGGGCGACGGCCCCGGCCTCAAAGGCCGTGCGTACCTGCGACTCCTGGGTCTGTGCCCGGGCGAGGGCGCTCTCCTGCGCAGCGACCAGCGCGTGAGCTTTCTGCCACTCTACGTAGGCCTGCAAAGTGCCGAGCCGAACCTGCTGCCTGGCTGTGTAGTACTGAATGACGGCGTCCTCGAAGTTGACCTGCGCCTGGCGGGAGGCATCTTCCGGCGCGATGGTGTTCTGCGACAGGGTGACGCCGTACTGCATCTGCAGGTAAAGCGCTGCTGCCGGACCCAGGTTGGCCGCCTGGGCCGGGGCCGCGGCCCACGTGTTGCGCGATGATGCCACCTGGTACTCGGCGAGCCGCACGCCGGGGTTGTTGGTTTCGGCCAGAGCCAGGGCCTCCTGCAGCGTCAGGGTCTGGGCAGTCGGCGGAGCATTTGCTGCCGCACCGGGCGGGGCGAGCAGCAGGGTCGTGAGCAGGGCCGCTGCCGCGAGGGACGGGCGCCTTGCTGCCATATTTCATCACACCTCTGGTAAGTTCCGGGTTTCCAATATGTGGGCCGGAGTGAGTCCTCACTCATTGAAGAACGGCCTGCCCATATATGTCAATTCCCAAACATGAATATTGGATCCCCACCATAACCTCGCGGGAAGCACCCTGGACGATTAGGCGAAATCTAGACAATGAATAGATATGTGGTCTACCATGGTAACGCAGTAGGGAAGAAGGAGACCTGATATGCGCGTCGACTATCACACCCACCATCACCGTTGCGGCCATGCCTCCGGGAACATGGCCGACTACGTGGAAGCGGCCATTGCCGCCGGACTCGACGAAATTGGCCTTAGCGACCACGCGCCGATTTACCACCTCGGCCGTGACCCGCACCCATATCCGTCCACGGCAATGTCGCAGCACGAGCTGCCTCATTACGTCGCCGAAATGGTGCAGGTTCGCGAACGGTACGCGGACCGCATTGCCGTCAGGCTTGGCGTCGAGTCCGACGCGCTGCCGGGTTGGGAGAAGCATTATCGTGAGCTCTGGGGCCGATATCCCCTCGATTATGTAATCGGCTCGGTTCACTGGCTGGGCGACTGGTCGATCTTCTGGGAAGACCGCCCTGACGGCAAATCCACCCGGGAGATCTACGCGGATTATCTGCACGCCACGCAGGCTGTCGCCCGCAGCGGGGCATATGACATCATCGGACACCTCGACTGCATCAAAACCGCGGGCCACCTGTCCGACCGGGGCATCACGCCCTTACTGGAGCAGACGGTGCGGGTGCTGGCGGAGACGGGTGTTGCGGTCGAACTGAACACATCCGGCTGGCGCAAGTCCTGCAACGATTGCTACCCCCGGGGTGAACTCCTCGCATGTTGCCACCACCATGGCGTCCCCGTCACGCTCGCGTCCGACGCCCACGCTCCGCGCCAGGTCGCCGCCGGTTTCGACCGGGCCGTGGCGCTGCTTAAGGAAGTCGGCTATCGGGAAATCGCCACCTTCATCGGGCGCCGTCGGAGAATGGTCCCCCTGGACTGACGCAGCATAGAACAGGCTCCCCCAACATCGGGGGAGCCTGCTATCGTTCCAGAAACCTGATCAAGCTGCCTTGTGCTTGCCGCCCAACAGCCAGAGCATGCCGCCCAGACCATAGAGCAGCGAGGTGAGACCGAAGAACCAGCCGATGCCGGGAATCGCCTTGAGACCGACCACCACTACAGCGCCGACCACATAGAGCAGGGGCCAGTTCCAACCGGCCATGAAGGGGACATACTCGCCCATCAGCTTACCAACCGTGTATGCCACCAGCATCTGGCCGATGAAGACCATGACGAACAGGGCCGCCATCGTCATGAAGCTGAACGGGATACCCACCACGGTCAGCAGCAGGATGATGAACGCAAACGGGAACGCCACGAAGGTGATCAGACCGGTCAGGGGCACCTGCCACGGCTTCTCCACGACCGTCTGCGGGAATGTGCGGCGCAGGACCGGGAAGAGGGCCAGAATCAGCAAGCCGAATCCCACGAAGCCGATGAGACTGACCACGGACCACCACCGGAAGGCCGGGTAGTGGGTGCGGTCCCAGTTGGTCCGGGCGTAATGGTACGTAACCGGTCCGGTTTTCGCAGCCGGATCAAAAACCGCTTCGTGGCCGCTCGTGTACGTGACCGGACCCTCAATCGTGCCCTTGATCGTCAGGTTGTTGACCCAGGCCTGCAGTTCCTGTCCGATCCGGCCGTTGAACGTTGCCGAATTGGCGCCGATCAGGGCGCCCCGCCCGACAGTGCCGTCGTGCTTGAAATGATCGGCCCCCACCACGAGGCTGCGCCCGATCGAGGCGGCTGCATCGGTCTCCACCCGGGAGCCGCCGGCCACAAATGTGTTGTCCACCCGGCCGCTGGCGATTACGGTGTTAGCGCCCGCCAGGACGGATCCCGTCACATTGCCGGCGATCTCTACCCGTGAGGCACCGGCCACCAGGTTGCCGTTGATGGTGCCCTGCACCAGCACATCCTGCCCGAAAGCGAACACATCGCCGTTCACGGTGCCGTCAATGATATTCGTGTTGCCGAACAGGAACAGGTCGTCGTTGACGGTTTCGCCTTTCTCCACGGTCACCCGCACGCCTTCCCGCATATCGATGGCAAACGCCGAGGGCACCGCCGCAAACAGCAGAATCAGGGTTGTCAGCATACCGAACCAAAGCTTACGCATTTGTCTTATCCTCCTTCTTCATCCAACGGGAACGCATCAGCCAGATCAGGGCGGTCAGGGCCAACGCCGGCCAAACGGCAGTCAGCAGACCGCCCTGCCCGATATAGACCAACAGTCGAAGGACGGCGGGAAATATGCCCCGCACGGCGTCAACCAGGAAGTCCACCGGGCCGCCCCACCGCAATTGCCTGCCGATCAGACTGCTCATCTGGGCAAACAGGTAGGCGGTAAGCAGTACGAACGCAACCAAAATCGTCAGGGTCACCGGTTCCTTGTACCAGGGCCGGATTCGTTCCAGCACCGGCTCTGTCAGGTCAACCGATGCGATCCATCCAGCTTCGGCTTCATCGAGATGCAGAGCCTGTGCCAGCGCATCATCATCGGCGGCCACTTGCGCCAGCAGAGCGGCGCATTCCCCGCAGGTGGCCAGATGCTCGGACACGGACTCCCTTTCCATCAGATCGATCTCATCGGCCAGGAAGCGCTGCAGGAGTTCGGGTTGAACGTGCTGCATCTGGCTGCACCTCCGTTTCCGTCAACAATTTGCGGAGCTGTTGTTTTGCCCGGTGCAGAAGCGTTCCCACCGTACCGATCGGAATGCCTGTCTGCCGGGCGATCTCCTGGTAGCCGAGCTCCTGAAAGTAGTACGCCACCACCACTTGCCGTGCGGGGAGGGGGAGTTGGGCGACCGCGGCTCGCACCCGCTCCCGGTCTTCCGCCAGGTCCACGATGGACGGGGCCCCGTCCGCCGGGTCACTGACGTTTTCCAGCACCTCGTCGGGCGCCGGCGATGCCTGGTGTTTACGCGTCCGGCGCAGGAAGGCGATGCACTCGTTGGTGGCGATCTTGTACAGCCAGGGGCGGAAGGGCTGACCGGGGTCGTACCGGTCCAGGTGCCGGTACGCCTGGATGAACGCCTGCTGAGCCACATCGGCTGCATCTTCCCGGGAGCCCGTCATGCGCAGGCATAGCGCGAGCACCTGGGACTGATACTGCCCGACGATTGTGGCGTAGGCGTTCTTGTCGCCGTCCTGGCACCGGTCGATGGCCTCGCGTTCGTCCACCCTTCTCGCCTCCTTTCACCCGGTAATACGCGCAGTCTTCGCAGTTTCTTTCAGATGCCCCTACTTTTTTTCATTACCGGGCGATAAAATCGCAGATATGAGTACAAAAACGAATTCAGCAACGGTCGGTGCAGCGCTCGTAGCGCTTTCCGCTCTTGGCTACTCGACCAACCCGATTTTCGGGAAGCTCTCCTATCAGTTCGGGGCCAACGCTGTCAGCCTGCTGGCCATCCGGTATTCGATTGCAGCGGCCCTGCTTTGGGCAACGGTCGCCCTGCGCGGAGAGTCGCACGGCCTCAGCACCCGCCAGAAGCTCCGGCTCACGGTGCTGGGCGGGTTTGGCATGGGGATGGTCTCCATGCTTTACTTTGTCGCGCTCCAGCATATCGGGGCGAGCCTGGCCACCGGGCTCTTCTATACATATCCGGCATTTGTCGCCGTGGTTGGTCTGGTTCGGGGTGAAGGCATTACCCGCACGGGGCTGGCCGGCCTTCTGCTGACCGCCGCCGGCACCTGGCTGTTGCTCGGCAGCGACCTGGGCGGCTTTACGTGGACCGGCGCCCTGCTCATTCTGAGCTCCGCGGGCCTGTACACGATGTACATCGTCGTCAGCGATGCCTGGACTCGCGGCATCGCCCCGACGGTGTCGGCCACATACGTGACAACGGGCGCCCTCATCGTTTCCCTGGTGGCGGCAGCCGCAGCCAGGCCAGCGGTTCCCGGGGTCGGGGCGTTTCTGGCAGGTGGCGGACTGGCGCTCTTTTCCACGATACTCGCCATGATCACGTTCTTCGCCGGGCTGCCCAGGGTCGGGCCGACCCGGGCGGCCATCATCAGCACGCTGGAGCCCGTCTTTACCGCCTTGCTGGCCGCAGCGGCCCTGCATGAGCACCTCAGTCCGCTCCAGTCACTGGGCATCTTCCTGGTCGTCACGGGCGCCGTAGCGGCCCAACAGCGGGAGAGGGCGAACGCCAAAAAGACCTCACAGCCAGTCAAGGCGTGAGGTCTCCTTTCTATGGGGAAGATGATCGGCGTTACCCGGGCATAATGTCAACCGCTACATGTATGTTCAGGTCGCCGTGGACCGTGCTCAGCGGAATGATGAACCGGGGCAGGCCAAGCGTGGAGATGCGGGACCTCCGCCCGATCATGATCGTCGGCGGCGTGATGTCGCAGTTGCTGATTCCCACCTGCTCAAGCTCCACCAGGGTGCCGCCCGCAATCAGGTTGCCCAGTTCGGCAATCGCACTGAGGCCCATCTCCGTCAGTTCTTTCTGCGGCTCGCCAACCATGCTCCCGGCGATCATACGGGCGGTCGCTGCCGGCATGCCTACCAGGACCATGCCCCGGACGCGTCCGACGATGGCCACGTATACCGTGACCTCGTCCGAAACCTGGTCCGAAGGGTCCATGTGCAGACCGGTGCGCCGAACCGGGGCCTTCGTCTCTCTCATGAGGCTGTTGGTCGCCCCATTGAGAAAGGCGTTCAGGACTTCGGCTTTCATAGTGGTGATCATGACCGCCTTATCTAAAAGAAATGTGCCTGTACTGATTCCGCAAACCCCAGGCAAAATCCTTGTTTTGGGTATTATTTGCAGTGGCGAACCATTCGGCCCTAGGCAACTCACCGATCCGGAACACTTGGTCCCTCTTGATCGTCTAAATGATCTCAGGGGGGTCACAACCGCCATGCGTGTTATCTATGCGTTTGTCACGCAGGGTTTCCGGCAGCAGGCCGCCTATCGGGTGGAAGGCTGGCTGGGCATCCTGTCCAGTCTGATCTGGTTTGTGCTCTATGCCGGCATCTGGACAGCGCTCCTGCGCGGCGACCCTGCGGCGCTGCAGCGGCAGATGATCTACATCATTGGCAACCAGTTTCTAGGTGAACTGCACTTCCTGCCGGTCTGGGAGATCAGCGGCAAATTCCGTCAGGGCGACGTCGGTCTGGAACTGATCAAGCCCGTCGCTCTGCCTCTGCGCATCCTGGCCGACTTCTTCGGCCGCTGCCTGTTCAGGCTCTTGCGGGCGCTGCCCGTGTACATCATCATTTGGGTAGCCTTCGGCCTCCCCAAGCCGGCGCCGGGGCAGATCGCCCTGTTTGTGCTGGCGGGGCTTGTGGGCTGGGTGATCAACGCGACCATGCAGGTCTCGCTCACCCTGATCGCCCTGTGGACTGTCCAATTTGACGAAGCAGAGCAGCTTTTCGGTATTGCCAACAGCCTCCTGTCCGGCGCCTTTATTCCGCTCTATTACCTGCCGGTGTGGGTGGGCAACGTTGCCCGGTTCCTGCCGTGGGCGGGTGTCTACTTTGTACCCTCGGCCATCCTGTCGGGCGCCCTCAGCGGCGCCGGACTGATGCAAGCGCTGGGGCTGCAGGTCCTGTGGGCCGTCCTCGGCGCCGGTGTGCTCGCCGCCATGTGGCGGGCCGGCAGCGGCAAGTTGGTCATGCAGGGAGGGTAGAAAATGCTCGGGACATGGAAGCACGACTTCAGTTGCTGGTGGCGCATGGCCCGGGCACAGGCCCGCTCACAAATGCAGTACCGGGTCAACTTTGTCGCGATGATCATTTCGATGGTCATGACCTATGGCGGCCAGTTCATCAACCTGTTCTGGCTGACGCAGCGGTTTCGCGAGGTCGGCGGGTGGCGCCTGGAGGAGATTGTCCTGCTCTATTCCCTGGCGATCCTGGCCTGGGGGTTTGCCGTCAGCTTCTTCTTCAGTCTCCACGGCTTCGAGGATCAGGTGCGCAACGGTACGTTCGACCGGGCCCTGCTGCGCCCCATGAATCCCTTGTTTCATGTGCTCGGCAGCCAGTCGCCCATTGGCGGCATGGGGCAGTTCGCCTTCTCGATTGCGGCCTTCATTTTCGCCTTCAGGGCGACGGGCTTGAGCCTTACCCCCGTCAAGCTGATCTACCTTGTCCTGACGGCCTGCGGCGGCGGGCTGATCCTCGGCGCCGCCCTGATTCTCGTGGCTACCCTGGCATTCTGGACGACCCGGACGTATACGTTTTATTGGTCGATCGTCTTTCCGGCCCGCCAGCTCATCAACTATCCGGTCTCCATCTACCACCGTTCCCTGCAGATCGTGTTGACATTTGCCGTACCGTTTGCGTTCATCAACTATTTTCCGGCGCACGTGCTCCTGGAGCGAACGGGGCAGCTAAGCGTGCCGCTCACGGCCTGGGCCACGCCGCTTGTGGGGCTGATGGTGATCGCGTGCGTCTATCGCTTCTGGGAGTGGGGCAGCCGATACTATACCGGGACGGGGAGTTAGGGACGGAAGAAGAAGAATTGGCCGCGAAGGACGCGGAGAACGCGGAAACGGACTAACACGGAAAATATACGCGATATATTTATTCTGTGTTTCGCCCTTTCCTCGTCTTCAGCGTCCTCCGCGGCTATTTCGGTTTTGATTTAAGGACCCGCTATTCCCGAACCACGGTATAGAAGTAGTCAATCAACGGCGGGAGCTGTGAATTCATCGCGCCCAGGTGCCAGACGCCCAGTCCCCCCAGGCCTAGTTCACGCATGACCCGGAACTTCGCCATGAGCGACCGGGCGTCCTCAAACCAGACTTCCCGCTGGCGCCCGCCCTCGCCCCGGTACCGGAACCAGGGCGCCTCCTGCGGCTCGTTGTACCGGATGGGCACCTCATTGCGGACGGCAATCTGGACGGCCTCATCGCTCGGCCAGGGGCGGGCCCGGTTCTCGGGCGTGTCCGGCAGCTCCCAGTCGTACGCCGTGGTGGAGATTCCGTTCAGGATCTTCTGTTTCGGCATGAGGGAGGCGGCGTACTGCATGACGCGGCGCGTCTGCGGCAGGGGTGCGATGGCCCCGGGCGGGCCGCCCACCCAGTGAAACTCGTAGTTCATCACGTACACCCGGTCGGCCACCTGGCCAATGCCCTGGTAATCATGTCCCCGGGCGTAGCCGAAGGTGGTCTCGTCGTACTTCGGCGGCACGGCCACGTTCAGGGGGCGGGCGCCGAGCCGGCCTTTCAGCTCCCGCAGGAAGTTCACATACCCAGCCCTGAGGTCGGCGGGAATGTTCTCAATGTCTGAATCGACCCCGGCGTAGCCCTTCTGCTGCACAATCTGCATGATATTGTCCATGACCCGTTCCCGAATACCCGCATCGGTAATGATCGTCCTGGCGATTTCGGGGCTGAAGGCGCCGCCGGGCTCCATGTTGGCAATCGACATCAGCGGTCGGGCGCCGGCCGCATATGTAGCCCGGATTGCTTCCGTATCGTTGATGGGCGGCAGTTCGCCTTCCGCCGTAATCAGGTGGGAGAAGATGGCCACCCAGGTCAGCTGTCTCGCCCACGGCTGGATATCTTCCGCGGTGACGCCCGGGTCGGTCAGGGGCAGGTAGCCGATCACTTCGGCCCGCTGCTGCACGGGTACGGGAATGCGCAGCGGGCGCCCGGGGTAGAGGGCCCGATCGGCGCCGGGGTTGGCCCGCGTCAACTGCTCCAGGGGCACGCCGCTGATCTCTGCGATTCGCCACAGATTGTCGCCGGGCTGCGTGACGTACCGGTTGGATGGCACGAGCAGCGCCTGCCCCCGCGTCACCGCCTGCGACGGCAGCCCGTTCAGGTTGACGAGCTGTTCCGCCGTCACACCCGTGCGCAGAGCGACGTCGGCCAGGCTTTCGCCTTGCCTGACTTCGGTCACATACATGAAATCGTCACCTCCTCCCCAAGGAATGCCGCTTCCCGGCCAGGGGTGACAAAAAACGAGTGCGCTCCGCGTCCGGAGCGCACTCGGAACCGATTTGGCTGGGCTAGCCGCCCTTCTTGTCTTCCGTCGACAGGTATTTCTCCGTACGCGCCAGAGGGTTGTTCCGCGTGGCGCCGTCCGCCACGTCGGAGCGGCCCTGGCCTTCCATGCTGGGCAGATAGCCGCCGTAGGCTTTCTCTGCCTTGCTGGGCTGCAGGTCCTGATCGCGCTGACCTTTCTTCGTCATCTCGCTCACCTCCCGCCACCCTGTAGGGTGCGCGGCGGCGCTACTTCCGATGACGCTCCCGGTCTGCTTCCGACCCGGCAAGATACGCACCCTCGTACGTAACGCCGTGCTGCGCAACAGCGTACATCAGATCGGCCACCTCTTTGAGGGTGACGTCGTCAGTCAGCAGGGTTACCTTGCAGGCATTGGGAATGAAATCGCCCTGGTAATCAAACTCCAGGGTGAACCGAGTGTCCTTTGAAAGACGATTCACGATCGTCTTGGGGCACCCGCCTCATCACATGCCTTCCACGTAGACTACAAATTCCCGGGGCATCGGCTCGACCTCCTTTCGCTTGAAACGTCTTCCTATGAGAAAGGATATCACAATGGTGGGACGGTTCGCCGTGACATCCATCACCTAAGTCTATCCACCTCTAGCCGCGCGACCGATTCCGCTCACAGTCGCAACGCGGTATGCTTGAGGAAGCAACAGACATCGGGAGGGCGCCATGACACCTATCCTGTCCATTGTTGGATGTGGCAAATGCGGCAAGACCACGCTGGTGGAGAGACTGGTAGCTGAGCTGACGAAACGCGGTTTCGCCATCGGCACGCTGAAGCACGACGTCCATGGCTTCAACATGGACCACGAGGGAAAGGACACGTGGCGGCACAAGCAGGCCGGCGCTCGGGCCGTGTGCATTATTGGGCCGGACCAGGTGGCCGTCATCCGGTCGACGCCGGACCGGGAGTTTTCCGCGTACGATGCGGTCAAGCTCCTGGGGCCGGTCGACCTGGTGATCACGGAAGGCTTTAAGCGGGCAGGCTTCCCAAAGATCGAGATCTTCAGCAGCGTCCGGAACGAGGGCGGACTGCTGTGCGCAGGCGACCCGCTGCTGCTCGCCGTAGCGGGCGATCTCCCGGTGGAGACCAGCGTTCCCTGCTTCGACTGGAATGATATCACGGCGATTGCGAACTTCGTAGAAGCGCGCTTTCTCAAGTAGAAGGAGGATGGATCGATGCTGCGAGTGGAGGAAGCGCGGGAGGTCATCCTCCGTCATGCCCCGCCCCGCCGGGTGGAGCGGGTGCCATTGGACCGGGCCCTGGGGCTCATTTTGGCCGGTGACCTGGCCGCAAAGGAGTCGCTGCCCCCGTTCCGGCGGTCCGGCATGGACGGCTATGCCTTGCGGTCCGCCGACACGGCGGCGGCGACCCGTGAGAATCCGGTGATTCTGCCCCTGACTGGAGTCATTCCCGCGGGGCACCCCCTGGCCGAACCGCTGCCGCCGGGCCAATGCGCTTCCATTATGACCGGCGGAGCCGTCCCCGCCGGGGCGGATGCGGTGATCCGCCTGGAAGAAGTCAGGGTGACGCCTGCGGGCGTAACGATTTTCCGGCATGTCCCGGAAAATGAGAACATCGCGCCCATCGGCGAGGACGTTCAGGAAGGGCAGGTCGTGCTCCGGGCCGGGCACCGGATCCGGGCCGCGGAGATCAACCTCCTGACCGCCATCGGCATCGGCGAGGTGCCGGTCTACGCGCCGCCCCGGGTCGGCATCCTGTGCACGGGCGATGAGCTGGTCCCCCTCGGTGCAGCGCCGGGGCCGGGCCAGATTCGCAACAGCAACGGGCCTTGTCTGGCTGCCCTGGTGCGGTCCGTGGGATGCATTCCGGTTGATCTGGGCACCGCCCTTGACGTTACGGACGTGATCGCCGGCGCCCTCGGCAACGTGACGGGCTGCGACCTCATCGTGACCACCGGCGGCGTTTCCGTGGGCGACTTCGATGTGGTGCGGGAGGCCTTGACGGTGCTGGGCGCCGAGCAGCTCTTCTGGCGCATTTCGCTCAAGCCCGGCACGCCGGTCTGTGCAGCGGTTCTCGAGGGACGCCTTGTCATCGGCCTGTCCGGGAACCCGGCGGCGGCCATCACGAACTTTGACCTGCTGGTCCGGCCTCTGCTGGACAGCCTGTGCGGTCGCGCCCGCATCGGGCTCCGGGAGGCCGAAGGTGTGCTGGACCAGCCGGTGCTGAAGACCGCCGGCATCGCCCGGTATTTGCGGGCGCGGGTCTACAGCGGCCCCGGTGGGGAGATCCGGATTGACACCGGCATGGCGCAGCGGGCGGGTATCCTCAGCTCTATGATGTATGCCAATGCGTATGCCATCGTCCCGGCGCACGAGGGGCCCCTGCCTGTGGGCGCCCGGCTGCAGATTCTGCTCCAGGATGATGCAGACGTAACAGTGCCGTCAAAATAGGACGCAGCCCCCGACAGCGGGTGTCGGGGGCTGCTTTTCTCAGCGAATTTAGCGATAGAAAATAGCGAGGCAGAGGCCGAAGATGAGATGCTCCACGGCATTGGCGATGATCGCGTTGGGCCCGCCGAACTTTACATACTCAAACCCGGGCACCGGGTAGATGGAGACCCGGAACTGGTTCAGACTCGGCAGGATCGCGGCCATTGAAATGGCGAAGGGAACCGCAGCATAGGCCAGGGCGCCCATGAGAGAATGCCAGGGCCAGAAGCGGGCGTACAGGAAAGCCCAACCGATTCCGCCGAAGACAAACACGATTGCGCCCACAGCCTTGGCGTGGCGCCCGGTGGCGCCGACCCAGCCACCGGTCACCGCCGTGAAGTCAAGCCTGGGAAGCCCCAGCGCCGGAAGCAGTAAATACATCGCAGCGAGAATGGCAGCCGACCCGGTCAACGCCGCCAGCAGCAGTGAACCTGCATGGACGTCTGACATGGGATCTCACTCCTTCGTTGTGTCAGTGGACTGAGGAGGAGTTCCGCGGGAAGGCTTTCATCACCTTGACAAAAAGGCGGAATAATCCGACGGAATAACACGCTTGATGGAGGTCTGCAGAGATGCTGCAAGGGAAGGTTGCACTTGTCACGGGCGCCGCCCGTGGCATTGGCAAGGCGATTGCCGTACGGCTGCAGGAAGCAGGTGCCACGGTTGTCATCAACGACGTGCTGGCCGAAGAACTGCAGCAAGCGCTGGCTGACGGCGCCGGCAGCTCGGCCGTCGTGGCGGACGTGTCCGCACGCCACGAAGTGCAGGCGATGGTCGATCAGGTCGTGGAACGGTTCGGCAAGCTGGACATTCTGGTCAACAACGCCGGTGTGGAGCCGAAGGCGCCCATGCTGGAAATGACCGACGAGCAGTGGAACCGGGCCATTGCGGTCAATCTGAACGGGGTTTTTCTTGGTACGCAAATCGCCGCCCGGCATATGGTCAGCCGGGGGCAAGGGGGGCGGATCATCCAGATCTCGTCCATCGCGGCGAAGAACTACCTGCCCAACTGCGCCAACTACTGCGCCTCGAAGGCAGGGGTAAACGGCTTTACCCGGGAGGCGGCCCGGGAACTGGCGCCGCACGGTATTACCGTCAACGCCGTCTGCCCGGGCGTCATTGAGACCGAAATGACGGCTGCCGCCCGCACCAATCCCGCCATGATGGAAAAGTGGATGCGGGAAATCCCCGCCCGGCGCCTGGGTCACGTGGAAGAAGTCGCTGCGTTCGTAGCTTTTCTGGCGTCCCCGGAAGCCGCATACATTACCGGGCAGTCGCTGAACATTGATGGCGGTAAAGTACCGTGGTAACAAAACGGAGGGGGCAGAGCAATTGCCCCCTCCGGTTCAATCTCCGAAACCCGCTTTCTCTGCCGGATGCGACCGGCGCCAGAGTCTGCGCACGGCTGAGGCGATTGCCACCAGCACCAGCACGCCCGCCAGTAGCGGAAGCGCTTCGGTGGCGTAGGCCATATACCGGCTGACCGCTCCGCCGGCCAGGGCCATGCCGAACGCCCACGGCCAGATGCCGGCGAACGTGTAGAGCACGAACTTCCCCATGTGCATGCGCATCATGCCGGCCGGAATGGAGATATAGTTGCCAACGGCCAGAGGGCGTGTCCACAGTACGGCGGCCTGACCGTACTTTTCGATGGCCCGCTCCAGCTTGACCCGCAGGGAGTCCGACAGCAGCCGGTCGAGCAAGCCGCGGCAGAAACGGCCGAAGGCATACTGCACGGCGGATCCGGCGGTGTAAGCAATAGAGAAGAGGGTGCCAAGCAGAACGGCGCCCTGAACGCCTGCGAACTTTGTGCCGGCAGCGGTCAGCACGACGGCACCGGGCCAGGGGATACCGAGTCCTTCGAGAACGCCTGAGAGGATGCTGCCCAAACCGCTGCCGCTGAAGATGATGTCGAAAACCACGCCCGCCCGTCCCCCTTTAGTGCCATGCACAATGAGTAAGACGGAGCGACTCAGAGTTTCACTTCACCGGTTCTCAAAAAATCTCGCGAAACTTACCGTTCTCCTGAATCAGCCGCCCGTAGGCCGCAACGCGGGGGCCTTTTTACCGGAATTCCTCCTCAGAAATGGGTCGGAGCCGGACGAGTTCGCTATTTCGTGTGATCGGAAAGCGTTTCCTGTCGAAAAGCGCTTGACCGGATGACGGAACCCGCTATAATGAGTAAATGTCCACGGTCACAATCACATAACATGGCGGTGTAGCTCAGTTGGTCAGAGCATGCGGTTCATACCCGCAGTGTCGGCGGTTCGAATCCACCCACCGCTACCAGTTCCCGCCGCCGTCTCCCTCAGGAGACGGCGGTAGCATGGACCGCTAGCTCAATGGTAGAGCATCCGACTCTTAATCGGACGGTTGAAGGTTCGAGTCCTTCGCGGTCCACCACAGTGCACTGCCCGGCAGTGCACAGGCCGGCCCCATCGTCTAGAGGCCTAGGACACCGCCCTTTCAAGGCGGTAACACGGGTTCGAATCCCGTTGGGGTCACCACGCGAATCGCCACCGAGCAATCGGTGGCGATTCTCAGGCTGCTGACAAACCCCGTCAGGAATCGTCCTGACGGGGTCATTTCATGCTTTTTCTTCTCTGTGGGCAAGGATAACGTGCAAGAGGGGCTAAGGCGGCTCCTCAGAGGGTGGTCTGCTGCCCTGTGTTGGCCCTGTT
>DASPIW010000029.1:0-98689 GCA_035628915.1 Symbiobacteriaceae bacterium | reverse complement strand
AACAGCCACCATTTCCAACTGAGCTTGGGACTCCACGGCGTTTCGAATCACACCGACCAACTCCAACGCGCTAGTTATTACCATTGTAGCATGAAATATTAAAGGCCGCGACTAGGTCGCGACCTTTGTAAGCAGCCTGCGGGCCCTTCCACCCCGGGTGGAAGGGCCCTCGCATTTTCTAGGCGTGAACCGCCTTTTGCTGCAGGTACTCGCTAATCGCCTTGGCCGCCTTCTGGCCGGCGCCCATGGCGAGGATCACCGTTGCGGCGCCCGTCACGGCATCGCCGCCGGCAAAAACGCCCGGGCGAGTGGTGGCGCCGGTCTCCGGGTCGGCCACAAGGCAGCCCCACTTGTTGGACTGCAACCCCGGCGTCGTCCGGAGGAGAATCGGGTTCGGCGTGGTGCCCAGCGCCATAATCACCGAATCGACTTCCATGATGAACTCAGAGCCCTTAATGGGCACCGGCTTGCGGCGCCCGGACTCATCGGGCTCGCCCAGTTCCATCTTCATGCACTTCAGGCCGGTCACCCAGCCGTCTGCGTTACCGATAATCTCAATCGGGTTGGTCAGCCAGTTGAACTCGACGCCTTCTTCCACGGCGTGCTCGAACTCTTCCTTCCGGGCGGTCATTTCATGCTCCGTCCGGCGGTAGACGATCATCGCCTTCTCGGCGCCCACCCGCAGCGAAGTGCGGACCGAGTCCATGGCCGTATTGCCGGCGCCGATGACAGCGACCCGCTTGCCGACCTTCATGGGCGTGTCGTACTCGGGGAACCGGTAGGCCCGCAACAGGTTAATGCGGGTCAGAAACTCGTTGGACGAATAGACGCCGCTGTAGTTCTCGCCGGGGATACCCATGAACTTGGGCAGGCCAGCGCCGGTCCCGATGAAGACCGCGTCGTAGCCCAGGTCGTCCATCAACGAGTCAATCGTCACTGTCCGGCCAACGACGACATTGTAGCGGAACTCGACGCCCATCTCCTCCAGCCGCTTCACGTCCGCCTCCACAATCTCCTTGGGCAGGCGGAACTCGGGAATGCCGTACATCAGCACGCCGCCGGCGGCGTGGAGCGCTTCGAATACAGTAACCTGATAGCCCAGGGCAGCCAGGTCGCCGGCGCAGGTCAGCCCGGCCGGGCCGGCCCCAATGACGGCCACCTTCTCCTTGCGCTGCGGAATCTCCTCGAACGGAGCAAAGCCGTGCTGGCGCTCCCAGTCGGCCACAAACCGCTCCAGGCGGCCAATGGCGACCGGCTCAAACTTGATGCCCACGATGCACTTGGCTTCGCACTGCTCCTCCTGCGGGCAGACCCGGCCGCAAATCGCCGGCAGCCGGTTGACTTCCCGCATCCGCTTGATCGACTCTTCAACCTTACCTTCAGCCAGTAGGGCGACAAAGTCCTTTACGGGCACCTGGACGGGGCAGCCGTTTTCGCACGTCGGGTTCTTGCACTTCAGACACCGCTGGGCTTCTTCCATGGCCATTTCGAGCGTATAACCAAGCGCAACCTCATCGAAACGGGTAACCCGGACGGCGGCGTCGAGCAGCGGCATAGCGTGCCGATCGCGTCTTACTTTTGCCATGATTGTTTAGCTCCTCCTCCGCGCCTTACCGGTTACCGGCCGACTTGCACTGGCACTCGTGTTCCACGAACCGATCAAGGGCGATCTTCTCTTCTGCCTTGTACATCTTCGTCCGCCGGCTGACTTCCAGGAAGTCAACCTTATGCGCATCGAAGCACGGCCCGTCAACGCAGGCGAACTTGTTCTCGTTGCCAACCTTGACACGGCAGGCGCCGCACATGCCGGTGCCGTCCAGCATGATCGGGTCCATGGAAGCCAGCGTGTAAATGGCGTAAGGGCGGGTCACGTCGGCCACAGCCTTCATCATGGGCATCGGGCCGACCGCGATCACCAGCTCATAGCCCTTTTCGGCCTTGATCTGATCATGCAGGACCGCCGTCACGAAGCCCTTGGTGCCAAAGGAGCCGTCGTCGGTACAGGGCAGGAACCGGTCGACGTTGGCAGCCACTTCGTCGGCCAGAATCAACAGCTCCTGGGTGCGGGCGCCCACGATCGCGTCAACGGTAATCCCCGGCCGGCCGTGGAGGGCCTTGGCGATGGTGAGAATCGCCCCGGTGCCAAAACCGCCGCCAATCAAAGCAACACGGCCACGCTCCGGCAGTTCCACCGGTTGGCCGAGCGGACCGGCAAAATCCTGAATGTAGTCGCCTTCGCCGAGTTGGGCGAGCCACTTGGTCGTCTTGCCTACTTCTTGTACAACGATGGTCACGGTTCCGGCTTCGCGGTCGAAGTCCGTAATCGTGATGGGGATGCGCTCGCCGGTGGCTCCGACCCGTAGAATAATGAACTGACCGGGCTGAGCCGACCGGGCCACCAGGGGTGCATCGATGACGTAGAGGCGGGTGACCGGCGTCAGCTGGCGCATCTTGAGTATGCGATACATCTACTTATCCCTCCGCTAGCGACTAGTGCTATATGTTATACCCTTTAGCTTTCGATCCCCGTACCCTGGCATTCCTGTGTAAACACAAAACATGTACTGATATGCGCATTACGGTTCATGTCCGATTCTCGGTCAAGAGTCCTATTTGTCATTTCGATAGGCGGAAGAGGGGGAGTCCCGTGAACCATGTAATCTTGGGCGCCGAAAATCGACCACTGGTAGTCCTGTTGCATGCGCTTGGCTGTCACGGCGGCTGGTGGGAGTGGACCGCACCGATTCTGGCTCAGCAGTACCGCATTGCTGTACCGGAGTTCCGGGGCCACGGGGGGAGCCCGGGAGCGGATGACTACAGCTTCCGGGCCTACGCCGAAGATGTGGAAGCCCTCGTCAGTCACCTGGGGGGAGAGCCGTATGCGCTTGTGGGCCATTCCATGGGGGGCTATGTGGCACTCACCGTGGCCGCCGGTGACATGGCTCGTCCGGCAGCGGTGGTGATTGCGGATATGAAAACAAGCGCCTCTGATGGGGAACTGGCTGCCCTGCAAGCTGCTGCACGCAAGCCGGCGCGTACCTACTCGAGCCTGGAAGAGGCGATTGGCCGCTACCGGCTGTCGCCGCAGGACCACTGCGTGCCGCCCGACCGGCTCCTCGCCGTGGCTGCCCGGTCGTACCGGCAGACGCCGGAGGGCGCCTGGATGGAAGCGTTCGACCGCCGGGCGCTGGCGATTGAGCCGCTGGCGCCGCTTGGCCTGGCTGCCCGGGTGCGCTGCCCGGCCCTCTTCGTGCGAGGCGAGCACAGCCTGATCATGCCGGCAGAGCCGGCAGCGGAACTTGCCGCTGCAGCCGGAGCGCCGCTTGTGACCATGCCTGGCCTTTATCACCATTTGCCGCTGGAGAATCCGGAGGGCTTAGCGGCCATCATATTGGCGTTCTTATCGGGCAAAGTATGAAAGAGCGGGACATCGTGTCCCGCTCTCATTGTACTGCCAAAACTAAATGAACGTTAATGATGCTAAAGAGGCATTGTCAGTACTCAGGCGCGCGCCGCACCTAGACTTCCGTCAAGACCACGGGCCCTTCATCGGTAATCGCCAGCGTGTGCTCGTATTGCACGCAGACGGAGCCATCCACTGTACGGGCCGTCCAGCCGTCTGCGTCAACGCTGGCGCGCCAGTCGCCCAGTGTAATCATAGGCTCGATGGCCAATACCATCCCAGACCTGAGGGCAGTGCCCGTTCCAGGCAAGCCAAAGTGCGGAATGGGCGGCGATTCCCACAGGTCCTGCCCGACGCCGTGGCCGGTAAACTCCCGTACCACGCCCATTCCCCGGCTCTCCGCCAGCGTCTGGATTGCATGGCCAATGTCCCCGACCCGCTTGCCGGCGACAGCGGCGCCGATTCCGGCGTGCAGGCATTCCAGCGTGATCTCCATCAGATTCTCTATCAGCGGTGAAACCTGCCCGACCGGGTACGTCCACGCCGAGTCACCGTGGTAGCCCTTATAGAAGGCCCCAATATCAACCGTAAGCACATCTCCGGACTTGAGCCGGTACTTGCCGGGTATCCCGTGGCAGATCACATCATTAACCGCTACACAGATGGATCCGGGAAAGCCGTTGTGACCTTTGAACGACGGTATGGCGCCTTTTTGGCGAATCCAGCCCTCTACCAGGCGGTCTAGCTCCAGCGTTGATACGCCCGGCCGCACATGCTCAGCCAGAGCGGCGTGGCATTCTGCGACCATCCGGCCCGCCTCGCGCATAATGGCAATTTCGCGAGGCGACTTGAGCTTAATCATCCGCCCGGCCCCCCTCCTGCTTGCGCAGCTTATAGTTGTGCCGGTTGCGGCAGCGCGTCGAGCAGAATTTGTTGACCGGCGCCCTGCTGTACGGTTCAAACCATGCTCCGCACTCA
Source organism: Symbiobacteriaceae bacterium (assembly GCA_035628915.1). Lineage (GTDB taxonomy): Bacteria > Bacillota > Sulfobacillia > Symbiobacteriales > Symbiobacteriaceae > JARBUG01. The sequence goes on along the minus strand of DASPIW010000029.1, from coordinate 94,308 downwards.
ATGCACTTGCAGAGCTCCAGTGGCCCGTCCTCCAGGGCCTCCAGCAGGCTAACCAGCGCTTCGAAGTAGATGCGCCGTCCTTCGGCGCCGTCCTGGTGCTGTTCGCCGATTACGGCCCTCACCTTGTGCCTGCGCAGCAGATTTGCACTGCCCGCCTTGTAGAGGGGATCATCCTCCCCGGGCACAATTTTCAGCTTCACCATGCTGCATCGGTCAAGAATCAGGTTCAGGACCTGCAGTTCCGCCGGTGTGCACGCCGTGCCTTCCCGTACGTTTTCAGCGAGGCGTGTCAGCAGCCGGTACATCTCCCCTGTCAGCGCATCGCCGGATTCAATGCGCTGCTTGTGGAAAAAGGCCGGCTCGTTGAGCACTTCCAGGAAAAAGCCCTTGCGCGCCAACCGCGGACACATGACGATCCCTCCGTGTATTCACCGCTGTAATCGGATTACTGCACTTAAGGCGATGGTACACCAGTGCGCTCTACCGGTCAAGGCAGTTCAGCGCCGGACACAGGTCTTTACCACCTGACAGGGTTGACCTCCTTTCGTCTGCAGCCCACCGTGCCAGCCGGAACCAGTAACTGATCGCCGACCCGGGCACCCGGGCGTTCACATAATCCGTGACTGTAAGCGGAACGGCGGCCTCTTCCGCCTTTCTGACGGCCTCACCCAGGTTTTACGGGGTCGTCCCATCTTTCAGACCTAGAAATACCTTTGAACCGGGCTCCTGCTCGACGATATAATAGCTCTCGTCCTGTCCGATTGGCTCACCGAAGTGCCGGAAGACCAGTTCGCCTATCAGTTCGCGGGCTTGCAGCCATAGAACGACATGAAACGGAATGGTCAGTCTCTCGGGGTTCTCCGTCAGCCCGGGCTGAAAACGCTGCCGTAGCTCCTGAGACGCCCGCAGATAGTCCGTGGTCATGACCACCTCACACGAGGCGCCCTGATTTGCGAGTGCTGCCTTAACATCCTAACCTGTTCTCTACCAAATCTTAACGAGACCATAACAGTGTCTATTTACAATTGATGTCAGAAGGTCATAGTAGATAAAAGGGGGAACCGACTTGGAACCCATCCTCATTATCGGGGCCGTTGTGGTGCTGGCTCTGCTGTTTGAACTGACCAACGGTTGGAACGACGCAGCCAACGCTATCGCAACAATCGTCTCTACCCGGGTGCTCAAGCCCCGCTCCGCCGTCATCATGTCGGCGTCGTTCAATATTCTGGGCGCCCTGCTCAGCACAAAGGTCGCCGCTACCGTTTCCGGCATGGTAAATGCAAGCATGATCAGCCCCTCTGCAGTGGCGGCCGCCATGGTTGCCGGCGCCCTGTGGAACGCCGCCATGACGCGGCTGGGCATGCCGATTTCCGCCAGCCATGCCCTGCTGGGCAGCGTTGCCGGCGCAGCGGTTGCTTCGGCAGGCCTCGGTGCCCTGAAGTGGTCGGCCATCATGAAGGCCGTGCACGGACTCTGGTCATCGCCCTTGCTTGGCATGGTCATCGCGATCGCCGTCGCCCTACCCCTGCTGAAGCTCGTCCCCCGCTTCCGTCTCCAGCTGGCCAGCCTGATGATCGTTGGCCTCTCCTATAGCTACAAGCCGCTGTTCGGCGCCATCGCCGTGGTGATTCTGGTTCTGTTCTACCTCTATATGCGTTACACCCACAACCGGGATGAAAACGAGTACTGGAAGAAGTACCAGCTCATCTCCAGCACGCTCATGTCGCTGGCCCACGGCACCAACGATGCACAGAAGGTCATGGGCGTGATTACGATGGCCCTCGTCGCCGGCCAGTTCCTGCCCGAAGGCGCCGCTCCGCCCATGTGGGTCATCCTCTCCTGCGCCACCGTCATGGGTCTCGGCACCTACATGGGCGGCTGGGAAGTCATCAAGACCCTCGGCGAAAAGCTGACCGACCTCCGGCCCATCCACGGGTTTGCGGCTGAAACTGCGGCTGCCACGGTCCTCTCGACCGCAGCGCACCTCGGCGTCCCGGTCTCGACCACCCACACCATCACGGGCTGCATCATGGGCGTGGGCGTCTCCAAGCTCGAAGTCAACTGGAAGGTTGCCAGCAAGATCGGTATGGCCTGGGTCTTCACCATCCCCGTCACGTTTGCCGTCGGCTACTCGCTGGGCGCCGCCATTCTTCACTTCGGCCTGTGGCCGGTGCTCATCGCCTGCGCAGTCATGGTCGGGCTGATGGAACTGGTTATCCGGATGCGCAAGGCCGCTCAAGCTCCGGTGCCTGTGGCTGTGGCAGACGAAACAACATCTGACTAAATGCGAAGCGGCGCCAAAGTGGCGCCGCTTTTTTGTGTGCTCCCGCAGGCGCCGCCCGGCCCTGGTCAATCAGCTTCGACCGCAGCTGCTTCCCCGCCTGCGTGGGCCAGGGCTTGCGCCAGGTCATCGATCAGGTCCGCAGGCTCCTCCAGCCCTACCGACAGGCGGATCAAGTCGTCCGTAATGCCCCTGCGAACCCGCTCAGGGGCAGGCACTGAAGCGTGGGAATGCCGGGAAGGCACAGCCACCAGCGTCTCCACGGCCCCCAGGGAGACGCCCAGGAGCGGCAGCTGCAGCCGTTCCACGAACGGTGCGGTGAGCGAAGCATCGACCAACCGGAACGACAGCATGGCGCCGGTGCCCGGGTAGAAGACCTCCCGGACCTCAGGGCGCCCGACCAGCCAGCCCGCCAGGAGCTTCGCAGTCTCCACCTGCCGGTCCATGCGCACCTTGAGCGTCTTGATGCCCCGCATGAGCAGAAAGCAGTCCTGCGGACCCAGGACGGCGCCCACGGCGTTCTGGAGGAAGTAGATCTCCTTCGCCAGGTCTGCCTCGCGCGCGGCCACCGTTCCGGCAATAATGTCGCTGTGCCCGCCAAGGTACTTCGTCGCCGAGTGGATCACAATGTCGGCGCCGTCCTGCATGGGCTGGTAAAGATACGGCGACAGGAACGTGTTATCCACCGCCAGTAACAGCCTGTGCTCCCGGGCAATGGCAGACATGGCCTTCACATCGGTCTGCCTCAGGAACGGATTCGAGACCGTCTCCACCAGCAGCATCCGTGTGTTGGGCCGGAGTGCCGCCGCAACTGCCGCGGGGTCGCCGGTGTCCACAAAGGTCGCTTCGATGTTGAAGCGCCGGAATACGCGGGTCAGCACCCGATAGGTCCCGCCATAGCAGTCGTCGGTAGCGATCACATGGTCGCCGGCGCTAAGCAGCATCAGCACCACGGAGAGCGCCGCCATGCCGGAACTGAAAGCGAAGGCGCCGGCGGCGCCCTCAAGTTCTGCCAAGACGCCCTCCAGCGCCTTGCGGGTCGGGTTGCCGGAGCGCGCGTAATCGAACACCCCCGGCTCATCGAGCCCGGGCTGGTCGAACATGGAGACCTGATAGATAGGGATGCAGGCGGCGCCCGTGGCCCGGTCTACTTCGTGACCGGTATGCAGCAGCTTTGTGCCGTACTTCATCACTGTCCGCCTCCCTGCTCAAGTGCCTGCCGCAGGTCGGCGATCAAGTCGCCGGCGTCCTCAATGCCGACCGAGAGCCGAAGCAGCCGGTCGGAAATACCCAGCCGCCGGCGAAGATCCTCCGGCACGTCGGCATGGGTCTGGGTCCACGGGTAGGTAATCAGCGTCTCGACGCCGCCCAGCGACTCCGCAAAGAGAATCACTTTCACCCTGCCAAGAATGGCCGCGGCCAGCTCCTGGTCCTTCACGCAAAAGGAGAGCATACCGCCGATGCCCGGGTAGAGGACCTTCTCCACCAGGGGGTGCGCCTCCAGGAAGGCTGCCACCTTGCGGGCGTTCTCCTGGTGCTTCTCCATGCGCAGGGCCAGGGTTTTGATCCCCCGAATCACGAGCCACGCATCGTTCGGGCCGAGAATCGCCCCAATCGCGTTCTGGTAGAAGAAGAGCTTTTCGCCGATGGCCTCGTCGCGGGCGACAAGGGCGCCGGCGACCACGTCGTTATGGCCGGCCAGGTATTTGCTGGCGCTGTGCACGACTATATCGGCCCCGTGCTCCAGTGGTCGGCACAGGTAGGGCGTCAGGAAGGTGGTATCGACAATCAGCAGGGCGCCCGCCTGTCGGGCAATGGCTGCGATACCCGCCACGTCGGCCATCTTCAGCAGCGGGTTGGTGGGCGTCTCCAGGAAGATGCCTTTCGTGGTGGGGCGCACAGCGGCTCTGACAGCCACCAGGTCCGCCGTATCGACCCAACTAATGTCGAGCCCCAGGACCTTGTCCAGGAGCCTGTAGGTGCCCCCGTAGGGGTCGTGTGTGGCAATCAGGTGATCACCGGGGGAGAACAGCTGCAGGGCGCAGTGGACGGCAGCCATGCCGGACGCAAAGGCGAGCCCCCGGGCGCCGCCCTCAAGCCTCGCGAGCCCGTCTTCCAGGGCCTGCCGCGTCGGGTTCTTGGAGCGCGAATAGTCATAGCCCGTCGACTGGCCCAGGGCGGGATGCTCGAAGGTTGCCGCCTGGTAAATCGGGACCGAAACGGACCCCGTCGAGGGGTCACGGCGTACACCTGTGTGGACCAGTGCCGTTGTCAGCTTCATGTATATCCCTCGCGTATTGACGTATATAACGTTCCTATTAGCCTATCACCTTACTGCAGCCCGGTCCGTTTGGCAAGCAAGTGTTCTCACGGGAGGAAACAGCACCCGCTCCCCGCTTGACGGATGCTGTTCCTGGTGATATCGTACAGTCTAACCTAAGACCAACTGCGAAGGATAGCTGATGGAAGACAGTGGCACCGCCACGACCGAAGGGGCAAGGAGGCAGGGCACCCGCCTGCCACCCGAAACTCTCAGGTTTCACCGGCACCCGGTGGAAGTACCGCAGCTTGACGCACCTCTGGAGAGATCCGCCAAGGCGGGCGCCGAAGGAGCAAGGCCGTAAAGGCCGCCACTCTCAGGCAAAAGGACAGAGCAATCGGGAGAGCACGGCCAGGCGGCTGTGCTCTCCCTTCATGCTTGCTCTGGCCGGCCCGGCTGTTTCAGCGGGCTGGCCTTTTTGTTTTGACGTTATGAGGAGGAGACACCTATGAAGCTGACAACGCTCACCAACCGGGGCCGCATGCTGATCTCATGTCCCGACCAGCCCGGAATCATCGCGGCCGTATCCAACTTTCTTTGCGCCCAGGGCGCCAACATTATTCACTCCGACCAGCATTCGACGGACCACCGCCAGGGCACTTTCTTCATGCGAGTCGAGTTCGATCTACCGGAGCTGCTCGGGCGCGGGCCGGCGCTGGAGAAGGCGTTCGCGCCCGTCGCCGAACGGTTTCAGATGGATTGGCGCCTCTCCTATGCGGAAGTGGCGAAGCGCATGGCCATCTTCGTATCGCGGGAGGACCACTGTCTTCTGGAACTGCTCTGGCAGTGGCGCGCCGGCGATTTGCGGGGCGATATTGCCATGGTGGTCAGCAACCACGCCGACCTGAAAGCAAGCGTCGAACCCCTGGGTATCCCGTTTCATCACCTGCCCATGGACAAGGAGAACAAGGCCGAAACGGAAGCCGCCCAGCTAGAGCTGCTGAGCGGCAGGGTCGATCTCGTAGTGCTGGCCCGCTATATGCAAATCCTCTCGCCGGGCTTTATCGCCGACTACAGGCACCGCATCATTAACATTCACCACAGCTTCCTCCCGGCATTTGTCGGCGCGAAGCCGTATGCGCAGGCCTATGAGCGCGGTGTAAAGCTGATCGGTGCCACGGCGCATTACGTCACCGAAGACCTGGACGCCGGACCGATCATTGAGCAGGACGTGCAGCGGGTCGATCACCGCAGCGATGCACAGGAGCTCCGGCGCATGGGCCGCCACGTGGAGCGCACCGTCCTGGCCAGGGCCGTCGCCTGGCACCTCGAAGACCGGGTCCTGGTCCACGGCAACAAGACTGTAGTCTTCGCGTGACCTCAGCTACACCTCATCGGCCAATGCCGGACAGGCCTTGTCTCCCTGCAAGGGGGGCAGGGCCGTTTCCTTTGCCACGTAAAGGCGCCCGAGCCGGTTGGCCATGTAGCTGACGCTGGAGCGTATCCGATAGAGCCGGAAAAACGGCTCGATCTCCTCCTGGCAGGTCGGAAGGCGGAATGAGGATTCAAAGCGCTGTTCCAGCTCAGCCAATGCGGGGCCAAGGGTTCGCTCCGCATCAGGCTCAAGCAGCATGCCGAAAAGCCGCCTGCGATACAGCACCACCTGCGTCAGCGCCGCCTGGATCTCCGGGAGCTGCACGGCATACTCCGGAGACCGCTGCGCGTACAGAGCCGCTTTGTGGATGATCTGGACCCGCTCCAGCAAGGAAGAAAGCACCTTGATCGCACGGTCGATGACTTCCTGCTGCCGGGCCTGGCGCGGGTTGTTGGACTCTGCAGCCAGCAGGTTGAGCCGGCGGGCTTCAGCGATCTGTGCCTCCACCCTGGCCGTCGCCGCCAGAATTTCGGCCTTCTCGATATGGTGCGGACGCTCCAGCCGGCCGGACATACTGACGATGAAGGCGTCAAGTGCCGTTCCGGCGTTCGCGATTGCCTTCAGCGCGGCGACCCGGTACTCGGGCGACAGAATCAAGGCGTTAACCGCCGTGCCGATGACGGAGCCCATCAGCACCGAAATGAAGCGCCAGAAGGTGTAGGCTGTCATGCTGCTCTCCGGGTGCGGCGCCATCACAAACAGAGCCACCGTTACGGCGGCGGATGCCAGGTCCCTATAGCCAAAGCGCTGGCAGAGCCACAACACAAGAATGACGGCGCCGCCGATCACCAGTGCATCGGGGCCGAATAGTAGAACCGCAGCAAAGCCAATCAGGCTGCCGATGACGTTGGCGATCGTCTGATTGGCCATCGTCCTGAGCGAACGGCTGGCGGAAGGCGCCACAGCCAGCGCTGCCGCCACGGCGCCAGCCACTTCGGACCCGTGACCGATCAGGCGGAGGAGCACCACAGAAAGCGTCACAGCCAGACCTGTCTTCCAAACGCGCGGCCCGATGGAAACCATCTCGATCACCTGCCTATCCGTTCATGGTTCTCAGCGTACCATGCGCGGCATGGGCCCGGCCTCCTCTGTTCGAAGGATGTTGAAATTCAGCCTCTGCATGTGACACATGCACAAGGAATATCGTCAACACCAATGTGCCAAAACAATGATCCACCCGTTCGCCTCGTCCGTAAGTGGTGTGAAGTCCACCAAAGGAGTGAGGCGCATGCCCGTACGGATTCGGCACCCGTGGATTCAGTGCGCGGTCGCTGTCCTGATCGCGGTATCCGGGGTACTTCGGGCCACGTCGGCGGCACAGGCGGCTCCGGCGACGACAATCGCGCTGACGATCAACCAGCGCCAGGCGGTCGTCAACGGCGATACGGTCACCCTGGACACGGCCCCCATTCTGGACGAGTCCGCGGGTCGGACCTTTGTTCCCGTCCGGTTTATCGGCGAGACTCTGGGGGCCTATATTGGCTGGAATGGCGACGAGCAAAAAGTGACCTACATTGCAGGCGACACGCGTATCGACCTGTGGATCGGGCGCCGGACTGCGCAGGTCAACGGCCAGGAAGTCACGCTTGACGTCGCCCCCTTCGTTGACGAAAACAGCCGGACACTGGTCCCCGTCCGGTTCGTCAGCGAGCAGATGGGCGCCGCCGTCGGGTGGGACGGTCCCACGCAAACCGTAACGGTTACGGCGCCGTGGGTGGGGCGCCTGGTCGTCATGCATAACCGCGCCTTCTCCCCCGCCACCTTGCAGATTGCAGCCGGCACGCGGGTCACCTGGGTCAACCTGGACCGCAGCACCCACGACGTATTCGGGCCGGATTTCGAGAGCCCGGGCCTGGGCCGTGAACAAGCGTATTCGCATACGTTCATGCAGGCTGGCACGTTCACATATGCCTGCAGCTATCACGAGGACATGGCCGCCACGATTGTGGTTGATTAACCAGGGGAGGGTTGGTGACCCGGGCCACGTTCGCTGCGGCGCCGGGGCACAAAATGGCGGCAGTCCACAGCGGACTGCCGCTATTGCTAAGGCAGGAGGATCACGATCACTTCACCCGGACCGTGGACCTTGCGCACCAGCACATCTTCGATATCGGCGGAGCGGCTGGGCCCGGTCACTATGTGGAGGCCGCTGGGCATCCCACGTCCGCCGGCGACAGTACTCAGCTCATGGAACAGTGCGGCCATATCGGGGCGGAGCCGGTCAACGGGCACCACAGCCACGTGTAAGGGCGGTAGCACATTCGCCGTGCGGGGGCGCCCCGGACCGCTCATCAGCACCAGCGTACCGGTCTCAGCCACCGCGAAGTCGGCGGTGGTAACGCCTGCCCCGGCGCGGGCCGCCACCGACCGGATCTCGGCCGGATCGCTGCCCGGGGCGGCGGTGTACCAGGCGATTCCCGCCCGGCGCGCCGCCTCCGGCAGGCCCAGCTGCTCCAGCAGGGGATCGGCCCACGCAATCACTTCGGTAATGCCCCGCTCCTGCAGGGCGGGAACCAGTATCGCCACCGGGTCCTGCGACACGACAGCCGTGCTCGCCAGCGCCGCAAGGGCGGCCTGGAATTGCTCGATCACCCGCCCACCTCCTTCTCGAGGTCGGCCCACCGTTTGTGGAAGGGCACCGGCGCCGGCGCCGGGAATTCGCGTCCGGCATACCAGGCCGCCAGGGGACCGGGCGCCCATGTCAGGCGGCCATTGCGGCGAAACGGCAACGTGACCCATCGCAACAGCGCGGCTATGAAACGGTACCGCTTCGGGCTGGACCACGCCCAGGCCCACAGCCTGAGCAGCGTACGCTCTGCTCGGCCGGGCTCTCGGTCCGCTCGTTGCGACCGAATCAGCTCATGCAGGGGAATCTGTACCGGGCAAGTCTCCGTACAGGCACCGCACAGCGAGCAGGCGTCAAGCAGCTCGCGCGCCTCTGCCGTGCCCTGGAGCAGGGGGGTCAGTACCACGCCAATTGGCCCGCTGTAAACGGTGCCGTACCCGTGTCCGCCCACCTGCCGGAAGACCGGGCAAGTATCCACACAGGCGCCGCAGCGCATGCAGCGGAGCACATCCTGATACTTACTGCCCAGCAGGCGTGACCGGCCGGCGTCCAGCACCACCACATGCAGCTCGTCCGGGCCGTCCGGCTCGGCGGCCTGCCGGGGACCGGTCAGGGCGGTCACGTACACGGTCATGTTCTGCCCCGTGGATGTGCGCGGCAGGAGCGTAAGCAACGGCTCCAGGTCAGCCCAGGTGGGCACCAGCTTCTCCAGCCCCATCACTGCGACCACGACGCGGGGCAGGCTGGTGGTCAGGTCGGCGTTCCCTTCATTGGTCACCAGCACGACGGTCCCGCTCTCCGCAACACCGAAGTTGGCGCCCGTAATCCCCATATCTGCATGGAGGAACTTCTCCCGCAGCACGCGCCGGGCCACGGCAGCCAATTCCTCCGGGTTGCTGGAGACCGGGGCGCCCAGGCTCCGCTCAAAGACGGCGGCCACGTCGTACCGGTCCATATGAATGGCCGGCCCCACGATATGCGACGGCGGCTCCCCGGCCAATTGGACAATATACTCGCCCAGGTCGGTCTCCACGGCCTCAAGGCCAGCCGCCTCCAGCGCATGGGTCAGCCCAATCTCCTCAGTGGCCATCGACTTCGTTTTCACGACGCGCGCGGCTCCGGCCCGGCGGGCTATGGCCAGCACCTGCTGGACCGCTTCCGCCCCCGTGCCGGCGAAGTGAACCTGACCGCCCCGCTCCTGCACCTGCTGCACGAACTGGCTCAAATACTGTGCGTGGTTACCCAGGGCCTTGTTCTTGGCATCGCGGGCGCGGTCCCGCAGATCCTGCAGGCGCCCTTCCTGCTCCAGGCGCTTCCACTGCTGCCACTTCGCCACCACGCCGCCCCAGGTGGCACCGGCAATCGCCTGGCGCTTCCGGGTCTTGCTCAGTTCAACGCGGATTCGCTCCCGCAGGGTCACCGCGTCTCCCTCCCATCAGGCGACCCAGTATGGCCACGCCCCGCTCCATCTCCTCGGGTGAGAGGTAGCTGAAGGAGAGCCGCAGATGTTCCCGCCCCTCACCGGAGCCAAAGAAGCAGTACTTGCCGGGCACGTAGCCCACGCCTTCATCCAGCGCGGCCTCAAGGAGCGCGACCGTGTCGGCGCCAGGCACCCACACCCACACGAAGAAACCGCCCTGTGGCACCGTCCAGGTGGCATCCGGGGGCGTATGACGCCGTAGGGCATCCACCATTGCATCCCGCCGCTGCCGGTACGACTCCCGCAGCGCCGTCACCCGGGCGCCATAGTCCACGGTGCTCAGATACTCCGCAGCGAGCGCCTGGACATACGGGTTCTCCAGGTCTTTCTTGAAGCAGAACATGGCCGCCACGAGGGGCGCCGCAGCGTGCACCCACCCCAGGCGCAGGCCGGGGGCAATCGTCTTCGAGAGCGACCCGGCGTAAATCACCCGCCCCTTCGTATCCTGGGCCTTGAGGGGAATGGGAATCTCCCCGAAGGCCAGCTCCCCGTAAGCATCATCCTCAAGAATCAGGAAGTCATACTCCTCAGCCATGGCCAGCAGCTGACGCCGCCGCTCCGGGCTCAAGGTCGTGCCGGTGGGGTTGTGGAAAGAGGGTATGGTGTAAAGCAGCTTCGGAAGAGGCTGCCCGGCAGCCCGGCGGGCCGCCAGGTCAACCGAAAGGGCCGTCACGTCCAGCCCGTCCTCATCCATCCGGTAGCTGATGATGTGCGGCGTATAGTTGCGGAAGGTTTCCAAAGCTTCCATATAGGTTGGCGCTTCCACGGCAACCAGGTCGTCCGGCCCGAGCAGGATGCGCGCCGTCAGGTCGATTGCCTGGGCGCCGCCCATGGTCACCATCAGCTCCCCATCGCCCACCGGCATGCCGCGCTGGGCAGACCGGGACGCCAGGAGCTGGGGAAGCCTCCCCATGGCCGGGCTCCCCAGGTAGTGAAAGGGCGCATCGCCCTCCCGGGCGAGCAGCGCCGCCGCGGCGGCGCCCAGGTCGGCCACCGGCACCGCCGCCGGGAACGGATAGCCCCGGTTCAGCCGAATTGTGTCCGGGCGCCGAATGCGGGGCATCCAGGCGCCGGGCGGCTCGTAGGCCAGGGCCGCCCGCACGGCTGGCGGGTAAAACCGCTCGAAGTCCATAGGTTACAGCACCTTTCGCAGGAAGGCGCGGGTCCGTTCTTCCCGGGGCTGGCGGAAAATCTGCTCGGGTGGCCCCTCTTCCACAATGCGGCCTTCATCCATGAAAATCACGCGATGGGCCACTTCACGGGCAAAGCCCATTTCGTGGGTGACGACCATCATGGTCATGCCTTCCCGGGCCAGCTGCTTGATGACTTCCAGCACTTCGCCCACCAACTCGGGGTCCAGGGCGGAAGTGGGCTCGTCGAACAGCATCGCCTTGGGCTGCATTGCGAGGGCACGGGCAATGGCCACGCGCTGCTGCTGGCCGCCGGACAGGTGCGAAGGGAACGCGTGGGCCTTGTCGGCCAGGCCTACCTTGGCCAGCAGCTCCTGGGCCAGGGCTTCCGCCTTGGCGGCACCCATTTTCCTGACCTTGAGCGGCCCGAGGGTGACGTTCTTGAGTGCGGTCATGTGCGGGAACAGGTTAAAGCGCTGAAAGACCATGCCGAGCTCTTCCCGGACGCGGTCGAGCCCGCGGCCCCCCGCCGGAACGACTTCGCCGGCCACGGATATGGTGCCGCCGGAGGGCGCCTCCAGCCGGTTAATGCAGCGCAGCAGTGTCGACTTGCCTGACCCCGAGGGGCCGATTACGACCACAACCTCGCCCTGCTTCACTTCCAAATCGATGCCCTTGAGGACGTGGAGGCTGCCGAAGCGCTTATGCAGTCCTGCGATCTTAATCACTGGCCTTCAGCCTCCTCTCCAGGCGGGATGCGATGTTGGACAGGGTCAGGGTCATCACCAGGTAGACCAATGCCGACATGATGTAGACTTCAAAGGGCTTGTAGGTCCGGCTGGAGATCATCTGCGCCGTGCGGGTCAGCTCCACGAGAGCGACCGCCGCCACGAGAGAGCTTTCCTTGATCAGCGTAATCGACTCGTTGACGAGCGGGGGAATGACCCGCTTGAACGCCTGGGGCAGAATCACGTAGAGCATCGCCTGCCCATGGGTCATGCCCATGGAACGCGCCGCCTCCATCTGCCCTTTGTCGATGGACTGAATGCCGCCGCGCATAATCTCTGCCACATAAGCGCTGGAGTTGACGCCGATGATGATGACTGCCGCCGTAAACTCATCTACCTGAATGTCCAGAGCGGCCGGAATGCCAAAGACGCCAATCAGCAGCTGCACATAAAGCGGGGTTCCCCGCAGAAACTCAATATAGACGCGGAGCAGGGCCGACAATGGCCGGCTGCCCCAGGTATTGCCCAGCCCAATAACCGTACCGAGAAAGACACCGATGGACCCGGAAATAGCGGCAATCTTAAGGGTAGTGACAGCGCCCTTCAGCAGTAAGGGAATGCTCTCCAGCATTAAGTGCCAATCCATGCCAACACACTCCAAAAAAGGAAGTGAGGGGGCGGTGTTGCCCGCCCCCATGGGAAACGATCTCTGCTACTTGAACCACTTCTGGACGAGCTTTTCCATCTCGCCGTTCTTTTCCATTTCGGTCAGGACCTCGTTCACAAACGCGGTCAGGTCCGGGGTGTCCTTGCGGAGCGCGTAGGCAGTGTCCTCAGCCTTGATCTCCAGGCCAATGGTCAGCACCGGGTTGGCCTTGGCGAACGACTTGGCCACGACGGAGTGCAGGTACACGGCGTCAACCTGCTTGGCGGCGAGGGCGGAAGCAGCTTCGGTGAAGAGGTTGTATTCCTTCACTTCGATACCCTCGACCTTCTTGAGGGCGTCAGCCTGGACGGTGCCGAGCTGAGCGGCGACCTTCTTGCCCTTCAGGTCTTCGAGCTTGGCCGGCTTCAGGCCGCTGTCCTTGTGCACGAGAATAGCGTCGTTGCCAATCAGGTAGGGCTGGGAGAAGTCCACGGTCTTCTTCCGCTCATCGGTCACGGAGACGCCGGCCGCCATAATGTCGAACTTCTTGGCGGTCAGGGCGGCAATCAGGCCGTCAAAGTTGATCTGCACGATCTCCAGCTTGACGCCCAGCTTCTTGGCCACGGCTTCCATGATGTCCACGTCAAAACCGATGACCTTGTTGTCCTTGTCCAGGGACTCGAACGGCGGGTAGTCGGGCGAAGTGCCGATGACCAGCTTGCCGTCCTTCTTGATCTTGTCGATCGTCGGGGTCTTGGACTCAGGGGCCTTCTGCTCAGCGGCAGGGGCAGGGGCGGGCGCAGCCGGTGCCTGGGGCTTCGAGCCGCCGCAGCCGGCCAGCAGGGAGAGGGCAAGGACACCAGACAGGATGGCACTGAAATATCGCTTCACGATTCTTCCGCTCCTTAGTAGGACCTAGTTTCCGATGCATAATTATACACCTGAACGAAACGTTGTCCAACACAACAACGGATGGGATTTTGTGAAGATGTTGCTTATCGTAGAGCCCATGTTTTATGCATTTGTGACTACAGAACAGAGAGGCGTCCAACGGAGTGGCGCCTCTCTGCAGTACCCCTATTGCGCGCGCACTTTCGCCCAGGTGTCCTTGAGCGTAATGGTCCGGTTGAAGACCAACATCTCCGGGGTGGAGTCCGGATCAACGCAGAAATAGCCGTGCCGGAGGAACTGGTACCGAGTGCCGGGAGCCGCGTGCGAAGTGCCGGGCTCCACTTTGCAGCCAGCCAGAACCTCGAGCGACTTCGGGTTGAGGTTGGTCATAATGTCGCCGCCCTCGGCCGGATTCTCCGTCAGGAATAGGTTGTCGTACAACCTTACGGTCGCGTCCACGGCATGGTCCGCGGACACCCAGTGAATTGTGCTCTTCACTTTGCGGCCGTCGGGCGCCTCGCCACCGCGGGTCTCCGGGTCGTACGTGCAATGCAGTTCGACGATCTGGCCGGTCGCGGGATCCTTCACGACTTCCTGGCACTTTATGAAGTAAGTACCCTTCAGGCGCACCTCACGCCCGGGCGCCAGGCGGAAGTACTTGGGCGCCGGCTCCTCCATGAAATCCTCCTGCTCGATATAGATCGTGCGGGAGAACTGGACCGTGCGGCTGCCGGCAGCCGGATCTTCGGGGTTGTTCTCAACCGAGAACTCCTCGGCCTGATTTTCGGGGTAGTTGATCAGCACGACCTTCAGCGGCCGCAGCACGGCCATCATCCGGGGCGCCCGCCGGTTGAGGTCTTCACGTACAAAGTGCTCCAGCTGGGCCAGACTGACCACGCTGTTCGTCTTGGCTACGCCAACGTCCGTGCAGAAGCTGCGGATCGCCTCCGGCGTATAGCCCCGGCGGCGGACGCCCGACAGCGTGGGCATGCGGGGATCGTCCCATCCGCTCACATGACCTTCCTCCACCAACCGGCGAAGGCCGCGCTTGCTCGTCAGCGTGTGGGTCAGGTTGAGGCGCGCAAATTCGATCTGCTTGGGCGCATCCGGAATCTGGAGCTGTTCCAGCAGCCAGTTGTAGAGGGGCCGGTGGTCCTCAAACTCCAGTGTGCAGATCGAGTGGGTAATCCCCTCGATGGCATCCGAAAGGGGATGCGCGTAGTCGTACATCGGGTAGATGCACCACTTCTTCCCGGCCCGGTGATGCTCGGCATGCAGGATGCGGTAGAGGACCGGATCGCGCATATTCATGTTGCCCGAAGCCATGTCAATCTTGGCCCGGAGGGTGCGGGCGCCGTTCGGGAACTCGCCGTCCCGCATGCGGCGGAAGAGGTCCAGGCTTTCCACCGCCGGCCGGTTACGATAAGGGCTTTCCCGGCCGGGCTCGGTCAACGTTCCCCGCTGCTCACGCATCTCTTCCAGGGACAGGTCACAGACGTATGCCTTGCCGTCCCGGATCATCTGTTCAGCCCATTCGTACAGCTGCTCAAAGTAGTCGGAGGCATGGAAGAGCCGGTCGTCCCAGTCGTAACCGAGCCAGCGCACGTCTGCCTCAATGGCGTCGACGTACTCCTCTTCCTCCTTGGTCGGGTTCGTATCGTCGTAGCGCAAGTTGCACAGACCGCCATTGGCTGCGGCGATGCCGAAGTTTAGAACGACGGACTTCGCATGTCCAATGTGCAGGTAACCATTGGGTTCCGGTGGGAACCGGGTATGGACCCGTCCCCCGTATCGGCCTGCCGCCTTGTCCTCATCAATAACGTCTTGAATGAAGTTTGTCGGCTTGTACTCCTGTTCCGCCAAAAGGGACCACCTCTGAATTCCTAGTTTATCCAGGCTCCGTGGCCGTGATGCGAAGAGCCAACACTACAAGCATAATCATACCAGATCGGGGTTGGAACTGGTCTAGCCGAGTTCGGGGGAATTTTCCTTCGTCTTTTTCCAAGATCTGCCGTATCAGTCGCGCGTATGTATCCGTCTTTATTCATAGGGATTTTCTTTGCGAATATGTTATGCGCAGCGAGCGACCCGTCCCGCTATCCGAGGAGGGCTCAGTGTGTCAAAGAATCTCCTGCGTCCGTTGATGTGGATCCTGACTGCTGTGCTCCTGCCCCTGGCCGTCTTTGCCTACTTGCGGCTCCACGCGGCGGAAGATCCCCTCTATGCTGCTCCCCATGGCCATTTTTATATCGTCAGCGGAGCGGCTTTCCTCGCTGCCGTTGCTGCCCTCATTGTGGGAATTGCCGGCACCCGCCTGCGCAACATCAACGTAACCTTCCTGTCAATGGCGTTTTCTTCGCTTGCCCTCGTGTTCCTGCTCCACGGGCTGGCAACACCCGGATTCCTTCTGCCTGTCACACAAGTGCCAGGAATCGCGGCGCAGTTGAGCATCCTCCTCTCTGCCGGCTGGCTCTATCTCTCCTCCTGTCCGACCGATCACATCGCAGTGCGCGTCCTCTCCAAGTGGCAGCGGTGGCTGGTGCCCGTCTGGACAACACTTCTGACCATCACCGTGGTCCTGGGGCTGACGTTTCCGCAGGCCGTGCGGTTCATACCGATTCATCTCAGCCCCCTCAAGTGGATCGCCACGCTGGTTGTCGTCGTCTTGGTCGCGCTGGCCGCTCGCCACTACTGGGTCGCTTACCGGTACGCACGTTTTCCGCTGCAAATGGCCCTGCTCATCAGCACCGGCTGGATGGCGGCCTCGCAGGTGATTATCGTCACGGGCGACCTCTGGCGGGCCAGTTGGTGGATCTACCACTTCCTGCTCCTCGGCTCGATGATCGCCACCCTGTACGGGCTGTGGCGACAGTATGCCATGGGCGCCACCGTCGGCATGGCCGTGAAAGGTCTCATGTCGCTCGACCCGGTTGAACGGATTGAGGCGGGCATGGCTCCGAGCATCCGGGCGCTGGTCGTGGCGACGGAGACGCGCGATCCCTATACGGCAGGGCACAGCTATCGGGTCACCATTGAAGCCCTCCGGCTGGGCGCCGCCATGCGCGTTCCGCCCGAGCAATTGCGTGCGCTCGCTCAGGGCGGTATTCTGCACGACATTGGGAAGATTGAGGTGCCCGACCGCATCCTCAATAAGCCGGGCCCGCTGACCGCCGAGGAGCGGACCGTGGTGGAGCGGCACCCGGTGACCGGCTACGAAGTCTGCAAACGCCTGGGGTTCATGAACGAAGAGCTCGGGGTCATCCGGCATCACCACGAAAAGTGGGACGGGACGGGTTACCCCGATGGCCTCTGCGGCCAACAGATTCCCCTGCTCGCCAGAATCCTGGCGATCGCTGATGTGTACGACGCCGTGACTTCCTACCGCTCTTACCGGCGGCCCTGGCCGCATGAAGAAGCCGTCGCGCTCATTCTCCGTGAGTCGGGGCGCCACTTCGACCCGGATTGCGTGGCTGCCTGGGTCCGCATTTCGCAAGCTGCGCCGTCCAAAGACCACTACCCCTCCTGGCTGCACCTGGAGCCGGCAGCGGCGCAGCAAGAAGCCCGTTGAGGCCCGCCTCGTGCGGCGACACAGAGGCGCTCTTTCTTCTCACACCGCCGCCAATGATTGCAGACCGGGCAGGTCGATGACGAGGATGCCCGTGTCGTTCAGCTGTACCAGGTCGCGCTTCTGGAAGTCCGCCAGCATGCGGGAGACTGTCTCGCGGCGGGCCCCGATCATGGCGCCCAGGTCCCGCTGGGTCAGGCCGTGAGCTACCCGCACGCCCGCCGGGGTTTTGACGCCGCTGCTGCGGGCCAGCGTGGTCAGAACGCTGGCCAGTTTACCGCGCGCATCGAGCAGGTCGCGCTCGTACACCCGGTCCTGGAAGAGGCGTATGCGCACCCCCACCTGGCTCATGAGCGCCGCCTTGAGCTCCGGAATCTCGTCAGAGAGGCGCTGCAAGGCGCTTACCTGCAGTGCCAGAATCTTGGTCGGTGCCAGGGCCGAGGCCGTAGCCGGGTAAGCCCCCCCATCAAGGGCGGCAATCAAGCCGAACGGACTCCCGGATCCCCACACACCGATGATGAACTCTTGCCCGGACAGCGAATACCGACAGATCTTGATCTTCCCCGTATACACGAAGTAGACGTACTTGCCGGCATCGCCTTCGCGGAATACGACATCGTCGGTGTCCAGTGCCCGTTCAGTCATGGCATCTCGCACGCGCTCGGCCGCACTCGCCGACAACCCAGAAAAAAGCGGCAACGATTGCAGAAACTTGATGTCAATCACCGACTCGTCACCCCCTCGCGGGATCGCCAGGTACCTCATTTCCCCTGACTTATTGTGGATGTTTGACCTCGTCGTCTGTCAAGTAACACCCGGGGTCTTCCGCCCATAGGTTTCCCATCGATTCTGCACGAGCCCGTTGGTTCCCGTTGCACACTTCCAGGTAGCCGCACGTCTTGCAGCGACCCTGGATCAACAGCCGGCGCAGCCGGAGCCCACGCAGCAGCGGCTGTTCCGGGTCAGTCCAGATCTGGCTGAACAGCTTCTCCCGCACATTGCCGACCACTCCCCAGCGCCAGTGTTCTTCCGGATAGACCGCGCCGTCGGCATTTACGTAAGCCATATCGGCGTGCAGCCGCGCGGTGTCTGCCCGGAATATCGCCGTGCGCAGTTCCTTGGCCGGCCGCGGGTCATCCTGGCGCAGCCGCAGATACATGTAGACAGCATCGGCCGTATTCCCTTCAGTCGCGATCATGATAGGCGACTGCTGTGCCGCCTGGTACACGTCGTTCATGAGGTCCCGGGTCTGCTGCCCATCGATGTCCCTGATGGTCTCGGGATGCTGAAAGACCGAAATGGAGCAACGGGTCCGTCGCGCTAGCGCAAGGCACTCCGCTATGGACTCATGGGAAGTGAGTTGCTGCCGTACACCAACCGGAACGCCCGCTGATCCACAGTCCTCCAGAAAGTCTGTGGCATCCGGGGCATCCGCATCCATCAGCACCAGGGAAGTACCGGCATCGGCCAGCATCCGCCCAAATCCGGCGGGCTCGGTGGCCCTGGTCAGTACGAGCACAGCGGCAATCGCCTGGCGGCGGGCGCTCCTGATCAGGTGGAGCAGGTCCTCGCGCAGCCGCTTCCCGTGCCCGGCAAACATAATAAACGGAGAGCCAAACGCCCCCAGATCTTCAATCAGGGCTTCCGCTTCAGCGGTGCTCAGCCCGCCTCGGCCACCCATTTCCCATACCACGCCCGGAGCCTGAACTTTCTGCTTGTCAGGGAAGAGCGGGTTGTTAACATCCTTACCGATTACATGCGAAATGAAGATCATTCGCGACACCTCCTGTAGGGATCTGCGGGACCGTGGAGTATCGCTCTGCCACTTTTACAACTCAGCCGCCCACGAGCCTGGCGCCCGTGGGCGTTTTGGATCGGACAGCCCCTAACTGACGGGGCGCCCCTTTATTGACCGTGATCATGGTCCGAATGATGGCCAGCGTGCTCGGCGTGGTCAGCGCCCTCATGCTGATGTACTGCGGATTCGCCACAGCCCACTACGAAGGGATCGGCAGCCATGGCGACCCCATAGGACGCAAAGGCACCGAAAACAGCTACCGCCGCCACGATCGCTACGGCACGCCAGCGCACTTTAGCATTTTCGACGGACATGGCCGGCTGAACCAGCAGCACGGCAGCCAGACCTTCGCAGAGTTTGCTGATCACGCCCCAGGTGTCGACTTCCTCCGGGCCGCCATGGGCAAAGGGCGCCGTGGTCACCCTGGTGATGGCCCAGAGTACGATGAAGCCAACGGCAAGCAGGATGCCAAGCCTTGCCGTCATAACCGACCTTGCCCGCAGGAAAACGGCGCCCCAGGCGATCTCTACCAAACCGATCAGGACAAGTGACAGGCCGTGGGCCGTGGAGTGCGACCAGTGGTGGGTGGCAATCACGAGGTGAATAATCCCGGCGGCTGCCATAAAGACGGCACCGCCCACTGCGAGGACTGTGTGCGCCTGGGGTCCTACCGATTGCTTCGTCTGCACCGGTTCATCCCTCCCGCTTCTCTATTGCTGCTTGCTTCATGGCGTCCACTCCAGCACCCGCTCCTGCATCTGCCCAACCTCTCTGATCACAATCTGCAGGCGCCCCTGAGAAGGGTCCCCCAGCGGCTTTCCCCGGCTGTCGAGCTTGGGGAAGGCGGCCACATGTGTCGTGTGGTGAGCGGAAGAAGACAGCTGCCTGACCATCGCCGGCAGTTCCGTGCCGGCCGCGTCTCGGAGGAAGACCCTTCCATTAAGGTCCAGCTTGGCGATATTCCCGGCATGGGTGTCCAGCGTAATTGCAAAGGGGAGCACCCGGCCCTTCAGCCCTGATAGGTCAGGCCCCGTCCCCGGCTGATCCAGCACCTGGTCCCCGGTAGGCCGCACCGTGACGGTGATGGCGCTGTTTCCGCCGGACTCCCGGCTGATGAGGGCGCCCCCGGCCGGGGCGTTTTCCGCCCCGACCGGAGATGCTACGGCACCAGGGCTGTCAGCCGGGCGCCCGCACGCAGCGAGCGTCAGACTGGCAGCCAGGACGAGACCACCTGCGACTGCCCGAATTCTTGTCTGAGCCACGGCTACTTCACGACAACCTGCATCTTCATCCCGATCAGATGATGAGATGCCGTATTGCAGAAGACTTCGTACGTGCCGGCCTTGTCGAAGGTGTACTTGACTTCCCCGCCGTTACTGATGTCCTCGGACTTGATCAGGTGCTGGCCGCTGTCGGGCACGCCTTCCCAGATGGAGTGGTCCACGTTGTCGTGGTTCACCCACTTTACGGTGGCGCCAGCCTTGACCTCCAGCTTGGACTGCCCGAACTTGGTGCCCTTCAGTTCCACTACCGTCTCGCCGCCAGCGGCAGGCTTGGCACCCTCTTTGGGCTTCGAAGCACCGCCACCGCAACCCGCGAGCGCCGCAACCAGACCGAGGGCAGCAATACCGACTGTGACTTTCTTAAGCATGTGTTGGTTCCTCCTGTGTATGTTCTTTAGTCGGGCTCTTTAGCTGGCGGAGGGCCAGCCAGAATCCTGCAGCCAGCAGGATTCCGGCCGCCGCCAGGAAGTAGGTGCCCCATAGGAAACCGGCCACCGCTTCCACCTGAACCAGTACCACCCTTCCCCAGAGGGGCGGCTTGAACGGTTCGATCAGCGCGGACAGCGGAGCGTTCGGATCAGGATTTGCCCCAAACTGCGTCAAGTGGCGGTCCATGCGCCACATCATCCAGGCGCCGCTGCCGACTAACGCTGCAATCGTGGCGCCCTTGAGCACCAGGCCCAGCCGGTTTCGCACCAGAGCGGCCAGCAGCGCCAGGAAGGCGACTCCGTAGAGCAGTCTGGGCAGGATCTTCTGTTCGGGAATGTCGTGCGGGAACTGAACTCCGATATACTCGTTAAGCATTTCAAGTTCAGAAATGTCGCCGGTAATGGAGCCAGCATAGGCCACCACCTGCAGTGGTCCCTCCGGGTACTGTGGGAAGTAGAGCAGCGTCCGCCACAGCGGCAGCAAGACTCCAAGTACCACGGCTGCAGCAGCTGCTGCGTATAGGATTGACGGCAGTTGTCGGCGTATGGCGGTAACCCCCTTTCGGGTCCGGCTCCAGCCCTCCTTATTCCTCGACGATGATTCGGGAACGCATCTCAAGGTGCAGGGCGGAGCAGAACCAGGTGCAATAGGCCCAGTACGTGCCTTCCTTGTCGGCAGTAAACTCAACCTTAATGGTCTCGCCCGGGTTGATCGGCTTGTTGATGCCGTAGTCAGGCAGAGCGAAGCCGTGGGTGATATCCTTGGTCTTCTCCAGCGACGTGACGTAGACCGTCACATGATCGCCCTTCTTGACCTTGAGCTCCTTGAACCCATACTCGGACCGCTTGGCCGTCGTGTAGACCGTCACGTTGTTGCCATCGCGTTCAACGCGGGTCTCGCCTTCCTTAGTCGGCTCAATGTTGTGCTCGTGCTTTGCCGCTTCCGCAGGGTCGTAGGCCTGGATGGCATCCTTGAACAGCTCGACCGGCGCGATCTGAATGTCATGCGGCTCGGGCAGGATCGGCATGTCCATGATCAGTCTCATCTTGTCGCCGGAGATGTCGAAGAGCTGCTGGTTCTCGGGGTAGTCAGCACCCACGTTGACGAACCGGTCCTTGGAGAACTTGTTGGGCACCACCAGCCACTTGCCGCCGGGGCTCTTGGTGCCGCCGCCGTCCGCCATCATATGGCCAGGCGAGTAGTGGGCCGGCTGCATGTCCCGGATATACTCCTCCTTGGGCTTCCCGGCCAGGGCGTCCGCCAGGTTCCACTTGACCACGTTGGAGTCGAGGAAGTTGCCAGTGAAGACGTTGCCCTTGTTGTCGAAGGAGCTGTGAAGCGGCCCGGCGCCCACCTCTACTTCCCTGACGACCTTCATGGCGGCAATGTCAACCACCGAAACCGTCGGGGAGAGCTTGCCGGAGACCACGATATACTTGCCGCTCGGCTCGGGGTCCACGCCATGCGGGTTCTTGGCGACAGGCACGAAGGTCTTCAGCCCGGGGTAATCAGTGTCAATCATCTTCACCCCGCCGATTTCCTTGAACTTGCCCTCGGCAAGAGCGCTGTCGACCTTGGCCACGTCGATGAACATGATTGCGTCCTTCTCAGAGGCCACCATATCCTTCAGGGTGGTGCCATTTTCAACGTTGTAGACCGTGGTGTAGACGTACTTCCCGTCAAGGGTCGTGCCCATGATGTCCGTATTGCCATACTCCACGGGCACCTGCGCCACGACGTTCAGATCCTGGTCGAGCACGGTAATGGCGGTCTTGAACTTGCCATCGGCGTTGGCGTTGGGGTTCAGTGCGTTAGGAATCTCGTACTCACCGGTGGCAAAGACATACTTGGTATCGGCATGAACGCCGATGCCGTGAACGCCCTGGATGTTCGGAATCCGCTTGATGGCAACGGTCTTGAAGAGCTTCAGGTCTATTTTTGCAATCCGGCTGTTGGCCAGGTCGTTAATGTAGAGGAAGCGGCCGTCGTAGTTGCCGCCGGTCTTCGAGAGCATCGGGTGGTGTGTATCGCCCCAGGAAGCCCGGCTCTTGTCAGGCATCGTGTCCTGCAGCATGCTGCGGGAGGCAGGGTCGAAGCCCCAGCCGTAAGCCGCTCGCTGCTCGAAGACCGGAATCTCCCGCAGAATCCGCATAGAGGGGATACCGACGACCCAGACACCGCCGTATGGGCCGGAAGACCAGAAGCCCAGGTGGGTGTCTTTCTCACCAGGAGCGACCAGCGGGATGCGCCCGTTGACCGCATTCGGCGTGCCGGGAGCAGCGGCGGGGTTCTTGGGCGGGGCGCCGGTGCAGCCCGCCAGGGCGCCGGCCAGCAAGGCCGATGCCGTCAGGAACGCTACCAGACGCTTGGATGAACTAAGCTTCATCGATGTGTAGCCCCCTCAACTTGTCTTGTAGGTTTAGGTGACTTAGTGACCGGCCGTGTCGATGTGCTGAGCGTCAAAGATCTCCTTGTTCTCCGGGCCTTCGACCACGAGTGCTGCAACGGCGCCCTTATCAATGGCCCGGGTGATGGAATGGTCCACCAGCAGATACTGCCCGGGTACTTCAGCGGTGAACTCCATGAAGGCAGCGCCCCCGGACGGAATCAGGGTCGTCTGAACGTTGCTGAGCGCATCAGTGGATGCTTCCGTATACAGCTTGTCAAAGATCTCACCGATCACGTGGAAGCTGGAAACCAGGTTGGGTCCGCCGTTGCCGACAAAGAGCCGGATGCGTTCGCCCGTCTTGGCCTTCATGGCCATGTCGCCCATCAGGCCGGCGGGCTTGCCGTTAAAGACCACGTAGCTGGGCTGCTCGGCGATGAGCTTGCTGCTGTCGTATTCCAGGTGGCCCTTGTCGCCGCGCTTGCCCTTGGCGTACAACTCGCCCTGCATCACATAAAACTCACGGTCGACCGGTGCCAGGCCCTCCTTGGGCTCTACCACGATCAGGCCGTACATGCCCTGGCCGATGTGGGTGGGTATGTGGGCCGTTCCGCAGTGATACGCATAGACGCCGGGGTTGAGGGCCTTGAAGGTAAAAACCTTCTCTTGGCCGGGCGCCACCTGAGTCGCCACCGCACCGCCGCCCGGGCCGTTCACAGCGTGTAGGTCGATGGAGTGCGCCATCTTGCTGTTGGGGTTATTCTTGAGGTGCAGTTCCACCGTATCTCCTTCGCGCACCCGGACCATGGGGCCCGGCACCTTGCCATCAAATGTCCAGTAAGAGTACGTCGTCCCTTCGGCGACCTGGCCGTTCACCTCGACGGCTTCGAGGTTCACAACTACCTTCTGGGCTTCCTTGCGAGTAATGGGAGCGGGCAGGTCGGCGGCGCTCCGGACAATGCCTACGGCGTCCGTCGCAGCCGGCTTGGGCGTGCTGGCTTCGGTTGCCGGTGGCTGGGTAGCCGCTTCCGCTGCCGGCTTCGAGCAGGCTGCCGCAAGCGGGAGGAGACTGGCGGCGGTCAGTGCGAGGGATATCCGACTAAGTGTTGTGTTTCTCATTCGTGTATCATCCTTTCGTGTTCGCCTGTTCTGGTACTAAGATACTTCGTCATGCCCATTCCGCGCGTGATGCGCATCACTTATGTTGATCGCTAAACTTTCCCATCCGAACCATATGTGCGCACACAAATAGGCCGGCACCACAGTGTGGTACCGGCCCTTCATTAGTCACCCGGTGAATCCTCAGGGAATATGGTGCGACCAGAGTACTTCGAGAGGAAGTGTAGCTCGTGGTCGGATCAGCCCGCCACTTCTTTGCCCGGGGAAACACCGCGCGCGGCGCACATTATCTGTACGGTTCTGCCTTTCAGGGGTTACAGAAGATATTCTTGCTTGATGGTTATGCAGGGTCTGGGAAGTCCATTCTGCTTCAGAAGATCGCGGACGAGACGATGAGCGATGGGCAGTCTGTCGACCTGTTTCATTCCCCGTTGAACCCCGGTGAGTTGGACGCCTTGATCATCCAGGACCTGAAAGTTGGTGTTGCGGACGGGCGCACCAGCGAAGGCCTGGATTCTATAACGGGGGCCGAACTTGTCCGGATCGATCTGGGGCAGGCGGTGGATACCGCAAAGCTGTCCGAGGAGACCAAGCGGGAGGTTGAGCTGATACAGGCTGAGCTTCAGAAAGCATACGCCAGTGCCTACAGCTCGTTCGCGGCGGCTTTACGGATCCACGACGAATGGGAAGCCATTTATATCAGCCACATGGATTTCCACAAGGCAGACCAGGTCGGGCAGGATCTTGTAGCCGCTCTGTTTGGCGAACAGACGCGGGACAAAAGTGCGACGGTTCGCCACCTCTTCTTCGGGGCTGCCACACCGGAAGGAGCGGTCGATCATATTCCAACCCTTACCGCCCCCCTAGAACGGCGCATCTTCATCAAGGGGCGCCCGGGTTCAGGCAAATCGACGCTGCTCAAGCGCCTGGCCAAGGCGGCCGAAGAGAAGGGTTTTGACGTCGAGGTCTACCACTGTGGCTTCGATCCCAGCAGCCTTGATATGCTCATCTTCCCCGAGCTCAGCCTGGCCATTTTTGACAGCACCGCGCCGCACGAGTATTTCCCCAGCCGTGCCAGCGATGAAGTGCTCGACATGTACGACCGGACCATGCAACCGGGGGTTGACGAGCAATACGCCGGTGAACTCACATCCATCCGACAGCGCTACTCGCAGAAAATGCAGGAGGCTGTTGCGCACCTGAAAGCCGCGCAGCAGATCCACTCCCGCATCAAAGCACACTACATGAGCGTGACGGATTTTGACGAAGTTGATCGTCTGCACAGCGACCTGCAAGGGGAGATCCGCCAGTTGGCCGCTTTGCGCCCGGCTATCGAATAGGCGTAACGTAGGCCCGGTGGACCAACCACCGGGCCAGTTCTACTCATTGCCTTCGAGATCGATCCCCACCATCTTGATCAGGTACAAAGCGTTCCGAGTTGTTGAAATGCCCCGCCTCAGGGTGTAATCGAACCGAATCTCCCGGCCTTGATAATGCTCGCGAAAATGGCAGTTCCTGATCTGCCCGTTGCTTTCTCGCTCAAGCTCCCCGAGTTCGAGGTCGTGGGTGGAGATCAGCCCGTATGCACCATCTTTCTGGAGTTGCGTGATGAGTGCTTTGGCGCCCTGGTGGCGGTCGTGGGAATTGGTGCCCTTGAAAATCTCGTCAAGCAGAAAACACACGCTCTTTTCGGTTCTCACGGCCTCCACGATCCGCTTGAGCCGGAGCAACTCGGCGTAGAACGACGAGATGTTCTGCTCAAGGTTGTCGGTGATACGCATAGCGGTCCACAGTCTCATCAAGGAGCAGGTGAAGCGTTCCGCACAGACCGGCGCCCCGACATAAGCAAGCACGAGGTTAATTCCGACCGTCCGCAAAAAGGTGCTCTTTCCGGACATGTTCGATCCGGTGATCACGGTGATCCGCGCCGGCGCCTTCATCTCAAAGTCGTTGCCAACTCGGTTTTGGATAATCAGCGGATGCCCCATCTTCTGAGCCGAAAGGCCGCCCGGACTTCCCGGCGTCTGGCGATTTTCCGCAACCACGGTGGGCATTGCCCAATCCGGCTGTTCAAAGCGGATATTAGCCAGGCTCGAGTAGGCTTCTATCTCCGCGAGGACTTCCAGCCAGGTGCGAAGTGACTTTCCCGATTCCTTTTTCCATTCTTCCAATGCCACCATGCACTGATAATCCCACAGGATCAAGATATTCACGATCAGGAACATCGCGTTTTCGCGATTGGAGATCCGCTCAGCAATCGTTGAGAGTCTGTGGATTTGCTCAAAGGCTAATCGCCCAGCTGCATCCCGGAGCCTCCCCTGTCGTTCCCGAAGCCATGGGGTGTCGAACTGCTGGCCTTCAAACCGTCTGAGCATCCGGGAGTATGTTCGGAGGCTTGCCTCGAACCGGTACACCATGGACAAAACGTGGGAGCGTTCCTTCCCGTTATGGCGCAGGAGCAGGCCCTGTACAACGACGAGTAGCGTCGGAACCTGCCAGGGAACGGCGGAGTAGGCGTAGAGTGTGATCGTGAATATGGTGATTGCCGGGAGCAGACGAACTCCAAGCCTCACCAAGGGGTGCAAATAAGTCTGGTTGGTTTGCAGCGCCCACTGGAGGAGCGGCGCCGTGGGCTCAAGCTTCTCGCGGACAAGCAGCCCTTCCGACTCAAACCGCTGCCGCCAGGCCAGCTTTCGAGCCAGTTCGGTCACCGCTGCCTGTCGCGCGACAATGTCCAGAGGCTCGCGGGCCTCCAGTTTGAGAACCCTGGCTAGCCACTCTCGCCCCAGCGCGGTTTGTGCCGAATTGATCCATTGAAAGAGTGAGCCCTGTCCAAACAAGTCCAGGTCGGATGCGAAGGGATGGTCGTCATCCCTGAACTCTGCCCCCGCGTCTGGGAAGGCCGCCCAGCGACCGCTGACTCGCTCTGTCCCCTTGCGGTTGATGCCACTCAGGGCTTCCGCGTACTTCAATCGTCTCCGGACTCGCTGATGCCGAAGTGCCAGGTAGCTAAAGAGCACGAGCGTGACAAAACCCACTGCCACACCCAGAGGGTGACTGACTGTCCGGTAGACTAAGTAGGAGACAGCGAGGCCTAGACCGACGGTGAACAAGCGATCATTGCTAAGTCGACTCGCTGCCCTTTGCTGCTTCTCTAGAAGTTTTTCATAAGCTTGTTTTCGACGGTCATAGATTCTTGCCGGTTCCAACATGATGCACCTCCAGACCGCCTATATCCATTAGCGTTCTTACCGATCTCTCCCTGCTTGTCGGGCCATTCCTTCAGTTATGCAAAAGGACAAAACCCATGAGGCAGCGTATCCAGAGGAAGACTGCCAACGCGGGAAGTGATTGCTGTGAACCAGGTCTTCCGCGCCAAGCTGCAGATTCACGCAAGTGCCGACGCCCTCCCCCGACCGCGCCTCCTTAGCCAGGTTGGTTTCCCAACAGCCGGACGAATGCTGATCGTTCAGGCGCCTGCCGGCGCCGGCAAGACAACCTTTCTGGCCCAGTGGCTCTCCAAGTGCGGGGGCCCTTTCGTATGCTATACGCTCGACCGACAAGACCGCGATGGCCAGGTCTTGGCCGCCCATCTCCGGACGGGGCTGCAGGAGGTGTGGTCAGGCTGGAATCCGCCTGCCGCCGCCGGGGGGGAGCCCGGAGCACTTGCAGTAGCGCTCGTGGAGGAGGCAGCCCGTCGCCCCCCGCTCACGTTGGTGCTGGATTGCTTGGAGTGGGCATTTGGGCGGCCTTACATCGCTGACTTCCTCGCGGCCGTGCTCCGTTACGCTCCAACGACGTTGACTCTGGTCCTCTCCTCCCGGGCGCCGCTGCCAATGGACTTGGAAACTTCCCGGTACAGTGTGAGGTTAGTCTCCGCCGCCGAATTGGCCTTCACTCAGGACGAGGCGACGGCATTGCTGGGTGAGGGCGACTGGCAGGACTGCCTGCACGCCACGGGGGGGCTGCCGCTGGCGCTGATGCTCTGGCGGCAGGCTGACCGGCCGTGGCGAGCCGTTTTGGGAGCCCACATGGTAGCCGAGCTACCGCCCCATATACGGCCGGAGACCGGACGGGCGCTGGTGGAAGAGTGGCTGAACGGACGACTCACCTTGGCGGCGTTTGCCGAGCACCTCACCCAAAAGCAGCCTGGCGCCACCGAGCGGTGGCGCGACCTGGCGGAGGTCCGGACCGCCTGGGAAAACGGTGACAATGAGCAGGCAAGACGGCTGCTGGAACCCCTATGGGCAGCTGCCAGGGGGATCGGCGACCCCAAACTCATGGGGGCCGTCGCCATTTTGTGGGGCAACTACCACTACTCTTGCGGTACGTTTGGCCAGGCGATGGAGTGGTACCGGAGAGCCTTTGAGGCCGACCCGATTCTGGAGACCGTGGGCGGCCACACCATGATCTTCATTCTCAAGGAGCAAGGCTTCCTGGCGGAGGCGGAAGCTCTGGGGCGCCGGTGCCTGCGCGCCCTGGCCGATTGGGGCGACCTCTGGGCGCTCTTCTGGGTGCACCTGCAATACGGCGCGGTCTGCGCGGACTTGGGCCGGCTGGACGAGGCGGCCCGGCACTATCGGGAAGCGGAACGGATCAGCACGACATTTGCGGTCGAGCCTGGCGGAGTTGCGGTTGCCCGCATTCACCTGGCCATGGTCGAGTTGGCGCAAGGCAATACGGCTGCCTTCCGGCGGACCGTCGAGGAGGGTTACGCCGCCGCACGGGGGCGGTCGCCCTGGCTGCGGGCCATCTGCGCTTACATGCTGGGCGGTGCCCTGGCCAGGTGGGGTGATGTGGAGGCTGCCGAACGGTTGTTGGAGGAGTCGGCCGAGAGCCTGCTCCGACTCGGCTGCGGGTGGCACGCCCATGCCGCCCTGGTGCTTCGCGCCTGCGTGCTGTGGCAACAAGGCAATGCAGAGGCGGCCCGCCCCTTCTTCGATGAAGCACTGGGGCGCGCCGCCGCCGAAGGGTATGTGCAGTTCTTTATGAGGTGGGCGCCAGCGCAGCCCCTGATTGCGGATGCCCTGGTCCGGGGCGCCCATGCCCCTTTCTGCCACGAATTGTTGGTCCGCATAGGCGAGCGTGCCCTGCCCACCTTGTTGGATCTTGCCGTGCGGCCGGACCCGCCGGCCCGCCGAGCGGCGCTCTACCCGCTATCTGCCATCGGTGGGGAGAAGGCGCTTGAGGTGATCCGGCGTCTGCTGCACGACGATGACGAAGCGGTCCGGGATCGGGCCCTGCTTGCGCTTCAGTCCCTGGGGAAAGCCAGCCCGGAGCAGTCCCCCCCGGACGCAGGGGCAGCCGGGGAGCCTCCTGCTCTGAACGCAGCGCTGCTGGGACCCATGGCCGTCTGGGTTATGGGAAAACCTGTGGTGGCCTGGCGGACTGTCAAGACGCGGGATATGTTAGCCTACCTGCTTCTGAACGGTCACCGACCGGTCACCCTTGACCAGATGGCCGAATCGCTCTGGCCGGAATTGGATCCGGAAGCCGCCCGCTCGGTCGTCCATACCACGCTGTATTATCTGCGCAGAGCGGTCACCTATGGCAGGCGAAGCCTCATTGTCTTCGCAGGAGGGGCGTACCGACTGGAGCTATCGGCGGTTGCCCTGGATTTGGATCGGTTTGCAAAGCAGGCTGCAGCCGGCGGGGAGGCCGGCTGGCGGGGGGCAGTGGAACTCTACCGGGGCGACCTGCTGGAAGGACTGGAGTACGCCTGGATAGATGCCCCCCGGATCCGGGCGCGGAATCAGTATCTGGAAGCCCTCCGACTGCTGGCCGGTCACCTGGGACAAACGGGTCGGCATGGGGATGCACTCAACTTCCTGCAGCTGCGGGTCCAGGCTGACCCGCTCTCTGAGGATGCCCACGTGCAACTGATGCGATGCCATGCAGCCCTTGGCAACCGGAGTGCCGCCCTTTACCAGTACCAGGCCCTCGCCCGTCTGTTGGACGAAGAACTGGGGTTGGAGCCGGGCGTCGAAGCACAGGCACTTTACCGAAACCTGCTCAACTGAGGACTGTAACTGCACAAGCCCCGTGCCGGGTGTGGCACGGGGCTTGGTTGTTTGTTGTTGCATTCCTGTTGCGTGATCGTTGCATCCCTTCTCCTATGCTGAGGATGGAAAGAGGGTGCGGGCCATGCGCAAGGTGATTATCCAGGCACGGCGGCTTACCCGGGTCTACGGTTCTGACAAGGGCGCTGTTCATGCGCTGCGGGATGTAGACCTGACCCTGATGGCGGGTGATTATGCGGTCGTTTTGGGCCCGGCGGGGGCCGGAAAGTCTACCTTGCTCCGCGTCCTTGGGTTTCGAGAACGGGCCACGGGAGGGGACCTGTTCTACATGGGGGGGCTGGTTACGTCCCTCACCGACCTCGAAATGGCCAAGCTCCGCGAGAGTGAAACTGGTTTCGTCGAAGGAGCAGTGGGGGGTAACCCCAGTGGAAGGCCATGTGACGCGAGGCATTCTGGCGATGGGGTGAAGGCGACGATTGGCCGGGTGCTGGCCCACCACCCGCCGCTTCTGCTGGCTGACGAGCCACTCTGGGGACTGGCTGGACCGGAATCGCTGGCCGTTCTTACTCTGCTGCATCGGCTAAACGGAGCGGGGCAGACCATTCTGCTCACAACGGAAGACCCCGAGGTGGCTGCGTTCGGCAGAAGCCTGTACCGAATGTGCAACGGCGTGATCCGACCGATCCGCCGCGAATTTCGACCCTAACTTAAGGAGGGTGATTCTCATGACTGCTTCTGCGCTGGAATCCCACCCGGTAGTCGCTGCCTCAAAGCGGTTTGCGTGGGTGGTGCCCACTCTCAGCGTGATGGCCCTGGCCTTGCTCACGCTGATGGCTCTCCTGTTGGCCCTGGGGGGCTACCTGACCCTGTATCGGTTCCGGGCCGGGGGGCCCTTTGGTTTCCTGATGATGTTCAAGGTCGTGCTGCCCGCCTTTGTCTGGGGGATAGTCTGGGTCGGCGCGATTTGCGGGGGTGCCGGCCTGAGTCTGTTTGCCTACTTCCGGCACCGCCGGGGTTGGGGCTGGCGAATTGCCCGGTGGTTCAGCGGTATGATCTCCCTGACCTGCGCCGCTGCGGTACTCCTGGCCTCAGTCTATATCGGCCAGGTCGTTGCTCCGCACGACGGTTTTGCCCAGGCTTTTGGCGCCAATTGGCGCGACGCCATCAACCCGGAGCAAGAGCGCCGAATGCTTCAGCGCCGGTGGACCCCCTTTGGCTTTTCCGACCCCCAAGCCCAGGTCGAGCGAGACATTCCCTTCTGGACGATTCCAGGCAGCGACCGCCGGCTGCTGGCGGACTTGTGGCTCCCGCCTGCCGGCATCAAAACCTCGGGCCTGGCGTTCATCTACTTTCACGGGAGCGCCTGGAGCTTCGCAGACAAGGGATGGGGCACCGACCCGATGTTTCACCACCTGGCGGCCCAGGGACACACGGTGCTGGACGTGGCCTACCGGCTGGCCCCCGAAACCGACCTCTTCGGCATGGTCCACGACGTGAAACGGGCCGTGGCCTGGATGAAAGCGAACGGCGCCCGGTACGGCGTCAATCCGGAGAGCATCGTGCTGGGCGGCGGTTCGGCCGGCGCGCACATTGCCCTTCTGGCGGCCTACTCCGAGGGAGCCCCGGAATTGACCCCGCCTGAACTGGCCGAGCAGGAGACAAAGGTCGCGGGTGTGGTCTCGTATTACGGCCCTACAGATATGCGGCTCTTCGCCAGCCATGAGATTGGCAAGTTGATTACGACCGGGAACAGGGTGAGCGATACGAAGGAACTCGCTGACCCGAAAACCCACGCCCCCAGCGGGCAGTTTACGCTTGAACAGTTGCTCAAGAATGTCATGAACGGCCTGCCGGATGAAGTGCCTCGCCGGTATGATCTGGCGTCAGCTCCGTTCCACGTGACTCCCGGCGCCCCTCCCACCTTGCTGGTGCAGGGCGAAGACGACTTTGCCGTGGACCCCGAGGGCGTCCGCGCCCTGGCGGCTGCGCTGCGCAAGGCAAACGTGCCGGTAGTCTACCTCGAATTCCCCAGGACCGACCACGGTTTCGACATCGCCACCTCGGCCGCTGAAACGTTCGGTGGACCGAAGATTAACGGCGACCAGTATTCACCGCCTACTCAGGCCGCATTGTATGATCTCGAGCGGTTTTTAGCGGTTGTGAACTCCCGGACTTCCTATCGGTGATTGGAGCCGGTTTCGCCCTACTTGTGGTACGGTTCGCCGCCGTCTGGCAAACGGCGAGTTCGCAGCCCAGGAGCATACGCGCAGAATTGCGAGAGAACCCGCGGATGAGTGCGCGGGTTCTACCTATTTGGACCACCCTTTTCGGCCCCCAGTCCCTACTCGTTGGACACACAGGGGCGATTGACTCAGGGGGCAATCGGCTCCACTGGTTGCCGGAGAATCGTCTTCAACTTCTCCGGGGCGGTCCGCTTGAAGTCCGACAAGTATACTTCATGGTGAAGACCTCTCGGCCTATACCCGTGCTGCTCAATGAAGCCATGCAGCCGATCAATGTTGGATCGCTCCGTCGCGAAGGAGCCCACGTGGAGCAGTTGCGCGGCGGTCCCTTCCACCAGGCGCTGGTATTTGATCTGGAGAATCACCGGGTTCTGTTTCTTTGCTGCCGTTTCGGGCCGCGTCTGGGCAACGTGCTCCTCTGTAACAACGTCAGGCATCCGGATCAACAGCTGCCAGTGCCACTGATCTCGAGGGGTGACGAACCATTCCTGTGCCCCTTCTACCCACCAGAGTCCCTCAAGAGCCGGCACTTTAAAGTCCAAACCGGCTGGCTTCAGACGGAACTTCAGGGTGTAGGCCAGCCCGTACAGCGCTTCAACTGCCTGCTGGAATTCCTGGCTCTCCGGGGCGCCGGCCCCGGTGATGGCGAGACACCACGTGTCGGGAACTTGCACAATCTCCGGGTCCTTTTTCGCGTTATACAGTACCTTCTCCGAAAGCACCTGCTGAGTCATGTCGGCAATCTCCTCACGTATGTATCGGGTTTTGAACTCTGAAAGCCACTGAAGTTCTGCGCTAATGAGGGCGAGGGAGCGGTCCAACATGGCCATCACGAAGGCAGGGGCGCCGGGCGATTCCCGCTCCTTGCAGCGTTGCAGGTGCTCCCACCGGGTACTCAGTACCTCGCCGAATCATGAAAGCGTCTAGGACCTCCGTCTGTGCCAGGCATGGCAGATTGGCCAGTCCGAGGAGGAATGGGGAATACCCCGGCTGGGGCACCGAGAGGGCATTGATCGTGGCCACTCGCAGGGCCGCGGACCCCGCTTCGGTCACTCGGTAAGTAACGCGGGCAGGCCCACGACTGCCCGCGTTGAGGCTTGAGCAGTTACCGCCGCCAACTATGGTGTATGCATTCAGTGCTTTCCGAGCATTCAATCGAAAATGCCACCTGCGAGGAAGGGGTTGCATCAAATTGTGTTGTATTCGCAATGCACTTGGCAATATCTTGCTGGGAGGCACGTTCCACTATGGCGAACCCTGGGGTTGCGAGGAGTCAGATTCGGGACCGGGTCCTCGTCATCACCGGCGCCAACTCGGGCATCGGCAAGGCCGCCGCTCTGAAGTTTGCCTCAGAAGGATGGCAGGTGATCATGGCGTGTCGCTCCGCCGAGACAGGGCGGAAGGCGCTGCATGAGATCACCGAGGCTTCCGGTAACGCAAGCGTACAACTCAGGCAGCTGGACATCTCCTCCTTCGTCTCGATTCGGCGGTTTTGTTCGGCCTTCGAACTTGAGCACAACAGGTTGGACGCCCTCGTCCACAACGCGGGATACTTCAACCACGGAATCACGGCCTATCAGTTCAGCCCGGACGGCCTGGAGCTGACCTTTGCCACGAACGTTTTTGGGCGTTGTTACTATCACCTCTGTGCGTCAGAGGAGTTCCGGGAGGTGACCGGGGCCCTGGTGGACAGCAAGTACCGCATCATCCTTCCAGCGGAAGAGAAGGCGCTCACACCGATTCGCTTGATTCGTGAACTCTGGGACACCAGGCATGCCCCAGCCTATGCCACCGCCCCTGCTAACATTGAGCGGATGTGGCAGTTGAGCCGTGAGGTAATCAGCGGAGACCTCGCCCAGGGCGCAGGGTGCCCTTAGCCAGGGTAAAGAGCACTGAGAGTCAAGGGGAGGGTCTGTGGCTCCAGTGGCATGGTGTCGGAGGCCTGGAAGACCATCCTCCACTATTTATGGTACGGCTCACCCCGATTGATCTTGAATCCCCGGTATACCTGCTCCAACAGGATCAACGGTACCATTTGATGCAAGAACGTCATCTTTCCCAGGGAGAGCTTGTAGTCAGCCCTCTGCAGCACCTGAGGGGCGAGCCCGAGTGACCCGCCTATTACGAACGCAATGCTGGACTGCCCGCGCAGCGAGCGCTCTGCGATAAATGCTGCCAGTTCTTCGGAGGACATGGTCTGTCCACGCAGGTCCAAAGCGATCACAAAATGTCCCGGGTCAACCTGACTCAAAACACGTTCCCCTTCGCGGGCCTTCACCTGCTGTTCCTGGGCAACTGAGGCGCCCTCGGGAATCGGCTCATCCGCCAGGTAGGTGATCTCCACCTTGGCATACGGCCCGAGCCGTTTGAGGTACTCCGCAATACCTACCAGCAGGTACTTCTCCTTGATCTTCCCGACGAGAATGATCTTGATGCGCAACCAGCAGTCCCCCTCATACGCGTAAAAGGGCGGTGCTCGACAGCACCGCCCTTAAGTTTCCCTAGCACACGGCCGTTCCCTGCCGGTCGCCGACCCGAATGTCAGCGCCCAGGCCGAGCAGCTTCTGTTCGAGGCGCTCGTAACCCCGTTCCACATGCTCAAGGCCATATACGGTCGTTTCGCCCACGGCGCCCAGACCCGCAAGAATAAGTGCTGCGCCCGCTCGAATGTCTGTTGCCTCGACCGGGGCGCCGAAGAGACTCGGAACACCCTCCACAATCGCCGTGC
The DNA here is from genome assembly GCA_035628915.1 of Symbiobacteriaceae bacterium. Lineage (GTDB taxonomy): Bacteria > Bacillota > Sulfobacillia > Symbiobacteriales > Symbiobacteriaceae > JARBUG01. The sequence goes on along the minus strand of DASPIW010000029.1, from coordinate 59,320 downwards.
GTCCTTCCACCCGGAGCCGGGCGCCCATGCGGGCAAGGTCGGAGGCAAAGCGGAACCGGTCATCGTACAGGGTCTCGGTCACATAGCTGGTGCCGGTGGCGCAGGCGAGCATGGCCGTCATCTGGCTTTGCGCGTCCGTCGGGAAGCCGGGATACGGGTGAGTTTTGACCGTAATGGCCCTGGAGCGCTCCCGGGCAATCACCCGGAGTGAGTCAGCACCTTCGAGGATCTCGGCGCCCGCCTCCCGCAGTTTGGCGATTACCGGCGTCACATGGCTGGGAATCACGTTCTCCAGGGTGATATCCCCCTGGGTTGCCACCGCAGCGATCATCCATGTGCCGGCTTCAATGTCATCCGGGATGATCTGATGCGTGGGTCCGACCAGCCGTTCGACGCCTTCGATGCGAATGGTATCAGTACCGGCGCCCACCACGTGGCCACCGGCCGCGTTGATGTAGTTGGCCACATCAATGACATGTGGTTCCCGGGCGCAGTTCTGAATGAGCGTGGTGCCCTTGGCGAGCGAGGCCGCAAGCATGATTTGGATCGTCGCCCCGACACTGACCACATCAAGATAAACGGTCGCACCTCTCAGTTGGTCGGCCCTGGCCCGCATGATGCCCCGGTCAATCCACACTTCGGCGCCCAGGGCCGAAAGCCCCTTGAAATGCTGGTCCACAGGTCGCTGGCCGATGCGGTCTCCGCCCGGCAAGGGAATGTCCGCCTGGCCGTACCGCGCCAGTAGAACTCCGAGCAAGTAATAGGAGGCCCGCATCGCCGTGGCCAGATGGTAGGAGACTTCGCGTGGCGACACCCCGCCGGTGTGCACCGTCACACGTCCGTGAACGGGGTCCCAATCGACCCTGGCCCCAAGGCCCTGTAGGATTTCCCGATATGTGAGCACGTCATGAATGCGTGGTACGTTTTCCAGGCGGCTGGAACCATCGGCCAAAAGGGTGGCAGCAATCAGGGGGAGCGCGGAGTTCTTCCGCCCGCCGACACGAACTGTGCCCTGGAGTCGCCGTTCCCCTCGGATCGTAAGCTTGGCCAATCCGACTTTCCTCCTCACGCCGATGGCGTATTCGCTGGCAGCGAATGAACTTGTTCGCAAAAGTCCCAGGCATAAATTCGAGACAATGGGAGCCATTTCCTCCCCGCGTGCCTAAGATTCCCATTCACCATTGAATGCATTGATGTAGTACAACTCATAGCCATCCAGGGTGATTCGCCAGACGGGTACGGTATCCCAGCCGTGCACGTCATCCGACTGCGCCGGTGACAACGGCTGACCAGCGTAGTACCCCAACTGAATGTCGGTCACAGTCCGGGGCTTCGTGCTGGCAAGCCGCCCCGCCAGCCGCAGCAAGGCCTCACTGGCAGGCCGCACCTGTTTGGCCGGCGCCTCCGTGTACGAACGGGGCACTACCCAAAAACGGGTGACCTTCTCGACACCGCGTGACGATATCTCTGCTCGGACGTAGCCGGAATACACAGGCCGGTTATCAAAGAACGGGACAAATTCTACGATAACAGTCCCTTTCTCTTTGTTTTCGGTCGTGCCCGAAAAGCGGGCACCGACCGGAAAGAGCGACATGACGCGCAGGTAGTCTTCGGCAAGGGCGGTCACTTCCCGGGATTCGGTCAACGTAACGCTGCGGGCTGCCAGCCCCTTGGCAAGCGGGAAGTACTCCATGGCCTGCGTCTGGGGGTTGATGTGCGGCTGCAAACTCTCGGCGGCTGCCAGATCGTCGCGTCCACTCATGTCCGGCGCCACGCCAGAGAGTTCGGAAGACCACTTCATCAGATCGGGGGTCGGCTGAAACTCTACTCGCACAAACCGCATTGGATCCGGGGTGCGGGGCAGAAGGACGTTCGGCGCCAGTGTCAGCTTCCAGTTCGAGAGGGTCTCCCGGAACTGCTCAAGGGTCTGTCCCTGCGGGGTATCGGTCTGGCCCGGAAACAAAGCGGTCGGACCCCATACCGAGTAGGCGAGGATCAGGTTGACCACCGTGAAGGCTGCAAGCAATATGGCACGCGCCTTGGGCCAATCCACCTGCCGCTCACCTCCCCTAACGCCGCCGGCCCCGAAATGGTTATGCTCCCTCAACAAACGCTTTCATGTCGCTCAGCGCCGCCGCAGGTGCGTACACCCGCTTCTCGCCGACCTGAATCACCCACACGGGCTCAAGCCGCCAGGCGTACTGCTTTTCAGGCTGCCAGATCAGGTAGCCCAGATACATATCTCGCACTTCGCCTTCGAATAGGAACAGCGATGGGAACTCCGCCACCGTCGCCTGGAGCACCTTCTCTGCCGGCATAATTGGGCTGCGGCCCCGTGTCAGATGAGGAGTGAAGTCAGGGTGTCGCCGGTAGTGCGTGACCGTGACCTGATCCCTACTCTGGGACAGTTCCAGCTGCAGTGCGCCGTTAGCCGTTTCCACAGGGTAACGGTCATCAGCGTCCATCCGCACGTTGTAAACCAGAACGGACCTCCCCAGTTGCTGTACATACTCGTTGAGCATGAGGTCCTGAGGCCAGCCCCCATGCGACGAGACCCAGTCCCTGGTCTTTTCCAATGAGCGGGTCATGTCGGGCGCCGACCCCTCGGGCGGAGCGATCATGTACTCCATCTGCCCGCTGAGCGTCATCCGTAGCCAGCGCTGTCCATCGGTGTAGCTGTTTGCGTCTTTCTCTTCAATATGGCGAACCACCGAAAGATCGGGGAAGTATCGGGCTTGCTCCACTGCCGTATCCGGCTTATCGACAATCACGGTTCCTTCAGGCATCTCCGTAACCTCAGGGACCAGAAGCCCGCCGGCAACGCTCACGGTCAGATCTTTGAGTACGAGTGGCCGGCATTTCTGAAACAGACTCTCGTCGACTTCAGCCATGCGCTGACGCAGCATCTTTTCGTCTGCCGGCGACAAGGGCCCCACGCGGAAAGTGCTGCCGGGAGCCGCACCGGAAAAGGCGACCGTCGGCGTCTTGGTCAGGTAAATGGTAAACCGGTCTACTTTTGTGAAGTTGGGAAGCCCCACGCGGATCCAATCCCACTCCCGCGCCCACTGATCCAGGGTGAGCGGAATGGGCAACACTACGGTAATCGCTGCATCGGTGGGGTCCGCTTCCTGTTCGGGTGGAATCTGCCCGTTTACTGGCTGCAGGCCCTGCAGCACATCGCCGATGTCACTCCACATCTGCAAATAGGCCAGCGAACCGGCCGGCAGCAACGCAACCTGCCCTTCCGCCTTTTGAATGTAAATCCGGTCAGGACGAAGGACTTTCGGTATGATCCCCGACTGCGTCGTCGGCGCCGAACTCTGCACCTGCGCTTCCTTGGCTTGCCACAATCCTTTCGTATCGGAAGGGAACCAGACCCGATACGACAGCACAATACTGAGGGCAACCAGTACCGTTAGCAACCCGTTGAGGGCATAGTCCCTGACTCGCTGCATCAATTCCACCCCGCCTCAGCTACCTGCGCGGCCGGAATGGTAAACACAACTTCCGTTCCCTTGCCGAAGACCGAGCTGATGCAAATGGCCCCACCGAGCAGCTCAACGATTTGCCGGGCAATGGCCAGACCGAGGCCGGTGCCACCCAGCATCCGGGACCGGGCCTTGTCCACCCGGTAGAAGCGTTCGAAGATGCGCGGCAGGTCTTCAGCCGGAATCCCGATGCCGGTGTCGCTCACGGAGAACCGCACCATGGCGCCGTCAGGCCTGACCGAAACGGTGATTTGGCCGCAGGGCGGTGTGAACTCCACTGCGTTGGCCAGTAAGTTGAGCAGAACCTGCTGCAACTTGTCCCGATCGATCAGGGCCAGCGGCAATTCGTCAGCATAATTGCGGGTGACGTTCAACTTCTTGCGCTCGATCTGAACCGCCAGCCTGGCGACGCACTCTTCCACCAAGGGCGGGGCCTCATGCGGCTGAATGTCCCAACTTGCCGAACCTTGATCCAACTGCGAGAGATGCAGCAGGTCCTTGACCAGGCGGGCCATTCGGTCCGTTTCGCTCTCCACGACCCGGAGGAATCGTTCACGCACCTCCGGCTCCTCGGCGGCGCCGTCAAGCAGGGTCTCTACGTAGCTCTTCACAGTGGTGAGCGGAGTCTTCAGCTCGTGGGAGACGTTGGCCACAAACTCCCGGCGCAGCGACTCCAGCTTTTGCAGTTCCGTAATGTCATGGAAGACCACTACGGCACCGGCAATTTGGTGGCGGTCGCTGAACAGTGGCGTGACGTATGCCAGTAGATATCGCGCGCCAAACCGGGTTTCGTGAATGACCGACCGGTTCTCCGCGACCGCCTTGGCCAGCGCTGCTTCCAACCTCAGGTCAGGCCAGGCCTCAGCGGGAAGGCGCCCAAGCGCTTCGGGCTCCAATGTCCGGAACATGCGCTCAGCCGCCGGGTTCAGTTTGATGATTCGCCCCGCCTCATCCAGCGCCAACAGGCCGTCGGCCATGTGGGTAAGAATCGCTTCCACCTTGTTCTTCTCGCCTTGAATCTCGTCAAGGGTGGACTTAAGTCGCCTGGTCATCCGGTTGAACATCTCGCCGAGCTGGCCGATTTCGTCGGTGCTTCGGACCTCAATGGTTTGGTCGAAGTTGCCGCCGGCCATTTCGGCCGCTTTCCGAGTTACTTCTCGAATCGGCCCTGTGATCGTACGGGACAAGGCGACGCCGAGGGTTGCCGTGGACACCAGGGCGATTGCCCAGGCGGCCAGCAGCGTATCCCGTACCTGGCTCAAACGGGAATAGGCATCGGCCAGCGATGCCCTCACGTATATCACGCCGATGACCTGATCGTGGTATTCCATCCGCAGCGCCTCTGCCACAATCCGCTCGCCGTTCTCGTCCTCGCCGACACTTTGCACGCGTTGGGGAGAGACAAGGGCTGGGGTGATATCGTCGTTGGAGTACTTCTTGCCCAGCAGGTCCTGATGGGCCGGCTGCCTGGCCGTGGCGCCGATTACCTTGCCATTGGCATCGAGAACAATCACGTCTCCGGGCACGTTGGCCACAATGAGCGCAATCTCGTCCAGCTTGCCCTCAACGAGGTAGCCCGAAAACTGCCCGTCCAGCAACGCCGCCAGTTGGTGAAGCTCCGCCTGCTCCTTGGCTACATAAGAGCTTTCCAACTGCTTCAACAGGTAGACCATACTTAACTGCATGGCCACCAGCACGAGCAAGAGATACACGATGATCAGTTTGCTCTGGATGCTGCGAAACACGGACACCCCTCACTTCCCGGCCCGACTAGAACCGCTGGAAGTAGTAGCCGATTCCCCGTTTTGTCTTGATCAGTTCGGGCTGGGCGGGGTTTTCCTCAATCTTTTCCCGGAGACGCCGAACCGTCACGTCGACGGTGCGTACATCGCCGTAGTAATCGTAACCCCACACCTCTTGGAGCAGCGCCTCGCGGGCGAACACTTGCCCAGCATGAGCTATCAGGTGGCGCAGCAACTCAAACTCCCGGGGTGTCAGCTCGATCACCACATCGCTTTTCTTGACATCGTAACTCGTCAAATTGAGAGTGAGCGGCCCGCCCTTCAGCAATTGATCAGCCTGGTGATCAGTGTGCGGCTCGACGGCCGGGCGCAGGCGGCGCAAGATGGCCCGCACCCGGGCGACCAGTTCCCGGGGGCTGAATGGTTTGACCACGTAATCGTCAGCCCCCAGTTCGAGCCCCAGCACCTTGTCGACCTCGGCCTCTTTTGCGGAGAGCATCAAAATGGGTACTGACGAATGGGCACGTATTTCCTTGCACACGGAGAACCCGTCCAGCTTTGGCAGCATGATGTCGAGAATCACAAGGTTGAAGGGGGCCTGTCGGGCCTTGGTGACGGCCTCTTCACCGTCGTATGCGACATCGACTTCGAAACCCTCACGCTCAAGGTTGAATTTCAGAATATCGGCAATGGGCCGCTCGTCGTCGACTACCAAAATGCGGTCCGCCATGGAAAGTGCCCCCTTATTCGCAATACCCAGGCCCAATTTCGACTAGCGAACCGCGCGTTCCTTCCTCAACGTTTCTACTCGCGAGCTACAGAGGCTAGCTCGCAGCCTCCAGTTCTTCCAAATGCTCGTCCACCCAATCCAGCCAATCCTGATACACCGTGTTCATACTCACGCCGGTGGCCTCTTTGACCGCGGTCTGGAACGGTGTTCCCTTCGCCAGCTCCTGAATGAGAGCAGTCAACACCGGCTCGCCATACGTCTGGACCATGTAGTCAACGAGCAAAAACGATTGCCGGTAGGCCAGCGGCTGGTTCTTCAGTTGGTCGAAGCGCTCATCCAGGTCGGATAACGTGTACAGGTTCTGGTCCAAGGAGCTATCGTCTTCGATCCACAGGTAGCCGGTCACCTTGTACTCAATTCGTTGGGCGAGCCCTTCAGTGAACCACCTGGGGTAGTTGCCGTTCGTAAAGTAGTCCAGCATGTAGTGCGTCAGCTCGTGGGCAATGGGATTCATCTTGTCAAAGACCTTCCGCTTATCCCGGTCCCGCTTCTCTCCAATCCACACATTCGGCGACAGGAGCCGGACCGTACCGGACCAGTAAACACCCATGGCACTCTCGCCATTGCCCCATCCAAATGCGTTCCGCAGTTCCTGCCGGCTCGGATAGATGATCATGGGAACCCGTTCCGCCGGCTCATAGCCCACAGCAGTGGTCACAGGAAGAAAGACTGCTTCCGTCGTGTGTAGAACCCATTCGGCCACGTTTCGGTCATTCTCGGTGAAATACACGTCGACATGCTCGCCACTTTTCTTTTCGTAGCCCTCAAGATCACTCAAGACCCGGGTCCGGCCACGATCGCGGTACAGGCTGTAGACCGCGACCCGCGGTTGGGGCCAAACCAGCCAGAGGACAGAGGGCAGCACCAGGAGCGAAATGGCCACCAGCAACCAACGGCCAAGCGTACTCGCTGTCATCGTCACGTTCTCCCCCAAAGTGTGCGATGTTCATTTCTATGCCCCTGTCCCTCCTAGTATAAGTTCAGTTTACATAATGCGACCAGCTACAATAGGTGGTCCGCTTGCCAGGGTCCGGGCAATCAAAAAAGGAACGACCCATCCAAGCAGGATGGGTCGCCCAAATATTCGGGAGCTTTACTGCAGATCCCGAAGCCGGGAAGTCAGTTCTTCAAATGAACCCTTGTCGCCGTTCGCAAGCGCTTCATCAATCCGAGCCAGCAGCGTTTGGCGCCGGGTCACCTTGTCCAATTCGTCGGTGAACAGTTCGTCATGCCAGCGGGCAAGGGTATCAAGGAACTCCTGCCTTTCCGCCGACCAGGTCGGCGGCAGCGTGGAAAGGCAAAGGCAGATCCGTTCCGGTACGGATCGCATCAGCTCGACGACGGCCTGGGATGTTTTGTGGAAGTACCGGTCACCCTTCCGGTAAAAAAACGGCCATGTCCCGGAACCCTTGGCGGAAACGAGGATGGCGTCGGGGCAGTCGGTCAGGTCTGAAACAAGTTCCAGACGACGCAAGATATCTTCCTTCGCCAGAAGGAACTGAAGAAACCCACGGGCCTCCGGAAGCTTGGGCTGATGGTGATCAAGGAACGCGCGAATCGCGTCGGCTCTGCTTCGGGCTTCTCTCGGCTTCTCCATCTTGCGCCCTCCTTCGGAAGCAAAGTACGAACAAGTTTCATTTCTTTTAGAAGGGAGTTACTGAGATTTCGCCAGCGGCCCCTTATCTCCTGCCTTTTCTTGCGAGCTATCCATAGCCTTTTCACCCACAATTTCCCACATTGTTCGACAAAGAAGCCCCACCTGTCAAAGATGTCAGGTGGGGTCAGCTTTACTGGTAGAACTCAAGCGGATTGACGGCCGTGCCGTTCACATGGACTTCGTAGTGGAGATGCGGACCCGTCGAGAACCCGGTGTTTCCCACGTAGCCGATGACCTGCCCCTTGGTGACGGTTTCGCCCTGGCTGACGGCAAAACCGGAAAGGTGAGCGTACCAGGTAACCATCTCGCCGCCGCCATGGTCGACATGCAGAACGTAGCCGTAGTTGCCGTCCCAGCCCCGGAAAACGACCATGCCGCTGTCTGCTGCCAGTACCGGCGTGCCTTCGGACGCAGCCAGGTCAATACCGTAGTGGAAGGAACCCCAACGGGGGGCGAACGGCGATGTCAGTTCGCCGACCACGGGGAAAACCAGCGTCCCAGTGCCGAGTGCCGGAACCTGCTTGGTGCCTGTTCTGGCAACCTGCTGCTTGGGCTGCTGCAGGACCTCGTTCTCAAGCACTTCCGTCTTAACGACCCGGCCGTTTTCCCGATACTCCCGAATGGTCAGTTCACGAACGCCAGGGGCGCCGGGAGTCAGCACAACGTATTGCCAGGGCCAGAGGTCGGGGTCTTTGACAGTCCGTTCCGTGAACGGAATACCTTCTTTCACGACCCGCTTGGAAACCGACTGCGTATGTACGTAGGGCTCTCGGAACGTCACGTTGAGCGCCTGGTCAATCTGCAGGCTCTCCAGGTCGACTTCCGGATTCGCCTTGGCCAACTGGTCGGTTGTAACGTTATACGACCGGGCAATATCCCAGCCAGTATCACCGCTCTTGACAATATAGGTGGCTAACTTATCTGTGCCGTGCTTGAGGATATTGATGGCTTCCTCAACCGTCCGCACTCGCTCGGTGGGCACTACCTTGGGATGCCAGTCAATCTTCTCCTGGAACGCCAGTTGCTCTACATCGCTGGAGTCGCCGAGAACGGCGGTCTTGTACTCGGCCAGGATGGTCTCTCTCACGGTCCTGGCGGCCTCAACATCGTTGACAGCTACAATATCCTGGCCGTCGACGGTAATGGCAGTCGCATACGCAAGGGAGGGAATTGTCTTGACGAGCGCTTGTTCAATCATGGGGCTATCAGTGACGGCCGGCTGGTTGTCTTCCTTGCTAAGCGGGCGCACCTGGATTTGGCTCTTCAGGTCCACCTGGGCTTGCAGTTCCTTCGGAACCTGACTAAAAACTGCTTCCAGTGCTTTCTCGGCCACCTCAGGCTGGCGCAGGGCACCCACGAGGTTGCCGGCAACCAGTACGGCATACCGTGGGCGGGTATAGGCCCTCCAACCAAGATCGGCAGCTACTCCAAGCAGCACCAGCAGGGCTACGACAAGGAGTAACTGCGGTTTGCGGGGCAACCGCTTCACCTCCCCTGCTCACGAAATGGTAACGCATAGCTTCGTTGCGCGTAATAAAAAACCTTCCGCGAGCGTAGAAAATGTGACAGGGAACAGAGTCGATTCTGTTTAGTTTCCCGTAATCGGGTGAAAACTGAACCTGTGATTCGTTGGTTCCCGGTATCGGGATGACGACTCGGATGGGTCCTCAGCCCGCTATGAACCACCAGACAAAGTAGAGGTGGGATTTTGAGCAAAGGGGTACATCTGAAACCAGGATACCGCCGGGCAGCCGCCGGTGTCGTGGGTTGCCTCCTCGTCGGAGGAGCGCTGGGTACCACTCCGCACCACGGGGGGGCCGTTGCGATGACCGCCCCGGAAATGCCCTCTGCTGCGTCCCGTGCAGCTCTCTTCTGGGAGCCGTCATTCAGCGAGGGTCAAACAACTGCCGGCCACAGGGCGTCCGCCCATATCATGAGCACCCGGTTGCTTCGCCCGGCGGCGAACGATGAGCGACGTATGGCAAGTGTACAGACCTATACAGTCAAAGAAGGCGATACGCTTACAGCGATTGCAGAAGCCTATGAAACCGATATGGCCACACTGGAGTCCCTGAATGCAGAGATCGATGTAGACTGGCTCCAGCCGGGGCAGCCAATTCAAGTTGTCAGGGCCTTCCACGGTTTGACCTACGTCGTGCAGGAAGGAGATACGCTGGAGAGCGTGGCGTCACTCCACGGGATTGCCGCCGAGGAGATTCACTACGCAAATGGCCTGCAGTTGGACGCCGGCCTGCGGGAAGGAGAGGTACTCTTCCTGCCTGGCGCCCGGCCCCGGTCACGCATGGTCGTCAGCCGGGGAAGTCAGACCCGCACCGAACAGCGTCCCGTGGCCACTGCCACGGACGTGAAACCGCCTGAGGTGGTGACGGCAAAGACAGCCCCGGCCTCCGCACTCGCCGCTGCTCCCCCGCCCCCCGCCCCGCCGGCGGTCGACGGGACCTGGATCTGGCCAATCGTCGGCGGCGAGCATTCGAGCGAATTCGGATGGCGTGGTGACATTGGTGACTTCCATGAGGGCATAGACATAGCTGTCCCTGCCGGGACGCCAGCCGTTGCATCCAAGGGTGGCGTCGTCGAAGTGGCCGGCTGGGAAGGTGGGTATGGTCTATGCGTCATCATAGACCATGGCGACGGGACCAAGAGCCGCTATGCGCACGCTTCGGCGCTGTTGGTCGCCATCGGTGATGCGGTGCGTCAGGGGCAGCCTGTTATTCGTGTAGGCAGCACCGGCCATTCAACCGGCAATCACCTTCACTTTGAAGTGATTGTGAACGGGCAGCCGCAGGACCCGCGTGGATATTTGCCATAGGGAGAATCGAGAGCCCGGGGCGCCAGCCGTCCGGGCTCTCGTTTGCTAGGCTTCGACCCAGCCCCTGGCGCGCTCCACGGCACGCTTCCAGCCAGCGTAGAGCTGTGTCCGGCGCGCCTCTTCCATGGTCGGATCAAACGCCTGGGAGGCCGTCCAGCGGCGCTGCAGCTCACTGCGGCTCTGCCACACGCCGGTGGCCAGGCCGGCCAGGTACGCAGCGCCCATAGCCGTCGTCTCCACGTTCACTGGCCGCTGTACGGGTCTTGCCAGGATATCGGCCTGGAACTGCAGCAAGAAGCTGTTCCGCGCTGCTCCGCCATCCACCCGCAGGCTCTGGAGGTCGAGTCCCGAATCGCGGATCATTGCATCCAGTACATCGCGGGTCTGGTACGCAATCGCCTCCAGTGCGGCCCGCGCCAGCTGCGCACGCCCGGTGCCCCGCGTCATGCCAACGAGGGTTCCACGTGCATATGCGTCCCAGTATGGCGCGCCAAGCCCCACAAAGGCGGGAACCAGGTAAACGCCGCCGGTATCAGAAATACCTGCAGCGAGCGCTTCGGTTTCGGCTGCCTCTTTGATGATGCCCAGTTCATCTCTCAGCCACTGAATGGCTGCGCCCGCGATGAAGACGCTGCCTTCGAGGGCGTATTCCACTTGGCCGTCAACGCCCCAGGCAATGGTGGTGAGCAACCCCTGGCTGCTGGCGACGGGTTGCCGCCCCGTGTTCAGGAGCAGGAAACAACCGGTTCCATAGGTGTTCTTGGCCATGCCCGAGCTAAAACAGGCCTGACCGAACAGGGCGGCCTGCTGGTCGCCGGCAACGCCTGCTAGTGGAATGGGCCCCCCGAAGAGGTCGGGGGCCGTCTCCCCGAAGATTCCGCTGGAGGGCATCACCCTGGGCAGCATGGCCGCCGGAATGCCGAACTCCCGCAAGATCTCATCGTCCCACTTCAATTCGTGGATGTTGAAGAGCATCGTGCGGGACGCGTTTGAGTAGTCGGTGGCGTGGACGCGGCCACCGGAGAGCTTCCACAGCAGCCAGCAGTCAATCGTTCCGAACAGGATTTCACCGCGTGCCGCCCGCTCCCGGGCGCCAGGCACATGGTCGAGAATCCACTTTGCTTTGGTACCGGAGAAATACGCATCGACCACCAGGCCGGTCTTCTCGCGCACGGGCTGCTCCCAGCCGGCCTGCCGAAGGTCACGGCAAAGGTCCGCCGTACGCCGGCACTGCCAGACGATGGCCGGTGAGATCGGACGGCCCGTTGCCTTGTCCCAGACCACCGTGGTTTCACGCTGATTGGTAATGCCGATGGCTGCGATTTCCTGCCATGTGGCGCCCGCCCGGACCAGCACGTCGCGTGCCACGGCCAGCTGCGTAAACCAGATTTCCTCCGCGTCGTGCTCAACCCACCCCGGCTGGGGATAGTGCTGCTTGAACTCCTGTTGTGAAACGGCGACCACTGCCCCCCCCTGATTGAAGAGAAGCGCCCGGGAACTGGTCGTGCCCTGGTCAAGGGCCAGCACATATCGCCTTGCTGCCGTCACAGCGATTCACCTCGACGGGATGGTTCGACAATCTTACGCTGCGATCCCTGCTGAATATACGCGCATGACGCGTTGCGTATAGGGATGCGCTGCCCCTTTGGGCGCCCCCCGGGGACCACCGTTGTATGCGGCGAGCGCTGAGTCCCAGCTGCCGTAGTCGTGGTAAAGCGCGTGCAGATACCAGGCGCCCATGTTCAGGTTAGTGACCGGGTCATACAGGTCATAACTGTCCAGGCCCATTTGGGATGCGATCCATTCAGCCGTGGAGGGCAGGATCTGCATCAGCCCGCTGTCTCCATTCGTACCCAGGGCCCGGGCATACCACTGGCTCTCGACCGTACCGACGGCGGCCAGGAATCGGGGATCCATTTCGTAGCGTTGTGCGGTGTCGAGAACCACGTCTATGAACTCGTCAGGCACCAGGTCTGCGATGCGGCGCGCTGCGGCCTCGCGGCGCGCTACGTCCTGCCGAACCAGGCGCTGGTACTGCTCCTCTGCTTCCCGCTCCTGACGCTGCGCCGCGGCGACTCTGGCGAGGCGGGCCGCCTCCAGACGCTTCTGCTTCTGTTCCAGCCGAATCAGCACGTCGTCCGGGCGGCTGACGCATTCTGCAGGGCTAACGGGGACTACAGAGGGCGCAGCGAGGGCCTCTCTTGTTCCATGTACCAAAGAGGCGGACCAGAACAGCAGGCCCGCCAAGAAGGCGACAGTGGTGCGACGCCGGTGGATCATCCGCATAGGCATGCGGTCACCCCTTCCGGGAATATCTGGGAGTCATTGATCTCCAGGATATCACAGGCATCAGGGCGAGATTTGTAGATTGGTGGCGTCGAATGGAAAAAGAAAACACCTGAGGCCCGAATGACCTCAGGTGTTTTTCCTGGAGCCGAAGAGGGGACTCGAACCCCTGACCTGCTGATTACGAATCAGCTGCTCTACCGGCTGAGCTACTTCGGCAAACAAAACGGAGACGCAATGTCTCCGTTCTTGTCGACTGGAGCGGGTGATGGGAATCGAACCCACGCTACCAGCTTGGGAAGCTGGAGTTCTGCCATTGAACTACACCCGCAGGGCTGATTGCATAGCCTATTATAGCCGCGGCGCCGCATCAATGCAAGCAGAAGCGTCAGGAAATGGGGGGCGCCACCAGGCGCCCCCCAAGATTAACCTAGAACACCTGACCGCGGTAGATGGCCTCAGTCCGCTCGCTGCCGACGCCCAGAATGGCGACCGGTACGCCGGTGTACTCCTCAATCAGCTTCACATAGCGCTGGGCGCCGACAGGCAGGTCTTCCAGCCGCTGCGCTTTGCTAAGCTCCCCGGTCCATTCCCAGTTGTCCAGTTCCTCGAAAACGGGCGTCACCTCGGCCAGCGCCTTGAGCCCGACGGGGAACTCGCGGGTAACGGTCCCGTCCGGCAGGCGATAACCCACACAGACCTTGAGGGTCTTGAGGCCCGTCTTTGCCAGGGTGTCGAGGTGCGGAACCGCCAGGTGGGTGATGCCGCTTACCCGGCAGGCGAAGCGCACCATCACAAGATCAAGCCAGCCAATACGGCGGGGCCGGCCGGTAGTCGTGCCATACTCGTGGCCCTTCTCCCGAATGACCTCGCCGGTGGCGTCGAGCAGTTCGGTGGGGAAGGGGCCTTCGCCGACCCGGGACGTATAGGCCTTCACCACGCCAACGACCTTGCTCACACGGGTGGGACCAACACCAGCACCAATAATGGCGCCTGCGGCAATGGGGTGGGAAGCGGTTACGTACGGGTAGGTACCGTAGTCGATATCCAGCAGGTGGCCCTGGGCGCCTTCGAAGAGCACGTTCTTGCCGGCGTCTATCGCGTCGTTCACCAGTTCCACCGTGTTGGCGACATAGGGGCGCAGTTGCTCGGCGTAAGCCAGGTACGGCTCGGCAATCTCCTCCACGGTGAAGCCCGGCATACCGTAGACGCGGTCAAGGAGCTGGTTCTTGGCTTCTACCTGGGCGGCCAACTTGGGCAGGAACTCGTCCTTGTCGAGCAAATCGATCAGGCGGATGCCCACCCGGGCAAATTTGTCCATGTAGGCCGGGCCGATTCCGCGGCGGGTCGTGCCGATTTTGTTGGCGCCCTTGCGGTCTTCCTCGGCTTCGTCCAATCGGACGTGGTAGGGGAAGACGACATGAGCGCCGGCACTGATCCGGAGGCTCGCCAGGTCGACACCCTTGCCCCGCAGGTAAGCCATCTCCTGAAGGAGCTTGCCGGGGTCCAGGACAACACCGTGGCCGATCAGGCATAGGGTTCCGGGGTACAGAATACCGGACGGAATCTGATGCAACTTGTACTGCTGACCGTTTGCCCAGACAGTGTGGCCTGCATTGGAGCCGCCCGTGGCACGTACGACTACATTGGCCTGTGCGGCGAGCAAGTCGACAAACTTGCCTTTTCCCTCATCGCCCCACTGCGCACCCATTACGACAACAACCGGCATATCGAGGCACCTCCCCACACCAAAAGGCCGGGTTTCTGTCTAACCCTGGCCGCGTGTTCCAGCCAAAAATCCCAACACAGTGTAGCATCCGCCTATGGCCGTGTCAACGCAACCAAAACGTTATCCACAACTGTGAACAACATGTGGCTAACTCGCGACGTCCAACATTCGCGCGACGCCGCGTTATTTTTCGCGAGAGTCTTGATGTTAATGATTCGCGCGACATGCAATAACGGAGGGCTTAAGCCCCCCGCTGCTTGTGTTCCATACCAACCATCTTCTGAATGTCCTTCATGAAGTACAGGTCCACCGAGCCGACCGGGCCATTACGGTGCTTGGCCACAATCACCTCGACCATGTTCTTCTTTTCGGACTCAGGGTCGTAATAATCGTCGCGGTACAGGAATGCAACCATGTCGGCGTCCTGTTCGATGGCCCCAGACTCTCGCAGGTCCGAGAGCATGGGACGCTTGTCCTGGCGTTGCTCAACGGAACGAGACAACTGCGAGAGGGCAATGACCGGCACTTTCAGTTCACGGGCCAACTGCTTGAGCGACCGTGATATCTCTGAGATTTCCTGCTGGCGGTTTTGCTGGGCGCCGGGCCGCTGCGGCAGGCTCATGAGCTGAAGATAGTCGATCATGATCAGGTCCAGGCCATGCTCGGCGGCGACACGGCGGGCCTTTGCCCGCACGTCCGGCAGGGGGCAGTTGGGCGTATCGTCAATAAAGATGCCGGACTCGGCCAGCGTAGCCAGGCCGGTGCCCAGCCGCGCCCAGTCCTGGTCCTGCAGTTGACCCGTACGCAGCCGGTGGCCATCCACCGCCGCTTCGGCTGCAAGCAGTCGAAGCGCAAGCTGTTCGGCGCCCATTTCCAGGCTGAAAAACATGACCTTAGCTCCACCGAGGATTGCCGCGTTCCGGGCAACGTTCAGAGTGAATGCCGTCTTACCGACAGAGGGACGGGCTGCAATGATGATCAGGTCGGACGGCTGCAGGCCGGAGGTCATCTGGTCCAGATCCCGAAAGCCGGTGGTCACACCGGTTGTCCGGCCTTTCGAGCTGTACAGGAACTCCAGGTGGCCGTAGGCAGTAACCAGCGCATCCTTGATATGCACGTAGCCTTTTGCGCTTCGACGCTGGGTAACGGCAAAAACGGACTTCTCTGCTTCCTGCATCGTGGCTTCAATATCCTCGGTCGCGTAGCACTCGTCGACAATCTTACGGGCGACTGTCTGAAGCCGGCGCAGCGAGGCCTTTTGCGTCACAATCGTAGCGTACTGATGCACATTGGCCGTCGAAGGAACGAGGTTGACCAGTGTGGTCAGGTAGGTCAGTCCGCCGATGTCGTCCAATTGCCCGCGTTTACGCAGTTCGTCCTGCACGGTAATCAGGTCGACGGGCTCGCCGCGCTGAAAAATCGAGTAAATGGATGCGTACAACTGCTGGTGCTTGTCAGCGTAAAAGTCTTCCGGCTGCAGCAGGTTGGTGACCGCGATAACAGCGTCCCGGTCGATCAGCATCGCACCGAGCACCGATTGCTCAGCCTCAAGGTTTTGCGGGGGAACCCTTTCACTGAAGGCGTTCATGAATGGTAGCGCCCTCCAAACATCAGTTCTCCCAATGATTCAACCTGGCCCGGCGCGATTCCTCTCGCGCGTTGCTGTCAATAAAGATGGCCGGGGGATGCCCGGCCATCTTTCATTCAGCTGGCAGATCTGACTGTCTGGCCGTCTCCGGCAGCGAACACCAGGTTCATCGCTTCCTCAATGGTGGCCGCATAGCGCACTTCGATCCCCGGCACTTCCTGCGGCACGTCCTTGCGGTTCTCCTCCGGCAGCACAATCCGGGCCATGCCGGCCTGGCGGGCACCATAGATCTTCTCATAGACGCCGCCGATTGCCTTAACCGTCCCCCGAATGGAGACTTCTCCGGTGATAGCCACGTCCTGTCGGATGGGGCGCCCCTGAATAGCAGAGATCATCGACAGATATATCGCCACGCCGGCGCTGGGCCCATCTATCTTTCCGCCTCCGACGATGTTGACATGAACATCCCAGTTGTTCAGGTCCTGACCGGTCGCCTTGCGTACGACTGCGGCGGCATTAAAGAGGGAGTCTTTGGTCATCGAGCCCGCGGTATCGTTGATTCGAGGTGACCCTTTTCCCGCCTCGCGTGCCGGAAAGGCCACCGCCTCGATTTCAATGACGGAACCCATGTAGCCAAGCACGCCTAACCCGAAAATCCGCCCGATTTCCGCCGTGTCGGTCGCCTTCCGGTAGACGTTCGGCGCCAGCCGGCCGGTCTGAATCACCTCAAGCACGTTGTCCCGGAGCAGGTGAATCTTCCCGTCCTCCGGCAATTCCTTGTCGCCCAGCTTGTAGAGGGTGAGTCCATAGGCGTCAGCCAGCACACCGATTGCCTTCCGGCCCTCGGTCGTGTATTCGGCGATCAGTTCAGAAACGCCCTCCTCCAAGACGACACCGAGTCGGGTGGCGGCCTGTTCCACGATCAGCACAATATCTGCCGGCGACAGCGGCTCAAAGAAGACTTCCGCACACCGTGACCGCATGGCCGGGTTGATCTCGCTGGGGTCACGGGTTGTCGCCCCGATTAGCACGAAATCGGCCGGGGCGCCTTCCGAAAAGAGCTTCTTGACGTACTTGGGCACATTGGGATCATTCTCGTCGTAGTAGCTGGAGTCGAAGGTGACTCGCTTGTCCTCCAGGACTTTCAGCAGCTTGTTCTGAAGCATCTGATCGAGCTCGCCCACTTCGTCAATAAACAGCACGCCGCCATGGGCGTCTGTCACGAGGCCCAACTTGGGCTCGGGAACACCCGTCTCGGCCATGTCGCGGCGGGCACCCTGGTAAATCGGATCGTGGACACTCCCGAGCAGCGGATTGGTCACTTCCCTGGGGTCCCAGCGCAGCGTGGCGCCGTCGACTTCCACAAAGGGTGCGTCGGCTTCAAACGGCGTATGCTTGAGCCGCTTGGCCTCTTCCAGCGCCAGCCGAGCCACCGTCGTTTTGCCGACACCAGGCGGTCCGTACAAGATGATGTGCTGGGGGAAGGGTGAGGCGATCTTCGCCATTAGAGCTCTGACTGCCCGGTTCTGGCCAACGACTTCGTCCAGGCACGACGGGCGCAGCACTTCCATGGCTGTACGGGCGAGTTTCTTCTGCTCCAGCTTCTCCAAGTGTTCAAGCTTCTTCAGCGTAGAGGTGTTCTCCGGGCCGGAATCCTCGCGAAGCACCTGCTGCTTGATCTCGCGGTAATAGTCATCGTTGCGCTCCTGCATGCGCTGTTGGATCTTTTTTTCGATCTTATCTTCAACCGTGCGGCGGGCGACTAGATCAGCGATTTCGCTCTCGAGCTGCTCGAGGACTTTGGGGACCTGCGTCCGGGTGGGCGCCTGGTCAATCGTCGGGTCCTCGTAAACGATCCGCTGCAGCGCGAGCACCTGATCCTCCACCTGCTCGGACTTCATCAGACTAAGCGCCTCGAGCTTCCCTGCCTTCAGCACCAACCGCTCCGGGCCCCAGAGGTTGGTCATCAGCCCGAAAAGGGCGCCGACATGGCGCCGGAGTTGCTCTTCAGGGCTGAGCTTCGGGATGGCGCTATCGTCCTGCTTCGCCGCGCGCATCAGCTTGTCCAGAATATCTTTCATATGAGTAAGGGCCGGCTTCGCGGCCCTGTACCTCCTCTCTTAGGCAGGCAGCCCGATCCGGAATTCCGGTCGGGCCGCCGAATTACGCCGGTACGATTTCGACGTTAATCGTGCCGTTTACGTTCTGTCCAAACTTGAGTGCAACGGGGTAGATGCCAAGCGCCTTGATCGGGGTCGTGAGGTCGATGATCTTTCGGTCGAACTCCTTGCCCAGGAACTTGGTTACGGCGTCGGCAATATCCTTGTTGGTAATGGAACCGAAGAGCCGGCCGCCCTCGCCGCAGCGAGCGTGAACCTTGACGGTCTGCCCCTCAAGCTTGTCGCGGAGGGCTTTCAGGTCATTGACAAGCCGCTCCTGCTTTCGCTCTTTGGCCTTGGCCTCCTCTTCCAGACTCTTGAGGGCCCCACTGGACGCCTCAATCGCCAGGCCGCGGGGGAACAGAAAATTGCGTGCGAACCCGTCGGAAACCTCGACGGTCTGACCCTTCTTGCCCGTTCCTTTGACCTCGGCCTTCAAAATGACCTTCACAGCAAATCACTCTCCTCGGGGGGCTCGTCAGCGGGGCGCCTCCTAAAGAGGCCATGCCCCAGACCGCGGAAGTCGAATACCGTGTCCAGCATCGCCAGCATGGTGTACATGCCCACCATGTTCATGCCCAGCAGCAGGATGGGCGCCACCGCCACCACAACGGCAGCGGGTTTGGACATGTTTTGCTTGATCCGCAGCCAGCCGTACGCCACGGCAAGACCACAGAGCGCTATGATCATGGCCAGTGGCGAAGCGATGTTAACGGCAACCTTCACCCACCAGGGCGCCGCCACGATGGAATTGCCCACGTAGGCCGTTCCGAAGTTGGTCAGGACAAATGCCCATATCAGCCAGATGGGCAGGGCGAAGCGACTGAAAGGCGATGGTGCCGGTACCGGGTGCCCGAATCTGGGGAGAATGGCCCGACAAAGGCCGTAGTTCACCCACGAAAAGAAGGAGCCGAACAGGAAGAGCCCGATCGGCAGAGTTGCCCACACGACGCCTATGGGATTCTCCCTCAACTCCGCAAGCATCGCCCGCTGTTGCTCGAGCGCCGCTTTCTGGGAGTCGGTGCTGGGTTTCTGGGTGTTGAGGTAAGCCTCCATAGTCTTCGTGTTGTTCTCCAGGAACCGACGGCCCTCTTCGGTTTTCAAGGCGTTCTCGAACGGATCCTGTCCACCTAGAACAACAGCTCGCGTGACAACATAGTCAGCGGCGTACCCGCCGAAGAAGACCGCCACCGCCAGCAGCCCAATGACCAGCGGTTTCAGTCCGCGGCGGAAGCCGAAGCCAAACGCCAGCCCCGGAAGGATACCGCCTGGCACAGTGATGATGAACGCTTGAATGGGACCCTTGAACATGGCAGTCAACAGGGCGGAAACGACGGCTGTCAGGACGGCCGCCCGCCCGCCGTAGCGGACGTAAACAAGAACCAGGGGAATCGGCAGGAGAATGCCTAGAAAGGGGATCAGGGCGCACACCAGCAGAATGCCGGCCATAATGCCGCCAAAAACCATGCCCTGAACGCCTGAACGTCTCTGCAAGGTAAATCGACTCCTCGGGGCGTCCACTTCGCCAACCTGGATAAGGACTCCTGCACTGTACCCTTGAAGGAAAAGGGGCACCGCTGGTGCGGCGCCCCCGTTCGATGCGAAAGTACCCGCTTACTCGACGGTAAACGGCAGAAGGGCCACGATACGAGCCCGCTTAATCGCCTGGGTCAGACCACGCTGGTGAGCAGCGCAGTTGCCAGAGATGCGGCGGGGCAGAATCTTACCGCGCTCGGTGATATACCGCTTCAGACGATTAACATCCTTATAGTCGATGTTCTCGACCTTATCGACGCAGAAGCTGCATACACGCCGCTTCGGACGACGACCACGTTCACGACGCATTGTGTTGTCCTCCTTTCCCTAGAAGGGGACATCATCGTCATCGTGGAAATTCGGCTCGCTGCCCATGCTCGGGGCCTCCTTACGGGGACCGCCGCCACCAGTGCTGCCGCCGCCGGCGTATGCACCCCCGGCGCTGCTTCCGCCTTCCTGACCGCGATCAAGAAAGCGTACCTGGCTGGCCACCACTTCCGCCTTCTCGCGGCGCTGGCCTTCCTGGGTTTCGTACTGGCGAATTTGCAGGCGCCCCTGGACCGCAATCAAGCGGCCCTTCTGGAGGTAGTTTGCTGCTGTTTCAGCTTGCCGTTCCCAAACGACCACATCGATGAAGTCCGTTTCTTTCTCGCCCTGGGGGTTGGTAGTCCCCCGGTCCACTGCCAGCCGCAGAGTAGCGACTGCCTTACCGCTCGTGGTATACCGCAGTTCGGGATCCTTGGTAAGGCGGCCGATCAGAACAATGTGGTTAAGCACATCCTTACCTCCTTGCGGCTACTCCTCCGGCCGGACGATCATAAACCGGATCACTTCATCTGTGATCTTCAGAACGCGGTTGAGTTCCTCCGCGGTCTTCGGCTCGCCCTTGAAGTTGACGACCGTGTAGATGCCATCGCGGAAATCCTTGATTTCGTAGGCCAGGCGCTGCTTCCGGGAAGGCTCAATTTTCTCAATCGCGCCACCGTTAGCGGTGACGAGACCGGAAACTCGATCCAGAACAGCCTGGTTGCCTGCTTCATCAAGATCCGGACGGGCGATCACCATCAGTTCGTAAGACCTCATGGGTAAACACCTCCTCCCTCTGGTCTAGTGGCCCCTCTGGGGGCAGGGAGGCAGCAGCCGGAACGGCTGCGCCTATATGAACTCGGCTTGCGCGCGAGTCCAATCAACTATATCACGCGCGAATCCAACATTCAAGCAGTCTTATGCGTCACCCGTGGAACCGCTCTTTGGCCAACGCTCCCGAACGGCCTTCTCAAACTTGACGCGCGGAATCATCACCCGGTGGCCGCAGCCCTGGCACTTGAGGCCAAAGTCGATACCGGTCCGGTAGATCTCCCATTTATCCGATCCGCAGGGGTGAGCTTTCTTTAGTCTCACTACGTCGCCAATCTCATACTTGACCCGATCCATACGGAAATCACTCCACTACCGCTACTCACGTTCCCGAAATGAAGAACAGTCCGCCCCCATGGCCAAACAGGACCGCCTGCAACCAATGATACAGGTTCAGGAAGGTCGGCGCCAGTTGAGCGCTCTCAAGTGCCTTGCCCGCCGCGCTGCCGCCGTACATCGAGAGCATGGGGCCGATCAGACCGACGATGAGGGCGACAATCATTGCCGCCGAGAACCCGATCACTGCGCTGCCCAGAAACCGGTTTGCCGTACCCACGAGCGGAATCTCCTTAATCTGGTCGCTGACCAGTTTTGAAATCAGCGCCAGTCCCCAGGAAATCAAGGCCACCATGACAACAAAGATAATGGTGGTCAGCACACCTTTGGCCAGTTGATCGGTAATGAAGTCGGCGGCGGTCTGGTTACCGGCGGCTTCAGACCAGTCAACGAGCCGCTGGGCAAGTGTTTCACGGAACCCCTTTGGAATCGGAATTGTGCGGATCCAATCGGCTGCCCGCTCGAGTGGGATGGCACTGGCCGGAACACGGTGGGCCTCTGCGGGCAAGTTCAGCTGACGTTCAAAAACGCCGGCAAGTTGGTGCTGGACGTTCCACATTCGGTTCAGAAGGCCCAATACAGTCTCTGCGTAGCGCCCCGAAATGAAGGCCGCCACAAGAAAGACCAGGAAGCCAGTCAGCACCTCAACCAGACCACGGGCCCACCCAATCAGGAGAGCTGCTCCGACTACCACAATGATGCCGTAATCCACTGGTGTCATTGCTTGAAGCCACTCCACGCTTTATCCCCACCTTCTTTCCGTACTATCGGGCGCCGTAATGATAGGTATTCGCAGAGGGATATGCGCTTTAGGTCCTTACCAAAGGCGATCAGCAGCCTCTGCCTCAACAAATTGCCATTTGGGTCCAAATCTAAGGATATACCTGTTACGCCAGGCGAACAACCAGCGGGCCGGCTTTCTGCCGGCCCGCTGACAGGTGGCCTCTCGCCCGGTTGACAAAGGGGCTTTCAGCAGTCGCTGGAGTTGTTAAGCAAAGGTAAGGAAGAAGGCTAATGCAGCAATTAACAGGGCGCTTACCAAGAGGACACTGGCGCAGCCAAAGCGCCGCTTCATCCCTTGGAACTGCGACCGGGTCTCCACGTTGGCTTTGTCCCGGACCAGCTTATGGGACTGCTTCAGGGCCTTTACTGCCTCTGTATACTTCTTCTGCTTCTTGAACGCCGCATGGAGGTTTTCATGGTAGACCGGATTGGCCGGATCCAGCTTGGCGGCAATTTGGTACCGCTCCACAGCCCGATCGTACTCGCCGCGGGTATAGTAGATATTCCCCAGGTTGCTGTGGGCCTGGGGCAACTCCGGGTCCAGCTCCAGCGCCTTGTTCAGGCTCTGTTCGGCTTCATCCAATCTGCCCCGTTGGGCAAGTATGGCTCCGATCCGACTATGAGCCCAGGCCACAGCAGGATCTTGCTGAAGGACGGCTGTGTAAGCTTCGAAGGCCCCGTCCGTGCGGCCCTTTGCATATTGGGCATCCGCCGCTTTGATCCACTGGGCAAGTTCCTCGTTCTCCATGGTCTCCTCCTTCGGCTCGGCCTGTACATAGGTTTGTCCCGCTCGCCATATACTTCCCAATACGGATATCGCGCGGACAGGCAGGGGGAATTCCGTTGCGGGAAGGCTGGCTTCAGCTGCTTACCGAACAGACGCTCTGTGCTCAGGAACAGAGGGTCCACGTGGATGCACCGGATGCCAAATCCTCAGTGGCCAGGGCAGTGTACGAATACGGCATCCGGCACGTGGAAGACTCCGGCGAAATTGTGCTTGTGTGTATCGGTACGGACCGTTCCACCGGAGATGCTCTCGGACCGCTGGTTGGCTCTTACCTACAGGAACAGGCATTGAGCGGCTGCACCGTGTTCGGAACTCTCGATAACCCGGTTCATGCCACAAACTTAGCGGATACGATGGGCTGGGTAGAGAAGCATTTTGTTAAGCCGCTTGTGCTGGCGGTAGACGCCAGCCTTGGCCGGGTGGAATCGGTCGGCTATCTGACCGTCGGTCAGGGAAGCCTCAGGCCTGGTGCTGCTGTAAACAAGACACTGCCGGAAGTCGGGCAGGTTTATGTAACCGGGATCGTAAACGTTGGCGGGTTCATGGAGTATCTGGTCCTGCAAAATACGCGGCTGAGCCTCGTTTACCGAATGGCTCGCGTTGCTGCCGCCGGCATTCTGCAGGGAATTGCTGCGCTGGAAAACCACAGAGCCTGCCGTGCCCTCCCCGTGGGCCGCCTGTAGACGAATCGCCCGTCCTGGTTTGCCAGGGCGGGCGATTGGCTACAACTCAGGGAGCTAGGGTTCTATTTCCCGGGCGCCGTTCCCTGCTGCTCGTCGTTTGCCATCAGGCTGCGCCCATGAAACATGGCTCCGTCGTGCACCACCAGGTGCCCGCACCTTATGTCGCCATACAGGCGGGCGCCAGGCAGCAACTCAAGCTTCTCCTCCGCCTGGACGTTGCCCCTCACTTCTCCGGCAACGGCAAGTCCCCTGGAGCGAATGTCGGCGATGACCCTTCCTTTGGGACCGACGATCAGATCACCGTCGTGGATAATGGTGCCCTCCAGGGTACCATCGATGCGAACTACGCCGGTGGCTTGAATCGTACCCTTAATTTCCGTGCCTTCGCCTAATATGGTCTGGACCTTATCATAGCCGAGACTGTCAGCGGTCTTTTTCGAGGCGCCGAACACTGGCATGGCAGGTTCTCCTTACTCTAGGTATTTGACGGGGTCTACCGGGACACCGTTCACATGGACCTCATAGTGGAGATGCGGGCCAGTGCTGTTTCCGCTGTTGCCCACCCAGCCAATGACTTGGCCACGCCGAACTTCTTCGCCCACTTCGGATTTGGTTTGAATCATGTGGGCGTATTGGGTCACAAATCCGTATCCGTGCTCAAGCACCACTGTGTACCCGTAGCCGCCGCTCATCCATCCGGAGTAAGTGACCACACCCTCAGCCGCGGCAACAACCGGCGTCCAGTAATCCTGTGCGATGTCCAGGCCGTCATGCCACTGGCGCCCGTAGCCGAACGGGCTCCACCGCCATCCGAAGCGGTCAGTGAAGAGGCCGCCCGAGATGGGCAGTCCCGCCGGGCGGTGAGCCAGGTAGTCCTGCTGCTCCAGAATCGCCTGCTTGCTCTCGACCATATCGACTGCCAGCTGCTCCATGAGGGTGAGCTGCCGGTCAACCCTGGTCTCCAAGTCGTCCGCTTTCGGGGTTGTCGTGCCCGGGACCTCCTGCTTGGGCCGCGGCGCCCGCAAGTCCATCGGCAAGGTATCCCGCTTGGCAAACAAGTAGGCCCGAACATCAGGAGGAAGCATAGAACCCAATGTAGGTAGGTTCGTAGATGTCTGACCAGCATCTGGCGGACCGCCGCGCCCATCAAAAGCGGCCGAAACAGGCTCCGTCCGGTCACTCCGTGAGGGCAAGGTCTGACCGACGATTTCACGGAGTTCGGCTTCCAGCGTCTCCAATTCGGTCAGCTTCTGGTCGGTCTCCGCCACTTTCGTCTGCAGTGTTTCGATTTGGGCTTCCTGAACCCGGTTCGTCCTGCGCAGTGAGTCTAACTCGGTTAGTTGGGCTTCCAGTGTTCGGTTGGCCCTGTGTTGGAATGCTGCAGTGAGGGCCAGGCCCAAGATGAGCAGGATTAGCGGGATTGCCCACAAGGGAGAGAAGCGGAAGGTGACTGTCCGCTTGCCGGTCTCCGGCACGAGGATAACGGTCAGACCTTTGCGTGCTGGCACCCGGACAGCCCCCTTTCCACAATCACATGGATACTTATGGGCACGAAAAATGGGCTACCTGGGTATTTCCACTCAGGCGGCCCTTTTCCTTTTTTGCGCTGTGATTTTTCCGCGGGCACTAGGATGTGGTTTAGTTGGGGCGCCCGCCCTGCTGTCTTTGTGCCATCGCTTGGGCGATGGCTTCTTTCTCTTCATCAGACAGCTGGTAGGTTGATTTTCCGCCCTGGATGGGCTTGGCGTACGTGCGTGATTCGCTTCTTCCGTACAGGCTTGATAGTACGACGCCATTGTCGTTGGCATCGAGTAGAGCGATGGCAAAACTAAGGTCACTGCCGGTATCGGGGAAAGCGCAGAACCGGACCGTTCCGACCTTCTGAACATGAAGGCGAGCATCACTCGTCAGCGTGTCCGTGCGCTGCTGCAGCCGCACCAACTCAGCCTGGAGTCGTTCAATGTCAGCACCCTGGCCGAGGAGTATTTCTTCGAGGTCTCTTCCATTTTCGCCATTGAGCAGGAGTCGGTACCGTTTTAGAAGTTTGGACTGGCGCACAGCAAGCACTGTGGAGAGAACCAATGCAGCGAATGCAAGAATTGCAGCCACTGCAGTGAGAATTACGGGGTCGAAGACTGAGGCGCCCACCCGGTGGACCTCCTTTGGTGATAGTGACAGCAGGGACTCCGGGTTCCACGTGGAACATTACACTTCCTCTGGCCTCGAGTGTTCCACGTGGAACATACTAGGCCTACACGCGAAACTTCTCTCTCGGGGGCGTCACGGGAGCCATTTCCGGCAACCCCATCGCCTCCAGAATGCGGTTCAATCCCTCAGTTCCGAAGAACGTGATCTCAATCTTCCCCTTCTCCTCTCCCCCTGCGACCTTCACCGGCGTCCCGAAGAATTCGCTCAACCGAGTCTGCACGGCGAGAAGGTCATAGGGCACACTATGCATTTCTCGCTTCACAGCGGGCCTCTTCACGGCCTGGGCTGCCTTCACCGCCGTCTCGAGCTCACGCACAGAAAGCCCCTCGGAAGCCACCTTCCGCGCCAATGCATCCTGCTCGGCTCCGTCCTCCAAGCCAAGCAACACCTTCGCATGTCCCATGGATATCCGACCGGCCTGTATTTCCGAACGAGCCGTGGCGCCCAGGTGGAGCAGGCGAAGCGTATTTGTGATTTGTGGCCGGCTCTTCCCCAAGCGGTGTGCCAGTTCGTCCTGCGTAAGGTGATATTCTTCGAGCAATATGCGGTATGCTTCCGCCTCTTCCAGCGGATTCAGATCCTCGCGCTGCAGGTTCTCGATCAGGGCAATCTCCATGGTCTCGGCCTCGGAGAACTCCCTGACCAACGCAGGGATTTTCTTCAATCCGGCCAATTGGGCCGCCCGCCATCGGCGCTCACCAGCCACAATTTCGTGGCGTTGGCCCTTGGGCCGAACCACAATCGGCTGAACAACGCCATGCTCCCGAATGGAGGCAGCCAACTCCATCAACCGCTCCTGGTCAAAGCTCTTCCGGGGCTGCTTGGGGTTGGGCTCGATCGCAACTATGTCCAGCTCACTAATCGCATCCCGCTCCTTCTCCCCTACATCGACTTCAGGGATTAGCGCCCCAAGCCCTCTACCCAGCCCTTTCTTCGACATTCTCAATTACCTCCCGGGCCAGCTCTGTATACGCTTCAGCGCCCTTCGATTTCGGATCATAGGACGTAATCGGCAACCCGTGGCTCGGCGCTTCGCTTAGACGGACATTCCGCGTGACAATCGTGCGGTACACCTTACCCCGGAAGAATCGTTTCACGTCCTCCACGACCTGGATGCTGAGATTCGTCCTACCATCGAACATGGTAAGAAGGACCCCTTCCACCTCGAGTCGTGTGTTAAGCGCTTCCCTGACAAGCTTGAACGTATCCATGAGCTGCGAGAGACCTTCCAGTGCGTAATACTCGCACTGAATCGGAATCAAAATCGAGTCCGCCGCCGTCAGGGCATTGATCGTTAGCAAACCCAAGGATGGCGGACAATCCATCAGAATGAAGTCGAATTGGTCCCGCACTGGATCCAGCGCCCGCTTCAGCCGATTCTCGCGCGAGATTCTCGGCACCAGTTCGATCTCCGCCCCAGCGAGATCCATAGTCGCCGGAACCACGTGCAAACCCCGCACCGAGGTGGACACCATGGCTTCCAAAGGCGACATGTCTTCCAGCAGCAGGTCATAGACCGATGAGTTCACCAGTTTGCGATCGACTCCCAATCCGCTGGTGGCATTCCCTTGAGGATCGATGTCAATGAGAAGGACGCGCTTGCCCGCTTCGGCCAGGCATGCGCTTAGGTTCACCGACGTAGTGGTCTTTCCAACGCCGCCCTTCTGATTGGCCACTGCAATTACGCGCCCCACAGACGACACTCCCCCCGGTAGTACAATTTCATCTCCGGACCGCGCCGCTTAACTCGTAAGGGATTCGGCATACCGCATCTCGTTCCTGCACCAGACGGCTGCCATTCTCTGCACCCCGGATAAATGAGCCGCAGCGCTCACCATCATACTCTACTCTCCTGATACGAGGAAGACCCCGCTGTGCCTACAGCGGGGCCAATCCTCGCAGCCAGAAATTTCACCAAGCTCCTCACAAATGTCAATCTCATATAACGACGCTAGAGCCGTTTTTTCGGGGCGCCCGCTACTGCGACACCCCATTTCGCTGAATGCCCCCAGAACGCGTTATGACGCTCTCTGACGGGTTTTCTCACAGCGGGCTTTTTGCCGGCGTGCCAGCCTTCCGAGGATAGCCCGCCGGAGTACCCCGTACCTTCTTTACCAGAATCAGCGTGCGCACACCTGCCTCCTCAGGCAACTCGATCCGGCGAACCTCCACAAACGTCCCCCCGAGGGTTGCAATGGCGCTCTCTGCCGTTGCGATTTCCTCCCCGGCGGACGGGCCCTTCATCGCGAGGAACAACCCCCCTACCCGGCAGAACGGCAGGCAGTATTCCGCGAGCACCCGAAGCTCGGCGACGGCGCGGGCTATGACAACGTCAAACCTCTCCCGGTATTTGCGGTCCTTCCCGAAGTCTTCGGCGCGTCCCCATAGCACCTCGAATCCACCTCGAGGTCCGCCGAGGCTCTCCACCACCTCGTCCCCGACCGCCCGCAGAAAGGTGCACCGCTTGTTCAGCGACTCAAGTAATACCACCCGGGCCGCCGGCTGGACACACTTCAGCACCACCCCAGGGAATCCGGCC
This sequence comes from Symbiobacteriaceae bacterium, assembly GCA_035628915.1. GTDB lineage: Bacteria > Bacillota > Sulfobacillia > Symbiobacteriales > Symbiobacteriaceae > JARBUG01. The sequence continues at coordinate 31,042 of DASPIW010000029.1, read as the reverse complement.
CCGGTTCCAACGTCAAGGATCTGCGTCTCTCCGGTAACTTCAATGGCGGCAAGGGCAGAAGCGGAGTCAACCACGTGCTTAAGCACCATCTCCCGTTCGTCCGTGATGGCTGTGAGATTGACACGCTCGTTCCATTCCACGACCATCTCCAGATGCTTCACAAGCGCATCCAACAGCCTCTCCCTCGGGACCACCCCGTATTTTGCCAGTCCGGCAGACAGCAATTCCCGATTGCGCTGCTCCATTCTGTGACCTCCTCTCAACGGTCCGAACGCCGCTGCTCCAGGTACACCATCAGCAAGGCCACATCAGCCGGCGAAACACCGGCGATCCGGCTGGCCTGTCCCAGGGTCTCCGGTCGTACCTTGCTCAGCTTCTCCCGAGCCTCCGTTGACAGGTTCTTCATGTGTTGATAGTCCAAATCGGCCGGCAGCCGCTTCGCCTCAAGCCGCTTCAGCCGTTCAACCTGATCCATTTCCTTTTGGATGTAACCCTCGTACTTTACGAGCGTCTCAACTTCCTGAAGCACCGCCCGTGGCAGGTCGGGCTTGCCCACGTCCATCGCCACCAAATGCTGATACCTGATTTCGGGGCGCCTCAGCAATTGCACTGCCCCGACGCCGGTCTTCAGCTCGGTACTGCCGGCCTCACGCAAGACCATCTGCACAGTGTCATTCGGAGTAATCGTCATTTTCGAAAGCCGCCGGTGCTCCCCTTCAACTCCCTCGCGTAGCGCCGAAAAGCTCTCCCACCGCGCGTCATCAACCAAGCCAATCCTCCGCCCTTGCTCGGTTAGCCGCAGGTGGGCATTGTCCTGCCGCAGCAGCAACCGATACTCCGCGCGTGAAGTCATCATTCGGTATGGTTCCGGGCTCCCCTTGGTCACCAGGTCATCAATCAGAACACCGATATATGCATCGGAGCGACCCAGGACCAGCGGCCCCTGTTCCTGAACATAGCACGCTGCATTGATGCCTGCCATCAACCCTTGGGCTGCCGCTTCCTCATAACCGGATGTCCCATTGATCTGCCCGCCGCAAAAGAGTCCCTTGACCCGTTTGCTCTCCAGCGATGGCTTCAGTTGCGTGCTAATGATGTAATCATACTCAATGGCATACCCAGCACGCAGGAGTTCGGCCTCTTCCATTCCACGGATTGACCTGAGTACTTCGATCTGTACCTCCTCCGGCAGGCTTGTGGACAGCCCAAGGACGTACATTTCGGTGCTATCCCATGACTCTGGCTCCAAAAAGACCTGGTGGCTCTCCTTATCTGAGAAACGAACCACCTTGTCCTCGACCGAGGGACAGTACCGCGGGCCGCGGCCTTCAATCGCCCCGGTATACAGGGGCGCCCTGTGCAGATTTCCGCGGATAATGTCGTGGGTCCGGGCATTGGTGCTCGTCAACCAGCAAGGAAGCTGCGGCCGCGTCTCCCGCGGAGACATGAAGCTGAACCGCCAGGGTTCTTCGTCTCCATCCTGCCGGCCCATCACGCCGAAGTCAACCGTCCGCCCGTCCACGCGCGGCGGGGTCCCTGTCTTGAACCGCCCTACTTCCAATCCCAACCGCACGAGGTTCGCAGTAAGCCCGACCGCAGGCGCCAGCCCGCTCGGCCCCGATTGCCGGTGAACGTCGCCGACAATTGTCCGACCATGCAGGTAGGTCCCGGTGCTCAACACTACGGCTTTTGCGGCAAAGAACAGGCCCGTTGCCGTGACAACGCCCTGCACCCGGCCTTCCTCCACTATGATATCTTGCACCATACCCTGTTTTAGATCCAGGTTCGGCGTGCGCTCCATCACAAGGCGCATGGCCCAGGAGTATGCCCGCTTATCGACTTGCGCCCGCAGCGCCTGTACGGCCGGACCCTTGCCACTGTTCAGCAACCGCATCTGAAGGAATGTCTGGTCGGCTGTCAGTCCCATTTGCCCGCCCAAAGCATCGATTTCCCGTACGAGGTGCCCCTTAGCCGGGCCACCGACAGATGGGTTGCAGTTCATCATTCCAACGTTGTCGAGATTCGTCGTAAAGCACGCCGTCTGCATCCCCATCCGTGCGGATGCAAGCGCAGCCTCAATGCCGGCATGCCCAGCTCCCACCACTACCACGTCATACGCCCTTGTCAGCCCCATGCCCGCTTCACTTCCCAATGCAGAACCGGCTGAAGATCTGATCCAACAAATCGTCCGCTATGCTCTCTCCACTGATCTCTCCAAGCGCCAGCCAAGCCCCACGCACATCGATGGAGACCAAATCAGAGCCGAAACCTGCCTGACGAGTCTCCAGAGCTGACTCCAGGTGCGACAGAGCTCGGCGGAAGGCCTCCTCTTGCCTGGCGTTGGCGATCAAGCTCTCTTCCCGATCGCTAAGCCCAGCGGCTTCGGCAATCGCAATCTCCAACTCCTCCAGCCCAATTCCTGCCTCCGCAGAGAGCCCCAAAACCGGGGCTCTCTCAACCACACCGCCAAAGGCCTCCAGACTATTGCGGGGAGTCAAATCCACCTTGTTTACTGCCAGAATCTTCGGAATACCAACAGGTAACAACCCTGCTATCTGCCGATCTTCTTCCGTAATGCCAACCGGAGCTTCGACAATGAGCACGATCAAATCGGCCCTCTCCAGCGTCGCGCGACTCCGGTCGACACCCAGGCGCTCTACCACATCAGCGGTCTCCCGGATTCCGGCCGTATCCGCCACAACCACGGGCATCCCCCGCAGGCTGATCCATTCCTCAATGATGTCGCGGGTAGTACCTGGCACCTCAGTCACGATGGCGCGGTTCTCCCGCAGCAACCGGTTCAACAGACTGGATTTCCCTACATTGGGACGCCCGGCCAACACTACCCGGAACCCATCGCGCAAAAGCTTGCCCTGCCTGGCCCCAGCCAACAGTGCCCGAATCCGGTCGACTCCCCACGAACAGGTCTCAAGAACCAGATCAAAAGCCTGAACCTCAAGCTCCAACTCCGGAAAGTCAATATCGGCCTCGAGATGAGCCGCGGCTTCCAGGAGCCGGTCGCGAATCTCCCTAACCTGTTCGCTCAGCCCTCCGCGCAACTGATTAACAGCTGCCGTGAGTGCCTTGTCGGTCTTGGCTCGAATAATGTCGATGACGGCTTCGGCCTGCGACAGGTCGATTCGCCCGTTGAGGAAGGCCCGGCGGGTGAACTCCCCCGGCTCCGCGATCCGGGCGCCCGCGAGCAGCACCGCCTCCAAGACCCTTCGCACCGCCACCTGACCCCCGTGGCAGTGCAATTCGACCACATCTTCCCCCGTGAAAGAGCGGGGCGCCCTCATCACCAGGGCCAGAGTCTCGTCCACAGTACATCCGCTCTCGTCGACAACCCAGCCATATGTAATGGTGTGGGATCTCCGGGCCGACAACCCCTGACCCCGGCGAGGCCGGAAGACTCGGTTCCCCACCCCCACCGCGTCAGCTCCGCTGATGCGCACGATCCCAATCCCCGCATCCCCCATGCCCGTTGCGATTGCGGCAATCGCGTCATCTCCGGTTGTCACACTTGTCCGCCCCCTTCACCGGATTGAACCAAAACGGCCCAGTAGCATTGCTACCAGGCCGCTCCTCTGCCATTACCGCTTGGGCTGAATGACCACACGCCGGAAGGGGTCTTCCCCTTCGCTCCCGGTCATCACGTACGGATCGTCCTGCAGTGCCAGGTGGATCACCCTGCGTTCATGAGCCGACATCGGCTCCAGAACCATGGGTTCCCCGTTGCGCCGCACCCGCTCCGCCAGACGGGATGCCAGCCTGGTAAGAGTCTCTTCACGCCGCTTGCGGTAGCCCTCTACATCAAGGACCACGCGCTGGCCACCCTCTTCCACCTTGGAAGCTACCAGGTTGAGGAGATACTGCATTGCATCCAGAGTTTGCCCGTGGTGGCCAATCAATATGCCGGCCTCCGCCCCGGTGATGTCAGCGTGCAGATTCTCCCCGTCTTCCTTCACCGTGACCGAAACGTCGACATCCATAGCACCACAGACACCATTCAGAAACTGTTCTACCTTTTCCTTGCGCGATTCCTTTAGCACAACGCGGACGACAGCCGGTTTTGCACCAATGCCAAGGAAGCCGCCCTTACCCTCGTCGACAATCTCGACCTTCACTCGGTCAGACGGCACCGCCAATTCCTGCAGGGCGGCAGCCAGAGCCTCGTCCACCGTCCGACCGGTCTTTTCAACCGACCTCATGCTCCAGCTTCCCCTTTCTTCCCGGTGCCCTTCAGCTTTGGGAACCCGGGATAGATGGCCTGCTGCACAATCCCGAAAATCGTAGAGACTACCCAGTACAAGACGACGCCGGCTTTCATCGTAAAGGTAATGTATCCGAAGATTAGCGGCATCAGATAGACCATCATCTTCTGGTTCGGATCATTACCAGCGCCGGATAGCCAGCTCTGAGCAAACATCGACACGACGGTCAAAATGGCCAGCGGGATCGAGGGCACGTCCAGGTTGATCCCAAGGAAAAGAGCATCCTGAAGATGAATGGCAGTCAGGACCGCAAAGATCGCGTATAGGAAGGGCATCTGAATCAGGAGCGGTAGACATCCGGCAAAAGGATTGACCTTTTGCTCCTTGTAGAGCTTCATCATTTCCTGGTTCAGCTTTTCGGGCTCACCCTTGTACTTCTCCTGCAGCTGCTTCATGAGCGGCTGCACTTCCTGCATCCTCTTCATGGACTTCATCTGGTAAACGGTGAGCGGCAGAATCACGACACGCACTACGAGGGTGAGCGCAACTATCGCCCAACCGTAGTTGCCCGTCAACGCGTAGAACCAATTGAGAACATCCGTCATCGGATTGACAAGCCATTCGGGCGCCAGAAAACTTGCTAACAACGCGGAGAAACCCCCTCTTCAAACGTGCCAACCCGGCGACTAGCTACGGAACCGGATCGTACCCTCCGGGATGGAACGGATGGCAGCGAAATACCCGCCTCATGGCCAAATAAGTCCCCTTGATCGCTCCATGCCGCTCCAACGCCTCGTAGGCGTATTGCGAACATGACGGATAGAAGCGACAAGTGGGACCGCCTTTCAGGGGGCTCAAATAACGCTGATAAAACCGCACCAGCCCCATCAACAGGACTCTCATGACCCTTGTCCTTCCGCTCTCAGCACGCCGGCCCTTTCAAACAGCTCGCTCACCCTGGTCTGCAACTGCTGAAAAGACATATCTTTTGCGCCTTGCCGGGCGATGACAATCAAGAGATAGCCAGGCTTCACGCGCGCCCAGATCAACCTCACCGCTTCTCGGATTCTGCGCTTGATCCGGTTTCGGACTACCGCTTTCCCCAGTTTCTTCCCTGCGGCGAAACCGACTCGGCTCCACTCTCCTGCAGGTTTCTGAGGCAGCACATATAGCACGGCCGCTTTGTTGGCCACGGACCTGCCCTTTGTGTAGACGGCCTGAAAACTCAAACTCGATTTGAGCCGGTACCTACGTCTCATTTAACTGGGGAAGGATTCGACCGGGCACCGGCGACTCCCTCCCCACCTCCATTCTCCATTCGACGGGTAGACTCAGCCGTGATGGAAAAAGAGCCACGACAGATGGCCGCGGCTTAGACAGCGAGACGCTTTCTACCCTTGAGACGCCGGGCCTTCAGGACCTTACGACCACCGCGAGTGCTCATACGGCTGAGGAAGCCGTGAACCTTCTTATACTGGCGGTTGTGCGGCTGGAACGTGCGCTTCAACGAGTACACCCCCTAACCATTCGCCAAGGAAAGCACACGCGAGATTATACCCCAGGGTCAACTGGCCGTCAAGCCAGTCTGCTCCTCCCCTGGGCGGTTTTGCAGTTCGCTGCTCAGGGACAACTTTCCCCCCAGATTCCCGCGCAACGGGGACAGCCTGTCCGGCCACCGACTCGCGCGGGTTTCGCGCGACTTTCGCGCGGCTTTCATTTAATATGCGTGTCCACACGATCATGAACAACCTATCCCCATACTCCACAACTTCACGCCAGAACACCCACAGATTTTCCCCCGATCGGCAGGAGGTTATCCAGAACGCGCCGTACCTTTTCCCCAGACCCGGGATCGTTTGTGAGCACTTTGCTCGGGGCCTGTTGATAACTTTATTTGCCTCTGCTATGATGAGTCGTGCAGCCCGTCCACTTTCGCCGCGCGGCGGAGGTCGGAACAGGCTCACATCTTTTTATACACAACTTGTGGACAATGTTGTGTATAACGTGTTGATACTACTGTCGAAGGTATGCTGATATTGCTCTTGCCGTCACTCTCCCCGCTGCGATTACTGCATCCTTCTGAGGAGGATCACCTGATGAAGACTGAGTTGTCTCAGGTATGGCAGCAATGTCTCGATGTTCTGGAGCATCAGCTCCCCAAATCGAGCATCGAGAACTGGCTAAAGACAACCAGGCCAGTGGCGGTTGTCGATGACACAATCATCGTCGCCGTTCAGGGTGAATTCGCCAAGGATCGTATGGAATCGCGCTATGGCGCTCTATTACGTCAGGCTCTTAAGGACCTGACTAAGCGGAATATGTCTCTGAAATTCGTGGCAAACCCCAACGTCATCGAAGATTTCACGCCCAATGCGGGTGGCGCCCAGGCAAGCCCGGCCGCTGCCGAAAGCCCTTCCGTCACCCAACCTAATGCGGCTCTCAACGCAACGCCCGAAGTGCTGATGAAGCCGCTCAACCCGCGCTATACCTTTGAAACCTTTGTTATTGGCAACTCGAACCGCTTCGCTCATGCCGCGTCACTCGCGGTCGCTGAGACCCCGGCCAAGGCTTACAATCCTCTCTTCATATACGGTGGCGTGGGCCTCGGAAAAACGCACCTCATGCACGCCATTGGGCATTTTGTGGTGTCCCAGAACCCGTACGCACGTGTTGCTTATGTCTCCACTGAGACTTTCACGAATGAGTTCATCAACGCTCTGCGGGACAACTCTACCCTGGAGTTTCAAAATCGGTATCGTCACGTCGATGTACTGCTGATCGACGACATTCAATTCCTCGCCGGCAAAGAGCGTACCCAGGAAGAGTTCTATCACACGTTTAACGCCATACATGAAGCCAATAAGCAGATCGTGATTTCCTCCGACCGGCCGCCCAAGGAGATCCCGACCCTTGAGGATCGCCTCCGCTCCCGATTTGAATGGGGGTTGATCTGCGATATTCAGCCGCCGGACCTGGAAACTCGGATTGCGATCCTGCGGAAAAAGGCAAGGATAGAATCGCTCGATGTTCCTGACGAAGTGCTCAGCTACATTGCCTCAAATATCGAAACAAACATCCGGGAACTTGAGGGCGCCCTCACTCGCGTGGTCGCATACTCGGGCATGATGCGCAGCCCGATTACCTACGAAATTGCTCTCTATGCCCTGAAGGACATCCTCCCGCCCAACCGCCCGAAACAGATTACCATCGAAACGATCAAGCAAGTCGTGTCTGAGCACTACAACATCAGAATGCAGGATTTCGAGGTCCGTAACCGGACCCGGAGTGTTGCGTTCCCCCGCCAAATCGCCATGTATCTTTCCCGTGAGCTGACCGATTCCTCACTGCCGAAAATCGGCGAGGAGTTTGGCGGGCGGGACCATACAACCGTTATCCATGCCTGCGAAAAGATTGCCGAAGACATCCGGAACGATCCGGCCTTTTCGGCCACCATCGAGCAATTGATCGGGCGGATCCGCGCTGATTGAGCGGGGGCTCGTCCACACAATGTGAATAAAGGCTGTGGGTAGGGTTGTTCATAAACCATTCGACAGCCAATCTCCCCAGACCGGGTCGCGAATGTGCATGAATCGCGCGCCCTTACCCACAAGTTATCGCGTCCCGCGATCCAGGACTCAGTAGATATCCACTGGGTTTTCCACAAATCCACAGGCGTTACAATGATCATTGCTGCTTTGACCCCATTGCACACCAACGCGGTGAACACCAAAAGCCGCACCGGCTGCCCCAAAGGAGGGACTCCCGTGAAGATCACCATCAGCCAGGAAGCGCTCACCAACATTTTGAGCACCGTCGCCAAGGCAGTGTCCACGAAGAACACCATTCCGGTCCTATCAGGTGTTTACCTCAGCGCCCAAAGCAATGCGCTGACGCTGCGCGCCACTGACATGGAGCTGGCCATTGAGTCCAGCATCCCCTGCAACGTCATTGCCGAAGGTGAAATTGTCCTTCCCGCCCGCTACCTGACTGACCTGGTGCGCCGCATTCCCTTTGGCGACATTGAACTCACGGCTGATCTCCGTAATTTCACCGCTACCCTACGTTGGGGCAAGTCACAATATGTGATTCATGGCTTCTCTGCTGAGCAATTCCCGAGCGTCCCGGACACGGAGGGTGCCTCAGCGTTTACGGCCAGCCAGGTGCTGCTCAAGGATCTGCTTCGCCAAACAACATTTGCAGCAGGCCACGATGAAAGCAAGCCATGGCTCACGGGTGTGCTCTTCAAGCTGCGTGAAAACCGGCTTAACGGCACGGCTACGGACGGCGTAAGGATCGCCTACGCCGAGACTGACGCAGAAAACCCCGCCGGCCACAGCTTCTCCGTGATCATCCCCAGCCGCTCGCTCAATGAACTCGGCAGGCTGCTCTCCGGCGAAGCTGCCGATACCGCGCGCATTGCCGTCACTGCAAATCAGATCTTCTTTGACCTGGGCAAGGTCCGCGTAATCTCGCGCCTCCTCGAGGGCCAGTATCCCGACGTCATGCGCCTTGTGCCCCAGAACTACCCGACCGAAATCACCCTGAACCGCAGCGAGTTCCTGGAGGCCATTGAACGTGCAGCCCTGATCGCCAAAGACGGAGCCGTCAAGATTGGGCTGGGAGACGGGCGCGTTACGATTACCTCCAATACGCCGGAAGTCGGTCAGGTCTACGAAGAAGTGCCGTCGGGCGCCCTTCTAGGCGATCCGCTCGATATTGGCTTCAACTCCAAGTTTCTGATCGACTACCTCAAAGTGCTTGAAGAAGCCGAGTTTAAGTTCCAGTGCTCGGGCAGCCGCAATCCCGCCCGCCTGCATCCGGCCAGCAACACGCACTTTATCTATGTGGTGCTGCCGCTGATCACGTATTAGGAGTCTTTTCATGCCGGAAATCTCCATGGGGATCCGAACGGAGTACATTACCCTCGATGCGTTCCTGAAATGGGCAGGCGTGGTCGATACAGGTGGCCACGCCAAGACTCTTATTGCCTCCGGACAGGTGCAGGTGAACGGCGAAGTGGAAACACGCCGTGGGCGCAAGCTGCGCCCGGGCGACCGCGTCGCCCTTGTCGGTGCCGGCCGCTGGGTCATTGCCCGGGAGGAGGCGTAACCCCGGTGTACCTGGCCTCTTTGCAGCTCGAAAGCTTTCGCAATTACAGTGCGATGAGCGCCCGCTTTTCGCCGGGCCTCAACGTGATTTTCGGCGACAATGCCCAGGGAAAGACCAATCTGCTTGAATCCATCGCATTTGTGGCCACCGGCAAGAGCCATCGCACCAGTCGCGATCAGGAACTGATTCAGGAGGGGAAGACATCCCTTACCGCCCGTGCTACTGTGGAGCGCAAGACTGGAGAAATGTTGCTGGAGCTTACCCTCGGTCATGATTCCCGCAAGCAGCTAAAAATCAACGGCGTGGCCGAAAAGAAAATTGCCCGTCTGGTCGGCAATCTGGCCGTTGTCTTCTTTTCTCCGGATGACCTCCAGTTGCTCAAAGGGCCGCCCGCCGGGCGCCGCCGCTTTCTTGACATTGAGCTTTCACAGATCTCCCAGACTTACTTGTACCATCTCATGACCTATAATCGAGCGCTGGCTCAGCGGAACACCATCCTCAAGCAGGATCCTGTCGATCCTGCCTTGTTGTCTATCTACGACGAGCAATTGCTGCAGTCCGGCGCCCAACTCGTCGTCCGGCGGGCCGAGGCCGTCCGGCGGCTCTCCGTGCTTGCCGCCCAGTATCACGATCTCCTCAGCGACGGGAAAGAGGTGCTGCGCCTGGAATATCAGAGCCAAGGCGCCGAACCGGAGCAATCGCCGGAGCTGGAAGAGGTTTTCGAGCGCTTGTTTTCGCAGCTTCAGCAACGCCGCCGCGAAGAGATTCGCCGCCAGGTTACGCTGGTGGGACCCCACCGCGACGACATCGCGTTTTGGATTAATGATCGCGACGCCCGACTGTACGGGTCACAAGGACAGCAGCGCACAGCGGTCCTGGCCATGAAACTGGCCGAACTGCAATTCATGGCCGAGGAAATCGGGGAATACCCGGTTTTGTTGCTCGACGACGTCGCATCCGAACTGGATCCGCACCGGCGGCATTACTTGCTCAGCGCCGTGCGTGAAGGGATCCAAACGTTTGTCAGCTGCACCGACCTGGAGGATCTCATGGTGCGATCCTGGCAGATGGAGCACCGCCTGTTCCGGGTGAAAGCCGGCGCTATTGAATGGGATACGGGGGGGTTGACCTGATGTTCTTGCATGTAGGGGCAGACGTGGTCGTTAGTCTCAAGCGTGTCGTGGCGATTATGGATCTGCGTAGCAGCATGACGGCTGAAACCACGCGTGAATTCCTTACCCTGGCGCAGCGCGAGAAAAAGGTCACCGACATTGCCGGCGGAGATGCGAAAAGCCTTGTGCTTACAGACACAGAGGTTTTTCTATCGCCCATCTCATCTCTCACCCTCATGAAGCGCGCCGACTTCTTGAATAGCAACGTCGTGCTGGATCTGGGGATCACATCCAATTAGCTTGTAGGAAACCCTTCTGTGTGCTAACATTGTTCTGTTATTGATCCTTATCCACGTGAGGGAGGAACCTCGGTGTCACAGGAGAAGAACCAGCCCTTGGCCGAGGGGGAGCACCTGGCAACCACTTCTACGGGCGAGTATACCGGCGAGCAAATCCAGGTGCTGGAAGGCCTCGAAGCGGTCCGCAGGCGCCCGGGCATGTATATCGGCGGCACTTCTGTTCGCGGTCTGCACCACCTGATCTGGGAAATCGTAGACAACGCTGTGGACGAGCGTTTGGCCGGTGTCTGCGATCGTGTCGTCATTACACTGCACAAGGATGGTTCGTGCAGCGTTGAGGACAACGGCCGCGGTATTCCGGTGGACATTCACTCCAAGACGGGCAAGTCCACTGTGGAAACTGTATATACGGTGCTTCACGCCGGCGGCAAGTTCGGTGGCGGAGCCTACAAGGTGTCCGGCGGCCTGCATGGCGTAGGTGCATCGGTCGTTAACGCGCTCTCCAGCCGGTGTTACGTCCGGGTGAATACCAAGGGGGGCATCTGGGAGATCGAATTTGCCGACGGCGGTCGAACCCAGTATGACCTGCGCCGAATCGGCGATACCGATGCCCACGGTACGTTTGTACGGTTCTGGCCAGACCCCGCCATTTTCGAGACAATCCAGTTTGAGGCGGATGTGGTGGTTAACCGCATCCGGGACTACGCTTTCCTCAATCAGGGCCTGATGATCAAGCTGATTGACGAGCGCACGGAACGCGAGCACCGGTTCAAGTTCAACGAAGGCCTCCAGTCCTTCGTCCAGTACCTGAACCGCACCCGCGAAGTGCTGCATGCCAAGCCCATCTACGTCAACCAGGCGTTCGAGACTCAGGAAGTCGAACTAGCGATTCAGTACAACGATGGGTACAGCGAAAACATTTACAGCTTTGCGAACAACATCCGGACGATGGAAGGCGGCACGCACGAGACCGGCCTCAAGACAGCCCTCACGCGTGTCATCAATTCTTATGCCCGTAAGGCCAAGCTCCTGAAAGACCAGGAGGACAACCTTTCCGGCGAGGATATTCGTGAAGGCATGACCGCCATCGTTTCAGTCAAACTGCAGAACCCCCAGTTTGAGGGCCAGACCAAGTCTAAACTGGGCAACTCGGAGATGGAGACGCTGGTGGCCAGCGTGGTGTCAGAAAAGCTCACCGAGTACCTCGAGGAGAACCCTGCAGTTGCCAAGCGGGTCATCGAGAAGTCGATCAGCGCATCCCGGGCGCGGGAAGCTGCCCGCAAAGCACGTGAACTGGTGCGCCGGAAGAATGCACTCGAAATCTCTTCTCTGCCCGGCAAACTTACGGACTGCTCGAGCCGCGACCCCGCGGAAAGCGAGCTTTTCCTCGTCGAAGGCGACTCGGCAGGCGGGTCCGCCAAACAAGGCCGTGACCGCCGTACGCAGGCTATCCTGCCGCTACGCGGCAAGATCATCAACGTGGAAAAGGCCCGGCTCGACAAGATCCTCGGGCATGAAGAAGTCCGCACCATCATTACGGCCCTGGGCACCGGCGTCAGCGAGGACTTTGATGTGACCAAGTGCAAGTATCACAAGGTCGTAATCATGACCGACGCCGACGTTGACGGCAGCCACATTCGCACGCTGCTGCTGACGTTCTTCTACCGGTACATGCGGCCGCTCATTGAGGCCGGTTACGTATATATCGCCCGGCCGCCGCTGTTCATGGTCAAAAAGGGTAAGCAGCAGTACTATGCGTACTCGGACGAAGAAAAGGATGCCATCATCCAGCGCATCGGCGGGGTTTCCGAGAAGCCGCAGCGCTATAAGGGCCTTGGTGAAATGAACCCGGAGCAGCTATGGGAAACTACCATGGACCCGACCAAACGGACGCTCTTCCGGGTCGAGATGGAAGACGCGATGGAGGCGGACCAGGTGTTTGAAATCCTGATGGGCGACAAGGTGGAGCCCCGCCGGAATTTCATCGAGAAGAACGCCCACCTGGTTCAAAACCTCGATACCATCGGCTAGTCAGGCAGGTTTAGGAGGACAGTCCTGTGGCAGGAGACTTCGCCCAGAAGACTTTACCCAAAGAAATCAAACACGAGATGGAAACGTCGTACCTGACGTACGCGATGTCCGTCATTGTGGGCCGTGCTCTGCCTGACGTCCGTGACGGGCTGAAGCCGGTTCAGCGCCGCATCCTGTTTGGCATGTACGATGCCGGTAACACGGCAGACAAGCCATACCGTAAGAGCGCCAAGACTGTCGGCGATGTGCTGGGTCGATTCCATCCGCACGGTGACAGTGCGGTCTATGACACCATGGCCCGCCTCGCTCAGGATTGGGTCATGCGATATCCGCTCATCGACGGCCAGGGCAACTTCGGCTCGGTGGACGGAGACCCCCCGGCGGCTATGCGTTATACCGAAGCGCGCCTCTCGAGGCTGGCCGGCGAAATGTTGACGGACATCGAAAAGGACACCGTCAACTTTGAGGACAACTTCGACAACAGCGAGAAGGAACCGGCGGTCCTGCCGGCAAGGTTCCCCAACCTGCTGGTCAACGGCTCGACGGGCATTGCTGTCGGCATGGCGACGAACATGCCGCCGCACAATCTCGGCGAAGTGATTGATGGCATCACCTTCATGATCGACCGGGCGATTGCGCCCGTCCCGCAAGAGGTGACCATTGAAGAGCTGAACGCCATCATCAAGGGACCCGACTTTCCGACCGGTGCCCTGATTCTTGGCCGGGAAGGCATTCGCAAGGCATTCCAGACGGGCAAGGGCTCCGTTACCATGCGCGCCAAAGCCCAGATTGAAACGCTGGCGAATGGCAAGAACCGCATCGTTGTCACGGAGCTGCCTTATAACGTTAACAAGGCCAAGCTCATTGAGCGCATCGCGGAATTGCACCGGGAAAAGAAGATTGAGGGCATCACTGACCTGCGCGATGAGTCCGACCGGACCGGCATGCGAGTGGTCGTAGAGATCCGGCGTGACGCCAATGCCAACGTGGTCCTCAACCAGTTGTACAAGTTTACTTCGCTTCAATCCAACTTCAGCATTCACAACCTGGCGCTGGTGGATGGGCGCCCCCAGACGCTCAACCTCAAGCAGTTGCTCCACTATTACCTCCAGCACCAGTTGGAAGTCATCGTTCGGCGGACCCGCTTTGACCTGGCCAAGGCCGAAGCCCGGGCCCACATCGTCGAGGGCCTCCTCAAAGCGCTCGACATCATTGACGAGGTCATCAACACCATCCGTTCTTCGCCGACCACGGACGAAGCGCGCAACCGGTTGATGGCGAACTTTGGCTTCAGCGAAATCCAGGCGCAGCACATTCTTGACATGCAGCTTCGCCGGTTGACTGCCCTGGAACGGGAGAAGCTCCAGGAGGAGTATAACGACCTCATGGACCGCATTTCCTACTACCGGGCTGTGCTGGGATCCCAGCGGATGCAGTACGACATCGTCAAGCAGGAAATTGGTGAGATCAAGAAGCGGTTTGCCGATCCCCGCCGGACGAAGATCATGGCGGAGGAGGGGGAGATCGGGGTTGAGGACCTCATCGCCGAAGAAGATGTGGTCGTCACCGTCTCTCATACTGGCTATATCAAGCGGGTGCCGGTAAGCACCTACCGGGCCCAGCGCCGGGGTGGGCGTGGCGTGCAGGGCGCGGGGACGAAAGAAGAGGATTTCATCGAGAACCTCTTCATCACCACGACGCACCATTACCTCATGTTCTTCACGGACAAGGGCCGGGTCTTCCGCCTGAAGTGCCACGAAGTGCCTGAGGCCTCCCGCCAGGCCAGGGGTACCGCTATGGTAAACGTGCTCCAGCTGAACCCCGGGGAAAAGGTAAACACCATTATCCCCGTCCGCGAGCTAGGCAGCCAGGAGGACTACCTTTTCTTCGCAACCAAAAAGGGCATCGTGAAGAAGACTGCCCTGGGTGACTATGAGAATGTGCGGGCGACGGGCATCATCGCCATCAAGCTGGACGATGATGATTCGCTGGTGGGCGTCAAGCTGACCAACGGCAACGCCGAGATCATTCTGGTCTCCAGCGCCGGGTTTGCGCTGCGCTTCCATGAAGACGATGTCCGCCCGATGGGCCGCGACACCCGGGGTGTGAAGGGCATCAACCTGCAGGCGGACGATGATGTGGTCATCGGCATGGATATTGTCGATCCCGACGCCGATTTGATGGTTGTAACGGCCAAGGGCGTAGGCAAGCGCACGCCCCTTGGGGAATACCCCACCTACGGGCGCGGCGCCCGCGGCGTGACGACCATCAAACTGGTCGCCGAGAAGCACGGCAGCCTGGTGGCCATCAAGACGGTGCGCGACGGCAACGACTTGATTATCGTCAGCGAACAGGGTGTGCTGATTCGGATTCCTGTCACGGAGATTCGCCGGTACGGCCGCAGTACGCAAGGCGTCCAGCTGATGAACCTGGATGCCAACGACCAGGTTTCGGCGGTGGCGCAGGTGGTTGCAAAGGATGAGGACGAAATCTAGCATGACTGGCAACCCCTCGGATTAGAATCCGGGGGGTTGCTTCTGCTTTGATTGGATGGTTGGTTTGAAACCAAGATTGGATTGGTCCAATTGTAGTGGATGTTTGGATGTTTACGGGCCATTTGCAGCCAAGTAGGATAAGAGGCAAGCGTGTTTCCTAGCTGAGGCAGACTAAGGGGAAGTCAGGGAGGTACATCAGCATGACTGAACAGGGTACGTGGAAAGTCAAGGTTGGTCTTGCCGAGATGCTTAAGGGTGGCGTCATCATGGACGTCGTTACGCCGGAGCAGGCCGTCATCGCGGAGAAAGCGGGCGCCGTGGCCGTCATGGCCTTGGAGCGGGTGCCTGCCGACATCCGGGCGACCGGCGGCGTGGCGCGCATGAGCGACCCGAAACTGATCAAGGGGATCATGGCGGCGGTAACCATTCCCGTCATGGCCAAGTGCCGGATTGGGCATTTCGTTGAGGCGCAGATTCTGGAGTCGCTGGGCGTCGACTATATCGATGAATCGGAAGTTCTGACCCCGGCTGACGACCAGTACCACGTCGATAAGCATAAGTTCAAGGTGCCCTTTGTGTGCGGCGCCCGGAACCTGGGCGAGGCTCTCCGCCGTATTGGCGAAGGCGCCGCCATGATCCGGACCAAGGGCGAGCCGGGGACGGGCAACGTGGTCGAAGCGGTGCGCCACATGCGGCAGATCAATTCTGACATCCGGCGGGTCATCGGCGCCCCCGAGGATGAGTTGATGACCATTGCCAAAGAGTTGGGCGCTCCGTATGAACTTGTCCGCGAAGTGAAGCGGCTGGGCCGGCTGCCTGTGGTCAATTTCAGTGCCGGCGGCATTGCCACACCGGCTGATGCAGCCCTCATGATGCAGTTGGGCGCCGAGGCGATCTTTGTCGGGTCGGGCATCTTCAAGTCCGGCAATCCCGAAAAGCGGGCCCGTTCGGTCGTGCTGGCTGCCGCCCATTACGACGATCCCAAGGTGCTGGCGGACATCTCCGAGGACCTGGGCGAGCCCATGGTCGGCATCAACCTCGACACCCTCCGGGACGAGGAAAAGATGGCTCCCCGGGGGTGGTAGGACATGTCGAAGCAGCGCTTTGGCGTACTGGCGCTGCAGGGCGCCGTTCCTGAGCACGTGCGGGCCCTCGCCGCCGTTGGCGTCGAGCCGGTCGCAGTCCGCTGGCCCAGGGATCTTGAAGGGCTGCGGGGGCTTATCATTCCGGGCGGCGAGAGCACTACCATTGGCGACTTGATGCAGCACTATGGCCTGGTCGACGCCGTCCGGGCGTTCGCAGCTGCGGGCGGAGCGTGCTATGGAACGTGCGCCGGCGCCATCCTCCTGGCTACCGAAGTGCTGGGAGGAAAGGTGGGCCAGCCGCTGCTCGGCATCATACCGATGACGGTCCAGCGCAACGGCTTCGGCCGGCAGGTCGACTCGTGCGAAGTGCCGCTAACCATGCCCGCCGTCGGGACGGAGCCGATTCATACAGTGTTCATCCGGGCGCCGTTCATGGCCTCCACCGGTCCGGGCGTGGAGGTGCTGGCGACGCACCAGGGCAAGACGGTGGCGGTCCGTTACGGGCACCATCTGGCCACAGCGTTCCACCCGGAGCTCACCGAAGACCGGCGTATTCACCGGCTGTTTGTGGAGATGGCCCTCGGTGCCGTTCCAGTGGTGGTTTAGATCACAGCCGGCTTCCATCATGGGGGCCGGCTTCCAGTATGTGTAGACGGCGCAAGGTCCGGAGGAGCCTTTTCACCAGGCACGTTGTCGTCGACGGCGTGAGAGTACCAGTAGCCGTTGGCCGTTCGATACCGCTCCAGGGCATTTTCGAGCGTCTTCATGCGGGTGTGGCTTACCACCACCGCCAGCAATTCAATGAGCGAGAAGCCCTACCAGACTCTTCACTCTGGGCGGAAAATCGTCGACTATCGTCGCAAGGTGTCCGTGTATGTAACTTCTGGAAGTAGGAAAAGCCGGAGTCCGATCCCAAGCGGTCACATATACTAGTCATCCGACGACAAGGGGGGATGTAACGTGTCCGACACCCGGAGGGCCGAGGCTTCAGACGAACTGCTTACTCCGATTTGGGATCCGACTTCCTACGACCGTTGCATCGTCTGCAATCGGCCGTCGAACGGAAAAGCGATCTGTTCCGATGCGCGCTGTGCCCAAGAGTTGGCACGCGGCTAATCACCACAATCATTCTGCCGGGGAAAACGCAAAAAGCCCTATTGCATTCTGCCAGGATTAGGTGCTATACTCCGGGATAATATCAGCCCGTTGATGGGGAATATCATTCGCGGTTAACCACAGAGAGCCGGCGGTTGGTGCAAGCCGGCGTTCCACGGATGCTTCCGCCCCTAAGGGCCCGGGGATGACCCGGTCGGGTTCGGCCCGTTACAGCCGGCGTGAGTGGGCTGCTGGCATTGCCGGCGCCAACGTCCGGGTGGCACCGCGGGAATGCAACTCCCGTCCCTGACTTTCAGGGGCGGGAGTGTCGTTTTTTCGGGACCAACTTGACAGTGGCCGCTGACCGGGTAAGCAGCCAAACAGGGTGGCACCGCGGGGTTAGCCCCGTCCCTGGCAGATTCGACACCACACGTGTGTGGCATCGAGCTTGCCGGGGACGGGGTTTTTGCTGCTGCCCGGCAGCCGTTTGACCCAGATAAGGAGGGTGAGCCTGTCTTGATTAAAGAGAAGTCCCTGCTGATGCTTCCCGGACCCACGCCGATACCGCCTCAGGTAGCGGCAGCCATGACCCGGCCCATGATAAACCACCGTGGTGAGGCCTTCTTCACCCTGTTTGATGAGGTCTCTGCGAACCTGAAGTACGTGTTCCGCACCGAGCAGCCCGTTTACGTATTCCCTGGCGCCGGCAGCGGCGGCTGGGAGGCGGCCCTGGTCAACACACTCAACTTCGGCGACAAAGTGCTGAGTGTCACCATCGGCGATTTCGGGGATCGCTGGTTCAAGGTGGCGGGCGCCCTGGGCTTCGCTGTGGAGCGGATGGAGTTTGCTGCCGGGCTGGCGGCCGACCCGGCGAAAATCGCAGAGCGCCTGGCCGCTGATACGGACAAGCAGATCAAGGCTGTGCTGATTCAGCACAACGAGACCAGCACCGGCGTCACCAACGATGTGCAGGCCATCGCCCGTGTAGTACGGGAGCACGGGGCGCTGATCATGGTCGACAGCGTCAGCGGCATGGCCGCCCTGCCCCTGGAGACGGATGCCTGGGACCTCGACGTGGTCCTGACCGGCGCCCAGAAAGCGTTGATGTGCCCGCCCGGTCTCTCTCTGATTTCGTTCAGTGAGCGGGCCCGGGCCCTGTCGCAAACCAACAAGATGCCCCGGTTCTTCTGGGACCTGAAGGCTGTTCATTCCGCTTACACCAAGCGGCAGACGCCTTATACTCCGGCAATCTCCCTGTTCTATGCCCTTCAGGCTGCACTGCAGATGCTGCGGGAAGAGACGCTCGAAAACACCTGGGCACGCCACCGCCTCATGGGCGAGATGTGCCGGGCCGGCGTGAAGGCTATGGGCTTGGAACTGCTGGCGAAGGACGAAGCCCGGGCCAGCAACGCAGTCACGGCAGTGATGGCGCCTCTGGAGCCGAAGGTTTTGCGAAAGACGGCCCGGGACCGGCTGGGGGTCCAGCTGGCGGGCGGCCAGGGCGCCCTGGAGAGCTCCATCTTCCGCATCGGCCACCTGGGTTACGTGACACCCAACGATGTGCTGCAAGCGTTGGCTGCCACCGAAACGACACTCGCCCTTCACGGCAAGCTTGACAACGTTGGCGCTGCTGTGGGGGCGGCACAGCAGGTGTGGGTGGCCCGGCTTCGGGGGTAATACAACAAGGGAGGGTACCAGCAATGCGCGTTCTGGTGGCAGAGGCCATTTCCGAAGCGGGGATCCAGTTGCTGCGAGCCGAACATCAGGTTGACGTCAAGAAGGTCTCGGCTGCCGAACTGCTGGAGATTATTCCGGAGTACGACGCCCTGATCACGCGGTCCGAAACGAAAGTGACAGCCGACGTGCTGGCCCGTGGCGAGCGGCTGAAGGTGGTGGGCCGGGCCGGCGTAGGTGTCGACAACATCGATGTAGAAGCCGCGACTGAGCGGGGGGTCGTGGTCGTAAACGTCCCGGGCGCCAATACGCTCTCTACGGCGGAACATGCCTTTGGCTTGCTGATCGCCCTGGCGCGCCACATTCCCCAGGCGCACAATGCGCTGGCCAAGGAAGGCCGTTGGGACCGCAAGACCTACGTCGGCACCGAGTTGTATGGCAAGACCCTGGGCATTATCGGCCTGGGCCGAATCGGCTCAGAGGTGGCGGCCCGGGCCCGGGCCTTCGGTATGAAGGTCATGGCCTATGACCCGTTCATGCCGCCCGGCCGGGCAGAGCAGCTGGGCGTCACCATGGTCGCCGAAATTCCGGATATGCTGCCGGAACTGGACTTCCTGTCCATTCATGCGGCCAAGACCAAGGACTCCGCCCGCCTGATCCGGGAAAAGGAACTGTCGCTGATGAAGCCCACGGCGCGCATCATCAACTGTGCCCGCGGCGGCATGGTCGACGAAGAGGCACTGTACCAGGCCCTCAAGGAGAACAAACTGGGCGGCGCCGCCCTTGACGTCTTCGCGACGGAACCCTGCACAGCCAGCCCCCTGTTCTCTCTGCCCAATGTGGTAGTAACGCCGCATCTTTCCGCCACGACCCTGGAAGCGCAGGAGGCCAATGGGACTTACATCGCACAGTATGTGCTGCGGGTCCTCAACGGCGAGCTGGTGCCCGAAGCCGTCAATCTACCGCAGATTCCCCGGGACCAGGCGCAGGTGCTGGTGCAGCATCTCCCGCTGGCCGAGGCCCTTGGCTCTTTCCTCGCTCAGGCGTTTGTCGGCAGCTACGGCCAGATCGAAGTCATATACAGCGGCGAGCTGGGCAAGCACCCGACGAACCTGCTGACGAACACGGTCGTGAAGGGCTTCCTGGCCGCCCAGCTCGGCGAGCACGTAAACTATATCAACGCTCCCACGCTGGCCAGGCGTCGGGGCATCGCAATTTCGGAGAACAAGTCGCTGACCCACGCCCCGATCGCCGGCGACGGCCGCCTGGCATCCGCGGCCGGCGCCCTCTCGACCGATGCGAGCGTGATCACCGTTCGGGTGGCAGGCGCCCAGGGCGAGCACCGGGTTGCCGGCATGCTGCGGCGGGACGGCGGCCTCCGGTTCATCGCCGTAGACGGGCTCCACTTCGACATGGCGCCTTCCCGGTACATGCTGGTCAGCCGGCATACCGACCAGCCCGGCATGATCGGCAGAATCGGCTCGGTGCTAGGCTCGAACAACGTCAACATTGCCGGCATGCACTTGGGCCGGGCCACCGCCCGGGGCGAGGCCGTCATGGTGATGCAGATTGACGATCCCCTGAAGCCGGATGTCCAGGAGCGCCTGAACGAAACGCTCGGCATCATCGAAGTCCGGTTCGTCACCCTGCCCCTGAACGCGTAGGGAGGACTTGGCATCAAGTGCGGCGAAACCCGGATGTCGGCCTCAGTTCCGGGATGCCCGAACTACTTCGGGGAGACCATTGTTCGGATGATTCCGGGCAGCCTGACCAGAAGGGAGACCCTCTTGATGCGCACTGTAGAACTCTCACGCGACTGCGTCCGCTTGATTGACCAGCGGCGCCTGCCCAACGAGATGGTAGTCATGGATTGCCGTGACTACCACGAAGTGGGCGAGGCGATCAAAACTCTTGCCGTGCGGGGTGCGCCAGCGATCGGCGTGACGGCCGCCGGCGGCCTGGCCCTGGCCGCCGGTGCGCTGAAAAGCCGGCCCGAGCCGGAGTTCTGGGCCGGCCTGCAAAGCGCCGCTGCCGAACTGCGCTCCACCCGGCCAACAGCGGTCAACCTGTTCTGGGCGCTCCAGAAAGTAATGGATTTCGCCGAAACTCAGAAGGGGCGCCCGCCCCAGGATGTGGCCGAGGCTTTGTTCCACTTCGCTCAGGGCATGGCGGAGGAGGACGTGGCGGTCAACCGGCGGATGGCCGAGTACGGACAGGAACTGATCAACGACGGATTTGGTGTGCTTACACACTGCAATACGGGCTCGCTGGCCACGGTCGACTGGGGCACGGCCCTGGGCGTCATTCGGATGGCTCACGACAAGGGCAAGCGGATCCATGTCTATGTGGACGAGACCCGCCCGGTGCTGCAGGGCTCCCGCCTGACGGCGTGGGAATGCGTTCACTACGGCATTCCAGCCACGCTGATCACGGACAACATGGCGGCCCATATGATGCGTCTTGGCAAGATCAACATCGCGTTTGTCGGTGCAGACCGCATTGCCGCCAACGGCGATACCGCAAACAAAATTGGCACCTATGGTGTTGCTGTGCTCGCCCGCGAACACGGCATCCCATTCTACGTGGTAGCGCCGTCCAGCACCGTGGACCTGAACATCGAATCGGGCGACGAGATTGAGATTGAGGAGCGGAAACACGAAGAAGTCACCCATATCGGCGGTGTCAGGATTGCGCCGGAGGGAATCGGGGTGGCTAACCCGGCATTTGATGTCACGCCGGCCAAGTACATTACCGGCATCGTGACGGAAGCGGGCATCGTCTATCCGCCCTTTGGAGTGAACTTGAAGCGTTTGTTGGGAGGCAGGTAACATGCTCGATCTGAAGTTTGTGCGGACGAACCCTGACGTGGTTCGCCAGGCCCTGGTCAACAAGGGTGTGGACGTGGACCTGGACAGGATTCTGGCCCTCGATGTCGAGCGCCGTCAGATCATCGCCGAGGTGGAGCAGCTTAAGGCGAAGCGCAACGACGTCTCGAAGCAGGTCGGCATCCTGAAAAAGCAGGGGCAGGACGCCTCGGCCATCATCGCCGAAATGGGAAGCATTGGCGACCGCATCAAGGAGTTGGATGATCGCGGGCGGGAGGTCGAAGAGGAACTCCAGGAGCTTATGTACACCCTGCCAAACGTCCCCAGCCCGGAAGCCCCGGTTGGCCGGACGGATGCAGACAACGTGGAAGTGTTGCGCAATGGCACTCCCCGCCAGTTTGCGTTTCCCGTGAAGGCGCACTGGGACCTCGGCACGGCCCTGGACGGCCTGGACTTCGAGCGGGCCGGCAAGGTGACCGGCGCCCGATTCACCATCATCAAGGGCGGCATTGCGCGCCTCAGCCGGGCTTTGGTCAACTTCTTCATCAACCATCACCTGGAGAACGGCTACCGGGAAGTTCTGCCGCCGGTCATCGTGAACACGGCCAGCTACTACGGCAGCGGTCAGTTCCCGAAGTTCAAGGAAGATGTCTTTACGCTCAAGGACACCGACTACTACCTCAGCTCTACGGCAGAAGTGCCCCTCGTTAACATGCACCGGGATGAGATCATCGACGCCAAGCTGATGCCGATCAAGTACGTGGGCTATAGCGGCTGCTTCCGCTCGGAAGCCGGCGCAGCCGGGCGCGACACCCGCGGACTTATTCGCCAGCACTACTTTGAGAAGGTGGAGATGGTCCAGTTCACCCGGCCCGAGGAGAGCAACCAGGCGCTGGAGGATATCGTCGGCAGCGCCGAGGCGATCCTGCAGAAGCTGGGGCTCCCATACCGCAAGCTGCTCATGTGTACCGGCGACATGGGTTTCGGCCAGTACAAGAAGTTCGACCTCGAAGTCTGGATGCCGAGTTATGAGCGGTACGTCGAGATTTCGAGCTGCTCGAACATGAGCGACTTCCAGGCGCGCCGGGCCAACATTCGCTTCCGGAGCGAGACCGGCAAGCCGGAGTTCGTGCACACGCTCAACGGATCGGGTCTTGCCGTTGGCCGGACGCTGGCGGCCGTCATCGAGAACCACCAGAACGAAGACGGCACGATTACGGTGCCGGAAGCGCTGCGGCCATATACCGGCTGCGACATAATCAAGGACTAGGCAAGGTGACGGCGCCGCCCGAAACCGATCGAGCGGCGCCGTTCTCAGATCTCGGGGCTGCTTCCACGAATTCTCCTTGCATCGATGAAAGGGCTTGTGTAAACTCAATCATGCAGATGGAGAGGTGGCCGAGCGGTTTATGGCACTCGTCTTGAAAACGAGCGTGGCGTAGAAAACCACCGTGGGTTCGAATCCCACCCTCTCCGCCAGCATAGCGCAACGGGCAGATCCGACAAGGATCTGCCCGTTGTCATTCATTTGCCGGGCGTCACGACAAACTTCACATCAACAGAGGACAGGTCGGGCACGAGATCACGGCGTATCTGATCGAATTTGCCCCAGATCATCAATGAGTCGTTATTCGTCAATCGTCCGCCAATGGGCATGGTCTCGCTCCACACGACCGTATGCTCGGAATCATAGAACGTCAGGATCGCTGCCTGAACGGTAACGGTCGTCTCAGTCGTAATGGACGGGTTGAGTTGGATGAACCCCAGTACCATGGGCACGCCGTCGGGATCCCGGTTGAATTCGAGCGTGGATCCGTTCGGGCTGTCTTGCAGCACAACATCAGGCGGCGCCTTGCCGTCGGTGAGCTGGCGGCCGGTGATGCGGAACTCAAACTGCGCCAACGCCGGGATATCCCGCAGGACCCGGGCCCGAATCGGTACTTTGGCGCTTGCATGCTCACCTGGCGAGAGCACGAGCGTGGGTGGCAACGACACCTGCCCGATGGCCACGATGCGGTTCCGGCCCGTCCCTTCACGAATGACCATATTCACGACGATGGTGTCGATCGGGGCGAAATACGGATTATGGAAATCCACAAAAACGACGTCCCGCAAGGGGTAGTACTTGTGGCTCAGTTCCGGCAGCAGTTGCTGGAGGGCCAGGGCCCGGCCCGGGAAGACCGCAATCAGCAGGCTGAGGACGGCCAGAAGGCTAAGAAAACGCTTCATACGGGACTGCACCACCTTGTTTCAAAAGGCTCTATATCTAGTATCGAAAACGGCTACCGCTCTTTGAAGGCCTTTTTCCCACCAGTGCCACTCTCTCGCACTTGCCGCAGGGGCTCCGCCGTGATAACATCTCTTTACGTTCAAGACAACAGGCGCCCGTAGCTCAGTAGGATAGAGCAGCAGTTTCCTAAACTGCGGGTCGGCGGTTCGATCCCGTCCGGGCGCGCCATTCCCTTTGGGTGAGGGCTAATGAGACACGAGGAGTTTATGAGGGAAGCGCTCCGGGAAGCGGAGGCTGCAGCCGTCGAAGGCGAAGTTCCCATTGGCTGCGTGATTGTCCGGGACGGAGTCGTCTTGGCGGCGACGCATAATCTCAGGGAGAGCGCTCACGATGCGACTGCCCATGCTGAGATTCTGGCAATCCGCCGGGCGGGAGAGTTGCTCGGTGGGTGGCGCCTGTCGGGGTGCACACTCTACGTGACGGTGGAGCCGTGTCCAATGTGCGCCGGCGCCCTCGTGCAGAGCCGGGTGGACCATCTGGTGTACGGTACGGATGATCCCAAGGGCTGGGCCGATCGCGAGCTGTCGGAGATCGTTCAGAATCCAGGCCTGAACCACCGCCTGGAAGTGACAGCGGGCGTACTGACCGACGAATGCAGCCAGATCATGAAAAACTTTTTCCGGTCCCGCCGCAAGTGACCAGTCGTCGGAGGGGTGTCCGAGTGGTTGAAGGTGGCAGTCTCGAAAACTGCTGTAGGCTTATCGCCTACCGTGGGTTCGAATCCCACCCCCTCCGCCAGCTACATACGTTTCCCCGGCGTGCAGCGAAGTGCGGCCGGGGTTTTTAGGTATGGCAAACCAGCTCGGGCGGATATACTGATAGAGCCGTGCTACACGGGGCAGTAGCGGAGCCCTGAACCCGACAATCCGCTAAAGCGGGGTGGAAACCCCGTCTGAGGGCATGCCTTGTGGGGATCTGGTCGGCGTGAGCAGCGTTGATGGTTGAGCCACAGGCAACTGGTGTGCCGTGAAACCCGCCAGGCCCGGGAGGGAGCAACGGTAAGCGGCATGACCTTTGTGCCATGGGGCCTCCGGCCGGAGCAGGCTGTGCCGGTGCCGCCCGGAAGACAGTGTTCGACGACGGGTGCACGGCTTTCCCACACTCATGTAGAGCAGACTCCAGGGGTCTGCTCTTTTGGTGTGAGGAAACTACACTCGCCACGGGCACGGCGGCTTGTCCGCCGTGACGTGGCGCACAGGGGCTCAATAGGCAGGGGGAGGTAGGTGCGGAGGGGGCGGGAGCCCCCTCTGCACTTTGATCTTGGGGCAATCCGAAAGGGAATCCCCCGCCAGGGGTAGAATTGTGAAGGGCTAGTCCAAGTCGGCAGGAGAGATGACAGTGGCTCACCTCGCCCTATACCGGGAATTCCGCCCGCAGCGCTTTGCCGATGTTGTCGGCCAGCAGCATATTACCCGCACCCTGAAGAACGCCCTTATACATGGGCGTATGCATCATGCCTACTTGCTGTCCGGCCCCCGGGGCACCGGCAAGACTACAGTCGCGCGCCTTCTGGCCAAGGCGGTCAACTGCCTCAACCTGCAGGACGGCGAGCCCTGCAACGAATGCTCCGCCTGCCGGAGCATCATGTCCGGCGAGACGATGGACATCATCGAGGCAGATGCGGCATCCAACCGCGGCATCGATGAGATTCGCGACCTGCGGGACAAGGTGAAGTACGCCCCCGCTGAGTTGAAGTACAAGGTCTACATCATCGACGAAGTGCACATGCTGACGGAACAAGCCTTCAACGCGCTTCTCAAGACGCTGGAAGAGCCGCCCGGGCATGTATTGTTTGTCCTGGCCACCACGGAAAAGCATAAGCTGCCGGTGACGATCGTTTCTCGCTGCCAAAGCTTCGAGTATCACCGCCTGTCAACGCCGGAGATCTTGAGCCGGCTGCGGGAAGTCTGCGAGAAATACCACCTGAAGGCCGGCGAAGATGCGCTTTCGGCGATCGCCCGCCAGGCGGAAGGCGGCATGCGCGATGCCCTTTCGCTTTTGGATCAGGTGATGGCGTATGCCGTTGGCGGACAGATTACCCTTGACGACACACTCCATGTCCTTGGCTCGGCGCCGCTCGAGGAGTTCCTCAAGCTTGACGGCCGCCTCGCCCGCGGCGACGTAGGCGGCGTGCTCATTCTGCTCGACGAACTGGTGCGGCAGGGTAAGGACCTCCGCCAGTTTGTTCGCGACTATCTGGGTCACATGCGGGATTTGCTGCTCTTGAAAGTAGACGTCGGCGGCACCACGCTGGACCTGCCCGCCGGTACCATTGAATCGCTGAAAAGCCAGGCGGCAACGCTTCGGCAAGATCAGATTCTTGGCGGCATCAAACTGATTTCGCAGTTGGAGAATGACCTGCGGTTCACGTCCTCTCCCCGTCTGCTGGTGGAGGTTGGTTTGATACGGCTTAGCGGGCTGTATTCCGGTCAGATGCCGGAAGCTCCAGCCGCCCAGCCTGCGCCGCCGGCCCCGCGCAAGGGGGTCGCTCAACCAGAGACGCCCGCTGCGGCGCCGGTTGCGCAGCAGAGCGAAGCCGCCCGGCAAGATGAGCCTCCAGCCCCCGTGCAAACCCAGGAGTCACAGGCGCCATCCGGCGAAGGGGTCGAACGGGTGGTACAGGTCTGGGAAGAGGTACTCAGCCTCGTCAAGAAGCGGCGGCCCAGCACCCATCCGCTGTTGGCCCAGGCCCGGATCGGTCGCCTGCGCGGCAACCAGCTGGTCCTGGTGGCGCCCAACAATACGTTCGTAGGCCTGCTTATGCGTAAGGACGACAAGGCAATCGTCGAGAAAGCCCTGCAGCATCTTGGCTTCCCCCACTTGGAAGTGCAGGCAGTCGGTCCGGACGACCCGGCCGGAAAGGCGAACCCAGTATCTGCACCGGCTGCGGGAGCCGCGGCGCCCGAGGCGGAGCGCACGCTGCTGGACATGGCGCGGAGCATATTCCCCAAGGAATTGGTTCACGACATCGAGGAGGAGGGCTCTAAGTGATTCCAGGCGGTGGTAACATGAATCAGATGCTCAAGCAAGTTCAGAAGATGCAACAGCAGATGGCGAAGGCTCAGGAGGAGATCGCCCAGAAAACCGTGGAGGGTTCTGCCGGCGGTGGTGCTGTCAAGGTAGTGATCAGCGGCGACAAGCATGTTAAGTCGATTACCCTGTCCAAGGACGTAGTCGATCCCGAAGATATCGAAATGCTGCAGGACCTGATCCTGCTGGCTATCAATGATGGCATGAAGAAGGCTGAAGAGATGTCCGAGGCCGAAATGAAAAAGGTCATGCCCGGCGGCATGCCCCGGATCCCCGGTCTGTTCTAATTGCAGGTGGATGCCCCTCGTGCCCTTGGCGAGGGGCTTCTCTCAGATTGTGGGGGAGCAGGTATGTACTACGCGGAGCCCATCGCACGCCTCATCGAAGAACTGACCAAGTTGCCGGGCATTGGACCCAAGACAGCCCAACGCCTGGCATTCCATCTGTTGCACATGGATAAGCAGACGGTCAACCGAATCGCCGCATCGATTATAGAAGCCCGGGACAAGGTGAGGTACTGCTCCGTCTGCTGCAACTTAACGGACCAGGATCCGTGTTCCGTATGCAGCAATGAAGCACGTGACCATAGTTCCATCTGCGTGGTGCAGGAGCCGCGGGATGTCGTTGCTATGGAGAAGACGCGGGAGTACAAGGGGCTCTATCATGTGCTCCACGGTGCGCTTAACCCGATGGAGGGCATAGGCATTGAGGATATCCGCGTGCGCGAGCTGATGGCTCGCCTTGGAGACGGGAAAGTCAAGGAGGTCATCCTCTGTACGAACCCCAACACCGAAGGCGAGACCACAGCGATGTATATTGCCCGCTATATCAAGCCGCTCGGCGTGAAAGTCACGCGCATAGCCCGGGGATTGCCCATGGGCGGCGACCTGGAGTATGCGGATGAAGTGACACTGGCCAAGGCCTTTGAAGGGCGCCGTGAGATCTGACGGCGCCCTTTTCGATTGAGGTCAGCCGTTTCTGTGCAGACTGTGCTCGGACGTGCCCACCGGGCATACCTTGTCCAAGGGGGATGCACATGGACCTGACCGGGTTGTTGCGACGGGAAAAACACGAGAGGGCTCCGGGGCAGGCAGAGGAGAGTCTCCACCATCAGGTGAATGCGGCGCACCGGGACTGGGTGACCGCTCAACAGTATTTCCAGTGCGTGAGTGAACCCGAGTTGGTCGACCATGCGGTCCACGCCATCATCGCAGCAGAGCAGCGGTACAAACTCCTCCTGCGCAAGCTGCGTGAGCAGTCGGGACAGTTAGGCGGCCAGGGGTGACACTGGATGAACATGACTACCGCGTTCGGGTATGCGGTCGGCATCTTCGGTGTGCTGATTTTCGTGCAGGTCTTCGCTCGGCAGCTGGAAATGCTGGCACGGGTTCTGGGGAACAGTATCGTCGGTGGGCTGGCGCTTTGGGTCCTTAATGGCGTGGGTGGGCCGTTCGGCTTCCATGTGGCCCTGAACCCGGTTTCGGCGGTGGTGACCGGAGTGCTCGGCGTGCCAGGGTTAATCAGCTTGGTGCTGGTGCGCCGAATTCTGGGTTGATTCTTCTGAAGAGGCAAGGTAAAATACAGCAAAGCATATTCACTGGCATGGACAGGGATTAGTAAACAGTTCAGCGGAGCCGCAGAGAGCCGGCGAATGGTGAAAGCCGGTGCCCGTCACTGTTGAACAGGCCCTCGAGCCCTTCGGACTGAATGCAGGCAGTAGGTCCGAACGGATTTCCACCGTTATCGGGAACCAAGGGAGGCCCACTGGGGCCTAACTTAGGGTGGTACCGCGGGAGAACTCCCGTCCCTAACCGGACGGGAGTTTTTGTGTCTTTATTTCGCACTGATTTCAAAAGAGGGGTTGCAAGGAAATGACCATTCGGGTACGCATTGCACCGAGCCCGACCGGGCCCATTCATGTGGGCAACGTTCACACCGCACTGTTTAACTGGCTGTGGGCGCGTAAGGTCGGCGGCCAGTTCATCCTCCGGTTTGAGGATACGGACCGGGAGCGCTCCAAGACAGAGTGGGAGACAGTGATTTACGAGGACCTGGCCTGGCTGGGCATGGATTGGGATGAGGGCCCGGATAAGGTCGGCCCCTATCCGCCCTACCGGCAGATGGACCGGCTGGACATGTATCGGGAATACGCGGCGAAATTGCTCGAGTCTGGGCATGTCTACAAGTGCTACTGCACCAAGGAGGAAGAGGAGGAGGGGCGCAAGGAGGCGCAGGCGCAGAACCGGCCTTACCAGTACAAGGGGAGGTGCCGAAACCTGACGCCGGACCAGCAGGCTGCCTTCGAGGCAGAGGGGCGCCCGTATGTCTTGCGTTTCCGCGTCCCCCATGGCGAGGTGGTCAAGTACAATGACATCGTCCGGGGGCCCATTGAGTTTCCGACCGACTCTATCGGCGACTTTATCATCATGCGGTCCAGTGGGATCCCTCTGTATAACTTCGCCGTCGTAATCGATGACGTCACCATGAAGATTACCCACATCCTGCGCGGCGAGGGCCATATCCCGAACACGCCCGCGCAGTTGCTCATTTACTCCGCACTCGGCCTGCCGATTCCGGAGATCGGCCACGTCGGGCATATGACCAACGAAGATCGGGGCAAGCTGTCCAAGCGAAAGGGCGAGGCGGCAGTACGAGACTACCGTGAGCAGGGCTACCTGCCCGAGGCGCTCATGAACTTCATGGCGCTGCTTGGCTGGACACCGCCGGGGGCGGAAAGCGGTCGGGAGTTCCTTACGAAAGAGGAGCTCATTGCCGACTTCGACATCACCCGGGTGACCAAAGCGCCCTCCGTGTTTGACCGCCAAAAGCTCAATTGGATGAACGGCATGTACATTCGCCAGAAATCGGTTGAGGAGTTTGCGAAACTGGCGCTGCCCTTCGTGGTTGATGCGGGCATGATCACTGAGGAGAAGGCCCGGGCTGATTGGGACTGGTTCACGGCCGTCATGGCCGAGATACAGCCGCGAGTGCAGACGCTTGCGGAAGTCCCGCAGCATGCCGACTTCTTCCTGCTGGACGAGGTGACGGTCGAGGAGGGCGCCGCCGGGAAGTTCCTGACCGAGGCCGTCAAGCCATTTTTCCGGGCGGTGGTTGAAGGCCTGCAGTCCGTGGAGTGGAGTAAAGAGGCCATCGAGCAGATGATTCGCGGTCACATGGAGGGCATGGGCCTCAAGCCTAAAGAGAGCATCCAGCCCATTCGCGTGGCAATTACGGGGCGTACGGCCAGCCCCGGGCTGTTTGAGATTGTCCAGTTGATCGGTCGGGAGCGGACCATTGCCCGGATGAAGAAGTATTGTTAGTTGGCAAGGCTTGGGCGGAGAAAATTCCTCCGCCCAGGCGGTTTCTACACGATTTCCCGGCTTGCACGCGGATTAGCGCGCGTGCTACAATGCCTTCTGCCGCCCCCGAAGTGCAAGGCCTGGAAATGGACGAGCACAGAACTGCAGGGCAGCAGGATTTTCCAGTAATTTAGTGCTTGCACCGAACGGTGCGATGTGCTAAATTAAATGACGCCGCCGCTACACCGAACAGGATCTGGTGTAAACGGCAACATCTAGTGTGTTGACGGGTGGCGGATTGGTTTGCTAGAATACGTTCCTGCGAGCCGCTGATGCGGTGAGCGCCTCGAACCTTGAAAACTAGACAGTGTAAGAGAGAAAGAGCTATGCGAGTCGTACGAACGATAAGTAGAGCCGAAACAAACTTTTCTTCGGAGAGTTTGATCCTGGCTCAGGACGAACGCTGGCGGCGTGCTTAAGACAT